>NZ_MSDO01000088.1 GCF_001937195.1 Salinicola socius | reverse complement strand
GTGTCCTTATGGACGTGGAGGTTCAAGTCCTCTTCCGGGCACCAATCCAGACCTGCTTCAGGTCGCCAAGCAAGTTCAGCATCATGACACGCCCAGGTGGCGGAATTGGTAGACGCGCTAGCTTCAGGTGCTAGTGTCCTTATGGACGTGGAGGTTCAAGTCCTCTCCTGGGCACCATGTGTCATGTACTGCAGAACATTTCGATCGAACAAGCACCGACTGTCTGACACAACGCCGGTTACTGCCCAACGATCTATTCTTCGCAAGATCTCTTTGCGCACGGTTTCTCTTTTTCCGGCGTCATCCTCTTCATCATCCCGATCCCGTATCAGCTCCTGCCATGAGCGCCTCTCCCGGCACCCTTCTCGCCGTTTGCGCGGATAGACTCCTGCCGACCAGCGCCCGCTCGATACGCCAGAGATCACTGATAGCGCCCCGGCCGCGTCGAGATCGCTTCCAGCCCCCAACCGTTCGTCTCCACGCGCCCTTCCAGCCGGCGCTCGACGGGATCGGCCAGTCGAGGAAAGAAATCCAGCCCGGTACGCGCCT
>NZ_MSDO01000087.1 GCF_001937195.1 Salinicola socius | reverse complement strand
GTCAGCTTTACGCCGGCAAGCCGTGCATGCACCTGTTCGATCAGATCATCGAGACGTATCGCGAAGGACGTGGCGCCACCATCGAACTGTTCGGTACCACCTGGATCGTCGGCGCCGGCAACACCAACAGCGGCTTCCGCTACCGGCTCCAGAACAACGAGCTTGGCGTCATCGTCCTGTTCTACGCCCGGCACACCAAGGCCGAAGACATCGGCACCCACCTCAAGATCGAGCTATCGCCCCACTTCATCCACGAGCGCAGTACCGCCGATATCCAGACCTACCTGGATAGCATCGCCAAGGAACTGATGGCCCACGTCGAGCCCATGGGCTGTGCCGTTCACCTCGCCCTGGACGTCCAGGGCTGGAAGCCCCCGAAAGATTTCATGGACCGCTTCGTCACCCGCTCCAAAAAGGTCACCAAGATCGACGGCATCGGGGACTTCACCTTCAACCACGGCACCATCGCCACCACCTACGGCAACGCCGAAACCTTCATGTTCGGTACCGCCAGTGCGCTCCAGTGCTGCATCTACAACAAGACCAAGGAAGCCCACGCCCGCGACAAGATCCACTTCTGGGAAAGCATCTGGAACACCGCCTCCAGCGACGACCCCACCGTCTCCGACTACGACCCCGACCGCGACGTGTGGCGTATCGAGATGCGGTTCCATCAATCCGTGCTGCGGGAGTTTGCCCAGGGCGTCCCCTGCAACGTCGACACCGGCGAATGCCTGGACATGGAACACGGCTTCAAGCGCTTCATCGACACCGTGCCCCACCTTACCGGCCTCTGGCAGACCGCTCTCGGCAAGTACCGCCTCGACCACTCCCGCAACCTCATCGACAGCGCCTGGCAACTGCTCCAGGAAGACGCCCGGTTCTACGATCACGAACCGCACTTCCTCTACAAACGGGCCCGCAAGGCCCCTGGGCTCGGCAACGAAAAGAACGTCGCCCTGGTCGTGGGTAATCTCATCTCGCTCTACGCACGCCAGGGCTTCACCACCCAACAAGCCATGAACGGCCTGACCCGCTGCGGTGCCTGGGACGACATCGCCAACTACTATCGGCGACGAGGCATAGACGCCGATCAGCTACGACTACTCATCTCGCAACGGCTCGTCGAACGG
>NZ_MSDO01000086.1 GCF_001937195.1 Salinicola socius | reverse complement strand
AGCGGTGTAGCTGAAGGTGACGTCGCGACTTTCGCCGGCGGCCAGAGTGTCGAAGTCGGTGCCGGGCGTGAAACTGTAGGAACCGTCGGCATTGAACGTCAGGCTACCGTTGCCGGTGCCGACATCCGTCGCCAGGTCATAACCGGCGATGGTGCCGTCAACATCGGTCGCTGCCGGCACCTGCCCGCTAAGAGCGCTGTTCTCGCCGGTGGTCTGAGTATCGGCGACGGCCACCGGCGCATCGTTGGTGCCAGTCACCGTTACGGTCAGCGTCGAGGTGGCGGTGCCGCCCTGGCCGTCGCTGACGGTATAGCTGACTTTAGTGGTGTCGGTCTGACCCGCGGCCAGGCGATCGAACGCCGTGCCCGGATTGAAGCTGTAGGAGCCATCCGCGTTCAGCGTGAAGGTGCCGCCATTGGAGCCGGTGATGGCCTGCCCCACGCTACCTGTTACGCCATTGACTGCGCTGACGCTCAGCGTGCCGCCGTCGACATCGCTGTCGTTGGCCAGCACGCCCTGGGCCGCGTTGACGGTGAGCGCT
>NZ_MSDO01000085.1 GCF_001937195.1 Salinicola socius | reverse complement strand
CGGACTCGAGCCGACGCTTTTCACGCGGGTCGTTGTGGGCCCTGCGGCGACGCGATCGACGTAGCTCGCCGTCACTCTCTGCCACGGAAACGCTGGCGTCGGGCGCTTTGGGTTCCGGTGCAGTGTCGCTGGATTCAGCGCTGGTGGGAGTCGCATCCGCCGCCTGCTCACCGCGGGTCTCTGCCTGCTCAGGAAGAGGCGTGGTGGGCATCTGCTGCGCCGATTTCGCATCCGCCGCCTGCTCACCGCGGGTCTCTGCCTGTTCGGGAAGAGGCGTGGTGGGCATCTGCTGCGCCGATTCCGCATCCGTTGTCGGCTCTACCTGGGGCTGTGCAGGCTCGGTGGACATCGGTTCCGCCTTCTCATGCGGTGCCACGGTATCTTTCTCGGCGCTGCCCTCGACAACTTCCTCGGCGCTGGTGGCGTCCTTTTGCTGGGTAGCGGAGGACTCGGAAGCGACGGGCTTGGCCGCT
>NZ_MSDO01000084.1 GCF_001937195.1 Salinicola socius | reverse complement strand
GCGCATCGAAGGGCTCGTAGAGTCATCGGGCATGACAGACGTCTTACGGGGTATAGCGCAGTCTGGTAGCGCGCCTGCTTTGGGAGCAGGATGTCGGGGGTTCGAATCCCTCTACCCCGACCACGACGTCGCGTTCCTGTTGATGAAAATGCAGCCGGTATTGGAATGCGCCTATAGCTCAATCGGATAGAGCAACGGCCTTCTAAGCCGTAGGTTGCAGGTTCGAGTCCTGCTGGGCGCGCCACTCTCCATCCAGTGTAGTGGTCCCGGTCGATGCAAAATCGGTATGGTGGGTGTAGCTCAGTGGTAGAGCCCCGGATTGTGGCTCCGGTGGTCGTGGGTTCGATCCCCATCATCCACCCCATTTCTTCCCCGGTTGTCTCCCTTCTTTTTGACACTGCTCCTGCTATTCTGCACGTCATCTATCGCTGCCAGGCGTTTCCTGTCGACGCTTCAGCGAGATGCCGAGGTAGCCTAAAGTCGATTTTTATGGCCCTGGACTTGTATTTCGTCCCGATTAGCACCATTTACCGCGCTAGTCTGCT
>NZ_MSDO01000083.1 GCF_001937195.1 Salinicola socius | reverse complement strand
CGGGGGGTGGTAGTGGGTCAGGTGGCTCGACCGGTGGCGATAGCGGCTCTGACGGTGGCAGTTCTGGCGGCGACAGTGACAGCGGTAACGATGACGGCGACGGTCTAGGTGCCGTACTCGATGCCATAGGTAGCGTTCGCAAGGCCATCAACGATGGCTTCAATAACCTCGTCGACACCTTCACCAATCAGGATGGCGCCCCCTCGGGCGATGATGTCGTGGCCGACTTCGATGGTCAGGGCCTCAGCGATGACCTGATGGCCGAAGCCGAAACCCAGAACGACGGTATCCAGGGCGAACTGACCCAGCGCTACCAGGATCTGTTCGAGTCCGACTCCAGCATCCTCGGTTCGGCGTTGAACAGCGTCAGGGACACCGCCACCTCCTGGCTTCCCTCGATCCCCACCGGTGGCGGCTGTACCCCTCTCACGTTCTCGTTCCAGGGCCATACGTTGACCATTGAGTGTCGCGTCTTCGATCTCATCAAGGCCGCGCTCTCCTGGATTCTGTTCTTCTTCACGGCGTACCAGATCACCATGATGGCGCTGTCGTATCGCAACGGCGGGGAGGCCTGATCATGGGAGCCCTTATCCGCCTGCTCTTCACCGCCCTGATTCCGCTGCTGCGTGAGTTCTTCAAGCACTTCGGTGGGCTGCTGCTGCGGTTCTTCTTCTGGCTCAAGGTCGTCAAATTCGGCCTGTTCATAATCAAGGTCGGGATCTTCCTCGGCCTCGTCACCGGCATGGCCGCCGTGATTTCCGGCGTGGTCGATGGGCTGACGGTATCCCTCCCACCGCTGTTGGCCGACGGCTTCAACCGCATATTGCCGAGCAACTTCTCCAACTGTGTCGCTGCCCTGGTGATGGCAAAGTTTGCCGTCTTCGCGCTCCAGGTGAAGGACCGCGTTCTCGGCCTGGGAGGCATCTGATGGCCGTCTACGTTGTCACCGGCAAGCTCGGCGCGGGCAAAACCCTGGTTGCGGTGGGCAAGATCAAGGACAAGCTCAACCGCGGCTGCCCGGTGGCTACCAACCTGGATCTCCGGTTGAACAAGCTGATCGGGGAGAAAGCCAGGAACACCCGCGTTTATCGCATCCCGGACAAGCCCCAGCTGGCCGACCTGGAAGCGATCGGCAGGGGTAACGAGAGCTACGACGAGAACAAGAACGGCCTGTTGGTGCTCGACGAATGCGGTACCTGGTTCAACTCCCGATCCTGGGCCGACAAGTCGCGCCAGGCGGTCATCGACTGGTTTCTCCACGCTCGGAAGCTCGGCTGGGACATCATTTTCCTGATCCAGGATCTCTCGATCATGGATAAGCAGGCCCGCGTGGCGCTTGCCGAACACGTCGTCTATTGCCGCCGCCTGGATCGTCTCTCGATCCCGTTCATCGGCTCGCTGTGGTCGATGTTCGCCGGCGGCAAGCTGCCGATGCCCAAGGTCCACCTCGGCATCGTCAAGTACGGCGATTCTCCGCAAAGCCTCGTCGTCGAACGCTGGACCTACACCGGCCGCTCCCTCTATCCGGCCTATGACACCAAACAAGCGTTCTCCGACGCCTATCCCCACCAGAGCTATTCCATGCTGCCGCCGTGGCTCACTCACGGCGTGTTCCGCGTACCCCGCGACGCGAGGTTCCACATGCGCCTGACCCGAATCTACTGGAAGCGGTTCAACCGCCCCTTCCTGGCTACCGTCTCTTTTCTGATGGGCATCGTCCTCACCACGTCCGTGCTGGTCATCGATCAAGTCGATGCCCGCAACAGCACAGCAGACACCGAGGCCACGCCCGACACCCCCGCCCCGACGGTCGACCTCACGGCCTACCGACGGGCGCGGATCACCGGGTATGCCCAGCTGGGCGACCTCACAACCTATCGACTCCTGGACGGCGACAACCGGCCCACCACCAGCCACGACCTCGAGCGCCAAGGGCTCACGGTCGTGCCGATGGGCGCCTGTCACCTCCGCCTCGCATCTGGAGCCCAACATGCTGACATCGGTTGCTAAATCCGCACTGTTCTTTCTGCTTTTCTTGA
>NZ_MSDO01000082.1 GCF_001937195.1 Salinicola socius | reverse complement strand
CCCAGGGCGTGCTTGCCAACGACAGCGATGTCGACGGCGGCACGCTGAGCGTCAGTGCAGTCAATGGCGTAACAGGTAGCGTGGGTCAGGCCATCACCGGCTCCAATGGCGGCACCTTCACGCTGAACGCGGATGGCTCCTACAGCTTCAATCCTGGCACGGCGTTCGATCGCCTGGCCGCGGGTCAGACCGACACCACCCAAGTTAGCTATACCGTCAGCGATGGTCAGGGCGGCACCGCCACCTCGACGCTGACCGTAACGGTGACCGGCACCAACGATGCGCCGGTCGCTCAGGCAGGCACGGCCACGACGGAAGAGAACACGCTGCTGACCGGTCAGGTCCCGGCGGCATCGGATGTCGATGGGACGATCGCCGGTTACGACCTGGCGACGGATGTCGGCACCGGCAATGGTTCATTGACGTTCAATGCCGACGGCAGCTACAGCTTCACGCCGGGCACCGACTTCGACGGTCTCGCCGCCGGCGAAAACCGCGACGTCACCTTCAGCTATACCGCCACCGATAACGACGGCGGCGTCAGCGAACCCAAGACGGTGACGATCACCGTCACGGGGACTAACGATGCGCCGGTGGCCGTCGCTGACACCCAA
>NZ_MSDO01000081.1 GCF_001937195.1 Salinicola socius | reverse complement strand
CACCAATGCCTCATTCCAGGCATGAAAAAACCGGCTGCTGAGAGCCGGTTCTTTTCAATTCGGTGGCGGAGGGGGAGGGATTCGAACCCTCGAAGCCTTGCGACTTACACACTTTCCAGGCGTGCTCCTTCGACCACTCGGACACCCCTCCGCATTTTCGCTCTTCTCGTAACGGCTGTGCCGGTGCGTTCAGAACGGCGCACATAGTATCGAGCTAAGCCCGTGATCGCAAGCCGTTTTTCCTTTCCCGGCGACCTTTTACGTTCATCGTCCAGGACTGGGGCGCCGCGCTAGCTCCATCGTTCTACGAAGTCCGCCGGGTTGCGCGCCGGGGCATCGGGGTAGCGCCCGCCGGGCTGGCCCAGATAGAGATAGCCGATCAGTTCTTCCTGCTCGCCAAGCCCAAGACCTCGCCAGACGGTCCTGTCATGCGCGTAGGTCCCCGTGCGCCACATGGCACCGAGGCCCTGGGCGAACGCGGCGTAGAGCATCGCGTGGGCCGCGCAGCCGGCAGAGATGATCTGCT
>NZ_MSDO01000080.1 GCF_001937195.1 Salinicola socius | reverse complement strand
CAATCCCGACTCCGACGCACCGACTATCTCAGACTCACCCTTTCAATTAACCAGCGACCCTTCCAGTTGTTCTAAAGGCTCCTATACCTCCGGTTCTAATACCTACTGCTATACAGGACAGTCCTCTGACATTAACACGATCCATATCGACCAAAACGGGCAGGTCATCGATGACTCCGATAACGGTGGCAACTCTGGCGGCAGTGATGGCGGGAGTTCTGGCGGCGGCACCGATAGCGGTTCTGATACCGGCAGCGGTGGCTCTGGCGGTGGCGGCTCATCGGGGGGTGGTAGTGGGTCAGGTGGCTCGACCGGTGGCGATAGCGGCTCTGACGGTGGCAGTTCTGGCGGCGACAGTGACAGCGGTAACGATGACGGCGACGGTCTAGGTGCCGTACTCGATGCCATAGGTAGCGTTCGCAAGGCCATCAACGATGGCTTCAATAACCTCGTCGACACCTTCACCAATCAGGATGGCGCCCCCTCGGGCGATGATGTCGTGGCCGACTTCGATGGTCAGGGCCTCAGCGATGACCTGATGGCCGAAGCCGAAACCCAGAACGACGGTATCCAGGGCGAACTGACCCAGCGCTACCAGGATCTGT
>NZ_MSDO01000010.1 GCF_001937195.1 Salinicola socius | reverse complement strand
CGTCGTCGCCCGCAAACTCTGCATAGTAAAAGAGACCTTCTTCCTCGCAGAGCCGACTGACGAAGTTGAAGTCGCTCTCTCGATACTGCACGCAGTAGCTGCGGGCGGGATAGTCGCGACGCAGGTCGAAGCGGTAGCGGCCCTTGGCCAGTTCATGGCCGTCGAACACGTCGGTGAGGACATCGGCGACGCTGCGATCCTGGAAGATCCGGCTGTCGCGACCGAGCTTCAGCATCGCCAGCCACGGCACCAGGGTGAGCTGGTAATAGGTGACGCCGCCATCCTCGCCCAGCAATGCGGCCTCGCTGACCAGCCCGTGCAGCGGGCGGTAGCTGCCGTCGGCCTGCAGGATCGAGAGCCGGGCCGGCTGCGCCATCAGCGTCTTGAGCTCGATGTCGCCCTGCTGGGAGATGCAGTCGAGGGTGTAGGTGAACGGCTCGCTGACGCGCTCCTCGCCCACCAGCCGATGGGGCAGCAACGAAGCCCCGGCGATCTCCAGCGTCAGCAGCCGCTGGGACTGCGACAGCCCGATATCGAAGGTGTCGAGAAGGTCGTTGAGCATGTTCTCTTCCTGATGACGGGACTCAGGTTTTCGTGTGGCCGGGCAATCGGCTAGCGATGACCCTACATGATGCCATTCGGTAGGATAACGCGGTATCTACCGGATGTTTGTAGGAGAATCGCCATAGATGACTTAAGACTTTTTGACGACGTCGTCACTGTCATCGCTCTCTTGTCGCCATCTTGAATTGCCCATTGCCGCGCGAGCTTGCTCCTCCATTCATTCGAGAGTCATGTTCTGCAATTGCAATGCAATAATTAGCCAGCTACATTTTTGCCATCATTCATTTCAGGAAACATTGTCCATGGCATCTCCCAAGCTGTTTGCGCCGCTCAAGCTCGCCGAGCTCGAACTGGCCAATCGCATCGTCATTTCACCGATGTGCCAGTATTCCGCCGACGTGCACGGCAACATGACTGACTGGCATACGATCCATCTCGGCAACCTGGCGCTCTCCGGTGCCGGACTGCTGATCGTCGAAGCCTCCTCTGTCGCCCCGGAAGGGCGCATCACCCCAGGCGACGTGGGCCTCTATTCGGACGATAACGAGAAGGCGATGGCGCGCATGCTCGAGTCCGTGCGTGGTCACTCGCCGATGCCGGTCGGTATCCAGCTCGGGCACGCCGGGCGCAAGGCCTCCTGTCAGGCGCCGTGGGAAGGTGGCACGCAGCTGTCGCTCGAGCAGGGCGGCTGGCAGACCGTGGCGCCCTCCGAGGTCGCGTATCAGGACGATCAGCGTCCGCCGAAAGCGATGAGCCTCGACGATATCGAAGCGCTCAAGGACGGCTTCGTGACCTCGGCCAAGCGTGCCGATCGGCTGGGTTTCGATCTGATCGAGCTCCATGCGGCCCATGGTTATCTGCTGCATGAATTTCTGTCGCCGCTCTCCAACCAGCGCGATGACCAGTACGGTGGCAGCCTCGAAAACCGTATGCGGATCGTGCTGGAAATCTTCGACGCCGTCCGCGAGGTCTTCCCGCAGCAGAAGCCGGTGGGTATTCGTATCTCCGGCAGTGACTGGGTCGAGGGCGGCTGGGATCTGGCGCAGAGCGTGGAATTGGCCAAGGCGCTGGACGCCCGCGGCTGCAGCTTCATCGATTGCTCCGGTGGCGGTCTAGATCCGCGCCAGGCGCTCGATGTCGGTCCCAGCTATCAGGTGCCGTTCGCGCGGCGCATCAAGCAGGAGGTCGCCATGCCGGTCATCGCCGTCGGTCTGATCACCGAGCCGGAGCAGGCCGAAGGCATCGTGTTCAGCGGTGAAGCGGATGCCGTCGCGCTGGCCCGCGGCATGCTCTTTGATCCGCGCTGGCCGTGGCACGCCGCCGCCAAGCTGGGTGCCAGCGTCCACGCTCCGAAGCAGTACCTGCGTAGCCAGCCCCACACGTTGAAAGGGCTGTTCGACGTCTGACGGCTTCCGGCGGAGGAAGTCCAAGGTGGAGCAACCGCTGTACCGGATCGCGATGCCGTGCTATCCATCGGGCGCGGTCATCGCCTTGCGCCGGTTCCGGCGGGGCCTGGCGAATGCGAGCTGGAGCTGGAGCAGGAGGATGGACGGGACATGAAGAAGAAGTGGCCTTCGCTGCCGGCACTGAGCGTCTTCGAATCGACGGTCCGCCTCGGTTCGATGACGGCGGCCGCGGAGGAGATGGGGCTCTCGCAGCCGGTCGTCTCGCAGCGTATCCGCGCGCTCGAAGACTCGCTTGGCGTATCGCTGTTCGATCGGCGGGGCGGGCGTCTGATGCCAACCCGACAGGGTGACGACTTCTACAAGTCGGTCGCGCAGGGCCTGCAAATCATCGATGACGCCTGTCGCCATGCCCGACGTGCGGGCCAGAAGATGCGACCGTCGGTCTCCATCGCCGCCGGAGCCGGCTTCACCCATCTGTGTCTGCTGCCCCGGATGCCGGCATTGAAAGCGGCCTTTCCCGAGTTTCGCTTCAGCGTTCTGCCGATCGACCGCGACGACGATGCCGAGATGCAGTCGGCGGATATCGCCATCCGGTTCGGCCGCAGGCCGGTCAACGACGACGCGGTACGGGTAGCCGGCGAGAAGGTCTTTCCCGTCTGCTCGCCCGCCTACGCTGCGCGCTGCGGTGTCGAGCGGATTCAGTCCATCGACGACCTTGCCCGATTGGCGCTTCTGCATCAGGACGCCAGGGACCCGCGCTGGCTCGACTGGGCGCAGTGGGCCCGGGCTGTGGGGATCGAGATGCCGATGGATGAAGACTTCTTTGCCTATCGCAACTATCCGCTGGTCCTGAATGCGGCGCTGGAGGGCAGCGGCGTGGCGCTCGGATGGGAGTTCGTGGTCGAGAAGCATCTCGCCCGAGGGCAGCTGGTTGTCCTCGGGCCTGCCGTGACGCGGGAGGATCACGGCTACTGGATGGAGCTCAAGTACTCCGCCAATGCCGTGACGCAGCCGGTAAAGGCCTGGCTGATTAACGCACTTCAGAACACCACGGAGTGAATCCTGCGCCGAAACCGAAGGGGCCGCCGCCGTCAGGCGCCGGTCATCAGGCGCCTGTCATTAGAGCCAGGGGCTGCTCTTCGCCGATCACGTCAGGGTCGAAGGGGCGTCTTGCAAACACCCGGCGTAGAAGCGGCTCGAAGTGTTCGAGCGGCGGCGTCGGATAATCCGGATCGAAGGATGCCTGGTCATAGCGCTCGCAGAAGTCGACGCAGCTCTGATACCAGGGATGATCGATGAAGCGGTCCCGTTCGTTCGGGTCTTCGCCGTAGAAATGGGCGTAGTAGACCTGCTGGAACAGGCCGTGGTGGTGAATGATCCAGGTCACCTCACCGCGCACGTAGGGACGGATGATGGACGCGGCGAGCTGCGAGTGATTGTAGGGCGCCAGTTCATCGCCCAGATCATGGAGCAGGGCGCCAACGATGAGATCGTCGTCGGCGCCGTCGGCCTGCGCTCTCGCGGCGGACTGTAGCGAGTGCGTCAGACGAGAAACCTGGTATCCGCTCAGCGTGTTGTCCAGATTGCGTAGCGCGGCGAGCAGTCGGTCGACCAGTCCTTCATTGAATTGCGCTTCGAGTTTCTCGAGAAAAACGTACTCTTCGCGAGTGCCGTCCTTCATCTGACGAAACGAGACTTGTTGCATTCAGGCGATCTCCTCTTCGGTCTGGCGCAGTTTCGCCACGCTGGCATAACGTTCGCGCGGCCCGTCGATATCGAGGTAACAGCCCTGCAGATGGCGGAAGCCTTCATTGGTGTCGTAGCTGGTCCTGCCGTGCAGCACGCGGCTGTTGTCGAACAGCATTAGTTCCCCGGCAGCCAGCGCAAAGCGGATCTCGTAGCTTGGGTCCGTGAAAAGCGCCCCCAGGCGCTGCCTGGCAAGATGGAAAAGACGTGTACTCGCATCGTTCAGCAGCGGCAATTTATCCAGGCGTGGGCTGTAGTGAACGCCGGTTGGCCGGCCTTCGGCATCGGTCTGAATCATGCTGCGATGAGTCACGAGTTCCGTACCGGCATCGACGAACCGAAAGCGTACCGGCGTCTGCTTGAGCAGTTCATAGCCCTCCGGCATCTCGCGCTTCAACTGTTCCAGCCCCCTCAGGCTGTCGACGAGCGTGGACAACCCGCCGCTGGTTTCATTGACCAGGCAGTGCAGCAGCTGGATCCCGGGTACCGGATTGCGGTAGGGATTATCGGTATGCGGCCCCAACGCCACGCTGCGATAGGCCAGATCGTTGCCGCTGGGACGCGAGTAGACCTCGAAGTAGCGGCCGAAATTGGTCTCCTTCACGTAGCCGTACTTGGCGCCCACCTCGAGAATGCGCTCGGGGTCGGTCGGCACGTTGCGAAGGATGAGGTAACCGTAGCGCAGGTAGGCATCCAGCGAACGGCGAAAAGCGGCATCGTCTTCGATCACCGCTTCCCAGTCGTGACGCACCAGCGTTTGATCCAGCGTCGAGTCCCACGGCGTCGCTTCAGGGAACGGGCTCTCGTCCAGGGCCGCTTCCCGCAGCATGTCGAGATCGAAGACTTCCTGGTGTCCGTCGCTGAAGACAACTTCCACCTGGTCCTCTCCCTTCGCCGTCAGCGAGGTAATGGCCAGGTCGACGTCAATCGCATGGGAATCGAACAGACGCTGTTGCGTCATGGGTTCCAGCTGATCGGGAGCCTGGGTGCGCTCTCTCAGCCAGAGCGGGCTGAGTTCGTGGGTTTCACCGTCGCCTCGCAGCCGGAGCGCCGGCGGGTGATCGATGATGTCGAAACCGTTCTGTGCTGACATGTCTTCGAACCTCGTTTCGCTGAGCCAGGGGATGGGTGCCCACAGCATGAAACGCGGCATCGCCTGCCGGTAGAGGCTTTCTCTTATCGACGACATGCATTTATTTTATGGTCGAGCCGCCCGGACCGAAATCGAAGAATCGCGGCAGGGGCCGGGCGGCTGCGCTCAGACCGTATCCTCGATCCGCCAGTTGACCGGGACTTCGGCAACGCTGGCCGACGGCGGCAGTTCCAGCAGCAGGCGAACGATACGTGCCACGTCATTGGGCTGTGTGACCTCCTCGGCGTCGACATTGGCGCCAGCGGCCATGTCGGTGGCGACGAAGCCCGGGCAGATCGCGGTGGCGCGCACGCGGGTCTCAGCGCTGCAGTGGCGCAGCCCGTGAATGAACGCCTGCGCCGCGAACTTGCTCATGGCGTAGAGCCCCGACCCCGGCGAGCGCACCCGCTTTCCCGACAGCGACACGATCGACACCACCTTGCCCTGGTCGGCCTCGACCAGGTGCGGCCAGGCCTGCTGCGTCAGCAGCATCGGCGCCTTGGCGTTGACCGCCATGACCCGATCGAATTCGTCGCCGTCCGCTTCCAGCACCGAGGCGCGGCTGAGAATGCCGGCGTTGTTGACCAGCGCATCGATGCCGCCGAATACGCGCACGGTCTCCTCGACCCAGCTCCGGGCGCTTTGTGAGTCCAGCGCATCGTAGTGGCAGACCAGCCAGTCATTGCGCTCCGGGCGTTCGACGGGCTCGCTTCGGCAGCCGAGGCTGACGCGCCAGCCAGCAGCGTGAAGCGTCTCGGCGATGGCGGCGCCGATGCCGCGGTTGGCACCGCTGATCATGACCACGGGGGCATCGTTGGACATTTCCGGCTCCTGGAGTGGATACGAAAGGTGGTGGAACGGGTGGCGACCCGCTGACGAAGTCTCTGATGGCTCGATCAGCCTAGCGGGGCGGTTCGTATTTCGCGAGGGATCCGGCCCTCTCCGCTGCAGGGCGCCATGGCTCGAAATCGCGTTCCACCACGGCAATCGCATCATGGGCATGCAGGCTTTCGGCATGGACGATCTCGATGCGATAGCCCGTGACGTCGGGTTGGGCATCGCAGCCCTCGGCCAGACGTCGGGCGGCATACTCGCAGAACATCAGGTTGGCGCCATTGCGCTCTGCAAAGGCCTGCTCGTCGATCCGTTTTACCAGTGTCTGAACCGGTGTCTGCAGCAAGCGCTCGAAAGTATCGATACGATCGGCAGCGGCGAATGCCGCCCGGGGACTTAGCGTGAGCGAGAGAGCGGCCCGGCTGCGCTGACTGTGCGGCGTGGGGAAAGCGCCCTGGTGCTCGATCCAGTCGGCGACGGTCCCGGCATCGATGTCGGCATGCCTCTGTTCTTCCACCCAATGGCGCCAGTCCCGGGCCATGGCGTGGCGCGCCAGCGCGGTCGAGCAGGGGCAGGTGGAGGCGTAGTCGATTGATAGCGTCAGTATGGTCTCAAGCGCTTCTCGGCTGCCTTTCAATTCCAGCCTGCACGGATAGTGACGCCATCCGCTCGCGTCGCTGAGCAGGGCCGGGCGTCGCAATGGCAGCTCGAAGTGCAGCGCCAGCATCAGGACCTGGCTGATGCCTTGCTGGCTATCCAGCAAGGCGTTACCCAGCGTCGTCAATCCGGCCGGTGTCAGCGGCGACTCGTCGAGTCGGTCCAGCAGCCGATAGAGCCGGGACATGTGAATACCGCGCTGGCCGGCGGCGAGATCGACACTGACGTCGGCGGTGGCGGGCAGCCGAGTGCCATCCTCCCATTGCAGGCGGGTGGCGATGCCCTGCATGCCGACGTGTTGCAGGGCGCGGCAAGACGATGCCCTGGACGGTTCCGGTTCGCGCCCAGCGGCGACATCCGGTAGCGGCGGTACGGTGAGGTTCATGAGTGCTCATCGATATCATAAATGTTATTTTATAACATATCTTTTGACGTCGATGCGCACAACCTTCACTCGCCGCCGAGTTCGCGCATGACCTTGTAGAGCGCCGACTTCGCTTCGAAGCCGACGCCCGGGACCTCGGGCAGGGCAACGTAGCCATCTTCCACCTGGATGCCGTCGGCGAAACCGCCGAAGGGCTGGAACACGTCCGGGTAGGATTCGTTGCCGCCCAGGTGCAGGCCGGCGGCGATATTGAGCGACATCTGGTGGCCACCGTGGGGTACCACGCGGCGGCTGGACCAGCCCATCTCGGCCATGACATCGAGCGTACGCAGATACTCCACCAGCCCGTAGGAGAGCGCGCAGTCGAACTGCAGGTAGTCGCGATCCGGGCGCATGCCGGCGTAGCGCAGCAGGTTGCGGGCATCCTGATGCGAGAACAGGTTTTCGCCGGTCGCCATGGGCAGCTCGTAGTGGTTCGCCAGTTCCGCCTGCAAGGCGTAATCGAGCGGATCGCCGGCCTCTTCGTACCAGAACAGGCCGTAGGGCTTGAGCGCCTCGGCGTAGGCGATGGCCGTCGCCTGGTCGAAGCGCCCGTTGGCGTCGACCGCCAGGCGGCTGCCGTCTCCCACCACCTTCAGCACCGCGTCAATCCGGCGCAGGTCCTCGTCCAACGGGGCGGCGCCGATCTTCATCTTGACCACGCTGTAGCCGCGATCGAGATAGCCCCGCATCTCCTCCTGCAGCTTCGAGTGGTCCTTGCCGGGGTAGTAGTAACCGCCGGCGGCGTAGACCCACACCTTGTCATCGGCCTGCCCATCACGGTAGCGCTCCGCCAGCAGTCGATAGAGCGGCTTGCCTTCGATCTTGGCCACGGCGTCCCAGACCGCCATGTCGATCGTGCCGACCGCCACCGAGCGCTCGCCGTGGCCGCCCGGCTTCTCGTTGGTCATCAAGGTCTTCCAGATGGCGAACGGGTCCAGGTTGTCGCGATCGTGATCGATCAGCGTCTCGGGATCGGCCTCCAGCACCCGCGCCAGAAAGCGATCGCGCATCAGCGCACCCTGGCCGTAGCGGCCGTTGGAGTTGAAGCCGTAACCGATGACCGGCTTGCCGTCGCGGATCACGTCGGTGACGACCGCAACGACCGAACAGGTCATCTTGGAGAAATCGATATAGGCATTGGCGATGGGGGAGGCGATCGATGCGGTCTGTTCACGGATGTCCACAATACGCATGGCGGAATACTCGACAGGGGATGGTGAAAGCCACGATAGCCCTGGCCCCGGCTCGCCAACCAATGCTATTAACGAGGTTAGTCATGCCGAAACGGCATTGCTATTGGCATCCGGTCACAGGAATCGACCCATGGAACTGGTCTGGCTCGAAGATTTCATTGCGCTGGCGGAGCACGGCAGCTTCGTGCGTGCCGCGGAGGCGCGCCATATCACCCAGCCGGCCTTTAGCCGACGGATACGGGCGCTGGAGACGTGGATGGGCGTCACCCTGTTCGTGCGTACGCCACAGGGGACGTCGCTGACCGAGGCGGGGCGGGCGATGCAGGGCGGCGCTCTCGAGTCCGCCACCCGTCTGCATCGGTTGCGTGAAGAGGTTCGGGAGGTGGCGGGCAAGGCCGCCCGAACGCTGCAGTTCGCGGCGACACATTCGCTGTCGTTCACGTTCTTTCCGCGCTGGATCCGTCAGGTCGAGAAGGGGGCGCCGATCGAGGCGCTGCAGCTCCATACCGAGAGCATGGCGGAATGCGAGCAGAGGCTGACGCAGGGGCGGGTGCATTTCCTGCTCAGTCACCGTCACCCGGAGGTACCCACGCGGCTCGATCCGGGCCGGTTCGAGAGTCGAAAGATCGCCAAGGACACCCTGGTACCGCTGATCGGTGCGGA
Source organism: Salinicola socius (assembly GCF_001937195.1). Classification (GTDB taxonomy): domain Bacteria; phylum Pseudomonadota; class Gammaproteobacteria; order Pseudomonadales; family Halomonadaceae; genus Salinicola; species Salinicola socius. Next base: position 121,849 of record NZ_MSDO01000010.1, on the reverse strand, counting down.
ATTGAGCAGAAAACTCGGCGAGGGCAAGGACGCAGCGGCGGGCCTCGATCCCGAATTCCTGCCGGCGGACGATCCCGCCGTTCCGTATCTGGCCTACACCGATGCGTCGGGATTGGGGCGCATCGTTTCCCACCGGCTGCGCAGCAATGCTGAATTCGCCCCACGAGCGCCGCTGTTCTCGAGCCACCTGGCGGCGGTATTGATGTCGATGGCGCTGGAGAACAAGGGCATGGCCTGGCTGCCGCTCATCCTGGCGGAGTCGGAATGGCGCGAGGAGCAACTGGTCCGGGCGCTTGGACCGGCCTGGGACATCCCCGTCGAGATTCACGTGACCCGCGCCAGGACAACGCTGCCGGCTTTCGCCGAAGCGTTCTGGGAGCGTTTGACGACACGGGATTAGGACACGAAATGAGACCGCCGCGACGCTTCCGAGCGCGCCCGCGTCGATCACTCTACTGACCGCCGATACGATCCAGCAACGCCATCTGCGCCGCGGGGATCTCCAGCGCGGCCGCCTGGATATTCTGCTGCAGATGCCCGGGCGATGAGGTGCCGGGGATCAGCAGAATGTTGGGCGAGCGCTTGAGCAGCCAGGCCAGCGCCACCTGCATCGGCGTGGCCTCGAGCGTCTTCGCCACGTCGGAGAGCGTGTCCGACTGCAGGGGCGTGAATCCGCCCAGCGGGAAGAACGGCACGTAGGGAATGCCGTCCGCGGCGAGCTGATCGATCAGCAAATCATCGGCCCGATTGGCCAGGTTGTACTGGTTCTGCACGCAGACGATGGGCACGATCTTCTGTCCATCGGCGACCTGCCTGGCAGTGACGTTGCTCAGCCCGATGTGCTTGATCAGGCCGCGCTCGCGGAGTTCGGCGAGGGTCGTCAGCGGCGCCTCCAGCGAGCCTTCGGCCGGCCCGTGCACGTCCAGCATGCTGCGCAGGTTGACGACCTCCATCTGCTCCAGGTCCAGATTGCGCAGGTTGTCTTCCACCGCCTGGGTCAGCTCTGCCGGCGAAAGCGCGGGCAGCCAGGCGCCGGTTTCATCGCGTCGGGCGCTGACCTTGGTGACGAGGCAGAGATCGTCGGGATAAGGGTGCAGTGCCTGTTTGATCAGCTGATTGGTGATGTGCGGGCCGTAGAAATCCGAGGTGTCGATATGATCGATGCCGGCAGCAATCGCGTCCTTCAGCACCTGCACGGCACGCGCCGGATCCTTGGGCGGACCGAATACGCCGGGGCCGGCGAGCTGCATCGCCCCGTAGCCCAGTCGTTTGACCTGGCGATCGCCGAGGGTATAAGTACCGGCTTTGTCGATGAGGGACATGCGTTCACTCCTGTGTCGAATAGCGGATGTCGGACGGTTTTATCGTAGACCTCTCGATGCTGTGCGACTATTCCAGCCAATCGATACAGCTCGTACGGAGAAATGCACAATGAGCGCCGATCTCGGTGATCTCCAGGCGGTGCTGGCCGTTGCCAAGGCCAAGGGATTTCGCGAAGCGGCACGGCTCACCGCCACCAGCCCGTCGCGCTTGAGCGATGCGGTGCGCCGCGCCGAGACCGCCCTCGCTATTCGACTGTTCCATCGCACCACCCGGGCGGTGACGCTGACCGAGGCCGGCGCCGCGCTGGTCTCGCGGCTGGCGCCGGCGATCGAGGAAGTGGAAAGCGCGCTGGACGCGGTCAACGGGTTCCGGGATCGCCCGGCCGGCACGTTGCGTCTCAACGTGCCGGTCAGCGCGGCGCGGTTGATTCTGCCATCGATCCTGCCCGACTTCCTCAAGGCCTATCCGGAGATCCGCGTGGAGATCACCGCCGACAGCGCGGCGACGGATACGCTGGCGGCAGGCTTCGATGCCGGCATTCGCTACGATGAACTGCTCGAGCAGGACATGATCGCCGTGCCCATCGGCCCACGAGAGCAACGTTTCGCGCTGGCCGCTTCGCCCGACTATCTGGCGCGCTGTGGCACGCCCGAACATCCCCGCGACCTGCTGCAGCACGCCTGCATTCGTGGCCGCTTCACCAACGGCAATCTGCCGCCGTGGGAGTTCGAACGCGGGGAAGAGTCGGTTCGCATCGAGCCCGCCGGGCCGTTGACGGTCAGCATCGGTGGTGGCGTGGACCTCGGTGTCGAAGCGGCGTTGCAAGGCGTCGGCCTGATCATGCTCTTCGAGCAGTGGCTGGAACCGTATCTCGCCAGTGGCGGGCTGGTACCGGTGCTCGAACCCTGGTGGCAAGGTTTCACCGGGCCTTATCTCTACTATTCGGATCGCCGGCTGGTGCCCGCGCCGCTGCGGGCCTTCATCGATTTCATTCGCGATCGCGGCTAGCGTTCTCGACGTCGCGATGACGTATCCTGCTCCTCTCCGTTGTCTCCGTGGAGCTTTTCATGCGCATGTCACCGCTGCCGCCGCTCAACGCCCTGATCGCCTTCGAGGCGGCCGTTCGGCACATGAGTTTTACTCGTGCCGCCGTCGAGCTGAACCTTTCCCAGAGCGCGGTGAGTCGGCAGATCGTTCACCTGGAGCAGTTCCTGGGACGCAAGCTTTTCATCCGCGAGCAGCGCCAGCTGGCGCTGACGCGCGCGGGGGAAACCTATGCGCTGCAGGTGCGCTCGATCCTGGACGACTGCGTCAATGCCACCGCCGAGGTGATGAAAAGTACCGGCGAGAGCGAGCTGACGGTGGCTTGCACCGCCGGCGTGGCGCAGTTCTGGATGGCACCCCGGTTGGGTCGGTTTCGGCGTCAATATCCCAATATCAAGCTGCGTCTGATCGTGCGCGATGGAGTGACGTCGCTGTCGTCCTTCGAGTTCGATATCGGGCTTTACTACTTGAAGCAGGCATCTCTGCCGGGATTCGAGACCACTTATCTGATCCCGGAGAAAGTCTTTCCGGTCTGTGCGCCCGGTTATCTCGACGCCTGCCGGGAGCGTCATGGCGTGGGGCCGGACTCGGGGTTGACGCCGGAGCAGTTGAGTGAGGAGACGCTGCTGGTGCTCGAGGATGCCCAGAGTCTGTGGATTTCCTGGCGTGACTGGTTTCGCTATCACCATTTGCCGACGGTGAGCCTGAACAACGCCATCGCCATCAATCACTACCCGCCACTGGTCGAAATGGCGGTACTTGGCGAAGGCATCGTGCTGGGTTGGCAACACGTCATCGACAGTCAGATCGACAGGGGGCGGCTGGTCCGCGCGACTGATCACTGGGCGAGCCACGGGGGCGGTTATTTTCTGATCACGCCGGACGAACGTCGGGAGAATGTCGCCACGCGCTGTTTCAAGCGCTGGCTGCTGGAGATGGCGCCGCAGGAAGGTTGATCGCCCGACGCAGGATCGATGCGCTGGCCGCATGCTGGCATGCATTTTTAACGCTTTTCAGGGGCTCGAAGCGCTGGTTAGGCTCAAGTCGTATTTGGATGACTATCACGACAGTACCTCCCAAGCACAATAATGCCTCCCGAGAGCCCAATTCATGACCGAATTTTCCTCTTCACGCTCCTCGCAAGCCGTTCTGTTCCGTAACGCCAGTCTGGTCGATGGTTCGTCCCCCGAGCCGCGTGCCGGAGTACACGTTCTCGTCGAGAACGGCCGTATCGTCCAGGTTTCCGACACGCCGATCGAAGCGCCACGGGACACCCGCGTGATCGATCTCGAAGGGCGCACACTGATGCCGGGCCTGATCGACTGTCACGTTCACGTCATTGCGACCACCGCCGATCTCGGCGCCAACGCGCTGCTGCCGGATTCCTTGATCGCTGCCCGCGCAACCCCGATCCTGAAGGGCATGCTGATGCGCGGCTTCACCACGGTCCGCGATGTCGGCGGCGCCGATCGCGGCATCCAGCAGGCGGTGGCGGAAGGCCACTTCGTCGGCCCGCGGCTGGTGATCTGCGGCAAGGCGCTTTCCCAGACCGGCGGCCACAACGATTACCGCGGCTTCTATGACGAGCGCGACGACCAGTACCAGACCCGGCGCCTCGGTTCGATGGGGCGTATCTGCGATGGCGTCGAATCGGTGCGCCGTGCCGTGCGTCAGGAGATCAAGGCCGGTGCGCAGTTCATCAAGGTGATGGCCAACGGTGGCGTCTCGTCGCCGAGCGATCCGATCGAGTTTTTGAGCTTCTCGGTGGACGAGCTCAAAACCATCGTCGAAGAGGCCAGCAACGCCCAGACCTACGTCAGCGCCCATCTTTACACCGATGAAGCGATTCGCCGCGCCGTCGAGGCCGGGGTGCGTTCCCTCGAACACTGCAATCTGATCGAGGCGGACACGGCCCGCCTGGCCGCCGAACGCGGTGCCATGGCCTGCCCGACGCTGGTCACCTACGAACGCCTCAAGATCGAAGGTGCCGACTACGGTCTCAAGCCCGAGTCGGTCGCCAAGATCGACGACGTCCGCCTGGCCGGGCTCGAGAGCCTGATCACCATGCACGAAGCGGGGCTGCCCATGGCCTACGGCACCGATCTGCTCGGCGAGATGCATCCGCACCAGTCGGAAGAGTTCGTGATCCGCTCTCAGGTGCTGCCGCCGCACGAGGTGATTCGCAGTGCCACTTCCACCGCGGCCAAGCTGCTGCGCATGGAAGGCGAGATCGGCTGCATCGCGCCGGGGGCGTGGGCGGACCTGATCGTGGTTGACGGCAATCCGCTGGAAGACATGAGCCTGCTGACCGGCCAGGGCAAGCATCTGTCGCTGATCATGCAGGGCGGCCGCGCGATCAAGGATCGCCTTGGCCACTGATCCAGCCCGATCCGGAATCAACCACACCCCACAAAGATCACAACTCATAACAATCAAAACAGGAGACTGCGATCATGCAGGCATTCTTCGTCATCGCGTATATCGTATTGATGGTCGTCATCGGGCTTTATTTCTCGCGACGCAAGGTCCACGACGACACCGACTTCATCGTGGCCGGGCGTTCGCTCTCCACGCTGGTACTGACCGCGACGCTGCTGGCCACTTTCGTAGGGTCGGGCTCGATCGTCGGCGGTGCCAGCTTCGTGTTCCAGCACGGGCCGGGGGCGGCAATCTTCTTCTTCGCCGGGACGCCGATCGCCGCGCTGGTGGTCTACTTCCTGCTGGCGCAGAAGATGCGCCGCTCGCGGGCGACCACGATTCCCGGATTGATCGAGGAGCGTTTCGGCCCCACGGCGCGCTCGATCGCTTCGCTGATCATCCTGCTGGCCTACGTCGGCATCGTTTCGTATCAGTTCACCGGGGCGGGGCAGGCGCTCAACCTGGCGTTCGGTCTGCCGGTGTGGCAGGGCGTGCTGATCGCCGCGGCGATCATGATTGGCCTGGCGACCATGGGCGGCCTGGTCTCGGTGGCGTACACCGACTACCTGAGTGCGATCATCATCTTTGGCAGCATGCTGATCGCGGCGCCGATAGTGCTGACCCGGCTGGGCGGTCTCGGCGACATGATGGACGCGCTGCCGGCCACGCACCACACCCTGTTGGGCGGGCTGTCGCCGTGGCAGGCGCTGGGCTACTTCCTGCCGCTGTTCCTGCTGATTCTGGGCGACCAGAATCTGTTCCAGCGCTTTGCCGCCGCGCGTGACCCGGCCACGGCCAAGAAAGCCGCCATGGGCCTGGTCATCGCGTCGATCGCGTGTACCTCGCTGATCGTACTGCTGGTCTGCGCCACACGCGTGATGTTCCCGGATATCACGCCATCCACGGCGATGATGACGCTGGCCCGGGAAGGGTTGCCCACGGTGGTCGGCGGCCTGTTGCTGGCGTCGCTCGTGGCGCTGCTGCTGACGACGGGGAATAGCTATCTGCTCTCCGCCTCGGCCAGTCTGACCCAGGACATCCTCGGTGGCCTATTGAAGCTCGATATCCCGGCGCGAAAGGCGCTGCTGGTCAACCGGCTGACCGTCGTCGGGTTGGGTATTCTGGCCTGGGTGCTGGGCGCCTTCTTCCCCAGCGTGCTGGCGATGCAGATGTACTCCTACGGCATGTACGGCGCCGCGATCACGCCGGTGTTCCTGGCGGCGCTGCTATGGCCGCGCGCCACGCCGGCCGGGGCGCTGTCGGCAATGATCGTCGGCGGCGTGGTGACGCTGGTGTGGGAGATCGCGCTGGGCAAGCCGATGGGCTGGAACAGCGTGCTGGTGGCGATGCCGCTGGCGGCGGTGACGCTGATCGGGGTGAGCCTGGCGAGCCGGCCGCGGGTGGCCGTCGAGTCGCCCTCCGTCTGAGGAAGGTGTCGCCGTTCGCATCGGAGACGGGGTAAGGCCAAAATGCCTTACCCCGCTTTCGTTTCTCGGCTTGCCACACGTCGTGTCGAAACGAGGAACGCGATCCCGAAGACGATCGAGAACAGCAGCACGATGGTCGGGGCCGGCGCGCTGTCGAGGAAGAACGAGAGATAGACGCCGAGAAAGGCGATGACGGCGGACATCACTGCCGACAGCAGCAGCATGGTGCTGAAGCGTCGGGTCAGCAGGAAGGCGATGGCGCCGGGGGCGATCAGCAGGGCAATGGCGAGAATGATCCCGGCGGCTTTCAAGGCGCCGACGATGGTCAGCGAGATCAGGCAGAGCAGGCCGTAGTGCAGCATCCGGGTTCGCAGACCGACCGCCCGGGCCTGGGTCGGGTCGAAGGCGTGGAGCAGGAAGTCCTTCCACTTGAGACCGATGACGCCGACGGTGATCAAGGCGATCAGCGCCGATTCCAAAATGTCGCGCCAGGCGACCCCCAGAATATCGCCGAACAGGATGTGATCGAGATGGACCGTCGACTGGATCTTGACGTAGAGCACCAGGCCGATGCCGAACATGCCGGAATAGACGATTCCCATCACCGTATCCTGCTTGATCCGGCTGTTTTCCTCGAGAAAGCCGGTGGCCACGGCGCAGAACATGCCGGCGACGAAGGCGCCGATGGCGTAGGGAATACCGATCAGATAGGCAATCACCACGCCCGGAAAGACGGCGTGGGAGATGGCATCCCCCATCAGCGACCAGCCCTTGAGCACCAGAAAGCAGGAGAGCAGGGCCATCGGCACGGTGACCAGCACGGCGATGACCATGGCGTTGACCATGAAGCCGAACTGGAACGGCATCAACAGGGTATCGAGCCAGTTCATCGGTGGGGCTCCGTGGAGTCGGTTGCCGAAGATCGCCTCGACGGCATCGGCTCGCGTGGCGCAGGCGCCGGCTCACGAGCCAGGGACGCCGCGGCACGGCGTCTTGCCGCCAGCATGCCGTGCTTGGGCGCGAACAGGAACGCCATCAGGAAAATCGATGTCTGCAGCACCACGATGATGCCGCCGGTGGCGCCATCGAGAAAATAGCTGGCGTAGGCGCCGAAGACGCTGGTCAGCGTGCCGATCGTCACCGCGATGATCAGCAGCCGCGGGAAGCGGTCGCTCAGCAGGTAGGCCGTGGCTCCCGGCGTGATGACCATGCAGATCACCAGAAACGCGCCCACCGTCTGCAACGCCGCGACCGTGGATGCCGCCAGCAGGGTAAAGAACAGGATCTTGAGCGCGGTGGGGTTGAGCCCGATCGAGCGGGCGTGGCTCTCGTCGAAGAACGTCACCATCAGATCCTTCCACTTGGCCAGCAGGATGACCAGCGAGACCACGCCGATCGTCACCAGCTGCAGCGTATCGGTGGGCGTGATCGCCAGGATGTTGCCGAGCACGATGGTCTGGATGTTCACCGAGGTCGGCGACAGCGACACCATGAACAGCCCCAGTCCGAAGAACGAGCTGAAGATCAGACCGATGATCACGTCTTCTTTCAGCTTGCTGCGCTGGTTGAGAAACAGCATTGCCGCCGAGGCGAGTCCGCCGGCAAAGAAAGCACCGAGCGAAAACGGCAGTCCCAGCATGTAGGCGCCGGCGACGCCGGGCACGATCGAATGCGACAGCGCATCGCCGATCAGCGACCAGCCCTTGAGCATCAGGTAGCAGGAGAGAAACGCGCAGACGCCGCCGACCAGTGCCGACACCCACATCGCGTTGCGCATGTAGCCATAACCGAAGGGCTCGACTAGATAGCCGAACGGCATGAGGAGGTCCATCAGCGGGAGCCTCCCTTTCCGGTACTGCGGTGGCGCCGCGCGGCAATACCGTTCTGCAGCACCAGCGGGCGCTCGTCGTCGGTGAACACGCCCACGGCATGGGGTGGCACGCCGGGCTGCTGGGATTGATCGAGCACGAAATGGCGCAGCACCCCGCCGAAGGCGCGCTCCAGGTTGGTCTGGGTGAATATCTCGTCGGTGGGCCCATGGGCGAGCACCGTGCCCTTGATCATTATCGTGCGGTCGCAGAATTCCGGCACCGACCCGAGATTGTGGGTCGAGACCAGCATCACCCGCCCCTCGGCGCGCAGTTCGCGCAGCAGCCGTATGATCTGATCTTCGGTCTGGACGTCGACCCCGGTGAACGGCTCGTCGAGGAGGATCACCCGGCTATCCTGGGCCAGCGCACGGGCCAGGAACACGCGCTTTTTCTGGCCGCCGGAGAGTTCGCCGATCTGACGCTGGCGGAATTCGCTCATGCTGACGCGTTCCAGCGCGGTTTCGACCGCGTCGTGGTCGGCCCGCTTGGGAATTCGCAGCATCCCCATGTGGCCGTAGCGCCCCATCATCACCACGTCCTCGACCAGCACCGGGAAGTTCCAGTCGACCTCTTCCGACTGTGGCACGTAGGCGATCAGATTGCGCTTGAGCGCCGTTTTGGCCGGCAGGCCAAGCACCCGAATGTCGCCTCGAGCCAGACGCACGAACCCCATGATCGCCTTGAACAGTGTCGACTTGCCGGAACCGTTCACGCCCACCAGCGCGGTGATCGTACCGGTGGGGATCTCGAAGCTGGTGTCGCGCAGGGCGGTATGACCGTTGCGATAGATCACGGCAGCATCGGTCACGTGGATGCCGGCACCAGCTGTCTCGACGTCGGCCGATGGCGCCTCGGGGTTGGTCGATGTCGTGTTAGCCTCGATGGTTGTCATGATGACGCCCCCTGGGTCAGGCCTTTGACGATCGTCTCCGAAGTGACGCGCAGCAGATCGATATAGGTCGGTACCGGGCCGTCGGATTCGCTGAGCGAGTCGACGTAGAGCACGCCGCCGTAGTGGATGCCTGTCTCGCGGGCCACCTGCTGCGCCGGTTTGTCGGAGACGGTGCTCTCGCTGAAGATCGCCGGAATGTCGTTGGCGCGAATGACATCGATGACCTGGCGAACCTGCTGTGGCGTGCCCTGCTGATCGGCATTGATCGGCCACAGGTAGCGCTCGCGCAGGCCGAAATCCCGCGCCAGATAGGAGAACGCGCCTTCGCTCGTCACCAGCCAGCGATTTTCCTCGGGAATCTGCGCCAGCGACTCGCGGATGGGCGCAACGGCGGTCTCGATCTCATGCTTGTAGCGCTCGGCGTTGTTGCGGTAGGTCTCGGCGTTGGCCGGGTCGTGCTCGATGAACGCGTCGCGGATGTTGTCGACGTAGATCAAGGCGCTTGTCGGCGACATCCAGGCATGCGGGTTGGGCTTGCCGTCATACGGACCCTCGGCGATGCTGATCGGCTCGATGCCTTTCGATACCACCACACTGGGCACGTCCTTCAGATTGTGGAAGAAGCGCTCGAACCAGCGTTCCAGATCGAGCCCGTTCCACAGGATCATGTCCGCATCCTGGGCACGCAGGATGTCGCGCGGGGTCGGCGCATAGTTGTGGATCTCGGCGCCCGGCCGGGTAATCGGCTCCACCGTTGCGGCGTCTCCGGCCACGTGCTGCGCCATGTCCGCAATGACCGTAAAGGTGGTCACTGCCTTGAACTTGTTCTGGCTCACGTTTTGGCCGGTGTCCTGAGCGCTGGCGGGGAGAGCGAGCAAGATGCCGAGGATCACGCTCGCGACACCGAGCAGTACCGAACGTTGTAAACCTCGCTTCATGGTCCATCTCCTGATTCTCGAGCTTTGGGTTCTCAGACACCCAGCGATTGTGCTCACCCACATGAGTGTCGGGGGCAGCTCTCTGTCAGCGCGCTGATTCATGGGATCGCAGAGCCCATGCTTCGACGGCAAACGATTAGCGACCCTGTCTAATTAACCACGGTTTAACTCTATTCCCAAGGTTGTTATTTGTAGCATCGGTTAAGGCTTGTCGTGAAGTCCTTTCGCCTCTTGCAAATACGAAAATCGAGCGGAGCGATGGAGCGCGTCCATCTATCGTCTAGACTCGTGGCACATGAACTCAGGAGGCCGGCGATATGCATGCAGCTAAAGTGTTGTTTTTGGTGACGATTATGCTGGGCGCTACCCTGGTGCTGGGCGGATGTTCGCCGATCCCCGATGCGCCAGGCCCAATCGGCATCCCCGGCATCTGACGCCTATCTGGCCGCTATCGATCAGGGAAAGGGAGGGCAGCGCCTGGTCACCGAGCGCGCTGATGCGACGCTTCGGGAGTGATGGGGATGATGGGAGCGATAGAAATGATCAGCTGCCGTTGACGAGTCTCTTGGCCAGCGCCCGACAATCCGCGAGATGCCAATCGGCGTCTCTCGTCTCCCGGGCCTGCGGCGCGTTGACCAGTACGGTTTGCGCGCCGGCTGCTCGCCCGCAGGCCATGTCGATATGGCTGTCGCCCACCATAACCAGAGCCGCCGGCGTGACATTCCAGCGTCGGATGAAGTGATCGAGGCCACCGGGATGGGGTTTGGGCGGTGCCTCGTCGCGTCCGAGCACGTCGTCGGGGGCGAAGCAGTCGGCGAGCCCGATCGCTTCCAGCGTGATGTGAGCCAGCGCCTTGGCGTTGCGGGTCAGAATGCCGAGCCGGCAGCCGCGCTCGCCTAGCGTCTGAATGAGTTCGATGGCGCCGGTGGCAGCAGTCGAACGCATCGCCAGCTCGCGCTCATGCTCTAGCAGCCAGGCGTGCTTGGCGTCACGTTCGGCAGCGGGAAGCGTTTCCAGGTGGTGGAGAATGTCGGCGCCCTCGGGGATTTCGAGATGACGGCGAATGGCGGGGAAGTCATGCACGCCAACGGTCAACGTGCCGTCCATGTCGAAGACCCAGTGGCGTATTTGAGTCAAGGTGGGAGAGGTCATATTGAGCGTGTCGCGTCTCAAAAGGCCATCTTGCCACGGGCGTAGCCGAATGTCCGTTGCGCCACTCCCGGTGTACGTGCGCAAGGTGTCAAGGCGTGAGCAGTTCGCCGATTTCGAGTACTTGAAACCAACGCTGTGTAACGTATGCGTGCCGATCGCAGTGGCGCCAGCCGCGCTCGAACTCATCGCCACTCGCCTTGAGCACCGTCGTTTGGCTGAGGATGCCGGCTGTTGACCGTGGCTTCGTTTTTTGGGGCTTTATCATTGTTGGGGTCCATCGCTGCCGCGCTATTCGTCGAGGGCGTCGCTCAGGGTCTCCTCGAGCACCTCGCACAGACGCTCGACGTGCATGCGGGTGAAGACCAGCGGCGGGCGGATCTTCAGCACATTGGCCTGTGGCCCGGTGGCGCTGATCAGTACCTGGCGCTCGCGCAGGCCGTCGACCAGCGCCTGCGCGAGGGCGGCGTCCGGCGCGCCGTCGGCATCGAGCACCTCGACACCGGCCAGCAGCCCCGAGCCGCGCACCGCGCCGAGTCGGGAAGTGGTGGCAGCAAGCTGACGCAGGGCGGCATGAAGATCGGCACCGACCGCTGCGGCTTGTGCCACCAGATCCTCCTCGGCGATGACGCTTTGAACGGCCAGCGCGGCGGCGCAGGCCACGGGATTGCCGCCGAAGGTATTGAAATAGCGTGCCGTCTCCCCGAAGTGGTCCATTACATCGCGCCGGCCGACAACCCCTGCTACCGGGTGACCGTTGCCCAGCGGTTTGCCGAGCGTGACCAGATCGGCCCTGACACCATGGCGGGGGAAGCCCCACAGGACGCCGGTGCGGCCGAGCCCGGCCTGCACTTCGTCGGCGATATAGAGCCCGCCGGCTCGCCGGATCGTCTCTACCGCCGGGGCGAGAAACCCGACCGGATCGGTCACGATGCCGTCGCTGGAGAAGATACTGTCCAGCAGCAGCGCGGCGGGACGGATGCCGTGGGCGGCGAGATCGTCGATCGCGGCCTGCACGCCGTCGGCGAAGCGTGCGCCCATCGCCGCTGCGCCGTCACCGCGATTCACGGGCGCCGGCACGGTGCGCACGCGCGTGCCTAGCTTGACCTTGCTGCCGAGAGAGGGCGACGCCTCGGCGATCGCCTGGGTCACGCCGTGATAGGCCAGCTCGGTGACGATCAGTCCCTCGCCGCCGGTGAAGGCGCGGGCCATGCGCAGGGCGAGATCGTTGGCTTCACTGCCTGAACAGGTGAAGACCAGCTGTTCGAGGGGCGCCGGCAGCGAGTCGATCAGCCGTTCGGCGCAGTCGAGGATCGTCTCGTGCAGGTAGCGGGTATGGGTATTGAGCGTGGCCGCCTGGGTGGCGATGGCTTCCACGACCTTTGGGTGGCAGTGGCCGACACAGGCGACGTTGTTGTAGGCGTCCAGGTGCGCCGTGCCGTGGCGGTCGAAGAGCCACACGCCCTCACCGCGCACGGGATGGAACGGCCGCCGATAGAACAGGCGATAGGAGGCGCCGAGCAGTCGCTGGCGCCGCGCCAGCAGGAACGCTTCGACGGCATCGTCATCTTTCACGCTGGGCTCGTGCATGTTCATGCTCCCGTACCCGGTGAATTGAAGGTTGAATCGAGGGCTTCGTCCAGGCGGTGCTGAAACGTCGCCGCGGACAGATTCAGACAGTGCTCCAGGGCCCGGCGGGAAGCCGCCGTATTGCGCAGCAGGTAGTCGGCGTTTTGCGGGTAGCGTCTGGCGCGATGGGTGGAGACGGTAATCGCCATCGCCAGCCGGGTCTCGATCAAGCCGCGCAGCAGTGCGCACTCCGCATCGTCGAGCGCTGAATGGGCATGATAGCCGGCGACCAGCGCCAGGGCTCCCGCCAGCGGATCGGAGACATCCTTCATCTGGTAGGCCGCGGCCACGGCGAGGTCGACCACCCGCGGGGCGAACAGCATGTCGCCGAAATCGATGATCGCGGCGGGGTGCTCGGGCAGGGCGTCGTCTGCGGTCGGGGTGAACAGCACGTTGTGACCGTTGAGGTCGTTATGGATCGGCTGACGCGGCAGCGCCACCAGGCGCGGACGCAGCTGCTCGGCGAAGCGCTGGAGCAGGTAGCGGATGCGCTGGCGCGAGGCGTCATCGAGGCTATCGGTCTGTGGCAGCAGGTCGTCGGCGCGCTGCAGGTCCCATGGCATCGACAGCTCGCGAACCGGGTGGTCGAAGTCGGCCAGGGCGACGTCGATCCGCGCCAGCCAGCCGCCAAGCCTGGACTGGAAGCACCGGGAGGCCACGCGGTCGGCCAGCGGCGTGCCGGGCAGGAAGGTCGACAGACGCACGTGACTGACGCGGCCGTCATCGAGGCGCAGCGGTGGCGCCGGATCGCCATCGCGGTCACGCAGCACCCGCGGAACCGGCAGGGCCGGGTCGTGTTCGGCCAGGTGCATCAGCGCGCGGACCTGAAAATCGCTCACCGCCTGGCGCTCCGCCGGATGGGTGAACTTGAGCAGGTAGCGCTGGCCGTCGGCCGTCGCCGCGCGAAAATTGCAGTCGCGCTCGCCGCTGAGCGGCTCAAGGGTGGCAGCGAGGCCGAAGCGCTCGGCCAGCACCCGTTGGGCGGTCTCTGGCGACACCGTCAGGGCCGTGGCCGCGAGGACGTCCGTGGTGTCGTCTGTGTGACTCGTCATCATTCGAACCCCGACAGCGCGCTGACCAGGTTGTCGCCGAGGGCATCGGAGAGGTAGCCACCTTCCTGCACGATGACGGTGGGCAGGCCGAGCTGGGAGATCTGTCGGGTGATCCGCGCAAATCCCTGCGTGGTCACAGCGACGCCCTGGTAGGGGTCGTGTTCGTAGATGTCGAGGCCGAGCGAGACGACGAGCGCGCCGGGGGCGAAGTCGGCGATGCGCTCGCAGGCGCGGGTCAGTTGGCGCAGATAGCCATCGGTCTCGAGCCCCTGGGGCAGCGGCAGGTTGAGGTTGTAGCCCTCGCCGGCATCGCGCCCGGTTTCATGCGCGTGACCGGTGAAAAAGGGCGTCATGAAGTGGGGGTCTGCATGCAGAGAGACCGTCAGCACATCGTCGCGGTCGTAGAAGATGCCCTGGGTGCCGTTACCGTGGTGAACGTCCATATCGAGTATCGCCACCCGCGCATGATGGCGGCGCAGTTCGCTGGCTGCGATGGCGGCGTTGTTGAGATAGCAGAAACCGTTGGCACGTTCTGCGTAGGCGTGGTGCCCCGGCGGGCGACACAGCGCATAGGCGAGGCGATGGCCTGACTGGACGTGGCGAGCCGCGCCCAGGGCGCACTGCGCGGCACCTCTCGCCGCACGCCAGGTGCCGGGCCCGATCGAGGCGGCCATATCGCCCAGGTGAAAGCCGACCCGCCCGACCAGATGGTCCGGGTAGGTGCAGGGCTCGCCGGGAAAGGGGTGGACGTTGGCGACCACCTCCTCCGGGTTGCGGTCTTCCAGGGCCAGCCAGCGGGTGTGGATGTGTTCGAGGAAATCGAGATAGCGCGAGGTGTGCACGGTTGCCAGCCTGTCGTGGTCGACCTCCGCCTCCGCAGTGACGAGAGTATGGCCCGCGCTGACCGCAGAGCGCTGCAGGCGATCGGCCCGTTCCGGCTGCTCGTTGCTGCGGCGGACCTGACCGCGCACGACGAAGAACTGCGGGTCGTGATCGCGGTGAGCGTCACAGGCGAAGACATGCATAGTGGTCTCCCTTGTTGGAAGGGTTTCGATATCGGCGGCAGGTCTTCGCCACTGGCCAGACAGGCTGCTATATCGGCGTGCAGGCCAGTGCTGCGCGGCCAGAAACATCAGCCGTGCCCACGGGCGCCGAGGTCACGGTCAGCCCTGGGTGCGTTCCCGGAACATCTCCACTACCCGCTGCTGGGCGACGCCGATGTGGTAATCCAGCGCCGCCTCGCCGGCATCGGGTGAGCGGGTGCGCAGCGCTTCCAGAATCGGCTCGTGGGTATCGGCGACGCGCATGGCGTCATCGTAGAGCTGACCGATCAGCAGAATGCAGAAGCGCATCTCGTGGCAAAGCTCGTCGAATACGCGCACCAGGCGCTGGTTACCGCTGAACTCGCACAGCATGCGGTGGAACGCGACATCCTCCTCGATCTGTTGAACGGCGGTGCCGTCGCGGGCCACCTGGCGCATCGTTTCGAGCTGATGGCTGAGCGCCGCTTCCATTTCGGCGGTCAACTTGCCGGCGAGCAGGCGAACGGCGTGGCGTTCGAGGCACAGGCGAAGGTCGTAGACGTCATCCAGCTCGTCGGCGTTGAAGGTGCGAACGAAGAATCCGCGCCGGGGTTGGGAGACCAGCATGCCACGACTTTCGAGCAGGCGTGCCGCTTCCCGCACCGGGGCGCGGCTGACACCGAAGTCGCGTGCCAGTTGCGCTTCGGACAGATGCACCCCGGGTGAGAACTCTCCCTTGAGCAGCGCTTCCGTCAGCATGTCGGCAATCTGATTGACCAGATCGCGCTGCTGAATGGTGGCGAATCCCTGTGTGGTCGTCGTCATGTCATCTCGTTTGGCTGGCGGTTGGCATCGTCCACAGACTCTGTGGCGATCTTAGCGAGTCGACTGTCGAGTGTCGACAGTTTGAAAATTGCCTGATAGGTTAATGACTGAATCCGCGGTCGCCGACGCTAACGGCATTGCCGCATGCCCCCACAGGAGATCGATGATGGATATGGCGACTGACGCTCACCAGGCCTCGAAACTGGCCGCACGTCGCGACCTGGCGGCAGCCTATCGGCTGATCGCGCATTTCGGCCTGGATGACAGTATCTATACGCATATCTCTGCGCGTGCCGAGGCGGGCAAGGAGAACTTCCTGATCAACCCTTACGGCTATCGCTTCGAGGAAGTGACCGCGGCTAACCTGGTGACCGTCGATCTCGAAGGCAACGTGATCGATGATCCGGAGCGTGCCGGGATCAACAAGGCCGGCTTCACGATCCACAGTGCGATCCACGAGGCGCGCCCGGACGTTCATTGTGTGCTGCATACCCACTCTGTGGCCGGTGTCGCCGTCTCGTGTCTGGAAGAGGGTTTGTTGCCCTTGAACCAGTGGTCGATGGAGTTCCACGGCCGCACCGCCTATCACGATTATGAAGGGATCGCGCTGGATCTGGCCGAACGCGAGCGACTGGTCGCGGATCTGGGTGACAAGCCGGTCATGGTGCTGCGCAACCACGGCATGCTGGTATGTGGACGTACGGTCGGCGAGGCGTTCAAACGCATGCACAACCTCGAGCGCAGCTGTCGGGCGCAGCTCGCGCTGATGGGCAGCGGCATGACGATTCGCCGTGTGGACGACGCCCTGGCCGAGCACACCGCGCAGCAGTACGAAAAGTGGGATTCCGACCACGGCGTGACCGATCACGATCCGGAGTGGGAGGCCTACCTGCGCCTGTTAAAACGCATTCAGCCCGATTTCGAGGGCTGACGGGCTGAAAATAAGAAGCGGAGCGGTGACGCTGAATACATCAAGTGCTTTCTGAACATCGCTTTACCAGTGGTTCGAAGATTCGACAAATCCAATAACGATGAGATCTGCCATGACCCTGCTATCGTCCGTGACTGGCCGTCTGACGGCGGCCGCGCTCGCCTTCGCGGCGCCCGCCGTCGCCCAGGAGACGCCTCAACCCGGCGGTGTCGCCAACGTCGCCATCCAGCCAGAGCCCCCTGGGCTGATGCTGCCGCTGGTACAGAATGCTCCGACCCAGCGGGTGGCCGGCAATATCTTCGAGGGGTTGCTGCGTTATGATGCCGACCTCAAGCCGATGCCTCAACTGGCGACGTCCTGGGACATCAGCGACGACGGCCTGACTTACACCTTCCATCTGCATCCCGATGTGAAGTGGCACGACGGCGAAGCGTTCTCCGCTGCCGACGTGGTGTTCTCGGCTGATGTGTTCCTGCGTGAGACCAACCCGCGAACCCGGGCGATTCTCGATCACGTCGACAGTATCGAGGCGCCGGACGAGAAGACGGTGGTCTTCACGCTCAAGCAGCCGTTCCCGGCCTTCATTCAGGCGTTTGAGGTCGGCACCTTGCCGATGGTGCCCAGGCACATCTATGAAGGCACCGATTTCTACAACAATCCGGCCAACAATCATCCGATCGGCACCGGTCCGTTCGAGTTCGCCAAGTGGGATCGTGGCTCGGTGATCGAGCTGGACAAGAACCCGGACTACTACGAGGCCGGCAAGCCTTACCTCGACAAGATCTACTGGCACGTGATCCCGGATGCGGCGTCACGGGCTGCCGCCTACGAAAACGGCACGCTCAACGTCATGCCGGCGGGGTCAGTAGAGAATTTCGACATTCCGCGTCTGTCCGAGATGGATAACAGCTGCATGACGGAGGCGGGCAACGAGTACTTCAATCCGTTCGCCATGCTATGGCTCAACAATCGCGAGGGGCCGACCGCCGACAAGCGTTTCCGTCAGGCGGTGATGTACGCCATCGATCGCGACTTCGCCAAGAACGTGCTCTGGAATGGGCTGGGCAAGGTGCCCAACGGTCCGTTCAGCTCGACGCTGGCATCCCACGACGACGATCTCGAACCCTACCCCTACGACCCGGACAAGGCCGAAGCGCTGCTCGACGAGATGGGCTACGACGGCGAGCCGGTGAGGTTGTTGCCGCTGCCCTACGGTGAGACCTGGACCCGCTGGGCGGAAGCTGTGCGCCAGAACCTCGAGGACGTGGGCATCAACATCGAAACCGAATCCTCGGACGTGGCGGGCTGGAACCAGAAGATCAGCGACTGGGACTACGACATCGCCTTCACCTACCTGTTCCAGTATGGCGACCCGTCGCTGGGCATCGCGCGGACCTACCTCTCCAGCAATATCGCCAAGGGCTCGCCGTGGAACAACGTCGAGGGCTACGAGAATCCGCAGGTCGATAAGCTGTTTGCGGACGCCGCGGTGGAAAACGACCCCGACCAACGCCAGGCGATGTACGACCAGGTTCAGCAAATCCTCCACGATGACGTGCCGCTGGCATGGATCATGGAACTGGCGCAGCCGACCCTCTATCGCTGCAGCGTGCATGACCTGATCACCACCGGTATCGGGCTCAACGATGGATTCAAGAACGCCTGGATCGAGCAGTAAACGACCCCAACTTCGGTAGCAAGCGCCGGCGACTTTGGGTTGCCGGCGCTCGGCGAGGACGAGCCAATGCCCTATGTGTCTCTGATCCTGGGTCGCGTCGTCAAGGCGGTCATCGTGCTGCTGGCGATCCTGGTGTTCAATTTCTTCCTGATTCACGCCGCACCCGGTGATCCCGCGGCAGTCATGGCCGGCGAGGCGGGCGCCACCGATCAGCAGTTCCTCGAGGATCTGCGCGAGCGCTTCGGTCTCGACCAGTCGCTGCCGGTTCAGCTTTGGCGCTACATGAGTGGCGTGCTGCAGCTTGATTTCGGCTACTCCTATCGCCAGCAGATGCCGGTGCTCGACCTGATCCTGGATCGATTGCCGGCGACATTATTGCTGACCGGGGCGGCGTTCGTGATCTCGCTGGCATTCGGCATCCTCGCCGGCACACTGGCGGCCATGCGCGCCAAGCGGCCATCGGGTTCAATCATCATGGGGCTGTCGCTGCTGTTCTACGCCACGCCGCTCTACTGGGTAGCGATGATGGCGGTGCTGGTCTTTTCGGTGACGCTCGACTGGCTGCCCGCCTACGGCTACTCGACGGTGGGCGCCGGCTATACCGGCCTGACTCACGTCGGCGATGTCGCGGTGCATCTGATTCTGCCGGCGCTGACGCTGGGGTTGTTCTTCATGGCGGTCTATACCCGGATGACGCGCACCTCGATGCTCAGCGTCTCGCAGCAGGACTTCGTCAAGACGGCGCGTGCCAAGGGGTTGGCGCCGGGGGTGATCCAGCGGCGTCATATCCTGCGCAACGCGCTATTGCCGATCATCACCCTGGCCGGCCTGCAGGCCGGGCAGATGGTCGGCGGCGCGGTACTCACCGAGACCGTGTTCGCCTGGCCCGGGATCGGCCGGCTGATGTACGAGGCGCTGATGCAGCGAGACTACAACCTGCTGCTGGGCATCTTCTTCTTCTGTGCGCTGCTGGTGATCCTGTTCAACATGCTGACTGACGTGATCTATCGGCTCGCCGATCCGCGCATCAAGCATAGTGCCGCATAAGGAGGCCGCATGAGTTTCTTCAAACGCTTTTCCCAGAACCGCGGCGCGCTGGTGGGACTGGTGATTCTCGGACTCGTGGCCCTGCTGGCCTTGCTGGCGCCGTTTCTGTATCCCGACTCGCCCTGGCGCATGGTGCAGCGGCCTTTTCTGGCCCCCGGCGAGGTATCCGGCTTCTGGCTTGGCACCGATGTGATGGGGCGTGACGTTGCCGCCGGGCTCGCCCACGGCGCCTGGGTGTCGCTGCTGATCGGGTTGATTTCCACCGTCGTGGCACTGGCGATCGGCGTGCCGCTCGGCGCGCTGGCCGGTTATTTCGGCGGCAGGGTCGATGATGCCTTGATGCGCTTCACCGAGTTTTTCCAGACCATCCCCAACTTTGCGCTGGCGATCGTGCTGGTGGCGATCATGGAGCCGAGCACGTTCTCGATCGTGCTGGCGATTGCCATCGTCAGTTGGCCGCCAGTGGCGCGCCTGGTACGCGGCGAGTTCCTGTCGATCAAGCATCGCGAGTACGTCGAGGCCGCCAGACTGGTCGGCCAGACCCATCGCGACATCATCATCAAGCAGATCCTGCCCAATACGCTGTCGCCGGTGATCGTGCTGGCCTCGCTGATGGTGGCAACGGCGATTCTGCTGGAATCCTCGCTGTCGTTTCTCGGTCTCGGCGATCCGGACACCATGTCCTGGGGCTACATGATCGGTGCGGCGCGCACGGTCATGCGCCAGGCCTGGTGGCTGTCGGTCATTCCGGGGGTGGCGATCCTGCTCACGGTGCTGGCGCTCAATCTGGTCGGCGAAGGGCTGGACGATGCGCTCAATCCGCAGCTCGCCAGAGCACGCTAGGAGGTCGAACATGAGTGAATCCATACGCGAGTCTGGCGCGCCCCTGTTGCGCATCGAGCGTCTGTCGCTGGCGCTGCCGGACGGCGCCGACCGGCTCTACGCCGTCGATAACGTCAGCTATGACCTGAGCGCCGGCGAGATTCTGTGTGTGGTCGGCGAATCCGGCTCCGGCAAGTCGATGACGGCCAATGCGGTCATGGGGCTGCTGCCGACCGGTGTCCACGTCTCCAAGGGGCGGGCGTTGTTCGACGGCCAGGACGTGCTGGCGATGGACGAGATCAGCCATCGCGCCCTGCGCGGGCGACGCATCGGCATGATCTTCCAGGAGCCGATGACGGCGCTCAATCCGCTGATGCGAGTCGGTGAGCAGATCGCCGAAGTGTTCGAGGCGCACGGCCTGTTGACTCCGAAAGCGCGCAAGGAAAGGGCGCTGGCGCTGCTCGAGGAGGTTCGCCTGCCCGACCCGACATCGGCGTTGCGTGCCTATCCGTTCGAGCTTTCCGGCGGTCAGCGTCAGCGGGTGATGATCGCCATGGCACTGGCTCTCGAGCCGGAGCTGCTGATTGCCGACGAACCGACCACGGCGCTGGATGTCACTACCCAGGCGCAGATCCTGCATCTGGTGAAGGATCTGCAGGCGCGTCGCGGCATGGCGGTGATGTTCATCACCCATGATTTCGGGGTGGTGGCGGAGATCGCCAATCGCGTCTGCGTCATGCGGGAAGGCAAGATCGTCGAGATGGGGATCGCCCGCGAGGTGCTCGAGAATCCGCAGCATGAATACACCCGGGCCTTGATTGAAGCCATTCCGGGAGATGCGATTCCGCCGCAGCGTGACGCCAGGGATTCGACGCCGCTGCTATCGGTCAGTGGTCTCGACAAGGTTTATCGATCCAGCGGTGGCTGGTTCCAGCCCAAGCGGGAAGTCGTCGCGCTCGACGGTATCGACTTCTCGCTCGGCAAGGGCGAAACGCTGGGCATCGTCGGCGAATCGGGCTCCGGAAAATCGACGCTGGGACGCTGCATCGTCGGTCTGAACACGCCGGACAGCGGCGAGATTCGTCTCAACGGGGTGGATCTCAGCGCGTTGGAAGGCCGCGAGCTGCGCGAGCATCGACGTCGAATCCAGATGGTCTTTCAAGACCCGTACGCCTCGCTCAACCCGCGCATCCGCGTCGGCATGGCGATTGCCCAGGGACCGATCGCCAACGGCGTGCCCAAGGCCGAGGCGCTGGCACAGGCAAGGGCGCTGTTGGCCACGGTGGGGCTCGATGGCGGCGCCGCCGAGCGCTATCCCCACGAGTTCTCCGGCGGGCAGCGTCAGCGCATCGGCATCGCCCGGGCACTGGCGCTGAACCCCGAACTGATCGTCGCCGACGAGGCCGTCTCGGCGCTGGATGTGTCGATCCAGGCGCAAGTGCTGAAGCTGCTCGACAATCTGAAGCGAGAGCTCGATCTCTCGCTACTGTTCATCACCCACGACCTGCGGGTGGCGGCCCAGATCTGCGATCGCCTGATCGTGATGCAGAAGGGTCGTATCGTCGAGCACGGTAGCGCCTTGGAGATATTTCTCTCGCCGCAACACCCCTACACCCGAGAACTGTTGGAGGCGATACCGGGTCGCCGCGAGGCGCCTGAGCCGGCGACTGCCGGTGCGGTTTGAACCGATCAAAGACCAGTGGAAGACATGACGATGATGGAAACCGAACAGGACGGACGTGCGCCTGGACAACAGCACCGCGCACCAACCATGCAGGGGGTGCTGCTGGGCACGCCCGAGGTCATGACGCCTTATATCGAGGCCTTCGCGCAGGTGGCGCCGCATATCCGTCTGGCGCTGCCGCAGGACGTCGTCGACCCTGAAGCGGTGACGCTGGCACTGGCGTGGGATCCGGGTGCCGAGGATTTCCTGCCGTACCCCAACCTGCGGCTGGTATCGTCGATCGCGGCCGGCGTCAACGGCATCCTGGCGAGTGAGAGCCTGCCTGGAGACGTGCCGCTGATGCGCATTGCCGGCGAGTCCCAGGCGCAGATGATGGCGGGTTTCGTGACCTGGCATGTGCTGTGGCACCACCGCCGCTTCGGCGACTATCTGGCCAATCAGCGTCAGCGACACTGGCAGCGGTTGCCTATGCGCGATGCCAGCGATGTCCGCATCGGCTTGCTGGGGGCGGGCAAGATGGGTAGCGCGGTGGCACGGGCGCTGATGGCGCTGGATTACGATGTGGCAATCTATTCGCGCAGCGGGCGCAATCTGCCGGCTGGCGCCGAAGGATTCAGCAGCACCGACGGTCTCGAACGGCTCGCGGCGCGCAGCGACATCCTGATCAACCTGCTGCCATTGACCGCTGAAACCCGCGGCATTCTGAACGCCGAACTGTTTGCCCGGATGCCCGAAAGCGCGGCGCTGATCCATGTCGGTCGCGGCGAGCATCTCATCGAGGCCGACCTGCTCGCGGCACTGCAGAGCGGCCGGCTCGGCGGTGCTTCGCTGGACGTCTTCGCCGTCGAACCGCTGCCGCAGGATCACCCGTTCTGGCATCACGAAAAAATCGTGATCACGCCCCACGACGCCTGCGATTCGACGCCGAACCAGGTGGCTCAAGAGGTCTCTGAGGCCATGCAGCGCCTGGACGACGATCTGTTGCCCACGAGCGTGGTGGATCGAGAGGCAGGGTATTGATCGAACAAGGACAATCCATGAAGACCTTCTTTCACGACGATCAGCTGCTGCATCAACCGCAGACCTATTTCTCCCGCGGCAGGATGCGCCAACCCCAGGAAGTCCGCGATCGTGCCGAGCATCTGCTGACGGCGGCCAGGCGACTCGGCTTCGCGATTCAGGCGCCCAGGGATCACGGCACTGCGCCGCTGCGTGCCGTGCATTCGCTGCCCTACCTGCGCTTTCTCGAGAGTGCCCATCGACGCTGGCACGATGTCAGCGAGAACGGAGGCGAAGATTGGGGCGAAGAGGTGATCTCCAGCATCTTCGTTCGCTCGCCCAATGCGCTGCGCGGGATTCTCGCCGAGGCCGCGCGCTATTTGGCGGATGGCAGCGCCCCGGTGGGCGAGCATACCTGGCAGGCGGCTTACTGGGCGGCCCAGAGCGCGGTGGCCGGCGCCGACGCCCTGCTCGCAGGTGACCGCTTCGCCTATACGCTGTCGCGCCCGCCAGGCCATCACTCGGGCATCGATTCCGCCGGTGGCTTCTGCTTTCTCAACAATGCCGCCATTGCCGCTCAGTATCTCACCTCACGCTATCCGCGCGTCGTCGTGCTCGACACCGACATGCACCACGGCCAGGGCGTGCAGGAGATCTTTTATGAGCGCGATGACGTCATGTACATCTCGATCCATGGTGACACCACCAACTTCTACCCGGCGGTCACCGGCTTCGAGAACGAACGCGGGCGCGGTGCGGGGCTGGGTTACAACCTCAACCTGCCGATGCCCCACGGCTCACCGGAAGCGATGTTCTTCGAGCGTCTCGAAGAGGCCTGCCAGGCGATTCGTCTGTTCGAACCGGATGCGCTGGTATTGGCACTGGGCTTCGATATCCACGAGAAGGACCCGCAGGCCAAGGTGTCGGTCTCCACGCCGGGATTCGGCAGGCTCGGTCGCGCGGTGGCGGGCTTGAACCTGCCCACGCTGATGGTGCAGGAGGGCGGCTATTACCTGGAAGGGCTCGAAGCGAATGCGGTGAGCTTCTTCGAAGGGTTGTCGGGCCGATGACAGATCGGCGTCTCAGGATAGTTGCCTAGAGGTTCTGCATTCGGAAATCCTTCGAACACCACCCACATCGATGACTCGCATACCGCTTATCGACGCCTTCAATTTCTCGTCACAATCGTGTGGTTATATCCTGTGTGCCATCCCACCGGCACCATCACTCGAGGAGAAGCAGCGTGAAGATTTCAGGGCGCATCAAGGCGTTGATCATTATGGCCGTCGTCGTCTACGTGCTCGCGCACGTGGTCCGCGCCATGCTGATGACGCTGTTGCGCTCGAATCCGCTGCTGCATCCTGCACGGCGTTCGTCGCAACTGCCACCACGAACGCCGCGTCTCGAACGCGATGACGCGGAAACGTTGAAGCACTGCACGCGCTGCTGACGGGCAGCGAGGCTTTGATCTGACCCCCGGCTCATGGCCGGGGGAATCACTCCTGCCGGTCGCGGTAGTTATGGCTTTGCCTCGAGCCATCCATCGACCAACTCGCGGTTATCGGCAATCCACTGGGCCGCGCCCTTGTCAGGGTCTCCCGTGTTCTCGATTTCCAGCATCAACTGGGACAGCTGTTCCGGTGTCATGTGCCAGGCATCCAGCATCGCCTTGAGCTCGGGGTTGTCATCGCCGAAACCATGGTGCGATACCCACTTGATCTGCTCGCCGGCACTGAAGGTCTTCTTGGGGTCTTCAAGCACCTTGAGGTCGTACTCGGCAAACGCCCAATGCGGCTGCCACAGCGTCACGACGATAGGTTGCTTCTCGCGATACGCTTCCTTGAGCTGCGCCATCATGGCGGTCTCACTACTACTGAGTTGGCGAAACGGCAACGCATATTGTTCGATGGCAGTGTCGGCCTCATCGGCAATCGTCGAGCCTGGTTCGATGCCGAAGATCGTCGGCTCGCCCTGATACTCGAAATCCTCGGCATGACGCTCGAGATCGGCAACGGAATTGATATCGTCGACGTAGGATGGCACGACTAGCGCGTCGAGAGCATCGTCGTACCAAGTGTCGTGGAGATCGATGCGATCGCTGTAGGGTTCGACGAACGAATTGTCGCTCGGCAGCCACACTTCAAGCGAGATATCGATGTCGCCTTCGGCCAGGCCGCCGAACAGTATCGGCTTCGAGACTTCGTTGAGTGTGACGTCGTAACCCTTTTCGCCAAGCAGCTGTTGCCACATATGCGAAATTGCGATGTTTTCGGCCCAATTGTTGGTGCCGATGGTGACTGGCTTGCCCGCCGCGCCTGCGGGAGCTATGCCGATCATGGCGAGGCTGGCACCAGCCAGCAGTAATCTGATGGGAGACATTCGATATCCTTGTGAGGTTGTTGGCATTGTAGGCGTTGGTTCAACGTTATTCTTGTCGGTTGAGTCTCGCCCGCATAATGTATATACATTATGCGGGCGAGAGATGCCACTCATGAAGATAGTTGCCCATCCGATCCATCTGGAACGTGGGTCGCGAGAGAGGCGGTTTCGCGGATGGCGGATGGGCACAGCAAAAAGGCGATGCGATCTTCGGCATGAATGACTATCAGAAAGAGCGGGTTGTTTACCAATCACATGACATGACAGCCTTGCCGTGGAAAAACGGCGGTGGCGTCACGCGAGAGGTCGCTCGTGACAGGGAGGGTCTGTCTCCAAACTGGCGAATGTCGATCGCCGATCTGGAGCATCCGGGTGCATTTTCCTGTTTTGAAGGACGCCAGCGTCACTTCGGCGTGCTTGGAGAGAGACCGGTCGTGCTGTCGTTTCCTGACCGTCAGGTCACGCTCGCAACCGGTGACGTGCTGATTTTTGAGGGAGACGAGCCCGTCGTGTGCGAGTTACCTGACGGGCCGAGTCGAGCCTTGAATCTCATGTTCGACGCAAAGCGATGGGATGGGCATTTGATGCTTTGCGAGCCTTGGGCATGGCCGCTGCACGAAAGCGGGGAGGCGCCTTGGGAGGAGTGTTGGTATATCCTGTCACGTGGGCGTTTGATGCTGGATCCGTCGACGCCCAATCCTGTCGTTGTCGGACCCGGCGATGCGCTGCGATACCCGCTGACCGAGTGCGGGCATGCGTTGCCGGGAAACCTTCGACCGATCGACGAGAGCGCCCATGGCCTCGTCGGTTTTGGGGTCCAGCTCAAGAGACATTCCACAGACCTTGATCCTGTCAGTTCTCTCCAGCGAATGTAGCTGTCAGTGATGACCCTCATTACAGGCTCTTGCCTACCACAAGGAGCAGGCGTGAATCGGCAGCCCCCACGCTATCAGATCATCAAGCAGTATTTACTGGAGCGCATTCAGAGCGGCGATTTCCCGGTAGATCATCAGATTCCACCAGAAGAAATGCTGGCAGCTACGTTTGGTGTCAGCCGGATGACGGCCAACAAGGCGATTCGCGATCTGGTTCAGGAAGGCTACCTGTGGCGTCAATCGGGCATCGGGACTTTCGTCGCCGACCGCCGCTCAGAGTCGCCGTTGGTCGAGATCAACAATATCGCTGACGAAGTTCGAGACCGCGGCCATACCTATTCCAGCCGGTTGATTGTGCTGGAAAGCGTGGTGGCAGACGACGAAATCGCCATGCGTATGGGGGTGAAAGTGGGTAGCTCGCTATTTCATTCCCGGCTGGTCCATCTCGAGGACGGCATGCCGATCCAGCTGGAAATCCGCTACGTCAATCCCCGCTGGGTGCCCGAGTATCTGAATGCTGACTTTCATCACCAGACGCCCAACGAGATCCTGGTCGCAGCCTGTCCGATCAGTGACATGGAGCATATCGTCGAAGCCGTGCTGTCGGATCCAATGACCTCGCATTATCTCGATGTGGATGCGAATGCTCCCTGCCTGAGCGTTCGTCGTCGTACGTGGTCGAAAGACCGTCTCATCAGTTATGCGCATCTATTGCACCCCGGGGATCGTTACAAGCTGCGGTCGATGGCCCACACCCCGGGGCGGTAACCTGGCGCGGAGTCGGTCGGCCCGCACGACGATCGGTGCGCCGAGCTCCGCCCGCGACGCCTGTCAGTCGACGATGGCGGCGACCATCAACCCTGCGGGAATGGCCAGGGCAAGGCTCAGCAGTGTTCGTATCAACCAGATCATCACGATTCGGCCTACCGACAGCGGTATGCGCGTCGACAGAATGCAGGGTATTGAGGCCGAAAAGAAAAGGACCGAGGAGACCGAAACGACACCCGCGGTGAAGCGAGCCGGCAGCGAGGCATCGGTCATCAGCAGTGCGGGTAGAAACATCTCCGCCAGCCCAGAGGCCACTGCCTGGGATAGTTGGTGCGCTTCATCGATACCGAAGAGTGCGATCAAGGGATAGAAAATCATCCCCACCCATTCGAAGACCGGTGTGTACTTGGCCAGCAGCAGACCCAGCAGGCCTACCGATAGGATGGAAGGCAGGATGCTCATGGTCATCAACATACCTTCCCGCAGGTTGGTCATGACGCTATCGCCAAGTCTCGGTGCGCGTTCAGCGGCGCCCAAGCTCTCGCGCCAGGCTTGTTGCAGTCGTTGTCCTTGAGGGACATCGGTTTCCGCATCCTCTTTTTGGTCATCCATCATGGCCAGCGGCGGCAGGCGCACGCTGATGGCGGTGACGATAAAAGTGATCAGCAGCGTCAGCCAAAAATAGAGATTCCACATCGACATCAGGTTCAGCGTCTTGGCCACGATAATCATGAACGTTGCCGATACCGTCGAGAAGCCGGTGGCGATGATCGCGGCTTCCCGCGCGGAGTAGCGGCCTGCCAGATAGACCCGGTTGGTAATGAGCAGTCCTATCGAATAGCTGCCGACGAAAGAAGCCACGGCATCGATCGCCGAGCGCCCTGGCGTGCGCCAGATGGGCCGCATCAACGGTTGGCACAGTACACCGACACCTTCCATCAGCCCGTAGTTGATCAACAATGCCAGGAAAATCGCACCCATCGGCACGATGAGCCCGACCGAAATGACGAGTTTGTCGAACAGGAACGGCAGCATGTCCGGCGCGAACAGCGCCGCTGGCCCCCAGCCAGTGACGGCAATGATCGCCACGATCGCACCGATGATCTTGAACATCGTCAGCACGGTCTCGGTGTGACTGGTACGCCAACGCTGGGTCCATAGCGGGTAGATGGCACCGGCCAGGATGACTGCCAGCGCGTAGAACGTCACGCCACTTCCCATCAACGCACGAAGGCCGGTTACGAGATGATCCAGCAGGATCGTACGTCTGCCATCCATCGATATGGGAACGAAAAACACTAGAATGCCGAGCGCGCTGGGAATGAAGAGCTTGAAAAGCTGCTTCGGCGTTGGGCTGGGTGAGCGTAAGGGATCTGGGGCTGATGATGGCATGGCGTATTCCTGAGGGCATTCTTGATTGTTGTCATCGATGAAGGCGTCAGTCGAGGCGTTGAAGCGCCTGCAATACGTCGCGAAGATCCCGCTGGTTATCATCGTCTCGGGCATGATGGCCGTTCTCGATCTGCCAGATACCGGCCACCATCACGTCTCGTATCTGCGCTTGGGACCCACCAAAGAGCCAACGCCCCATCCGGTTGCCGTCGCTGGTGGTGGCGAGGTAAGGGTCGTTTCCGTCCAGCACGATCCAGTCGGCGCGTTTGCCGGGCGCTAGCGCGCCAATCGGTTGTCCCGATGCCTGAGCGCCACCGGCGACTGCCTGGGTATATAGCCAGTCGCCGACGCTGCGCTGATGCTCACTCTGCAGCACGTTGCGACGCTGCGTTGTCAGACGTTGCCCATATTCCAGCAGACGCAACTCCTCGACGACGTTCAGGGATACATGACTATCCGAGCCGATGCCCCAGCGGCCACTCCGAGCGGCATACATCTCGCCGCGAAAGAATCCATCGCCAAGATTGGCTTCGGTGGTGGGGCAAAGTCCGGCGACGGCGCCGCTGTCGGCCAATCCGCGGACCTCGCTGTCGTCGAGATGCGTGGCATGAATCAAGCACCAGCGCTCGTCGATATCGACGTTGTCCAACAGCCACTGCACGGGACGCTGACCGGACCAGGCAAGACTGGCCTGGACCTCCTTCTGCTGTTCTGCCACGTGAATGTGACGGGGCCCAGTCGGGTTGGCGGCGAGTACTTCAGCGATCTCTTCAGGGGTTACCGCGCGCAACGAGTGCAGCGCAATGCCGAGAGTGTGACGCGAATCGGCCTGGCACCGCGTGTCCAGCTCATCCAGCAGGCGCAGGTAGGCATCGACTGTATGAACGAAGCGCCGCTGGCCTTGGGTTGGCGGCTTGCCGCCGAAGTCGCTGTGGGCATACATGACCGGCAGCAATGTCATGCCGATACCGCTGCTGGCCGACGCCTCCAGCAGTGCCTCGGACATGGCCTGGGGGCCCGCATAGGGCTGGCCGGAGGGGGCATGATGCAGGTAATGAAATTCACTGACTTGGGTGTAGCCGCCCTTGAGCATCTCGACGTAAAGCGCACGGGCGATCACCGCCACCTGGTCTGGCGTGAGCCGGTCGACCAGCGCGTACATGTTGTCCCGCCAGCTCCAGAAGCTGTCTGGCCTGGCCGATCCCACCTCCGCCATGCCGGCCATGGCACGTTGGAAGGCATGGGAGTGAAGATTGGGCATACCTGGAAGCACGGGTCCTTTCAGGCACTCGGCATCGTCGGCCGTGGCATCGCTCCCGATACTCTCGATCATCCCCTGATCATCGACACGGATTCGGACATGATGGTGCCACCCGTCAGGCAGAAGCGCGGCAGGGGCGAAGTAGGTTCTGGACATCGACGAGTTATCCTTGGATTTGGATTTTGTATATACATATATCGCGGCGGTGGTGACAGTTCAAGTGGGGGTTTTTATGCGCTATAAAGGTGCGTATAGCCGGTTGTTGCACTATTTTTGGGATTTTTGGCGTGTTCGAGCTGAAGGTTCGCCATAGCGACGCTAGTATTTGACAGCGTAATGTATATACATATTCAATAGGGTCATCCGCAACCGCGGCCATTCATTCTCGTTGCGTATCGATTGCTTGGAGTTCCCATGACTGATTTCCGTTTCCGCGACGTCGACATCCGTGCCCCACGCGGTTCGACAGTGACTGCCAAAAGCTGGCTGACCGAAGCGCCGATGCGCATGCTGATGAACAATCTCGATCCGGATGTGGCCGAAAACCCGAAAGAGCTGGTCGTCTACGGTGGTATCGGTCGTGCCGCGCGGGACTGGGAGTGCTATGACAAGATCGTTTCGACGCTGAAAACACTGGAAGTGGACGAGACGCTCCTGGTTCAGTCGGGCAAACCGGTCGGCGTCTTCAAGACTCACCTCGATGCGCCACGCGTTCTCATCGCCAACTCCAACCTGGTCCCACACTGGGCCGATTGGGAGCACTTCAACGAGCTCGATGCCAAGGGGTTGATGATGTACGGTCAGATGACCGCCGGATCATGGATCTACATCGGCTCTCAGGGAATCGTGCAAGGCACCTACGAGACATTCGTCGAGGCCGGACGTCAGCACTACGACGGCAAGCTCTCCGGGCGCTGGGTCCTGACGGCAGGGCTTGGAGGCATGGGCGGGGCGCAGCCGCTGGCGGCAACGTTGGCGGGCGCCTGTTCGCTCAACATCGAGTGCCAGCAGTCGAGCATCGACTTTCGGCTGCGCACGCGCTATGTCGATGAGCAGGCGGATGACCTGGACGACGCATTGGCCCGGATCGAGCGCTACACCGCCGAAGGCAAGGCGGTTTCCATCGCCTTGCACGGCAACGCCGCCGAGATTTTGCCTGAACTGGTTCGCCGTGGCGTGCGGCCAGATATGGTCACGGACCAGACCAGTGCCCACGATCCGCTCAACGGTTATCTGCCGGCCGGCTGGCGTTGGGAGGACTATCGAGCGCGCAGCAAGACCGAGCCGCAGATGGTCATTGCAGCCGCCAAGGCGTCGATGGCGGAGCACGTGCGCGCCATGCTGGCGTTCGCCGAGCAGGGCGTGCCGACTTTCGATTACGGCAACAACATCCGACAGATGGCCCAGGATGAAGGTGTCTCCAATGCTTTCGACTTCCCGGGTTTCGTGCCGGCGTATATTCGCCCGCTGTTTTGCCGCGGCATCGGCCCGTTTCGTTGGGTGGCGCTGTCTGGTGACCCGGAAGACATCTACAAGACCGATGCCAAGGTCAAGGAACTGATCCCCGATGACGAGCATCTGCACCGGTGGCTCGACATGGCCCGCGAGCGCATTAGTTTCCAGGGACTACCTGCACGTATCTGCTGGGTGGGTCTGGGTCTGCGCGCGAAGCTGGGATTGGCGTTCAACGAAATGGTGCGTAGTGGCGAACTCTCCGCGCCCGTGGTCATTGGACGCGATCATCTCGACTCCGGTTCGGTGGCCAGTCCCAATCGGGAAACCGAAAGCATGAAGGATGGCTCTGACGCCGTCTCCGATTGGCCACTGCTCAATGCGCTGCTCAATACTGCCAGCGGGGCGACCTGGGTCTCTCTTCATCACGGCGGCGGTGTCGGCATGGGCTTCTCTCAGCACTCGGGCATGGTGATCGTCTGCGACGGTAGCGACGATGCCGCGCGTCGCATTGCCCGTGTCTTGCACAACGACCCCGCCACCGGCGTCATGCGCCACGCCGATGCGGGTTATGACGTCGCCATCGATTGCGCCAAGGCGCAAGGTCTCGATCTGCCGATGATCAAGTAGGCCATCGACTCCGGAAATCACCGGGGAGGCTCTCCCCGGTTTCATTGACGACATTGGTCGCGTGGTGGCGGTTTCACGCGGACCTTCAGCCTTTCGTGTCAGGGTATAAAAATGTCAAAACCCGCTCCAAGAAGTATCAAGCTCA
The DNA here is from genome assembly GCF_001937195.1 of Salinicola socius. GTDB lineage: Bacteria > Pseudomonadota > Gammaproteobacteria > Pseudomonadales > Halomonadaceae > Salinicola > Salinicola socius. Next base: position 90,196 of record NZ_MSDO01000010.1, on the reverse strand, counting down.
GCGTGTTCATCCCGACGTTCTTGATCGTTGCCGTCGCCGCGATCATCGGTCTGGTCGACAACGAACTGCTGATCGACGTCACGCAGAAGATTTTCTATTTCACGCTGTCCGACTTTGCCTGGCTCTACCAGCTGGTCGCCATGGCGGCTCTGGCTGTGGTTGGTTTCGTATTTTTCTCGAAGGTCGGGAATATTCGACTTGGCGGGCCGGAAGCCAAGCCAAAGTTTTCGCTGATGTCGACCTTCGCCATGGCGCTGACTGGCGGCATTGCGACGGGCGTGGTGACCTACGCCGTCAATGAACCCATCATCTATATGGGTAATGTCTATGGCGAAATCGATAATCAGGCCTTCGCGCCGGGCAGTGGCGAGTCCGCCGTGTTCGCGCTGGCGCGCAGTTTCCATAACTGGAGCTTCATTCCCTACGCCATGTATGCCGTGGTCGGCATGATGATTGCGTACATGCACTACAATCGCCGCCAACGATTTTCGATATCCGCGGCGATTTCGCCGATTATTGGCGATCATCACCGTCGGCCGGCAATCACCGCCATTATCGATATCGTGTCAGTGCTGGCGATTGCACTCGGTTTGGCGTCTTCGTTGGGTGCCGGCGTTGCCCTGATTGGCTCCGGGGTTCAGGAAGAGTATGGCGTCAGTGTCGGACCAACCGCCTGGTTGGTGCTGGTGGCCATCATTACGGTGATCTTCATCGCCTCTTCGGTGTCAGGACTCAAGCGCGGTATTCGCTATCTCTCCTCGCTCAATGCCTATCTCTACTACGGCATGCTGGCGCTGCTGCTGATCGTCGGGCCGGTGGTCTACATGTTGAACCTGTCGATGACCAGCATCGGTTACTGGTTCGACAACTTCTTCAGTTGGTCTTTCGACACCAAGGAACTGGGTGGGGAAGCGCTGGTGACCTGGTGGACAATGTACGACTGGTCGATCTGGATCGCCTACGCGCCGCTGATGGGGCTATTTCTGGCGCGCATCTCCTACGGACGCACGTTGCGAGAGTTCCTGATGATCAACTGGGTGCTGCCAGCCATTTTTGGCATCGTCTGGTTCACGGTCTGGGGTGGCAGCGCGATCAAGTGGCAGTTGGATGGCACGCTCGATCTGGCTGCGATCATCACGCAAGACGGGGCCGTGGCGGGCCTGTGGGGCTTTCTACACCAACTACCGCTGGCCTGGTTGTTGGTACCGGCAACGATCCTCGCGCTGATCCTGTCATTTGCCACGGCGGCGGATTCGATGTCGGCGACGATCGCGACGATTTGCACTCGAGGCATGACCGCCGACGATGAATCACCCACCTTTCAGAAAATTCTGTGGGGTGTGTCGATCAGCGTCATCGCTTACGTCATGGTGGCCTTTGGGGGCGGGGAACAGGGTGTCGATGGCATCAAGTATCTGGCGGCGGCCGGCGGATTCTTCGTGGTGTTCCTGTTCGTCCTCGTTCTGGCTTCAGGCGTCAAGGAGCTGATCTCCGGCCGCCAGGCCGCCATCGATGAGGCCCAGCGAGGGAATGACGCTGCCGCGCTCCAGCGCGTTGACAAGGAGTGACACGATGACCGCGATCACGCTTGGCAACGAAGCGGTGTCCTGGCGCGCCATTGTGGACGTGGCCTGTCATGGTGCCGAGCTTCGGCTCTCGGAGGAACGCTGGAAGCGAGTTCGCGACGTTCGCCATGCCGTCGAGGAGTTCGCTCGCGGGGAAACCCGTTACTACGGCATCAATACCGGGCTCGGGGCGCTCTGCCATGTGCGGCTCCAGCCGGATCAGCTTCAGCGGCTCTCCTATCACACCTTGATGAGCCATGCCTGCTGCGTTGGCGCGCCCTTACGCGACGATCAGGTTCGCGCGATCATGGCGACGGCCGTGGTCAACTACAGCCACGGTCATTCCGGGATCAGCCCGCAAATCGTCGAGCGGCTAATCGACTTTCTGAACCACCACGTAACGCCCGTGGTGCCGGGGCAGGGCTCGGTCGGTTATCTCACGCACATGGCCCACATCGGTCTCGCCATGATCGGTATAGGACAGGTGCGTTACCGTGGCGAGACGCTGAGCGCTGAAGCGGTGCTGTCGAGCATTGAAAAACCGCCGGTGACATTGGGCGCTAAAGATGGCCTGAGCCTGGTCAATGGCACACCGGCCATGACGGGCCTGGCCTGCCTGGCGCTGGATGGCGCCAATCGCTTGAGCGCCTGGGCTGATATCGGCGCGGCGATGAGTTTCGATGCGCTGGGTGGCCAACTCGAGGCATTCGATGCTGACGTGTTGGCACTCAAGCCGCAGCTGGGCATGCAGATATGCGGGCGTACGCTGCGTGAGCTCTTGCACGACAGCCAATGGCTCGCGACTCGCCGAGGCGGGCATCTGCAGGACGCCTTGAGTCTGCGTGCGATTCCGCAGGTGCATGGGGCCTGCCGCGACCAGCTGGCGCACGCTGCACAGCAGATCGATCGCGAGTTGAACAGCGCCACGGATAATCCACTGCTGCTGAAAAACGCCGACGGATACCGGGTCGTTTCCCAGGCCAACCCTCATAGCGAGTCCATCGCCCTGGCCTGCGATCAGTTAGCGATGGCGGTGGCGGAATGGAGCGCAATGTCCGAGCGACGTATCTACCGGCTCGTGACGCCCGAAGTGAGCAGTCTTTACAGTGGCCTGCCGCCATTTCTCTCGTCAGAGAGCGGGATGAAATCCGGCATGATGATCGCGCAGTACACGGCAGCTTCGCTCGCCGCCGACAACAAGCGACTCGCCCAGCCCGCGGTGATCGACAACTACCTCACTTCCGCTCTGCAGGAGGATCATCTCAGCCTCGGCGACAGCGCCGCGTTGAAGCTGGATGCCGCGATCGACAATGCCTTTCGAATCATCGCCATCGAGTGGCTGTGCGCGGCCCAGGCGTTCGATCTATTGCCCAGCGAGCGCTTTGCGACCGGCACCAGTGCCGCGTGGGGCTGGCTGCGCGGAATCGTTGGGATCTACGAAGAAGAGCATCCGCTCTCGCTGGATATCGAGAGGATCTACGCGGCTATCCGTCGCGCGTCGATTCCTCCGGTGATCGCCTCGACGCTTGGCGGGTCACCGGAAGCCCGTGCACTGACACTGACGTAATCTTTTGCCCACGACCGAAGGGATGCCATCGCCCATGAATCAGCTCTGGTCCCACTGTCACGCCATCACCATGGTTGGCGGACGCTACTCCCTCATCGAGGACGCGGCGCTTATCGTCGTCGATGGGCGTATCGACTGGATCGGTCGTGAAATCGACCTGCCCAAGCAGCACTTCGACGCAAGCCACGACCTCGGAGGACGCTGGCTGACCCCGGGGTTGATCGACTGCCACACACATCTGGTCTTCGGCGGCGATCGCAGTGGTGAGTTCGAACAGCGCCTGGAGGGTGCCGACTACGAGACGATCGCACGCCAGGGCGGCGGTATCGTCAGCAGTGTCAGAGCGACCCGGGAGTCCGATTTCGAGACGCTTTACGCACGCGCCGAAGCGCGAGCGCGCGTGCTGCTGGCGGAGGGGGTTACCACGCTCGAGATCAAGTCCGGCTACGGTCTCGATCTCGACAGCGAACGGCGCATGCTGCAGGTGGCGCGCGAGCTGGAACGGCGCTTGCCCGTCACGGTAAAGACGACCTGCCTCGCCGCCCACGCCCTGCCGCCGGAGTACGCCGAGCGTAGCGATGACTACATCGAGCTGGTGTGCGAGACGATCCTGCCGACACTGGCAACGGAGGGGCTGATCGACGCTGTCGACGGCTTCTGCGAAGGCATTGCGTTTTCTCCGGCCCAGATGCGGCGGGTATTCGACACGGCCCGCCATCTCGGCTTACCGGTGAAGCTGCATGCCGAGCAGCTGTCGCGTCTGGGTGGCTGCAGGCTGGCAGCCGAATTCGGTGCGTTATCGGCTGATCACGTCGAATATGCCAATGCCGAAGATGCGCGTGCCATGGCCGCCAGCGGCACTACTGCCGTATTGCTGCCCGGGGCGTTTCTGACGCTGCGCGAGACGCAATTGCCCCCGATCGACGCGTTTCGTGAGCACGGGGTCGCGATGGCGCTGGCCAGCGATCTCAACCCCGGCACGTCGCCGGTGCTGTCGCTGCGACTCATGATGAATCTGGGTTGTACGCTGTTCCGCTTGACGCCCGAGGAGGCGCTGGCGGGCGTGACGTTGCATGCCGCCAAGGCACTCGGTATTGACGCAACCCACGGTTCGCTCGAGGTTGGCAAAGTGGCTGACGCCGTGGCGTGGGACGTCACCGGGCCGGCCGAACTCGCTTATTGGTTGGGGGGGCAACTGCCAGGCGTCCGCTTCCGCCACGGAGAGAGGATCACCGCATGAGCAGTTTCCATTTGACCCAGGGGGATACGCCAGTCTTGGTATCGATGCCCCACGCCGGAACGCATTTGACGCCACAAGTCGAGGCCGGGCTCAGCCACCGTGGGCTGTCGTTGATCGACACCGACTGGCATATCCCGCGGCTTTATGACTTTCTCGACGCGCAGGGCGTCGGTCGGCTACAAGCTAAATACTCCCGCTATGTCGTCGATCTGAACCGCTCGGCAGACGACAAACCGCTCTATGCGGGGGCGACCACCGGTCTGTTTCCTGAGGTCGATTTCGACGGCGAGCCGCTCTATCGGGCCGGGCATGCGCCTTCAAAAGACGCACGCGACTGGGCGCTCGACAACGTCTGGCGGCCTTATCATCTTGCCTTGAGTGAGGAGCTGGCGCGGCTTCGCCGGCGTTTCGGCTACGCGGTGCTGTTCGACGCCCATTCGATTCGCTCACAGGTAGCGAGACTTTTCGACGGCCAGCTTCCCGACATCAACCTGGGGACCAACGATGGCGGGAGTTGCGATGCAACCTTGAGCGATCGACTGGAGAGCGTCTGCGCCGCGCAGTCATCCTACTCGTGGGTCGTCAACGGACGCTTCAAGGGTGGCTTCATTACCCGACATTACGGAACTCCGAACAAGGATGTGCACGCCGTCCAGCTTGAACTTTCCCAAGTGACTTACATGGAAGAGCCTCGGGAGGGGGCGCTGGTCGACGCTTCGACGACGTTTCCCTATCGGGAACGAGAGGCCAAGCAGGTACAGGCGCTTTTGATAGCGTTGGTCGAAGAACTACTGGTATGGCGTCCACGCCGCGAGCCCGAGACCATCGGCTGATCCAATCGCCCACATCTTGTCGACGGCACCGCCCTTGGTCTTCGGTTCTTCGCCGACTCTGCTGCCAGTCACAAAAACGCCCGCACTCGAAAGAGCGCGGGCGTTGTCGTTTCTGCAAGGCATCGTTATGGAATGACGTTATCGACGCCATCCCATCGCGATCACTTGTTTGGCTGCTTGGTGACGCGAAGGTAGGGCTTCTTCTCGTCCCAGCCATTGGGGAAGAGTTCCTTGGCCTTCTCGTTGTCGATCGACGGCACGATGATGACGTCGTCGCCGTCCTGCCAGTTCACCGGCGTGGCGACCTTGTGGCTGTCGGTCAGTTGCAGGCTGTCCAGCACGCGCAGAATCTCGGCGAAGTTGCGGCCGGTGCTGGGCGGATAGGTGATCGTCAGGCGCACCTTCTTGGCCGGGTCGATGATGAATACCGAACGCACGGTGTTGGTGCCGCTGGCATTGGGATGAATCATGCCGTAGGCCTCGCTCACCGAGCGGTCGGCGTCGGCCAGAAGCGGGAAGTTGAGCCCGCAACCCTGGGTCTCCTCGATGTCGCCGACCCAGCGAGTGTGGTCTTCCAGCGGATCGACCGAGAGACCGATCGCCTTGGTGTTACGCCGCTCGAACTCCGGCTTCAGACGCGAGACTTCACCCAGTTCGGTGGTGCAGACCGGGGTGAAGTCGGCCGGGTGGGAAAACAGAATGACCCAGTTGTCACCGGCCCAGTCGTGAAAGTGAATCGGACCGTCGGTGCTTTCCTGGGTGAAATCGGGGGCGGTATCGCCGAGTTGCAAAGCCATGACGCATTCTCCGTTTGCCAGTGGCGACTTCTGTTCGAAGCCTTGAGTCAGACACGTATCATGACGAACGCGAGCGGCGCTGTGAAACAATCGATGGCAATAACGACATGCCGACTGCGCTCGTGCGATGTGTCCGTGACGTTTCTACAACGTGGTAGCCATGGCCCGATATCTCAAGGGTAAGACCGCTTTGCGTTCCTGCAAGGCTATCTGGATCGGCTTGCGATGGCGGTGCTGATCCAGCGGCGGTCACCAGGTTCGGATCAATTCGCGGGTGCTGCGGCGCCCAGATAATGCTTGCGCCAGTAACGGACGTCCAGCGACGACACGCTGACGGTGCGACCGTTGCCGGGGGCATGGATCATCCGACGATCGCCCATGTAGATACCAACGTGAGTGGCGTGGCTACCGGAGCCGAAGAACAGCAGGTCGCCGGGACGGGCCACATCGATCTCGTCCAGGGCGTGGAACTGCTCGTTGGAGGTGCGTGGCAGCGAGATGCCGATCTTGCCGTAGGCCATCTGTACCAGTCCCGAGCAGTCATAGCCGCTGGGCGTCGTGCCGCCCCATCGGTAGGGCGTGCCGAGCGCATCCTTGGCGGCGGACATCACCAGGATGCGATCGATGGAGAGGTTGTTGCCATCGATGGCCGGGCCATCGTCGCGGGTGACAATCGCCTTCTGCGTGCTGCAGCCAGCGAGCAGCAGTAACAGCATCCCGGTGAATAACAGGCTTAGGCGAGACAGAGCCGACGGTCGGCAAGCGCGGGTTCGAAGGGGGCGTGCTGTGACAGCGCATTGCGTCGTGAGGTGGGGGATCGTGCCTGTCGCCATGCCCGTGGGCCCTGTTTGCCGGTTTCAACCGAGTGTAGAGCAGAGTCCGGGTCGCGCAAAGCCGTTGGCCGGATCCGACGCCGACATGGCAGGCATCGACGCCGACGCTTGTGACGGCCGGCCGGTGCCCTCATCCTTCCCATCGATGCCTTCACTCACGACGCCGTCATCATCCCTCTCTTCAGTCCGTCTTTTTATCGTCAACCCAAGGAGTCTTCCATGACTATCGCCGAAGATCAGGTTGCCGGCGTGCAGGCCGCGCCGACGGAAACCCGAGGATTCGTGTTCAATCACACCATGTTGCGGGCCAAGGACCCAGAGGTGTCGCTCGCGTTCTATACCCGCGTGTTCGGCATGCGCCTGCTGCGCAAGCTCGATTTCCCCGAGATGCAGTTCACGCTCTATTTCCTGGCGCGGGTCGACGACGAAAGCGCCATCCCCGAGGACGACGGCGAGCGTACCGCCTACACCTTTGCCCAGAAGGGCGTGCTGGAACTGACCCATAACTGGGGCAGCGAAGACGATCCGGCACTGCAATATCACGACGGCAACGCCGAGCCCCAGGGTTTCGGACATATCTGCTTTTCGGTGCCGGATCTGGCAGCGGCAGAGCAGTGGTTCGACGCCAACGCCGTCGAATTCAAGAAGCGTTCGGATCAGGGCAAGATGAAAAACGTGATCTTCGTCAAGGATCCCGACGGTTACTGGATCGAAGTCGTCCAGCCCTCGCTGTCGAAAGGGCTGGGAAGCTAGGGCATATCCCCCGGCGTCTCTCCACCCGGCAAGGCGTCGCTCGGGCGTTGGGGTGAGTCGCCTTGGGTCGACGCATAGGGTAAGCGGCGCAGACAGCTGGCATCGAGCTGCCCAAGCGTTGGCCGGCCGAGCTGGGCCATCACGTTGTGCAGCTGATCCTTGAGCAGATCGATGGCGTGGGCCGCGCCCGCTTCGCCGCCGAGCGCCAGGCCGTAGAGCGTGGCGCGTCCGCACAGCACGCCCTCGGCGCCCAGCGCGACCGCCTTGGCGATGTCGCTGCCGCGTCGAACGCCGCTATCCAGCAGCACGTGCATCGAATCGCCCACCGCGTCGACCACTTCGGGCAGGGCGTCCAGGGTCGCCGGGGCGCCGTCGAGCTGGCGTCCACCATGGTTGGTGACGACCACGCCGTCGGCGCCGATGCGTTTCGCCTCGCGCGCATCCTCGGCGTTGAGAATTCCCTTGATCAGCAGCTTGCCGGGCCAGCGCTTGCGGATATCGGCCAGCACTTCCCAGGTCAGCCGACGCGTCATGCGCTGATTGATATAGCCGGCGGCGCTGCCGGCGCTCTGCTGTTCCCTGGGCAGATATTTCATCAGGTTGCCCAGCGTCGGCAATCCCTGGGGCCAGAGCGCACGATAGGCCCACTGCGGATGCAGACCGGCGTCCAGCAGGTAGGGCCACGCCAGACGCCGCGGGTTGAGATAGCTTCGCGAATCCCACTCCCGACGTCCCAGCACCACGGTGTCCGTGGTGACCATCAGTACTTCGGCGCCGGCGTGTTTCGCCCGCTCGAGCATGTCATTGCGAACCGCTTCGTCGTCCAGCACGTAGAGCTGAAACCAGAGCCTCACCGCTGGCACCGCAGCGGCGATCTGCTCCAGACTGGCGCAGGAGACCGTGCTCAGGGTGAACGGGATGCCGCGACTGGCCGCAGCCTTCGCCAGCGCGATATCGCCGTCCCGCCACAGCATGCCGTTGTAGCCGGTAGGTGCGATCGCCAGGGGCAGTTCGGCGGGGCCATCCAGCAGCCGGGTGCGGCTGTCTCGGGTTTCGACATCGATCAGGGTGCGCGGCTGCCAGCCCCAGGCTGCGAAGGCACGGCGGTTGTCGCCGAGGGTGATCTCGTCTTCCGAGCCGCCGTGGACATACTCCCAGGCGAAGGCGGGAAGACGCTGGCGCGCCATCCAGGCGAGTTCATCGATACTGTGGGCGCGGCGCCAGGAATAGTGCGAGGAGTAGCGACGTTTCACGAGACCTCTCGATGTCGGCTGGGGGATCAAAGCGTTCCACTGCGATCGACGTTAGCACGCGTCTCGCCGGTCGACGATGCCACCAAGGGTGGGGTGAGAGGCGTCTCGCGCTTTGCTGACGGTCCGATAACGCTTGGGGAACCCATCCTTTGAGAAAACGTCTGATTCAGGATTCTCCGGGTGCAGCCTGATTCGTGATGATCGGGTATGCTTCCTTCTCGACTGCCGCCACACAAAGGATGGGTGTTCATGGATCGTAGAAGTGTGCTGAAAAGCGCGATTGCGTTGGCTGCCTGGTATGGCCTTCCCTCGGCACCGCTGTTCGCGGCGGCGCGTGCCGCCAGCGATATCGCCGATGGTGAAGCGTCGTCCTTCAGTTTCGATGGGTTGCAGGGCTTTGCCCGGGATCTGGCGGCCAAGGCCTACCAGAGCACCGTCGAAAAACTGCCGCCGACGCTGGCCAATCTGACGCCGCAGCAATACAACGCCATCGGCTACGATCCCGACCATTCGTTGTGGAACAGCATGAATGGGCCGCTCGATATCCAGTTTTTCCATGTCGGCATGGCGTTCAACCAGCCGGTGCGGATGTACTCGATCGATCCCGATACCCAGAAAGCCAAGGAAATCCACTTCCGCCCGGATCTGTTCGACTACTCGAAGGCCGATGTCGACGTCTCCCAGCTCGAAGGGCAGGGCGATCTCGGTTTTGCCGGCTTCCGGGTGTTCAAGGAGCCGTCGCTGACCAAGCGCGATATTGTCTCCTTCCTGGGGGCGAGCTATTTCCGGGCTGTCGATGACACCTATCAGTACGGGCTCTCCGCCCGCGGCGTGACGGTAAATACGTACAGCGACGGCAAGACCGAGGAGTTCCCGGCGTTCACCCGCTTCTGGTTCGAGACGCCGAAGCCCGGTGAGACCACGTTCACTGCCTATGCGCTGCTGGATTCCCCGAGTCTGGCGGGCGCCTATCGCTTCGTGATCCATTGCGAAGACGAGCGCGTGGTGATGGATATCGACAAGTATCTCTATCCGCGCGAGTCGATCGCCCAGCTCGGCATCACGCCGATGACCAGCATGTTCAGCTGCGGCACGCAGCAGCGCGACATGTGCCTGACCTTCCACCCGCAGATCCACGACTCCGACCGGCTGTCGATGTGGCTCGGCAATGGCGAGTGGGTGTGTCGCCCGCTCAACAATCCGCCGCGGGTCCAGTTCAACACCTTCGGTGACGACAATCCCAAGGGCTTCGGACTGCTGCAGACGGATCACGACTTCAGCCACTACGAAGATATCGTCGGCAACTACCACAAGCGCCCCAGCCTGTGGGTCGAACCGAAAGGGCAGTGGGGCAAGGGCGAGATCCAGATGCTCGAAATCCCCACGACCGGGGAGACCATGGATAACGTGGTGGCGTTCTGGAAACCCGAGCAGGCGATCGAGCCGGGCCAGGAACTCAATTACGGCTACAAGCTCTACTGGAGCGCGCAACCGCCGGTCAAGCCCGATCTGGCCCGTGTGCGCAAGACGTTCACCGGCATCGGCGGTTTCCCCGAAGGGTGGGCGCCGGGCGAGCACTATCCGAAGGTCTGGGCCAAACGCATTGCGGTGGATTTCATCGGCGGTGAGCTCAAGCACTTCTACGACAACGACATCGATATCAAGACCCAGCTCGACGTACCCGAAGGCGAGGTCAAGCAGCTCGATATTCTGTGGATCGAGGAGATCCAGGGTTTCCGTATCCAGTTCGACTGGTACCCGGTCAGCGATTCCACCGATCCGATCAACATGCGTCTGAATCTCGTCGCCGACAACAAGACGGTGAGCGAAACCTGGCTGTTCCAGTACTTCCCGACACCACCGGAAGAACGGGAGTATCCCAAGCACCCTGCAGCAGTCTAGGTGCTGATTGGTAGACGATGCCCAATCGGATCACGAACGGGGCGGCCAGTTGGCCGCCCCGTTTCGTTTGCGGCAATCCGCTTTTTCCGAATTTCTCTGGCGTTCACCGACTGGGTCGATATCATCGGCGGCTTCGTCTGGCGGCAAGGCTCGACAGACAGGGTTCACGGTTTGAAAAGAGGCGATACATGAATGCTGTGGTGCTGGCCATTCTGATCATGGTCACGTTGAGTCTGGCGCGGGTTTCGGTGGTGTTTGCATTGATCGTCGCAGCGCTCGCGGGCGGGCTCTATGCGGGAATGCCGCTGGACGGGATTCTCGACGCTTTCAACGGCGGACTGGGCAACGGCGCCACGGTGGCGATCTCCTACGCGGTGCTGGGGGCTTTCGCGGTGGCGCTGTCACGCTCGGGCATCACCCAGGCGCTGGCTCGACGCGCCGTTCAGCGATTTCATCTCGAAGGCGCCGGCAAGCGCCAGCGTCGCGTGGTGCTGGCGCTGTTGGGCTGTCTGCTGCTGGCGGCGATCAGTTCCCAGAACCTGATCCCGGTGCACATCGCCTTCATTCCGATCCTGGTGCCGCCGCTGCTGACGCTGATGAACCGGCTCAAGCTCGATCGTCGCGCCGTGGCCTGCGTGATCACCTTCGGCATCACCGCCCCTTACATGCTGCTGCCGGTGGGGTTCGGGGCGATCTTTCTCAACGATATTCTGCTCGGCAATCTCAACGCCAGCGGCGCGGAGTTCGGACTTCGGATCGAAGCGGCCCAGGTGCCGCTGGCCATGGCGATGCCGATCGGCGGCATGGCGCTGGGTCTCGTCGTTGCCGTCTTTTTCAGCTACCGCCGCCAACGACGCTATGAAGATCGGGCGCTGGTGGGGCAACGGGAGGATGACGAGTCCGCGCCGGCCGCCGACGCCGATGGGCGCCTGCGCGGCTGGCAGAAGGTCGTGCTGGCCGCCTCCCTGATCGGCACGGTGGTCGTTCAGCTGCTGACGGATTCGATGGTGCTGGGCGGGCTGTTCGGCTTCGCGCTGCTGTCGGTCAGCGGCGTGTTTCGGTGGCGAGAGCAGGATGACGTCTTTACCGAAGGCATGCGGATGATGGCGCAGGTCGGCTTCATCATGATCGCGGCGGCCGGGTTCGCCGGGGTGATGCAGGCGACCGGCTCGGTGGATAGCCTGGTGTCGAGCTCCGCGGCGATGATCGGCGATCACAAGGGCCTGGCGGCACTGATCATGCTGCTCGTCGGCCTGTTCATCACCATGGGCATCGGCTCGTCGTTCTCGACCATCCCGATCATCGCCTCGCTCTACGTGCCGCTGGCCCTGAGCTTCGGCTTTTCGCCACTGGCGACCACCGCGCTGGTCGGCACGGCGGCGGCATTGGGCGATGCCGGCTCGCCGGCCTCGGATTCCACCCTGGGTCCGACTGCCGGGCTCAACGCCGACGGCCAGCACGACCATATCTGGGACAGCGTGGTGCCGACCTTTCTGCATTACAACGTGCCGCTGCTGATCTTCGGCTGGATCGCGGCAATGACGCTCTAGTCGGGCAGGAGACGGTTACCGGTCGAGGCGCGACCGAGCCGAGACGTGTCGCGCGATCGCCCCGGGGGTCGTCCACCAAACCCGCTCGGCCTCGCGGTAGTCGGCCAGCTCGGCGAGCACCTCGCGCAACTGGCGCAGCCGAAACGGTTGCCCCACCAGCCAGGGGTGTAGCGCGATGCCCATCACCAGCGGCTGATGACGTGACTGCTCGCGAAGCTCGTGGAACTGGTCGTGGATCATGGACGCGAATTCGGCCATGCCGACCCGATGGGTGGAAATGGAGGGAATGTCGTTGAGCTCCTGCGGATAGGGGATCGACCACAGGTCGCCGTGAGTCGTCTGCATGGCGATCGGACGATCGTCGTGAGCCCAGTTGAGGGAGTAGCCAAATCCGGCTTCGCGCAGCAGATCGGGCGTCGATTCGCGCTCCGAAATCCATGGCGATAGCCATCCCTCGGGCGCTTGGCCGTAGCGCTCGGCCAGGCGCGTTCGGCAACGGCGGATCAGCTCGCGCTCTTCGTCGATGCCGAGCTGGCCCTGCCGCTCCGCATTGGTGTAGCCATGGGCGATGATCTCGTCGCCCCGTCCCGCAAAGGCGTCCAGCAGCGCCGGACAGTGATCGAGAATCGCCGTATTGGCGATCACCCCCACCGGCAGGTTCAGCGATTCGAAGAGTTCGAGGCAGCGCCACGCGCCGACCCGGTTGCCATACTCGCGCCAGGCGTAATTGAGTACGTCGGGCTCGCCGGCCGGCGCGGGCGGTGCAATGCCGACACCGCGCCCCTCGCCGAACGCGTAATGCTCCAGATTGAAGCCGATATAGACGGCGAGGTCGGTCTCGCCCGGCCAGTGCCAGCTGTCACGATCGGTGATCGGGCGGTAGCCGAAGCGGTGATGGTGGTGTAGCGGTGAAAGCGTCATCCTTGTCTCTCCAAGTCGCGTGAGACCTCTAGCGTAGACACGAACGAGCACCGATGAGGCAATCACGCTTCATAGGCTGCTAAGCTAGAGACACCTTCATGACTCGTTAGGAAAGATGCATGAGCAAGAGCAGCGACAAGAATCCCAAGGCCGCGAAAGTCACCAGGACGACGAAACGGGACACGGCGCCGCTGAGTCCGGATGCGATGACGTTTCTGGAGCGTTACCTCAACAACGCCTCGCCCACCGGCTACGAGTGGGAGGGTCAGAAACTGTGGATGGAGTATCTGCGCCCCTACGTGGATGAGTTCATCACCGACACCTACGGCACCGCCGTCGGCGTGATCAACCCGGGTGCCGAGTACAAGGTGGTGATCGAAGGCCACGCCGACGAGATCTCCTGGTACGTCAACTACATCACCGACAACGGTCTGATCTACGTCATCCGCAACGGCGGCAGCGACCACCAGATTGCGCCGTCCAAGCGCGTCAACATCCATACCGACAATGGCATCGTGCATGGCGTGTTCGGCTGGCCGGCGATCCATACCCGCCGCCAGGGGCCGAAGGAGAAGCCGCCGGAGCTCGACAACATCTTCATCGACGTCGGCTGCAGCACCAAGGATGAAGTCGAGGCGCTGGGTGTCCACGTCGGCTGCGTGATCACCTACCCGGACGAATTCTTCGTGCTCAACGGCGACAAGCTGGTCTGCCGGGCGATCGACAACCGCATCGGCGGATTCATGATCGCGGAAGTGGCGCGGCTGCTGAAGGCGCGCAAGCAGAAGCTCGATTTCGGCCTCTACATCGTCAACGCGGTGCAGGAAGAAGTGGGCCTGCGCGGGGCGGAGATGATCGCCGAGCGACTCGATCCCAATGTCGCCATCGTCACCGATGTCAGCCACGACACCTCGACGCCGATGATCGAGCCCAAGCGCGAGGGTGCCAACAAGATCGGCGACGGCCCGGTGATCTGCTATGCCCCGGCGATCCAGAACAAGCTGCGCGAGCGGCTGATCAAGGTCGCCACCGAGCAGAAGATCCCGTTTCAGCGCCTGCCGCGTTCGCGGGCCACCGGCACCGATACCGATGCCTTCGCCTACAGCAATTCCGGTGTCGCTTCGGCACTGATCTCGCTGCCGCTGCGCTACATGCACACCACCGTCGAGATGGTCCACAAGCAGGATGTCGAAAACGTGATCGAGCTGATCTATCACACCCTGCTCGATATCAAACCCGGCGAGACTTTCAGCTACTTCGATTAAACTGGCATGTCGTAATTGAACGGGCAGCGACTTTGATCGTGTCGCGTTCGCCGCGATGACCAGACGCCCCGCCGAGAGATCGTCGGGGCGTTTGCGTACGGGTCAGATACTGATCAAACCTTCCCACCACTGGCGAATCGGCTTCCACCAGTCGGGTGCGTCTTCGCGGTTGTGGCGGTCGCTGTCGAGATAGACGGTAGCGGTCAGGCCGGCGGAGAGCTTGGTGCCTTCGGGAATGTCGTCCAGCGCGATGCGCACGGGAATCCGCTGGGAAAGGCGAACCCAGTCGAACGAGGCGTTGACCGAGGCAAGGCCGTTGGCCTGGCTGCTCAGGCTGCTGTCGCTGATGCCTCGGGCGAAGCTGTCGACATGCCCCCAGATGGCCTCGCCGCCGGAGAGCAACTGAACGCGAACCGGTGCGCCGATATCGATGCTGTCGAGCTTGGTCTCCTCGAAATAGCCCAGCACGTAGAAGCTTTCTGCATCGACCAGCGTCATCGCGTCGGTCCCCACGCTCACGTATTGTCCGGGGCGCAGCAGCAGGTTGGTGACGTAGCCGTCGACCGGTGCACGGACGGTGGCGCGCTCCAGATCCAGCTTGGCCTGGTTGACCTCGACCTTTGCCTGCTCGACTCCGGCCTGGGCGGTGGCCAGCGAGAAGCGGGCGTTGTCCTTGTCCTCCTGGGAGACGTAATTCTTCAGGCGCTGGCGACGGCTGTTGGCCGCCTGCGCTTCGTCGCGTTGCTGTTCCAGCTGGTTGAGATTGGCGTGGGCTTCATCCAGCGCCAACTGATAGCGCTGCTGGTCGATGGTGAACAGCACGTCGCCTTTCTCCACCCGCTGATTATCGTGCACGTCGAGACTGTCGACGAGTCCGGCGACATCGGTGCCAAGATTCACCACATCGGCACGCACGCGACCGTCGCGGGTCCACGGGTCATGCATGTAGTGATCCCAGAGCTGGGCGACGGCGACGATCGCCGCAATGACCAGAATCACGGTCAGCAGCAGGCGGAGCGTCTTGCGAAGTCCGGTAGGCCAATTCATCAAGGTCTTTTCCTCATTCGGCGATCGGCAGCGAGCCCGTCAAGGCCAGTACCGACCACAGCAGCAAAGCGTAGATCGCGATATCCGCAAGCACCGGTTGCCAGAACCAGTGATAGAGCCCCAGGCGCACGAATAGGCGGCGCAAGATCAAGTAGAGCCCCAGCGCCACCAGCACCGGCACCGTCAACGGCGGTATCAGAAACCCCAGGAATGACCATTCAGTGAGCATGTCGGGGGTCTCCGGTCGGTGTCGTGGTCGCATCGATGTCATGCTTGGCGTGGGCTTCGAGCTCGACGCCCGGGGCCTCGCGCATCAAATGGCCCAGCATGGCAATTTCCCCGATGCTGGCGATCGGCAGGTGAGTTTCGCGATAGAGACGCTCGACCCAGGCGATCGCCTCATCGGCGAGCTGACGCCAGACGGCCGGGTCATGCCGATGGCGCGCCGCCACGCGGATGCCGATCTCGTCGAGCCAGGCTTCGATTTCCGACCGGTGGGGGCCGAGCGCACCGCGCAGACGCCGAATTCGCCACACGCAGAGCGCCAGGGCGTTCAAGTCGATGGCTTCGCGAACGACACTGTCACTGCCGCCCAGCGCGACCAGCCGACCCAGCCGGTCGTAAAGACGGCTCTCCAGGCGTGCGCGATTGGGGAGCGACTTCTCCCGCAGCAGCCGGCTCAGGCCGCCCCAGTAGGCCGCCATCAGTGTCTCGATGCGCTCGTTGGGCGAGCGCTGGCGGAACAGCGAATAGGTGATCATGGCGGCAACGGTGCCGATGATCGAAGCCAGCCCGCCATTGATGTAGCTCGAGGGGGAAAACGTATAGGTCGAATGCAGATTGAGCAGCGTCATCATGGTGATGGCGCCCGCCATGCCCATCAGCGACCAGCGCGGATGAGGCGTCATCAAGGTGCCGATGGCGACAGGGATGCCGATGGCAATGGCCAGCAGCGGGAATCCGTTGATCACCGGCAGCACCAGAAAGAGCAGGACACCGCCCAGGATGACCGCGGCGATCGACCCCCACAGGAATTGGCTCACCACGGCTGCCGGGTTCGGCGCCTTGGCGAACAGCATGGTGAAGACGCCCAGCAGCATCATGGCGAGATAGCCCGAATGCCAGCCGCTATGGATCCAGACCTGACCCAGCAGCTCGAAGGCGATGAACACGCGAAAGGCGTTGAAACGCGCCACGAAGTGCTCGTTGTGGGTGGTGCGTGAGCGGCGCTCGCGAGGCAACGTCTTGACCTTCGACGAGGTCGGGTCGTCGAGCGCATTGCGCAGCCGACGACCGTGCTGCAGTAGCCCAAGCACTTCGCCCAGGCGCTGCCTAACCAGCTCCGCCCGAGCGCGGGTGCGCGGCGCGACGGCATCATCGGCCCAGTCGAAATCGGCCAGCAACAGGCGTTCGGTCGGCTTGCCATCCGGTTCGGACTCGATGGCCTGCAGCAGTGGCAGCGCCTGCTGTCTCAATTCGGCCAGCCAGTATTCGCCGCGGTCGCATTCGTGCGGGCCGTCGCATTCCCTTAAATAGTCCAGCGCCGTTTCCAGCTCTCGCACGGCAGTGATCAGCGCCAGGCCGTCGCTGGCAAAACGGTCCAGCGCCGGGATGAAATGGCTCAGGCGGCGGGTTTCCAGGCGGGTGAGCCCGCGCAGTTTCTCGAACTGCTGGTAATGCTGGAACAGCCCTTTCAACTGCGCGTCGCGGCTTTCGCGAGGACGGCTTTCAGCGAGTGTGGCCAGCGTTTCGGTGGCGGCCTGGGAGAGGAACCGAGACAGCGCGCCCGGTAGCGCACGGCTGCCGAAGCGCGGGGCGATGACCACGTGCATCAGCAGGCCACAGCCGATGCCCAGCGCCGTTTCGCTGAACCGCCCCTGAGCCACCGACCAGATGTTTTCGATGCCGGTACCGATCGCCGTGAGCGACACCAATGTTGCGGTGTAGCCGCTCAGCATCATCACGTAGCCGATATGCTCATCCGGCTCGAGCATGACCCAGTACATGCAAAACGCCAGCCACGCCCCGGCAAACAGCAGGTAGAGCATCGGCTGCTGACCGAACAGCGCGATCAGCACCAGACCGACGATCGCGCCAAACAGCGTGCCGAACAGTCGCGCCACGCTGCGCCCGATGATGATACCGATCGGCGGCGTGCCGCCGGTGAACATGACCGGTTGCAGCGTCACGATCATGACTGCCAGAACGGCCCAGGCGGGCTGGTAGAGATCGAGACGCATCGACAGGAACAGCGCCAGCCAGACGGCCAGCACGGTTCTCAACGCCAGTAACCAGTGATCGGCAGGAATTCGAGTCATAAACGACCAAGACTCATGAATGCGGACATCCACGAGTCACTGAATGGGAGCGCGGTGATGATATCAAAGCGCAGTAAAAGTTAGGCTGCGAATGATCTCATTGTCCTGGACGTATGTCTATAGCTACGTCTGAAAGCGTCAGAGGATTTGACACGGTGAAAGGTAGATAACGCAAAAGGCCACCGATCGGTGGCCATGGCTTCAACTGACGAATCTGGATACTGGTTGCTTCAGAAGCGGTAACCGATACCGCCCATGACCACGACGGGGTCGATATGCACGGTAGTGTCGTAATCGTTGCCGCCTATCGTCGCAGTGGTGTCGGAATCGATATCCAGATACCAGGCGGCCGCATTCAGCGACCAATGATCGTCGATCAGCAGATCGATACCCAACTGGGCGGCGGCGCCCCAGGAGTCGTCCATGTCCAGACTGCCGCCATCGACCTTCTCGTCGGAGAAGTGGGTATAGTTCAGGCCTGCGCCCACGTAAGGCTGAACCCGTGACTGGGTGCCGCCGAGCGGATAGTACTGCAGCGTCAGTGTCGGTGGCAGATGCTTGGTGGATGCCATTTCCGTCCCGTCCAGGCTGACGTCGTGTTTGAAGCGTTGGGCAGCGAGCAGTTCGACGCCCCAGTTGTCCAGAAAGCGATAGCCGAGCGTGAAGGCGAAGCCGCTTTCATCGTCGACATCGATCCTGTCGACGCCGATGGCATCGAAGTTGCCGTTATCGCTCTTGGGTGAAACCTTGGCGATGCCAAAGTGGGTGAACCAGTCGCCGGCGCCGTAAGCGAAGACGTTACCGGCGCTGAGCGAGGTCGCGATCGCCAGCCCGGCGATGCCAACGTGGCGTAGTCTTGAATGTCGTGGTCTTGAATGTCGTAGTCTGGAATGTCGCAGTCTTGGATGTCGTGGTCTGACTCGGCGTAGAAGCGTCGTGTTCATGAATGGCGTTCCCTGATCGATCCCTGGTGGGTTGCCACGACCGACTCAGGCCGTGACATCGGGATTAGCCTACGCCGGAATAACCACATTTTTAATGTGGTTATTTGTCGCAAAAGTATTCTTAAGCAAAGAGAGAGGAAGAGAGGTTTTATCATCACGGCAGATGGCGTCGCCGCTTGAGGTCCACCGGCCACAGCGCGGCGAGCCTCTGGGCAAGCGGACGTTCGCAGGCCAGATGGATGCGCGGAAGCCCCAACCATCGGGCCAACGCTTCGAGCTGCTCCGTGAGTGCCTTTAATGCCGGCGCATCCAGCGTGATGTCCGGCTCCGGGTGAACTGCCAGCACCGTCAACTCGCCCTCTACCCGGCGAGCGCGCAGATCGAGACGCGCCACGAGGCGGTCGCCATGAAGAAAGGGCATGACGTAGTAGCCGTAGACTCGCTTGGCCGGCGGCACGTAGAACTCGAGACGATAGCGGAAATCGAACAGGCGCTCGGTCCGTTCGCGATACCAGATCAGCGAATCGAACGGCGAGAGCAGGGCGGAGGCCTCGATCTGGCGGGGAATTCGTGGCTCGCCGACGACATAAGCCGGTTGGCGCCAGCTTTCCACCGATACCGGCGTCAGCGTGCCGTCCTCGATCAATGTCTGCAGCGCGGCACGCGTATCCTGCGGTGTCAGCCGGTAGTAGTCGCGCAGATCCTTCTCGGTCGCCACCCCGAGCGCGCTGGCGGATTGGCGCAGCAGCTGACGATGGGCCTCGAGTAGATCGGGCTCGGCCTGATTCAGTATCGTGGCGGGCAGCACTCTCTCGGGCAGATCGTAAAGCCGCTCGAAGCCTCGGCGGCGGGCCACGGTGACTTCGCCGGCGGCGAACAGCCACTCCAGCGCGTGCTTTTCGTCGCTCCAGTCCCACCACGGTCCGGCCGGGCCTTCCCGTGTATTCAGCGCGCCGGCGCCGAGCGGACCGTGATCGTGCACGCTGGCCAGGACGCGATCGATCACGTCCCGGCGTTCCTGGCCGAATCGTGCCAGATGCTTGTAGATGCCGACGCCATCCTGTGCGCGGCGCATGCGCCAGCGCATCGCGGGATAGAGCGAGATCGGCAGCAAGGAGGCTTCATGGCCCCAGTATTCGAACAGGGCCCGGTGCCGGTTGCGACTCCATGCCAGTTCGTCGAGCAGCGCGGTCGGGTAAGGGCCGAGGCGCGAGAAGAGCGGCAGATAGTGGGAGCGAGCCAGCGCGTTGACGGAATCGATCTGAAGTACGCCGAGGCGATCCAGCAGACGCTTGAGATGGCCCCGGTTGACGGCATCGGGAGACCGAGACGTGAATCCCTGCGCTTTCAGGGCAAGGCGACGTGCCTGGGCGAGCGTGAGACGGCGTTGGAACGGGGGAATCACTGACGACATGCGAGGGACACTTTCTCGGCGAAACGGCAAGGGAGGTTGCCGGGAAAGTGTCGTTCAAGCGGAGGCAATTGACCAGCGCCGGGACTGACCAGCGCCGACGCGGCGCTGGCTGGACAGATTCAGTCGTCGGCTTCCAGCGCGTCGAGCAGGGTGTCGACGTTGTGCTGGAACATGCCGAGATAGGTGCTGCCCTCGCCGTCCGGCGTCAGGGCGTCGGCGTAGAGGGTGCCGCCGATGGCGACGCCGGTCTCTTCATGCAGCTGATGGATCAGCGCCGGGTTGCTCATGTTTTCCAGGAACAGCGCCTTGGCGTGGCTGGACTCGATCTGCTGGATCAGATTGCCCATGTCGCTGGCGCTGGGCTCGGCCAGCGTGTTGATGCCCACCGGCGAGAGCAGCTGGAGGCCGTAGGCATCGGCGAAGTAACCGAAGGCATCATGGCTGGTGATGATCAGCCGGTTGGCCTCGGGAATCTGCGACATGCGCTGCTTGGCCTCGGCGTCCAGCGCCTCCATTTTCTCGATGTACTGCTTGGCGTTGGCCTGGTAGTCGTCGGCATTATCGGGGTCGAGCTTGACCAGCGCGTCGCGGATGTTGCGGGCGTACTGTTCGCCGTTCTCGAGATCCTGCCAGGCGTGCGGATCGACATCGCCGTGATGATGATGGCCTTCCTCGCCGCCAGCGGCGTGATCATGATCGTCATGGTCATGGTCATGGTCATGGTCATGGTCATGATCGCCGTTTTCCTCTTCCTCATGACCCTCGAAAGGCCGCGTCTTGATGCCGTCGCTGGCGACGACGATGTCACCCTCATATTCGCTGGCGTCGATCAGCCGGTCGATCCAGCCTTCGAGCTGCAGGCCGTTGACCACGATCAGGTCCGCGTCGGCGAGAGACTGGGCATCGTCAGGCTTGGGTGAAAAGGCATGCACGTCGCCATCCGGACCGACCAGTGACTGGACATCGACATGATCGCCGCCGATGGTTTCGACCATATCGTCGAGGATGCTGAAACTGGTGACGACCTTGAGCGGATCCGCATGCGCGTAGATCGGCGTCAGGGCAGCAATGCTCAGGCTGCCGGCGAGCAGGCTCTTGAACAGCGCGAAAGAGATCGATTGGCGGGACATCGTGAATCCTCGTGAAGAGTGGAACGGGGTGCTGAATAGTGATTGGCGAGTGATGAGTGTCGATTCAGCCGTGGGCGTCCGGCGGCAGCATCGGCTGCACCCGGCGGCGCCAGCGGGCAAAGACGCTGTGATAACGCCCGAACAGCGCGGAAAGCAGGTAGATCACGCCGGCCAGCAGAATGATGCAGGGCCCGGAGGGCAAGCCGGCGTGGTAGGAGAGCAGCAGCCCGCCGACGCTCGAGGCCATGCCGATGGCGATCGCCAGCCCCATCAATCCCTCGAGCCGCTTCGACCAGAACCTTGCCGCCGTTGCCGGCAGCATCATCAGGCCAACCGCCATCAGCGTGCCCAGCGTCTGAAAACCGGCGGTGAGGTTGAGCACCATCAGGCCAAGAAACAGCCCGTGCACGGCGCCGCCGCGAATGCCCTGGCCGCGCAGAAACAGCGGGTCCAGGCACTCGACCACCAGGATGCGGAAGATCGCGGCGAGCACGATCAGGGTCAGACTCGACACGCTGACGATCAGCCATAGCGCAGTGCCGTTGACGGCCAGAATCGAGCCAAACAGCACGTGGGTCAGGTCGACACTGCTCCCGCGCATCGAGATCAACATCACCCCGGCGGCGAGCGAAATCAGATAGAAGCTGGCGATGGCCGAGTCTTCCCGGTGGCCAGTCAGGCGCGACACGCTGCCCGCCAGCCCCGCCACCAGCAGCCCGGCGAGCAGGCCGCCGAAGCTCATCGCCGGCAGCGAAAAACCCGCCAGCAGAAAGCCCACCGCAACGCCGGGCAGCACGGCGTGGGCCATGGCATCGCCGACCAGACTCATGCCGCGCAACGTCAGAAACACGCCCAGCGGCGGCGCCACCAGCGACAACGCCAGCCCGGCCACCAGCGCGCGACGCATGAAGCCGAAATCCAGCAGCGGAGAGAATAGCCAATCGATCATGTCAGCGTCTCCGCCGATGAAGAGGCGTCGCCGGCCCGAGAGGGCGTCGACCAGGTGCCGTGCCCGCGATCCAGGCGCAGAATGCGATCGGCTAGTCGCGTCATCTGATCGTGATCGTGCAGCACGATGATGATCGCCGCGCCCTCGGCCGCCATGGTGCGCAGCACGTCGATCAACACCTCGACGGTCGCGGCATCGACATTGGCAAATGGCTCATCGAGCAACAGAAGTTGAGCTTCCTGCATCAGCGTACGGCCGAGCAGGGCACGCTGGCGCTGGCCCCCGGAAAGCTCGCCCAGCGGGCGGTGTTCGAACGCCTGCAGCCCCAGGCGCTGCATTACTGCCTGGCCCCGCCGATACTCCGCTGCGCCGTAACGCTCGAAGCTGCCATGGGTCGGCCAGCAGCCGCTCATCACCAGCTCCTCGACGCTCATGGGGAATGTCAGATCCAGCGCCAGCTGCTGCGGCAACCACGCGCGCCGTGCATTGGGAACCTCGCAGCGAACGCGGCCGCTGACCGGGCGCAGCTCGCCCATGATCCCCTGAACCAGCGTGCTCTTGCCGGCCCCGTTGGCACCCACCAAGGCAGTAATGGTGCCGGCCTCGAAATGACCGTCGATATTCTCCAGCACCATGCGGTTGCCCTGCGCCAGCGATAGGGACTCCAGCGTCAGTAGCGTGTCGGGCTCTGCCATGGATCGTGTCTGCAACGGAGCCATCAACCCAACACCCCGCCCGCCCAACCGGCGATGAGCCACAGCACCGCCAGGGGAATGAGCGCGAGCAGCACGCGCCGCCCCGCGCCCAGCGACATCAAGGAAAAGTGGCACGGCCCATCGGGGCGATGCCGGTGACGATGTGACATGAACAGATCTACCTGAAGAAAACAGGCGGAAAGGTTATATCATAACAAAATGGCTGCCAAGCAGTTTTCCGATACCCATCAGCTACCTCGTCCATTGGCGGATCTTCTTGGAAGAAGTCTAGAGAATCAGCAGCTCAATCTCTTGCTGTTGATGGAAAAACTTGGCTAATTTGTAACCATCTGATAATTAAATTTTTTTGCGGATTTGGCATCAACGAAAATAGCAGAAATTTACCGGTAAAAATTTGCGACTCTATTTTGCTCTTTAAAAACAAATACCTAAAATTAGACCGTTCCCCGCAGGCGCGGGGATCAACCGCGGCCGGCGCGGGCCAGCGCATAGGCGATATCCCGTTCCCCGCAGGCGCGGGGATCAACCGGCCGTCTGTCATCTTGGGGAGCATGTCAATGGCCGTTCCCCGCAGACGCGGGAATTCAATTCGTATAGATGCTAATACGGTCGTAAAGTTACTCCTCCAGCGCGTAATCGATCGTCGTCACCACGCGAACTCGCTTGATATCGGGGGTGTAGCTGTCGAGATCCTCGATGGAGAAGTAGCCTTGACTGGCACTGCGGATCGCGCCGACGCGGCTGCCGGAGTCTCTGGCGAATTGCTGGGCGACACCACGGGCATCCTTGGTGGCTTCGGCGACCATTTCCGGCTTGAGATCATTGAGGCCGGTGAAGAGGAATTCGGTGCGGTAATCGTAGTTGGGTGACAGCACGACGCCGGCACGCACCAGTTCTCCGGTCTGGGGCATCGCTTTCTTGACGTCATCGACTGCCTGGGTTCGCAGCAGCACTGTGGCTTCGGCCTGATAACGCTCGTCGGGCCGGTCGGCACCGTAGAGGTTGGCGAATCGGTCGGTGACCTGGGGCGAGGTCACGGTGATGTTGTCGGTTTCGAAGCCTCGCTGCGTGAGAAACTCGCGAATGCGGCTCTCCTGACTCGTCAGTTCCTGCTGCAGCGTTTCCAGCTCGTTGGCGGTGACGGTGTAGTGCAATGGCCATAGCGCCATGTCCGCCGGCACCTCGCGCTCCGAAAGGCCTTTGACCGTGACGCTGCGGCCGGCATCGCGCCAGGTTTCGGCGGCATCTTCGATATAGCTGCCACCCCAGATCATGCCGATTGCCAGCAGGCCTCCCAGAATCACCGCGCTCCGTGTCGGTAGCATTGCTTCCCCCTGTTTCGGTACCCGTCTGCTGGCATTGTCGTCGTAGACGGTCATCGTAGCCGTTTATCAGCGCCGTGGGATAGTTCTCCGTCGCCTGGCAATCCGATAAATCGTTCCATCAATCTCGCTGATACTCGACTTCGGGTCAACTGATTAGCCAGCTAATAAGATGACTCCCATAATCCATTCATCGGTCAGGCCAAGGGGCCGGCCACTGAAACGAAGATGATTGGAGGTTCACCATGAAAACTCGCATTCTCGCCGCTATCGCACTGGCTGTTGCACTACCTGCTGCCGCTCAGGCCAACAGTGTCATGGAGCAACGGGCATTCGCTCAGCAGCATGAAGCGTTGAATACACAGACGACGTCCGGCTATCAGGCGCTGCCGACCGAGTACCGTGTGAACACCTTCACCAGCGGCTACAGCGTTGAAGCCGGTCGTGCGCTGGCGAGTGTCGAAGAGTCCACTCGTCACGGGACGCATCTCATTGGCGGCAACGGCGAACTCGCAGGCCAAGGCCATAGCGTTGCCGCTGCCCGGGCACTGCAGAACGTGAATGGCGCCGGCGATACCGGCCATGGCAACGTCGAAGTGACTTTTGCGAGCCTCGACTGATCGAGACCGCTGTTGCAGTTCGCGCCCGAGTCATCGGGCGCCCTGACAGAAATTGACACTCGAGCCGAATGACGCTCGAGTCGGCACGGCACTTCTGGTAATCCAAGGTTCCCCCGTACCTCCAACTTCCCCGGTCCATCCCCTGGACCGGGGCTTTTTGTGCCCGGTTTTCGGCATGCAGGCAGGCTTTGGCCCTGCCGCTGGCTGCGTTCAGTCGGCGTCTGAATTCTGCTGGCTCAGATGTTCCATGAAGCGCCGACGCCATTCGAGCAGGCTGTTGCGCCTGAGCACGCCAAGCATCTGTCGGTAGCGTTCCTGGCGCTCATCGAGCGGCATGTTCAGCGCCTGTTCGATGGCGGCGGCGATGGCGTCCACGTCATACGGGTTGACCTGCAGTGCGCCGCTCAATTCGCTGGCGGCGCCGGCCAGCTCGCTGAGTACCAGCACGCCGGGATCTTCAGGGTCCTGGGCGGCAACGAACTCCTTGCAGACCAGATTCATGCCGTCGCGCAGCGGGGTCACCAGGCCGACCCGGGCAGAACGGAACAGGCCGATCAGCGCTTCGCGGGGGAAGGTCTGGTTGAGATAGTGCACCGGCATCCAGTCGAGATCGGCATAGGTGCCATTGATGTGCCCGGCCATCTCCTCGAGCTGACGGCGCAGATCGTCGTACTCGGGGATCGCGCTGCGCGAGGGGCTGGCGATCTGCATGAAAATCGTCTTCTGGCGGCGATGCTCGAATTGCGTGAGCAGCGCCTCGATGGCATTGAAGCGCTGCACCAGGCCCTTGGAGTAATCGAGCCGGTCGGCGCCGATGATCAAATCGCGCTCTCCGAGGTCCTCCTCGAGCTGACGCGCCTGTTCGTTGTCTCGGGAGTGCTCGGCTTCGGCGATGAGCTCGTCGACGTCGATGCCTACCGGATAGACGCCGGTACGGACCTGTCGGCCGTTGCACTCGATGGTGTCGCCGGCAATTTCGGCGCCGAAGGTTTCGATCACTGCCTGGCGGAACGCGTGCAGATCGTTGTCGGTCTGGAAGCCGAGCAGGTCGTAGTGCAGCAGGTCATCGAGCAGTCCCCGGTAGCCGGGCATCGCGCGCAGCAGATCGTAGCTGGGGAAGGGGATGTGGAGGTAGAACCCCATCGGGTCCTTGACGCCCTCCTTGCGCAGCGCCTTGCCCAGCGGCAGCAGGTGATAATCGTGTACCCAGATCAGCTCGCCGCCTTCGAGCAGGGTGCTCAGGGCGCCGGCGAAGCGCTCGTTGACGCGCTGATAGGCCTTGGCGTACTCCAGCTGGAAGTCCATGGCGCCCAGGTTGAAGTGAAAGACCGGCCAGAGAACTTCGTTGGAGAAGCCCAGGTAATAGTTTTCATAGTCTTCTTTGGGCAGCGGCAGCGTGGCGTAGGTGATGTTTTCGCGCTGCACGGTGGTGAGCTCGCTGACGGCCGTTTCGCTGACCTCGCCGTCCCAGCCGAACCACAGCCCGCCATATTCGTCGAGGGCGCCGGTGATCGCCACGGCGAGGCCACCGGCTTCGGATTTGCCGGGTTCCGGGATGGATACACGGTTGGAAATGACGACGAGGCGGGTCATACGGTCTCCTCCCAGCCAAGACTGAGGTGTGACGCCGAGTGGATCACTCGACCATGCGGTAGGCTGCGAAAAGTGGGTCCGCAGTTCGTGATCGGTCGTTTCGAAATTGGTGATGTCGAGATCGGTGATGTCGAGATCGGTGGTGTCGAGATCGGGGCGGAGCCGCCTCTGGCGGTGAGCCGGGTCATCGATCGGTGCGCCGATCTCGCAACTGCCGGTGTGACCGGATGCGCGGGGTGGCGACGCGTCGTGATACGCCGCTCAGGGACCTTGCGTTGTCAGGCTCTCCAGCCATGTCAGTACCTCCTGTACTGATTCAAGATAGCAGGTCGCGGCAGTCTCACCCTGGCTGCCGACGCGCACGGAATGGCCATCGCGGGCGTTGACGACGCGAAAGGCATCCTCGTCGGTAACGTCGTCGCCGATAAAAACCGGCGTACGGGTCTGGAAGGCCGGTGTTTCGTCGAGCAGGCGGGCAACGGCAGTCCCCTTGTGGTATCCGCCGGGACGCAGCTCGAGCACGCACTTGCCGAGGATCAGCTCGAACGTGTCGCCAAGCGCTTGATGCTGGGCCTCGAAGAACTTGCGACACGTTTCAGCGAGTTCCGGGGCGCCGCGGTAGTGCAGGGTCAGTGTGACGCCCTTGTCCTCGTAGTGAAGCCCGGGATGGGCCGCGACGAAGCCCGCCAGGGCGTCGCGGCACGATGCCAGTGGGGCGGGCTGGTCGATCGCCGTGTGGCGCGTACCGTCGGCCTCGCGCCATTCGAGCCCGTGAATGCCTGCCATCGGCAGGGAAACCGGTGCGAGCAGGCGTTCGAGCTGGTCCAGCGGCCGCCCGCTGACCACGGCCACCGCGCCGCCGAAAGTCTTGTCGAGTTCGCCGAGCAGCGCCTTCAGACGCGGCGATACGTGGACATCGTCGGGATGGGCTTCGAGCGACACCAGGGTGCCGTCGAAGTCGAGAAACAGCGCCCAGTCGCGGCGCGGCACGGGAAGCTGCGAAGACGGCGGCGAGGAATAAGAAGGTGTTGGAGATTTGGGCATTGGCCTGCACACGCTCATCTGGATGAAGGGTCGACTGGCAACACCGGCTGCGTGCCGGCGTTGCCCTGGCATTGTCCGAGACGGACTTCCAGGTCGTAGACGGCTGGAAGCGTTAAGTCCCGTGTCTCAATCGTCGTCGTCGGCGGCTGCCTGAAACGCACGCTTGTCGTCGGGAAGGCGGACCATGTCGCCGACGCTGAGATCGCCATGAGTATCGTGACGGTCGCCGTCGTCGCCAACGAGCGCGGCGACTTCACCGATGGTCACGCCGTCCTTGTAGGCTTCTACCTTCACTCGCACGGTGGAGCCGTGGTAGCGAGCGGTCAGCATCATCCCCGGTTGCGGCGTGACGCGATGCTGTTCGTCCTTGGCATAGTGAGCGTCGACACTCGCGCCGCCCGGGGTGTCCCATTCAACATGCTTGTGCATAGTGATTCCTTAACATTGGTAAGCGTGCGTGTTCAGCGTAGCCGTTAATCGCGCTGTCTGTCGTTGCACGAAGGTGGCGAGGCGCCCCGACGCCATGCATTACTATGAGCGGGACGGGCACGCCAAAAGGTGGAGACACGTACGGTTACGAAAGCTTGTGTTTTGGGCGGCGTGCCAGCAGAGTTAACATCGTCTTTCACGACCTGATAAAAGTCTTTCACGACTTAATAAAAGTCTTTCACGACTTAATAAAAGTCTTTCACGACCTGATAAAAGTCTTTCGCAACCCTACAAAGAGCGACAACAGCGATGAAGAAGACAGTACTTGCACTCGCCATTGCGGCGACCACGGCGTGCGCCGGTGTCGCGCAGGCGGAAGTCAAAGTGGGATTTCTCGGGGGCTTCACTGGCGGTATCGAAAGCCTGACACCGCCGATTTTCGATGGCGCCAAGCTCGCCGTGCAGGAAGTCAATGATCAGGGCGGCCTGCTGGACGGCGAAGAGATGGTCATGCCCTCCGGCGACACGACCTGCTCGGATGCCTCGGCCGCCTCCAACGCCGCCGACCGTCTGGTGAATAGCGAGAAGGTGACCGCGATCGTGGGCGCGCTGTGTACCGGCGCTACCATCGCTGCAGCCAACAACGCCGCGATCCCCGGTAACGTGGTGATGGTCTCGCCGGCCTCCACGGCGCCGGCGGTGACCGATCTGGACGATAACGATCTGGTCTTCCGCACCGTGCCGTCCGATGCCTTCCAGGGCGAGCAGCTGGCCAAGTTGCTGCTCTCCAAGGGGATCGAGGATGTCGCCGTGACCTACGTCAACAATGACTACGGTCAGGGTCTCGACGAGGCTTTCACCAAGACCTTCGAAGCGGAAGGCGGTTCGATCTCCGCCAATCTGGCCCATGAAGACAACCGGGCGGACTATCGTTCGGAAGTCGGCAAGCTCTCTTCCGGCGGTTCACAGACACTGGTCGTGCTCGCCTATGCTGATACTTCCGGCCAGACGATTCTGCGTCAGGCTTATGAAAGCGGCGCTTTCACCCAGTACGCCGGTGGCGATGGCATGGTTGGCAACTCGCTGGTCGACGCTGTCGGTGCCGACGTGCTCGAGGGCATGATCGCGACGCGCCCGGGCTCTCCGGATGCGCCGGGTGGTGACGTCTTCAACGAGCTGGCCAAGAAAGCCGATATCGATCCGAGCGCGGTGTTTGCGGCGCAGTCCTACGATGCCGCCTTCCTGCTGGCGCTTGCCATCGAGAAGAACGGCAGCGCGGATCGCGAAGGCTTGTCCAAGGCGTTGCGTGACGTTGCCACCGCGCCCGGCGAGACGATCCTGCCGGGCGAGTGGGAGAAGGCCAAGAAGCTGATCAAGGAGGGCAAGGAGATCAACTACGAAGGCGCTTCCGGCAACCAGGAGTTCGATGACAACGGCGACGTGCCGGGTATCGTGGTCGAAATGGCCGTCGAGGATGGCAAGTTTGTGACCAAGGGGGCGATCGGTGAATAAATAGCGTCACCAAGGGCGCCATCGACGACTGATCGGCGTCAATGTTCAGACAGCAAAACCCCGAGCTCAGGCTCGGGGTTTTTGCGTTTCAGGCTTCGTAGAATCGCTCAATCGTGATGCGCGACCTTTTCCGGTATCAACCCGCGCGGGGCGAAGCGCAGTACCAGCAGGATCAGCAGGCCGATCACGAAGACTCTCGCCTGTAGCGCGCGACTGTCGAGATTGCCCGGCTGCCAGTCGAACCAGCTGTCGCCCAACGCCGTCACGGCGTGCATCAGTGCCAGCGCCAACGGGCCCGACATGATCCAGATCACGTAGACCAGCACGGCGCCGAACAGCGTGCCCAGGTTGTTGCCCGGGCCGCCGAGAATCACCATCACCAGCACCAGGAAAGTGTGGTTCAGCGGCAGGTAACCCTGCGGATCGAACAGCCCGTTGAAGCTGGTCAGCACCGCACCGCCGACCCCCATCAGGATACAGCCGAAGACGAAGATCTCCTGGCGCCGGCGGTTGATCGACTTGCCCATGGCCGCGGCGGAGACTTCGTTGTCGCGGATGGCTCGAATCATGCGGCCCCAGGGGGCGTGATAGGCGCGATGCAGCAGGAAGAAGATCACCGCGATCATCACCACGGTGACCGACAGGTAGAGCGCGCGAGCGGTCAGGAAGCCGACCTCGCCAGGATCCGGTACCGGCCAAGGCAGCGGCGAAATGGTCGCGGTGCCGCGGGTGAGCCAGTCCGAATTCTTGAGGAACGCCTTGATGATCTCGGCGATACCCAGCGTGGCGATGACCAGATAGTCGCTGCGCAGCCCCAGACAGATATGGCCGATGACGTAACCGACACCACCGGCCAGCACGCCACCGACGATCCAGCCGAGCCAGACCGGCAAGCCCAGGCCGCCGATGAACTCCACCTGGGATTCGATATCGCCGGTGACGCTGCGCAGCCAACTGATCACGACCAGATAACCGATCAGCCCCGCGGCGATGGCCAGAATCGTGCGCAGCAGCTTGGGCAGCCCGATGCGATCCAGCCGGCTGATGCCGAAAACGATGGCCGTGACCACGACCATCGCCAGCAGCACCCAGCCCAGCCGGCCGGGGAGATCGCTGGCCCAGAACGCGGGATTGACCGGAATGCTGAAAAAGGTGGCCGAGAACCCTCCCAGCGCCACGAAGCCCATGATCCCGGCATTGAACTGGCCGGCGTAGCCCCACTGGATGGTCAGGCCGAGGGCCAGAATGGCATAGCAGGAGGCTTCCACCAGCATGCGCGTGGAGTAGGCCGGACCCATGGTCGCGAACACGGCGAGAACCACGAGGGCCAGGCCGCCGAACAGTGCGAGCTCGCGAACGGGGAGCGTGCGTGGCGCGGGCGCTTCCGGCGGCGTTGCACCTTGGGGTGCCGGTTGCTGAGGTGCAGGTCGTTGTGATGAAGAGGCCGTCATCAGATCACCTTCCCTTTGAAGATGCCGGTCGGGCGCCAGATCAGCACCGCCACCAGAATGAAGAAGGGCACGACGATTTTATACTCGGTACCCACCAGCGCCAGATTGTTCGGCAGCTCCAGCCAGGTCGGCAGGCTGTCCCGCACCGGCCTGAGCAGTACCGACCAGTTGAACACCGCCAGCGTCTCGGCGAAGCCGACCAGAAAGCCGCCGGCGATGGCGCCATACGGATGGCCGACCCCGCCGACGATGGCGGCAGCGAAGATCGGCAGCAGCAGGAAGAAGCTGAGATCCGGCTTGAAGGCAACATCCAGCGACAGCAGCGTACCGGCAATGGTGGCGAGCGAGCCGGCGATGATCCAGGTCAGGGTGATGATCAGCCTGGTATTGATACCGGAGGCGCGAGCCAGATCGGGGTTGTCCGACATCGCCCGCATCGCCTTGCCCAGCCGCGCCCGAGTCAGGAACAGATGCAGCCCGACCACGGCGACGATGGTGATCACGAACAGAATGATCTGCGGTTCGGTGAGAATGATCGGCCGGGTCACGCCGGGGACGTCGATACGGAATATCTCCTTGCGCGCATCGACGTAGAGATTCTGCGACCCGGTGCCGGCGAACAGCCGGATCAGCCCCTGCAGCATCAGCGTGACGCCGAGCGAGGCGATCACCATCACGATCGGTTTGACGCCATGGCTGCGCAGCGGCTGATAGAAGGCGCGATCGATGCCCACGGCCACCAGCGAAGTCAACGCCATCGCCACCGGCAGCATCACGATCGCGGTGGGTAACCCCAGGGGATCGCCGGCATGGGGAAAGGCCAGCGTCAGCAACAGCACGGCCAGGGTGCCGAGTGTCATCATGTCGGCATGGGCAAAGTGGGCGAAGCGCAGGATGCTGTAGATCAGCGTCACCCCGACGGCGCCGATGGCGTAGATGCAGCCGGTCACGCTGCCGGCGACCACCACGTAGTTGAAGAAATAGATCAGCTCATTCACGACAAAATCTCTCTGGAATACGGGCTCTCTCGAACACGGGCGCTTTTGAATAGGGCCACCGTGGCGGCGTCAGCCTCCGAGAAAACTCTTGGCCACCTGGGGATCGTTGAGCAGCGCCTCGCCGGTGTCGCTGAAGCGATTCTGTCCGGCCGCGAGCACGAAGCCCTTGTGCGCGATGCGCAGTGCCTGCTTGGCGTTCTGTTCGACCATCAGCACCCCGACGCCGGCGGCATTGATGGTCTTCACCCGATCGAATATCTCGTTCATGTAGCGCGGCGACAGCCCGGCGGTTGGCTCGTCGAGCAGCAGCAAGCTGGGTTCGTTCATCAGCGCCCGGCCCATGGCCACCATCTGGCGCTGGCCACCGGAGAGCTCGCCGGCCGGCTGGCGGCGTTTTTCGAGCAGGGGAGGAAAGAATTCGTAGATCTGTGCCTTCAGGCGCGAGGCGGTGGCGGGCTTGAGAAACGCGCCCATCTCCAGGTTTTCCTCGACCGAGAGGCTGGGGAAGATGTTCTTCTCCTGCGGGACGAAGCCCATTCCCATCTCGACCAGCTTGTGCGGAGAGAGATTGGTGATAGCTTCGCCCCGCAGCCGGATCTCACCCTGCGTGATCGTCAACAGTCCGAAGACGGCCTTGAGCATGGTCGATTTACCGGCGCCGTTGGGCCCGACGATGACGCCGATTTCATCGGCCTCGATCGTCATGTTGACGCCGTTCAGGATGTTCATGCCGCCGTAGCCGCCATGAACGTCAACTGCTTCGAGTAGTGGCATTGATGTGCTCGTTTGTTATTGCTTGGCGAGTGATTGTCGCTGCTGATAGCGCTTCGGAGTCGTTTCGCCGTTGTGAAGCCCGGAACGGTCCGGTAACCTCACGCGGGTTCAGCGCCAAAGTAGGCTTCGATCACTTCCGGGTTGTTCTGGATATCGGTGATCGCGCCTTCCATCATCACCTGCCCCTGAGCCAGCACGATGACCGGGTCGCACAGCCGCGCGATCATGTCCATGTCGTGCTCGATGACCAGGAAGGTATAGCCCAGCTCGCGGTTGAGTCGCTCGATATTGCCCATCAGGTCGCCGAGCAGCGTGCGATTGACGCCAGCGGCGATCTCGTCGAGCAGCACGACTTCGGCGTCGGTCATCATGGTGCGACCGAGCTCGAGCAGCTTCTTCTGGCCGCCGGAAAGATTGCCGGCCAGCTCGTTGCGGACATGAGAGAGCCCGACGAAATCGAGCACTTCGAGCGCTCGGCGGCGAACTTCGGTCTCCTGGCGGCGCACTTCTCCGGGTTTCAACCAGGTGCTGAACAGGTTTTCGCCTTCCTGACGCGGCGGGACCATCATCAGGTTCTCGAGTGAAGTCAGGTGGCTGAATTCGTGGGCGATCTGAAACGTCCGCAGCAGCCCCTTGTGGAAGCGCTGGTTGGCGGACAGGTGAGTGATCGCCTGGCCGTTGAGCAGGACCTCGCCGCTGTCGGGCGCGAGGCTACCGGCGATGATATTGAACAGCGTGGATTTACCGGCACCGTTGGGACCGATCATGCCGGTGATCGAACCCTTGGCGACCTGAATGGAGCAGTCGTCGATGACCGTCAGGCCCCCGAACGACTTGCGAATGTTGCGGACATCGATGATCGGCATCATCGGGTTTCCCTCAGCGCGTTATTGCTATTGTCGAAGCGTGCACGCCGGTGGGCGGCGCTTGGGCGTCATGTACTGATGATGTTGCCGATTGTACAGCGGTGGTACGCCATGAGTAGTTTTTCTTAATCAACGTTTGAGAGCCCCAAACGACGACACCCGCCGGGAGGCGGGTGTCGTGGATCTTGCAGCAGCGCGTGATCAGCCTTTCTTGCCGGCTCGCTTGCGCTCGTTTTCGGTCAGGTGCTTCTTGCGCAGGCGGATGAATCCGGGCGTCACTTCCACCAGTTCATCGGAATCGAGGAATTCGATCGCCTGTTCGAGCGTGAACTTGATCGGTGGCGTCAGCACGATGTTTTCATCGTTACCCGTGGAGCGCATGTTATCGAGCTTCTTGCCCTTGGTCGGGTTGACCACCATGTCGTTGGCACGGTTGTTGATGCCGATCAGCATGCCTTCGTAGACTTCGGTGGCGTGATCGATGATCAGCTTGCCGCGCTCCTGCAATGCGTAAAGCGCATAGGCCAGTGCCTTGCCGCCGACCATGGAGACCAGCACCCCATTGCGACGCTCGATGGAGGCGTCCGGCTTCAGCGGGCCATAATGATCGAAGCGGCTGGTCAGGATGCCGGTGCCGGAAGTCAGCGTCAGGAACTGACCACGGAAGCCGATCAGACCGCGCGCGGGGATGATGAAGTCCAGACGCACACGACCCTTGCCATCCGGGTTCATGTTGGTCATCTCGCCCTTGCGGTAGCCGAGCTCTTCCATCACCGAGCCCTGATGCTGCTCTTCGCAGTCGATGATGACTTCTTCGTATGGCTCCTGCTTGACGCCATCGATCTCGCGGATGATGACCTCGGGGCGGCCCACGGCCAGCTCGAAGCCTTCACGACGCATGGTCTCGATCAGCACCGAGAGGTGCAGCTCGCCACGTCCGGAGACCTTGAACTTCTCCGGCGTATCCGCCTGCTCGACGCGCAGCGCCACGTTGTGGATCAGCTCCTGGTCGAGACGATCCTTGATGTTGCGGCTGGTGACGTACTTGCCGTCCCTGCCCGCGAACGGGGAATCGTTGACCTGGAAGGTCATCGAGACGGTCGGTTCGTCGACGGAGAGCGGCGGCAACGCTTCGACGACGTTGACGTCGCACAGCGTGTCGGAGATCGCCAGGTTGTCGATACCGGTGATGCAGACGATGTCGCCGGCAGTGGCCTCGTTGGTCTGCACGCGCTCCAGACCCATATGCGTCATCACCTGGCCGATCTTGCCCTTACGGGTCGCGCCTTCCTTGGTGATGATGCTGATCTGCTGGCTCGGCTTGACGCTGCCGCGCTTGATGCGGCCGAGACCGATGACGCCGACGTAGCTGTTGTAGTCCAGCGCCGAAATCTGCATCTGGAACGGGCCGTCGAGTTCGACCTTGGGCGGCTCGACGATGTCGACGATCGACTGGAACATCGGCGTCATGTCTTCGGCCATCGAATCCGGCTCCATGCCGGCGATGCCGTTGAGCGCGGAGCAGTAGATGATCGGAAAGTCGAGCTGCTCGTCGGTGGCGCCGAGGTTGTCGAACAGATCGAAGATCTGGTCGACGACCCAATCCGGACGCGCGCCGGGGCGGTCGACCTTGTTGACCACGACGATCGGCTTGAGACCCTGGGCGAAGGCCTTCTGGGTCACGAAGCGTGTCTGCGGCATCGGGCCGTCTACGGCATCGACCAGCAGCAATACGGAATCCACCATGGACATGACGCGTTCGACTTCGCCACCGAAGTCGGCGTGTCCCGGGGTATCGACGATATTGATGTGGTAGTTGCGGCCTTTGCCGTCATCCCAGCGGATCGCGGTGTTCTTGGCCAGGATCGTGATGCCGCGTTCTTTCTCCTGATCATTGGAATCCATGATCCGGTCTTGGCCTTCGGCCTTGCGATCCAGCGTGCCGGACTGGCTCAGGAGCTTGTCGACCAGTGTCGTCTTGCCATGGTCGACGTGGGCGATAATGGCAATGTTCCTAATGCTCTCGATCCGAGCGTTAGAGGCGTTGTCACTCATGGGGCGGTTTCCATCGTAAAATGTGTGCGCCCATGTCTAAGTCGATGATCCACGCTCTAGCGCTGGATCGACGAGTCCCCTGGGCACTGAGTAGGAGGGTCGGGCGCGCATTGTACAGCCTAGCGCGCGACACTGGCTACTTTAGTCTACGGGCAGGGGGCAAGATCCATTGGGGGGTGACGAGAGCCCATCGGCCGCAGGTCAAAACGCTGTCGGTGCATGGGCTATCGGCGCAGTGCGGCCGCATCGCACAGGAGATGCCGTGACGGAGCCGATACTTGAGAACGCAGATAGAGAATGGCGAAAGACGGAAGGAGGGCATTGAAGGGCCGATGGACGACCTCGAGAGAGTGCGCGAGTGGGTGCGAGCCGACGCCTGGCGGATGAGCGCACTGCGCCAGGCGCGCGCGTTGCGTCTGCCCGAGTGGTGGCTGGCCGCCGGATTCGTGCGCAACCTGGTGTGGGATCGGCTGCACGGCTATTCGGTGGCGTCGCCGCTGAACGATATCGATCTCGTCTACTTCGACCCTGCCGGCAGCAGCGAGTCTATCGATCGCGAGCGCGCGAGCCGGCTCAGGGATGCCTCTTCTCTGCCCTGGTCGGTCAAGAATCAGGCCCGAATGCATGAGCGCCATGGTCATCTTCCCTATGTCTCCATAGAAGAAGCGTTGAGTGTGTGGGTCGAGTGTGAAACGGCGGTGGGGGTGACGCTGGATGATGACGACTGTCTTCACCTGATCGCGCCATTGGGTTTGTCGTCGCTGCTGGCCGGACGCGTCACCCACAACCCGCGCCATGGCGACCCCGAGGTATTCCGGCGGCGCGTGGTTGCCAAGGGCTGGCGACGACAGTGGCCGCAGCTCGAGATCCAGGGTTTTGAGAAAGCGCGAAACGGCCGCTACTAGCTACTAAGTGTGCAGGTTGCCCAATAGCCAATCGAACAGCCGGCCGGGACTGTTGGCAACCGGATGCGTAATCACGAAACGTGGCAGGAGCACGGTATCGACCGGTGGCTCCAGCCAGCCCGCGCGGCGGGTCAACACGCGCTCGATATCCGCACTTGCCGCCAGCTGCATCAAGGCGTCGTCCGGGAACTCGTCGACAGCGGCGGCGATCGGCAACGGGTGGCGGCATAGAACCGAAAGCTGGTGACGACTTTCGCGTAGTCGAGCCAGTGCTCGGGCATCACGAGGTACCGATCGGGGCGGCATCAGGCTGCCGAAGCGAAACAGCCCGCCCTGCTCGAGACGACGGATGCTGAACGCATCCAGCGCTTCGTCGGTGAACGTCGTTTCAGTACCCAGGCCAGCCGCCACAGCGCATAGCGTGGCGGCCGACTCCGACTGATCGAGCTCATCGATGTAGTTCCTGATGGCTTGGCTGTAGCGTTCGTCTCGCTGACCGGTGACGATCGGAGGCGCCGGCAGGCCAGCCTCGGCGAGCCGCCGATGGGCAGTGTCGGCCGTTTCTTCGCGCCACAGGGATTCGCTCAGCGCTTCGTGCCAAGTGCTCCAGGCCTGCTGGGTGACCGGACAGGGGAGAAAGACATTGGCCGGCAGGGCCAGCCGTTCCAGTATCGGCGAGACCTGCCTGAGGGTATCGCGCCAGCCGCCGTCGAACGTGAGCGCGACTCTCGGCAGTTGATCGTGGTGCAGTTGAAGCACGCTTTCGAGGCTGACGATCTGCGCGCTTTCGCTGAGACTTTCCAGCAGCTGCCGAAAACTGTCCGGGCCCAGGCACCAGTCTGCCCGATGAGGCAGGCGGGCTTCGGCTTCGTCATCCAGCACTCGGCGCAGCGCGAGTATCGCGCTTCGCCCCCACAGCGGTTCACTCAGGCTGAGACGCCAGTGACCGCGTAGGCGCTGTACCACATCCTGTGTGCGATCCAGCCTGGGCATGAGTCATTCCATTACTGAAGTCATTGAGCGCCACCAAGCAAGGCGTCCGTCGATAGTATTCGTTACGAGCGTATCCGTCGCTATCCGTTGAAAGAGTCCTGTAAAAGGGTCCTGTAAAAGGGTCCCTTGAAAGCGTTTGCAAGCAGAGCCTGCACCGAGTTGGAGTGCATTGGAACAGTATCCGTTGCCCGACGATGTTCGGCAAAGTTTCCGGCAATGCTCGCAAAGTGTTGTTTTGGTGCACACGATCAGTCTAGTGCACCAAATTGATGCCTATGAGAATTTTCAAGCATCCTCGGCCAGCGAATTTCCCCTCGCGCAGCAGTTTTGATTCCGCGGAAAGGTTTAAAAATCTCCGTCACATCATGTGGTTAATGAATCTGATCGTGGCTATGCCTCATTTTGGCACATTCTCTGCATGTCCATGTAAAAACGGTGTGCGCGTGGGCAAGAGCGCCGACTTCGTGCTACAAAACACGCATGCCAAAAAACGGTGTTGGATATTCGCCAACGAATCGAGCCATGGCTCACAGTGGAGGAAGACATGTCTGAGAAAACCCTCGCCCTCATCGAAGAACACGACGTCAAGTGGGTGGATCTGCGCTTTACCGATACCAAGGGCAAGGAGCAGCACGTCACCATTCCTGCCAGCGCCATCGATACGGAATTCTTCGAAGACGGCCAGATGTTCGACGGCTCTTCTATCGAAGGCTGGAAGGGCATCAACGAGTCCGACATGATTCTGCGCCCGGAAGACGGAACCGCATTCCTCGACCCGTTCACCGAAGACTCCACCCTGATTCTGCGCTGCGACATCATCGAGCCGGCGACCATGCAGGGTTACGAGCGTGATCCGCGCTCCATCGCCAAGCGCGCCGAAGCCTATCTGAACAGCACCGGTCTGGGCGACACCGCGTTCTTCGGTCCGGAACCCGAGTTCTTCATCTTCGACGAAGTGCATTGGAAGACCGATATCGAAGGCTCCATGTACAAGATCTCCTCCGAAGAGGGCGCCTGGTCCACCGATCGTCAGGTCGAGGGTGGCAACCTGGCACACCGTCCGCGCGTCAAGGGGGGCTACTTCCCGGTGCCGCCGGTCGACAGCTTCCACGACATTCGCAGCGCGATGTGCAACACGCTGCAGGCGATCGGCCAGAGCGTCGAAGTGCATCACCACGAAGTGGCCAACGCCGGTCAGAACGAAATCGGCGTCAAGTTCAACACGCTGGTGAAGAAGGCCGACGAAGTTCAGGAGATGAAGTACGTCATCCACAACGTCGCGCATGCCTACGGCAAGACGGCAACCTTCATGCCCAAGCCACTGGTCGGCGACAACGGTTCCGGGATGCACGTTCACCAGTCTTTCTGGAAGGACGGCACCAACCAGTTCGCGGGCGACGAGTACGCCGGCCTGTCCGAAATGGCACTGTATTACATTGGCGGTATCATCAAGCATGCGCGTGCGCTGAACGCCTTCACCAACGCTTCGACCAACTCCTACAAGCGTCTGGTGCCGGGCTTCGAAGCGCCGGTCATGCTGGCCTACAGTGCGCGTAACCGCTCTGCGTCCATTCGTATTCCGTACACCTCCAACCCCAAGGGCAAGCGCGTCGAGACCCGTTTCCCCGACCCGACTGCCAACCCGTACCTGGCGTTCTCTGCGATGCTGATGGCCGGTATCGACGGGATCAAGAACAAGATTCATCCTGGCGATGCCATGGACAAGAATTTGTACGATCTGCCGCCGGAAGAAGGCAAGAAGGTCCCGACCGTGGCGACCAGCCTCGATCAGGCCCTGGAAGCGCTCGACGCCGATCGTGCCTTCCTGACCGAAGGTGGCGTGTTCACCGACGACATGATCGATGCCTACATCGCGCTGAAGAACGAGGACGTCGAGCGTCTGCGCCTCGCGACGCATCCGGTCGAGTTCGATCTGTACTACAGCGTCTAAGCGTCGACACAGCGTCCAAGGTTCAAGCCCTGACCTGCGGCCTGACAGAGCCCCACTTCGGTGGGGCTTTTTCGTCACCGGGCCGATGACGATGGATGAATGGCGAGGAGTGGCGACGATGCAAACACGGGTGGTGGGGTGGATGATCTGGGGTACGGCGCTGTCGTTCGCCATGCCGGTCATGGCGGCCTCGGTCTATCGGCATGTCGATGCCGATGGCAAGGTGGTCTACAGCGACGAGCCGAAAGCGGGCCAACGGATCGACCTCAAACCGATCACGGTGGTCGATCCCGTCGAGATCGAATCCGGCACGTACCCTCCCAAGCCAGCGGCGGCACCGACGCCGGCCATCGAGTACGACCGCTTCGCGATCACCAGCCCGGCCAACGGCCAGACGCTGCCGACCGGCCAGGCCGGTAACGTCCAGGTGAAGCTGGCGATCGAGCCCGCGCTGCAGCGAGACGATCGTGTTCAACTCCGGGTCGATGGCAAGATCAGCCAGTCACCGATGCACACCAGCGTCTTCGCGCTGAGCCAGCTCGACCGCGGCGAACATCAGCTTCAGGCCGAGCTGCTCGATGCCCAGGGCCGAGTACGCCTGTCGACGCCGACGGTAACGCTCTACGTGCAACGGGCCAGCGTCAACCTGCCGGCCAATCCCAATAACCCCAACCGCAAACGGTAATCCCGATCGGTGGGCGTTCTTTCAAGCGCGTGCACTATTTTGGTGAATGAAGTTCTGGTTCGATGAACGAAAGATCAGGCTCTCATCGAGCACTCCTACGGCAGCGGCTCGAATCTGGGAGTGGCGCGGTTTTTGCACTGTATAAGCACATACCGGATCACCACGATGGAACAACGCATGTATCAACGTTTGCTGGAGCACATGACGACGGCCGTCCTGTTACTCGACGAGAGTCTTCACGTGCGCTGGCTCAACCCTGCCGCCGAGGCGCTGCTGGCCGCGAGCCGCCCCCGGGTCGTCGGGCAATGGCTCGAGTGCCTGAACGGCGAGGATGGCAGCGTTCGCCAGGTGCTACACAAGGCGATGCAGGAATTTCATCCTTATACCCAGCGCGAAGCGGCATTGGTGCTGACCGCGGGTGACGTGATCACGGTGGATTTCACTGCGACACCGATCACCAGTCGCGAACTGCTGCTCGAGATCGAACCGCGGGACCGGCTGCTGCGAATCTCGCGAGAAGAGGCCCTGATGGCGCGTCAGGAGACGGTCAAGGTGCTGATGCGCGGTCTCGCCCACGAGGTCAAGAACCCGCTGGGTGGCATTCGGGGCGCCGCGCAGCTGCTGGAGCGGGATCTTCCCGATCCGCAACTCACCGAGTTCACCCGGATCATCGTCGAGGAAGCGGATCGGCTGCGAGATCTGGTCGACCGCATGCTGGGCCCCAATACGCTGGTGCACCACGAGCCGCTCAACGTGCACAAAGTGCTGGAGCGGGTGCGGGTGCTGCTCGAGGCGGAGCACCATCAGCTGAGTTTCGAGCGCAACTATGACCCCAGCATGCCGGACCTGATCGGTGACGAGCCGCAGTTGATCCAGGCCGTTCTGAATATCGCGCGCAATGCGGTTCAGGCCATGGAGGAGTCCGGCACGCTCGAACCGCGTCTGCTGTTGCGAACTCGGGTTCGTCGTCAGTTCACGTTGGGCGCCGAGCGCCACCGACTGGTTTGCGAAGTCGCGATCATCGACAACGGCCCCGGAATCCCCGAGCACATTCGCGAGACCCTGTTCTTCCCGATGGTGTCCGGGCGTGCCGAGGGCAGCGGCCTGGGTCTGTCGATCGCGCAGTCGATTCTGCATCAGCACCAGGGCTTGATCGAATGCGAATCGCACCCGGGCGCGACGGAGTTCCGGTTGCTGATTCCTTTCGAGGCGCCGCAGTGAGTTGGACTGCGTTTCCACTTCGCACCCGGATGCCGTTGCCACCTCGGACACGCGGGCTGCCGACCCATGTTGTCGGGAGTTTCGAAGTACCGAAGTCATCGAAAGTACCGAAGTCATCGAAAGTACCGAAGTCATCGAAAGTATCGAAGTCATCGAAAATATCGAAGTCATCGAAAGTATCGAAGTCGCCGAGAGCGCGATTCACCGTTCTGCTGGAGAACTGCCATGACTGAAGTCGCCCGTATCGCGATCGTCGACGACGACCGTGCGATCCGCTGGGTTCTGGAAAGGGCCCTGGCGCAGCCGGATCTCGAGGTGCAGTCGTTCGAGCGGGCCGATGCCGCGCTCGCGTCGATCGAGCGACACCCACCGGACGTACTGCTGACCGACATTCGGATGCCGGGGCTCGACGGGCTCGACCTGATGGCCAAGGTTCGCGAGATGCATCCCGACCTGCCGGTCATCGTGATGACGGCGCACTCGGATCTGGACAGTGCCGTGGCGTCCTATCAGGGCGGGGCGTTCGAATATCTGCCCAAGCCGTTCGATGTCGACGATGCGCTGGCGCTGGTCCGGCGGGGCGTGGCTCATGCCCGCGAACGGCGCTCGCCAGCGGCGATGCCGGAGGGGCTTTCCGCCGAGATCATTGGCGAGGCGCCGGCGATGCAGGAGGTGTTCCGGGCCATCGGTCGGCTATCGCAATCGCACATTACCGTACTGATCAACGGCGAATCGGGTACCGGCAAGGAGCGCGTCGCTCAGGCGCTGCATCAGCACAGCCCGCGCAGTGGCCATCCGTTCATTGCGCTCAACATGGCGGCGATCCCCAAGGATCTGATGGAGTCGGAACTTTTCGGCCATGAGAAGGGCGCGTTCACCGGCGCCGCAGCCCAGCGTCGCGGGCGCTTCGAGCAGGCCGATGGTGGCACGCTGTTCCTCGATGAGATCGGTGACATGCCCGCCGACACCCAGACCCGTCTACTTCGCGTGCTGGCGGACGGCGAATTCTACCGGGTAGGCGGCCATGTGCCGGTGAAGGTCGATGTCAGGATCATTGCCGCGACCCACCAGAACCTGGAAAAATTGGTGATGGACGGCCGTTTTCGAGAGGATCTGTTCCACCGGCTCAACGTGATTCGCGTTCATCTGCCCCGACTGTCGGAGCGCCGGGAGGACATTCCCCGTCTGGCCCAGCATTTTCTGGCCGAGGCCGCCAAGGAACTCTCGGCCGAATCCAAGGTTCTGACCAAGGATGCCGAGACGCATCTGACCCGGTTACCCTGGCCCGGCAATGTTCGTCAGCTGGAAAATACCTGTCGTTGGCTCACGGTGATGGCCTCCGGGCGTGAAGTGCTGGTCGATGATCTGCCGCCGGAACTGCGTGACCTAGAGGGCAGCGAAGCGCCCAGCGGCGACTGGCGCAATGCGTTCCGGGAGTGGGCGGACCGGGCCTTGGCCTCGGGTCACACGCATCTGCTCGAAGAGGCCGTGCCGGATTTCGAGCGCATCCTGATCGAGACTGCCTTGAAACATACCGGCGGGCGCAAGGGCGAGGCTGCCGAATTGCTGGGGTGGGGACGCAACACCCTGACGCGCAAGGTCAAGGTACTGCTGCCGGCGCTGGCCGACGAATAGCGCTCGACATCGGGGGGATCGGAAACGTTCAGGCCGGCGTCGCTCGAATCATGAATCTCGAATGGCGGCCACTGCCCGGTGGGTCGCCGGGCGTTGCCTTGGTTCGTGTCACTGCTGAGGCTGGCGGTAACGCCGAGATCCAATTTCACCAACATGGGGAGCTCCATGCTCGACTCGACCCAATGGTGGCGTGGCAGCGTCATCTACCAGATCTATCCCAGAAGTTTCATGGACGCGCGCGGCGACGGGGTCGGCGATCTTCCCGGCATCACCGCCAAGCTGGACTACGTCGCCGAACTGGGCGTCGACGCCATCTGGATCTCGCCGTTCTTTCCGTCACCGATGAAGGATTTCGGCTATGACGTGACCGACTATCGAGGTGTCGATCCGATGTTCGGCTCCTTCCACGACTTCCAGATGCTGCTCGAGCGTGCCCATGGCCTGGGCCTGAAAGTGATCATCGATCTGGTGCTGAGTCATACCTCGGATCAGCACCACTGGTTCATCCAGAGTCGCAGCTCGCGAGAGAATCAGAAATCCGACTGGTACGTCTGGGCCGATCCCAAGGCCGACGGCACGCCACCCAACAACTGGCTGTCGTTCTTCAGCGGCAGCGCCTGGACTTTCGATAGCCGGCGGCGCCAGTACTATCTGCACAACTTCCTGTCGTGTCAGCCGGATCTCAATTTTCACAACCCGGCGGTGCGCAAGGAGCAGCTCGACAACGCCCGCTTCTGGCTCGATCTCGGCGTCGACGGATTCCGCCTGGACACCTCGAACTTCTATTTTCACAGCCTGGCGCTGCAGAACAATCCGGCGCTCGGGAGCGGCGAGCTCAAGACGCCGAGTGTACCGGCATCGAACCCTTATTCGATGCAACGCCACCAGTTCGATATCAGTCAGCCGGAAAACATCGGGTTCCTGAACGAGCTGCGTGCACTGATGGACGAGTATCCCGGCACCATGACGGTGGGGGAGATCTCCGACGATCGGCCGCTGGAGCGGATGGTCGAGTACACCATCGGCGACGACCGCCTGCATATGGCCTATACCTTCGATCTGTTCGATGCCGAGTTCAGTGCTCAGCGATTGCGCGACATCATCGAACATTTCCAGTATTACGCCGGAGACGCCTGGCCATGCTGGGCGCTCTCCAACCATGACGTCCAGCGCGTCGTGTCGCGCTGGACCGAGCATGAGAATCTGGAGCAGCACGGGCCGCTGGTGGCCAAGGTCGCGACGGTCATGCTCTGTTCGCT
Source organism: Salinicola socius (assembly GCF_001937195.1). Classification (GTDB taxonomy): domain Bacteria; phylum Pseudomonadota; class Gammaproteobacteria; order Pseudomonadales; family Halomonadaceae; genus Salinicola; species Salinicola socius. The sequence continues at coordinate 45,886 of NZ_MSDO01000010.1, read as the reverse complement.
CTACGGCAGTATCTGCCTCTATCAGGGCGAGGAGCTGGGGTTGCCGGAAGCCGACGTGCCCTACGAGCGGCTGGTCGATCCTTACGGTCTGGCGCTATGGCCGGAGTACAAGGGACGCGACGGCTGCCGCACGCCGATGCCCTGGACGAGCGGCGAGCTGGGTGGTTTTACCTCGATGGAGCCGTGGCTGCCGGTAGATGGGCACCATCGCCAGCTCTCGGTCGAGCGGCAGCTTGCCGACGCCGATAGCACCCTGCGGGTCACGCGGGAGTTTCTGCATTGGCGCAAATCGCAGTCGGCCATGGTCGACGGTACCCTGATCCTGAGCGATTTCGACGACGAGCTGCTGGGCTGGCTGCGCGTCTCCCATGATCAGGCGATTCTGGCGGTTTTCAATCTCACCAATGAATCGCGCGCGACCAGTCTGCCCGCCGGTGCCGGCGAGATCGTCTACCAGGCCGGTTTTACGCCCAAGCTGAGCGATGGCCGACTGACGTTGCCGGCTTACCAGGCGGCGTTCGTGCATATCGATCGCAGCAGCATCGACCCGCGGGCGCTGATCGAGCAGGAGCCCGATCCCGAGCGCAAGGGGTTCCTCAGCCGCCTGCTGGGATCGCTGATGCGCAACGAGGATGGCGAGTCTCACTGACGTGAGTTTCGCTTATTCCGACAGTGAGCTTTTGACTGACAGCGATACCGTTGACTGGCGAGAACACGGGGAGGCGTGGCGCCTCCCCGTGGCAGGGTTGTCCTGCCGGCCTTTCAGTCCTGGCTCCAGTAGGCGTTGGCGATCTCCAGCGTCAGTCGGATCTTCTCCCACTGGGCCTGCTCGGCGAGGTTGTTGCCCTCTTCGGTGGAGGCAAAACCACACTGTGGGCTCAGGCAGAGCTGACGCTTGTCGACGAACCGCGCTGCCTCATCGAGACGTGCGGTAATGGCGCGCGGGTCTTCGAGTTCACCCATCTTGGTCGTGATCAGCCCCAGTACGGCCTGCTGGCGACCCTCCGGAATGAAGCGCAGTGGATCGAAGCTGCCGGCACGGTCGCTGTCGTACTCGAGGAACCAGGCATCCACGTCGACCTTGCCGAATAGGGTCTCGGCGACCGGCTCGTAGCCGCCCTCGCTGATCCAGGTCGAGCGGAAGTTGCCGCGACAGACGTGGAGCGAGACGTACAGATCGTCCGGCTTGTCGGCCAGCGCATGATTGAGCATCTCGGCGTAGATCGCCTGCAGCCGGTCCGGGTCGTCGCCGCGATCCCGCGCCGCCTGCAGCTCCTTCTCGGAGCAGAGATAGGCCCATACCGTGTCATCCAGCTGCAGGTAACGACAGCCAGCGTCGTAGAACGCCCGGACGGCGCCGCGATAGGCATCGGCCGTGTCGGCGAAGAACGCGTCCAGGCTCGGATAGACGCCGCTGTCGATCTTCTTTCGACCGCCCCGGAAGTGCAGCACGCTGGGGCTCGGAATCGTCATCTTGGGCATGACGTTGGCGATGCTGGCCAGGTAGCGGAAGTGATCCAGCATCGGATGCGCTGGATTGAAGCCGACCTTGCCGTCTACGCGGATCTGCTTGGCGCCGGTCTGCACGCCCTGGAACTGGATGCCCTGGTCACCCTGATAGCCGGTGACGCCGTCGAGCTGCTCGAGAAAATCGAAATGCCACCAGGCGCGTCGGAACTCGCCGTCGGTCACGACCTGAAGACCGGCTGCCTCCTGCTGCGCGACCACCTCTCGAATCTGCCGATCTTCCACGCGTGCGAGGGCCGCGGCATCAATGTCGCCCTGGTGATATTTTGCCCGGGCGTCCTTCAGCGCCGCTGGACGAAGAAAGCTACCGACGATATCGGCTCGGAATGGGGGATGCGCTTGTGACATGAATCTTTCCTGTTGTCGTGCGGTGGCGCCTTGGGGCATGTCAGCGGCATGACCGGCGAGTAGGGATGCTGAGACCGCCAATGATGCGGGTTTCGGAGAAGGCGGGCCAATGAAGCCGACTCAGGATCGGGATGCACGGCATTCATTCCCGCTCCCGGCAACCTTCGCTGGCGGCGTCGTTTCTCAAACTTTAGTGGTAGGATTATCGCTCCAGGCCGACGCCTTCATCGCGACGTCACCGGCGATCGGCGGGAGTCTTTCTCGATGGCGCCCCTCGCGCCCGAGCGACTGAATTTTGAACGACTGAATTTTGAACGACAGTGAAAAAGAACAGGAGTGTTCCGTGACGACCCCCTCGCAACACGATTTACGTAATGAATTTCGTCGGCTGCTGGCCAGCGACGCCTGCTACTACACGGCATCGGTATTCGATCCTATGTCGGCTCGCATCGCCGCCGATCTCGACTTCGAGGTGGGCATTCTCGGGGGTTCGGTCGCCTCGCTGCAGGTGCTGGCGGCGCCCGATTTCGCCTTGATCACCTTGAGCGAGTTCGTCGAGCAGGCGACCCGCATCGGTCGCGTGGCCCGATTGCCGGTGATCGCCGATGCCGACCACGGCTACGGCAACGCCCTCAACGTCATGCGCACGATTACCGAACTCGAACGGGCCGGTATCGCGGCGTTGACCATCGAGGATACCCTGCTGCCGGCGCAGTACGGGCACAAGTCGACCGACCTGATCTCCGTCGAGGAGGGCGTCGGCAAGATGCGGGCAGCGCTCGAGGCGCGTATCGATCCTGCCCTGTCGATCATCGCGCGCACCCACGCCGGTCAGCTCGATGACGATGCCGCCGTGGCGCGCATTCGCGCCTACCAGGCCGCGGGCGTCGATGCCATCTGTCTGGTCGGCGTGCGCGACTTCGAGCATCTGGAAAAGCTGGCCGCGCCGCTGACGGTGCCGTTGATGCTGGTAACCTACGACAACCCGGCACTGCGTGACCGTGCGCGTCTGGCCAAGCTCGGGGTACGGATCGTGGTCAACGGTCACGCTGCCTATTTCGCGGCAATCAAGGCGACCTACGACTGTCTGCGCGAGCAGCGCGACATCGCTACCAACGATCTGGATGCTTCGCAGCTTTCGACGCGTTATTCCACGGTCGACGAATATCGGATCTGGGCGCGCGAATACATGGACGTCAAAGAGTAAGCACATTCAATATCTGCGCACGCGAATCGCGGTGTTGCCCGGAGCACGGAAATCTCGCCTAACCCCAAGTGATGTCTCGCCTCCCGTGCTCCAGGCGGCTAGCGCTTCATGGGACTCGGCGATTGACTCGGAAGTGGGTCGTTCAGGGCACTCGTCACTGGCCTGGACCTGTGGGTAGCGCTTTCCTTCGCTGGCGTCGGTAGGCATTCTGAGCTGCTTGTAGCAGCCTTTACTGATAACGGAGACCACGATGACCGCCATGCAATGGGAACGCCTGCTCGATCCCGTCCGCCTGCACGATGCCCGGACCTCGCGTGGTGAAGCCGGTCGCACGCCTTTCCACAAGGATTACGATCGCATCGTCTTCTCCGGCTCTTTCCGCCGTCTGGGACGCAAGACCCAGGTGCATCCGCTGACCGACAACGATCATATCCACACCCGCTTGACCCACTCGATCGAGGTCGGGTGCGTCGGCCGCAGTCTGGGAATGATCGTCGGCGAACAGCTGCGCGACAGCCTGCCGGCCCGGGTCACGCCCGCCGATCTCGGCGTCATCGTGCAGGCAGCCTGCCTGGGGCACGACATCGGCAATCCGCCGTTCGGTCATGCCGGCGAGTACGCGATTCGCGACTGGTTCAAATGGGCGGAGGCTCAGGGTAACGGTCTGCTGGAAGGCCTCGACGAGGCTCAGCGCCGCGATCTGCTGACCTACGAGGGAAACGCGCAGGGCTTCCGGGTCGTGACCCAGATCGAGTACAACCAGTTCCGCGGCGGCATGCGGCTCTCCGCCGCGACGCTGGGCACGCTGCTCAAGTATCCGTGGACGGTCGAACACGGCGGTCAGATGGGCAAGTTCGGCTGCTACCAGTCCGAAAAGCATCTGCTGGTCGAAGTGGCCGAGTGTCTGGGGCTCAAGGCAGTCGACGGCTCCAAATGGTGCCGCCATCCGCTGGCCTATCTGGTCGAGGCGGCAGACGATATCTGCTATGCGTTGCTCGATCTCGAAGATGGCCTGGAGATGGGCATTCTGCGCTACGAGGAAGTCGCGCAGGTGCTGCTGCAGATCGCCGGCGAGCCGCCGGCCGGGTACGAGCAGATGGCAGCCGAGGGCGTCTCGCAACGTCGCCGCATCGCGGCGCTGCGCGGTGCGGCGATGGAGCGGGCGGTCAATGAAGTCGGCGATGTCTTCGTGCAGCACGAGAAGGCGCTGCTCAACGGCACGCTGGACGATGATCTGCTCGAACTGTGTCATCCGGATCTGAGCTGGGGTGTCTCCTCGGCCAAACAGCTGGCCCGCGAGCGTATCTTTCAGAACGAGCGCAAGGCAAAGCTCGAGATCGGGGCTTATACCACGCTCGGCATTCTGCTCGAGGCGTTCATCGGCGCGGCCCACGAGTTGCATCACACCGGGCACTCTTCCTTCAAGCACCAGCGCGTCCTTGCACTGATCGGCGAGAATACGCCCAAGCCGGGCTGGCCGCTTTACGACAGCTATCGCCGGATGCTCGATTTCATCGGCGGCATGACCGATCACTATGCGGTCGAGCTCGCCCAGGAAATGGGTGGACGCCTCAAGGCCGACTAGTCGTCTCTCGTCCAGTATTTCTCGTCCAGTACTTCCCGTCGATTATCTCTCTTGTTGATTCTTGTTGATTCTTGTTGATTGTCTCTCTCCGGCGTCGGGCTCGTGTCCGGCGTCGTCGTTTCTGGGGCTCGAATGACGAGGGTCGCGTGAGAGCCTGGGGGTATGGCTGTTGAAACTCGTCGCATAACGCCGTATTTTAATTGAACGGTTAATTAATAAAAAAATGCCCTGGTCGGTTGTGTCATCGACCAGACAGCCATCGGCGTCTGCATGTGCCGGAACGGCGTGGAATCGAGGGAGAGTGCGAGTGGCAGGAAATAGCGCTCGCTTTTGCGTAGCGATGAATCATAGTTCAGTCATCGGTTCGGACTGACGGCGGGCGCGAAACCCGTGACCGCGACAGGGTGACGGCGTCTCCCTGACATGAAGCCGGCAAGGGGAGGCGAAACAGCAGTGAGGATGGATTGAGTTGACGCCTTCGTTGAAGGCAACGCTGGATTCAACGGCCGAAGTCGACTTAACTCAATCCGAGGCCACGAGGCCTCGCGGCGGGAACACGGAAACGAGTGGGAGGCCATTATCGCCTGGCGACCCCTGAAGCGCGGCACGATGCTTCCGGGCGCCTTCGTCACTCGTCAACGAAAACTATCTGAACATGATGGGAGCCGCATGAGTACAAGCCCCGATAATAATTCCAGTACCCAGGATCGACTGAATCCAGTCGTATTCTATGGGTCGGTCATTGGCATCGTCGCCTTCTCGGTGTGGGCGATGGTGGCTACCGAGCAAGCGAATGGCATCATCAACGCGATGCTGGGTTGGATCTCCAACACCTTCGGCTGGTACTACTTTCTGACAGTCGTCATCTATCTGGCGTTCGTGATCTTCGTGGGCTTTTCCCGCTTCGGCAATATTCGCCTTGGCCCCGAACATTCGCGACCCGACTTCAACATCTTTTCCTGGTCGGCGATGCTGTTCTCGGCCGGGATCGGAATCGGGGTCATCTTTTTCGCCCTGGCGGAACCCCTGACCCAGTTCTACAACGCGCCCAATGCCCCGAGTGATCAGGTCGCCGCCGCTCGCTATGCGATGCAGCTCACCTTTCTGCACTGGGGCTTGTCGGGCTGGGGTATCTATACCCTGGTCGGGATGTCGTTGGCCTTCTTCAGCTATCGCCACAATCTGCCGCTGACCATCAGCAGTGCGCTCTATCCCATCTTCGGCAAGAAGATCTATGGCCCCATCGGCCACGTGGTGGACATTGCCGCCGTACGGGGCACGGTATTCGGCATTGCGGCCAGCCTCGGGATCGGTGTCATCCAGCTCAACTACGGGCTGAACTTCATGTTCGGCATCGCGGAAAGTGCCTGGACCCAGACCATTCTGGTGCTGATGATCGTGCTGTTCGCCACGATCTCCGCGGTAACCGGTGTCGAGAAAGGCATTCGTCGTCTCTCCGAGTTCAACATTCTGCTGGCGATCGCGCTGCTGCTGTTCGTCCTGTTCGCCGGCAAGACGGTGTTCCTGCTCAACGCTCTGGTGATGAACGTCGGTGATTATCTGTCCAGTTTCGTCTCGATGTCGTTCAACACCTATGCGTTCGATCAGCCCACCGAATGGCTGAACGGCTGGACGCTGTTCTTCTGGGCCTGGTGGATTGCCTGGGGCCCGTTCGTCGGCCTGTTCCTGGCGCGCATTTCGCGGGGGCGCACCATCCGCACCTTCGTCGCCGGCACGCTGACACTGCCGATCGCGTTCATGATGATCTGGATGTCGATTCGGGGTAACAGTGCGCTCGACATGGCGATGAACGGCGCCACGGACTTCGGCCAGCAGGTCATGGATACGCCGCCGGCGGGGATCTACCTGTTCCTGCAGCAGTATCCGTTCCCGGTCTTCTCCACCATCGCCGTCAGCATTCTGGCGATCGTGTTCTTCGTCACCTCCGGTGACTCGGGCGCGCTGGTTCTGTCGAACTTCACGTCCAAGCTCAAGGACGTCAACAGCGATGCGCCGATCTGGATGCGCATCCTGTGGTCGGCGGTGATCGGGGTTCTGACCTTGTCGCTCTTGCTGGCCGGAGGGTTGTCGACGCTGCAGAGTGCCGTTGTCATTACCGGTTTGCCGTTCTCGATCGTGCTGTTTTTCATGATTGCCGGCCTTTACAAGGCGTTGAAGGTCGAAGCCTTCAAGGAAGATAGCCACCGCCTGAGTCTTTCCGGTTCGCTTTCGGGTCGCATGTCCTCAGGTAATCGCGACAGCAATCACGACTGGAAGACACGTCTCAAGCGTGCCATGTCGTTCCCCAATCGACAGCAGGCGCAGCAGTTCCTCGAAGAGACCGGGCGACCGGCGATGGACGCGGTGCGCGACGAGCTGGTGAAACAGGGCGTCAAGGTCGACATCAGCGACGGTACCCAGAATGACGATGACTATCTGTCGCTCTACGTCGATCTCGGCAGCGAGCAGAACTTCGCTTACCAGATCTGGACGCATCCGTTTTCCACGCCCTCCTTCGCGATGCGAACGCCGCGTAGCAGCAGTCGCTACTATCGTCTGGAGGTATATCTGCTGGAGGGGAGTCAGGGTTACGACCTGATGGGTTATACCCGTGAACAGGTCATCGACGACATTCTCGATCAGTACGAGCGTCATCTGCAGTTCCTGCATCTCAATCGCATGGAACCGGGCAGCGTCAACATGCCCGATAGTCCGGAACAGCCGCCAGGCTGATCTGACGCCACACTCATTCTGTTCTAACTTGCCCCGGCCTCTGGCCGGGGTTTTTCATTTTGGCACGCCAAAAGCTCGCTCGGGGGCATCGCGGAGACGACGTGCTACGCTCAATTTTGTCGATAACAAAAACCGAGGGCACGAATGTGGGAGCTTTCACGTGGTGGGATACCGCTGTTCTGATCGTCTACGTCGTGGGGATTGCCTGGGTGGGCGCCCGTTTCGGCAAGGATCAGGAGAACACGCAGGACTACTTTCTGGGCGGTCGCAAGATCCCCGGCTGGGCCATCGGTCTTTCGGTCATGGCGACCCAGGCCAGTGCGATCACGTTCATCGGCGCGCCCGGCTGGGGTTTCGAGGGCGGCCTGGAGCGCCTGGCGACCTTCATCAACGTGCCCCTGGCGATGGCGGTGCTGATCGTGGTGCTGGTGCCGATCTTCCACCGCGCCGGCATCTACAGCATCTACGAGCTGCTCGAACGTCGCTTCGGCGCATTGACCCGGTCGCTGGCGGCGCTGCTGTTCCTGATCGCTCGCGGCCTCGCCACCGGGGTGGTGCTCTATGCGCCAGCGCTGGTGCTGTCGGTGGTCACCGGCTGGGACGTCAATCTGACGATCGTGCTGATGGCGGTCATCGCGGTCAGTTATACCGTACTCGGCGGCATCAGCGCGGTGATCTGGACCGACGTGATCCAGATGTTCGTGCTGTGGCTGGGGGCGATTCTGAGCATGGTGCTGCTGGTGTCGAGCCTGCCCGGCGGCTGGAGCGACGTGTTCGACTACGGTGCCGCCAATGGCATGTTCGATACCCTCGATCTGTCGATCGATCCTACCGTGACCTACTCGTTGTGGGCCGGATTGATCGGGGGCATCGTCATGCATATCGCCTATTTCGGTACCGATCAAAGCCAGATTCAGCGAGTGCTCACCAGCCCGACGATTGCCGAGGGGCAGCGCTCGCTGCTGATCGGCGGCTATCTGCTGGTGCCGCAGATGCTGTTGTTCCTGTTCATCGGCGTGATGCTGGCCGCGTACTATCAGCAGCACGGTCTGACCGCACCGGACAACCTCAATGAGCTGTTTCCGCGCTACGTGGTCAATGCCTTTCCCGTCGGAATTACCGGCCTGGTGATCGCTGGGGTCTTCGCGGCCGCGATGTCGAGCCTGGATTCGGCGCTCAATTCGCTATCCGCGGTGACGGTACGCGATTTCTACGCCCGCTACGTCAAGCCCGAGGCCGACGAAAAGCACTATCTCAAGGCATCGCGCTGGGCTACGGTCTTCTGGGGGCTCTATGCCACGGCATTCGCGTTCTTCGCGGGCAATCTCGGGCCGGTCATCGAAGCCGTCAATCGTATCGGCTCCTGGTTCTATGGGGCTCTGCTGGGAACGTTTCTGCTGGCCGTGCTCAGCCACCGCAGCAACGGGCGTGGCGCGGTAGCTGGCATCATTTTCGGCATGGCGGCCGTGTGGGCCGTGTCGCAGACCGATATCTCCTGGCTCTATCAGAACTTCGTGGGGCTGATCGTTTCGGTCGTCGTCGGCTATGGGGTGAGTCTGACGGCACCGGCGCCATCGGCGTCCCAACTGACGGATGTGTCGATCGACGAAACCGCACCCGACATGCAGGCGATTCTCAAGGGGCGCAGTGGCGGTGCCGCCGAGATTGGCGGTGATGCTCGCCTGACGCGGCGGCGCTGCCTCGGGCTGGTGGCATGGTTCTTCATCTCGCTCGCCGCGCTGGGGCTGCTGCAGTGGTGGGCCAATGGCTGAGCGAACGCGTGAACCGCAGCAGAAAACGGGGGAGTCAATCGCGCGGTTGCCCCGACGGCTGAACGCAGCCGCCGCCGAGCCCCGACTGCGCCACTTCGGCGCCGGGCGGTTCGAGCCGGCGTGGCTGTCGCTATGGGCGCTGGCGATCGGGAGGGAAGCGGAGAAGCCGCTGGCCTGGCTGTTGGCGGCCGCGCATCTGCCAAGAGCCTTGCTGATAGCGGGGGAATTGAATCTCGCGCCGCCAGCGGACGACGGCGTTCTCTTGCTCGACGGAGGGCCGAGGCCGACGCTTTCGCAGTTCGAGCGTTGGTGGTTGTGGGAGCGGCTGGCTCGGCCACGACGCTGGTCGCTACGTGTGCAGCCTTCGACGCTACGCGCCGTCGAGCTGCCGCTGTGGCTCGGCTATTCGCAAGGGCGGCTCGGCTATGGGAAGGAGCGTCAGGCTCGGCTGATCGTACTCAGCGGGCTGTCCGGCGAAGCGCTGGGAGCACTCAAGCCGGCGGTACTGTCGGGGTTGCGCGATCGAGCCGGCGCCGTGCCGGGCGTCACCCGCCCGGCGGCGCCAAACGACGGCTCCGTACCCGGTTAGATCGCGTCGCCGCTGCGCTCCATGGCGATCAGTTCCTCTCGACTGGGCAGACCTTCCATGTCGCCGATGACCTGAACCTGCCGGGCCCCGATCAGATTGCCGCGGTGCAGTGCCGCCCGCCAGTCCAGGCCGTCGAGATACGCGCTGACGATGCCCACTGCGAAACCATCACCGGCGCCGACGGTATCGACGACCTGCTTGACCGGTGAGCCGTCGACGGTGCCTTCGCTGTCGGCCGTACGAAAGTAGCTGCCTTCCGGACCGAGCTTGATCACCACAACCTTGGCGCCCCGGTCGAGATAGTGACCGGCGATATCATGAGCGGTGTCGCGGCCGGTCAGCAGACGCCCTTCGCTCAGTCCCGGCATCACGATATCGGATTCGGCAGCCAGCGCGTTGAGGGTCTCGATCATCACCGTTTCGTTGGGCCACAGGCTGGGGCGCAGATTGGGATCGAACGAGACCGATACCCCGGCGCTGCGAGCCTGGCGCAGCAGATGAAACGACAACTCGCGCGCCGAATCGGAAATGGCCGGCGGAATCCCGGTAGCGTGCAGATGACGAGCGGACTCCAGCTCGACGTCGCGGCCATCGGCGATGCTCAGATGGCTGGCAGCGCTGCCGCGGCGGACGTATTCGACGTGCGGGTCGGCACCGTCGACGGCACGGGCCTTGAACACCAGCCCGGTGGCATGAGTGTCGTCCCGCTGCACGTGGCGGCAGTCCAGCCCCTCGGCTTCCAGCGCTCGCTGCAGGAAGGTGCCGTTGTGATCCGCCCCGACGCGGCTGAGCCAACGCACGCCAAAGCCAAGCCGGGATAGCCCGATGGCCACATTGGTATCGGCGCCCGCCGTGCGCCGATGAAATCTTGTGACCTGGTCCAGCGGGCCATCATCGTCGGCGACGAAAAGCGCCATGGCCTCGCCAAACGTCAGTACGTCGTAGCGTGAGTCGTGGCCAGAATCATGGCGTGAGTCTGAGCGGGATTCGGAACGAGGCATGGCGTCTCCAGGCTTGTGCGAAAAAGTCTTGCAGGGAAGGACCGGCGCACGATCGCGCGGTGATCGTCAGTTGGCCGGCGGCTTGCTTTCCAGCCGCTGATAGCGCGCATTCAGAACATCCACCAGATGCTGGCGCTGGGTGTCATCGATGATGTCGCCGTCGCCGATACCCAGTTGCGTGGCGAGGTCGATGCCGTCCACCACGCGAATGTCGCGGCTGTCGCCGAGATGTTCGGTTTCGTCATCGATGACCCAGCCCGGGAGCACCAGGAAACCTCTTACCGGCACGCTCAGCTTGGCGTGGCGGGAAAGCCACTGGCGCAGCCATACCGTCGACAGTCGCGCCTTGCGCAGTACCTGGCGCTCGTTCCAGCCTCGGAAGCGCAGGCGTTCGCTTTCGACCGATACGGTATTGACAGGGCGGCCTTCGAGATCGAGCGGAAACTCGCGCGCCACGGTTTGGATCACGAACACGCCCTGCGGCGTCACCAGCACGTTATCGATGGTGTAACTGTCGGCCGGGAAGTCGTGGAAAACGAAGTAGGGTTTGGCCAACGGGCGAATCAGATGATCCAGCGCCTGACCCACTGCCAGTTCGCAGGCAAGGCTGCGCGTCAGGCGGCGGACACGCTGGACGTCACGCAGAATCAGAAAGCAGAACAGCATCGCCAGCAGGGTGCTGACGACGCCATACAGCGACCACTCCAGCCAGCTCTGCTCTTCGGCGAACAGCATTCGGCCCATGCCGTAGACGATCGGCATCAGGGTGAGCGTCGGCGCCAGCGTGGCGTCCATGAAGAACACCATGCGCGCCTTCTCCAGGCGATCGCGGTGCGCCTGGGCGATCTCGTGGATCGGCTCGCCGTCATGCGGAGAGCGCAGGCCGACGGTCTGCACGTCGCGCAGGGTGATCGCCACCAGGGCGGCGGCGCCCAGCGGGGCCAGAAAGATCAGCGGCAGTACATACTCCAACCAGGCCATGAGCGGTTGTCCTTGCAGTGGCGTGGGCGGGAAGAGGCCATTCTAGCCGAGGTCGAGCGTCGTCTGCGATGTTGGAGCGCCGTCGATGCAGATCCGATTGCGCCCGGCATGCTTGGCCGAGTAAAGCGCCTGGTCCGCCTGCAGCAGCCATTGCTCGTGATTCCTCGTCAGCGGGCTCTTGGCGGCCAGGCCGATGCTGCAGGTTGGCATCCTGGAAAGCGGCGGTGGTGGCGGATAGTGTCTCAGCCGTTGCTGAAACCGCTGAATCGCGGTCCAGGCCTGATCCAGCGTGGTCGACGGCATCAGCAGGCCGAACTCTTCGCCACCGTAACGCCCGAGCAGCACGTCATCGCCAAACGACTGGCGGAGCAGCGAAGACAACGTGCGCAGGGTCTGGTCGCCGACACCATGACCATGCTCGTCGTTGATGCGCTTGAAATGGTCGAGGTCGAGCAGCGCGATCGTTGCGGGCGAATCGGTTGGCAGGTTTGCGGCTACCTGATCCTCCCAGAAGCGGCGATTGAACAGCCCGGTCAATCCATCGGAGCGGCTCAACTCGATCAATGCCGTCTTCTGGCGGCTGAGTCGGCGGGCCTGGAGATAGGTGATATAGCCGATCACAAGCGGGTAAGTGATGATCATCGGTAGACTGCAGAGCAGCACGGTTGCCGATGGTACGATGTTTGGAAAGCCCGGCGAGATCAACCACATCCCGATCAGCGTGCCCGTGGCCAGCAGGCCGAGACCACGCAACGCCATACGTGTCCCGCCAACCGCGATATTGTCGAGACAGATCATCGTCACTACCACAATGCTGGGGAGCACGTTGAAATGCATGGCTGCCACCCAGAAGCCGCCCAGCAAACTGTCGGCGCCGAGATTCTGACGTTCGGCATGATAGGGTGACTTGTGATACCTCGCTCGCCAGTAGGCGAGGTGGGACCAGAACAGGATCTGCAGTGACCATAGCGTCCAGACCCAGGGCGGGGTCGGCAATTCATGGAGCGCGCTACCGATGCACAGGCCGCCGACCAGGAGTCCCAGGGTCCGCGGTGCGTAGATACGTTTAGCGAGACGGGTGCCCCTTAAACGCTTTTCGACCACGGGATCCAGGGGCGTATCGGGCATGTCGGCAGCCATCCAGCGTCGAGGACGCTTATCTTGTGTTAAGGAATCGTCACTTTCTTATCTAACATCGATCGGCAGAAAATAGTATGTCCAACGAATCCATTCCGGACGTCTCGGCGCTGCTCGATTTCGTCGAGCGCCAACCGCGCCTGTTCGTGCTAACGGGTGCCGGGGTCAGTACCGACTGTGGCATTCCCGATTATCGCGATGTGCGAGGCGACTGGAAGCGGCCGCCCCCGGTCAGCCATCAGGCTTTCATGGGCAGCCACGCCGTACGGCAACGTTACTGGGCGCGCAGTCTGGTCGGTTTCCGGGCGCTGGCGTCCGCGCATCCCGGCCAGGCGCACAAGGCGCTGGCGGTACTCGAGCAGCAGTCGCGAATCGCTTCGCTGGTCACACAGAACGTCGATGGCCTGCATCAGCGAGCGGGCTCGCGACGCGTCATCGATCTCCACGGCCAGGCCGATGTGGTGAGGTGCATGAACTGTGACGCGACACTGATGCGCCATGCGTTGCATGACGAACTCGGGCGCCGCAACGCCGAGTGGCTGTCGCTGAGCGCCGAGGTGGGACCGGATGGTGATGCCGATCTCGATGGCCACGATTTTTCCACGTTCGAAGTGCCCGGCTGCGCTCGCTGCCGGGTCGGCATTCTCAAGCCGGATGTGGTGTTCTTTGGCGACAACGTGCCCAAGGCCCGGGTCGAGCGAGCTTTCGACGCGCTCGCGGATGCCTCGGCCATGCTGGTGATCGGGTCATCGCTGATGGTCTACTCGGGGTTTCGGTTCGCCCGGCAGGCGGCCAAGGCGGGCAAGCCGATCGCCTGCGTCAATCTCGGCACCACGCGGGCCGATGAACTGTTCGATCTCAAGCTCACGACATCGATCGGGCCGACGCTGACGGCCCTGATCGACGAACTGGAAACGGTATAGCGGCAGCGGCGGCAAAATGCCGGCAGCGCCGAAATGACAGAACCCGGCCAAGGCCGGGTTCCGAGTCGATGACAGGTGATTTACCGCTTATCGACGTGTCGGCGGCGCCATGAACTCGGGGCCGACCGGATCTTTGACATGGCGGGTCAGAATGGCATCGATGTCGGCCATGTCCTCGTCGCTCAGCTTCCAGCCGGTGATATCGCCCAGCGGCTCGACCTGTTCCGGCTTGCGGGCGCCCCACAGGGCGACAATGTTGGGGGAGCGATCGAGAATCCAGCGGACGGCCAGCGCCAGCACGCTCTTGTCGTGGCGGCTGCGAGCCAGCTCGGTCAGCGCCTCGACCGCGGCCAGGTACTGCGCGAAGCGCGGCGACTGGAACTTGGGATCCTTGTTGCGCAGATCGTCGCCGCTGAATGCATAGCCCTGTTGCATCTTGCCGGTGAGCAGACCGCGACACAGGGCGCCGTAGGTCAGCAGGGTCAGATCGTTGTTCTCGGCATAAGGCAGGATTTCACTGTCGATATCGCGCTCGAACAGGTTGTAGGGCGGCTGCAGCGTATGCAGCGGCGCGGCCTGGCGGAAGACGTCGCACTGTGCGGGAGAAAAGTTGCTGACACCGATCGCGCGAATCTTGCCCGCACGATGGAAGCGTGCCATCGCCTCGGCGGTCTCCTGGATCTCGACCAGCGGATCCGGCCAGTGGATCTGGTAGAGGTCGATATGGTCGGTGTTCAGCCGACGCAGCGAGTCGTCGAGCTCTTTCTCCAGACGTTTCGCCGTGGCATTGCGTGCCACGGTAGCATCGTCGTACCACTCGAGGCCGGCCTTGGTCGCCAGCACCAGCTTGTCACGCTGATCCGACTGGGCGACGGCCTTGCCGACGACCTCTTCCGAATGGCCAAAACCGTAGGCCGGTGCGGTATCGATCAGGTTGACGCCACGATCGATGGCGGCGTGAATGGTGCGGATGGCGTTGGGATCGTCGGTACCGCCCCACTGGCGGCCGCCCATGGCCCAGGTGCCGAGTCCGATGCGGGACGTGACGATGTCGGTACCGGGTAGTGTCAGTGTTTCCATCCTGCCCTCCTTGGTGATGAATCGGATTGCACTACAGTGAATCGCTGGCCTGTCTTCGGCAAGTCGACCTTAGCGACGGGTTTCCCGGATTCGGGCTTCGACGGTTCGGCTTAGCGAGCGGTCGCCGCGCCGGTGGTGGTCACCGGAATGTCCGGCTCGGGGGCGTCACCATGGCCGAAGACCGATACCGGCTCCGGATTCAGATAGAGAATTCGGTCGTCGTCGCGAATCTGCGCGCTAAGGCGATAGAGGTCGTCGGGGTCGATCGCCTCGGCGGCGTACTGCAGGGTGATCGGTATCGGAAGCTGTCCCAACTGCTCGTAACGGCTGCTGGCCAGCACGTCGCCGGTGGAAACGTCCTTCAGCTGGACTTCGAGTGCTGCAGACTTGGGGAGCGTTATCGGTTTGTCGGATACCACCCGGGCGGCGAGCGTCTCGAACTGGGGCCCGCCGGCACACCCGGTCAGCATACCCAGTGCCAGCAGCGTCATGATCAGGACAAGCGGTCGCAGTGCTTTGAGCGAAGACATCGGGATCCCTAATCAAGGAAGAGGCGGAAACGGCAGAGGTGTGACACGCACAAGGGGGGAAAATTCCTGTCGTTGCGCGTGTCAGGGTAGAAGGGGACCGTGAGGGAGGACAGATCAACCTCCGGCCAGCTTGACCTTGAACCCGCGCGACTCCAGCTCGCGCTTGAGCACCTCGCGATGGTCGCCCTGAATCTCGATCATGCCATCCTTGAGCGCACCGCCGGTGCCGCAGCGTTTCTTGAGCGTCTTGGCCAGGATTTTCAGCTCGTCGCTATTCAGTGGCACGCCCTGGATCGTCGTCACGCCCTTGCCCTTGCGGCCACTGGTTTCGCGACGAATGCGCACGATGCCGTCGAGGGAGGCGAGCCGCTCGGCCTCCTCGCGTTCGCGGCATTCGCACTCGGCCACGGGCCGGCGACAGTCGGGGCAGGTCTCGCCGTGTTCGGTCGAGTAGACCAGGCTGCTTAGCTGATCCTGCAATGAAGGCATGAGAACTCCGAATCGATACTCGAGCGATGGATGATAACTCGGCCGCCCGATGAGGAACGAACGTGCGAAGTAATCGAACGGGAATCGGTCGAGCTGAAATTGGCGATGGCGCAACGATCACGGCCCGAGCGGTTGGCCCGGGCAGTGATCATCTGGTCCGACGGAGCGCCGGTGGCCGGCCATCGAATCCCGGCACTCGGGGTTGATAGGCACCCGAAGCGCTAGAGGTTGCCGACGGCCAGGGCCGGCATCAGTCTATCGATCACGCCGGGAAGCTCGCGCATGTCGCGGATTCCGATCGCGCCGGCGGGAGTGGGCTCGAGATCGGCGAAGCGATTGATATGGACGACTCGCATGCCTGCTGCCAGCGCCGCACGAACGCCGACCTGGGCGTCGTCGATCACGATGCAGTCGGCGGGGTCGAAGCCCATGTCGCGCCCGGCATGAAGGAACAGGCCCGGTGCCGGCTTCCAGCTCCCCACGGTATAGGCGCTGTAGATATGATCGCCGAAGAAGCCGCGCAGGCCCGTGCTGTCCAGCGCCCGCCGAATCTTCGTCTCGGGGCCGTTGGACGCGACGCAGCGTGGCAGCGAACCCAGCGCATCGAGCGCTTCAGGAACGCCGGCGATCGGCTCGAGTTCGTCTGCCATGCGCTCGTACATCTCCTGGCGCATTGAAGTCTCGATATGTTGACGAACGGCTTCGTCGAGCGCCCCGTGCTCGCGCTCCAGATGCGAGACGATGCTGGCGAATCGCGCGCCGCGAAACGCCTTCATGTAATCGTCGGGCTGGAAGGGCAGGCCGGCCTGATTCAGGTATTTCGCCATGACTTCGGCAAGAAGCGGTTCACTATCGACCAGAGTGCCGTCGCAATCGAAAAGCAAGCAGAGGGGATCGGGCATGATGGGTCGCCTCGAGGGCGCTGTCAGTGGATATAGACGCAGACCGTCGGTGAATCGGTCTGCCGATTACTGGCTCCAGTTCTCGTTTCCGGTTCTGACGTTTCCAGTTCCGCTGTATCCAGTTGTTCCAATATCGGCCGCGGTATCGAAAAGTACAGGATTACGGAACACTGTTTCTAATCTATGTTGCAACTTTAGTCGCCCCGAACGAGATTGACAAGCCGAGGCAAGAGGCTCCCCAGAAATTGCACACTTTTTGATCGTCCGAACCCGGCCCGCTTCTGGGCCGAAAGTTTGAGGCGGGTGACGGGGTGGGGAGACGCTCGGAAAGACCCGGTCGCGGGTCAAGGCAAGGAAGCGATCGGCAGGCCGATCGCGATCCCGGGAGGAGGGTCAGGCGAAGCGTCCGGCCCAGGCTTGTTCGTTGAACGGGCTGAGTGGGCGCTTGCCGTCGAGCGCGAGCATGATGTTGTCCACGGCACGCTGCGCCATGGCCGTGCGGGTTTCATGGGTGGCGGAGCCGATATGCGGCAGCGCCACTACGTTGGGCATCTTCGGTAGTGGCGATTCGGCCTGCAGCGGTTCCTGCTCGAACACATCGAGGCCGGCGCCGCGGATCTGGCCGCTCTCGAGGGCCTTGATCATGGCCTGTTCGTCGACCACCTGCCCGCGGGAGATGTTGATGAAGATGGCGCTCTCCTTCATCAGCTCGAATTCGCGGGCGCCGATCAGCTGGCGGGTCTCCGGGGTCAGCGGGACGATGGCGCAGACGAAGTCGGACTGCTGCAGCAGTTCGTCCAGTTCGCAGTGGCGGGCGCCCAGTTCCGCGTCGAGCGCCGGCTTGGGCGAGGCCTTGGCGTAGAGGATCTTCATGCCGAAGCCGAGCGCACCGCGACGCGCCACGGCCTGACCGATACGCCCGAACCCGACCATGCCCAGCGTCTTGCCGTGCACGTCGCTGCCGAACTGGGCCGGTCCGATGCTCGCCTTCCAGTCGCCGCGCTTGACGTACTCGGCCAGCTCCACCACCCGCCGGGCACTCGCCATGATCAGCGAGAAGCCGGTATCGGCGGTAGTTTCGGTGAGCACGTCCGGGGTGTTGCAGAGCAGAATGCCGCGCTTCGTCAGTTCATCGACCGGATAGTTGTCGACGCCCACCGAAATGGTGGCGATCGCTTCCAGCTTGGGGGCGGCATCGAGCAGTTCCGGGGTCATGTTGACGCCTGCGCCGATCAGGCCGTGAGCTTCGCCCAGCGCATCGCGAAACGCCGGATCGTCGGGTGACCCCAGCTTGTCGAAATAATCGACGTGGAAGCGGTCACGTAGCTGATCGAGCTGCTGATCGTTGAGGCGACGGTACGCCAGGATGCGCTTGCTCATGAAGGACTCTCCATCTGAAAGGTCGGAGGATTCGCGGGCGATAACGGCATCGCCGACGAAACGAGGGACGCACGAGCTTAACCGACAAACCCTGCCCTAAGCGGCGGTGCTTCGACGAAAGTCTACGCTCTGTCTGAAAAATGCCTGCGCTCGCCCAACCGGCGTTAAAAATTGACTGGTGCGCCAGCCCGATCAAAATGCTCATTTACACCTCGTAAACTGGAGCGCCAGCCCGGTCCTTTTTTCGTCAATTTTTGCCTTAGCTACGCGCCCCGGTCTTGCCATCGCTCGCCGATTTTTCAGACAGAGCTTAGATCAGTGAGCGCGCGAGTGGCCGGGAATGTCATCGCGTGACTGGTCCGACGAACGCCTGGGCGAGTGAAACTCGAAGCGATGGCTGCCGCCCTGGGGTGGCGCCGTTGGCGGAACCTTGTAATGTGGACGGTATATTCGTGATGACGCGAGGCGTGACGATGCAAGCGGACGTAGTGGTGCTGGGTGCCGGCATGATCGGCGTGTCGACGGCGTTGCAGTTGCAGCGGCGGGGCAGGCAGGTGGCACTGATCGACCGGCGGGCGCCGGGCGAGGAGACTTCCTTCGGCAACGCCGGGCTGATCCAGCGCGAGGCCGTCGAGCCCTACCCGTTTCCTCATGATAGCCGCATGATCTTCAAGGTCATGCGCAAGGGCGGCATCGACGTCAACTACCACCCGCTGGCGCTGCCGACGCTGGCATCGCCGCTGGCACAGTACTGGTGGTGGTCGTCGCCGTCTCGCTATGCCAGGGTCGCACGTGAGTACAGCCGGCTGATCGAACATTGCCTGATCGAACACGAGAGTCTGATCCGGGAGTCCGATACCGAGGTGCTGGTGCGCCGGACCGGCTGGCGTACGGCATTTCGCACTCCGGCGGCCATGGCGCAGGGCCTGGCCTACGCCGAGCGTCTCGAGCAGGAGTACGGCGTCGAGCATGCGGTCGTCGACGGCGCCGAACTCGGCCGGCTCGAACCCGGCCTCAACCATCCGATGGCCGGGGCGGTGCATTGGACCCAGCCCTGGTCGGTGCGCGATCCCGGCGCGCTGGTTGCCGGTTACGCCGAACTCTTTCGCCGGCAGGGTGGCCATTTCGCCAGCGCCGACGCCACGACGCTGTCACGGCAGGCCAATGGCTGGCGCGTCATCACTCGTGAAGGAGTCATCGACGCCGAACAGGCTGTGATCGCGCTCGGGCCCTGGTCGGACACACTGACGCGGCGACTGGGCTATCGTCTGCCGCTGTTCGTCAAGCGTGGCTATCATCGACACTACGCCATGAAGCAGCCGCTCAGCATGGCGATGCTGGATGCCGAAAACGGCATCATGCTGGCACCGATGAACCGGGGCCTGCGGATTACCACCGGCGCCGAATTCGCGCGTCTCGACGCCCGCGCCACGCCGCTGCAATCGGGCAGGGCCGAAGTGGCGGCGCGTCAGATTCTCGATCTCGGAGAGGCGGTCGAAACCTCCCCGTGGCTTGGCGCGCGACCCTGCACCAGCGACATGAAGCCGATCATCGGACCGGCACCGAAACATCCGGGCCTGTGGTTCCATTTCGGGCACGCGCATCAGGGCTTTACCCTAGGCCCGGCTTCCGGCCGATTGCTGGCGGAAATGATCTGTGGCGAGAGGCCCTATATCGATCCCGCGCCGTATGCCGCGACGCGGTTTTGATCGCCAGCCGCGACTTCTATCGCCAATCACAGCAAGGTTCGATACGGGCGTCACGCGTGGGCCCGGCCGGGGCGCTTGATCAGCTGGCGGAACTTCGGCAGCTGTCGAGCGATGGGCGGAATACGCAGGATCATCAGCAGGGCACCGACGGCGGCGTAGAGACTCCACTGCTCCAGGTCGGCACGGACCACCCACAGAAAGTGCAGCAGCCCCAGCCCGAGCACCAGATAGACGATCTTGTGCAGCGGCTTCCAGCGCTTGCCGAGTTTGCGCATCGACCATTTGTTGGAGGTCACGCCCATCACGATCAGTCCGGTGAGCGCCAGCATGCCGACGATGATGTAGGGGCGACGAACGATCTCGCTGCCGAGCCGCGACAGATCCAGCCCGAGAATGAAGACGGCATAGCAGAACAGGTGCAGCAACGCATAGGCCAGCGTCCACAGGCCGAGCTGGCGCCGGATCAGGGTGAAGCCTTTCCAGCGCGTCAGCTTGGTCAGCGGGGTCAGGCTGAGCGTCAGCAGCAGCATCCACAGAATGCCCTGGCCGATATTGAGCAGCAGATAGCGTCCGGGCTCCGGGCCGGCGGCGTTGATCGCGACCTGAGAACTCCAGTAGGCCAGCGGCACCAGCGCGGCGATGAACACCGCGATGCGCCAGAGCGTCAGCGTGTGGCGTGGCATCGACATCAGAAGTTCTTCCTCAGGTCCATGCCCTGATAGAGGCTCGCGACCTCGTCGGCATAGCCGTTGAACATTCGCGTGTCGATGATGTTGGGGTTGAACAGGCTGTTGGGCAGCCGGCGTTCGGTAGCCTGGCTCCAGCGCGGATGGTCGACCTCGGGATTGACGTTGGCATAGAAGCCGTACTCGTCCGGGGCGATCGCCTGCCAGGAGTTCACTGGCTGCTCCTCGACCAGCGAGATGCGCACGATCGACTTGATGCTCTTGAAGCCGTACTTCCACGGCACGATCAGGCGGAAGGGCGCCCCGTTCTGGTTGGGCAGCTCGCGGCCGTACATGCCGAGCCCGAGAATCGCCAGCGGGTGCATCGCCTCGTCCATGCGCAGGCCTTCGGTGTAGGGCCAGTCGATTAGCGCAAACGACGAGTCCTGCCCCGGCATCTGGTCCGGCGCCACCAGCGTCTCGAACTTGACGTATTTGGCCTTCGACGTGGGCTCGGCGCGCTTGATCACATCCCCCAGCGGGATCCCCAGCCACGGAATCACCATCGACCACGCCTCGACGCAGCGCAGCCGGTAGATACGCTCCTGCAGGCGCGACGGTTTGGCGATGTCCTCGAGGTCGAAGCGCCCGCCATTCGCGACCTCGCCGTCGATCACCACACTCCACGGCTGGGTCTCGAGTGAGTCGGCGTTGCGCGCGGGATCGCCCTTGCCGGTGCCGAATTCGTAGAAGTTGTTGTAGTGAGTGGCGTCTTCGAAAGGCGTCAGCTTGTCCAGCTGGCGATCGGCGGGTACCACGCTATCCCACTCGGCGTTTTCCAGTTTGGAGACGAACCAGGCCGGCGGGCTGCCAGCCGGTACGTCCTGATAGTCGGATGCGGCGGCCTGGGCTCGCCCGGCCAGCGCCAGCCCGGCTCCGACGCCCGCCAGGCCGCCCATGAAGCGACGGCGCGAGAGATAGACCGACTCCGGGGTGACGTCCGATTCGCGCAGATCGCTGGGTTTGGCAATCTTGATCAACATGATGAGTCTCCAACCGCCCATAGTGGCATGTCGTGAATACGCTGGCAGCGCGCGGCTGGATGCGCCTTGGCCATTCGGCGCGCGCCGAGGCTTGCTGTCCAGGCCGCTTGTGCGGATTCTCGTGGGGCAAGCCTCGTATGACGCTCAGTCTAGGTGATCTATTCCCTCGCCCATGTCAAAAAATTCGGGTCGCGCTCAGATGATCCCCAGCCATCGCCACCAGACGAAGTCCAACGGCCACAGCAGCACGATGGTGATCAGCGCCAGCGGCAACGTGATCCGCATGGCCTGGCGGATGCTCACCCCCGAGGTAAGCAGGCCAATGATCAGCGGCGGGGACTGATAGGGAAACACCACGGTCGAGAAGCCAATGACCTGGGACATCACCACCGCGGAGGGTGACCATCCGGTGACATCGGCCAGCTGCGGCGCCAGCGGCGTCATCACGGCAGGGACGCCAGGCAGCGTGACCAGCATGCCCAGCACCGTGGCGATCACCGAGAGCCAGGCGAAGTTGCCGACGGTCGCATCCGGCGATAGTGGCAGCACCGCGAGCAGCCGGCCGGCGATCGCCTCGCCCAATCCGCTCTGATGCGCCAGGGCGCCCAGGCTGACGATGCCGGCCACGTAGATGAACGGCTCGAGATTAATCTGCTGCAGTGGCCGGGCCGGCAGCAGGCCGCTGCCGGGGAACAGGCAAGCCAGCGCCACCACCATGCCGATCCAGGCCGGCGAAATGCCGTGCCAGGCATCGGTCATCCACATCAACACGGCGAAGGCCAGCAGTGCCCCCATCATGGCGCCACCGCGGCCAAGCTTCGAGGGCGGCTCCGTCGAGAACGGCGATGGCGCGGCAGCGCGGAACTGCCACAGGATCAATCCCATGATCAGCAGCCACTTGAGCAGTCCCAGGATCGGAAAGTGCAACAGCAGATATTCGCCATAGCTGGGCGAGAAGCCGAGCACTGCTTCGCTGGCGCCCATCAATACGTTGTTGGGCACGTTGGCCGGCAGGATCGTGAAAGTGGGCAAAAAGCTCGACATGATGCCGCTGAGCAGCACGCCGGTACGCCCGGGATCGTCTTCGGCGTAGCCGAACCGATCGGCCAGCGTCAGCAGGATCGGCACCAGCAGCACGATCCGGCCCATCGCCGACGGCATGAAGAACGAGGCGATCAATCCCAGCAGGCCCACGCCGACGACCGCTTGTGGATAACCTGACGCGAGATGAGGCCCGACTCTGGCGGCAACGCGCTCGCCCAGGCCGGTGTAATTGATCGCGGCGCCGATCACCATGCCCGAGAACACCAGCCAGGTCGCCGCCGATTCGAACCCGGCGAACGCCGTCGACGCCGGCGCGACCTTGGCCACGGTACACAGGGTGAAGAAGATCAGTGCGGTCAGCCATTGCGGCAGCCAACCGGTGGCCCACAGGCCGATGCACAGGACCACCACGATACCGGCCTGCAGCACCGAGCCGTCAGCGCTACCCAGCAACAGCCAGCCGAGCGCGCCCAGCAAGGCCAGCAATGAAACCCCCAAACGCCAGGGAAGAACGGCAACCGAAGAGGACATCGCGACGAATCCAAGGACGAGCGAGGCGGCAGTATACCAGCGCGTGATCCGACCGCTGGTCCATCTCTTTCGGCGTCAGCGCTGCAGGCTCAATAAGGTAATGGTAATCAGAATGATCGCCATGCCCGCCAGCTGCAGCGGAGCGAGCGTCTGCCCCAGCACGACGAAGCCGAACAGCGATGCCGTGACAGGCTCCACCATGGCGACCATCGAAGCCGCCGAGGGCGAAGTTCGCCTCAGCCCGGGCAAGTAGAGGTAAAAGGAGATACCCGCGCCGAACAACCCCAGCAACAGGAAACCGTAGGCATCGTCGGTGAATGGCACTTTCTGCATCTGTTCGAAGTCGACGAACGCCAGCAACAGTAGCGTCAGGACCAGGAAAGCGATCGACAGCACGGCCTGTGCCGGCCCCTGTGCCCTGGCGTAGCGAAAGCCGAAGATGAAAAGTGCATAGGACAGCCCAGACAGCAGGCCGCAGGCGATTCCCCAGACCGAGACCTGGCCCGTGCCGCTGCGCAGGATATCGGTCAACAGCACGATACCGACCATCACTGCGGCGATCGAGGCCCATTTGCCCAGTGTCGGCTTCTCCAGGCCGCAGGCGAACGACACCAGAAAAACGAACAGCGGTGCGGTATACATCAAGGTGGCGGCAATCGCCACATTGGCGTTCGAAATGCTCAGAAAATAGAAGGTGAAGTTGCCTGCCACGCCTAAACCCGCGACGACCGACCAGGCGGCGAGTCGCCAGTCGAAACGCAGGTTGCGCAAGGGATGGACGACGAACCAGGCCAGCATGCAGGCAAGGCCGATCGCGCCGCGATAGAACGATATCAGGTAAGGGTCCCAGCCCTGTTGCATCAGCAGGCTCGCCAGGCCGCCGGATATCCCCCAGAACATCGCTGCCAACGTGATAAAGAGCGTTCCCTTCAGTGATCCTGACATAAAGCATCGGCCTCCCTGGCCAAGGTCGGTATCTGTCGTTGTCGCTCCAGGCCCGCGCGGATCCGATCGACGACCATGCGGTCAGCGTAGATGATGTATCGAGGTATCGAATGCATGGCCTCGTGATCGTTTTCTTCTAGGCTAAAGATTTGGGCAAACAGTGCGATGGCGCACATTGGTCGGGAGGAACGGGGGTGAAACCGGTGACGAAGATTTCGATGGCGACGCTCTGCCTGAGTGGCGAGATGAGGAACAGGCTGGAGGCGATCGCACGAGCCGGATTCGAGGGCGTGGAGATATTCGTCGACGACCTGCAGTCGAGTGGCTTGTCGCCGCGAGCCGTGGGCGATCGTTGCCGCGAGCTTGGCCTGACCGTGGTGGCGCTACAACCGTTTCGGGACGCCGAGGCGCTACCGCCCGCTCTGCATCGGAAGATGCTCGACGACGCCAACCGTCAATTCGATGCGCTGGCCGATCTCGGCGGTGACTTCCTGCTGGCCTGCAGCAACACTCGGGAGGACGCCTCTAGCGATCCTTTACGCGCCGCCGAGACCCTGAACGATCTGGCAATGCTGGCCGCCGAGCGGGAGATGCGAGTGGGTTACGAGGCGCTGGCGTGGGGGCGTCATGTCTTCGACTACCGCGACGCCTGGGAGATCGTCCGGCAGGTGGATCATACGGCGCTCTCCCTCGTGCTGGACAGCTATCATGTCCTGGCTCGGGAGCTGGAGCTGGACACCCTCGCCACGATTCCCGGTGACAGCATCGGTCTGGTGCAGCTCGCCGACTCGCCCTGGCCGCGGGGGCAGGATCTGCAGTCGCTGAGCCGCCACCGGCGGGCGTTTCCCGGCGACGGTGAGCTACCTCTCGAGCGCTTTCTGGCGGCACTGAACCGAACCGGTTACGCCGGGCCACTGTCGCTTGAGATTTTCAGCGACTCGCTCTCGGTCATGCCGACGGGAATGGCCGCACTTCAGGGCAAGCACGCCCTGGAGTCGCTGCTGGCATCGAAAGATAGAAGAATGGAAAAATAAAAGAATGGAAAAATAAAGAGTCTGGCGCGTTCTACATCAACCACAGATGGCTCAGCCAGATCCCCAGCGCCAGCGTTACCGCGGAGAGCACCGTCGCCATCACCAGCGCAGCGGTGCCGAGCTCGGCGAAGCCGTAACGCTGGCCGAGCAGCGGGTACATGCTCAGCATCGGCGCGCAGGCAAAAATGATGGCTGCGGTCGCGAATGCCGGCGAAAGGCCGGGGATCAGCAGGATCATCAGCAGTACGCAGAGCGGATGCAGCAGCAGCTTGGCCAGCGCGATCTGCGCGACCTCTCCGACCATGCCTCTCACTCGCAGGCCACACAGCGTCCCGCCGATCACGAACAGCGCCACCGGCGACGACGATGCCGCCAGCATCTGCAGCACCCGGGCGATGGGTTCCGGTGGATGCAGTTCCAGCGCGGCCAGCAGCGTCCCCACGGCGATGGCGATGATCAGCGGGTGACGCAGGATGCGCAGTGCCACTGGCTTGAGCGTGGCCCAGAAGCCGTTGTCGGGCTGGCGCGCGAACTCCGCCAGGACCAGCGCTGTGGGGATCACCAGCAGATTCTCGATCAGCATGTTGAGCGCCATGGCGATGCTCGCCGTGGGGCCGATCACCAGCACCGCCACCGGATAGCCGATGAAGCCGCTGTTGGAGGCCGAAGTGCCGAGCGCGTACATCGCCCGGCGTTCCAGCGGCAGATCGCTGCGCCAAGTCATCCATAGGTACATCGCGGCGAAGGCCAGGCCCGATCCGAGACCGTAGGTCAGCAGATAAGAGACGTTGAAGACATCGTCCAGCGGACGTTCCAGCAGCGCCTGGACGACCAGCGCGGGGAGGGCGATATTGATCACGTATCGGCCCATGCCCTGGATATGGGCCTTGTCGACGACACGTTTGAGCACGGCCAGGTAGCCGATGCCCAGCAGGATGAAGATGGGAATGATGGCGCCGAAGATGGTATTCACGAAACTCTGATCACTGCGAATTAGACTTATGCCTAATAGCATGAGCCCGGGACGGGTCACCGGCAAGTGGATTCACTCGAACGGTGCCCGCCATCCGCGATCAGCAGACCTCCTCGCTCATCGCTGCCAGCCAATGACCTCGACCGCCCGCTGTCGATGCGCTTCCGTTACCTGACTGACCAGGCTTCCACCGACGCACAGCACCAGATTCAGCAATAACCCCCACAGGCCGCTGTAGACGCCCAGCGGGCGCAAACCAGCGAAGGTGAAGGCGGCGGCGAGCACGGTGCCGGCGAGCATGCCGATGAACACCGCCTGCGTATTGAGCCGACTCCAGTAGAGACCGAGGATCAGCGCCGGTGCGGTCTGGATCAAGACTTCGAACTTGAGCACGAAGATCTGATAGAGCGTGCCCGGCGGATACCAGGCGATCAGTACCAGCACCACGACCGCGGCGACCCCGACCAGCTTGCCTATCAGGATCTTGCGTGATTCCTCGGCGTTCGGCGCGATGTAACGTCCGTAAAGATCGTTGGAGATGATCGACGAGAACGTCAGCAGCACCGAATCGGCGGTCGATACGATCGCGGCGATCACGCCACCGAACAGCAGCACCATCGCCCAGTAGAAAAAGGCATTCTGGTTGGCGAGAGCGTTGGCCATCATGCCGACCAGCTGTTCGGATTCCGCGGTGGTCAGGTCGGGGAAGGCGGAGATGCCGATGATCCCGACCATGAACACCACACCGGCAGTCAGAAACGGCATATAGGCCATGCGGATGAAGGAGCGCTTGAGCGTCCTTTCGCTACGTGCAGCGAAAATTCGCTGGAAGGCATGCGGATAGATCGCTGCGCCGATGCCGACCAGCACCAGCAGGCAGAACCAGGTAGTGAGGCTTCCTCCGGTCGGCGCGCCGAGTTTCTGCGGGGCCTCGGCGATCATCGTCTCGGCCGCCGTGGGCAGCCCGCCCAGATAGATCAGCGAGCCGATCAGCAGGGTGAACACGCCGAACAGCAGGGCGATGCCCTGGATCGTGTCGGTATAAGCCACCGAACGCATGCCGCCCAGCCAGCTGTAGGCGACCATGATCACGATGAAGAACACCACGCCGACCTGATAGGGGATCGTGCCGCCGGTCAGGCCGGAGACGCCCTGACCGATGGCGACGAACTGTTCGAGCAGATAGTTGCCCAGCCCGTAAAGCATCAGGATCGCGGCCAGGATCGTGACCTTCTTCGAGCGGAAGCGAAGATCGATCCAGTCCACCGGCGTCAGCAGGTTGAAGCGCCGGCCCAACGCATAGAGCCTGGGCGCGAACAGCAGATAGACCATGATGATCATGATGAAGAACGGCACCGAGACCAGATACTGATAGCCGAGGCGATAGGCCGTTGGCGGGTAGCCGACCACGGTGTTGCCGCTGTATTGGGTGGCGAAAAAGGTGAAGAAAAGCACCATGACGCCGAGGCCGCGCCCGCCCAGATAGTACTCGTCGAGACTCTCGCGAACACCACGGTTGCGCAGGAAGGCATAGACGCCCACGGCCAGCATCAGGCCGCCGTAGAGCATCAATACCAGGATGCCGGACCACCCGCTGAAGGCCAGTTCCACTTCCATCGTCACAGCTCCTCGTCTTCGTCGGCGCCGGTTTCCCACTGGGTCATCACTACCCAGGTAATGAAGATCGACAGGGCGAGCGAGGCGGTCAGGATGATCAGTGCCCAGTAGGGGATGCCGAAGACTAGCGGCGACCAGGAACCGGCGGGAAAATACCAGGGATTGATCAGGGCAAAGAGAACGACGAATCCGATCCAGACCAGCGGTTTCTTGACCGGTTCGCTGATGTTTTTCTTCATGGAGTACCTCGATGGCGTGCGCGATGGCGATGCGAGATCGGCAAAAAACGCCGAAAAGTGCCACTGGCGGCGAGCGAGGAGACTATAGCCAGCCGTGGCGACGGATGGCCATTATCGTTTGGCAAAGCGGGGCTTCGTCTATGGCGAAGATGTGCGACATTGGTCGCAAATGCCGTTGGAAAAGACCGTGCTGCCCGAGCAACGGACGATCGATCGCCGTACCGCTATCGCCTTCTCAGCATCCAGGCGGCGCCCACGGCGGAGAGCAGGCAGCCAGCAGCGAGGTAGATGGCGACCGGTACCCAGCTGCCGTCGTAGAGATCGACCAGGGCGGCGGCGATGAATGGGGTGAAGCCGCCGCCGATCACGCTGGCGACCTGATAACCGACCCCGGCACCGCTGTAACGGTAGGCGGTGCCGAACAGTTCGGCGAAGATCGGCTGCTGTACGCTGACCACCATGTCGTGGGCGAGGTTGGCGAGCGCCACGGCGAACACCACGATCCACACGATCGAACCGGCCTGCAGTGCCATGAAGAACGGGAAGGCGGCCAGCACGCCGACGATGGCGCCGGTGATGTAGACGCGCCGACGCCCCAGCGTGTCCGCGAGAAACGCGAACAGCGGGATGGTGACGCAGCTAATCGCGCCGACCAGCAGCCCGATGTGCAGAAACAGGTCCCGCGACAGATCGAGATAGCCGGTGGAATAGCTCAGCGCGAAGGTGGTCACGATATACATCGTGAACAGTTCGGCCAGACGCATGGCGATGATGGTCCCGAAGGCGCCGGGATGGCGTTTGAGCGCCTCGATGATCGGTGGCCTGGCCGGCTTCTGGTCATTGCGTTCGACCGCTTCGACGAACTCCGGTGACTCCTCCAGGCTGGAACGGATCTTCAGCGCCACCAGCACCAGCACCACGCTGAACAGAAACGGCAGGCGCCAGCCCCAGGCCGTGAAGTCGGCATCGCTTAGCCAGTAGCTGAGCAGCGAAATGCTGCCGGTGGCCAGGATCAGGCCCACGCCGTAACCCACCTGCACGCCGCTGGAGTAGAACGCGCGTCGGCCTTTGGGTGCACTTTCCACGGCCATCAACGCCGCGCCGCCCCACTCGCCACCAACGGCAAAGCCCTGGATCGCGCGCAGCGTCACCAGCAGAATCGGCGCCCACACGCCGATCTGGGCGTAGGTCGGCAGCAGGCCGATCAGCGCCGTCGCGCCGCCCATCAGAATGACCGTCAGGATCAGCATGCGCTTGCGACCCAGCCGATCGCCGTAATGACCGAAGACCAGCCCGCCCAGCGGGCGAAACAGAAAGCCGACGCCGAAGGTCGCCAGCGCCGCCAGCGTGCCGGCCGCCGGGCTGACATTGGGAAAGAACTGCGAATTGAAGACCAGCGCGGCGACGATGCCGTAGAGCAGGAAATCGTACCAGTCGACCACGGCACCCACGAAGCTGCCGATGGCGGCACGTCGGGCCTGGCTTGTCGAGTGGGCTGGGGTGGTGGTCGCTGCGTCTACGCTCATCCGGAACTCTCGGTCGTCGGTGTCTTTATATCGAGGCGTATCGATCGGGGTGAGGCATCGACACGTTGGCGGCGCCGTATCTTACGTCATTGCGAGAGGAGGCACAGGGGGGATCGACGGAGCAACGAAACGGGCTCACCTCGACATGGCTCATTCGAACAGTTCCTGTTTCAGCCTCCCTCACACCGACAGCTCTTGTTCCGACAGCTCTTGTTTTGACAGCTCTTATTCCGACAAGATTTGGATCTCCCGATCCCAGCGGCGCAGGAACGCCTGCCGGCGCAGGGTGTCGACGAAGGCGAGCAGCGTGGCATTGATCGGAATCGGGTAGAGATGGTCGCCGACCTGATCGCGCAGCCGCTGGGCGGTGTAGGGGCCGACCACGTCGTCGCGGACGCTGAACAGTGGGGTCTGGCCGGCCAGGATATGCTGGCCGCGGCGGCTCAGCAGAAAGCGGACGAAGCGCTTGGCCGCCGCCGGGTGTGGCGCGTCGCGATGAACGAATGCCATACGCATCAGCACCAGCGAGTAGTCGTTGGGGACCTGGACGATGATGTCGGGATGGGTCTGGGCCCAGAGCAGTGCATAGGAGCCCAGCAGGTTGTAACCGAGCCAGTAGCGACCGTCGCTGAGCCCTTCGAGCATGCGCTGGGTGGTGGTTTCGAGCTGTACGTCGGCGGCGCCCATGGCGGCGATCAGATCCCACATTCGCGGCGTGTAGCGGGCGTCCTGTTGAAGCAGGGCGTAGCCGACCCCGCTGTCACGCGGTGAATAGCTCACCACGCGGCCGTCGAGCCACTGGCGATAGTGCGTCAGCAGATCGAGCAGATCGCGATGGGTTTCCGGTGGCGGCATGTGCGAGGCCAGTTCGAGGCGATAGGCCATCACCACGGGTTCGAAAGTGAAGCCGAAGACTTCGTTGCGCCATTGCGCCCACGCCGGCCACTGATCGACCTCCGGTGCATCGAGGGGCTGGGCCATGCCTTCGTTGCTGAGCGCCAGTTGCCACGGCATCGCCGAGCTTATCACCACGTCCGGCGGCGAATCGTGAGAGCGGGCGCGCCGGTCGACCTCCAGCGTCGAGCGGTCGCGATAGTCGAGATCGATCTGCGGATTCTCGATGGCGAAGGCGGCCAGCACCGGCTCGACGATCTGACGATCCAGCGCGGCTTCGATGATCAGCCTTTCGTCCGCCTGGGCTATGTCAACGCCGCTGACAACGAGCCATAGCCACAGGCATGAACCCAGGCCAACGTGAAGGCGTCTGTTCATGTCACGCTCCCCTCGGGTGGCCGACAGCGCGGTAATGTCAAAGAAACCTTGAGTCCTCGAGGCTCGCGGTTGGTGACCGTCAACCGGCTGCCATGGCGTAACCCGATGGAATCTGCGATGGCCAGGCCGAGTCCGGAGCCGCGGGTATCCTGGCGTCTTCCACGCTCGAACGGCTGAGTCAGACGGGCGAGTGATTCGGTATCGACGCCGGGGCCATCGTCCTCGATGGCCAGCGTCACCCGCTCGGCGGCGCCGTTGGGGTCCTCATCTTCATCGTTGCTGAGCCTCAGCGTGATTTCGCTGCCGGGCGGCGTGTAGCGACAGGCGTTGTCGATCAGGTTGTTGAGCAGTTCGTGCAGCGCCCAGCGTTCCCCTTCGATCCAGATCGGTATGGGCAGGTCGATGGCCAGTCCGAGATCATGCTCGCGGCTGTCCTGACGATCGGCCCAGTCGGTGGCGACTTCCCGCAGCAGTCGATCCAGTGCCAGCGGTTCACGCTGGTGCCCGGGGCCCAGATGTTGCAGTCGGGTCAGGCTCAGCATCTGGCCGGCCAGGCGGCTGGTGCGTTCGGCGCTGTCGTGGACGGTATTCAGCGCCTGATACCAGCTGTTCGGGTCACGGCTGGTCAGCGCCAGCTCACTGGTGCTCTGAAGCCCGGCGAGCGGCGTCTTGAGCTGGTGCGAGGCATCGGCGATAAAGCGCAGCAGGGCATCGCGCTGATCGCGTTGATCGGCGAATAGCCGGTTGAGGGTTTCGACCAGTTCCTGCATCTCGCGGGGCACGCCGAGGGTCAACGGGCTGATGTCATCGGCGCGCCGGCTACGCAGCGTCTGACGGAGACGACGCAGCGGCGCCAGCATGGTGCGCATGGCGATGGCCACCAGCGCCGCGGTGATCAGCACCATCGCGGCGAAGCGGGTGGCACTCTTGCGAAACAGCTCCTGCGCCAGCAGGTCGCGGCCGCGCCGGGTATGACCCACCCATAGCTGCACCGGCTCCTGGGTGTCCCAGCCGGCGGAATCCACCTCGCGACCACTGAGACGAATCGGGCGGCCATCGTAGACGGCATCGAGATAGACCGGCTGATGGCGGGCCTGTTCCAGCATCGCGTCGGTGATGGGCAGATCGGCGTTTTGTGTCATCGAGACCCCGTTATCCGCCTGCAGCCAGTAGAACACCCGCTCCTGCCAGCGGGTGGCGAGGATCTGCAGCGCCGAGGCCGGCATTTCCAGGGTCGGCTTCCCTTCCGGCCACTGCAGCGACTCGGCAATGGTCAGACTGGCGGCCTCGAGCTGGCCATCCATGGCCCGGTCCGCTGCCTTGCGAGCGCTGGTGTAGGCCTCGATCAGCAACAGCGTGCCGAGACCGGCGACAATGACGATCAGCCAGAGCGTCAGGCGTCGCTTGAGCGAGGTGCGCGGTGAAATCACTCGCGCCGCGCCTCGTCGAACGTCTCCCGAGAGGCTTCGAGCCGATAGCCCAGCCCGCGCAGGGTGCGGATCGACAGGCCGGACCCCGCCAGACGCTTGCGCAGCCGGCTGACGTAGACGTCCAGGGCGTTGGCGCCCACCGCATCGAAGCCGAACAGCCGGTTTTCCAGCGCCTCGCGCTGAACGATTCGCCCGGCATTGAGCATCAGCGCTTCCAGCAGGCTGAATTCCCGCCTTGGCAGGTCCAGCGAAGTGTCGTTCAACCAGGCGCTGGCCGAGCGGGTATCCAGCACCAGCGCACCGAAGCGCACGCTGTTGTCGAGTCGCTGCTGGCTGCGGCGCAGCAGGGCGCGTACCCGGGCTTCCAGTTCGGTGATCGAGAACGGCTTGGCAAGATAGTCGTCGGCACCGAGGTCCAGTCCGCGCACGCGATCCTCGAGGGCGTCCCGCGCCGTCAAGATCATCACCGGCGTGGGGTCGGCATGGGCACGTAACCATTCGAGCACGCCGAGACCGCTGCCATCCGGCAGGCCGAGATCGAGCAGGACCAGATCGAAGCGACCCTGGCGCAGCGCCTGGATGGCATCGTCGACGCGAGACAGGGCATCGACGGTGTAGCCGTGGCGGGTCATCGCCTGGGTCAGCGAGCGCGACAGCAGCGGGTCATCCTCGATCACGAGCAGGTGCATGGCGGTGTCTCGGCGTCATCGACCCCTTGTCGTATGCGACTAATGTCTTGTTCGACTGATGTCTTGTTCGACTGATGTCTTGTGAGACTAATGTCTTATGCGACAAAGGTTTAGATGACAGGTTGATGAAAGGTTGGCGCTCTAGCATCGCGCTGTCGGTAGGCAGAGCCGGCCCAAGTCCGGTGCCCGCCATGAGGTTTGCGAGCATAACAACCCAGGTAGGAGACGCACAGCATGCCAAACTCTCGAATCATTCCTCGCTGGCTGGTCGCCGTCGTGACTGGCGGCGCGTTGCTGGCCGGCGCCGTCCAGGCCCAGGCCAAGCCGCCCGAATGTATCGCACCGGCCAAGCCGGGCGGCGGTTACGATCTGACCTGCCGTCTGGCGGCCAACGGCCTGCAGGAGGCCAAGCTGATCGATGAGCCGATGATGGTCAGCTACATGCCCGGCGGCATCGGTGCCGTGGCCTATAACCATGTCACCGGCGTGCGCGACGACGATCCCAACCTGATCGTGGCCGCCAGCACCGGCGCTGCGCTCAACCTGGCGCTGGGCAAGTTCGGCATCAAGCACAAGGTCGATGACGTGCGCTGGCTGGGCGCGCTGGGTGTCGACTATGGCGCCGTGGTGGTTCGCAAGGACGCGCCGTGGAACAACCTCGACGAACTGATGAAGGCGATGAAGAAGGATCCCTCCAGCGTGGTGATCGGCGCCGGCGGCACGATCGGTAGCCAGGACTGGATGAAAGCGGCGCTGATGGCCAAGGCCGACGATGTCGATCCGCGCAAGCTGCGCTACGTCTCCTTCGAGGGTGGCGGTGAAGCGCTGGCAGCACTGCTGGGCGAACACATTCAGGTCTTTACCGGTGATCTGGCCGAGCTGAAACCGCAGCTCGACAGCGGCGAGATCCGGATTCTGGCGGCACTCTCCGAAGAGCGCATGGGCGGACCCTACGCCGATATCCCCACCGCCAAGGAGCAGGGTTACGACGTCGAATGGCCGATCTGGCGCGGTTACTACATGGGCCCGAACGTCAGCGACGAAGCCTATCAGCAGTGGGCCGACCGTCTGCGCGAGCTGAACGAGACCGAGAGCTTCAAGAAGCTGCGCGAAGGCCGGGGCCTGTTCCCGATGTCCAAGTTCGGTGACGACTTCCATCAGTATGTGAAGCAGCAAGTCAGCGACTTCGAGACGCTCGCCAAGGAAGTGGGTCTGACCCAATGAAACTCGCCGCCGACCGCGTCCTGAGTCTGCTGTTGCTCGGTCTGGCGGCGTTCGTCGCCGTCCAGGCCTGGCAGCTACAGGTGCCGTTCAGCTATGACCCGGTGGGCCCGAAGGCAGTGCCGCTGATTCTGTCGGCGCTGCTGGCGGTTCTGGCCATCGTGCTCTTCGTTCGGCCCGGCGCCGGCGGCGAGTGGCCGACCGGGGCGCTGCTATTGCGTCTGGTCTTCACCATGGCGGTACTCGGCGCCTACGCGGCGCTGTTCATCAACCTGGGGTTCCTGGTGACGACCGCGCTGGTCAGTGTCGTCATCGCCTGGCTGTTCGGCGCCACGCCGGTGAAAGCGGTCGTCGGCGGCCTGCTGCTGGCGCTCGGCAGCTATCTGCTATTCACCTATGGATTGGGAATCTCGCTGCCGACCGGTAGCTGGATCGAGCCGCTGCTGGGGAGCCACTGAATGTTCGATTTTCTGATCCAGGGCTTCGGCGTCGCCCTGACGCCGCTCAATCTGGGCCTGGCGTTCCTGGGCGCGCTGCTGGGCACGCTGTTCGGCGCGCTGCCGGGTATCGGGCCGATCAACGGCATCGCCATTCTGATGCCGCTGGCCTACACGCTGGGACTGCCGGCCGAGTCCGCGCTCATCCTGCTGGCCGGTATCTACACCGGCTCCGAGTACGGCGGTCGCATGTCGAGCATTCTGCTCAACGTGCCCGGCGATGCCGGCGCGGTGATGACGACGCTGGACGGCCACCCGCTGGCCAAGAAGGGCCTGGCAGGCCCCGCGCTGGGCCTGTCGGCGGTCAGCTCGTTCATCGGTGCGACCGTGGCGATCGTCGGCCTGACCCTGTTCGCGCCGCTGCTGGCGGTCGTCGCAGTCAAGTTCGGTCCCGCCGAGTTCTTTGCGCTGATGATCTTCGCCTTCGCCTCGATGTCCGCGATGATGGGCAAGGATCCGATCAAGACCCTGATCGGCGCCGTGCTCGGGGTGCTGATCTCCACCGTCGGCGTCGACTCCGGCACCGGCGTGCTGCGCTTCACCTTCGACATGCCCGAGCTCTACGACGGCATCGATTTCGTGGTGATGATCATCGGCCTGTTCGCCGTCAGCGAGATTCTGCTGATGCTCGAGCACGCCTTCCGCCATGACCAGGACGGCGAAATGGCGCCGATCGGCCGGGTCATGGTCAAGATGAGCGAAGTGATGTACTGCAAGTGGGCGATCCTGCGTTCCAGCGTGATCGGCTTCGTCATCGGCGTACTGCCGGGCACCGGGGCTTCGGTCGCCAGCGCCGTGGCCTACACCACCGAAAAACGCATCAGTGATCGCGACAATACGTTCGGCACCGGTGATATGCGCGGCCTGGCGGCGCCGGAGGCGGCCAATAACGCCTCCGCCGCCGGCTCTTTCGTGCCGATGCTGACGCTGGGCATTCCCGGCTCGGGCACCACGGCGATCCTGCTGGGCGCGCTGATGCTCTACAACATCAATCCCGGTCCGATGATGTTCCGTGAGCAGCCGGTGGTGGTGGGTGGCCTGATCGCGTCGCTCTATATCGGCAACGTCATGCTGCTGCTGTTGAACCTGCCGCTGGCCGGCGTGTTCGCCCGCGTGCTGCAGGTGCCGCGCTGGATTCTGGTGCCGAGCGTTGCGATCCTCGCCTTCGTCGGCGTCTACCAGCTGCACTCCGATCTGATGGCGATCTACCTGATGCTGGCCATCGGCGTATTTGGCTACGTGCTGCGCAAGTTCGGTTTTTCGCTGGCGCCGGTGGTGCTCGGCTTCGTGCTGGGCGGGCTGATGGAAGAGAACCTGCGCCGGGCGCTGTCGATCAGCGGTGGCGACGTCGCCATCCTGTTCCAGTCCGGTCTTTCTATCGGGCTGTGGATCGCCGCCGCACTGGTAGTGCTGGTGCCGATGTTCGCGGGTAAGCTCAAGGCGAAGTTTCTGCCGGCCAAGGTCTCCTGATACCGATACCCAGGATAGTGCGGCAAGTATTCGACGGCCCTGCCATGGCGGGGCCGTCGTCATTGAACCGGAGGTGTTGCCGTCGGAGACGCCTTCAAAAGCCGATGTCACGAGATTCAGTGCTCGCGCTGGCAACGACTCCGGCTATAGTCCGGATAGCCCAACTTGCGGCGATGCTGATCACTGGGAGCAACCGATGAGCGATGACAGGTCTGCGGTAATCGAAGCGCTGGCACCGCATGGGCGACTGCGTGTCGCCATCAACTACGGCAATATCGTACTCGCGCAGCGGGATAAGGACGGCGGGCCGGCCGGCGTCTCGGTTGCGCTGGCGCGGGCGTTGGCATCGGAGCTCGACGTGGCGATCGAATTCGCCACCTTCGAGGGTGCCGGCGACGTGTTCGCCGCGATCGACGACGACGCCTGGCGAATCGGCTTTCTCGCCCGTGATCCGGTGCGGGCCGAGAAGATCCATTTCACCGATCCCTACGTGATCATCGAAGGCACCTACCTGGTGCCGGAAGCCGCGCCGATTCAGGCAGTCGACGAGCTGGACCAGGATGGCATTCGGATCGCGGTGGGCAAGGGGGCGGCTTACGATCTCTACCTGACACGGGCGTTGAAGCACGCAAGTCTGGTTCGCGCGGCAACCTCAGCCGCGGCGATCGAGCTGTTCGTCGAGAGCCGACTGGATGCCGCCGCCGGTGTGCGTCAGCCACTTGCGGCCTATGCCGCGTCGAACCCCGGTTATCGTGTTCTGCCAGGGCGCTTCACCGCCATCGAGCAGTGCATGGCGGTGCCCAGGGCGCAGGCTTCGGACGCCGTTATCCGCTACGTCGAAGATTTTCTCGCTCGCATGAAGCAGCAGGGGGTGGTGAAGCGGGCGCTCAAGGAAAGCGGCCAGGATGAGACCCAGGCGGCGGATTGAGCTAAACGCCGTCATGGAAACAAATGACATCAAATAGAGTCGTGGTGTCGACCTTGATGAATTGATACAGAGCTGGCATTAGTCTGCGTTCTTCTCGGCAAGGCTTCAGGAAAAATGATAGCTGTGCGCAACATTCTGAATGGAACGAAGACCACCGGTGATGCCATGGGGGCCGCAAAGCCCCTTTAGACCATATCAACTCATTGACGCCGATTTCGAAAAGTCGATCACGACTCTTGACGGTACATCTCCATTTTCCAATCGTTTAAAGACGTCATTGATGGCGGATAAAGGCTGTAATTCGACATCCGCCCTGACTTTACCTTCAGCCGCGAAAGCCAGTGTCTCGGCCATGTCTTGGCGTGTGCCAACAAACGATCCCCGGATGGTGATGCAGTTAGCGACAACATCGAACAGAGGGGTTGGAAAGTCACCGGGTGGCAAACCGACTAGCACACAAGTGCCACGTTTGCGTGTCATGGCGATGCCTTGGTTAAAGGCGATCAACGATGGGGCAGTAATCAATACGCCATGTGCGCCGCCGCCGGTCGCCTTTATCACGGCTTCGACGGCATCTGGTTGCTTGGCGTTGACCACGGCCTCGGCGCCGAGCTGGGTAGCATGTTCCAGCTTCTTGTCGTCGATATCGACCGCACAAACATGTAAGCCAAGTGCCTTGGCGTATTGCACGCCGAGATGACCGAGACCGCCAATACCCGAAATGGCAATCCACTCACCGGGCTTCGCATCCGTTTCCTTGATGCCCTTGTAGGTGGTGACACCGGCGCAGATGAGAGGGGCAGCCTCTGTGGCTGACAGGCCGGCAGGAATATGGGCCACATAATTGGGGTCTGCGAGAATGTATTCGGCGAAGCCGCCATTCCTGGTATAGCCACCAAACTCGGCTTCTCCACACACGGTTTCCCACGCGGCCAAGCAATGCTCGCAGTGTCCGCAGGCGGAATAGAGCCATGGGACGCCAACGCGATCTCCTTCTTTCACCGCGCTGACGCCGGTCCCCAGTGCAACCACAATGCCGATGCCTTCGTGACCAGGGATGAAGGGCGGAGTGGGTTTCAGCGGCCAGTCGCCGCGAGCGGCATGTAGATCGGTGTGGCAAACACCGCAGGCCTCCGTCTTGACCAGAATCTGTCCGGGTCCCGGCGCAGGGATTTCGATATTTTGAACGACGAGATCCTGGCCGAATTGTTCGACAATGGCTGCTCGCATTTTTTTAGTCATGATCTAGTTCCTTGGTGAAGATATGTTTTGGGCAGCGTTACCTGGTTGTTCTTATGAATCCCGATGATTCACTCAGTCGCTGGAAGTGCTTTGCATTCTTTTGAGAGCATGTTCAACGGCAGATGACGGAGTCGCTTGTCACTGGTGTGCAGGGAATTTGCCATTTCCTGCGCACTCATTGCGGCGCTGTCCGCTGACGGGTTCAGGATGATGGGGGCCTGATCCGGCATGTTTTCAAAGGATGGAAGCTCTCTGACGATGTAGCTGTAGACGTCGAGATGTGACTGGATCATCGCAATTACCTGTGTAGGGTGTTGCCAGTCACAGCGTCTGAGCCGTAAGTGGCTACTGCTCAGTCTCTTCCTTCTCTAAAAGGCGGTCTGTACGACAGCGCACGCAGGATTATCAGCGCGTGGTGTGGGTGTCTTGCAGAGCGTCGAAGCCGGAGATCACGTCGAAAAGCTCCTCGTCGATGCCGGCCTGTCGCAATCGGTGGAAACGGGCGTGCAGGTCCTGTAGTAGCTCACCGATATTGCGATCAGCGCGCTGCATGGCGGCCAGACGACTGGCATTTTCACTGGCAAGGGACTCGGCGCTGGCTCGAAACAGCGAGACGAACAGATGCTCGCGGATAAAGGCGCGCAGAGTCAGCGAGCTCACGTCCAGCACTTCGGGTATCTGTGCGGTGGGCCATGGCTGGTTGACCAATCCACGCTGCCAACGGGCATCCAGCGGCAGCAGGCGTTGGCTCACGGGCGTATAGCCGGCAGCATTCGGTCGGTTGTAGAAAAGCGTCAGTGCCGTGTCATGGATGGCGATAGGCCCTTCATCTTCCGCTGCGGCATTCGGTACCTGAACTTCCTGCAGAATGTCGCCCACCAGGCGGGGGATCAGTTCCACCGATCCGGGAACCGGAAAGCATCCTTCGGGCACAATGCCGGCATCGATAAGGCGTGCGTGCGTGCGCTCACCAACCGCCCAGACTCTGGACTCGTTCTGCGCCAGTGCCGCCACCGCATGTTCGACCGCTACCTCGTTGAATCGGCCCACCAGCCCCTGATCGGAGCCGAAGACCACGGCCCGCATCCGGGTGTTGACGCGTGGAGGTGGCAAGGCGAGAGACTGCGCACTGCGTTGCTCGGCTGAGCGCAGGCACACGCCGAGTCCAAGTTCGACCGTGTGTGCGTAATCGGCCAGGGCGGACACCGAACGTTCATATTGCCCAATGGCTGATGCTGCGGATGCTTTCATGGTACTGACCACGGACTTGAGGTCTCCCGCACTGTCCATTTTCCGGCGCAGGGCAATCAGGGTGGTGGCCATCAGAGTTGAGCTCCATTGGCATTGCGATGACTGCCGGTTTTAAGCTGAATTGTCATGAGTTTTCGTCGGTGTCAGTGTGGCCAGCCGTCTCTTGAGATGGTCGGGTCTCTGTCTGGGACAGGAAAGCCTTAAGTACCTCGCGCGCGGCTTCGGTGACCTGCCGACGATCCGTATCGGCCAGCTTGCCGCCCGCGGTCAGCCGTTCGATCAGGTCATCAGGCAGATCATTGGCCATCTTTTCCACTGTCTGCTGTGCCGCCGCCATGCGCTCAAGCGGTACGAGATCAAACAGGGCTGCGTTCAGCGCCAGCAGAATGGCGAGCTGTGCGGGGACTGAAACCGGTGAGAATTCGGCCTGGCCCAGACAGGCGCGGATGCGTTTGCCGTGATCGATGGACTGCCGCGTATCCTCGTCCAGCCGGGCACCGAAACGGGCAAAGGATTCCAGCTCCTCGAACTGGGCATAGGCGAGCTTGAGATCGCCCGCCACCGCACGATAGGCCGCGCGCTGTGCCTTGCCGCCGACCCTGGAAACCGACTGACCCACGTCGATGGCGGGTAGAACGCCGAGTTCGAACAGTGACGGTGACAGCACTATCTGCCCATCGGTGATGGAGATCAGGTTGGTCGGGATGTAGGCCGAGATATTCTGCGCCTCGGTCTCGATGATCGGCAGGGCGGTCAACGAACCGCCGCCGCGCTCCTTGGTCAGGTGGGTGGCGCGTTCCAGCATGCGTGAGTGGATGTAGAAGATGTCACCGGGAAAGGCCTCTCGTCCCGGTGGGCGACGCAGTAGCAGTGACAACTCGCGGTAGGCGCGGGCGTGGTGGGTCAGATCGTCGTAGACGATCAGCACGTCGCGGCCCTGTTCCATGAAGTGCTCGGCGATACTGGTGGCGACATAGGGCGCGATGTA
Organism: Salinicola socius; assembly: GCF_001937195.1. Classification (GTDB taxonomy): domain Bacteria; phylum Pseudomonadota; class Gammaproteobacteria; order Pseudomonadales; family Halomonadaceae; genus Salinicola; species Salinicola socius. The sequence goes on along the minus strand of NZ_MSDO01000010.1, from coordinate 5,388 downwards.
GGCCAGGCCTGGCGCTTCGTTGCCCTCGGCGACCACGACCACGGTATAGGCAAGCGCATCCTTTTCGTGCAGGTTGGCGACCGCCCCGGCGACTGCAGATGCGCGTTGTCCAATGGCGCAATAGACGCAAAGCACGTTCCTGCCGCGCTGGTTGAAGATGGTATCGAGGGCGATCGCCGTTTTGCCTGTCTGGCGGTCGCCCAGGATCAGTTCACGCTGCCCCCGGCCGATGGGAATCAATGCGTCCATGACCTTCAACCCGGTCTGTAGTGGCTCCGTGACTGGCGCTCGATCCATGATGGGCGTTGCAGGTCGTTCGATAGGCAGACGCTGATGGGTCACTACCGGCCCCCGGCCGTCCAACGGTCGCCCGAGCGGGTCGATCATCCGGCCCAGCAAGGCGTCGCCTACGGCCACGTCCATTACCCGGCCGGTGCGCTGAACTTCCTGGCCGGCATGAAGATGCGCGTAGTCTCCCAGCAGTACGACATCGATGCTGTCTTCATTGAGATTGAAGGCGATACCGAAGAGGCCGCCGGGAAATGCCAGTAGCTCCTCGGAGCTGACTTGCCGCAAGCCGTGAACACGCACGATACCGGTGGAAACACTGGTGATCGTGCCCACTTCGCGTAGCCGTAGTTGCGGTCTGAAGGCCTGCAGGCGTTGCTGGATGTCTACGAACGCGCCATCAAGGACGGATTGCAGGTCAGGGCTATCGGGTGTTGCGGTGATCATGCTGCCACCGTCGCATCGGACTCGTGCGCCGTGTGAGGGGCCGAGGACAAGGCACTCAGGTAGTCCTCGATACTCCAGGCCAGTTTCTGCCCTTGAGCACTGATTTCGATGCCGGCAACGAGATCAGGCTCTGTCTCGAACTTTAGCGCTATGGTCTGTCCGGCCGTCTCGTCCATTGCGGCCTGGATCGCCGTTTGTTGTGCGGCAGGGAGCTCGAAAGCACTGCGCAACAGGGCGGGAGTCGCCTCTGAGGTGTCCCTGAGTGCCTTGCCAAGCGCAGACAGTGCCTCGTCATCGGCGGCCTGCAGCCGCTGGACGAATACCTCGCAGACCCGTTGCTCCAGACTGGCACCTGCAAGGTCATCCAGCACCTGGCGTGCGATAGCGAATACCTGCTGCTGGGTGCGACGGACGATCTCGGCATGCAGGTGTTCGGTGTCGGTCGCCAAGGCTTTGGCGCGCATGGCGCTTGCCTTGTCGGCGACCCGGGCTGCCTCGGCGCGTAGACGTTCGCCTTCGGCCGTTGCCGCCTTCGTGGCTTGCTGCAGCAGGTCTGCGCGCTGTTGTTCGAAGGCCTGGTTCTTTTGTTCGAATTCCCGTTGCTGCCTGCGCGCTTCCGCCTCGGTCGTGGCGGCGTCCGCCAGCGTTGCCGCAATTTTCTGCTCACGCGCAGCGATGGCATTCAGCACGGGCTGATACAAAAATCGCTTCATCAACCACACCAGAACAATGAAGTTCAGCAGCTGTGCGCCGACGGTGAACCAGTCGATTAGCATGATCTATTGGCCCGATGCCTGACTGACCGCAGCCAGTGCGGCATTCCAGAATGGATTGGCAAAAATGAGAATCATCGACACCACGAAACAATAAATTGCGGTGGACTCGATCATCGCCAGGCCGACGAATAGCGTGCGGGTAATGGTCGCGGATGCATCGGGCTGTTGCGCCAGCGAGGTAAGTGCAACGGCTACTGCACGGCCCTCGGCGAGAGCCGGTCCCATTGTGCCGAAGCCCGTGGTCACGCCAGCCATGATGATGGAAGCGACGGCGATCCAGGTGAGAGCGTCCATAAAGTGTGCCTTCGTGTGAGGGTCGATGGGAGATAGGGCTTTGATTCATGCGGCTGGCGCCGGAGAGGGGACCTTGACCGCCTTGCTGCTGCGTGTGGCCGCAGCGATGTAAACCGCTGCCAGAATGGTGAAGATGTAGGCCTGCACCATGCCGGTGAGTAGACCCAGTAGCGTCATCACAATGGGAAAGAAAAAAGGCGTAATGGACAACAGAATGGCGATGATCATGGCGCCACTCATCATGTTGCCGAACAGGCGCACGGCCAGCGCCATGGTGCGTGAGACTTCGCTGATCAGGTTGAAGGGCAGCATGATGGGTGTGGGTTGAAGGTAGGATTTCAGATAGCCCATTAGCCCCTGACTGGAGATGCCAAACAGCGGTACGGCGACCAGCACGCTCAGGGCAAGTGCCGCTGTCGTCGACAGCGACGCGGTCGGTGGCTCGTAGCCGGGAAGGACGGTGGCCAGCGCCGCGATGGCGACGAATAGAAACAGGGTGCCGAGGAAAGCGAGGTAGTGGTGAGGGTTCTTCAGACCGACATCCTTGATCTGACTCATGATCGTGGTAACCACGATCTCCAGCAGATTCTGCCAGCGCGAACGTTCGTGACTGGTGGTCAGGCGGCGTGTGATCAACGCGCCGCCCAGAACGAGTACCGCCATCAGCACCCAGGTGAACACGATGGTGGCGTTCAGCGAGATAAAGCCGTACTGCCAGAAGATCCAGGCATCGGGGGTCAGGCGCATGGTGGTCTTCCCGTCGTGTGCGCCATGCCTGGCACAATGGTGGCAGGCAGGCCGCGTGTCACACGCAGGATGAACGCGCGCGCCAACAGAAAGCTCAGCAGGCACAGGCCCAGACGCAAGGGCTGTCCTGTTCCAATGAGATAGAAGCCCGCGAGTACGATCCCCGTGCGCAGAAACAGGCTGCCGAAGAACCACCGTGCCGGGCGCTTTGATACGGCACCACGCTGCACGGTCCACCAGAGACCTCCGAAGAAAATCGTTCCCAGTGTGAAGCCGGCGATCAGCGCCGCTGCACCGCCCAGTATCCAGCTGATATTGTCAGGCATCGTCGTCCTCCTGTTCTTGATGCATTGCCCGGTCCTCCTGAGAGACCCAATACCATGCGTTCAGGCAGCCAACGGTCAGCCCGGCCATCAGTAGTGCCAGCGTCAGTGAACGACCGCCGGGGTAGCGTTGATCGAGCCAAAGGCCGAGTCCGGCCCCCAGCAGTGTGGGTACCACCACCGACCAGCCGATCAGGCCCATCATGCCGAGCCCGAACCAGACCTTCGGCGTGCCGTTGCGGCGTGCCTTGAGCTTACGCGCCGCCTTGACGCCAACCTGCCGCGCCAGGGTCGGTTCGGCTGGCCTTGAATCCGGAGATTGGCGCTTGGGGTCCTGACTCATGGCGAGCGATCCTGCAGCGATGCGAACCGCTGCATGAATCCGGTTTCCAGCCTGGCCATTGCTGCCCGCATGGACGCTTCCTGCGCATCCTGGGTCATGAACTGCTCTGTCACGGCTTCGTGCAGGCAAGCCAGGTCATTGCCACGTAGCGCTTGTCGCACGGAAATCGTCACGTCGAGACCGGTCTTGACCAGTACGCCGGCATCCAGTGCCACGAACGCTTCACACTGCTCGTCGTCGGTGAAAACCAGGATGCCCGGTACCAGTGCAGCGACACAGTCCAGCCGCTGTGGCAGCAGGCCAAATGAACCGTGTACCGTCTCGACCACAATGCGCGAGACGCAAGCTTCGTTGACGAAAACCTCGAAGGGCAGCAGCACCTTAAGCGTCATCATCGGCATGCGTGGTCTCCTCGGACGGTCGCTCTTCTGCCTCGGCGCTGGATTGAGCTTTTATTCGGGCCTCGCCAATCGCGCCGATCATGTAGAGCGCGCTCTCGGGTAAGTCCTTGAATTCGTCAGCGAGAATGCGCTCGCAACCGTCCAGCGCGTCTTCCAGACTGACCAGCTTGCCGGTCAGGTTGGTGAACTGTTCGGTGGTGAAGAACGGTTGGGTGAGAAAGCGTTCCAGGCGGCGTGCTCGCGCCACGACCTTGCGGTCCTCGGGCGACAACTGCTCCAGCCCGAGCATGGCAATGATGTCCTTCAGCTCGGCATACTGTGCCAGCGTGCGCCGAATGGCTTGCGCTATCCGATAGTGATATTCGCCGACGATGCCCGGGGTGATCATCTTCGAGCTGGATTGCAGCGGGTCGATGGCCGGGAACAGCCCTTCGCTGGCGCGTTTGCGCGATAGCACGATGGATGCCGACAGATGCGAAAAGGTGTGTACGGCGGCAGGGTCGGTAAAGTCGTCCGCGGGTACATAGACCGCCTGAAGCGAAGTAATGGCGCCGTTGTCGGTGTTGGCGATACGCTCTTCCAGCGCTGCCAGTTCGGTCCCCATGGTCGGTTGATACCCAAGGCGCGATGGCATCTGCCCCATCAGTCCTGAAACTTCGGAACCGGCCTGAATGAAACGGAAGATATTGTCGATCAGCAGTAGTACGTCGCGATGCTCGTCATCCCGGAAGTACTCGGCCATGGTCAACGCTGCGTGTCCTACGCGAAAGCGTGCGCCGGGTGGCTCGTTCATCTGCGCGAAGATCATCACCATGTTGGGCAGTACCCCGGCAGCCTTCATTTCGCGGTACAGCTCTTCGCCTTCACGCGAACGTTCGCCAATGCCGCAGAAGATACTGACGCCCTGTTGATGGCCGATCATGTTATGAATCATTTCGGTCAGCAGTACCGTTTTGCCCACGCCGGCGCCGCCGAACAGTCCCGCCTTGCCGCCATGCTCCAACGGTGTGAGTACATCAATCGCCTTGATGCCGGTCTCGAATACCTCGGAGCGGATCGAGCGGCGAATCAAGGGGGGCGGCTCGTTATGTACCGAACGCCATTCCACGCCTTCCAGCGGTGGGCCGCGATCGACGGTGTTACCGAAAACATCGAACATGCGCGACAGTATGGGTTTGCCAACCGGTGCCTTCAGCGGTCCACCGCTGTCCTTCACAGGCATCCCACGCGACAGGCCTTGGGTCGGGGTAAGGGCGATTCCTCGAACGTGGCGCTCATCGCGTTGAGCCAGCACCTCGATAGTGACCCGATCACCGTCGCCCGCATGCAGTAGGCTATTGACCGGCGGTAGTGTCCCGTCGAAGCGAATGTCGATGACGCTGCCACGGACGGTGACGATGGTGCCAAGATTGCCCACGTCGGACTTGGGACCAGATTCAGACGCTGTCATTCCGGGCCCTCCTGTCAGTTGTCGCTCATCCACCCCGAACAGGTGATGCTTATGCATGCCAGATCATGAGCAATGGTCATCATGCCTGTAGGCAGAGATATCCACCGTGCGCTAGCGAACACAAGAGTTCCCAGCGGGGATCTGGGCTTCTACTTTTAGAGAGTTGCGCCCCTGTTCACCTGATTGACCTGGATCAACCTTTTTCGGCACTACCCCATGCTTGGAGCACAGGGGGATCGCATAACCGACTCTGGGGGTCCACTATTGGCTCTCGTTATGTACGCCATCGAACAGAATGTGGGCGCTTCAGCCCTGTGTT
>NZ_MSDO01000079.1 GCF_001937195.1 Salinicola socius | reverse complement strand
GTACCCCGCGACGCGAGGTTCCACATGCGCCTGACCCGAATCTACTGGAAGCGGTTCAACCGCCCCTTCCTGGCTACCGTCTCTTTTCTGATGGGCATCGTCCTCACCACGTCCGTGCTGGTCATCGATCAAGTCGATGCCCGCAACAGCACAGCAGACACCGAGGCCACGCCCGACACCCCCGCCCCGACGGTCGACCTCACGGCCTACCGACGGGCGCGGATCACCGGGTATGCCCAGCTGGGCGACCTCACTACCTATCGACTCCTGGACGGCGACAACCGGCCCACCACCAGCCACGACCTCGAGCGCCAAGGGCTCACCGTCGTGCCGATGGGCGCCTGTCACCTCCGCCTCGCATCTGGAGCCCAACATGCTGACATCGGTTGCTAAATCCGCACTGTTCTTTCTGCTTTTCTTGATCATGGGGCCTGTAGTGATCTGCGCTTTACTCCTGCGCTCTGCTCACGCCATGCCCATCGATATGCAGGGCGCCGACGTGCGGGAGTTCGTACACTGGTACTCCCAGCAGACCGCCACGCCCATCGCCATCGATCCCCGCGTCGACGGCACCCTGACCGTCTACGCCCCGGACGTGACGCCGGAACAGCTCCCCGAATTCTTCCAGGGCGTGATGCAGTCCCACGGCTACCAGCTCGTCCCCGGCAATCCGCCGACGCTGGTACCCGCTCGGTCTCAACAGACGTTCATGGCCCAGATCGGCACCCCGAAACCACAGCAACCCACCGTCTCCCGCGTGCTGCCGATCACCCATCTCCGGGCCGACGATCTCGCGCCCCTGGTCAACGCCTTTCTGGCCCAGACCACCACCGGCAGCCTGTCGACCGCCAACGCCCAGGTTCTCCACGCGTCCAACGCGCTCCTGGTCAACGGCCCGGCGGATCGCGTCGATAACCTGGAGCAGCTGCTGCCGCAGATCGACGTCACCCGCGCCCAGGTCCTCATCCGCGCCATCATCTTCGAAACCAGCGACGGCGATACCT
>NZ_MSDO01000078.1 GCF_001937195.1 Salinicola socius | reverse complement strand
GCGCATCCGTCACTGGCAGGATTCCGGCGGCGAACGTCTATCGCCGACGCCGTGGTCGGCGCGCAGCGCAATGCTGACGCGCTATGCACAGGCCAAGCAGCAGGCGGGAATGCAGGAGAAAGTGATCGTATCGTTGCTGAAGCAGTGGCTGAACATCATGCGGGGCCGAGATGCAGAAGCGGCAACGCGCTTCATGGCATTGCGACGGGAAACCGCCCTGCCATCCTTTCTGGCCGGTCTGGATAGCGATGAGTCCGGGCACGATCCGTCGTGGGGCCACCTGCGCCCGACCACAATCGAATGACCCATGAACAAAAACCCCCGCACCCTTTGTAACAGGAGTGCGGGGGTTCTCGAGAAGATGGTGCGCCCGGGAGGATTCGAACCTCCGACCCCCTGATTCGTAGTCAGGTACTCTATCCAGCTGAGCTACGGGCGCTTGTAAAACCGTGAAGGGCGACGTCGATATATCCGACTTCATGTCGAGTGGTGCGCCCGGGAGGATTCGAACCTCCGACCCCCTGATTCGTAGTCAGGTACTCTATCCAGCTGAGCTACGGGCGCTTGATCCACCAATTTCTTCACACAGTGTCGATCGCGGTTTCCGATTTTTCGGAAATGGCGGAGAGGGAGGGATTCGAACCCTCGATAGGGCTATAAACCCTATACTCCCTTAGCAGGGGAGCGCCTTCAGCCACTCGGCCACCTCTCCGATCAGCACGGCGCGTAGATTACCGATTCCATGGCAGGTTGTCCAGCCGACAGGCCAAACTTTTTTCGAAAAAAACCTTAAAGGATGAAGAAGTTACCGATGAGCGAAGGAAGAAGGCGGATGCCGGCAGACGAAGAGGATGTTCGGGGATAGCCCGAGCCGATAAAGGGGACGACTTCACCAGCTCAGACGGTACCAAAGCGCCTATCCAGCACTCACGCGCCAGGATCGCCGTCTTCGTCTTCGGATTTCTCGCGCTGGATGCGCTGATAGATCTCTTCACGGTGGACGGCCACATCCTTGGGCGCATTCAC
>NZ_MSDO01000077.1 GCF_001937195.1 Salinicola socius | reverse complement strand
CTACCCGGCCTATGATACCAAACAGGCGTTCTCCGACGCCTATCCCCACCAGACCTATTCCATGCTGCCGCCGTGGCTCACTCACGGCGTGTTCCGCGTACCCCGCGACGCGAGGTTCTATATGCGCCTGACCCGCATCTACTGGAAACGCTTCAACCGACCGTTGATGGCGGTCGCCGCTTTCGTTCTGGGCATCGTCCTCACCACGTCCGTGCTGGTCATCGATCAAGTCGATGCCCGCAACAGCACAGCAGACACCGAGGCCACGCCCGACACCCCCGCCCCGACGGTCGACCTCACGGCCTACCGACGGGCGCGGATCACCGGGTATGCCCAGCTGGGCGACCTCACTACCTATCGACTCCTGGACGGCGACAACCGGCCCACCACCAGCCACGACCTCGAGCGCCAAGGGCTCACGGTCGTGCCGATGGGCGCCTGTCACCTCCGCCTCGCATCTGGAGCCCAACATGCTGACATCGGTTGCTAGACACGCCCTGGCCGCGCTCACCCTCGCGGTCTCGTTCGTTGCTATTCCCGCTCACGCCATGCCCATCGATATGCAGGGCGCCGACGTGCGGGAGTTCGTCCACTGGTACTCCCAGCAGACCGCCACGCCCATCGCCATCGATCCCCGTGTCGACGGCACCCTCACCGTCTACGCGCCGGACGTGACGCCGCAACAGCTCCCCGAGTTCTTCCAGGGCGTGATGCAGTCCCACGGCTACCAGCTTGTCCCCGGCAATCCGCCGACGCTGGTACCCGCTCGGTCTCAACAGACGTTCCTGGCCCAGATCGGTACCCCGGAACCGCTCGAACCCACCGTTTCCCGCGTGCTGCCGATCACCCATCTCCGGGCCGACGATCTCGCGCCCCTGGTCAACGCCTTTCTGGCCCAGACCACCACCGGCAGCCTGTCGACCGCCAACGCCCAGGTTCTCCACGCGTCCAACGCGCTCCTGGTCAACGGCCCGGCGGATCGCGTCGATGACCTGGAACGCCTACTGCCCCAGATCGACGTGACCCGCGCCCAGGTACTGATCCGCGCCA
>NZ_MSDO01000076.1 GCF_001937195.1 Salinicola socius | reverse complement strand
CGCCGTTCCCTTTTCTCTTTCGAGCATCCTAGAACACCCGTTTCATAAAGATATACGACGAAGAAAGGAGAACGCCCTGGAGGGATTTTTAAAATTTTAATGATTTGATTTTACTGAGTTTAAAACGCTTAAAACCTTAGTCTTAGCCACTAATGTCCAACGCTGGACGCTTATCTCCCGGCAATAATGCCAATCATAAAAACCGGATCTACTGTATGTCCTGTTCGAAATCCAACATTACTCGCCAGTCCGGAAGACCGAGAAATCCCGCAAAGGTGATCCGGCGTTGGGCAGGGAGCCTCAAAGGGAAATGGGACAGGGAGCATCGAAAGGAAACTGACGAGCACAAAAAACCCCGAGACAAGGCTCGGGGTTCGAATCTGGTAGGACCAAGCGGATTTGAACCGCTGACCTCCACGATGTCAACGTGGCGCTCTAACCAACTGAGCTATGGTCCTGTAGTCATGTCACTGCAAAATCGTATCGTCGCAAATCCGATCTTAATTGGTAGGACCGAGCGGATTTGAACCGCTGACCTCCACGATGTCAACGTGGCGCTCTAACCAACTGAGCTACGGTCCTACAATCCATCGCCTTGACGAGCTCGCCGTGACAACGGATGCGAATTTTACCCGGGCAGACGCGGAATGCAACCCTCAATCCGTAAAAAAATCGACGCCAACTCCCTGTCATGCCGGGACAATTCTTTCACCGACGACGGCCGGCACGCTCTGGAATGCAAAACCATGCCAAGCCGCCCGGTTTCCGCGCATCGCGGAAGCCATCATCTTGAACTGGTACACGGGGGCTTCAAACCGGCAAATCACGCCTTCAAACCGATAAATCGGGCATCTCGGCGAGCAGCAAGGGAAAGCCGGTCTGGCCGGTGAATGTGATTTTCCGGCGCTACCCATACCATGGTCGAATGCATAATCTCCGTTGCAGCCCCAA
>NZ_MSDO01000075.1 GCF_001937195.1 Salinicola socius | reverse complement strand
AGCTCGGGTTGAGTCCGGGTGAGACTCGTCGGTCCGCCGAAGTTGTGCTGCGCCCCCTTGAGATCCGCGGCACCCGGGCAGTGGACTTCGATGTTGCCGCCTTCGATGCGGATATAGCCGCCGCCGCTCTGCAGCAGGATGCCGTTCTCGGCATTGATTTCGATGCGGCCCTCGGTCGAAGTCACCTTGACGCCTTTCTCCGCGGTAAAGGCCATCTCGCCATCCTGCGCTTGCATCTCCACCTTGCCCCGCGCCGCGAACAGCTTGATGCCCGCCTTCTGCACGAACAGCGAGAGCTTCTCGGAGATCGAGGCGACCAGGCTCTTGCCGGTGGCGATGTTGACGTCTTCGCCGCTGGAGATGCTCAGCGATCTGCCCTGGGCCAGGTGGGTCGATTCCGGCGTGCTCAGGGTGATGCCCGCCGGGGAGGCCAGGTGCAGCCAGGGGGCTTTCATCCGCGCCGCTTCGCCCCGGCCGCCGCTGTCGGTGGCGCCACGGGCGTTGCTCTGATCAGCATCCGAAAGCTGTTCGCTGTTGCCGTAGCGGTCGTCGGCGTCGTCCCCGGCCTGCTTGAGGTTCTGGCGGCTGTCGAGGGCGTCGGCGTTGTGGTCCTGGGCACTCTGGCTGAGGCTGTCGCTGAGGTGGTAGGCGCTGTCGAGCTGCTGTCTGGCCGGGGTGAGGTCGAGCTGGTCGCCGCTGGCGCCGAGCTGGCCCCAGCTTGAGAGGTAGAGCCCCTGGTTGGCGCGGATGGCGCCATAGGCATCGG
>NZ_MSDO01000074.1 GCF_001937195.1 Salinicola socius | reverse complement strand
CAGGCACCGCGACGGCGTATAACTACTTGAGCCATTGGCAGGAGGCCAAGAAGGACGAGGAACTCGCGGCTTGTAAGGATGACCTGCTGTGCAAAGTGGGAACGCGGGCCAATTGGGCTATGGTGGATGCCCAGCAAGAGGCAGGGCTGCTTATCGGCTCGGCGGGTGGCATCGCGCTTTCCGCCAAGGAAGCGGCGGAAGGCGTCTATGCCCTGGTCACCGACTTCCCCGAGGTCATGGACGGCCTGAAACAGCTGGCCACTTCGCCCGAGTTCCGCCAACAGTTCGGGGAAAACTACCTGAACGACCTGCAAGTACGTGCCGACCGTCTGGCCGAAGCTTACGAAACCGCCGGCTGGGATGGCTCGATTACGGCTGGTGTCGAGGGAGGGCGCTTCGCGGCGGAGCTTGTCGGTGTGTTGACAGCGGTCAAGGGCGGGGCGCAGCTGATTGCCAAGCTGCCATCGTCAGCGGGTAAGTTAATCAAGGCGGCCAAACCGTCGCCAAATGTGGTTGCGGGAGGTAAGGTTGGGTCGGGTGCTAATGTTCCAAAGGAAATGGAAGTTGCTCTCGGTAAATTTGATTACCTATTCGGGCGGGTTGCAAGCAGTGCACATAATGCGGCACGTTCAAATCAGTTGGCTCTCGAAATGAAAAGGCTTGGCGTTCCTGACACAGTAGCAGGTCGGAAAATGTTGACTGAACACTTACAAGCTGCGGTTAACACTGAAGGAAACATCGCGCGAACATTCTCGAATCAGTATGGGAATTTTGAAGTGAGGGAGTCGCTGTTCATGGGGAGCTCAGGTCAGGCGGCAAAGTTTGAGAGTACGTTCCAAATTCTTGAAGACGGGACGCGTCGTCGAAGTACTGTGATCCCATTTCACTGAGGATGTTGATATGAATTTTCCGAGTACTAATGACTTCTTAGAGAATTTTGGTTTGGAGCCCCTCGAAGAAGATCCCAGTATGGCTTATTGCCGCTATGTCAAAATGGCCCCAGCCGAGGAGCTGGAAGTTGATATTTCATTTAGCGCTGTTGCTGATTCATTTCAGGCTGTATTGCGATGTAGTAGGAGGGAAGTGGTAACGCTATCTTCGGAAAAGGTTAGATCTATCAAGATTCAGAATGATGCTCTTGGCTCTGGTGTTCATGTTGTGTTTGATATTCATGGTGTGACCTCAGAAGCTCTGGTCAAGCTAGAACCTGAATTGAATATTCGCTGGTGGACCTTACGTAGCGAGTAGACAGTGAAAGGCCCGCTAGCCCATCA
>NZ_MSDO01000073.1 GCF_001937195.1 Salinicola socius | reverse complement strand
ACATCGCCAACGGCCAGACCACCGGCTTCACTCTGAGCGATTGGGGCGATACCGGGCGCTTTGTCGGCCAGCGCGCCTCGCAGGCCGTGGTCGACGCCGGGCTGCAGACCGCCATCGCCGGCGGCGAGTTCGACGAGCATTTGCGGCAGACGTTGCAAGGGGCGGCCAGCACCGTGCTGGAAGCCACCCTGTTCAACCAGGTCGGCGACCTGGGAGAGCGCTACCCCGAGCTTCTGGCCGACGGCGAGGGCGGCAAGATCGCCCTGCACGCCCTGGCCGGCGGCCTGGCAGCCGAAGCCACCGGCGGCGACTTCAGCACCGGCGCGGCGGCGGCGGGCGCCAACGAAGCGCTGGTCAAGCAACTGGATACGCTGGTCGCCAACGACCCGCAACTGCTGGTTGCCGCCTCGAAGCTCACCGGGCTGATGGCGGCGGGGCTGGTGGATGGCGACGTGGCGCAGGGTGCCGAGATCGCGGGTAACGCGACGGCGTATAACTACCTGCGGCACGCGCAGTTCCAGGACATTGCCGATCGGCTGGAACAATGCACCACGCAATCCTGTCGTGACCAGATCGTCGATCAAGCCCTCACACTGAGCCAGCAACAGGATCTCGCAGCCCTGCAACTCTGCGCCAGCGGAAGTTCAGGCTGTGGGGACGCGGTTCTGGCCTCGATGACCACCCCTTTCGAAGGTGTCGAATTCAGCAAGCCGGAGACGGCGGCCTCATTGCGCGAACTGATGTGGGAGAACCCCGGGAAGAACGGCGCGTTTGCCATGGCTGCGGCAAACCAGGACGCAGC
>NZ_MSDO01000072.1 GCF_001937195.1 Salinicola socius | reverse complement strand
TCCATCAATCCGTGCTGCGGGAGTTTGCCCAGGGCGTCCCCTGCAACGTCGACACCGGCGAATGCCTGGACATGGAACACGGCTTCAAGCGCTTCATCGACACCGTGCCCCACCTTACCGGCCTCTGGCAGACCGCTCTCGGCAAGTACCGCCTCGACCACTCCCGCAACCTCATCGACAGCGCCTGGCAACTGCTCCAGGAAGACGCCCGGTTCTACGATCACGAACCGCACTTCCTCTACAAACGGGCCCGCAAGGCCCCTGGGCTCGGCAACGAAAAGAACGTCGCCCTGGTCGTGGGTAATCTCATCTCGCTCTACGCACGCCAGGGCTTCACCACCCAACAAGCCATGAACGGCCTGACGCGCTGCGGTGCCTGGGACGACATCGCCAACTACTACCGGAGACGGGGGATAGACGCCGATCAGCTACGACTACTCATCTCGCAACGGCTCGTCGAACGGCGATTACTGGGGAAAGCGGCCTAGTGGCGATCAAGAAAACCGCGAAGGGATGGCAGGTCGATATACAGCCTGGAGGTCGTGGGCAGCGTCGAATCCGTAAGACCTTTCCGACCAAAGCCCAGGCACAGCGCTTCATGAACGTGACGCTCGGCAAAGCCATTGCCGGAGAAGACTACGCACCTCGGAAACGGGATAGGCGTCGAATCCTCGACTTTGCCCAACTCTGGTATGAGGTCCAGGGAGTCTCCCTGAAAGATGGCAAGAATCGCTTTCGCAAGATGGCGTATCTGGCCGAACTCATGGGCAACCCAATGCTATCGACCCTGACGCCGATGGATATCGTGCGTTTTCGCCAGCAACGTCTCGATGCCGGCATCTCTCCCAACACGACCAATCACGATCTCGCCCACCTGCGTGCCATGGTCAACGTCGCGATCCGCATGGATGACTACCACGGAGAAAATCCGTTCGCAGCAGTCAAGGCTATCCGCCTACCTGAAGCGGAGCTTTCCTACCTCACCCATGATCAGATCGACGCCCTGTTCGACGAATTGAAGCAATCGCGCAATGCCCATGTCTGGCTGATCGCCACGCTCTGCCTGACCACCGGATGCCGCTGGAGTGAAGCCCAAACCTTGAGAAGCGAAAACGTCCAGCATCGCCGAGTTACCTACGTCGGTACCAAGAACGGTCGCAACCGAACCGTGCCGATCAGTGACGACCTCTATGAAAAGTTAAAGAATCACGGAAAACGAAGCGGTCGTCTGTTCCCCCAGGACGCCTATCAGGCTTTCTCTGAGGCAATGAACCGAACAGGAATCGAGCTGCCTAAGGGCCAACGTACTCACGTCCTGCGCCATACATTCGCTAGCCACTTCATCATGAATGGCGGTGACTTGCTGACGCTGCAGAAGATCCTCGGACACCAGACGATTCAGATGACCATGCGCTACGCCCATCTCTCCCCCGACCACCTGGCCGACAGCTTGAAATTCGGGCCGAAAATGCCCGGTCGACACTTGGTTGACACCGACGAGAAATGGAACCCTGA
>NZ_MSDO01000071.1 GCF_001937195.1 Salinicola socius | reverse complement strand
CCTGGCCGCGCTCACCCTCGCGGTCTCGTTCGTTGCTATTCCCGCTCACGCCATGCCCATCGATATGCAGGGCGCCGACGTGCGGGAGTTCGTCCACTGGTACTCCCAGCAGACCGCCACGCCCATCGCCATCGATCCCCGCGTCGACGGCACCCTGACCGTCTACGCCCCGGACGTGACGCCGGAACAGCTCCCCGAATTCTTCCAGGGCGTGATGCAGTCCCACGGCTACCAGCTCGTCCCCGGCAATCCGCCGACGCTGGTACCCGCTCGGTCTCAACAGACGTTCATGGCCCAGATCGGCACCCCGAAACCACAGCAACCCACCGTCTCCCGCGTGCTGCCGATCACCCATCTCCGGGCCGACGATCTCGCGCCCCTGGTCAACGCCTTTCTGGCCCAGACCACCACCGGCAGCCTGTCGACCGCCAACGCCCAGGTTCTCCACGCGTCCAACGCGCTCCTGGTCAACGGCCCGGCGGATCGCGTCGATGACCTGGAACGCCTACTGCCCCAGATCGACGTGACCCGCGCCCAGGTACTGATCCGCGCCATCATCTTCGAAACCACCGACGGCGATACCTTCGATCTTGGGGTGGCGTTCGGTCGTGCCCGGAACGGCAGCAACCCCGCCGGCGGCTTCAACACCTCCAGCTTGGGGAATGCGCTGTCCGTGCCCGGGGCCTCGTTCGGGATCTTCGATGGCGACACCCTCGCGCTCGCCGTCAACGCCATCCGCCGCGACTCCAATGCCCGCGTCCTCTCCACCCCGCAGATCCTCACCCTCTCCGGTCAGCGCGGCACCATCAGCGTCGGCCAGAACGTGCCGTTCATCACCGGCAGGATCACCGGGGAAGCGGCCAACATCGAAAACCCGTTCCAGACCATCGAGCGCAAGGACATCGGCATCACCCTCAACGTGTTCCCGGTGGTCACGCCCTCCGGACTGGTGGTCATGGACGTCAACACCGCCGCCGACAGCCTGACCGACTCGCTGCTGGCCTCGGACATCATCACCAATCAGCGCAGCATCGCCACCACGGTCCAGATCCAGTCCGGCCAGTCGGTGCTCCTGGGCGGCCTCGTCTCCGAAGAAAACCGCCGTCAGGAGAATTCCGTCCCGGTGCTCTCCGATATCCCCGTCATCGGCGGCCTGTTCCGCTCCACCTCGACCAGCTCCCATACCAGCAATCTC
>NZ_MSDO01000070.1 GCF_001937195.1 Salinicola socius | reverse complement strand
GCTGGAACGCGAGCCCCGCTGTGTTGGCGAAAGGTGAGGATAGGTCACGACCGCCCGCTGTCAATCAGTGCTGAAGGGGAAGCGCCGGACCCGAGATTCCCGTGGTTGCCGACAAGGGACCAAGAAAAAGCCCAGACGATTGTCTGGGCTTTTCGCTTTCTAGCGCAACGGCTCTAGGCTATCAGCTATCGCCTTGGCCGGACTCGAGCCGACGCTTTTCACGCGGGTCGTTGTGGGCCCTGCGGCGACGCGATCGACGTAGCTCGCCGTCACTCTCTGCCACGGAAACGCTGGCGTCGGGCGCTTTGGGTTCCGGTGCAGTGTCGCTGGATTCAGCGCTGGTGGGAGTCGCATCCGCCGCCTGCTCACCGCGGGTCTCTGCCTGTTCGGGAAGAGGCGTGGTGGGCATCTGCTGCGCCGATTTCGCATCCGCCGCCTGCTCACCGCGGGTCTCTGCCTGTTCGGGAAGAGGCGTGGTGGGCATCTGCTGCGCCGATTCCGTATCCGCCGTCTGCTCACCACGGGTCTCTGCCTGTTCGGGAAGAGGCGTGGTGGGCATCTGCTGCGCCGATTCCGCATCCGTTGTCGGCTCTACCTGGGGCTGTGCAGGCTCGGTGGACATCGGTTCCGCCTTCTCATGCGGTGCCACGGTATCTTTCTCGGCGCTGCCCTCGACAACTTCCTCGGCGCTGGTGGCGTCCTTTTGCTGGGTAGCGGAGGACTCGGAAGCGACGGGCTTGGCCGCTGGAGCCACCGCTGGCTCATCAGGAATGGCACCTTCGGTGGACGCTGCCGGAACTTCCGTGGGCGGAGTGCTTTCCGCGGGCGCTGAAGCATGCGCTTCCCGCTGCGCCGGCCGATCGTTCGTCTGATCGGAACGAGCGACACTCGTTGCCTGAACGGGATTGGAGTGAGTCGAACCAGACTCGAGGGACGTCTCGGACGTCTCGGACGTCTTGCCCTCGGCATGCGGCTCGCCGTGGATCTGCGAACCCTCAGACGTCTCGGCCGGGCGCTCGACGGAGGCCGCTGTCGTCTCGGCCACATCGGCGGCGACCCTCGGATCGTCGCTGACCGCCTTGGAGGCTTCGGCGTCCGGCGCGCCGGTTTC
>NZ_MSDO01000009.1 GCF_001937195.1 Salinicola socius | reverse complement strand
CATCAATCCGTGCTGCGGGAGTTTGCCCAGGGCGTCCCCTGCAACGTCGACACCGGCGAATGCCTGGACATGGACCACGGATTCAAGCGCTTCATCGACACCGTGCCCCACCTCACCGGCCTCTGGCAGACCGCTCTCGGCAAGTACCGGCTCGATCACTCCCGCAACCTCATCGACAGCGCCTGGCAGCTCCTGCAGGAAGACGCCCGGTTCTACGATCACGAACCGCACTTCCTCTACAAACGGGCCCGAAAGGCCCCTGGGCTCGGCAACGAAAAGAACGTCGCCCTGGTCGTGGGTAATCTCATCTCGCTCTACGCACGCCAGGGCTTCACCACCCAACAAGCCATGAACGGCCTCACCCGCTGCGGTGCCTGGGACGACATCGCCAACTACTATCGGCGACGAGGCATAGACGCCGATCAGCTACGACTACTCATCTCGCAACGGCTCGTCGAACGGCGATTACTGGGGAAAGCGGCCTAGTGGCGATCAAGAAAACCGAATCAGGTTGGAAAGTAGACGTCAGGCCCAACGGTCGCGACGGTAAACGCGTTCGCCGCACCTTCAGGACTCAGGCCCAGGCACGTCGGTTCGAAAACAAGATCCTCGCCCAGGTCGCCGATGGCAGCCGCTACACGCCCACCAAGCGCGATAACCGCCGTCTCTCCGAACTCGTCCAGATGTGGTACGACTTCCACGGCGTCTCACTCAAGGATGGCAAGCGTCGCTATCAGCAGCTCTTGGCATTGGCTCACAAGATGGGTAACCCCGTCGCCAGGACCATCACCCCGATGGATGCCGCCCGGTTTCGGCAACAGCGTCTTGCCGACGGCCTCACCCCAACCACCGCCAACCACGATCAAGCCCACATGAGAGCCGTGTTCAATCGCGTGGCCAAGCTCGGGGAGTGGCACTTACCCAACCCCTTCGCCGGTATCCAGCCTCTCAGGATCGACGAAACCGAGTTGAGCTACCTCACCGAATCGCAGATCGGCGACCTCCTCGCGATACTCGACCGCCGCGCCAACAAGGATGCCGCCCTTATCACCCGGCTCTGCCTCGCTACCGGTGCACGTTGGTCCGAATCGCAATATCTCCGAGCCGAAATGCTGCGTGACGGCCGAGTCACCTTTACCGGCACCAAGAACGGGCGCAATCGCACCATCCCACTACCCCAGGGGCTCTACCAGACGCTCGTTGCGCACGGTCGACGCATAGGCCGTCTCTTTCCGACCACGGGCTATAACCCATTTTCGGAGGCCATAAAGGAAGCGGGTATTCAGCTACCAAAGGGACAGCGAACGCACGTTTTACGCCACACCTTTGCTAGCCATTTCATGATGAATGGCGGTGACGTATTAACGCTGCAAAAGATACTGGGACATCAGACAATTACGATGACAATGCGCTATGCCCATCTGTCGCCCGACCACCTGGCAGACGCCATTAAATACGCGCCAAAGGTCGATGGACAAAGTGTGGACACTGACGAGAAACCGTAAGGAGTAATGCGAGGAAAAATGACGCTAAGTCATTGAAAAGCATGGTGCCGGCGGTCGGACTCGAACCGACACACTGTCTCCAGCGGCGGATTTTGAATCCGCTGCGTCTACCAATTCCGCCACGCCGGCAGCGGAGACGCATTATACGGACGCTTGGCCCGGCGTCAATCATCACGCTGACTTAATCGATCCGGTGCTTTATGATGGCGCCCGTCCAAACGCCTCTCGTCCATCCAGATTCGAACCGATACGCGACCTACGCCATGCAGCGCGCCGATTTTCATTTTGATCTGCCCGACGAGCTGATCGCTCGTTACCCTTCCGAACAGCGCACCGACTGTCGCCTGCTATGCGTCGACGGCGAGTCCGGCGCGCTGGAACATGCTCGCTTTCCCGACCTGCTGGCAAGACTCGACCCCGGCGACGTGGTGGTGTTCAACGATACCCGCGTGATTCCTGCGCGCCTGTTCGGCCAGAAAGCGAGCGGCGGCAAGGTGGAAATGCTGCTGGAACGACCGCTGGACGCTCATCGCGGGCTGGCGCATCTACGCGCCAGCAAATCGCCGAAACCGGGCACCGAGCTGATTTTCGAAGGCGATATCCGCGCCGTGGTCGAGGGGCGTCAGGATGCGCTGTTCGAGCTGCGTTTTCTGGGCGAGACGCCGCTGATCGCGCTGCTCGAACGGCATGGCCATATGCCGCTGCCACCATACATCACCCGTGAAGACGAGCTGGCCGACCGCGAGCGCTATCAGACGGTCTACGCCCGCCGCGAAGGTGCCGTTGCCGCCCCGACCGCCGGGCTGCATTTCGACGAGTCGATGATGGAAGCGCTGCGCGCCAAGGGCGTCGAGACGGCCTTCGTGACACTTCATGTCGGCGCTGGCACGTTTCAGCCGGTGCGCGTCGACGACATCCGCGAACACCATATGCACAGCGAGTGGCTGGAGGTCGACGAATCGGTCTGCGAGCGGGTCAATCGCGCTCACGCCGCCGGCAACAAGGTCGTCGCCGTCGGCACGACCAGCGTGCGCTGCCTGGAAACCGCCAGCCAGAGCGGCAATGGCGAGCTGACACCGTATCGTGGCGAAACCGATATCTTCATCTATCCCGGCTATCGATGGCGCTGCGTCGATGCGCTGGTGACCAACTTCCACCTGCCGGAGTCGACACTGCTGATGCTGGTCTCTTCGTTCGCCGGTTACGACGCCGTCATGCGTGCCTATCGGGAAGCCGTCGCCGAGCAGTACCGCTTTTTCAGCTATGGCGATGCAATGTATCTGACTCGCCAACCCGACTGATCACCAACGCGTTGCGCGCGGGTTCGGGCGCGTCCATGCCATGGGCTTTACGCGCGGATTCGGGCGCGTTGATAAAGAAGAGAGACACCATGCGAGACGAATGCTTCATGAAATTCGAGCGACTGGCCCAGGAAGGACGCGCCCGTCGCGGCCGACTGACCTTCCCGCGTGGCACGGTGGAAACACCGGCCTTCATGCCGGTGGGTACCTACGGCACGGTCAAGGGAATGACGCCCAGGGATGTCGAGGCGATCGGCGCCGAAATCATTCTCGGCAATACCTTTCATCTGTGGCTGCGTCCGGGCACCGAGGTGATCGAGGCCCACGGCGATCTGCATGACTTCTCTCAGTGGCACAAGCCGATCCTGACCGACTCCGGTGGCTTTCAGGTGTTCTCGCTCGGCGCGATGCGCAAGATCACCGAGCAGGGCGTGCATTTCCGCTCGCCGGTGGATGGCGCCAAGGTGTTCATGGGGCCGGAAGAGTCGATGGCGGTGCAGCGCTCGTTGAGTTCCGACGTGGTAATGATCTTCGACGAGTGCACGCCCTACCCGGCGACCGAATCCGAGGCGCAGAAATCGATGGAGCTGTCGCTGCGCTGGGCGGCCCGTTCCCGCGCCGCCCACGGCGATTCGCCGTCGGCGCTGTTCGGTATCGTCCAGGGCGGCATGTATCCGGAGTTGCGCAAGCGTTCGCTCGAAGGCCTGCTGGAGATCGGCTTCGACGGGCTGGCAATCGGCGGACTGTCGGTAGGCGAGCCGAAAGAGGAGATGATCCGCGTGCTGGATTACCTGCCGAGCTGGATGCCGGAAGACAAGCCGCGCTATCTGATGGGCGTCGGCAAGCCCGAGGACCTGGTCGAGGGTGTGCGGCGCGGAATCGACATGTTCGACTGCGTGATGCCGACCCGCAATGCGCGAAACGGCCATCTCTTCACCGCCGACGGCACCGTCAAGATTCGTAACGCGACCCATCGCCACGACACCCGTCCACTGGAAGCGGATTGCGACTGTTATACCTGCCAGCACTTCTCTCGCGGCTATCTGCACCATCTGGATCGGTGTGGCGAAATGCTCGGCTCGATGCTCAACACGATTCACAATCTTCGCTACTACCAGCGCCTGATGGCGGGTTTGCGCGGGGCTATCGAAGCGGGTACATTGGCCGACTTCGTAGCACAATTCTACCAGCGACGCGGACTGCCCGTGCCGCCCGGGGTCGACTGACGAGATTCAACCGACCGTCGACCGATGAACCGTTTCGTCAGCCTCATCCATGTAACGATTTCATTACATAACCACTTCCTTACACAACCTTCGGAGATACATCCATGCTGGACTTTTTCATCCCCGCGGCTCATGCCCAGGATGCGGGCGGCCCTGCCGGCGGTGGTATAGCCCAGATCATCATGCTGGTCGGCTTCGTGTTGATCTTCTATTTCCTGCTGTGGCGCCCGCAGTCCAAGCGCGCCAAAGAGCACAAGAAATTGGTCACCAACCTGTCCAAGGGTGATGAAATCGTGATCGGTGGCGGGCTGCTCGGCCGCATCACCAACGTGACCGACGATTTCATCAGCATGGAGATTGCCGAAGGCACCGTCGTCAGCGTTCAGAAGAGCGCCGTGGCCTCCGTCCTTCCCAAAGGCACGTTGAAGTCGCTGTAACTCTCCTGGCTGCCGGTGTCCCCATCGGCAGCCATCTCTTCCTGCGACACTCTTCGCACGACGGTCATTGCCCGATCGTCATTGATTGAAAGGACAGGGCTTCCATGCTCAATCGTTACCCCCTGTGGAAGTATCTGCTGATACTCATTGTCTGTGTTGTCGGCGTCATCTACGCGTTACCCAATCTTTACCCACAGGACCCCGCCGTCCAGATCAGCACGACCAACGGTTCTCTCGACAGCCAGCAGCTCGACCGTGTCACCCAGGCGCTGGCCGACGACGATATCCAGGTCAAATCAGCAGCCATGACTGGCACCAATACCGCCCTGATTCGGCTCGATGACGCCGAACAGCAGCTTCCCGCACGCGAAGTGGTCGACAAGGCGCTCGACGACAAGTACACCGTAGCGCTCAACCTCGCCGATTCCACGCCCTCCTGGCTGACCAGCCTCTCCGCGGCGCCGATGAAACTCGGCCTCGATCTACGTGGCGGGGTTCATTTCCTGCTCGAAGTGGATATGGATGCCGCCGTCAAACAGCGTCTAGAGGCCACGGCGAGCGCCATTCGCGCCGACCTTCGCGACCAGCGCATCCGCTACCGGTCCACCGATGTCGACGACAACGCCCTGCATCTCGAATTCGCCAACAGCGAAGACCGCGATGCCGCGCGCGACCAGATCAGCCAGACCTTCCGCGAGTTTCAGCTGGAAGACCGCGAAGAAGGCCGCCGCGCGTTCCTCGACATGACGTTGACCGAGCAGTCGATAAAGGACATTCAGGACTATGCAGTCCAGCAGAACCTGACCACGATCCGCAATCGCGTCAACGAACTCGGGGTTTCAGAGCCGCTGGTCCAGCGTCAGGGGCCGAGCCGCATCGTGGTCGAGCTACCCGGCGTGCAGGACACCGCCGAGGCCAAGCGTATCGTCGGCGCCACCGCCAACCTCGAGTTCCGTCTCGAGGCACGTCCGGATACGCCGGAGGCTGAGACCGAGACCTTCCCGTTCCGCAACGACCCGCAGCGCAGCGCGACGCTGTCGCGTGACGTGATCATCACCGGCGATCGCGTTTCCAGCGCCAGCCAGGGCTTCGATCAGAATGGCCGTCCGCAGGTCAATATCAACCTCGATGGCACCGGCGGTTCGCTGATGAATCAGGCGACGCGCACCAATATCGGTCGCAACATGGCCGTGCTGTACATCGACCACAGCACAGATACGCGCACGGTCACCAAGGATGGACGGCAGGTTCAGGAGCGCATCCCGACGACAAGCCGCAGCATCATCAGTCTGGCGACGGTGCAGAGTGCGCTCAGCAACCGGTTCCGTATTACCGGCCTGGATTCTCCGACCGAAGCCAGTGAGCTGGCGCTGCTGCTGCGCTCCGGTTCGCTGGCCGCGCCGATCTACTTCGTTCAGGAGCGCACCATCGGCCCAAGCCTGGGCGCGCAGAACATCGAACGCGGGATTTTCTCGGTGCTGGTCGGTGGCCTGCTGGTCGTGGCATTCATGCTGATTCGCTACAAGGCGTTCGGCGTCATCGCCAATGCCGCACTGGCGGTCAACCTGGTGCTGCTGATCGCGGCAATGTCGATGCTGGGCGCCACGCTGACGCTGCCCGGCATCGCCGGTATCGTGCTGACGCTGGGCATGGCGGTGGATGCCAACGTGCTGATCTACGAGCGCATAAGAGAAGAGCTCAGGCGAAAGACTCCGGCGCAACAGGCGATTCACGCCGGTTACGGTCGTGCCTTCACCTCGATCGTCGACGCCAACCTGACCACGCTGCTGGTGGCGGTCGTGCTGTTCTCGATCGGCACCGGTCCGATCAAAGGCTTTGCCGTGACGCTGTCACTCGGCATTCTCACGTCGATGTTCACCGGCATCATGGTGTCGCGTGCTCTCGTCAACCTCTCCATCGGCGGCAAGCCGGTGAAGAAACTCTGGATCTAGGAGACGAGCAATGCGCCAATTCGACTTCATGGGCAAGCGCCGCATCGCCTTCATCGTCTCGATCCTGTTCACGATCGTGTCGGTGGCGGCCCTCGCCCTGCTGAACCTCAATCTCGGTCTCGACTTCACCGGCGGTACGGTGGTCGAACTCCACTACGCTGCGGTGCCGTCGCTCGACGATATCCGTACCCTGTTGGCCAACAGTGGCTTCGAGAACTTTTCGGTACAAACCTTCGGCGCCACTGACGAGATCCTGGTGCGCCTGCAGCAGACCTTCAGCAACGATGTCGGCAATCAGGTCGTTTCAGCCCTGAGCAGCGGCGGCGCCCAGATCGATCTGGTTCGCGCCGAGTTCGTCGGCGCCCAGGTCGGCGATCAGCTTCGCGATCAGAGCGGCCTGGGCATGCTGGTGGCCCTGGCCGGCGTCGCGGTCTACGTCGCCTTCCGCTTCCAGTACAAGTTCGCGCTGTGTGCGATCATCTCGCTGGGGCACGACGTATTGATCGTGCTGGGTCTGTTCGCGCTGTTTCAGTGGGAGTTCGATCTCACGGTGCTGGCAGGGATCATGGCGGTGATCGGTTACTCGTTGAACGATACCATCATCGTCTACGACCGAATCCGCGAAAACATCCGGCTGTCGCGCAGCGAGGATCTGGCCCAGATCTTCAACGAAGCGATCAACCAGACGTTGTCGCGCACCCTGGCCACGTCCGGCACGACCTTGCTGGTCCTGTTCGCCCTGTTCTTCCTCGGCGGTGACATGATCCACAACTTCGCGATCTCGCTGATCCTGGGGATCGTGGCCGGCACCTTCTCTTCGGTCTATGTCGCCGCGGCGCTGCTGATCGTTTTCAAGTTGGAGCGCCAGGATCTGATCCCGGTGAAGAAAGGCGAAATCGAGGACGACACGCCGTAACGCGAGCGTTTCGATCTCGTCTTCAAGCCCCTCTTTGCTGGAGGGGCTTTTTCGTGGCGCCTCTTTTGATAGCAGCGCCTGACATTCCCGCATCGGCGCGGACATCGCAGACTTTCCACCGCCGCGATAACCGCGGATCGAACCCGCTGGGGTATGATGCTTCGCTGCGGCTTGGCATGCCGTTCGATTTCGCCCGGTCTATCCGGTTTCATCCGTCGCGTTCACGAGTGATTCATGGCCCCAATCTTTGCCGATAGCAGCGTCGCCCGCTGGCTGCTGGTGCTGGTGATGGTCGCCGGCGTCTACTTCTTCATCGACTTTCTGATTCCCGTTCTGGCAGCACTGATCATCTGCGTTGCCAGCTGGCCGCTCTATCGACGCCTGCTGGCAGGTTGTGGTCAGCGCCGAGCGCTGGCGGCCACCATTGCGCTGGGCCTGATCATCCTGTGCCTGGTGATCCCCATGGTCCTCGCCTGCTCCTACGCTTTCCAGGAGCTCAAGGGCTGGGTCGGCTGGCTGATGGTCGCCAACGAGCATGGCATTCCGACACCGACCTGGGTCGAACCTCTTCCGGGCATAGGGGACTGGCTTGCCGTACAGTGGCAGGAATATCTGGCCGAGCCCCACGCCCCGGAATATCTGATTCAGCTGGTGGGCGGCGAGCACATCGGCAACATCTCGCGCTGGGTGCTGGCGCTGGGAAGCAATGCGCTGCATCTGGCGCTGACCCTGCTGTTCATGCTGATCACGCTGTTCTTTCTCTACCGGGATGGCGCCGGCATGGCGCGTCAGCTGGACATCGTCGGTGAGCGCGTGCTGCCGGCGCGCTGGCAGCGCTTCTCGCGCGTGGTCCCGGCCACGATCAGCTCGACCGTGATGGGCATGGGATTGATCGCGCTCGGAGAAGGTCTGGTGCTCGGCACCGCGTACTGGATCGCCGGCATTCAATCGCCAGTGGTACTCGGCGTGATCACCGCGTTCATGGCGCTGGTTCCCGGCGGAGCGCCACTGACATTCACGCTGGTGTCGCTCTATCTGCTGGCGACCGGCCACATGGCCAACGGCATCGGCCTGTTCATCTGGGGCGCGCTCGAGCTCTTCGTCGTCGACAAGACCCTGCGCCCACGGTTGGTAGGCGGCCCGATCAAGCTCCCGTTCCTGCCGACCTTCTTCGGTCTGGTCGGTGGCGTCAAAACCATGGGGATCGTCGGTCTTTTCGTCGGCCCGGTGCTGATGGCGCTGCTGGTCGCAAGCTGGCGCGAATGGCTGCACGACGACAGCGCGCCGGACGCACCGTCGGAAGCCGAACGCTGGGGATACGGCAAGCGCACGGCGATCTCCCGCTCGATTTCGAGGTCCTCCAGCGCCACGAGCGGAAAGGCGTCGACGAGAAGCGGGGTCACGACGGCAAGCACCAACGACGACACGAATGCCGATATCAGCCGATGAGTCAGCGGCCTGTCTGAAGACCGTGACGTTTGAGCTTGCGCACGACGCTCGGTTGGCTGATGCCCAGCCGTTCGGCCAGCGCATAGGTCGTACGGTGCGTCGTTGCCAACGTTTCCAGAATCGCCCGCTCGTGGTCGTCCATGGCGGATCGGAGCGTCTGACCCGGTGCCAGCGAAATGCCAAATGCTTGCCCCGCTTCGCGGGCGGGCTCGGCAATGTTCGAATCGTCAGCGAACGCATCTCTACCGGGCAACGACCCTCTCGGGGCCGGTGCACCCACCACGCCGCCTTCTGCCGATAGCCAGGCACGCTCCAGCCAGTTCTCCAGCTCGCGAATATTGCCCGGCCAGTCGTTGCTCATCAGCGTTGCCCATACCCCGGGATGCAGGACCTTCTCTGCTCCGTAGCGGCGGTTGAGCTGATCGAGATGGCGCTCGGCCAACCCGCGGATATCCTCGCGGCGCTCTCGCAGTGGCGGCAACGTCACGGGAATGACGTTGAGTCGGTAGTAGAGGTCGAGTCGGAAAGCGCCCTCCTCGACCCGTCTGGCCAGGTCCTGATTGGTCGCCACCACCAGCCGGAAATCGACCTGGCGCGAGCGCGTATCCCCCAGCCGCGTCAACGAACCATCCTGAATGACCTTGAGCAGCTTGGATTGCATCGATAGGGGCAGCTCGCCGATCTCGTCCAGAAACAGCGTGCCGCCATGCGCCTGTTCGAGAAGTCCCGCCTTGCCCTGGCGCGACGCGCCACTGAACGCGCCGGGCTGATAACCGAACATCTCCGACTCGAACAGCGACTCCGGTATGGCCGCACAGTTGACGTCGACGAAATCGCCCTCTTGCCTTCGGCTCCAGCGATGCAGCTGCCGGGCGAAAGCCGTCTTGCCGACACCCGACTCGCCCAGCATCAGGACGGTGGCATCGGTGGGTGCACTGCGCTTCAGCAAGTGGACCATCTCCCGCATGATCCGACTCTTGACCACCAGCTCGCCGAGCGCGTCATCGCTATCGACCTCGGGATCATGATGGCGCTTCAGATGTTCGGAAAAGCGCCGCTGAAGGAGCGCATATTCGTCCTGCAACAGCCGCAGGTCGGTAAGGTCTCGCGAACGACTGATCACGCGGATCAGCTTGCCGTCGGCATAGACCGGGAACGCCTCGGCAATGACCTGCCGGCCGGTGCCGGTACGCTGCATGATCTGCGCAGGCTGACCGGTGCGGATGACTTCCAGGGAGACCGAGGGCGACAGCACGCCGCTGGCCTGAAGCGCCTGAACGGTGGTGGCCCGAAGCGCTTCTCGACGCAGCCCGTAGACCGCCGCGCTGCCGGGGCTCACGTCAAGAATACGACCATCACCATCGACGATGAACACGTGATCCTGAGCCGTCTGGATCAGCGTCTCCAGCGTCAACTGCGCAGTCTCCTCGGTCGACATCGGATGTGTCATTACGCGTCCCTCTACTGCTGCACGGATACATAAATGAATCATTGATACATCAATGGATCATTCAAATCCATCTGGCGATACAAAAACGCATCAGCCGGATTTTATTGTTCAACAACTTCAATGGTTTATCGGTTGGCACGATTCCTGCGCGTCATTCACCACAATCACAACGTCAGGAGTCTTCATGCCCACGCAACCGTCGTACAACCAGCCGCTGGGTGGCAACGAGATGCCCCGCTTCGGCGGACCGGCCACCATGATGCGGCTACCGACGCAGAAGAGCGCCGCAGGGCTGGATGCCTGCTTCGTCGGCATTCCCATGGATATCGGCACGTCCAATCGCCCCGGCACTCGCTTCGGGCCGCGCCAGATCCGGGACGAGTCGCGCATGCTGCGCCCATTCAACATGGCGACCCGCGCCGCGCCGTTCGAAAGCCTGCAGGTCGCCGACATCGGCGACGTTCCGATCAATACCTTCGATCTCAAGAAGAGCGTCGACATCATCGGGCGCTACTACGACGAGCTGCTGACCCACGATGTGATTCCGCTGACGCTGGGTGGCGATCACACGCTGGCGCTACCGATACTGCGCGCCATGGCGAAAAAGCACGGTCCGGTGGGACTGATCCACGTCGACGCCCACGCCGACATCAACGAGCACATGTTTGGTGAAGCCATCGCGCACGGCACGCCATTCCGCCGCGCCGTCGAGGAAGGTCTGCTGGACTGCGACCGCGTCGCTCAGATCGGTCTGCGAGGCACGGGCTATTCCGCGGAAGAGTTCGACTGGGGGCGCCAACAGGGCTTCCGAGTGGTGCCGGCCGAAGAGTGCTGGCACCAAAGCCTGACCCCGCTGATGGCTGAAATCCGTGACAAGGTTGGCGGCGGTCCAGTCTATGTGAGCTTCGATATCGACAGTCTCGACCCCGCCTATGCCCCGGGCACCGGCACGGTCGAAATCGGCGGGCTGACCATCCCGCAGGCGCTGGAGATCATTCGCGGCGCTCACGGACTCGATATCGTCGGCTGCGACCTGGTCGAAGTCTCTCCACCTTACGACGCTCACGGCCAGACCGCCGTCGTGGCGGCCAACCTGCTGTTCGAGATGCTTTGCATATTGCCCGGCGTCAAACGTCGCTGAGAAGCCGCCACAACCCCATCGTCAACACCGTCGACCGTCGTTCCACAATAACAATCGCCGCTGATGCAGCGGAAGGACAAAACATCATGATGCTGGATCTCTTCGTCGTCGCGCTCTACGCGCTTGGCATGCTCGGCCTGGGCTGGTGGGGCATGAAACGCGCCCGCAGCCGGGAAGACTATCTCGTTGCAGGACGCCGCCTTGGCCCCGGCATGTACCTGGGTACGCTGTCGGCCGTCGTACTCGGCGGCGCTTCGACCGTGGGCACGGTCAAGCTCGGCTACACCTACGGTCTCTCCGGGCTGTGGCTCTGTGCTTCGCTGGGTCTGGGGCTGATCGTGTTGAGCCTGGTTCTGGCCAAGCCCCTGATGAAGCTCAAACTCTATACCGTGACTCAGGTGCTGGAGCGCCGCTACACTCCGGCGGCCAAGCTGATCAGCTCGATCATCATGTTTGCGTACGACCTGATGCTTGCCGTGACTTCGACGATCGGGATCGGCACCGTGCTGAGCGTCATCTTCGGCATGCCGGCCTGGCAGGCAGTCGTCATCGGCGGCATCGTGGTGGTGATCTACTCGACCATCGGCGGAATGTGGTCGTTGACGCTGACCGATATCGTCCAATTCGTGATCATGACGGTAGGCATGGTGGCGCTGCTGCTGCCGATGACGATCCACTCGGTAGGCGGCTGGGATGCGCTGCTGGAAAAAGCCCCGGCCACCAGTTTCTCGCTGACGGCCATCGGCTGGGACACCATCATCACCTACTTCGTCATCTACTTTCTGGGCATTCTGATCGGTCAGGATATCTGGCAGCGAGTGTTTACGGCACGCTCCAGTGGCGTTGCCCGCCGTGCCGGCACATTCGCCGGCATCTACTGCATTCTCTACGGCGCGATCGGTGCGCTGGTCGGTATCGCAGCCAGCATCCTGCTGCCGAATCTCGAAGATGCCAACAACGCCTTCGCCGCGATCGCGCAGCTGGCGTTGCCGGACGGCGTCCGCGGGCTGATCATCGCCGCCGCGATGGCCGCGATGATGTCGACCTCCAGCGCCGGGATGCTCGCCTCGTCGACACTGCTGACGCAGGATATTCTGCCGGCACTGCGCGGTGGCCGAGAGATCGACGACGTCCGCATCAATCGGCTCTGCACGGGGCTGATCGGCGTCGTGAGCGTGATCATCGCGATCAACGTGAGCGATGTCATCGGCGCGTTGACGGTCGCCTACAACCTGCTGGTTGGGGGCATGCTGATTCCGATGCTGGGGGCACTGTTCTGGAAGCGCTCCACGACCACCGGCGCCATTGCCAGCATGCTGGCCGGCTGCGCGGGGGTTATCGTCTTGATGCTGAAAGATGGCTTGCTCGCGAACTCGCCGATCTATGCCGGGCTTGCCGCCAGCATGATCGCGTTCATCGCGGGTAGCCTGCTCACTCGCCCCCACTCGATAGCCTCTTCGACGCCCTGATCCAGGGTGGGGGAACACCCCAACGCAAAGCGCCCTGCCGGGATGACCCGGCAGGGCGCTTCTTGATTGTCGACCCGCGACACGAGCGAGCCGCGCTTCACATGCCGACTAACTCAGGCGCCAGCCTTGAGCTGCTGCGCCAGCGCCTTGTAGAGGCGCGGGCCCGCGGCCATCAGGCTGCCGCCATCTTCGACACTCGGCGAGCCGTCGATGGCACCGGTCAGCGCGCCCGCTTCCTTCAGCAGCAGCGAACCGACCAGACGGTCCTGCTCTTCCAGGCCCAGCACGAAGACCGCATCGGCACGACCGAACGCGAATTCGATCATGTCGAGCAGCGCACAGCCGCTACCGGTCAGCGTGTCGATCTGCGGCCCGAGGCGCTCGGCCACGGTGAGATACTGGGGCAACCAGCGTGCACGTGCTTCCTGCGTCGGCCAGGCCAGTGCGATTCTGGCTCCGCTGATGCTCACGGTCTTGGAGACACGCATGCGCTTGCCGTTGCCCTGAGCGCCACGACCACGACTGATCAAAAACTCATCATCGCTGAACGGCGAGATGATGACCGCATGTTCCGGACGCCCCTTGACCAGGCATACCATCGAGATTGCGAACTGCCGGTTCGCCACACCGAGGTTGGACTCGCCGTGGATCGGCTCGATGTGCCAGACGGTTTCCTTGTCGGCGCCCTTGCCTTCGCGATAAGGGGTATAGCGACCGGAAATACCGTGTTGCGGATAGCCGCGAGTGAGCTGATGCACGATCAGCGTTTCGGCGTTGCGCGCCGTATCCTCGAGCAGACTGGCGGTTGCCTGCTCGTCGTGATTGACCTCGAGACGGTCACGGATACGAACGAATTGCTCAGCGGCACTGCGAGCGGCGCGCAGCGCATATTGAACCATCGGATGCATGGATCTGGCCTTGGGGTGTCGGGGGCTGTTAAAGAACGCCGCGCAGTCTAGCAGAAGCGGGCCCGCGCAGTCATGCTAGACTGCGCGTTTTCCCATTTGCCACAGCACTGACAATCGCCTCCTTATGCTCGACCGTATCCGTATCGTCCTTATCGGCACCAGCCATCCCGGTAACATCGGCGCCGCCGCTCGCGCCATGCGCAACATGGGCCTCGAGGACCTCGCGCTGGTCACGCCCCGCTGCGATCCCAAGGATCGCGAGGCCTATTCGCGCGCCTCCGGTGCCAACACCCTGGTCGACGCCGCGCGGCAATACGACGCACTCGAGGAAGCCGTTGCCGACTGCACGCTGGTGGTCGGCGCCAGCGCACGATCGCGCCACCTGCCGTGGCCGATGGTCGCCCCGCGCGCGCTGGCCGAGAGCCTGCCGCAGGCTCTGGCACCGGCCGAGGCGAGAGTCGCCCTGGTTTTCGGCCGCGAGGATACCGGCTTGACCAATGCCGAGCTGCAGCGCTGCCACCAGCATGTGCATATTCCGACCAACCCCGATTTCAGCTCGTTGAATCTGGCCGCCGCCGTCCAGGTACTCGCCTACGAATGCCGCCAGGCATTTCTGGCTCTGGATTCCGATTTGCAGGCATCTTCCGGCGAATCCATCAGCGAGAGCGAGCAGCCTTTCGGTGTCGAGTGGGACAATCCGCCTGCCACGCACGCCGATCTCGAGCGCTTTTTCGTCCACCTCGAGAGCACGCTGACGGCGATCGAATTCCATGACCCGGACAATCCCCGCCAGCTGATGGCGCGACTGCGGCGGCTCTTCATGCGTGCGCATCTGGACTCAATGGAGATGAATATCCTGCGCGGCATTCTCGGCACCATCGACAAGCGGCTGCGGGAAAGGTCCTGAAGCCGCAGGTACCGACCGGAAGCCCGATCGCGATCGACACACCGACGAATCGGACGCCGCCAGAATGGTTGACCGTGTTACTGGGTTTTTCCATAATGGCATCACCGATGCAGCGACAGCCGATACCCGCCGATGCGTTTGACTACCAAAGGGCGTTACGCCGTTACCGCGATGCTCGATCTGGCCCTCAATGCCGGTCAGGGTCCGGTCTGTCTGGCGGATATTTCCAGACGTCAGGACATCTCGCTGTCATATCTCGAGCAGCTGTTTGCCAGATTGCGCCGCGCCAAGCTCGTCAGCAGCGTGCGCGGCCCGGGCGGCGGCTATCTGCTGGGAAGAGCGCCCTCCGAGATCTCGGTCGCCGGCGTGATCGATGCGGTCAACGAATCCGTCGATGCCACGCGCTGTCAGGGCCAGGCGGACTGTCATCAAGGCAGCAAGTGCATCACGCATCATCTGTGGTGCGACCTTTCCGACGAGATCCAGCGCTTCCTGAGCGACATCAGCCTGCAGGAGCTGGTGCGCCGGGAGGAGGCTCGCACCGCCACCCGAGCCGAATCCGGGACACGCACTTTCGCTGACGATGTCGCCACGATCACGGTGTCGTCACACTAACCGGATGATTGCCGCGACGACGCTTGATCGTAACGGGCCTGAATTCATTTCGATCGATTGCCAGAGATCTGCCGTGCCATGAGCGCTCCGATATATCTCGATTATGCCGCTACCACCCCGACCGACCCGCGCGTGGCCGAGCAGATGATGCGCCACCTGACGCTGGATGGGGTCTATGCCAACCCGGCGTCGCGCAGCCATATGCCGGGGTGGCTGGCCGAACAGGCGGTGGAGAATGCCCGCCGTCAGGTTGCGGATCTGATCGGCGCCGACCCGCGCGAGATCGTCTGGACCTCCGGCGCCACCGAGGCGGACAACCTGGCCTTGATCGGTTTCATGCGCGCCAACCGCGGCCGCGGGCGCCACCTGGTCACATCGATCATCGAACACAAGGCGATCGTGGACACCGCGATCTCGCTGGAGGCGGAAGGTTTCGAGGTCAGCTGGCTGACGCCTGGCAGCGATGGCCGCATCGCCCCCGAGCAACTGCGCGCGGCCATGCGCAACGACACCGCGCTGGTCTCGCTGATGGCGGTCAACAACGAGCTGGGCAGCGTCAACGATCTTGCCGCGCTCTCCGCCATCGCGCATGAATTCGGCGCACGTTTTCATGTCGACGCCGCGCAGGCCTCCGGCCGACTGGCGCTGGATGTGGAGACGATGGGCATCGACCTGATGTCGCTCTCCGCCCACAAGGCCTACGGCCCCAAGGGAGTCGGCGCGCTCTACGTTCGCCGCGATCCGGATCTGCGAATCGAAGCGCTGATTCACGGCGGCGGCCACGAGCGCGGCATGCGTTCGGGCACCCTTCCCACGCATCAGATCGTGGGAATGGGCGAGGCATTTGCGCTGGCACGCGATGAACGTAAGGCCGACGGCGAGCACGTTCGTGCGCTGCGCCAACGCTTTCTCGACGGCTTGGCCGATTGTGGTGGCATTCACAACCATTCGCCGCTCGAGCATTGCGTGCCCAATATCGTCAATCTCGCCTTCGACGGCGTGGACGGCGAGTCGTTGCTGATGGCACTGCGCGGCCTGGCGGTCTCCACCGGTTCGGCCTGCAACTCGGCAAGCGTGGAGCCATCCTACGTGCTCAAGGGAATCGGCATCCCTCATTCACAGGCGCTTTCGTCGATCCGCTTTAGTTTTGGCCGGTTCACCACCATTGAAGAGATCGATGCGGCCGCAGCCGACATACGCCGCGCCCTGAGCGGGCTACGCCAGCCGTCGAAAGCCGCCACGAATCATCGTTAGGGGGATGGCGTCATCGCCATTCTCCTTGGCAAGGAGAAATGCCATGCAGAACATCACCATCAGTGAATCCGCCGCCACTCAGATCCGTCACGTCCTCGAGGAGCGCGGCAGCGGCCTGGGGCTGCGCGTGGCGATCAAGCCGAGTGGCTGCTCCGGCTACAGCTATGTGCTCGATATCGCCGACGACCTGCGCGCAGACGACGTCGCCTTCGAGGAGCGCGGCGTCAAGGTGCTGGTCGACAAGGAAGCGCTGGCCGTTCTCGATGGCACCGAAGTCGATTACGTCAGCGAAGGGCTCAACCGCTTCTTCCGCTTCAACAACCCCAACGTGACTGACGAGTGCGGCTGCGGCGAAAGCTTCAACGTCTGAGCTTCGCTCCGTACCGATCTTGCCACGTCCGGCCCCGGTTCGAGGGGTATCGGCCCGATCAGCCGCGGGATGCGTCTGGCGCGGGCTTGCGCTACAATGGCGCGATTTTTCGGCAGGGACGATCACCGTTCGTGATCGGCTCCGCCCACGACCACGATGATTTCGGACGGCGCGCTAATCTATGCATGAGCATCAGAGGCGCGTCGTCTCGTATCTCATGATCTTTTTCCGCTCGCGATAATCGCGATCGATTCACTACAGCCAGGAGACCGAAGTCATGGCCACCGAGCGTACGCTTTCCATCATCAAGCCCGATGCCGTTGCCAAGAACGTCATCGGCGACATCTATAGCCGTTTCGAAAAAGCCGGCCTGCAGATCGTTGGCGCCAAGATGCTGCACCTCTCCAAGGAGCAGGCTGAAGGTTTCTACGCCGAGCACGCCGAGCGCGGCTTCTTTGCCGACCTGGTCAGCTTCATGACCTCCGGTCCGGTGATGGTCCAGGTTCTCGAAGGCGAAGGCGCGATTGCCAAGAACCGCGAGCTGATGGGTGCCACCAACCCGAAAGAAGCCGCACCAGGCACCATCCGCGCCGACTTCGCCTCGTCCATCGATGCCAATGCCGCGCACGGTTCCGATGCACCGGAATCCGCCGCCCGCGAAATCAGCTACTTTTTCAAGGAAGAAGAACTCTGCCCCCGCGGCTGATTCGTCGACCGACCGGCCATTCGTGCCGGTCGTTCATCCCCGTTCCCGGACACCCCGCCACCCTCGAGCCGATTCCGTTGCCATGAGCGCTGCTACCGATACTCCGCGCACCAATCTACTGGGGCTCTCCCGCGAGCAGATGGAGGCATTCTTCGTCTCTCTGGGCGAGAAGAAATTCCGCGCCGCCCAGGTCATGAAGTGGATCCACCAGGAAGGTTGCGACGACTTCGAGTCGATGACCAACCTTTCCAAGCCGCTGCGTGCCCGACTGGAAGAGAGTGCCGAGATCCGGGGCCCGAAAGTGGTCTACGAAGGCACATCGAGCGACGGTACCCGCAAGTGGGTGCTCGAGGTGGAGGATGGCAGCTACGTCGAAACCGTGCTGATCCCGGCCGACAATGGCGCACGGCGGACGCTATGCGTGTCATCCCAGGTCGGCTGTTCGCTCGACTGCAGTTTCTGTTCCACCGGCAAGCAGGGCTTTCAGCGCAATCTGACCAGTGCCGAGATCATCGGTCAGGTCTGGGTCGCCCAGCAGCGTGCCGGTGGCCGCATGAGCGCCCCGGATGGACGCCGCGCGATCACCAACGTGGTGATGATGGGCATGGGCGAGCCCCTGCTCAACTACGATAGCGTGCTGCCGTCGATGAAGCTGATGCTCGACGACAACGCCTACGGGATGTCCAAGCGCCGGGTGACACTGTCCACGTCCGGCGTGGTGCCGATGATCGATAAGCTCGGCGACGACATCGACGTGAGCCTGGCGATCTCGCTGCATGCCGCGAATGACGAACTACGCAGCGAACTGGTACCGCTCAACCGCAAGTACAACATCCGCACGCTGCTCGATGCCTGCCAGCGCTACCTGGCCAAATGCGGCGATGCGCGCCACATCACCATCGAGTACACCCTGATCAAGGACGTCAACGACCAGCAGGTGCATGCGCAGGAGCTCATCGCACTGCTCGACGAGTTGCCGTGCAAGATCAACCTGATCCCGTTCAATCCGTTTCCCCATTCCGGGTACGAGAAGCCATCCCGCAACCAGGTGATGCGCTTCCAGAGCTGGCTTTACGAACTCGGCCACACCGCGATGGTACGCACGACGCGTGGCGACGATATCGACGCCGCCTGCGGTCAGCTGGTAGGAAAGGTGAAGGATCGCACCAAACGCCACGAACGCTACATCCAGTCGATCCAGCTGGATGCCGACTGAGTCTGGGCGGTTGCCGCTGTTGCAACCCGCCCCTGGCCTCGAAAACCGGTGGGCCGTGGCAACGCCGACAGCGAATCGGATAGCCGTCACCTTGACTTCACCACGGTGCAGCGCTTTGATGGGAACCCCAAAACCGCTTTGTTTTCAGTTGTCCGGGACGCGACGTATCGGCCGTCGCAGCCTCTTAACGTGGGAGAGCCGTGCATGACCCACCCATCTCGCCCTTCTTCGATACGGTCGCTGAGTATCGCCATGGGTGTGGTGTGTCTGTTGGGTGGCTGCGCCACGGCGGTTTCCTCCAACGGGCCGAAGCAGGACAGTCCCGAGGACGCAGCGGCGGCCTATACCCGGCTTGGCAAGGCCTATCTTGCCGAGAACAATCTCCCGCGGGCACAGCAGGCTCTGGAACACGCCATCGACCTCGATCCCGGCGACGGCGGCGCGCTCGAGGGGCTGGCGCTGCTGTATCAGCGTCAGCAGGAGCTCGACCAGGCTGACCACTTCTTTCAGCAGGCCTTGAAAGCCGAGCCCGACGCGACGCGCATTCGCAACAATTATGCGGCGCTGCTGTATCAGCGTGGCGAGTACGCCAAGGCGTGCGATCAGTTGAACGTCGCCAGTCAGGACATCACCTATACCAACAGAGCCCAGCTCTTCGCGAATCTGGGCCAGTGCCAGATTGCCAACGGCGACGAGACCGCCGCTCGCCGATATTACGAGCGCGCACTCGACATCGATCCGCGCAATGCGCGTAGCCTGTTGGCGTTGGCTCGTATCGATCACACGCAGGGTAACAACGAACGCGCCTGGGAGCGCTTGCAGCGCTATTTCACCGTGGCCGGCACCGATGCCGAGAGCCTGCACCTGGCGAGCGATATCGCCAGCGCGCAAGGCGACTCGACGCGTGCTGCCTTTTATCGCCGGCAGCTCGGCGGCTCCTGAGGCTAACAGACCCCGTACTCGAGCCTCGGCTCGGGAAAGAGATCAGAAGGATTTTCGCCCATGAGCGAAATGAAAGAACCCTCGACCAAGCAATACGATGCGCCCAGCCCTTCTCGCGAAACGGCAGGCAACATGCTTCAGAACGAGCGCGAGCGCCAGGGACTGAGCGTCGAAGAGGTCGCGCTGCAGCTCAACCTGCGCCCGATCGTGGTGACCGGCCTGGAGGAGGATCGCTTCGACCAGGTACCGATCGCCGCCTACCGACGGGGCTACGTGCGGGCCTATGCGCGCCTGCTGGGTCTTGACGAGACCAGCGTCGTCGCCGCCTATGATGCCACCCACGGGCGTGGCGACATGGATCGCAAGCTGGCACCGGTTCATACCTCACATCAGCCCTCGCGGGTCGGTGCCTGGATATTCCGCCTGTTCACGCTGCTGGTGATCGTCGGACTGATCTCGCTGACACTGCTGTGGTGGCAGAGCCGAGAAGGCAACGAGATCTTCGGCGGTGGCAGCGATGACAGTCCGATCGCGGTCGACCGCCTGAACGGCGATGACGACAGCACTGCGTCCACCGCCGCAGATGCAGACAGTGGCGCGATGGCCCCCAATACCGATACCCAGTTGCCACCGCTGGCCACCCAGGGGGACATGCCATCGGCCGGTGACGGCACACCGACTTCGACGAGCGGTTCTGCACTCACGGGCGGCGGGATTGACACTGGCAACGGCACGGGCATTTCCGCATCGGCGGAATCGGCGACGCCGGACGACGACGCGCGCCAGGCCGGGCAGATCGGATCGGCGGCGGATGATGTCACGTCGACCGCCTCGACAGAGGATGGATCGATAGGGGATGGCTCGACAGAGGATGGCTCGACGGCAGCTGCGGCCGGCGACGACACGCTCTCCCTGACTTTCAACGAAGAGTCATGGACCGAGATCTATGATGCCAACGACGACCGGATCTTCAGCGGCCTGCAGTCCGCCGGCAGTCAGGCAACCGCGGAAGGCGAACCACCCTTCCGCCTGACCGTCGGCAACGCCAGTGGCGTGACGCTCGAATACCGCGGCGAACCGATCGACCTGAGTCAATACGCGGGTGGCAACAACGTTGCCCGCTTCACATTGGGAGACTGAGAAGCGCCATGCAAATGCCCTCTCCGATCACCCGCCGTGTCTCGCGACAGATCCATGTCGGTGACGTACCCATCGGCGGCGGCGCGCCGATCAGCGTGCAAAGCATGACCAATACCGACACCAACGATGTCGCCGCTACCGTGGATCAGATCCAGCGCCTGCAGAAGGCCGGGGCCGATATCGTGCGCGTCTCGGTACCGGACATGGACGCTGCTGAAGCGTTCGGCAAGATCAAGCGCCAGGTCAGCATACCGCTGGTGGCCGATATCCACTTCGATTACAAGATCGCTCTGCGCGTGGCCGAACTCGGCGTCGACTGTCTGCGCATCAACCCCGGCAATATCGGCCGCGAGGATCGTGTACGCGCGGTGGTCGACGCCGCTCGCCATCACGGCATCCCGATCCGTATCGGCGTCAACGCCGGTTCGCTGGAGAAGGATCTGCAGAAGAAGTACGGCGAGCCGACGCCGGAGGCGCTGGTCGAATCCGCCATGCGCCATATCGACCACCTCGACCGGCTCGATTTCCCCGACTTCAAGGTCAGCGTCAAGGCCAGCGACGTGTTCATGGCCGTCGCCGCCTACCGTTTGCTGGCCAAGCAGATCGAACAGCCGTTGCATCTGGGTATTACCGAGGCCGGCGGC
Organism: Salinicola socius; assembly: GCF_001937195.1. Taxonomy (GTDB): domain Bacteria; phylum Pseudomonadota; class Gammaproteobacteria; order Pseudomonadales; family Halomonadaceae; genus Salinicola; species Salinicola socius. The sequence continues at coordinate 282,925 of NZ_MSDO01000009.1, read as the reverse complement.
CTGCGGTCCGGCACGGTGAAGTCCTCCATCGGACTCGGCATGCTGCTGATGGATGGCATCGGCGACACGATTCGCGTCTCGCTGGCCGCCGATCCGGTCGAGGAGATCAAGGTCGGCTTCGACATGCTGAAGAGCCTGAAGCTGCGCGCCAAGGGCATCAACTTCATCGCCTGCCCCAGCTGCTCGCGTCAGAATTTTGACGTCATCGCGACCATGAATGCCCTCGAGGAGCGCCTCGAAGACATCATGACGCCGCTGAACGTCTCGGTCATCGGCTGCGTGGTCAACGGTCCCGGCGAGGCCAAGGAAACCGATATCGGCCTCACCGGTGGCAGTCCGGCCAACCTGGTCTATATCGACGGCAAGCCGGCCAGCAAACTGCGCAACGATCATCTGGTCGACGATCTCGAAGCGCTGATCCGCGCCAAGGCCAAAGAGAAAGAGAGCCGCACCGACGATCTGATCGCCCGCGAAGCCTGATCGGCGCGAGGCCCGGATCGCGGGAAGCCCGGTAAGGTAACGCGAACCCGGATGCGTCGCCGCCCAAGACAACCCGTGAATCACCGACGAACGCCCAGGCAGGCCGCCTGTGGCGTTTCCGTATAGGCAGGAGTGTCAGTTGAGTACCAAACTACAAGCCATTCGCGGCATGAACGATCTGCTGCCGGATCAGTCGCCCGCGTGGCAATACCTCGAGCGACAGCTGCGCTCGCTGATGGACCGCTACGATTATCGTGAAATCCGCACCCCGATCGTCGAGCAGACCGCCCTTTTCGCCCGCTCCATTGGCGAAGCGACCGACGTGGTCGAGAAGGAGATGTATACCTTCGACGATCGCAATGGCGAGAGTCTGACACTGCGCCCGGAAAATACCGCGGCGGTGGTGCGCGCGGCGATGGAGCACGGCCTGCTGCACAATCAGACGCAGCGCCTGTGGTACATGGGCCCGATGTTCCGCTACGAGCGTCCGCAGAAAGGCCGCTACCGCCAGTTCCACCAGATCGGCATCGAGGCTTACGGCATGACCGGGCCGGATATCGACGCCGAGATCATCCTGCTATCCGCGCGGCTCTGGCGCCAGCTCGGAATGGCCGAACACGTGACCCTCGAGCTCAATTCGCTGGGGTCGCCGGAAGCCCGCGCGGCCTATCGTGAATCACTGGTCGCCTACTTCGAATCCCATCACGAGCTTCTCGACGAGGACTCCCGGCGTCGGTTGACCACCAATCCGCTGCGGATCCTGGATTCCAAGAACCCGGCCATGGCAGAGATGCTCGCTGACGCGCCACAGCTGCTCGAGCATCTCGACGAGGAGTCCCGCACGCACTTCGAACAGTTGAAGTCGACGCTCGACGCTGCCGGCATCGGTTATCGCATCAACCCCCGGCTGGTGCGGGGGCTCGACTACTATTCGCGCACCGTATTCGAATGGACGACGACCGCCCTCGGCAGCCAGGGCACCGTCTGCGGTGGCGGGCGCTATGACGGCCTGGTCGAACAGCTCGGCGGCAAACCCACGCCCGGCGTGGGTTTTGCCATCGGGCTGGAACGTCTCATGCTGCTGCTCGACACTCTCGACCTGGTTCCCGAAGAAGCCAAGGGCGGCGCCGACGCCTACCTGCTGGCCATGGGTGATTCGGCGGAGCGCGAAGCGCTGCTGCTCGGCGAGCGTCTGCGCGACGTTCTGCCCACGCTGCGTCTTCAGGTACACTGCGGCGGCGGCAGCTTCAAGAGCCAGATCCGTCGTGCCGATCGCAGTGGCGCGACGGTGGCGCTGATTCTCGGCGAGGACGAGATCGCCAATGGCCGCCTGACGCTGAAGCCACTGCGCGACGGCAGTGAACAACGGACACTCGAACTGGATGACGCCATCACCTGGCTCGACCAGCAGTTTGCCTGAACCTGAGCGGCTGACCGGCAACGGGGAGACATACACGTTTCCCATTGATTGCCGTGTTGAATACCGATTGCCGTCTTGAATACAGAAGGAGACCGCCCGTGGCGGAGCTTAGGACCGAAGAAGAGCAGCTGGACGCGATCAAGCAGTGGTGGAAGGCCAACGGAAGCGCCCTGCTGGTGGGCATCGTCATCGCCGCGGCCGGCGTCTTCGGCTGGCAGGCGTGGCAGCGCTACCAGGAAGGCCAGTCTGCCGAGGCATCCAATGCCTATCAGCAGCTGATCGCGATTGCCAGCAGCGACACTCTCGATGACAACGCCCGCACCCAGGCGTTCGACCTCGCTGACGGCTTGCAGAGCGATCATGGTGGCACGTTGTATGCCGATCTGGCCGGATTGCTGGAAGCCAAGATCGCCGTCAACGCCGATGACAACGACCGCGCCCTGAAGGCCTTGAAGGATGTCATCGACAACAGCGACCGCCCCTACATGCAAGGTCTGGCGCGCATCGATCTGGCTCGCCTGCAGATTGCCAGCGACGATCCCGACACGGCGCTCGACACGCTCGGGGACAGCGTTCCCGGGGCCCTGGAAGCGCAGCGTCAGAACGTGCTCGGCGACGCCTATACCGCGCTCGAGCGACCCGAGGACGCGCGTAATGCCTATCAACAGGCGCAGACTCTGGCGCAGGATGCCGACCAGACCATCTACGGCCTGCAGCTCAAGCTAGACGATCTCGGTGCGGAGGATGCCACCTGATGAAACTGACCCACCTGCTTCTGCCTCTGGGGCTGACCGCGACACTGCTGGCCGGCTGTGCCGGCAGCGTCGAACCGCAGTATCCGCCCAAGGAACTCAAGGATTTCACGCCCAAGGTCAGCCTCGACGAGCGCTGGGATCAGGGTATTGGTGACGGCCTGGGTCGCGCCCGTTATCCGCTGACGCCGATCATCGATAACGGCACGATCTACGCGGTCGACGAGACCGGCGACCTGCGCGCGATCGACACCGACAGTGGCGATACCCAGTGGGACGTCGATCTGGGCACGCCGATCTCCAGCGGCATCGGTGCCGACGGTGGGCGTCTCTACATCGGCACCCGCAACGGCGAAGTCCTGGCCGTCAATCGCGAAGATGGCAGCATCGACTGGAAATCACGGGTCTCCAGCGAAGTGCTGGCCGCGCCCCAGGTCAACAGCCAGCTGGTCGTCGTGCAGAGTGTCGATGGCGCGGTCACGGCGCTCGATCGTCTGGACGGCAACGAACAGTGGGTCTACTCCAGCTCGCAGCCGGCGCTGACGCTGCGTGGTACTGGCGCGCCTCGTGTCATCGAACCGGTCTCCTTCGCCGGATTCGCCAACGGTCGTCTGGTCACCCTGGACAACCGTAGCGGTCAGCCGCTGTGGGACATGCGCGTCGCGGTGCCAAAGGGACGTACCGAAGTCGATCAGCTCGTCGACCTCGATGGCCAGCCGGTGCTGACCGAGGACGGCCGCCTGTTCGTGACCAGCTACAACGGACGCCTGCTGGCGCTGGAAGCCACCTCCGGCAAGGTACTGTGGGAGCATGAAGAATCCAGCTACCTGACGCCGCTGGTGGTGGGCAACTACCTGTTCACGGTCAATGCCGCCAGCCATGTCATCGCGATCGAGGCAGACACCGGCCGCGTGATGTGGGATTCCGACGCTCTCGAAGGTCGCTCGCTGACCGCACCGTCGTTCGTCGATGGCAACATCGCCGTGGGCGACTATCAGGGCTATATCCACCTCATCGACGCCTCGACCGGCGAAATGAGCGGTCGTACCCATATCGGTGGCGATGGCCTGACCCTGCCGTTGCTGACGGGCACCCAGCGTCTCTATGCGCTGAGCAACGATGGCACCCTGGTGGCCTATGACGTGAAGAGCATGTCCGACCAGAACTGATCGGTATCGTCGGCTTCACCATCGGCCCCGCTTCGGCGGGGCCGATTGCGTCCCGGCTCTAGAACCTCGAGAGGTTCGGACTTCGCGCTTGTCACATGCTAGAATGCCGAGCTATCAGCATCGATCGTATCGGGTTATCCGACCCCTCCCTCCGATCGTCCATCTTGTCACCGCCCTTTTGCGAATCGCCATGAATCCCGTTATCGCCCTGGTTGGCCGACCCAACGTCGGCAAGTCGACGCTTTTCAACCGCCTGACACGCACCCGCGATGCGCTGGTGGCCGATTTCCCCGGTCTGACACGCGACCGCAAATACGGCAGCGGCCAGCTCGGCGACAAGACCTACACCGTGATCGATACCGGCGGTATCAGCGGCGACGAGGAGGGCATCGATGCGGCCATGGCGGAGCAGTCGCTCACCGCCATCGATGAAGCCGACATCGTGCTGTTCATGGTCGATGCCCGTGCCGGGTTGATGCCGGCCGATCAGGCGATCGCCAACCACCTGCGCGTGAACCAGAAAAAGACCTGGCTGGTGGTCAACAAGACCGACGGGCTCGAAGAGCAGACGGCAATGGCCGATTTCTGGGCCCTGGGTCTGGGCGACCCGCGCCCCATCGCCGCCTCCCACGGTCGCAACGTCACCACGCTGATCGACGAGGTGCTGGCGCCCTTTCCCGAGCGCGATCCCAATGCCGGCCCGGCCGGCAACCATCCCGGCATTCATATCGGTGTCATCGGCCGTCCCAACGTGGGCAAGTCGACCCTGGTCAACCGCATGCTGGGCGAAGAGCGTGTGGTCGTGTTCGATGAGGCCGGCACCACCCGCGATGCCATCGAGATCCCGTTCGAACGGCGCGACAAGCCTTATGTACTGGTCGATACGGCGGGCGTGCGTCGTCGCAAGAATGTCAGCCTGATCGCCGAGAAATTCTCGATCATCAAGACGCTCGAAGCGATCAAGGAGTGCCACGTTGCCATCATGGTGCTGGATGCGCGCACCGGGCTGGTGGAGCAGGACCTGCATCTGCTCGACTACGTCCTGAGCAGCGGTCGTGCGCTGGTGCTGGCGGTCAACAAGTGGGACGGTCTGGAAGGCGAAGCCCGGGACAAGATGCGCTCCGACATCAAGCGCCGATTGGGTTTTGCCGACTACGCCGAGCTGCACTTCATCTCGGCACTGCACGGCACCGGCGTCGGCGATCTCTACAAATCGGTCGACAAGGCGTTCGACAGCGCCAACAGCCACTGGTCGACCAACCGCCTGACCTCGATCCTGCAGGACGCGGTCAGCGAGCACCAACCGCCGATGATCCACGGTCGACGCATCAAGCTGCGCATGGCCCACCAGGGCGGCAGCAACCCGCCGATCATCGTCGTCCACGGCAACCAGACGGCGTCACTGCCGGAAGCCTACAAGCGCTACCTCACCAACACCTTCCGCAAGGTGTTGAAGGTCCGCGGCACGCCCATTCGTTTCGAATTCCGCTCTGGCGACAACCCCTACGATCCGGACGCCGGCGCCAGCGACCGCGAGAAGGCCAAGAAACGCGAGCTGGGGCGCAGTCGCGAAGCCCGCAAGAGCCGCCGCTGAGCGGGACTTTGGCGCTCACTGCCGTGAAGCCGCGATCCGCGTCTGATTGCGGCCACCCTGCTTGGCCGCGTACATCGCTCTGTCGGCGGCTTCGAGCAGCGTCTCGGCATCCCGCCAATCCTGGGTGCAGGAGACGCCGGCGCTGAAAGTCGCGTGAAACGTCTTGTCGTCCGCCACGCACTCGAGTTCGGAAAAGCTGACGCGAATCCGCTCGATGGCGTCTCGGGCATTCTCCAGCGAACAGGATGGCAGCACGGCAACGAACTCCTCCCCCCCGTAGCGCCCGACGTGATCCACCCGGCGAAGTCGCTGCCGCAGCAGGTTGGCCAGCAGACGAATGACGTAGTCGCCGGTGCCGTGACCATAGGTATCGTTGATCGACTTGAAGCGATCGATGTCGATCATCACCACGCAAGCCCCCGTGTCGGTTCTCTGACCACGCGCTACCTCGAGCTCGATCAGTTCCTTTATCGCGGGATGCTTGATCAGTCCGGTGAGCCCGTCACGGGCCAGCGCCAGGCTCAGTTGGCGCGAACGCTGCGCCCGCGCCGTGACCGCAGCCACCAGCGCCACGTCCGAGATCGGCTTGACCAGGAAGTCGTCCCCCGCCTGGGCCAGGGCCTTCGCCTGTCGCTGGGCATCCGACTCGGCAGAGAGATAGATCAGCGGGATCTTCAGCCAGTCGTCGTCGAATCGGATGATCCGTGCCAGCTCCGGCCCTGAGCAGCCGGGCATGTTGATGTCGATCAGCACCAGATCGGGCACGAAATCCCGCAGGCCTTTCAGGACATCGCGAGGGTCGCTGATCACTCGGGACTCGATCCCGGCCATCTTCAGTGTCAGCCGAAAATGCTCGGCCAGATCGACGTCGTCGTCGACGATCAGCACCCGATAGGGATCCTGCTGCGGCAGGTTGATCAAATGGCGCAGACGATGCTCCAGCGAAGGGACGTCCACCGGATGAGTGAAAAAGCCCTGAGCACCGTTGCGAACGGCCTTTAACCGCGTCTCGAAATCGCCGGCGCCGCTGAGCAGAATCAACGCCGCCTTGGGAGCCGCCTCCACCGCCGGCTTCCAGACTTCATCCGCCACCTTGGCCGTATCGACGATGGCGATATCCGGCTGCCATTGGGGAAATGTCGCCTGGGCGTCGAGGCTGCGACACTCGTAGCCGAAGCCGCTCAGCGCGCGAATCAGCGTATCGGTATCACCGTCGGCCAGTACGGCCACGCGAATCCCCCGGTCGCCGCTGGCCAGATGGTAACTGCCCTCGGGCTCGACCACTTCCGAAGTCTGCGCGAGCTCCAGATCCCGATAACTCTCCTGCAGGCGATCGTGCAGCACCACCAGCGTCGGAGGCGTCGGCTGCGCGGCGCTTTCGATCACCGTCTGCAGCCAGACCTCCATTTCGCGCGCGTTTCGACTCAGCGCGGCGTAGCCGAAGGTGCCGGCAGAACCCGCGATGCGATGCAGGCCCTGACGCAGCGTCTCCAGAGCGTCGAGCCCGATCGCGCTCTGGCGTGCACTCAACTCCCGAGCCTGCGCCATCAATGTCTGCAAGTCGTCACTCAGGCGACGGCCGTACTGTTCCCGCAGTGCCGCCAACCGGGCCTGGACGTCTACGTCAGTCATGCGCCCGCTCCCAGATCTCGCGCAGCTGCGCCGCCAGCGTCATCGGATCGAAGGGTTTGATCACAACGTCCAGCGCGCCGATGGAGCGGTAGTGCTCGATCTCGCTGGGCTGGACCTTGGCGGTCATGAAGACCACCGGAATCTCCCGGGTCGAGGATTGCTCACGCAACTTGTTCAAGGTCGTGGGTCCATCGATCCCCGGCATCATGACATCGAGCAGAATCAGATCCGGCTGCCATTGATCGGCTCGCGCCAACGCCGACTGGCCGTCGTCGCAGCTCTCGACTTCGAAGCCGCCGACGATCTCGAGCGCTACCTTGGCCACTTCCTGAATCGAGATGTCGTCCTCGACATGTAGAATTCGCTGAAGGGGGTTCATATCAACCGTTGTCCTCTTGGTCGTTCTTTGGCTCGCGCTCCGAATCCTCATCCGGGAGCGTCGAAGTGCCGTGGAGCTGGCGATCGAATGCTTCCATCAGCGCCTCAGCCGACAACCCCGGCTTGGCGATCGCCGTCTTCACACGGCCCAGCAGCGTCGGCGCCAGGGCTTCCTCGGAAAGAATCACGACGGCGGGCTGACGCACCAGCTCGCTCAGCAGCGGAATCACTTCCCAGCCGGGCCCCTCCGGCGCCGTCAGATCCAGCGAGATCAAGCCGTACTCCTGACCGTCGAGCAGGTAGCGTGCTTCCTGCAACGAGCGCGCCACATCCAGCGTCATGCTCGGGGCAATCTGCTCGGCAACACGATGGGACAGCTCGGGGTCGCTCTCGATATGCAGGATGCGTTCGCGCTGTGGACGCAGGCTCAGCGAGCTGTGCAGGGCGCCAGCCAGCCGCTTCTGATCGAAGGGTTTGGCCAGCCAGTCCACCGCTTCCAGTCGACCGCCGATCTCGAGCTGTCCCTCTTCCGCGGTCGCCGACACCACCAGCACCGGCAGCTCGCGTGTCTGCGGCTGCTCGCGCAGTTGGCGCAGCAGCGTCAAACCATTGCCGTCGGGCAGCATCAGATCGAGCGTGATGGCGTCGAAACTACGCCGCTCCAGCCACTTCAGCGCATCGCTCATGGTGTGCGCCGTTTCCGCCTGATAGCCCCAGTGTCGGACCAGCGTAGCCAACAGCATTGCGGTGTCCGGATCATCCTCGACGATCAACAGCCGTGACCCCGAGACGCTGGCGTCGGTCGCCTCGGGAGCGCTCACATTGGCGCTCGCCGATGCCGCCTCGTCGGGCTGCGCGGGAAGGGCGAAACACGGCAGTTCGATGAAGAAGCAGGCGCCGTGCCCCTGCTCCGAGAAGAAATTGATCGACCCGCGCATGCGCTCGACGAGCTCACGGGTAATCGCGAGCCCCAGACCGGTGCCTCCCTGCTTTCGCGTGCTTGACGCATCCGCCTGGGAGAACTTCTGGAACATGCGGTCGTGAAACTCGGCAGGGATGCCGGGACCACTGTCGATGACGCTGATCCGCACCCGGTCGGCGATCGGCTCGACCCGGATTTCGACCTGGGTATCCGGCGGCGAGAACTTGGCGGCGTTGGAGAGCAGGTTGCTCATCACCTGCTGCAGCCGCATGGCATCGACATTGACGCCCACGCCCTCCACCCGCTCGGTCACCAGGTAGTGCGCGCGGAACTGATCCGCATAGGCCTGGTTGGATTCGATGGCCTGGTCGATCAGCGGCATCAACGGCTGTTCCTGCATCTGGAACGTCATCTTGCCGGCGACCAGCTTCTCCATATCGAGCAGATCGTTGATCAGCATGATCAGACGCTGCGAATTGTTATGGGCAGTGGCCAGCATGCCGCGCATGGTATCGGGTGGCGTACCCAGCGCACCACCCTGAATCAACCCCAGCGCGCCAGAGATCGATGTCAGTGGCGTGCGCAGCTCGTGGCTGACGGTCGAGATGAATTCCGTCTTCAGTCGTTCATCGCGTTTCCGCGCAGTGACATCGTGCAGAAAGCCGTGCCACAGCGTGCCGCCATCCGCCTCGCGCTCGGGTATCGATTGGCCGGCCAGCCAGATGACACGGCCATCGGGATGCCGAATGCGATATTCGCAGTGCCAAGGGGTCAGGTTGTCTCTGGACTCGGTAATCGACTGGAGAACCTTGGGCCGATCGTCTTCCAGAATCGCCTCGATCACGGCAGAAGAATCTTCCGCCGCCTGTTCGGGGGTGATGCCATAGAACGTCTTGATCGCTTCACTGGCGTAGGGGAAAGAGGCCCGGCCATTCGCATCGATCCGGTATTGATAGATCAGTCCCGGGGTCTGCGACGCGATCTTGCGCAAACGCTGACTCAGTTCTTCGCGCGTCTGTACTTCACGCCAGCGCATCAGCGTGGCGCCGATCCAGCGGGCCAGCAGACGCACGAACTCCTTGTCGACTTCATCGAACTGGCGTGGATGGGCCTGGTCACTGCTGAATGCCAACGCGCCGTAGCGCTCGCCGTGGACCCAGATCGGCGCGCCGATATAGCTCTTCAACGCGTAGCGCAGCCGACAGCGATGCTCGCCGTAGCCATCCTCGTCGGCATCGGCAAAAGCGACGACGTCGTCGCTGGCCATGGTCATTTCGCAAAAGGTATCGCTGGTCGTCAGATGCTGCCCCGGCGCGAAGCGCTGGTCTGGGGAGTAGGCGGCCTGAATCAGGTAGTCTTCGCCCTCGATACGGTTGGCCACGGCAAACGGCATGCCCAGGTGTTCTGCACCCGCCTGCAACGCTTTTTCCACCAGCCGGAGGAAAGAGGTCTCCTGCAGCGCCGCAATGTCATTGAGCGTCTGCAGTGTCTCCTTCTGCGCCTCGAGCCGCTGATTCAAGGACTCGAGCGTCGCTTTCTGGCTTTCGAGCCGCTGCTGATGTCGCAGCATGGTGTCGCGGGTGGCGCGGCGGGTTCCCCATAACAGCAACAGCAGACACGCCTCGGCGATCAGCCACGCCACGCCCCAGCGCAGCCAGGTATTGATAATCAGCTCGCCACGCTGCTCGAACTGGGTAGTGACGTCCTTCCAGATCGCCACGGCCGCGACCGGCGCCTCGTTTTCCCGCCCAGTCTGACTCAGCGGCACCAGCGTCAGCAGATAGTGACGTCCGTCGTCACCTGCCACCAGGGTATGGTCGTCGCGCCGGGTGGGTAGCTGGCGCTGTTGCAGCCAAGTCTCGATCAGCGATCGGGAGCTTGCGTCCACCCGCCAGCCCGGTGTGTCATCCCGATGTCGGAAGAGTACGGCAACGCCGCTGTCCAGTTGATCCGCCAGGCTATCGACGTTGGGCACGATGCCGAACTCCAGCTCGAGCAACCCGACCACGGAGGCATCCGCCCCGTCACTGTCCGATGCCAGTATCGGCGACACGCCGATCGTGGTCGCCCGCTCACCGTCGTATTCGACACCGAATTGCGGACGCTGGTGGATGACACTCTGATGCAGCAGATAGCCGCCGTCGCTCCGGGCCTCCTGCGGTGCGTCCGGCGGCTCCATGCTCAGCAATGGACGGATTTCGCCGCCGGCATGCACAAAGACATTCAGTTCCAGTGCGCTACCCGCTTGGAGTGCCTCCCAAAAGGGTTCTAGGTTTTCGTCCAGACGCCGACGCAGTGACTCGAGTCGCGCGGTGGAATCGGTGTCAGCGGCCTGTGCCACCAGCGAGCGAATCGTCGTGTCGGCGGCGAGCGTCGAGGCCAGCACCTGCACGCGCCGCTCGAGCCCGGCTCGCGACGTCCTGACCGTTATGCCCTGCTCCTGAGACTGAAACCGCAGATCACGTTCGAAGGTTTCGCGATCGTTATGCAGCGCCTGCAGTAACATCCAGCCGAAAAACAGGGTCAGCAAGATGCTGCCGAGCACAATCAGGCATATCGGTAAGCGGGAGTGTTTCACCAGGCCCTTCCCTCATGAACGCGTGAGCATGAGTCGAATAACTCACACTTTTTCATGAGGGTAACGCATTCGTCTACGTCGTGGGGCGCTGAATAGACTGCGAACCGACCCACTGACAGGCGAATTGCCACGCCGCCCGACCACTGCGGACGCCGCGCAAGGTGGCGTAGCGAACGGCTTCGGCGCGGGCGTCCTCGTTCCAGGCGTTCTCTCCTCCCAGATGGGCAACCCAGTGCTGGCAAGTCTCGAGATAGGCCTGCTGGCCGAACGGATGAAACGCTAGCCACAGGCCGAACCGATCCGACAGCGATATCTTCTCTTCCACCGCATCGCCGTGATGCAGCTCGCCATCGACCAGCTGAGTCTGCTGATTGTCGGCCATGGATTCCGGCAGCAGATGACGACGGTTGGACGTCGCGTACAGCAGCACGTTGTCCGGCGGACCGGTCAGCGTACCGTCAAGCACGCTTTTCAGTGCCTTGTAGGCATCGTCGCTGCCTTCGAACGAGAGATCGTCGCAATAGACCACGAACCGCTCCGGACGGTCGCGCAGACGCTGCACCAGGATCGGCAACGCCACCAGGTCGTGACGATCGACCTGGATCAGCCGCAGTCCATCGGGCGCCAGGGTATTGAGCAGGGCGCGAACCATCGAGGATTTGCCGCTGCCGCGAGCGCCCCACAGCAATGCATGGTTGGCGGGATAGCCCTTCAGAAACGCGCGGGTATTCTCCAGCAGCGCGTGTTTCTGGCGCTCGACGCCGATCAGATCGTCCAGTCGAACGCCGTCGCGCGGCGATACGGCCACCAACTGACCGCCCATCGGATGGGAGTGCCACAGCGCCGCAATATCGCGACTCCAGTCCACCGCCGGCGGCTGCTCGGGCAACCAGCTTTCGACCCGATCCAGCAGCCGGCTCAAACGTTGCGCCAGATCAGCGTCCATCGTTGACTCCCCTTTTCCACTCTCCATACCGCATTTTTCTCTCCGTAATGACATTCGTGCCCTCAGGACGGGCGTGACAAGACAGCTCCACCAGCCTTACGACGTGGACACTAAAGGCCCTCATCAGTAACGATTGCGGATTGCCGGAAACAGCGTATCTTGTGCCGGTTGAATCCGCGGGTCCAGTTGCAGCCCATCGCCGTGCCCTTGGTCGTCGAATCGGCCGCAGGCTAGTCGTCGAATCGGCCGCTGACGACAGTGCCATTGCGCTGGGCTTCTGCCGTCCATCTCGAGCTGTCTCAGGCAAGGAGAGGCGATGCCGTCTCGTTACCGTCCGTTCATCGCACTGGCGTCGGTGGCCCTGCTGGGCGGCTGCCTGGCGCTGCCTCAGGTCAGCTTCATGCTGGGGCGGATCGCCCTGTCGTCGATGGGCGTGGAGAACGTGCGGATCGGGAATTATCACTTCTCGCCCGGCCTGCAGGGTATCGACGAACTCTCGCTGCTGAGCTCCGGCCTGGCACTGGCCGGGCTACCGGTGAACATCGATCTGCCCCTGGCCATGACACTGCCTGCCGGCGCTCCTCCGATCGAACTTCAGGGCTTCGATTGGCAGTTGCAGGTACCGGGCGCCGAGCCGACTGCCGGTGAAATCGACGAGACCATTCGACTGCAGGGCGGCGAGCCGGCGACGGTCACGTTGCCGGTGGCCCTGGAGCCGACCGGGATCGATGCGTTGAGCTCGAAGGCCGAGCGTGTCTCGTCGCTGCTCTCCCTCGCCCGCCAGCTCAGTCGTAGCGGCGAACTGCCGGCAGGCAGCCAGCTATCGCTGACCCCGACACTACCGGCGGCGCTCGACGGCATCGTCACCGCGCCGACGTTGACGCTGGATGTCGGCGAGCCGGCCACGATCTCGCCAGACAACCCGCAGGAGAGCGCACCCGAAAACACCGCGGAGGACGCGAGAGACAAGCCCTCGGGTTGACCGCTCCGCCAGGCCGGGTATCTTGAGCGGATTCATAACCAGTCCCGGCAAATCGCCGCGACGATACAGTTTCAGGCAGCTCCGGAGACCCTGATGGAAGACTCGAAACCCTGCATGTCGGCAAGACCCTCGACCCGGCTGATTGGCGCCCTCGGCGTTGCCGTCCTGCTGAGCGCCTGCAGCACCTCTCCGCTGGGCCGCAACCAGCTGGCGTTCTACTCCGACGATGAACTGGCACAGATGGGCGAGCAGAGCTTTGCCCAGTATGAACAGGAGCTACCCACTGTCGGCGGCGCCAAGGCGGCCTACGTCCAGTGCGTGGCCAAGGCGATCACTGCCGAAGTGCCCGCCAGCGAGGGGATTTCCAACTGGGAGGTCAAGCTCTTCAAGGACGGCACCGCCAACGCCTTCGCGCTGCCGGGGGGCTATATCGGCGTCAATACCGGGCTGCTCGACGTCGCCACCAATCAGGACCAGCTGGCTGCAGTCATCGGCCACGAGGTTGGACACGTTCTGGCGCATCACGCCAATGAGCGGGTTTCCACCCAGGCCGCCACCCAGAGCGGGCTTTCGGTACTGCAAACGGTCGCCGGCCTGCAAGGCGCGGGAGGCGAACAGGTGATGGGGCTATTGGGTGCTGGCGCCCAGTACGGCGTCATCCTGCCGTTCTCGCGCAAGCAGGAATCCGAAGCCGATCTGGTCGGGCTGGATCTGATGGCCGATGCCGGATTCGACCCCAGCGCCAGTCTCAAGCTGTGGGAAAACATGGCGGCCAACAGCGAGGGCGAACCGCCGGCCTGGATGTCCACCCATCCCAGCAACAGCCAGCGCATGGAAGGCTTGCACGATCGGCTCAACGAAGCCCAGCCACGCTACGAGCAAGCCAAGGCCAATGGCAAGCGGCCCAACTGCAAGGTTTGATTGGGATCAGGGCAACATATTCGAAGGTGTTCGAGTGACCACTGACGTCGCGTCAACCGCCCTGTTGCTCGTGAATGCGAGGGGGATCCCCTCGCGCTCCCCTTTCTTGACGTCGCATGACGGCGAAACCCTGCCCGCTGGAGCGCTTACAGCTCCCGCCTCAGCAGCTCCCGCAGCGGCGCGGTATCCGGCCTCACTTGGCGCCACAGCCAGAACGATTCCGCCGCCTGCTCGATCAGCATGCCGAGTCCGTCGACCGATCGGGCACCCTGCTCGGCCGCCCAGCGGAGAAAGACCGTCGGCTCGGCGGCATACATCATGTCGTAGGCCAGCCCTTGCGCCGCGAAGATTTCGCCCGGCAGTGGCGGCAGGTCGCCGACCAGGCTGGCGCTGGTGGCGTTGATCACCAGATCGAACGGCCCCGCGACGTCTTCGAAGCCGCATCCGGAGACCTCGCCCCTGGCGGCAAACCGCGAAGCGAGTTCCTCGGCCCTGGACACGGTGCGGTTGGCGACCGTCAGCGACGCGATACCCGCCTCCAGCAGCGGCTCGATCACGCCACGCGACGCGCCACCGGCGCCGAGCAACAGCACCCGCGCGCCGGCCAGCGGGGCCGCATGGGCCTGCAGATCCCGAACCAGACCGACACCATCGGTGGTATCGCCGTGCAGAAGCCCATCGTTGCCGAGAGAAAGGGTGTTCACCGCCCCGGCCAGCTGGGCCCGCGGCGACAGCACTTGCGCCAGCGCGAAGGCCGCCTGCTTGAACGGCACGGTCACGTTGGCACCGCGGCCACCGGCCTCGGCAAAGGCGCGCCAGGCAACCGCGAAATCGGTCACGGGCGCCTCGATCGCCGAGTAGCTGATCGCCTCGCCGGTCTGCTCGGCGAATGCAGTGTGGATTCGCGGTGATCGGGAATGTCCGATGGGGTTGCCGAAAACGGCGTAGCGATCAGTCATTTCGGCTGCGGCTCCTGCGTTGTGCTCAACCAGTCACGGGGCTGGAGATAGGCGTTCAGGCGAGCCTCGACGGTATCGGCCTGCGGCGCCCACTGATATTGCCAGCGTGCCAGCGGCGGCATCGACATCAGAATCGATTCGGTGCGCCCGCCGCTCTGCAGGCCGAACAGGGTGCCGCGGTCCCACACCAGATTGAATTCGACGTAGCGTCCGCGACGATAGGCCTGAAACTCGCGCTCGTGCTCGCCGAACGGCACCGCCCGGCGACGCTGGGCGATCGGCTCGAACGCCTCGAGAAAGCTGTCGCCGACCGAGCGCTGGAAGGCGAAGCACTCCTCGAACGACCCTGCGTTGAGATCATCGAAGAACAGCCCGCCGACACCACGGGTCTCGTCGCGGTGCTTGAGAAAGAAGTACTCGTCGCACCAGGCCTTGAAGCGCGGATAGACATCGTCTCCGAAAGGATCGCAGGCCGCCTTGGCCACGCGATGCCAATGCTGGACGTCTTCGAGATAGGGATAGTAGGGCGTCAGGTCGTAGCCGCCGCCGAACCACCACACGGACGCCTCGCCGGGCTTGTCGGCGATGAAGAAACGGACGTTGCCGTGCACCGTCGGCACATGCGGATTGCGGGGATGCAGTACCCAGGACACGCCAACCGCATGGAAACTGCGACCTGCCAGCTCGGGACGCGCCGCGCTCGCCGAAGGCGGTAACGCCGCACCGTAGACATGAGAAAAGTTGACGCCGCCTTTTTCGAACAGCGCGCCCTCTTCGATCACCCGCGAGCGCCCGCCTCCACCTTCGGGACGGTCCCAGGTCTCCTCCCGAAAACATCCGCCGCCATCGAGCGCGGTCAGCGACTCGCAGAGCCTGTCCTGAAGCGTGAGCAGGTAGTCCTTGACGCGTTCGAGATGGGGATGTGCCACGATCGTCGTTCCTTCAGGTCCGGAGAATAGGGTTCAGCGCGTGAGTCGGGATTGCGGCCGCGGAAACGCTGGCGCGCTCAGGCGCGCAACGTCCGGTTGGACATCAGATCGCGGATGGTGCTCGGCCGGTCGCGACCGCCAAGCGGGCCATCGACGATCACGTCCACCGCATCGCCGAACGTCTGGCGCACCTGTTCGGCGCTCATCCCCGGCGGCTCACCGGCACGGTTGGCCGAGGTCGATACCAGCGGTCCGCCCCAGGCGGCGCACAGAGCCTGTACCAGCGGATGATCGCTGACGCGCACAGCCAGCGTGACATGATTACCGCGCAGAAGCGGTTTGGCACGACCGTTGTCGGGAATCAACCAGGTGTTGGGGCCGGGCCAGCTGTCAATCAGCCGGGCCATTGCCGCCTCATCGACCCCCGCGAGCCAGTCCGCCAGTTGCCGGATGTCACCGGCGATCAGAATCAGCCCTTTGTCGCTGGCGCGCCCCTTGAGCGCGATCAACGCTGCCAGGGCCTGCTCATTGTCCGGATCGCAACCCAGACCCCAGACGCCTTCGGTGGGATACGCGATGATGCCGCCTCGTTTGAGTGACGCCACGGCCGCTGCCTTTTCCTGCATGTCCCGATCTCTCTGTCGCAAGCCAACCCAGCGCTGAATGGGGACGAATTCTAGCATGGCCGGACCACATCCTGCCGTGCCTGAACGTCGCACCCGGCTCCCTGTTCCGACTGGCAAGACCGCCTCTCGCCGACCATATTGACCTATCGGCAACGCACTCCTTCACGGCAAAACGACCAGGAAACCGATCATGCCCCGTTCCCCGCTCTCTCTGTCTCTGCTCTCGCTGATCCTGGCCGGCGGACTCTCCGCCTGCGCCCAGCATCCGGCGAAACCGCTAGGCCCTCCGGTGTCTCTTGCCGACGAACTGGTGATGGCAACGGTCTGGATGCAGTCCTCCGGCGAATACGCCGCGCTTAGCCATCAAGCCTTCAATCTGGCGCGCATGAATCTGGACCGTGCGCTCTCCGCACCCGCCAACGGCCAACAGCGCCGGCCGGCGATCATCGTCGATGTCGACGAGACGGTGCTCGACAACTCACCCTACGAAGCCTGGCTGATCGCCCAGAGCGAGAACTACGCCAGCGACAGCTGGCATAAATGGGTGGAGAAAGCCAGCGCCGTGCCGATACCCGGCGCCAAGGCGTTTCTCGACTACGCCGCGTCGCGCGGGGTCGAGGTCTTCTATGTCACCAATCGCCGCGACAGCGAAACCGAAGCGACGCTTCGCAACCTGCAGCAGGTCGGTTTTCCCGATGCCGACAGCGAGCATTTCCTGCCGCGCAGCGATTCCAGCGACAAGACCGCACGACGCCAGCGCGTGGCGCAATCACACTGGGTCGTACTGCTGATGGGCGACAACCTCGGCGATTTTTCCGCCGGCTTCGATCGCGACACTGCCCCCGCTCGCCGTGCCGCCGTCAATGCCCAGGCCGACGCCTTCGGCAGCCGATACATCGTGCTGCCCAACCCGGCTTACGGCGATTGGGAGGAAGCGATCTACGGCGGCGACTGGAGCCTGAGCGACGAGCAAAAATCACGTGCCCGTCGCAACCATCTGGAAGTGTGGGGCGGACCGGCGACTCGGTAGACGAGAGATTGGCGGTAGAAGAGCGAGTCAAGGCAGGCGGGGCCGAAGCGAGCGTCATCGCCCTCTTCGGACCCAGCCGCCGGTCGTCTGTGCCACCCAGCCATCGAGCTCGAGCTCGAGCAGGCCCAGCTGCAATTCGGCCACCGACTGACCGGTCAGCTCGACCAGCAGGTCCACCGGCGTCGGGGCGTCGCTGAGCGCTGCCAGTAGCGGCGACTCCGGCGCCACGGGCGAAACGGCCAACGCCGGAGACGACGGTAACGGTGACGGTGAGAATAAAGATGGCGTCGAAGCTGGAGGGTTCGCGGCATCATCGAGCGGGGCGTCCATTGCGGTTAGCGACCGATCCAACGGCTTCGACAGCGGGTCGAGCGCCGCCACCTGCCAGGTCGACAGATCGGCAAGCATGTCGTCGACGTCGCGAACCAGCGCCGCCTCCCCCTGGCGAATCAGGCGCAGGCAACCGGCAGACTGCGGGTTGTGAATCGATCCCGGTATTGCGAAGACCTCCCGATCCTGTTCCAGCGCCAGACGCGCGCTGACCAGCGACCCGCTCTTCTCCGCCGCCTCCACCACCAGCACGCCGAGGGATAGCCCGGTGATCAGGCGGTTGCGCCGCGGGAAGAAGCGGGGATGCGCTCGCGTCGTCGGCGCATGCTCGGAAAGCAGCAGCCCTTGCCCGGCCAGCAATTCGCGGTAGAGCGAGGCGTGACGAGGCGGATAGACCACATCCACCCCGCAGCCAAGCACGCCGATGGTGGCGCCGCCGACCTGAAGCGCTGCTCTCTGGGCCGCACCATCGATGCCCAACGCCATGCCGCTGGCGATGCAGAATCCTTTTTCGACCAGCGCCCGGGCAAAGCGCGCGGCGTTGTCCTGCCCCTCCCGCGTGGGCCGCCGGGTACCGACGATCGCCATGGCGGGGCGCGACAGGATCGCGAGGTCGCCCTTGGCCCAGAGTATCGTCGGCGGGTCGGGCAGCTGGTTCAGCAATTCGGGCCAGGCCGGATGCCCGGGATGGAGCAGGTGATGAAGTGAGTCGGCGCGCTCCCACCCGATCGCGGCGTCGATCGCAGGCGTCAACGGGCTTCGGGCCGGATGCTCCAACCACAGTCGCAGCGGCTGGGCCAGGCTGGCTGGCAACGCTGCCAGCCAACCCTGAGGCCAGTGCAGATCGTCACCCTCGCGCCAGCGTCGCACCAACGGTGCCAGTTTGGCCGGCCCCAGCCCGGGAAGCGCGTCGAGCGCGAGCCAGTCTTGCAGTCCCGGCGTCATGGCCGACACCCGCGGCGATGAGGGCTGTCGAAACGACGATCGGCCCTGGCAATACCCTGACCGCCAATGCTCGTCAGCAGACTCGTCAAAATGCCCCTCCGCTGGCCAGAGTCTCGCGAAGATCGCGCGGCACGACCAATTGATCGCCCACCGCCAGCACCTGAGAAGTGCGCATCACCAGGGCGTAACTGAGATGATCGAAAACGCGAAACACCATCACCGCGCCGGCTTCGGTATCCGGTAACGTCACCCAGTCGTCGCGACTGTCGTCATGCACGCGTTCGCCCTGGCGCATCACTTGCAGCACGTGGCCGGTCTCGAGTCCGTCGGCGCGACCGCGATCGATCGCCACGACATCATGACGGCCGATGAATCGTACCCCGTGCGGCACCGAAAGAATCGTCGCTACCACCGGCGTTTCAGGCGCACGCGGCAGAAACCGGGTGGCAATGCCGCCTTCGTCCAGTGCCAGCAGGTAGTCGCCATTGCGAATCTCCTGCACGGCGTCCAGCACCTCGAGCTCGCCGACATCACCCACGTTTCGACTCACCCGCACGTGACCGAGACGCCGCAACTCCAGCCCCAGCGATCGTTGGGCTGGCGTGTTTGTCGACGTCGCTTTGGACGTGGCTGTCGACGTGGCTGTCGACGTGGTTGTCGACGTGGTTGTCGATCTCGGTGTCGATCTCGGTGTCGATCCGGTTATCGACCTATTTGCCAGGTCATCGGATGCCGCGGGGGAGCGATAATCGTTGCCTGGACGGTAGACGCCGAGCGTGGCCCCGACCGCCGGCAGCGACCCATGGGCGTATAGCCTGTCGCCCGCACCGCTCAATAGCCGCTGGGCCTGCCCGGCGACGACGGTCGGAGCGCCCTCGAGCACGCCGGGATCGACGATCTGATAGGCCTCGAGAAAGACCTTGATACGCGCCAGCGGCAGCCCCGGCACCGCCTGTCGCGTTGGCACGCGGCGCACGCCGGGAGAGAGCCGAACCGGCTGACCGCGGCCGCGCTCGAGGGAAAGGCCCGGCGTGCCGGCCCGCGTCGTCAGAGAGATCACGTCACCGGGATACAGGCTGCGCGGCGAGCCAATCTGCGGATTGCGCTGCCACAGTTCCTGCCACCGCCAAGGCGCCTCGAGGAAGCGGGCGGCGATGCCCCAGAGCGTATCGCCCTGGCGAACGGTATAACTGGCCGGCGCATCCGCCCTAAGCGACAGCGAAGTGGACCGAGCCGACGGCGAATCGGCCTGCGCAGACAGCGCCCACGCCGACGTGGGCAGCGCCGCCAACAGGGCCAGCCCGCCCGACATCAGCAGTCGCGCCGCCACGCCACGACAGCGCGGGCGGCGCGCTCGCCAACCTTCCAAACTGATCATTGCCGTTGTCATCCCCAGCGTGAACCCACCGACCTATAACGTCCTAGATCGGCGCTGACAGGCTGGACTTGAGGGCAGGACACGCAAGCGGCGGCACACGCGATCCCCGTGAAGCGGTTCCCCCGTCGACGCTGGCGCTCTACAATAGGGAGATCACGTCAAACATGCCGATAGGCACGCAAACGAATATGGCCATCAGAACCATTCTCCAGTATCCCGATCCGCGCCTTCGCACCCGAGCGGCACCGGTCGCCCAGGTCGACGACGACATCCGTACGCTGGTCGACGACATGCTCGAAACCATGTACGACGCCGCCGGCATCGGACTCGCCGCGACCCAGATCGACGTCCATCAGCGTGTGATCGTCATGGACGTCAGCGACGACCGCAATGGCCCGCTGGTGTTGATCAACCCGAGCTACGAGCCGCTGGATGACGAACGCGAGCCACTGCAGGAAGGCTGCCTGTCGATCCCTGATTACTATGCCGAGGTGCCGCGCGCGCTACGGGTTCATCTCAAGGCCACCGATCGCGACGGCAATGCCTACGAACTGGACGCTGACGGATTGCTGGCCCACTGCATCCAGCACGAGTGCGATCATCTCGAAGGCGTGCTGTTCGTCGACTATCTGTCGCCGCTCAAGCGCGACCGGATTCTCAAGAAGATGCAGAAGCGTCTGAAGCAGGACGCCTGATCGCCCACGTCACCCCCAGGCTCTCAAAGGCCGGCGGTCCTCGCGACGCCGGCCTTTCGTCATTCATTTTCCGGCAGCATGCATCAGGAACTTGGCGGACATCAGGAACTTAGCGGACATCAGGAACTTAGCGAATGAGCCACCGTGTTGAAGGACAACCGCTGCGGATCGTCTTCGCCGGCACCCCGGATTTCGCCGCCGAAGGCCTCAAGGCCCTGCTCGCCTCCCGTCATCAGGTCGTCGGGGTCTACACGCAGCCTGACCGCCCCGCCGGTCGTGGCCGCAAGCTCACGCCCAGCCCGGTCAAGCGCCTTGCCCTGGAGCACGCGCTGCCGGTGGAAACGCCGCTCAGTCTCAGGAAGCAGGACGCCCAACGTCGGCTGGCCGAATTCGAGGCCGATGTGATGATCGTCGTCGCCTATGGATTGCTGCTGCCACAGGCGGTACTCGATATTCCTCGGCTCGGCTGCCTCAACGTCCACGCCTCGCTGCTGCCTCGCTGGCGTGGTGCGGCGCCGATCCAGCGCGCCATCGAGGCGGGCGACAGCGAGAGCGGTATCACCCTGATGCAGATGAATGCCGGTCTCGATACCGGCGACATGCTGCTGATCAAGCGCACGCCGATCGACGACACCACGACCGGCGGCGCACTGCATGATCGTCTCGCCGAGCTCGGTGGCCAGACGCTGATCGAGGGCGTCGACGCGCTGGCCGGGAACGGCCTGAGCGCCACGCCGCAGCCGGACGATGGCGTCACCTACGCCAGCAAGCTCTCGAAGTCGGAAGCGGAGCTCGACTTTCATCATTCGGCGGTCGCGCTGTCACGCCGCATTCGCGCCTTCAACCCGTGGCCGGTGGCCTGGACTCGGCTCGACGGCGAGCCACTGCGGCTGTGGTTGGCGCTGCCGGAAACCGACGACCAGACGGTGCCCTCCGACAGGGTCAGCTCCGCCGCGCCACAGCCGGGTACGCTGCTCGAATCCGCCGCCGACGCGCTGCGGATCGCCTGCGGCGCCGACGGCCGCGAGGTGCTGCGGGTAACCCAGCTGCAGATGCCCGGTGGCAAGCCGCTCGCGGCACGCGATCTGCTCAACGCCAATCACCCTCGCCTTCGCTCCGGCCAGCGTCTCGGTCAAGATTCCGGCCCATCTTCCGAACAAGGCCACGATCAGTCATCCAAGGAAGCCGCCCAATGAACTCTGGCGATACCCGCGCATTTGCCGCGCAACTGCTGGTGCCGGTGCTGAACGGCAAAGGCTCGCTGTCGAGCCTGGACGCCGACCTGGCCTCCAGCGTGATCAAGGAGCGCGACCGCGGCTTCGTCAAGGCGCTCTGCTTCGGCGTCTGCCGGGCGCATCCGCGTCTGGAAGCACTCGCCGGGCAGTTGCTGCGCGAGCCCATGAAACAGCGCGACACCGACGTTCAGGCACTGCTGCTGATCGGCCTGTACCAGATTTTGCACATGCGCGTGCCGGCCCATGCCGCCGTCAGCGAGACCGCGGGTGCCGCGCGGGCGCTTGGCAAACCGTGGGCGACCCGTGTGCTCAACGGCTGCCTGCGTCGCTTTCAGCGTGAATCGGTCGCGTTGCAAGCCAAGGTCGACAAGGCAGCGCCGGTCGCCCTGTGGCATCCGGACTGGCTACTGCTCGAATTTCGCGATGCTTGGCCGGACGCCTGGCGCGCGATCTGCGAGGCCAACAACGAAGCGGGGCCGATGACGCTGCGGGTCAATCGTCGCCGGGTCACCCGCGATACCTATCTGCAGCGTCTGGAGAGCGCGGGACTGGCCGCCGTGCCCTGCCGTTTTGCAGAAGACGGCATTCAGCTGGAAACGCCCTGCGACGTGACCCAGCTGCCCGGCTTCGCCGACGGCGACGTCAGCGTCCAGGACGAATCCGCTCAGCTGTGTGCCGACCTGCTGGCACCGGCACTGGCGGACAACGCCGAGAAGCGCGTTCTCGATGCCTGCAGTGCGCCCGGCGGCAAGACGGCCCATCTGCTCGAGCGTTTCGACGTTCGGCTCACCGCGCTGGACGTCGACGCGTCGCGGTTGAAGCGGGTCTCCTCGACCCTTCAGCGGCTGGGACTGGAAGCCACGCTTCATGCAGGCGATGCCAGCGCCCCGGGCGCCGACGACGCCTGGTGGGACGGTGAGCCCTTCGATGCCATCCTGCTCGACGCGCCCTGTTCCGGCACGGGCGTCATTCGACGCCATCCGGACATCAAGCTCGCCCGCCGCCACAGTGACGTCGCCGAACTGGCCGCGCTGCAGGGACGCCTGCTCGACACGCTGTGGGCCAAGCTGGCACCGGGCGGGATCTTGCTCTACGCCACCTGCTCGGTGCTGCCGGCGGAAAACGCGAATCAGATCGAAACGTTCCTGGCCCGTACAGCGGACGCCGTTGCCGACACGCCTGACGATCTCGACTGGGGTCAGCCGGCCGGCCACGGGCGCCAACTGTTTCCCCAGCCGGCAGGTCAGGACGGCTTTTTCTATGCCCGGCTTCGCAAGAACGCCTGATCGCGTCAAGGCGAGCGCGCATCGATGCCGTCGATGGCGCCCAGATGCGAGCTCCCCGCCTTGGCGGCCGCCTCACTTGCGACATCCCCGCCCGCCTCCGATACTGAACGGGAATCCGTCACTCGGGGGGCGCTCGCCGTGCCTGATACCGATATTATCGATAGTCCACCACGCACCGAGACGCAGCCCGCCGGGTTGGCGCTCGGTGGCATCAACCCGCATAGCGCCCTGATCATCGTCGACGTGCAGCCGGACTTCATGCCCGGCGGCGCGCTGGCCTGTACCGGAGGCGACGAGATCCTGCTGGGTCTCGAGTGGTTGCTGGCCCAGCATGCGTTCGATCATGTGGTGGCGACCCAGGACTGGCACCCGGCAGGACACGTCTCGTTTGCCTCGAAGCACCCGCCCCATCAACCGTTCGAAGCGTTGGAGTTCTACGGTCACTCTCAAACCCTGTGGCCCGATCACTGCATTCAGCGCACCGAGGGCGCGGCCCTGCATCCGGCGATCGACTGGGCATCCTGCAATGCGATCATTCGCAAGGGCACCGACCCCGGCATCGATTCCTACAGCGCCTTTCGCAACAATATCGGCCCCGACGGTCATCGCCCCGCCACCGGGCTCGCCGGATGGCTGCGCGATCGTCGGGTCACCGATGTCCATGTCTGCGGCCTGGCGCGCGATGTCTGCGTTCTGTGGACTGCCGAGGACGCCGTGGCGGCCGGCTTCAAGACGCATTTTCTGTGGTCGTTGACGCGACCGGTCACCTACGAGACCGACGACGATACCCGCCAGCGTCTCTCGGATCTGGGTATCGCCATCGTCGATATCTGAGCCTCTCGGCTTTCAGGTCCTTGAATATCTCCGAAACCCCGGAAGCGACCGCCGGGACCCACAACCACGGTTCACCCCAGGAGTTTCATCATGAGCGACCACGTCTACAAGCAGATCGAACTTACCGGTTCTTCGACCACCAGCATCGAGGATGCCGTTCAGAACGCGCTGCAGAAGGCCAGCAAGACGCTGCACGGGATGCGCTGGTTCGAGGTTACCGAGACCCGTGGCCATCTCGAGGACAACCAGCTTTCTCATTGGCAGGTGACCATCAAGGTCGGCGTCACGCTGGATTGATCGACGCCGCCTGCGGCGAAGGTCAGGGCCGGCCGCAGAGATGTCGTCCACGGTCCTGTCATTCGGCCGCCCGGCTCGTTATGCTACGCGCTGATTTCGGCGCCCGGCGGGGTTCGTCCCGGCTTCCGGGCGCCGGGTAAACTGGCAGGCGGTACGCCGTATTTCCGTGACGGTTAGGCATGAAAATTATTATTCTGGGTGCCGGTCAGGTCGGCGGCACATTGGCCGAACACCTGGCCAATGAAGAGAACGACATCACGGTGGTGGATATCAACGAGGAGCGGCTGCGCGAGTTGCAGAACCGCCTCGATATCCGGACGGTGATCGGTACCGCGTCCTACCCCAACATTCTGCGTCAGGCCGGTGGCGAAGACGCCGACATGCTGATCGCGGTGACCAGCTCCGACGAGATCAACATGGTTGCCTGTCAGGTGGCGCACACGCTGTTCCGAACGCCGACCAAGATCGGTCGCGTACGTTCGACGGCCTACCTGACGCGCAAGAGCCTGTTCTCCAACGATGCGATCCCGGTGGACGTGCTGATCAGCCCGGAACAGGTGGTGACCGACCACATCCGTCGTCTGATCGAGTATCCCGGCGCGCTGCAGGTGCTCGATTTCGCCGGTGGCCTGGCCCAACTGGTCGCGGTCAAGGCCTATTACGGCGGCCCGCTGGTGGGCCAGGAGCTCGGATTCCTGCGCCGCCACATGCCGAACATCGATACCCGCGTGGCGGCGATCTACCGCCGCGACCGACCGATCATTCCTACCGGCGATACCGTCATCGAAGCCGACGACGAAGTCTTCTTCATCGCCGCGCGGCGCGATATCCGCACCGTGATGGGGGAGCTTCGCAAGGTCGATCGCGACTTCCGGCGCGTGTTGATCGCCGGCGGTGGCAATATCGGCGAGCGCCTGGCCGAGACGCTGGAGCACAAGCATCAGGTCAAGATCATCGAGCATGATCTCACCCGCTGCGGCGCGCTCTCCGAAAAGCTCGACCGCACCGTGGTGCTGCACGGCAGCGCCACCAGCAAGCGGCTGATGCTCGAAGAGAACATCGAGGATTGCGACATCTACTGCGCGCTGACCAACGACGACGAGGTCAACATCATGTCGTCGATGCTGGCCAAACGTCTCGGCGCCAAGAAGGTACTGACGCTGATCAACAACGCCGCTTACGTGGATCTGGTCCAGGGTGGCGAGATCGATATCGCCATCTCGCCGCAGCAGACCACCATCGGCAGCCTGCTGACGCACGTACGCCGCGGCGATATCGTCAATGTCCACTCGCTGCGCCGTGGCGCCGCCGAGGCGATCGAAGCCATCGCCCACGGCGACAAACGCTCCTCCCGCGTGGTCGGGCGCACGATCAGCGAGGTCGATCTGCCCAGCGGCACCAGCATCGGTGCCATCGTCAGGGGCAAGGAAGTCCTGATCGCCCATGACGATGTCATGATCGAAAGCGGCGACCACCTGATCCTGTTCGTGATCGACAAGCGCCGCATTCGCGACGTCGAGCGGCTATTCCAAGTCGGCCTGACCTTCTTCTGATGCATCACGCCTTCGGCACGACCCGCTTGCTTCGGCCGGCTGGGAGCGACCTTCCGTGAACCTGCTGGTGATTCTGCGCATCGTCGGGCTGCTGCTGATGCTGTTCAGCCTGACCATGGTGCCGCCGATCGTCATCGCCCGGATCTTCCACGACGGCAACTGGCATGCCTTCGGGGCCGGCATGGCGATATCCATCGTCACCGGCGCCCTGCTCTACTGGCCCAACCGCCACGCCAAACGCGAGCTACGCACCCGTGACGGCTTCATCATCACGGTGCTGTTCTGGAGCGTCCTCGGGCTGTTCGGAACGATCCCCTTCATGGTCTCCGAAGCGCCGTCGATGTCGTTTACCGACGCCTTGTTCGAGTCTTTTTCGGGTCTCACCACCACCGGGGCGACGGTTCTCAGCGGCATCGAGCATCTGCCGGCCTCGATTCGCTTCTACCGCCAGCAGCTCCAGTGGCTGGGCGGGATGGGGATCGTGGTACTGGCCGTGGCGATCCTGCCGACGCTCGGCATCGGCGGCATGCAGCTCTACCGCACCGAAATCCCCGGGCCGCTGAAAGATTCCAAGCTGACACCGCGGATCACCGAAACAGCCAAGGCGCTGTGGTACATCTACGTGATTCTGACCGTGGTCTGTGCGCTGGCGTACTGGGTGGCCGGCATGAACTGGTTCGATGCCATCGGCCACAGCTTCGCCACCGTGGCCGTCGGCGGATTCTCCACCTATGACGCCAGCATCGGTCACTTCGATAGCGCCATGATCGAGATGATCTGCGCGTTTTTCATGATCGTCTCCTCGGTCAGCTTCGGCCTGCACTTCGCGGTGTGGCGCGAACGGCGCCTGATGCAGTACATCCGCGATCCGGAATTCCGCTTCTTCGTGACGTTTCTGGGCCTGCTGATCGCGATCACAATCATCACGCTGTTCGCCACCGGCACCTATCACGACGCCACCGGGATCCGTCATGGCCTGTTCGAGGCGGTCTCGGTAGCAACCACCTCGGGCTTCAGCGTGGCCGATTTCACGCTGTGGCCCGGCGTGCTGCCGATCATGCTGTTCATGGCGGCTTTCGTGGGCGCCTGCTCGGGGTCGGCGGGCGGCGGCATCAAGGTGATCCGGATCCTGCTGATCCTGAAACAGGGCATCCGCGAGATCCATCGGCTGATTCACCCCAATGCCGTGTTTGCCGTCAAGGTCGGCAAGATGCGCATCTCGGAGGGCGTGGCCGAGGCCGTCTGGGGATTCTTCTCGGTCTACATGATGCTGTTCGTGGTGATGCTGCTGGCCCTGCTCGCCACCGGCCTCGATCAGGTAACGGCGTGGTCGGCGGTCGGCTCCGCGCTCAACAATCTCGGCCCGGGTCTGGGCGAGGTCACCACCGATTACGGCGACATTCCCGACACCGCCAAGTGGATTCTGGTGCTGGCGATGATGCTCGGCCGCCTCGAGATATTCACCATCCTGGTGCTGTTCACACCGGCATTCTGGCGCCGCTGAACGCTCGTCAACGGCCGATGGCGCCTTATGAGGATTGACGACGCGACGCTTGACGACGCGACGGCCGACGACACCCACTCCCCCCGACGCTGCCAACGGACGCTGAAAACCGCCTGATTTCGTCGAAAATTCCAAGAACTGACATGCCGGCAGTCAATGCCACCAAAGGTTGATCGAAAGACAGGTCTTCCAGCGCGTGCCGCGCGCGCAGCGATGATAGAATGCCGCCCCTCGTGGCACGCGTCGCCACTGCCATCTCGGTAACTTCAAGAGAGAGTCATGTCCGCCAGCTCCGATACCCGAACCGTCTCCTCGCGCCTGCCTCGCATCGGTCTCATTCCACAGATCCTGATCGGCATCGCGGCGGGCCTGACCCTTGCCGTCCTGGCGCCCTCCCTCGCCCCTTCGGTGGCCATTCTCGGCGATCTCTTCATCGGAGCGCTCAAGGCGGTCGCTCCGATTCTGGTCTTCGTACTGGTCATGGCGGCGATAGCCAGCCACCAGCGTGGCCAACCGACCCAGGTGCGCGGCGTGCTGGTGCTCTACCTGATCGGCACCCTGGTTGCCGCCCTGGTCGCGGTCGCGGCGAGCTTTCTCTTTCCGACGTCACTGATCATCGACGCGCCTCGGGCCAGTGGCACGCCGCCGGCGGGGATCGCCGAGATACTGCGCAATCTGGCGATGAGCGCGGTGGACAACCCGATCAGCGCGTTGAGCGAGGCCAATTTCATCGGCATTCTGGCATGGGCCGTGGGACTCGGGCTGCTGCTGCGTCAGGCCAACGACACCACGCGCCGGGCACTGGCTGATCTCTCGGATGCCGTTTCCGGGCTGGTGCGCTGGATCATTCGGCTGGCACCGCTGGGTATCTTCGGCCTGGTCGCGACGACGTTCGCCTCGACGGGAATGAGCGCGCTGGCCGATTACGGCCAGCTGCTGATCGTGCTGCTCGGCTGCATGGCGTTCGTGGCGCTGGTGACCAATCCGCTGATCGTCTTTCTCTACACCCGTCGCAACCCCTACCCGCTGGTATTTACCTGCCTGCGCGGCAGTGCCATCACCGCGTTCTTCACCCGCAGCAGCGCGGCCAACATTCCGGTCAACATGGAACTGTGCGAACGGCTCGATCTTCACACCGACACCTACGCCGTCTCGATTCCGCTGGGGGCCACGATCAACATGTCCGGCGCGGCCGTCACCATCACCGTGATGACGCTGGCCGCCGCCCATACGCTGGGAATCGATGTGGATTTCGCCACTGCGGTGCTGCTGTGTGTCGTCTCGGCGCTGGCCGCGTGCGGCGTTTCCGGCGTGGCCGGCGGCTCGCTGCTGCTGATCCCGATGGCGGCAAGCCTGTTCGGAATCTCGGCGGATGTCGCCATGCAGGTGGTGGCGATCGGCTTCGTCATCAGCGTGATTCAGGACTCCACCGAGACCGCGCTCAACTCCTCGACCGACGTGCTGTTTACCGCCGCCGCCTGTCGCTCTCCCCGCGCCAAGGCTCGTCTCGCCGGGAATGACTGACCGGCAACCGCAGTCGGCGCCGCCGTTTCGAGCCGTTTTCGGTATCCACGGTTTGGAATTGGCGGCGTGACGTGCAATATGGGGCGACTATCCTTCAGTCCTTTCAGTCTTGGAACGCCCCTAGATGTCTGACACCGCCGCCGGACCTCGCGAGATCGTCGACCTCGCCGACCACCACTTGACGCTGCTGGGCACCGCCCACGTTTCCCAGGCCAGTGCCGATGAGGTTAGCGAACTGATTCGCTCCGGCGAATTCGATGCCGTCGCGATCGAGCTCTGTGCCTCCCGCCACCAGAGCCTGGTACAGCCGGATGCCATGGCCAAGCTCGACCTGTTCCAGGTGCTCAAGCAGGGCAAGGCGGGCATGGTGGCCGCCAGTCTCGCCCTCGGCGCCTTTCAGCAGCGCGTGGCCGAACAGTCGGGGATCGAACCCGGCGCGGAGATGCGCGCCGCGGTCAAGGAGACAACGCGCGCCGGCCTGCCGCTCTATCTGATCGATCGCGAGATCGGCGTGACGCTCAAGCGTATCTATCAGAACGTGCCGTGGTACAAGCGCTTCAGCCTGATTTCCGGGCTGCTGGGCAGCGTGCTGTCGCGCCAGAAAGTCTCCAGCGAAGAGATCGAGAAGCTCAAGCAGGGCGACGTGCTCGAATCCACCTTCGCCGAATTCGCGGAACAGTCTCAGACGCTCTACGAACCGCTGATCACCGAACGTGATCGCTACATGGCACTCAAGCTGATCGAGGAGCTGCCGGACGGCGGCGCCCGGCGCGTGCTCGTCGTGATCGGTGCCGGCCACCTCAAGGGCATGAAGGCGCATCTGGAGACCCTGGATCAGCAGCGGCCGCCACTCGACGCCGTGATGCAGGAACGCGCCAATCTGGAGTCAGCCGCGCCCCGCTCGCGCTGGTGGAAAGCGATCCCGTGGGTGATCGTCGCCCTGGTGCTGACCGGCTTCGCCATCGGCTTCAGCCGCGATACCGCCTTCGGCTGGTCACTGGTCGGCGAATGGGTACTGATCAACGGCAGCTTCTCCGCCCTGGGCGCACTGATCGCGCTGGGGCACCCATTGACGATCCTGGCGGCGTTCTTCGGTGCGCCACTGACTTCGCTCAATCCAACGATCGGCGTCGGCTTCGTGACCGCCGGCGTCGAGCTCTATCTTCGTCGCCCCACCGTCGGCGACTTCTCGAAGCTTCGCAGCGATGTCAGCCATTGGCGCGGCTGGTGGCGCAATCGTGTCGCCCGTACCCTGCTGGTCTTCCTGCTATCGAGCGTGGGTTCCGCCATCGCGACCTGGGTCGCCGGGCTGCGTATCGCCGGGCAACTGCTCGGCTGATCGATCCGACTGATGAGTGCGCCGTCCAACCCGGTCGGCGCTTGAATCCCGCGCAAACGACTCCATATCGCGCCTGAGGCCGTCAACCACGCCGGTTTCGGGCGCACCGAAAAAATTTTATGAATTGGCATTTCGATCGCTTGAAAACGGATTCGGCGACCCTATTTAACATAACGTCGAGATGGACTCACAGCGATGGCGCCTCGGTGCATCGCCTCCCTCGACGGCAGATGCCGCCAAGCGGGTCTGCATGACCACGGAAATACAGCTCTGCCCGCGCAGGCGTGTCTAGCGTATTTCCTGACTTCGCTGTCAATCAGGAGGTTACCTATGAACACATTGTCACTCTCCCCGCTGTTCCGTCGCTCTGTGGGCTTCGACCGTCTCAACGACCTGTTCGAATCCTCGCTGCAGAACGACGTGCCCAGCTACCCGCCCTACAACGTCGAGAAACATGGCGACAACGACTACCGTATCGCCGTGGCCACGGCGGGATTCGCCGAGCAGGAGCTCGACGTCAATGTCGAGAAACGCGTGCTGACCATCACCGCCGGCAAGGGCGAACGTCAGGACGACGACAGCGTGCAGTATCTGCACCAGGGTATCGCCCAGCGCGCCTTCAAGCTGTCGTTCCGGCTCGATGAGAACATCGAAGTCCAGGGCGCCCGGCTGGAGAACGGCTTGCTGATCGTCGATCTGCTCCGCGTGATACCGGAAGAGCAGCGTCCGCGCCAGATTCCGATCAACGGTAGCCAGCGCCGCCTGACCGAGACGCAATCGAGCGCAGAGACAGTCACTGCCTGAAGCGCGTGACGGCCAGCCGTCGAGCCGATGGCGGCTGACCAGACGACGACACCCCCGACGGAGAGATCCGTCGGGGGTGTCGTCTTTCCAGGGAAGCCTGGAGGGTCAGCGCGGTGTCTGGACCGTGCTCGAATCGTCCAGCACGCCCTGCGCTCTCGCCATCGCGTAGGCCGCCCTGGGCCCGTGCCACAGGGTCGGGATCAGCACCAGCGCGACCGGCACGGCCGGGATCACCAGGAACTGTTGCAGCACGCTGACCTGACCTTCACCCATACCCAGCAGGATCGCCGCCATCAACGCAAAGATGACGCCCCAGAAGGCCCGCAGTGCCGACCCCGGATTATCGTTACCGGCACACACCACGGCCACGGCGTAGCTCATCGAGTCGCCGGTCGTGGCGACGAACACGGTCGTCAGCACCAGTACCGCCAGTGCCATCCAGACACCGCCGGGCAACGCCTGCGCCACGGTCAACGTGGCCACGTCGAACTGGAAGTTCTGCAACGGCTGACTGAGATCGATCACGCCTTGCAGTTCATAGAAGATGCCCGAACCGCCAAGCAAGGTGAACCAGACCGTGGTGACGATCGGCGCCAGCACTGCCGTGGCGATGATCATCTCGCGTACCGTCCGCCCGCGCGAGATCCTGGTGACGAAGATCGCCATCGGTGGGGCGAAACCCACGAACCAGGCAAAGAAGAACACCGTCCACCACTTCATCCAGCTTGGCGCCGCCGTCACCGTGGTCATCGTCGACATCTCGAAGAAATTCCCGAGGTAGGTGCCGAAGCCCTGGAACCAGCTGTCGACCAGAAACTGCGTCGGCCCGAACAGCAGAATGATGCCACCGATGATCATCGCCAGAATGACGTTCAGACGACTCAGTACCTGAATGCCGCGATCGATACCGGTCACCGCGGACGTCACATAGATCGCCCCGAGTGCGGCGAGAATTCCCAGCTGCACTTCATAGCCCCGCGGGAAGCCGAACAGATCGTGCAGGCCGAAGCTGACCTGAGTCGCCAGAAAGCCCAACGGGCCGACCGTACCTGCGGTGACGGCGATCGCGCAGATGGCATCCACCACACCGCCGAGGAAACCGCGCACCAGGCGATCTCCCAGTACCGGCGCCAACAGCGTTCGCGGTTGCAGCGGCATACCGCGCTGATAATGCTGATGCGACAGGATCGCGACCGGCAGCGTGCCGAGGATCGCCCAGCCGGTAAAGCCCCAGTGGAAGAAGGCCTGTGCCAGCGCGTTCGGCACGGCCTCGGCGCTACCGGGCTGGGAGTCGAAGGCCGGCGGCGTGACCACGAAATGATAGATCGGCTCGCCGGCGGCGAAGAACACGCCACCACCCGCCAGTAACGTACACAGGATGATCGACACCCAGCGGAAGGTGCTCATGTCGGGCCGATCCTGAGATCCGATGCGCGCGCGCCCGGCCGGCGACACCGCAACGCCGATCGCGATGAAGAACGTCAGCAGCATCAGCAGCTGAAAGAGGCTGCCGAAGGTTTTGGCGGACCAGGTAAAACCGACATCGATCACCTGCGCAACGGTATCCGGCGCCATCGCCGAGGCCGCCAGAAAGATCAGGATGAAACCGATGGTCAAGACAAGTACGACGGGATCGCCAAAGCGGCCACCCTGCGTCGATGGCACGTTGGTGTCGGAGGTCATATCAGGGAGAGGGTTCTTTAGGCATGAAGCGCGCCACACTACCGACCTTAGTCGTAGATCGCAAATTCATTATCGCGCTACGGAGAGGAAAACTGACGCTGGCAACGCGGCCCCGTGGTGATCCATGATCCGATCGGCCGGTAAATCATACGATCTACACCGAAATGCCAATGGTGGCCGCCTTCGTATCGGCTCTACTCTCAAGAGGGATTTCGCCGATGGAGGAATACGGCCCATGAAAAGCACACCGTTCATCACCGACAGTTTGCTGCAACGTTGTCGCAGAGAGCAGGCCAACCAGTTTCAGCGTTCGCGCCAGAGCTACGATCCAGCCTCGCTTCATGATCGCAAGGAGCT
The DNA here is from genome assembly GCF_001937195.1 of Salinicola socius. Lineage (GTDB taxonomy): Bacteria > Pseudomonadota > Gammaproteobacteria > Pseudomonadales > Halomonadaceae > Salinicola > Salinicola socius. The sequence continues at coordinate 249,843 of NZ_MSDO01000009.1, read as the reverse complement.
TTCGCTGCTGGTCGAGGAAGCGATCCGGGAAGGGGAAAACTACACATCGATCGTACGCGGTCATGAGAACATCGGCCTGACCGAATCGGATCTGCAGAGCCTCATCGGCCCCGAAAACGCCATTCGCGAGCGCATCGACCGATTCCGACAGATTTGACCAAGCTCCCGCTCAGCTATCGCAGTGACGCCGATATCGCTCGGATTCGGCGTCCAGCGTTACGCGCTCGTTGACCTTGCTATAGTAGAAAGGCAGCGCGCCTTGGTCCTGACCGACGACCTGATACAGCCCGCACACACCGTAGCCTTTCTGAACTTCTTTGGTTGCCTGCAACTCGATGTCGCCCTCGACATCGAGTTGCCGCAGAATCAACGACTCGATGTCATCATCGACCTGGCTGTCCAAGACGGCCTGCCCGCCGAAGATGATGGCGAAAGCCACCAGAATGGCGACGACGGGAATGTAGAGGTTGTGCATGTAGAATCGTTATCTGGCAGAAAGAGGATACGCGATGATAACGGATGCCGAATCTCTTCGCACAGGGGCAAGGTCGCGTTCGGCAGATAAGATCTGGCGGATTGCGCCAACCGTCAATTATGTAATAACATAACAAAATTAACCAAAAGGAGCTTCCCCATGAAAGAAGGCATCCACCCCGCCTATCGTCAGGTCATCTTCCACGACACCAGCGTCAACGAGTATTTCAAGATCGGCTCGACCATGACGTCGGATGAAACCATCGAGTGGGAAGACGGCAACACCTACCCTCTCGTTCAACTGGACATTTCCTCGGCGTCGCACCCGTTCTACACCGGCAAGCAGCGCGAAGTCGGCACCGAAGGCCGTGCCGCACAGTTCAAGCGTCGTTTCGGCAGTATCGCAGCGCGCCGCAACAGCTGAAGCGGGATTCACGAAAGCGAGAGCGAAACCCACGACAACGCGCCGGCATCATCGATGCCGGCGCGTTTCGTTTGGAACTTATTTATTGACGCGCAAAAACACCAAGGCCCGCGTTAGCGGGCCTTGGTGCTGGAATCTCTATCGCCCTGGGGCGAAGGATCTACCGAAAGTCTTAGAGCGGCTTGATGTTAGCAGCCTGAAGACCTTTTTTGCCCTGAGTGACGTCGAAAGAAACTTCCTGACCGTCCTGCAGAGACTTGAAGCCGTCGGCTTGGATCTCGGAGAAGTGTGCGAACAGGTCGTCGCCACCGTCTGCCGGAGAAATGAAGCCAAAGCCTTTAGTGTCGTTGAACCACTTAACTGTGCCAGTTGCCATGTTACGAATTCCTTTAATGCGCTTAACGCTTAATTACGATTGCCGGGTGCTACCCGATATAGTGGGTAAAACAAGGGGATATAACCAGGCTACCGAATGATTCGAGTGCAACTGACAATATGCGACTTGCTAACCAACTAGGCATTCAGTTTGCTCTCTCACCGGCAGTGAGTCAACCCCCGTGTTCATCGGAAAGCTAAAAACTTTCCATCCGATCGGCAGACCGGATTTTGCCCACACAGAGATCATAGCCTCTCTTCCCTGGTTTCGCAGCCCGCATGCCGATATCCCCCGCCCTGCCAGGCGCGATCGATAGCTTGGGAGGTCGCGCACCGCGCTGGGCCCGCCTGGCGCTATGCCCGCAACGACGCTCGCCTTGGGCGATATCCGCCTTTCAGCCACCGGATGCGGTGCCCAAACCAGGCCAGTGCGGTTTTGCCGACCAGCACCACACCGAAAACGATCAGCATCAGCAGCACTATCTTGCGGAGGGTCTCGGCATCCATTCGCTGGCGCACGATGCCGCCAAGCCGAGTGCCGACGTAAACCGGGACCAACCCCGCCAGCGACATCCAGATCGATTCGACCGTCATCAGGCCAAGCTTCGCCAGGCCCAGCGCCATGATCAGGCTCGATAAGGTGAAGGAGATATTGATCGCCTGGAAGTGAGCTCGCGCGGTCAGATAGATAGGAATAGAAAGTGTGTGCCGCGTCCCAGGAGCTGGCAATCCTGCCCTTGCCGAGCCCCCGCCAACGCTAGCCTGACGAGATCGATGTTTCGGAGAGCGTTTTAAGCGCAAGCAGATCCTGGCGAACCCAATCGGTATCCCGCTCGAATGCTGCCTCGTCCATGCCGGGTCGTCGGAAGAGGGTCAGCTGAACTTCCGCCCCGCCATCGTTGGCGATGATCCGCAACGGCACGTAGACCACCTCGCCCGACGCCAGCTCGACCCAATGATCCATGACGCCGTAAGGATTGTGGCCCGTAAAACGAATCAGGACGGATCCTTCTGGCCCCTTCGCCAGCCAACGCTCGCCCTGTTGGCTGAGCCGGGGTTGGCTGAGCCCGGAAGCCCATAGAGGAAAGGCCTCCGGCCGCCAGAAGGCTTCATAGACAGACTGCCACGGGCACTCGACAGTGAGGCTGATCGTGATGGCGTCGTGCATGCGTTCACCTCTCGTTTCTGATTTTCCCCTAGCCTACTTACCGTCACTCTTGATGCGCCGAGCCGACATCCGTCATGAAATCCTCCTGCCCAAAGTTGTCGGCCAGAAAATCGATCAGCGAGCGTACCGCCGGCAACAAGCCGCGTCGCGAGGGGAATACCGCCTGCACCACGCCGTCGCGTGGCGCCCAGTCCGGCAGCACATCGACGAGCCGGCCCTTGGCGATATCGGGCCCGGCCACCAGCATCGGCAGTTGCACGATCCCGAGCCCCGCCAGCGCCGCGCGTCGCAACGTCACCAGATCATCGGTAACCAGTCGTGGCCGGTGATCGATACGCGTACTCACCTCATCCGGCCCCTCCAGACACCAAGTATGACTCGCGCCCGGCCGTTCCCAATCGAGCGACGGCAAGCCGTTGAGATCCCCCGGCACGCTCGGTTGGGAGAAACGCTCGAACAGCGCCGGTGACGCCATCAGACGCTGCGGGCTGCGCGACAGCAGGCGCTGGCTGAGGTCGCTGTCCTCGATCGGCGGAAATCTCACCCGAATGGCCAGGTCGAACCCTTCACGCACCACATCGACCCGCCGACCGCTCGCCTCCAGTTCGATTCGAACCTGCGGATGCATCGCCATGAACTGGGTGAGCAGGTCCCCGACGATGAAGCACAGCAAGCCCGGCGGGCAGCTAACGCGCACCAGGCCCTGGGGCTCGGCGATCGAACGGTCGATCGTCTCCTGTGCCGCCTCGGCCTCCACCACCATGGCCGCACAGTGATCGTAATAGGCACGCCCCAGATCGGTAACGGCGAGACTACGCGTACTGCGATGAATCAAGCGTACGCCGATACGGGTTTCGAGTTCGGCCACGCGCCGGCTCAGCTTGGACTTCGGCACCCCGATCGCCCGGCTCGCCGGGGCGAAGCCACCGTGTTCGACCACCTGGACGAAGTAGTAGAGGTCGTTGAGATCCTGCATGTCCACGCTCCCTGAACACGATCGCTCCTGAATGAGATCGTTCTATATATAAGACGCAGCGTTGATCTATTGCCATCTTATCGCCCCTTCGTCCTGTCAATAAGCTCCATTCATCAATCAAAGCCGAGCGATCGGCGGGAGGGCAGAATGAAAAACATCACGGGTATCTACTCCGCGCCTCGCGCCCACTGGGTCGGCAACGGCTTCCCCGTGCGCTCCCTGTTCACCTACGACCGCATGGGCGCGCATCACGTCACGCCGTTTCTGATGCTCGACTACGCCGGGCCGAAGGACTTCACCCCGGCGACCAAGCCACGCGGCGTCGGCGCGCATCCGCATCGCGGCTTCGAGACCGTGACCATCGTCTATGAAGGCGAAGTCGAGCATCGGGATTCCACCGGCAGCGGCGGCATCATCGGCCCGGGAGACGTGCAGTGGATGACGGCCGGCAACGGCATCGTCCATGAGGAGTTTCACTCCCCGGCCTTCACCGAGCGCGGCGGGCGTTTCGAGGTCGTCCAGCTGTGGGTGAATCTGGCGGCCACGAACAAATCGGTTCCCCCTGGCTATCAGTCGCTCAAGGCCGCGGAGATACCGCGCGTAGAACTGGCCGAAGGCGCCGGTCAACTCGCGGTGATCGCCGGGGAATACGCCGGCGCGAGCGGCCCGGCACAGACCTTCAGCCCGATAAACGTGTGGGATCTGCGTCTGAACCAGGGCGGCTCTACCACGCTCGGCGTGCCGGAAGACCACACCACGATGATCGTCGTGCTCAGCGGCACCGTGCAGCTCAACGGCACCGAGATCGCCCGGGATGCCGAGCTTGCCCTGTTTGAGCGAGCGGGCCGCGAGATCCTGATCGAAGCCAATAACGCAGCCAAGCTGCTGGTGCTGACCGGCGAGCCCATCGATGAGCCTGTCGTCGGGTACGGGCCGTTCGTCATGAACTCTAGCGAAGAGATCGAAGATTCGATGCGCCGATTCCAGGCCGGGCAGTTTCAAGCAGAACAAGTCGACACGGTGTCGTGAAGGGTTCGAGCGATGCCGGGACGATCTGGACTTGCCAGTATCGCTTGATGCCCAGCGGAATACCGAGCCTGGTATTCCGCTCTTTCCCAAGATAGAAGGAGATGCGTGATGGCCTATTCCTACCAGAGACTCGACAAGAACGACGTCGCCGTGCTGATGATCGATCATCAGGCCGGCCTGCTAACGCTGGTTCGCGACTTCGGCCCCGACGAGTTCAAGAACAACGTGATGGCGCTTGCCGACATCGCCGAGTTCTTCAACCTGCCGACGATTCTCACCACCAGCTTCGAGGACGGCCCCAACGGCCCGCTGGTGCCGGAACTGAAAGAGAAATTCCCCGACGCGCCCTACATCGCCCGCCCCGGCCAGATCAACGCCTGGGATAACGAAGACTTCGTTCAGGCGATCAAGGACACCGGCAAGAAACAGTTGCTGATCGCCGGCGTGGTGACCGATGTCTGCGTCGCCTTCCCGGCACTGGCCGCGCGTGAAGCGGGCTACGACGTCTTCGTGGTCACCGATGCTTCGGGCACCTTCAATACGACCGTGCGCGACGCCGCATGGAGCCGCATGTCTCAGGCCGGTGTCCAGTTGATGAACTGGTTCTCGGTCGCTGGCGAACTGCATCGCGACTGGCGTAACGACATCGAAGGCTTTGGCGGTATTCTCACCCGACACCTGCCCCACTACTCGAACCTGATTCAGAGCCGCGACGCGACGCTGAAAAGCTAAACGATAAACGCATCAGCGCTGCCGCCACCGATCCGCTCGGTGCGGCAGCCCTCGTCTCGCTCAGGAGGCCGCACATGAGCAATACAGAGCATCATTCTCGCCTCTACGATTCCCGAGAGTGCCCCGTCGAAGGCGGCCAACGCCTGATCCAGCACCTCAATGCCCGCACGGCGGATGTCGGCGGCATTCCGGTCAATCGCCTCCTGCCTCAAAGAGGCCGCCGGCTCGTCGGCGCCTGGTGTTTTCTCGATCACGCTGGCCCGGCCACCTTCACCAGCGACGCAGGCGGCATGCGTGTCGGCCCTCACCCGCATATCGGTCTGCAGACTTTCACCTGGATGCTGGCCGGCGAAGTCATGCATCGTGACAGCCTCGGCAGCGCACAGCGCATCCGCCCCGGCGAACTCAACCTGATGACCGCAGGCCGTGGGATCGCCCACACCGAAGAATCGGTGCCCGAATCCGGCCAACTCCACGCCGCCCAACTGTGGATCGCCCTGCCCCACGCCGAACGCCATACTCAGCCACGCTTCGACCACTACCCCGATCTGCCGCGCTGGTCCGAACAGGACGTCGACATCACCCTGTTGATCGGCGAATTCGGCGGCCACCAGGCACCCACGCTCGCATTCTCACCGCTGGTCGGGCTGGATATCGTCAGCACCGGTACCGCACGCTGCCAGTTTCCGTTACGTTCAGACTTCGAATATGGCGTTCTCGTGCTGGAAGGCCGCCTGACCATCGAACGCGACCACTTCGAAGCAGACGAAATGGCCTATCTCGGCAGCGGGCTCGACGAAATCACGCTCACGTTGGAACGCGATACTCGCATTCTGCTGCTCGGCGGCGAACCGCTGAACGAAGACATCTTTATCTGGTGGAACTTCGTCGGTCACAGCAAAGCCGAGATCGCCGAGGCTCAGAAAGCCTGGGAAGCAGGCAGCGAACGCTTCGGCGACGTGCCGGGGTTTGATGGCAAGAGAATTATGCCGCCGCCGATTCCTTGGAAGGTGGGTGATTGAGGACCGAAGCAGGACTATAAAAATGTCCTAAGCATATGTTTAACAAAAGGTTAATAAACAACGTAACGAAAATGTATACCACTGGATATGCCATGGGGTGCATTCGAAGGATCATACCTGCCCCTATACGACAGTTTGCCTCAAGGCGGCTTACGGCCATAAATGGACGTCGAGTCAGTGCTGGTGTAACGCTCGCAGTACGCGCGTTCGGTAAAATAGAGCCTGAAACGCAATGTGGTGACCGTCGCTATGCTTGCATCGATTTTCTATCTCGGAAAACGTTTCACTAGTGTGACCATATGCAAATGCTTCTTCTTATAGCTTTCACGGTAATTTCCGCCTTTTGATTGTGTTTCATGAGGTCATCGTCGGTTAAGACGTTTGGACAACCCCGAGGCACTCCTCGAACTCATGAGCATGACCTGAATATTGAACAGTAAAAATTGAACACTCTTGATCAAATGACGAATACAGTTATCAAAGTTATATTTTCGACTAGATAACAACTCCTATATCTATTTGCGGCTGGATAGGGGATACCTATGACTGCATAATTATCAGCGAAACTATGTTGCGCCGACAATCTAGAATCTCTGCGTCATTATCATCTATCTATTTTCTAAGCAATCAAGCAAGCTTACACCCCCCCTATTTAGATACTGATTCGGTGAGAATAGTTACGGCCGTTAGCGCCCCGTCGACTAAAAGCGCACAGCGATTTCTGGTCGAATGGAACACCGCATTAGGCCACGTCATCATAAACTTACGATGGCTCATATGGGCGCATCTCAACGCTTGGGTCATATTTAGCGGACATAATATCGCTCACCACAAGTGGAATGAACTCTTCATACGCCCCAGGTGTGACCTCACCGAAAGCACCAGTCACAGATGCGATAACCCTGCCGTCCAAAATTGCTTGAAACGGTGCTCTTCTTAAAGCTGAACGTATAGCCTCTGCTACTTCCTCGGGAAGCATAGATACCAACTTCTGGCATTTTTCTTCGCTAAAATCGAAAGTAACAAAGTATTCCGTTTCACCGATAGCAGTTGTCGCATTGGCTACGTAAAGATTATCATCTGCTTTCATGAGCACTTGAAGGTTATGCAACGGAAAATGCTGAACTCCAGCTAGAAGACCCATCTTTTTCATAGCCAGTCCCAAGTCAGGCATGAACCCCTGAAGCTGTGGATTTTTCAAAAACTTGGGAAGCATTTTTTGCTCAAAGATGCCCCATTGCTTGTCAATATCAGGTACAGATATTCTCAACACCGGCTCCCAGCGGGCAACATCATAGAGAATCCACTCCCTACCATTGCACAAACCATAGTAATCAACTCTGACATCTGGATGAATAGCGTAGCTGTAAGTTTGCTCAACATGCTCAGATAAAAGTATAGGCTGCGCTGGCCCTTTAGCTTCAATTACGGCGACTGGCTCATCATCTACGTAAAGGGTATAATCGGGAACAATATGAATTTTGTGCTTCTTAGATCCTATCATTACATACGGATGGATCAAATTTTTACTGCGTTGAATCCTATTACCCCCATATGCCATAAAGCCAAGCTTCTTCAGAATGGGGGCAATAATCTCTTCTCGGACTGAATCTTCCTTGAATTCACCGGAGTCTAAAGCAGAAAAGTCAAAATCTTCGAACATGAAATTTACTCGTAAATTTTAGAACCTAACGTTGTATTAGCCGCGCATGCCAAAGCCACGCCCGATTCGCGCCTTAATTAGGTCATGATGGTGAAGTGTGTCCACTTGCCCAATGAGCCCCATAAAAATCAAACAACCATAGCGAATATCTGGAATCATCTTCATTTATCATGTATTTATAGGTCACTTGATCGTCACCAATCACAACCGTATTAAAAGAATCTAGGTTGACTTCTATTTCTTCAGGAATGCCCCTCAACCACTGTACGGACAGATTCGAACCCTTTGGTACATGTGATCCAGAATGGTGAAAATATAGTCCTCGCATCGTTCTCTCGATAACAGCGTCATGTGCTTTAGAATTCCAAAGTACACCTGTTCTTGTTTCCACCCACCCTTGATTAATCACGACCTGCACTTCTCTACTTTCTTCCATAATTGCGGAAAGCAAAACCTGATTTCTTTCTAATGTTCTGGCCGTCTTTTCTTGAAACAGCCTCCGAGCTATTTCACTGTTACTAGCCGCCTGCATGCTCAAAAAAACTTTGAACAGGTCATCGTCATCTGACGCTCCATTATTGCACTCTAGGCATGCAGGTACAGTGACCAAATTTTCTGGACGAGGTTTAGGAAAAATTGCCTTTGGTGGCACATGGTCTCTAGTAACTCCATCACGTTCTCCGCATATTGCGCATATCTGCGTACTCATCCTTTACCCCTTGATAGGTATCGGGCGGCAGGCTTGCCTTTCCACTTAAACTAGCTTGCGCGTTTAGTATTTTTATAAAAACTCAACGATCAAGTTTAGCTTAGGCCCTGATACATATTGCTACATAACAATGACGACTAACTTCCTTTCTTTGCTACATATATGCCTTGACGCGGAACACGGCGGGCCTCTCGAACCTCTTAGAGATACCTTCCATATCAATCTGCCACATTCTGTTTCGCTTCTCTATCCACCGCCTCCCGCCTTTCGTCGGATAGTCTGCAAAACGCATCATTCCGCATCGTTTTTCATGAAGCCAAATCGCCTCTTCGCCCCAGCGCTGGCGCGGCTTGGCGCCCTCTGCAACGCTGCAACAAAACCGACCCATTTAGCGCGCAGGCGGGGCGGGGAGTCGACAGCGCGCCGGCAGGTTGCGGCGAGATAAGCGCCGGATGGTGGCCACAGTGACGTGGCCACCGACTCGCTGCTGTCACCGCGAGAGCGACTCGATGATTTTGCAGTCGGCCACCGTGTCCGCCTGGCAGCATTGCTCGAGCCGGTCGAGCTCCCGTTCCAGTTGCCGTAGGTCCTTCAGCCTCGACCTGACCCGCTCCAGTTGCTCGTGGATGATCGAATCGACCTTTCGGCACGGTGCGTTTTCGTCATCGGCGAGCCCAAGCAAAGATTTGACGTCCTCCAGGCTCAGGCCCAAGTGACGCGCGCGCTTGATAAAGATCAGGCGATCCCGCTCACGATCCGTGTAGAGGCGATAGCCACCCTCCGTTCTGGTCACCGGCGAGAGTAGCCCCGCGCTTTCGTAATAACGGATGGTCACCGCCTTGGTGTCGGTGGCCTTGGCAAGCTGACCGATGGTTATCCGGGACTCCATGATGCTTGACCCTATAGCGGCTAGAACCTTCATGCTATCAGCCAATCATTCGAGGAGGCACTGGCATGGATTCCTGCTGCGAGAACAAGGCTGGCGAGCTGGCGCAATTACGGGGCGCGCAGGCCAAGATGCTGTATTGGGTACTCGGTATCAACGGCTCGATGTTCGTGATCGAGTTCGTGGCGGGTTGGCTGATCGGATCGACGGCGCTACTGGCGGACTCGCTCGATATGTTCGGCGACGCCACCGTCTACGTGCTGACGCTATACGCGCTGAACCGAAGTGATCGAACGCGAGCCGGCGCAGCGCTGATCAAGAGCCTGTTCATGTTCGTATTCGGTCTAGCGGTCATTGCCGAGGCGATCCACAAGAGCGTGGTCGGCAGCGTGCCCGAGGCCGGCGCGATGGGGATCATGGGTATGCTGGCGCTGGCCGCCAACACGGTCTGTTTCATCATGCTGCTGCGCTATCGCTCGGCGGATCTCAACATGCGTTCGACCTGGCTCTGTTCGCGCAATGATCTCATCGCGAATACCAGCGTAGTGCTAGCTGCAATAGCCGTTGGCGTGACCGGTACGGTCTGGCCCGATGTGGTGGTCGGTCTGGCCATCGCGGCGCTCTTCCTGCATTCGGCTTGGCAGGTCTCGACCGAAGCAATGGTGGCGTGGCGAAGCACGGATCGAGACAAGGCAAGTGAGCCTTCGATTCCCCCTGACAGGTCGGATGACGAGACCTGCTGCAAGTCCCGTTCGTCATGTTGTGAATGACGCGGAATCGATATCCCCACGCAAGAAGTCGAGGAGCGCACTGGCCAACGCCTCCGGCGCTTCCTCAGCCATATGGTGGCCGCAGTCGAGCCCATGCCCCACTACCGACGTCGTCCAGGGTCGCCATACCGCCAACACGTCCCCATAGAGCCGTTCCAGGTCATCACGTAGCGACCACAGCACCATGGCCGGGCAGTCGACCCGCCTACCTTGCTTGCGGTCTTCGCGGTCGTGTAGGTGATCCACGCTCAGGCCGGCGCGGTAATCCTCGATCATCCCGTGGACGGTAGCCGGATCGTGAATGGCTCTCTTGAAGTCAGCGAACGACGCCTCCCCCATCGCTTCGGGATCGCCGCCATACCAGGCATCCGGATCGGCCAGGATGGCCCGCTCCGGCTTCTCCGGCTGCGCGAAGAAGAACCAGTGCCACCACTCGGTAGCGAAACGCGCATCGCAACGTTCCAGCGCCTCGAGAACCGGCACACCGTCGAGCATAACGGCTTGTTCGATAGCCTCGGGGTAATCCATCGCCGTGCGAAAGGCCGTGTAGCTGCCTCGGTCGTGGCCAACTATGGAGAAACGGTCGAAGCCGAGGTGCCGCATCAGCTCGACACAGTCCCGCGCCTTGGCGCGTTTGGACGATCCGAAGTGATCGGGTGTGTCGGCAGGCTTGGAAGACTCACCGAAGCCTCTAAGGTCAGGGCAGACGACGGTGTGGTGAGCAGCGAGGAGCGGCGCGACTCGATGCCAGGTCATGTGGGTTCGGGGATGACCATGCAACAGCAAAACCGGCGGCCCTGATCCGCCATGCCGCACCCTCAACGTGGCCTCGGACAGCTCCACCGTCTCCAGCTGAAATCCCTCGAACATCGCTCCCCCTGCCGTGCTCGTCTTCGAATAGATTCAGAGTAGACGCGACGAACCCCATTCGCTCGCCAGGGGGCGAATGCTCAGCCGCATGATTATGCAATTCGGCATCACATCACAGTCGATAACGTTTCTCATCTCCCCAATGCGTTATTACACACGTGATTTTTTAGTGGGAACAGTGGGAACACCGGGAACAAGGCTCAACCATGCAGGTTACAGGATGGGTACACCGTTCCCGGTTTTGGGAACAGTGGGAACAGAATCACCCTCTCTCAGTGTCAGACGACACCCGTACCCATTGTTGTACCCACTTGTTCCCGTTTACACACTCCATACTGGGAACAAGGGAACCGCTCAACCATGCGGGTTGTAGCGCGGTGTTCCCACTGTTCCCGGTGTTCCCACTATTTTTGAGGTTCCTGTGAGAATTGACTCAGACGTTCCTGATTCCCTCCTCGAACGTGTCGGATGCCAGCGATCATAGGATTAGGCAAGTTCCCTTTCTCCTGGCGAGCGAATGGGTTTCGGGGTTGGGTCATTGCGCTGGAGCTATTGGGGACGTCGGGCGAGGCCGTCCGCGCACGAAAAAGCCCCGCACTCGGCGGGGCTTTGTTGGATGGTGACAATGGATCGAGGAGTCAGGCGCGGCGTTGTTCGCTCCCGGTGCCCTGGGCGGCGTCGATCTGGCGGCGGCGCCTAGCGAAATCGGCTTGCATAGCCGTACGTGGACCATCGTAGCCTTGCTCGCAGGCCAGTTCGGCCACCGGTTGCAGTGCCTCGAGGCTGTCGAGTGGTGTGGTGGCATCCACTCCCTGGGCTTGCCGCTGCTTCGCCAGCCCCTCGACCAGCCGGCGGGGGAAGCGTCGTTCGATCTCGGCATCCACGCGTCGGCGTTCCTCGGTGGGGAAGTTTCCGTACTGACCATCGCCGTAGGACGGATCGACCATCACATCGCGCTCGCTCTTGCGCTGCATCAGGCGCATGGCAGACAGCAGGCGCTGGCCTTCGGGTGTGGCGCTCATTGCAGCCAGAGCATGATCGAACTCGGTCTCGACCTCGATATCCCAGGCTTTCTGTCGAGCGTCCCGGTAGGCAGTGCGCGCTGTAATCACCTCGATCTGACGGGATTCATACTCGTCGGTCAGTTCGGTGGCCATCGCCTCCAGTTCCTCGGCGGTCTCGCGATTGTCACCGACGGCACGCTTGAGCTGCCGGATCTCCTTGGTGACGTCGCCGTGGTTCTCGCGCAGCAGTTCGCGCCAGCGCTTGTCGCTGGTCTCGGCTTCTTCCCGGGCAGCGGCCGCCCCCTTGCGGTAGCGCTCGAGGCGTTCGGTCAGGGTCTTGAGCGTGTCGCGCTTGGCCAGATAGGTCGTGCGCTGCTTGGCGTGGGCGATCATGTGGCGGGCGGTTGTCATGGCGGCAGTCTCTCCGGTCGGTTGGGTGCGGGCTTGGGTTTCCTGGCTGTTCTCGGTCGGCGTGGTCATGCGGGTTGGCTCCTGGGTCACGGTGTTGGCGGTATCGGCGTTGGCGTCGGCTTTCTTCCGGGCGGCGGTCATGCCGCCCGGCGGGTGTTGGTTTGGGTCTGCCTCGGTCGGCACGTTTTGGACGTGCGGGGCGCTGTCGGGTCGCATCAGGATCCGCCCTCCGGGTCGAGTCGCTCGGGATCGATGACGAAGAACCGCCCCATCCCTCCCCCTGGCAGGCGGTATTTCTTCTGCTTGCGGCCTTCGTCCATCTTGGCCAGCACGTCGTGCTGCCCCAGCGTGCGCAGGATCCGGGCACGGCTGTAGCCCTCGGCGGCCTCGGTAATCGCGGCGCGGTTGAACAGGTAGAAGCGCTTGTCGCCCTCGATCTCGAAGTAACCGGCGCGGTGGCGCACGTTGGGATCGGCGAACTGGGCGTGGATGCTCGAGAACCGGCTATCCCCGTGCAGGGCGATGAAGTCGGACAGCGCAGAGAGGATCTGGCGATCCTCGGCGTTACCGTCACCGATGGTGGCCAGCCATTCGGCGAACAGCAGCCGACAGGCGTCGGTCGATGTCCCGGCTGGCCAGGGCAGGATGCCGCAGTCGCTGGCCAGCTCACCGGCCAGCGCCATCACCGCGAAGCGATCCGCCACCCGTCCCGCCTGGGAGCTCGAGACGTTGAACGCCTTGCGGATCTCGCCGAAGCGCCACGTCAGGCCATCGGCGATCTCGTCCTCGAGCAGCTTCTCGACCAGCGCGGGACCGACATGGCCATAGTGGCGCCCGGCCGCCCCGGTCAGGGTACGGTGGAAGGCTTCGCCGTTGGTGCCGTGGACGTCATCGAAGGCGCGGTATTTCCGCGTACCGGCGTTGATATCGACCATGCGCAGTTCCGCGCCGGCGTGAGCGGTGTTGCCCGCCATGGCGGCATGATCGGCCAGCGAGCGCTCGCCACTGGAGAGCGCGAGCAAGCGCCAGTAGTTCTTGGGCCGCCCTTCCCGTTCCCGGGTCATGGTGCCCTTGCCGGTGCCGTTGGCGATGGCGTAGGCGTGGCCCTGGATCTGCTTGGGGCTGGCGCGGCTCATCTCGTCGTTGATCATCACCGTGTCGTTACGCGACGAAGCTTCGATCTCGACACCGCCCCCGGACATGTCCCAGGAGACCTTGAAGCGATCCGCCGGCCCCCACACGGTGGCGGCGATGTCCTGGGCGAGCGATTTACCGCTGGAGGAGTCACCCACCAGATGCACCCCGCCGCCGTTGACGCCCACCTTCTTGAGCAGCGGGCCAGCCAGGGCGCAGCACACCGACAGGATCAGCACCGGGTTGCCCAGGCACGGCTCGGCGATCTCGCTTTGCCAGCCCTCGAGCGTGCCCAGGGTGTCGAAGATCCGCGCTTCCCGGCCGGAACTGTGAAAACGCACGCGGTCGCTGCCGATGATCCGGTTGGGCAGCACGAACGCGCCGCTGCGCTCATGCCAGCCGGGGCGGGTGATCGTGTCCAGCACCACCTGGGGCGTGTGGTGGCTGGCGATATAGGCCGGCACGTGTTTGCGGTGGTGGTACTCGATGACGAGCCCCTGGCGCATCAGGGTTTTCAACACGTCCTCGCCCTTCCCGGCCAGCGCTTCCATGGGGATGACGCATTCGCGCTCCCGGCCCCGGTGCTGGAACTTCAACAGCCGGCCGATGCTGCCGTCATCGCTGTCGACGGTTTCGGCGGTGACGTGAAGCGGACCGCACACCCACAGATCGAATGGCTGTCCCGGTTCGTCCGGGCTGGTCTGCTTGATGCCGTGATACCAGACGCCGGCGCGGAATACGCGGCCGTCGACGGTAGTCGGGCCGGCGTAGACCTCGAAGCCAGGCCGGGCGATGCCGATGCGCTCCGGCGCGGCCGGCTCACCGACCACGGTCAGATGGGGCTGTGACTCACTCATGATCACCTCCCACCGGTTCGGCATCGAGTCGGGCACGATGCCAGCGATACAGGTCGTTGAAGTCGGTCAGATCGTCGGGGCAGCCTTCCGGCCACTTGGGATAGAGCACCATCGCGCCCACGGCCAGCGCGGCATCGTTGGCCGCCTGCCGTCCCGGGTTGCCGGCCGTCTGGCGGTCGTCGTCACCGGCAATGACGATATCCAGCGAGCCATTGAGCGCAGCGCGCATGGTCTCGGCAACGGCGCGCAGGTTGCCGGCATTCATGGCGCACGCCACCGGGTCGCCGGTAAGGCGATGCAGGGTCGCCCCGGTCGCCCAGCCTTCGCAGATGAACAGCCGGCCACCGGCGACGGGCTCACCGATCAGCGAGTAAGCCCCCTGGACTTGCCCGCCCTTGAGGAAGCGCTTTTTGCCGTTGGGCAGGATCCATTGCAGGTTGACCAGCTCGCCCTGAGCGCAGAGCGGCACCAGCAGCCAGCCGCGCCGGCACTGGCGCAGGCCAAAGGCCGGAACGCCCCGACTCATGAGATAGGGATGGGTGGCGCTGGCCGCCCTGGCGGCGTCCCACACCGTGCGAGCCCGGGCCGCCGCTTCCTGGCGAGCGAGGGCCTTTTCGGCGGCGAGACTTTCCAGCCGTTGGCGGTGTGCCTCGTCGGTGGCATCCGGTGCGTGTGAGCCGGGCGAATGTTCAGCTGCGGGAGTTACGGGAGCTGCCCCCCAGCGGAACACGCCCAGCCCCAGGCGTCGATCGATCGCCATGGCGGCGTCGACCTGCCGGCAGCCGAACAGGTAGCTGTAAAGCGACACCAGATCGCCACCGTGGGCGTTGCGGTCGGCAAAGTCGTTCCACTTGCCGGTGACGAGCGAGACGCCGAACGAGCCGCTGGCGCGGTCGCCGCGGGCGACGTTGCGGGCCACCCACTCGCTGCCCTGGCGGCTGCCTTGTGGCAGCCACTCACGGGTCAGGGTTTCGGCGTAAGCCAGTGAGGCGCGGGACACGCGCTGGATCTTGGCGACGACTTCAGACATGGCCAGCGCCTCCCTTGATAGTCTGCCGATGCGCTGCCGCACGTGCATCCAGGTCGCGCTGACGCGCCGCTGCCAATAAGTCGCAAGCGTCGCCGACGAGGAACCGCGACACCATGGCCAGATTGGAGAGATCCACCGAGGTCAGATCGTTGTCCCGGCCGTTCATGGTCGAGAGCGTGAACATCAGATCCTTGATCGCGTCGAGGCGCATCTCCGCGTTGTCCAGCAACGTCTCGCGGTCGGTGCGCGGATCGATCAGCAGGCACTCGGTCTCGGTCAGGCAGTTGGCTTGCTCGAGGCGCTTATCCATGACGCATCTCCTCGGCCATCAGGTCGTCGAGATCGGCCAGGAACTGCTGTCGTTCTTCCGGCGTGATCGCGCCCAGCTCGGCGGCCATGCGGGTCATACCCAGCAGATGGGCGAGTTGATCGGGACGACGATTGACGCGAAAAGCGATCAGCTTGGCGCCGATGACGGCGGTAGCGATCTGATTCGGAGGGATAGCGGATCGTGCGGACGCACGGGGGGCGTGTTCTGCCATGGGTGAGGCTCCTATTTGATTCAAGGAGTCACCACCAATCGTTCTCACACGATGGGTGGCGACTGTACGCGGGGTGAGAAACCGGTCAAATAGGAAACCGGCCGGGCCGGAGCCCGCCCACGCACAGCCGCCATAACGACGCTTTGCGGGCACAAAAAAAGCGCCTGCAAAGGTAGGGGCGCTGCTGCGCCTATTTGAACTCGGGTTCTCACGCCCGGTTACGGATTTTGCCGTAACGCGAGCATCGTAGCCGGACCCTTTAGGAAGGCGCAAGCCCTCCCCGGCCAAAGGATGGCGAATGGCGAGCGTCAGCCCCCGGCAAATCGGCGTGTGTCGGGGCGTGACACCGCGCCGGATTTTGCTAGGATCGTCATTGCTATGAGTGTCTTTGAGAGCCCCGGCAGCCCCACGCTGACCGGGGTTTTCGCGTTTCGTAGGCACAAAGCCTCCCTATTCCCCTCGGCGTGAACGTCGAGCGGCTGTGTGAATCGAGTCGGATTAGGTCGGAGAGTGCGGGCGGTCTAGCAGTCGGTCTCGAGCGTCGGGCCGCGATACTGATCGCGCATCAGGACGGTATTGGGATCGCGGGGCAGCGAGGAATGCTTGCCGCCGCTACCGTTGCGCTCCATCAGTACCGCCACGCGGGTGCCGCTGGCGCTATGGCGGACCACTTCGCGGCCGGCCCGGTTGGTGGCGACGTTCAGCGCCTCGTCCAGTGCCGGGATATCTTCTTCGGTGAAGTTGAGCGACTGCGCGCCCACGGTCAGTGTGAAACGTTTCATGCGCGGGCCTCCTGGGCGTTGTTGGCGAAGTGGTGAATCTGGCGGCCGGCCAGGGTGCGGTTGCGCTCGGCGAGTCGGGCGGCGATCCAGCTATCCACCTCCTCCTCAAGCCAGGCGACGCTCTTCTCACCAATCGGCACCGGTGCCGGAAAGGTGCCGTTGCTGACGCCGGCATAGATCGCGGATCGGCTCTTGCCGGTCTTGAGCTCCACGTCGCGGCGGCGCAACAGGCGGTTGCCGAGTTCGATGCGCTCGACCTGGCGGTATGGGGCGGCTGTCGATGAGACGTTGGCCATGATGGTTCCTCGGTGGCTTCCATTGCGTGTCCTGGCGTTGTCGCTCAGGACAGGGATAGCTTGCCGGGGGCGAATGAGGACTTCGAGCGATCTGCGTTGTAAAACTCACCTTCACAAGCTCGCCCGAACTAACCGTCTCAACCCGGAATCGCCCACAAAAAAGCCGCAGCCCTCGATGAGGGCTGCGGCTGTACTGTAAGACGGTGTCGCTGTGCGATCAGTGCTAGCTCGTTTGATTCTGAGAGACGCTGAGCGTTAAATTTTTCTAATGACCAGGCTAGTCCTACCGTTCGGGCTCAGAGCCTAGGTAGATATAAAGTCACTGGGAGCTTAGGCGCTAAGATGAAACAAACATTCAGTTGAATGTATTCATTCCCTGCTACAATGCATTATATATTACTATCACGAAATCAACCTTCTTACTCCTACCCACGCTGCTAATTAAAAAATCACTCATAGCCTAAAAAGTAGCGCTCAAACTCCTGGTCGGGCAACATCGGTTTCAAAACAATCTGTATACGGTCTCCAATTTCTAACAGATCGAGTGGCTTACTAAAACTCAAACCGACCCCTTTAAACCTGCAGACCTCCTTTGGCAAAGATATTTTCCTGCCAAAGATTTCTATTGACTTACCAGCTATCTCGGAAACTATTTCTTGAGGTCCCTGCTGGTTCCCAAAAACTTTTTTCACCTCATCTGGACTATCGACTGTGAGAGACAACTCAGGAAAATCAGTCAGATCCGAAAACTTTACAGCCTTGGATCCAGATATAATGTCCGCGACCTCCTTAACTTTAAGCGCACTGAGGCCGGCGCATACATAATTTGAATCATGGGCGATATCGACACCCAACAAGGATGATATGGTTTTAGCGGAAGAAATATAATTAAAATGATCCAAGGCAGCCCTCCAATACTCATCACCTGAAATAACCACAGGATTACTCTTGTAAACTACATCCCCTTTTATTTCGAGAGAAAATAAAACATTCCAGCCATCAACGATTTTTTCCACCAGCTCCTTTAGCTTATTAAAGTAGGGGAGCTTAAGAAGTTCGACATGGTCCCACTTGGTTATATCCAAACTCAATGTGTAATTCAATGCCCCCTGCAACTGTCGGCTTATATTGCTATGCTCAACACTCAACAAACCGCCAAAACATTCTCCTCTAAACATGGCTTCTTCTGAGCCTATATAAACGTGACCATCCAAGTCATCAATCTGGAAAAAATCGTCGACGTCGTTTCCCGCCAGCCACATCTTCAATTTTGCCGAATGACCTTGAGGCACTATATTTAACTCACCTTGCTCACTAAATATATGCTCAAACAAATTAGACCCTTCGACTTCTACTAGCTCACTAGGAATTGATACCGGCCTACCTTGCCTATAAAAACCTCTTAGATCATCTCTTAGATCTGGCCTATCCTTGAAGTTGAACTTGAAATTTATACCAAACCCCTTTTCAACTGCATCAAGCCTATATTTTGTGGCATCCTCATAATATTCTGAAGTGACTGAAAACCTGGGATCCAAGCTGGACAGAAACTTTTCCTGAGCAGTATGGACATTTTTAATAGCATTACCAATTTTATTAAGAGGCATGCCAGAAAACGCGGCGGCGAGCAGGTCAGTGCTATCACTGGTTTTGGGCAAACGTTTTCCAATTTCATTTCTTGCCGACGATTCAGCTGTTTCTTTCCATCGCACAATCTTGCATTGAGTGTAAAAAACCGGATCATCATCAATTTTCTTAGCGCAGTGAGCGCATAACCATATTCCATTTTTGATGTTTTTTCTCTCACTTTGACTCATACTAGCGTCAAATCTCGGACCACCTGGCGAGGCGGCATTTATATGGGCTGCGACGCCAATATTAGTGATTTTATCAGGATTTTCATTCGGTCCACTTGTTGGCACTCTGCAGTCAGGGTTTGAACAGCGAAAAGATACTCTTTTCGCTAATCGATCAATTGTAGCTTTTGAAAAATTGTCCCTTGCCATAACTCACTCACTTATATTAGCCCTTGATCAAAGACAAGATCAGCCCATGCCTGCATCATTTTAGGCCTTTGCTCCGCAGCCATATGCTCTGCGTGCGTATATACACCCTGGATCCCTGGCAACTTGTGGGAAAGCTGCATCTCGATCCACTCGCCGGGGAATCCAGCCTCCTTGAGCCCGGTTGCAACGGTGTGTCGTGTTCCGTGGGGCACGTGCCGGCCTTCGAAGCCCATTCGCTTGAGCGCCATGCTGAAGGTCATGTTTGACATGATCTTGGTGGCGTCATTGCGACTGGGGAACAGGTGCGGGTAATGGCCGGAGATCCGTTGCATCTGGCGCAGGGTGGCCATCGCCTGGCGTGGTAGCGGAACACGGTGCTGACGCCCCATCTTCATCCGGTCGGCGGGAATCGTCCAAACGGCCTTGTTGAAGTCGAATTCTTCCCACTTGGCCAGCCTTAGCTCGCCAGGGCGCACCGCCGTCAGCAGCAGCAGCTTGAGCCCATGCTTGACCAGTTCGTTACCCGTGTAGGCGTCGATGGCCTGAATAAGTTCAGGCAGCTCGTCGGCGTCGAGATGAGCCATGTGCTTCGACTTACCCCGTACCAGCGCCACAGCGAGGTCGTTGAGCGGGTTATTGGCTGCCCTGCCGGTCACCACGGCGAGCCGGTACACGTCACGGCAAAAGAAATGCACCTTTCGCTTCTGTTCGTGCTTGCCCTCTCGCTCCAGCCGGCGCAGTAGCTCCAGCCATTCCATTGGCGTGATCTCGTCCATCCCTTTGTCACCGACGAAGGGAAACACGTGGCGCTCGAGGGCGGCCCAGCTCCCCTGGGTGCGACGAGATGACTCCTTCCACTGCTGAGCCTTTCCAGCATGCCATTCCTGGGCGATCACGCGGAAAGTGTGGGCGTGGGGGTTTCGCTCTTG
Organism: Salinicola socius; assembly: GCF_001937195.1. GTDB lineage: Bacteria > Pseudomonadota > Gammaproteobacteria > Pseudomonadales > Halomonadaceae > Salinicola > Salinicola socius. The sequence goes on along the minus strand of NZ_MSDO01000009.1, from coordinate 229,754 downwards.
CTCCTTCTCGGCCTTACGGTGCTCGGCTGGGTCGATGCCATCGACGAGCTGCCGGCGGATGTCCAGCGCAAGCTCTCGCGCCCTGGCGAGCGTAATGGTTGGGTAGACCCCGAGACTGATCATGTTGCGGCGTCTAGAACCGTCAGGACGGACGTAACGAAAGCGCCAGCCTCGCTTGCCGTTGGGCGTGATCCTGAGTTCTAGTCCCGATCCATCGGAAAGGGTTATCACCTTGTCCGCGGGTTTGGTTGATTCGATCTTTCGGGCAGTTAGCGGCATGCGGGTATAGCGACCCTATTCGAACAGACAATAGGCCAGAAACTATACCGGTTGTATGCCAGATTGGGTAGGAATTCTGAGGAATAGCGAGGAAGAAAATTCTCTAAAAACCTAGCCGTTTCAGCGCTTTATTGGAACATCTTGGAACGCTTAGGAAGTCGATCTGGCGCCCGAAGCAGGACTCGAACCTGCAACCCACGGCTTCGAAGGCCGGTACTCTATCCAATTGAGCTATTCGGGCGCACGGCGCAGAAGATAACATTGCTCGGGCCTCGGATGCGAGGCCCGAAATGACGATCAGTGCGCCATCATCTCCTCGGCGACTTCCTCACCGCTCAGCTCCGAAGGGTAGTAGGTCGGCCAGTTGACGACTTCCTCGAGCAGCGCCTCGCGGTCATCGCCCATGTAGAGGTGGTAGTGATCCGCATCGGTGGGCGCGATGGCGTGGTCGCTGAACTGGAAGTACTGCGGGGCGTCTTCGTCGCCACCTTCCCGCTCGAAGATATAGCGCACGCCACGGTTGCCGGCCTTGTAGGTCAGTATCTCGTAGCCGTCGTAGGCGTACTCGCCGGTATGCGCTTCGTCCCCTTCATAGAAGGTGACCTCGTCGCCGTCGATCACGATGCGATCGACGTCGGTCCTATAACCCTCTTCGTAATAGCTCTTGTACTCGTCTGCGCTCTTGTCGCCGTGCTCGGCCTTGTGGGCGAATACCTCGTCGAGGGTGCCGTCCTGAAGATAGGGATAGACGGACTGCCACTCCCCTGCCCAGTCGGAGAGCTGTCGATCCTCGACCTGGTCGTCGTCGAAGTAGCCTGCGTGGATATCCTGGTCGTGATCGTGGCCGTGTGCATGGCTGTGTCCGTGATCGCCGTGCTCATGGTCGTGATCATGATCATGGTCCGCCGCGAGCGCCGTCTGCCAGCTCCCCATCGCCAACAAACCGATCGCCACCACGCCCGCGCTCTGCGCTGATAATAATTTCATCGATTGATTCTCTGTTTCTGACTCACGTATGGGCTTACCTGCCAACGACACAATACGTTATATCATAACAACTTATCAATCCTCGCATTCCTGCATGCCACGGGAAAAGGCGACGGAAAAGGCCACGAGAAAAATAACGACAGCCGTCTGCCGCCCCGCCACGTCAGCACCGCGGGCAGGAGGATCAGAGGCCAGAACTCGGCCGTCTCGGTCCTAGTCCCGGAAAGAACGGTCAGCCCGATTCAGGCGTAGGTGGAACCGGTGGCTCGCCGGTCGAGCAGACGCTGCATGGCGGCGTTGGGCTTTTCGAGCTTGTGATAGAAGCGGCTCGCGGCGTAGCTCTCGTTGAAGGCGTCGAAGTAGTCGTCCAGCACACTGGCGGCGGTGACATCCCCCGTCTTGCGCAGTAGTTCGGCGGCGACTTCGGCAGTGCAGAGGTGCGAGGCGGAAGCCGGCTTGCGCAGCCGGTAGCGCGTCAATCGATCCGTATGCAGCGGCAGCACCGGCAGGCCATCCAGATACGGGCTCTTGCGGAAGATCCGCCGCGCCTGACGCCAGGTGCCATCGATCAGGATGAACACCGGGATGAAGCCATCCTGCTTGGCGCCGATCACCGCACGCTCGTCGACCACGCGATGCTGATAGTCCGGCTGGTCATCGGGAAAAACCACGAACGGCACGTAGCGCCGGTCCGCCAGCAGTTCGAGCAGGCGCGCCTCCGGTGCGGTGCGATACCAGGTGAAGGTCTGGGTCAGCGGCAGCACATCGGCGATCAGGCGCCCGGTGTTGGTAGGCTTGTTGTGCTCGTAGGGATGCGTCAGCAGCCATACCTGGGCGTCGCTCGTCGCCGTTACCCGATACGGACAGAGGCAGTTGAGCACCGGCAGACGACAGCCGTCGCAGCGTTCGACGAAGCTGCCCCGCGCCTTGAACTCACGGCGCGGCGGGTTCGCGTCTTCTCCAGCCGCGTCGCGCCGAGCGTCGGCACTCGGCTGTTGGGTCTCGCTCGACGACCGGGGTTCGATCGTCAGTTCGGCATCATCACGCATGGATCGGCTATCTCGGGCACAAAAAGCGGGGCGCGCATTCTAGCACTACGCCCCGCCTTGCTGACGCCGGAATTGAGACAACATCTGACGTTATCTCAGCGGCCGATGCTCTCGCTGGCTTGCGGCGTCGCGCCTTTGGCGGGAACGCCGCGCTGCTTCCAGTAACCCGCCAGCAGCGAACCGGAGACATTGTGCCAGACCGAGAACAGCGCGCCCGGCAGCGCGGCACCGGCGGTGAAGAACTGATTGGCGAGGGTGACCGCCAGGCCGGAGTTCTGCAGGCCGACCTCGAACGCGATAGTGCGCGCGGTGCGAATATCGAAGCCCAGTGCGCGGCTCAGCCAGTAGCCGGCGGCGAGGCCGATGCTGTTATGGGCGATGACCGCAATCGCCACGATCGGGCCCAGCGTTGCCAGATTGCCGGCGTTGAGCGCGACGACGATGGCGATGATCAACACGATGGCGGCCATGGCCAGCGTCGCCAGGGCCGACTCGATCTTGCGGATCCGCGCGCCCAGCAGGTGATGCACGATCACGCCAAGCGCAATCGGGGCAATGACCAGCTTGGCGATGCTCAGGAGCATGCCGACGACCGGCACGTCGATGCTCTGGCCGACCAGCAGCCAGGTGATGAACGGCGTGGCGACGACGGAGATGACGGTGGAAACCATGGTCATCGATACCGAGAGCGCCACGTGACCGCCGGACAGCCAGGTCATCACGTTGGAAGACGTGCCGCCGGCGGTGGCGCCGACCAGGATCATGCCGGTGGTCAGCTCCGGGCTCAGCCCCAGCAAGCGCGACACCAGCAGCGCGGCGGCCGGCATGATCAGGAACTGCAGCACGACACCGACAGCGATCGGCTTGGGCGCCTTGACCACCCGGGCAAAATCCTCGCGGCTAAGCGTCAGCCCCATGGCGAACATGATCACCACGAGCAGGGTCGTGATATCCGCCTTCAGCCCGACGAACAACTGCGGCTCGAAGGCTGCGATGACGGCCAGCAAAACGGCCCAGACCGGGAACAGCCGGTTGATGCGTTCAAACATGATGATGTGTCCTAGCGAGAGTCTGGCTTGCCGATCTGGCGAACCGGGGCCGCTCGAGCGGCTCTGTTGGGGTCGAACCGGACACCAAAGCGGATCCGAGAGCGACCGGGCGCGCTATTTTGCCGCACCACGGGCCTCGACTAAATAGGCAAAAGGCAGGAAGCGGCGCAGGACACGGTGGCCGGTCAAGAATGTCACCGCGTCAGTCGGAAAAACCACCCTGCGTTCGCCAGCGGGCGACGAGTGTGGGCACGCCGCGGCTGGCCGGCTCGGCGATGGGACTGACGCCGGCAGGCGCCAGCTCGCGCGCGTGAGGGTCGACCAGCCAGCACGGCGCATCGAACGGTGCCTGTTCCAACAGCAGCGCGGCGGGCATCACCGCCAGCGACGTGCCGACGACCAGCAGCGCATCGGCATCGGCGACGATGTCGCAGGCTTCTGCATAACGCGGCACGGCCTCGCCGAACCAGACCACGTCCGGGCGCAGCTGGCTGCCCTTGTCACACAGATCGCCGAGCGCGATGGTGCCGTTCGTCGAGGTCTCATCCACCGGGTAGCGCAGATTGGCGTCGACGGACGATCGCGCCAGCCGAATCTCGCCGTGCAGGTGCAGCACATGGCGGGAACCGGCGCGCTCGTGCAGATCGTCGATATTCTGGGTGACCACGCTGACCCGAAATCCTGCCGCCTCGAGTTCGGCCAGTGCCCGATGCGCGGCGTTCGGCTGCGCCCGGCGGGTCTGCTCGCGGCGTTCGTCGTAGAAGCGCAGCACGGTTTGCGGATCTCGCGCCCAGGCTTGCGGCGTGGCGACATCCTCGACGTGGTGGTTCTCCCACAGGCCATCGCCATCGCGAAAGGTCTTGAGACCGCTTTCGGCACTGATGCCGGCACCGGTCAGCACGACCAGATGCGGGAAATCGATATCACTCATGGACGCAGGCTCATTCCGGTGGTTCGTTTGCAATCCCGAGGCTAGCCTTACTCAGCCCTGATGCCCAGCCCTGATGCCCGGCCCTGATGCCCGGCCCTTGAGATCGCCCGCGTCAGCCCCGACAATAGCGCTCTACCCGACTTCCCTGGCCAATCCATGATCGCGACGCTTGCCACAACCGCGCCTGTTGCGCCGCTGGCGGTGATCTATCGCGACGCGCGCCTGATCGCCGTCGTGAAACCGCCGGGGATGCTGGTCCATCGTACGGCGCTGGCCCGCGGGGAAACCCGCTTCGTGCTACAGACGCTACGCGATCAGATCGGCCAGCACGTCTATCCGGCTCATCGGCTGGATCGCCCAACCGGTGGCGTCCTGCTGTTCGCGCTGGACAGCGAAGCGGCCGCCGCACTGACCCTGGCATTTGCCGAGCATCGGGTGACCAAACGCTATCTGGCCGTGGTCCGTGGCTGGGGTCCGGAGGCGATCAGCGTCGATGCGCCCTTGCGCGAGGAAGACGGCATTCGGCCCAAGGCGGAAATGCCGGCGCATCCGGCGCTGACCCACTTCCGGCGGCTGGCGACGGTGGAGATTCCGGTGGCGATCGATCGCTATCCGCACTCGCGCTATTCGCTGATGGAAGCGCGGCCGGAAACCGGTCGGCGCCATCAGATTCGACGCCATCTGGCGCACTGCGGGCATCCGATCATCAATGATGCCAAGCACGGCAAGGGCATTCACAATCGCTACTTCCGCGATCACCTGGAGTGCCCGCATCTGCTGCTGTCGGCGGTCACGCTGCAGTTCCGCCACCCGTTCGAGGGCCGTCAGCTGACGCTGGAAGCGGCTCCCGATGACTCTTTTTCCGACCTGCTCACGCGGTTCGGCTGGCAGGCGCATCTGACGCAGAACGGTGCCCGGTGGGAAGATGGCGCCAGCGCTGCTGAGGCTGCCGAACCGATCGACATCCCTTTATGATCGAGAGCCCATGACCGAATTGACTGCGACTCGAGACAACGACGACTACGATTTCCGCTTCGGCGGCATCCGCCGGCTCTACGGCACCCGTGCGGCCAACGCGTTTCGCCGCGCGCATGTGGTCGTGATCGGCGTGGGCGGCGTCGGCAGCTGGAGTGCCGAAGCGCTGGCACGCTCCGGCATCGGCAAGCTGACCCTGATCGATCTGGACGATGTCTGCGTTTCCAACGTCAATCGTCAGCTTCACGCGCTGGACGGCCAGATCGGCAAGCCCAAGGTCGAGGTGCTGGCCGAGCGCTGCCGCGCGATCTGGCCAGGTATCGAGATACACGCCGACGCGGCTTTCATCACGCCGACCAATCTCGCCGAGCGGATTCCGGCCGATGCCGATCACGTGGTCGACGCCATCGACCACGTCGGTGCCAAGGCGGCCCTGATCCACTACTGCAACCGGCGCAAGCTGCCGATCACCGTGACCGGCGGCGCGGGCGGCCAGAGCGACCCGACCCGCGTGCACGTGGCCGATCTCACCCGCACCGAGCACGACCCGCTGCTGGCCAAGGTGCGCTCGAAACTGCGCCGCGATCACGGCTTCTCGCGCAATCCCAAGCGACGCTTCGGTGTCGAGTGCGTCTATTCGGACGAGCAGCTGGTCTACCCCGGCGACGATGGCGAGGTCTGCCTGCAGAAGCCGACGCCGGGCCAGGCGACTCGGCTCGACTGCGCCGCCGGCTTCGGTGCGGTCAGCGTGGTCACCGGCACCTTCGGTTTCGTCGCCGCCGGCCGCGTGCTGACCCGGTTGGCCGACAAGGCCAGGCGAGCGGCCGAAAGTGCAACAGCATCAGTGACGGCAGAGCCGAACACGGAAACTGGTACGTCAGAGCCGAGCACAACGGCACGGACAATCTCGACGGAAGAAACAGCCGCCGCGACCGAAACGCCAGTCGAGACTCAGGAGAGTTCGTCATGAGTGAACACCACAAGCCGGTGCCGGGCATCTATCGCCATTACAAGGGCCAGCTCTACGAGGTGCTGGACGTGGCCCAGCACAGCGAGACCGAGGAGTGGCTGGTCGTCTACCGCGCGCTCTACGGCGACTATGGCTTGTGGGTGCGCCCGCTCGCCATGTTCTGCGAGCAGGTCAGCGTCAGTGACGAACCGGTGTCGCGGTTCGCGCTGGAGAAGGCGTTCCGCTAAGTGCCGTCGGCGGACTACGGTTTCCTGCAAGAAAGATTTTACGGCTGATCGATTCTCCGGATTCCCGTACAATTCGCTGCTTTCCAAACGACGGCCCGACAATCCACACGATGATATCCACAACAAGGGCCGGCGAATCATTTCCCACGGGAGGAAGCATGAGCGTACGCGTCGGCGTGATCATGGGCTCTAAGTCGGACTGGTCGACTCTCTGCCATACCGTCGAGACCCTGGAAAAGCTGGGTATCGAGCATGAAACCAAGGTGGTCTCCGCCCACCGCACGCCGGATCTGCTGTTCGAATACGCCGAGACCGCCGCCGACCGTGGCCTGGAAGTGATCATCGCCGGCGCCGGTGGCGCCGCGCATCTGCCGGGCATGTGTGCCGCCAAGACGCGGCTGCCGGTACTCGGCGTGCCGGTCAAGTCGAGCACCCTTTCGGGGGTCGATTCGCTGCTCTCCATCGTCCAGATGCCGGCCGGCATTCCTACCGCGACGCTGGCGATCGGCCGCGCCGGGGCGATCAACGCCGCCCTGCTCGCCGCCGCCATGCTGGCCAATCACGACGAGCGCATCCGCGAAGCGCTGGAAGCCTACCGCGCCGAGCAGACGCGCAAGGTGCTCGACAACCCCGATCCTCGACCCGAAGACCAGGAGTGACCATGCGAATCGGCATCGTCGGCGGCGGTCAGCTCGGGCGCATGCTCGCCCAGGCCGGCGCCCCGCTGGACATACGCTTTACCTTCCTCGATCCCGGCAGCGAGCCGTGTGCCGCTGCGCACGGCGAGCATCTCCAGGCGGACTGGCAGGATCCGGAAGCGCTGAACACGCTGACCGCGACCTGCGACGCCATCACCTTCGAATTCGAGAACGTGCCGGCCGAAGCCGTCGAGCGTCTGGCCGAGCAGCGCCCGGCGTTTCCGCCCGCCTCGGCGCTGGCTACGGCGCGGGACCGCTGGCTGGAGAAATCACTGTTTCGCGCGCTGGATATCGATGTACCGCCGATCGCCCGGATCGACAGCCAGACCGATATCGATACCGCGGTGAGCGAAATCGGTCTGCCGGTGGTGATCAAGACCCGCACCATGGGCTACGACGGCAAGGGCCAGAAAGTGCTGCGCGGGCCGGAAGACGTCGCCGGGACGTTCGACGAGCTGGGCGGCGTGCCGCTGATTCTCGAAGGCTTCATCGATTTCGACCATGAAATTTCGGTGATCGCCGTGCGCGGTCGCGATGGCGAGATCCGACACTGGCCGGTGGTCCGCAACGAGCACCGCCAGGGCATTCTGCACTGCTCGGTGCCGCAGGCTTCCCACCCGCTGCAGGCGCAGGCGGAAGATTACGCCAGCCGGGTCATGAACGAGCTCGACTATGTCGGGGTGATGGCGTTCGAGTTCTTCGTCACCGCCGCCGGCCTGCTGGCCAACGAGATCGCGCCGCGGGTTCACAACTCGGGCCACTGGAGCATCGAAGGCGCGGTGACCAGCCAGTTCGAGAACCACGTGCGCGCTATCGCCGGGCTGCCGCTGGGCGAGACCGACCGCCTGGCGCCGTGCGCGATGCTCAACGTGATCGGCGCCTTCCCCGCGCGCGACGCCGTGCTCGCCCTGCCCGGCACCCGCTGGCACGACTACGGCAAGGCGCCCCGGCCAGGCCGCAAGATCGGCCATATCACCGTGCTGGCCAGCGACGACGAGACACTGAAAACCCGCATCGCGGCCGTCGAGGCGCTGCTGGTCAACGATCTGGGTTGAGTTCGAGACACCCGCAGCGAGTGCGCGAAAAAAGCCCCGATGTCGGCTCGAGCTGACATCGGGGCTTTTCGTTATCGAAGCTTTTCGTTATCGGCGCTTATCGCTACCAGCGCCTGTCGTTGACGACAGCAACGGTTGCGCATTCGCCAACCGCTGGCGGATTACTCTTTTTCTGTCGTGAACATGTGCTTCTGCAGGTAGTTCTGGATGCCGACCTTGTCGATCAGGCCCAGCTCCGCTTCCAGCTTGTCGATGTGCTCTTCTTCGTCGTCGAGGATCTTGATGAACAGATCGCGACTGACGTAATCGCGGACGGATTCACAGTAGGGGATCGCTTCCTGCAGGTCGGCCCGGGCCTTGTGCTCGATCTTGAGATCGCTCTGGAGCATCTCCTGGCAGTTCTCGCCGATGTTGAGCTTGCCGAGATCCTGCAGATTGGGAATACCTTCCAGGAACAGGATGCGCTCGATCAGCCGGTCGGCATGCTGCATCTCTTCGATCGATTCTTCGTACTCCCACTTGGCCAGCACGCTGAATCCCCAGTCCTTGTACATCTTGCTGTGCAGGAAGTACTGGTTGATCGCGACCAGCTCGTTGCCGAGCACCGTATTGAGATAGGAAATGACCTTGGCGTCGCCTTTCATTGTCGTGTTCTCCTCACTGCCTCGAGCCACTGGGATCGAGTGATTGATAGTCGGCGATGGGAGGCACGCTTGGCCACGCACTCCCGCATGAATCACGCTACCACAACTGGCAGCGTCGATCCGATAGCGGCAGTATCCCTCAGGGGAAGAATAAATAACAAGTATTACAGTAGGTTACGACACACTCTCATCTGCAATCGATTGGCAGATGAGAACACGGCTGATAACGAATCGCGCTATCGAATGACGACTCCTGGCGTCGCAGCCAACGTGGAAACCAAGCGGAATCAATGGGAAGCACGGCGCCGAGCGCGAGAACCCGGCTCAGACCGCGTAGGCGAGATCCAGATCCATCGTCAATTCCTGACTGATCGCCTCGCGCATGACGCTCTTGCCGGTGCAGGCACACTTGCCGCACTGGCCGGCACAGCCGGTCGTCTCGCGCACTTCGCGCCAGCTGCGAGCGCCGTCCGAAACGGCATTTGCGATATCGCGGTCGGTGACCCCTACACAGAGACAGACGTACACGGAAGAGCCTCACTGGTAACGAGATAGCAAATGTAAATGATTCGCATAGGCAATTTCAACCCGGAATCACAATCATCTCGCCGAGAATACTCGTCGGTGGCTTAACGGAACCTGAGCTCGCGCCGGGACCTTCGACCTGCGGAGACGAAAACGCCGCGCCCCTTTCGGGTCGCGGCGTTTCGGTGATCCACTGTCATGATGTCGGTCAGAACCTGGCCACGACCTGGCGAGCTAGAGCCAAACGAGGCGAAAACACTTGAGGAAAGGACCGGGCTCGCGCACGAGTCTACCTGGGGCTAAATGAGCATTCCGATAGTGCTTTCAACCCTGTTTGGCCGACGTGCAGCAGATTGTAGCCAGGCTCTCAGCCGGTACGGCGCAGCAGCCAGAAGCCCAGCAGATAGCAGGTGGCCGTCGGCACCACCACCGCCAGCGAAGGCGAAAAGCCGAACAGCACCGACGCCGGCGCCAACAGATCCTGCAGGTACTTGAAGGTCAGGCCGACGATCACGCCGTAGAAGATTCGCGTTCCCGCCGCCACGCTGCGCAGCGGGCCGAACACGAACGAGGCGGCCAGTAGCACCAGCCCGGCCAGCGTCACCGGAAGCAGACTCTTCTGCCAGAAATAGAGCAGTGGCTGCGTCGCTTCCTGTCCCTGGGCCTGCAGATAATCGGCATAGCGCCACAGACTTCTCATCGGCTGGCTGTCCAGCGGTCGCAGCAGTCGATTGAGCTGCGAAGGCGTCAGCGCAGTTTCCCAGGTCTCGGTGGGCAACGTTTCGGCACTCGTCCTGCCATCCTCGAAATGGGTCACCTCGACATCTTCCAACGTCCAGCTGCCGTCGTTCCAGACGGCGCGGGCCGCCTGGGTGGCCTCGACCAGCTGCTGACCGTCGAACCGGTACCAGGTGACGTTGATCAAGGTATCGTCGGCGCGAATCGTGCCGAAGCGATAGAAGTTGTCGCCCTCTCGCTGCCAGCCGCCTCGATGAGACAGCACTGCATCCGAGCCCTCGGACTGTTCCAGCCGCCACGCTTCGGCCCGCTGCTCGGTGGCCGGCCCGACGAACTCCCCGATCGCCATGGTGATCAGGATCACCAGCACCAGCGGCTTGAGCACGCCCAGCAGGATCCGGCCCAACGAACGGCCGGACGCCCGCATCACCGTCAATTCGTTGCTGGACGCCATCGATCCCAGCCCGACCAGTGCACCGATCAGCACCGCCACCGGCGCGTATTCGTAGAACCGCCAAGGCAGCCGCATGATCAGATAGATCAGCACGTCCAGGGCGGTGTAGTTGCCGGAGACATCCCCCAGGTCGTTGATGTAGGAGATCACCAGATCCAGTCCCAGCACCATGACCTGAACGACCAGCATCGCGCCCAGCACGCTGCGGGCGATGTAACGGTCGAGACGATCGATCAGCATCAGCGGCCTCCCTGCGTCTGGTCGCGTCGCAGCAGGAACAGACCGAGCACGAGATAAACCGCGTGAATCGGCCACATGCCGATGCTCGCCGGCAGGCTGCCCCGCGCGATCGCGTCCTGCGCCGCCAGCAGCAGGCTGAGATAGCTGACATGCAGAAAGATCGCCGGCAGCAGTTTGGCGAAACGGCCCTGGCGCGGATTGACCCGCGACAGCGGCAGCGCCAGCAGCGTCAGGATGGGAATCATCAACGGCATCGATAGCCGCCACTGCAGTTGCGCCATGGAGTCGTCGTCGCCATCGGCGATCAGCGCGGGCGTGGTCATCAACTCGCTATCCTGGTCGAGTTCGGTGGGCTCGTCGGTTGCCAGGCGCACCCCGTAGCTGCCGAATACCAGCTTCTCCGCCACCCGGCTGCCGGGATCGACGCTGTAGCGTTGACCGTTCTCGAGCACCAGATAGCGGCTGCCGGTATCGGGATCGGTGGTTTGATAGCCGCTCTCGGCTCGCGTCACCACCTGCTGCGGCGAACCATCGCCACCGCTCTGGTATTCGCTGATGAACACGCCCTGCATGCGGGAATTGTCGCTGCTGAGCGATTGGGTATAGGCGGTTCGGTCATCGCCGAAATCCTGGAAGCGCCCGGGTGTCAGCAGCGAAAAGTCGAGCCGGCTCTGCTGTTCGTCGATCAGGCGCTCGTTGTGCGCGGCACCGGCGGGCGTCAGCCACAGGCTACACACTCCGACCAGCACGGCGATGAGCGTCGCCGGCAGCAACGTGACCTGCAGTAGCCGATTGGGGCTGATCCCGCAGGCCACCAGCACCGTGATCTCGCTGTTGAGATAGAGCTGACCGTAGGCAAGCAGGATCGCCAGGAAGAACGACAGCGGCAGCACCAGCTCCAGAAAGCTCGGCATGTGAAAGAGCATCAACGTGCCCAGCGCGCTGAGCGGAAGCTCGCCCTGAGCCGCATCGGTGAAGTAGCGGATGAAACGACTGCCCATGATCACCAGCAGCAGCACGCCTGCCACTGCCGACATCGTCAGCAGAATCTCGCGTGTCAAATAGCGGAATACGATCAAACTCAACTCCTGGCAACATCTACACCTGATTTGGCTTCCTGCCGCGACCGGCCTCGTCGGCCACGCCCTCCGACGGCGTGGATCGTTACCCCGTTGCCGCCGAGGCGCCCTGGCGGCGATACGGTTTGTGCAACGCGCTTCGGCTTTGCGTAGACTGGCCGCATCGATGGGCCTTTCGTCGGCGGCAGCGAGTTTGGGCCTTCGAGTTCAATTTTGGTACCCATTTTCGGTACCCATTCAGGCGCCAACCGTCATTGCCGCGCAGATTCGTTCGGCGCCATTATCCTGAATCACCACTCGCTTGTCTTGTTACCGACAGGCTTGTCCGCTCAATCGTTCATTGGAGACGACATGGAATTTTCCGTACTGACCGTCAATCCGGCCAAGGTCGAGACAGCCTGCCTCGTGGTACCGCTGTTTCAGGATGGCGATCTGCTGTCCGCCGCTGCCAAGCTGGATGACGCCAGCGAGCGCTTGATCGCACAACTGGTCGAGCGCGGCGATTTCACCCCGGAGCTGGCCAATGTCCAGTTGATCCCGTTCGCGCCGGGCCTCGCCGCCGAGCGACTGCTGCTGGTCGGCCTGGGCAAGCGCGAAACCTTCAATGAAGGCGCCCTGCGCAAGTCGCTGGACGCCGCTTTCACCACGCTCGCCAAACTGCCGGTCGACAGCGCCGCCGTCGCCTTCGCGGACGCCGAGGTCGAGGATCGCGACGTCGCCTGGAACGCGCAGATGACCCTGGAATCGGCGACCCGCGCCGTCTATCGCTTCACCCAATGCAAGTCGACGCAGTCTCCGGCCCCGCAGCTGCGCACGATCGAACTGCTGGTCAGCGAGACGAACCAGGCCGATAGCGCCAAGGCCGGAGCCCGCATCGGTGCGGCACTGGGCGATGGGGTCAACCTGGCCCGTACGCTGGGCAACCTGCCCGGCAACATCTGCACCCCGACCTATCTGGCCAATCAGGCCGAGACGATGGCGGCGGAATCCGCCGGCTCGCTGGATGTCGAGATTCTCGACGAAGCCGAGCTCGAGGCGCTCGGTGCCCACTCGCTGCTGGCCGTGGGCCGAGGCAGCGCGGAGCCCTCCAAGCTGATCGTGATGAAGTACCAGGGCGCGGACAACGCCGAAGAGTCGCCTCACGTGCTGGTCGGCAAGGGTATCACCTTCGACACCGGCGGCATTTCGCTCAAGGCCGGTGCCGGCATGGACGAGATGAAATTCGACATGTGTGGTGCCGCCAGCGTATTCGGCGCCATGAAAAGCGTGATCGCCCTGAAACCGAAGCTCAACGTGGTGGCGATCGTTGCCAGCGCCGAGAACATGCCGGACGGTCGCGCGATCAAGCCGGGCGACATCGTCACCACGCTAAAGGGGCTGACGGTCGAGATTCTCAATACCGACGCCGAGGGACGTCTGGTGCTGTGCGATGCATTGACCTACGCCGAGCGTTTCGAGCCGGCCAGCGTCGTCGATGTCGCCACGCTCACCGGCGCGTGCGTCATCGCGCTGGGCGATCATGCCAGCGGGCTGTTCTCCAACGACGACGATCTCGCGCTGGACCTGCTCGAAGCCGGCGAGGCCTCCTGGGATCGCGCCTGGCACATGCCGCTGTGGGATGACTACCAGCAGCAGCTGGACTCCAACTTCGCCGATCTCGCCAATATCGGCGGCCGGCCGGCCGGCAGCATCACCGCCGCCTGCTTCCTGTCACGCTTCGCCGACAAGTATCCATGGGCACACCTCGATATCGCCGGCACCGGCTGGGACAGCGGCAAGCAGAAAGGCGCCACCGGTCGCCCGGTAGGCCTGCTGACCCGCTACCTGCTGGATCGCGAGAGCGAATTGGTGGTGACGCCGGAAGCCTGATCCGTACAGAGAGCCCAAGCCGTCAATCTGGACAGGCCAAGCCGTCAATCTGGACAGGCCAAGCCATCAGTGCAGAAAGACTGCGCGCAGGGCGTCGAAGGATAAGCCCGGGCGCCCTCTTCGCAGCCAACGCTTTGCATGCTAATTTCAATCTGTCCGCTGCCCGGTGATCCGGGCAGTTCCCTACCGAAGTCATCGACCGCCTGGCGTCCCGCTCGAGTCGTCAGGCAGCATGGACTGTCAGGAGAAGTCGCAGTGTCCACTTCAGGTTTCGAAGCCCGCCTTGCATCCAATCCGCTCGATGCCGCTCTACGCAACGAGATTCTTGCCAACCCGGGCTTCGGCCGCTACTTCACCGACCACATGGTGCACGTACGCTGGACCAGGGCCGGCGGCTGGCAGCGCGGCGAGATTCGCCCTTACGGGCCGCTGCTGATCGACCCGGCGTCTCCAGTGCTGCATTACGGTCAGGAGATCTTCGAAGGTATCAAGGCCTACCGTCACGCCGATGGCTCGGTCTGGACCTTCCGCCCGGAGAAGAACGCGGCACGCTTCCGCGCCTCCGCCCGTCGCCTCGCCCTGCCGGAACTCGACGACGAGACTTTCCTCGGATCGCTCAAGACGCTGGTTGCCCAGGATGTCGACTGGGTCCCGACGCCGAAGAACGAGGCCGAGGAGTGCAGTCTCTACCTGCGCCCGTTCATGATCGGCAATGGCAAGTCGCTGGGCGTCAAGCCGGCGGCCGAAGTCGACTACTATCTTATCGCCTCGCCGGCTGCGGCCTACTTCAAGGGCGGCGGCAAGCCGGTCTCGATCTGGCTCTCCCAGCACTACAACCGCGCCGCGCCCGGCGGCACCGGTTTCGCCAAGTGCGGTGGCAATTACGCCGCGTCGCTGCTGGCTCAGGCCGAGGCCGAAAGCCATGGTTGCGATCAGGTCGCGTTTCTCGATGCGGCGGAGAACAAGTGGATCGAAGAGCTGGGCGGCATGAACCTGTTCTTCGTCTATCGCGATGGTCGTCTGGTCACGCCGGCGCTGACCGGCACGATTCTGGAAGGTGTTACCCGCGATTCCATCCTGGAGCTGGCCCGCGATGCCGGCCTCACGCCGGAAGAGCGACCGATCAGCATCGACGAATGGCGTGACGGCGTTGCCAACGGCGACATCGTCGAGGTGTTCGCCTGCGGTACCGCCGCCGTCATCACCCAGATCGGCCAGCTGGTGACCGAAAGCGACCGCATCGTCACGCCGCCGATCGAAGGCGAAGCGGTCAGCGCCAAGCTGCGCAAGCGCCTGCTGGACATCCAGTACGGCCGCAGCGAAGACACTCGCGGCTGGCTGATGCAACTGGCCTGACGCGACTGACCCGATGCAATCGGCCTGAGGCAATCTGACTGATGCGATAGGCCCGGTGCGAAGGGAAAGATTTCGTCCTACGCTGACACCGTGCCACACGTCGAGCCTCAGATCGTAGACCCGAAACGACCGCCCACCGGCGGTCGCTTCGTCTCGAGAGTTCGACGATCCATTTGCGAAAGGAGGATGTGATGAAACCCGTGATGATCATTACCGGCGCCGGCCGCGGCATCGGCGCCGCCACCGCCATCATGGCCGCCCAGAAAGGCTATGCCGTGGCCGTCAACTATCGCAGCGACAAGGCCTCCGCCGACAAGGTGGTCGCCGAGATCGAAGCCGACGGCGGTCGCGCGATCGCGATCCAGGCGGACGTCGTCGATGAAGCCGCCATCGTTGCCATGTTCGAGACCGTCGACCGCGAGCTGGGCCGGGTCGACGTTCTGGTCAACAACGCCGGCATCGTCGACCAGATCAGCCGCGTCGACGAAATGAGCTTCGAGCGCATCGATCGGATGATGAAGATCAACGTCGTCGGCCCATTCATCTGCGCCCGCGAAGCGATCAAGCGCATGTCCACCAGGCACGGCGGCAACGGCGGTGCCATCGTCAACGTCGGCTATGCGGCCTCCCACCTCGGCGGCTCGGGGGAATACGTCGACTACGCCGCCTCCAAGGGCGCCATCGATACCATGACCGAGGGGCTTTCGAAGGAAGTCGCCGGCGAAGGCATTCGCGTCAACACCATCCGGCCCGGCGTCATCCGCACCACCATTCATGCCAGCGGCGGCAACCCTGACAAGCCCGACATCGCCGGCTCGGTGATCCCGATGGGTCGCATCGGCGAGCCGGAGGAGATCGCCAACGGCATTCTGTGGCTGGCCGAGGCGGGGTTCACGACGGGTGCACTCATCGACATCGACGGCGGCGTTTAAGAGAGGTCGGGCCTGCGCGAGCGATTGGCGCCGACTCAGTGACGAGATGCTGAATCCAGCTTCGCGATGCTCATTGAAGAACCCTCGACTGCGCTCGCTTGGCTGGATTCGCCTTGCCTGAGGCTAGCTCGCGCAATCGCTCGGGTTCGCTTGAGACCCCTCATCTCGCTCGGTATCGAGTCGGGTAACATTGGTAACTCGTAACCCTGGCCCGAAGCTCTCCATCAACGGAATGTCATGACCAAAGTCGATTTCTACATCCTGCCCGATACCACGCTGGAAGCCCGGCTGACCTTCGCCTGCCGACTGGCGGAGACGATCTATCGCAAGGGTTATCAGCTGCATATCCACACCCAGGACGAAACCATGGCTCGCGAACTCGACGAACTGTTGTGGACGTTCCGAGAGGAGAGCTACGTCCCGCATCGCGTCGCGGGCGATGCCATGGATCCGCCACCGCCAGTGACGATCGGCTGGGAAGCCGTACCGGAGCCCGGCGTACAGGCGATGCTCAATCTGAACGACGAGATCCCCGAGTGGTTCTCGCGCCTGGAGCGTGTCGCCGAGATCATCAACCAGCACCAGGACGTGCTGCGCACCAAGCGCGCCTGCTGGAAGACCTACAAGGACCGGGGGTATCGGGTCGAGGCGCACAAGCTCTAGGGAAACACTGCATAAATGTCTGCGCGAACTCGGCGTCCCCGGCAAATCGCTTCGTTGTGCGGTGCCGGGGGCGCCGGTCCGATAGGAATCCTCACCTACACCCCTAGGCTCCGGTTCCTGTGCTCCGTACGCCTTGCGTTTTACTCCGCTCGTCGATTCATTCAGCGTTTCCTAGCAAAAGTGGCTGCGCTCGCCAACGTTTCGCAACGGTGCCGCCAAATAGAGTCCGGCGGACTCCCGCCATGACGCCGCCTGCCGCCAAAGGGTATAATCCCCGCCATTTTCGCTACGCCGCACCTCGCCCCTCGCAAGCCGGGTGTGCCGCGTGTCGTCGCCACTCATTGCCGAGCCCGATAGCCGCCATGGACAAGACGTACCAACCCGATCAGATCGAAACCCGCTGGTATGAACGCTGGGAAGCCGACAACCGTTTCGCCCCGAGCGGCGAAGGCGAGCCATTCTCGATCATGATCCCGCCGCCCAACGTGACCGGCAGCCTGCACATGGGCCACGCGTTCCAGGACACGATCATGGACACGCTGGTGCGCTGGAAACGCATGCGTGGCAACAACACGCTGTGGCAGGTGGGGACGGATCACGCCGGCATCGCCACCCAGATGCTGGTCGAGCGCAAGCTGGCGGCAGAGACCGGCCAGACGCGCCACGATCTGGGCCGCGAGGCGTTCACCGACAAGATCTGGGAATGGAAGGCAGAGTCCGGCGGGCATATCACCCGCCAGCTACGCCGCATGGGTTCCAGCGTCGACTGGAGCCGCGAGCGCTTCACCATGGATGACGGCTTCTACCAGGCGGTGCAGGAAGTGTTCGTGCGGCTGCATGACGAGGGGCTGATCTACCGCGGCAAGCGCCTGGTCAACTGGGACCCGACGCTTCACACCGCGATTTCCGATCTCGAAGTCGAGAACCGCGAGCAGCAGGGTCAGTTCTGGCACTTCCGCTATCCGCTGGCCGGTGGCGCCAGGACCGCCGATGGCAGGGACTATCTGGTCGTTGCCACCACACGCCCGGAGACGCTGCTCGGCGACACCGGGGTGGCGGTCAATCCCGAAGATCCGCGCTACGCTTCGCTGATCGGCAAGTTCATCGAGCTGCCGCTGGTCGGTCGTCGGATTCCGGTGATCGCCGACGAACATGCCGACATGGAAAAGGGATCGGGCTGCGTCAAGATCACCCCCGCCCACGACTTCAACGACTACGAAGTCGGCAAGCGCCACGACCATGCGTTGATCAACGTCTTTTCCCAGGATGCCACGGTGCTCGAGCGCGCCGAGGTGTTCGATCTGCAGGGCCGCCCGCTGCCCGACATCGACGCGACCCTGCCGGCGGCCTACGCCGGGCTGGATCGCTACGTCGCGCGCGAGCGGATCGTTGCCGACATGGACGCCGCCGGCCTGCTCGAACGGGTCGAGACGGTCACCAACACCCTCCCCTACGGCGACCGCTCCGGCGACGTCATCGAGCCGCTGCTGACGGACCAATGGTTCGTCGCGGTCGAGAAGCTGGCCAAGCCGGCGATCGAAGCCGTCGAAAACGGCGACATCGAGTTCGTGCCCAGGAACTACGAGAACATGTACTTCGCCTGGATGCGCGACCTGCAGGACTGGTGCATCTCCCGCCAGCTGTGGTGGGGCCATCGCATTCCCGCCTGGTACGACGCCGAGGGCAATGTGTTCGTCGCCCGCACCGAGACAGAGGCGCGCGAGAAGCACGGGATCGCCGCCGACGTCACGCTGACCCAGGACGACGACGTGCTCGACACCTGGTTCAGCTCCGGGCTGTGGACCTTCGGCACCCTGGGCTGGCCGGAGAAAACGCCGGAACTCGAGACCTTTCACCCCACCAGCGTACTGGTGACCGGTTTCGACATCATCTTCTTCTGGGTCGCGCGGATGATCATGCTGACCGGCCACTTCACCGGCGAGGTACCGTTCAAGACCGTCTACGTTCACGGCCTGGTGCGCGACGCCCAGGGCCAGAAGATGTCGAAGTCCAAGGGCAACGTGCTCGACCCGATCGATCTGATCGACGGCATCGATCTCGAAACCCTGGTGGCCAAGCGCACCGGCAACATGATGCAGCCGCAGAAAGCCCGCGCGATCGAGAAGGCGACCCGCAGCGAGTTTCCTGACGGCATCGAGTCGCACGGCACCGACGCGCTGCGCTACACCTTCCTGTCGCTGGCGACCACCGGTCGCGACATCAAGTTCGACATGGGCCGCCTCGACGGCTATCGCAACTTCTGCAACAAGCTGTGGAACGCTTCGCGCTATGTGCTGATGAACGCGGAAGACCAGGATGTCGGCCTCGGCGGCGAGAGCGTCGAGCTGTCACTGGCCGACCGCTGGATCATCTCGCGCCTGCAGCAGACCGAAGCCCAGGTCACCAAGGCGCTGGAAGAGTATCGCTTCGATCACGCCTCTCAGGCGCTCTACGACTTCGTCTGGAACGAGTACTGCGACTGGTATCTGGAGCTCTCCAAGCCGGTACTGTGGGACGAGAACGCCTCCATCGAGGCCAAGCGCGGCACTCGCCGCACGCTGGTCCGTGTGCTCGAGGTGATTCTCCGCCTGGCCCATCCGATGATGCCGTTCATCTCCGAGGAGATCTGGCAGCGCGTCGCACCGCTGGCGGGTACGATTTCCGATGCCTCAGGCGATAGCCTGATGACCCAGCCGTGGCCGGAGGCGGATGCTTCCCGGATCGACGAACAGTCGATCCGCGATATCGAATGGCTCAAGGGCGTGATCGTCGCGGTGCGCAATATCCGCGCCGAAATGAACATCGCCCCCGGCAAGCCGCTGGACGTCCTGCTGACCAAGGGCGCCACCGGCGATCGCGAGCGTCTCGACGCCAACCGTTTGTTCCTCTCCAAACTGGCCAAGCTCGAGAGCGTGACCTGGCTCGACGATCCGGCGCAGGCGCCGCTGTCGGCAACCCAACGGGTCGGCGATATGGAGGTGCTGGTGCCGATGGCCGATCTGATCGACAAGGATGCCGAGCTTGCGCGCCTCGCCAAGGAGATCGACAAGCAGGACAAGCTGATCGTCGGCATCGAGAAGAAGCTCGGCAACGAGAGCTTTACCGCCAAGGCGCCGGAGGCGGTGGTCGAGAAGGAGCGAGGCAAGCTCAAGGAGTATCTGGCCACCCGCCAGGTTCTGGTCGAGCAGCGGACCAAGATCATGGAGCTGTAAGCGCCGCGACAGGATGGACACCGCGCCACACCCGATATCACGCCGGACTGGATAGCGCGTCGATGTCGGCGTGGCGGGGAGCGGGACAAGCGCCTCCACCGGCCCAGGCCGTGGAGGCGTTTTGCACGCTGGTACTCGGAATCAGTTATCAAACACTGTTCCTTATGAATCGCTTAAATTATAATGCTCGCAGACGATTCACCCTGCGAGTGACCCATGAAAGTGCAATGGAAACGTTTGCTAGGCTTCAACCTGACCGGACTGATCCTGTTGCTGAGCTGGGCCCTGCCCCACGGGCTGCCCTGGACCGATCTGGATGATCGGATCTTCTGGACTTTCAATCAGTGGATAACGCCGGACAACGGACTATGGGATGACGTGCTGGCACTGCTCAATACGCGCTTCTTCGACGCGGCGTCATTTGCCGTGATGGGCGTACTGTTCAGTGTGGCCATGCGCCGCGATCCGCGGCCTGATCGATGGCGGCGCTGGCTCGGCATCGGCGTGACCATGCTGCTGACAGCCGGGGTGATCGCAGTGGTGACCAACAAGGCGATTACCTACGGCCACCCCAGTCCGACGCGTTTCTTCGCACACGCGGCCCATCTGACCGATATCGTCTCGATTCCGACCAAGGATAGCGCTTCGAACAGCTTTCCCGGCGATCACGGTTTGATGCTGATGATCTTCGCCGGCTTCATGCTGCGCTTCGCCGATCGGCGTACCGCCGGCTGGAGCGTTGCCTTCGTACTGCTGTTGAGCGCTCCCCGCATCATGGTTGGCGCGCACTGGTTCAGCGACGTCTACATGGGTGCGCTCAGCATTGCGCTGCTCGCCCTGCCGTGGGTCCTCTGCACCCCGGTGGCTGGCGGCATGACGAGGTTCGTCCAGCGTTGCCTGTCACGTCTGCCCCTGGCCCGTTGAGCCCGTGAACCAGGCTCGCCGCGGGTGCAAGATTGTCGGAAAATCTACGCCTCGTCGGTCTCCAGCGCACGTTCGACGCCCTGAGCCAGACGCTGCGCATTGCGAGATGCGGCGGTATCCAGATAGCCCTCGGCCACCACCTGGTCACGTCCGGCGGACTTGGCCGCGTAAAGGCGTCTGTCAGCCAGCTCGATCAGATCCCGCAGATGCAGCCCCTCATCGGAAGTCGCGATCCCCATCGACAGCGTCACCGATAGCTCGACCTTATCGAGGCGGCAGGGATGGTTCGCCAGCGAGTCGCGGATGCGCGTGGCAGCCGCAATGCTGTCGCTTTTTCCTGCGTCAGGGAGCAGCAGCAGAAACTCCTCCCCGCCTACCCGGCCGACGCTATCTTCACCGCGTAGCGATTCCCGCAACAGGGTGGCGAGATGGTAGAGCACCGCATCGCCCGTCGTATGACCATGATTGTCATTGATCTCCTTGAAGTGATCGGCATCTACCAGCACGACGGCGAAATCGCGCTGCGTCCGCCAATGGACGGAAGCCCGTTCGAAGATGGCACGCCGGTTGAGCACCCGCGTCAGCGAGTCGTACATGGCATCGCTGCGATAGCGATGTTCATGGTGATCGGTGATCGCCAGCATGCGAAGAATCACCACGCAGAGCATGACGAAGACAAGCGCCAGTCCCAGGTCGGAGAGCATCGTATCCACCGCCGATGACGTCGCATCCGTGCCGTGCAGCGGTGGCAGATGGAGTACGCCGAGCGTGATCGCGATCAGGCAGGCGGTGACCAGAATCTTGGTGCGGCGCCGGAGATCGGCCAGCATCAGCTCGACTTCGGCAAACAGCAGATAGTAGATCAAGCTGGTTTGATTGGCGGCAACGGCCACCCCGACGATGACGAAGACGAGAAACGTGCAAAGCTTTATCGTCAGGGCAGTGGCCACGAAAAGCCGGTGATGCAGCACCAGAGCCACCACATAAGCCGCCAGGCAGAGCAGATTGAGTCCGCCGAGCAGCGGGCGATCGACGAGAAACATCAGCGGCGCCACGGCCGCCTGAAGACAGAATGCCAGCAGATAGATCTCGGCCATGATCTCGAAGCTGCGTCGGCGCTCCGCAGCAAGAGCGTCGGGCGCCTTGGTACACCTTCGCCAGAGCTCGGTACATTTCTGCCGAATAGCAAAGAACAGGCTCCGCATGTGCGACTCGTTATTGTGTTGGGATATGACCCGTTTTCGAGAGCGGTTCCCGGGCTGGCTCCATGAAAGCGTCGATCAGCCGGGCGGAAATCAAAGACCGAGTATCGCCGGTTTTGACAAAAAACAACATTGTAATAACAGATATCGATCGTGTAGTCCTGGGACTACAAATCAAGCCGCGAATATTTGCCCCATGAAAAGAACGCCAGTTCTGGTAGCCTGAGTGCGCCGAACCGGCACCGGAACCTGAACGATACGGAACTCTGCTAATGCGCTTCCTGCACAATGAAGATCTCGGCAAGCTGTTGCTACGCCTGTGTGTCGGCGTCCTGATTCTGCTTCATGGCATCAGCAAGCTGATGGACCCCACCAGCCTCAACGGCATCGCTCAGCACTTGTCGGGAATGGGCCTGCCGTCGTTCGTCGCCTATGGCGTACTCATCGGTGAGATCGTCGCCCCGTTGATGGCGATCGTCGGTTGGCAAGCTCGTATCGGCGGGCTGTTGATGGCGGCAAACATGATCGTGGCACTGATTCTCGTCCACATGGGCCAGTTGTGGACACTCAACGGTCAGGGCGGCTGGACGCTGGAACTCCAGGGTATGTATCTGTTCGGCGCACTTGCGATCATGTTTCTGGGTAGCGGGCGCATGGCGGCCCGTCCGGACTGAACCCCGGGGATCGGCCGTCTCAGACGTCGAGCGTCGACAGGCGCCGATCCAGCAACTCGGGAAAGCGCTTGAACCAGCGCTGATTGAGTGGCGATGGGTGTGGCAGAGGTGCGAGGACGAAGCGCTTGCGCTCGCCGTCGTCGAGTGTCAGCTCGGTCACGTGCGTCACGCTGAAACGATCGTCCCGGGACCAGAAGGCTTCGAGTGCGTCGCGGATCTCTTTCGTCTGGCCGATTCCGAACCAGAAAAATGCTTCGCGCCCCAGCGTGATGATCTGATCGCCGCTCCACTGCCGCATCAGCAGCGCTGCCACCAGCGGCTGGAAACGCCGTTTCACCGCCATCGACCAGGCCTTGTTGCCGAGCGGTTTGTAGGGAACGGTGTTGATCCAGAACAGATCTTCGCCCACCGACAGTGATGCCTCGAAGTCCGGCAACGGACGCCCGTGACGGTGACGATAGAGCGCGTCCCGAACCTTCTGTCCGCCGGCGCCGACGAACGGCAACCCGATCTCGACCTCCTTCCTGCCGGGATCGCGCCCGAAGACGGCGAGCTTCGCCGCGCGGGGGCCCAGGCCGACGATGGGTGTCAGCGGATCTCGATCGAACTGACGATAGATCTCGCGATCCAGCCGCTCGAGATCGACCGCTTCTCGACGCATCGCGTCTTCGATATCGGCGGGAAGCGGTTTAGCCTGCCGCATCATGAGCCCTCCTTGGCTTTCGAAGAGACGTCGTTCATCGCCGTGGCTCGAGCCATCAGCCCCAAGGCGAGTTGAGGATCAGCAGCGACGCATTGAGATAGGCGGCGAAACTGACCCACACCAGATAGGGCACGAGCAATCCGGCAGCAGACCGGGAATGGCGCCAGAACGTCACGATCGTCCACACGATCAGCCCCCACATCAGCAACAGATCGAGCAAGCCGATCAGCATCCAGTGCGCCGCGAAGAACAGCCACGACCACAGACCGTTGGCGATCAGCTGCAGCACGAAAGGCGTCAACGCCCCCCGGCGCTCGTCGCGCGGCACGATCAGGGTGACCTTCCAGGCCGCCACCGCCATCATCAGATAGAGCAGCGTCCAGGCGGCAGGAAACAGCCAGTCAGGTGGCGTCAGCGGCGGTTTGGCGAGCGCGGCATACCACTCACCCGGCGGAGCCAGAATACCGCTGCTGGCGGCAATCGCCACCAGCAACAGCCACCCGAAGAAGAGTAAGATCGAACGATTCACGGCGCTTACCAGCTACCCGTATTTTCCATCGATGCCCAGGGCTCCTTGGGTTCGAGCGCGTCGCCTTTCTGCAGCAGCTCGATAGAGATGCCGTCCGGCGAACGGACGAAGGCCATGTGGCCATCCCGAGGAGGACGGTTGATGGTGACACCCCCCGCCTGCAGTTGTTCGCACAGCGCGTAGAGGTCGTCGACGCGATAGGCCAGGTGCCCGAAGTTGCGTCCGCCGGTATAGGTTTCCGGATCCCAGTTGTAGGTCAGTTCGACCATTGGCGACTGTTCGGCCTTGGCACGCGGCGTGTCGTTGGGCGTCGCCAGGAACACCAGAGTGAAACGCCCCTTCTCGCTCTCCTTGCGCGACACTTCCTGCAGACCCAGCAGATCGCAGTAGAAATGCAGAGAAGCGTCGAGGTCGGCGACGCGAACCATCGTGTGAAGGTATTCCATGGAAATCTTCCTGATTCGTCAGTGTGTTGAACCACTCTATGGTAGACCACGGCCACCGATCGGTGAATCAGGATTCAGCGATAGCCGATCGGCCACCGCGCAATGCAGACAGCAAAGCCGCCCGAGCTCGACAGTCTCGAACGGCGTGCTGGGCTGGCGGCCGAGGGTCGTCCGATCGATCAGAACCGCGATTCGACGTACTGAGCGATCGCCTGCCGGGCTTCCTTCAAGGATTGTTGCTTGCGCTCGTCGCCCATGTTCAGGCCTTCCGCATAGATCGTGTGTACCTCCTTGATGCCGATCAGTCCCAGCATGTGCTTGAGGTGCGGTGTCTGGGAATCCATGTCGGAGCCGGCATACATGCCGCCACGTGCTGCCAGGATCAGGCCGGACTTGCCTTCGAGCAACCCGACCGGGCCGTTCGCGGTGTACTGGAAAGTCTTGCCGGCGCGCAAGATGCGGTCGAACCAGGCCTTCAACTGGCTGGGAATCCCCAGGTTGTAAAGCGGCACGGCCAGCACCAGCACGTCATTGGCTTCGATTTCCGCCAGCAGCGCATCGGAATGCCGCGCCAGTTCTGTCTGCTCGGCACTGCGCTCGGCGGGGTCGGTCATCCAGCTCGTCATTTCCGCACCCGTAAGGTGTGGCAACGCCTGCTCGACCACATCGCGCTCGGTCAGCTCGACGTCATGCCCGGCCAGTGCCGCCTTGAAGGACTCCGCCAGCGCGCGGGACTGGCCGCCTTCGCCGAAAAGGGAGCTGGTAATGAGAAGAATGCGTTGTGTCATGAATATGCCTCCAATAGGGGGTGCCAATCGACCAGCATGCCGACGCTTGCCGGCTGATGTTGGACGCATTATTCATTGGCTTTTTTGAAATGAAAAACGCGAAAATTGGCACGAAGCATTCGATGATTTCGACTCATCACCCCAGCTATTCACTCTCACGAGGCCATCCACCCGCTCGAGGCCATCCATCCATTCGATGCCATCCACTCGCTGACTGGCGATTCAGTCACGGGCCTCGACCCCCTGACCGCAGCCGTGAAATTCGCGGCCACCGTAACGCAGCGTCACCTTGACCGGCCACGGCCTGCCGCTCATGTCGTCGAAGCAGGCGCCAGCGCGCAGATCGAGCTCCATGGGATATCGGCCGCTGTCGCTGACCAGCACCATGCCAGCATCACCGCCGTTGGTTACCGAGGCGACCCGATAATCGAAGGTGTCCTTGGCCTGGCCATAGTCGGATATCAGCGTCAACGAATGGCTGTTGCGATCGAGGGAGACGTTCCATCCGGGTTCGTTGCCACCGGCATAGAAGATGGTGTCGGGATGTTCCTGGCGCGTGGCCGTCTTGCGTTCACTGGCAAGGGTGCAGACCAGCCGACCGTTGTCGCTCTCGACACGCGCATCGCGTCCTTGGCGCCAGAACGATAGTCCGCCGAGCTCATAGCGAGAACCCGCCCCCACCACGGCACGAGGCAGCTCGGTTTCACCCAGTGCGGTCCATAGTCGCAACCGGCTATCGTCGGGCGTGGTCGTCACCAGATCCTGAGATGGCGTGCAGCGCCAGGCGGTGAAGGCATCGCCACCATCCGCAAAGAAGGCACTCGGCATCAGCGGTGATTTGAGCGCAGCCAGGCCTGACGACGGCGCGGTGGCGCTGCTCTGATGCTGACCACCACCGGCACAGCCCGCGAGCAGAAGCGCGCCGACCGACAGGGCCAACCAGCGAACCGATGAGGGATGACGATGAAGGGCGCGGCGGTCTCTGCCAGCCTGAGGCGCTTTGGACATGAGCAAGATTCCCGAAAGATGTCTGAACACGAATAGCCGTCACAAAAAATCGCCGGGAGCGATTTTTGACGTCGCGCAGCGACGGCCCGGACGGTGACCGCCAGGGATGGCAGGTCACAAAAAAGCGCCGCGAGATCGTCTCGCGGCGCAACGCTCAGCCTAACATGCCAGCGGTATTGGCGGGACCGATCACGCCCCGTTCACGCCGTTCGTCGCGCGGCACTCGCCTCACGCGTAGCGCTTGCGCAACTCGCGGGCGGCCTCGACCATGTTGGCCAATGCCGGTTCCACTTCTGCCCAACCGCGAGTCTTGAGACCGCAATCCGGGTTGACCCAGAGCCGTTCGGGGGGAATCTTTTCCGCCGCCTTGGCCATCAGATCGATCATCCAGGCGCGCTCGGGAATGTTCGGCGAATGAATGTCGTAGACGCCCGGTCCGATCTCGTTGGGATAATCGAAGTGCTGGAAGGCGTCCAGCAGCTCCATGTCGGAGCGCGACGTCTCGATGGTGATGACATCGGCATCCATCGCCGCGATGGCACCGATGATGTCGTTGAATTCGGCGTAGCACATGTGAGTGTGGATCTGGGTCTCGTCGGCTGCGACGGCAGCGCTCAGCTGAAAGCACTCCACCGCCCAGTCCAGATACGTCTGCCACTCGGCCTGACGTAGCGGCAGCCCTTCCCGCAGCGCCGGTTCGTCGATCTGAATGATCGCGATGCCGGCGCGCTCGAGATCGGCGACTTCGTCACGCAGCGCCAGCGCAATCTGGCGACAGGTCGTGGCACGCGGCTGATCGTCGCGCACGAAGGACCATTGCAGAATGGTCACCGGCCCCGTGAGCATGCCTTTCATCGGCTTGTCGGTTAGCGATTGGGCGTACTCGCTCCAACGCACCGTCATCGCGGCAGGACGCGTCACGTCACCGAAGATCACCGGCGGTTTGACACAGCGGGAACCGTAGCTCTGCACCCAGCCATTCTGGGTAAAGGCAAAACCGTCGAGCTGTTCGCCAAAGTACTCGACCATGTCGTTACGCTCGGCCTCGCCGTGTACCGGTACGTCGAGCCCGAGTTGGGCCTGGCGTTCGACCACCAGCGCGATCTCTTCCCGCATGCGCGCTTCGTAGTCGGCGACGTCGAGCTCGCCTCGCTTGAAGTCACGACGGGCCGTGCGGATCTCCTGCGTCTGCGGAAAGGAGCCGATCGAGGTCGTCGGGAACAGCGGCAAACCGAGCCGCTCCCGCTGCGCCACCGCCCGTGCGGTGTAGACGTTGCCACGACGCGTGTCGGCGGCACCGACCCTGGCCAGACGTTCGGCGACCTGAGGTTTGTGAATACGCTGAGATTCGCGCCGCGCGGCCAGGGCTCGACTGGCATCCTCCAGGCGCTGTCGGTCCGTCGCCGTCTCGGTGCCATCGAGCACGTGCGCCAGCGTCACGACCTCATCGAGCTTCTGGCGCGCGAATGCCAGCCAGCTCTTCAATTCGGGGTCCAGCCGGGTTTCGCTGGTCAGATCCACCGGCACGTGGAGCAGCGAGCAGCTAGGCGCGAGCCACAAACGATCGCCCAGGCGAGCCTTGGCATCTCTCAGCTCGGCGACAAGATGACTCAGGTCGGCCCGCCAGATATTGCGACCATCGACGGCTCCCAGAGAGAGCACCTTGTAGGGCGGCAGGCGATCGAGCACGGTCGCCAACTGCTGCGGTGCGCGCACCAGATCCACGTGCAGCCCCTCGACCGGCAGCGACAACGCCAGCCCCAGATTGTCGCCGAGTCCGCCGAAGTAGCTCGCCACCAGCAGTTTTACCGGAGCCGACTGCAGCTGGCTGTAGGCGGATTCAAACGCGCGCTGCCACGCGCTCGGCAGATCCTGCACCAGCGCCGGCTCGTCCAGCTGGACCCACTCCACGCCAGCGTCCGCAAGCCGGCTCAGGATCTGGCCGTAGGTCGACACCAGGTCGTCGAGCAGAGAAAGCCGGTCCAGGCCTTCGCTCTTGGACTTGGCCAGCCACAGCCAGGTGACCGGCCCGGTCAACGCCACCTTGACCGGATGCCCTGCCGCCTTCGCTTCGGCGACTTCCTCGAACAGCCGCTCGCTGGCGATGCGGAACGTCTGGCCCTCATACAGCTCCGGTACCAGGTAGTGGTAGTTGGTATCGAAATACTTGGTCATCTCGCAGGCGGCGGCCGGCTCACCACTGGGTGCCCGACCGCGTGCCATGCGAAAGCTGGTGTCCAGATCCACCTCACCGTCGACGCGCCCGAAACGGGGCGGCACGGCGCCGACCAGCACGGAAACGTTGAGCACCTGGTCATAGAACGCAAAGTCGCCCACCGTCACCACATCCAGGCCGGCATCGACCTGGTCCTGCCAATGCGCCTGGCGCAGACGCGCGCCTTCGTGCTCGAGACCCTCGCGGCCAAGCTCGCCCTTCCAGTACGCTTCGACAGCTTTCTTCAACTCACGACGCGCGCCGATACGCGGATAGCCCAGAGTGTGCACCAGGGTGGTCATGTGTAGGGTCTCTCAGGGTTAGCGGTTAGAATGAAGCAGATCATTGCCTGGCAGGCAGTCTCTCCGGCGACGCATCCTGAATCAAACGCGTTTATCTAATCCTCAACGTGAGCAACATTCATAGCATGCTCGAACTTCGTCATCTCCGCACGTTGATTGCCCTGCGCGACACCGGTTCACTGGTCGAGGCGGCGGAGCGCGTTCATCTGACCCAGTCGGCGTTGTCGCACCAGATCAAGGATCTCGAATCGCGGCTCGGCATGCCGCTGTTCACTCGCAAGACTCGCCCGGTATCGTTCACGCGCGCCGGGGAGCGCCTGCTGACGCTGGCCGAGCAGGTGCTGCCCCAACTGCGGTTGGCGGAACGGGATCTGGCTCGCCTGGCAGGCCACGAGCAGGGCCGCCTGCACATGGCGATCGAGTGCCACAGCTGCTTCCAGTGGCTGATGCCGACGGTCGATCATTTTCGCGATCACTGGCCCGAGGTCGAGGTCGATATCCCCAGCGGTCAGAACTTCGACCTGCTGCCCGGCCTCACCCGCGAGGTGCTTGACCTGGTCATCACCGACAACCCCGAGCCGCTGCCTGGCGTCCACTATGCGCCACTGTTTCGCTACGAAGGCCTGCTCGCCGTCTCCAAGCAGCACCCGCTGGCGACGCGCAGCTGGGTCGAGCCTTCCGATCTGGCTGCAGAAACGCTCATCGTCTATCCGGTGGAACATTCCCGACTGGACGTCTTCACGCAGTTTCTCGACCCGGCCAACGTGCGCCCGCAAGAGATCCGCAGCGCCGAACTCACGGTAATGATGATGCAGCTGGTGGCGAGTGGACGCGGCGTGTGTGCGCTGCCCAACTGGGCGCTGACGGAGTATCTGGAGCGGGACTACGTCAAGGCCCTGCCGCTGGGCAAGGAAGGCGTGTGGAGCACCCTCTATGCGGCAGTCCGTGAAGACAACCTCGAGCTTCCATGGATGGAGGACTTCATTCGCACCGCGAGGGATACCTCGTTTGCGGTACTGAGTGGCGTCAAGCCGGCCGGCACATCGGAAGACGCCTGATCGCTTGCGCACTGCAGCGCGCAAGCGCGACCACCCGATCATGGCGGGAGAGCGTCAAATCGTTTCTTCGTCGTCGAACGTCAGCGGCCGGATCGCCTCCCGACCATGTAGCGGCAACAGCAGGCTGAAGCGGGCGCCTCCCAGTTGTTCACTGCGATCGACCACGACATTACCGCCATGCCAGGCCATGATCTTCTGGACGATGGAGAGCCCCAGGCCGTAGCCACCCGAGCGCCGCGTGCGGCTGTCGTCCAGTCGCGCGAACGGCTTGAAGATGGCAATGCGTTTCTCTTCCGGCACGCCTGGCCCATCATCCTCGACATCGATACGCACGGCCCTGGGTTCTCGATGAACCGTCACCAGGACCTGCCTCTCGGCATGGCGGCAGGCGTTGGCGACGAGGTTCTGGACCGCACGTTGGAGGTAGCGTGGCTCCGCTTCCACTTCCAGCTCCTCGCCATCGGCGACGCCAAGCTCGAGATGGGGGTGCAGCGGGCTCAAGGTATCCAGTACTCGCCAGGCTACCGCGCGGCACTCGAGGGTTTCGGTCTGCAGCGTCACCCCCTGGGCATTCTCGCTGTCGAGCTTGGCGTAGGTGAGAATTTCATCGATCAGCCGATCGAGTTCGGCGATATCCTCGTCGATGCCCGCCAGCTGTCGCTGGGCAACATCGTCCTTGCTCAGATCTTCCAGCATCTGCACCGCGAAACGGATGCGCGCCACCGGCGTGCGAAGCTCATGGGAGACGGCACGAATCATCTCCTGCTGGCTACGCAGCAGCGACTGTACCTGCGCCGCCATGCCGTTGAGCGCCATTCCCAGGCGGCCGATGAAGTCGTTGCTGTCTACTCGCACTCTCGAGTTGAGATGACCTGCCGCGATTCGCGTGGCGGCGCGTTCGAGCCGGCCGACCCGGCCTTCGACACCCCATACGATGAGATAGATCGCCCCCGCCAGCGTCGTCAACACCATGATCAGCAAGGCCAGCGCCAGCGACAGAGGCATCGATTCGAAACTGGGCAGCGGGCCGATTCGCAACCAGCGGTCCGGCCCGACCCGGGCATGAATATAGAGCGCGCTCAGGCCCGTCTCCAGCCGCACCACCACCTCGCCCGCGTCCAGACGCGTGGCCTGGATGGGGTCGACCCCGGTAGGTGGCGAGGTGTAAAGACCGATCGGAATATGGAACTGTCGTTTGACACGTTCGAGCCGACGAGCCTGAATATCGTCCCGCTCACCGCTCAACCAGCTACGCAACACTTCGGTGATACCGCGAAGCTGCATCTCGTTGAGACTGTTGATGCGCGCGGCCAGCACCCAGGTGGAGTGCGGCAGCTGATAGAGGGATCGCCAGCCATCGTCGGTCGATTCGATCACCGGTCGATTTTCACGCAATCGAGCGCGCTCGAAGTAGTTCAGCGATAGGTCGTCGAGCTTGAACAACCCCAGTGGCATGCCCAGCGTCGACGCCATCGATGCCAGCCAGTCATCACGCTTTACCAGCGGCTGGCGGGAGACCAGGTCGGAAAGCAGCGCCAGCGGACCGCTGACGAGATTCTCCCGGTAATGTTCCTGGCGCACCTTGTCGACCATCAGAAAGCCGAACAGGACCAGTGCAAAGGTGATGACCAACGCCGCCAGCAGCGATACGTAGAATCGCAGGAAGGTGCTGTCGGTAAAGGAACGACGCATGTTGGATCTCGCGCGGCAATCCGCTTCGTGAATGGCTCGGAAGGTCAGAGTCGTCCGATGTCAGGCGGAGGCTGAATCCATCGATGAAGGATGGTCGAGTGAACCGGGCACCGTCAGAAGCCACGCCGGCCCCTCGTTGCCATGCTCTGAAGATATCGAGCGAGCACGTGGCGGATCAAGGGCCAACGACCGATGCCGTGATCGCGAAAGCCATCGCCAGTCTCGACAAGGACCCGAAGCTTCCGACAAGGACCCGTAGCTTCGGACAAAGGTCCAAAGCGCTCGGCGAAGGTGTCGAACCCGGCGACAAACGCCACCAGCGCCATCGACCGAAGCCAGCGACAGTGCCGATAAAACGACCTGCCAGGCGCGACTCGACATCGACGTCGCTTCGGCTCAGCTATCCCTCACGAACAGATACCCCTTGCTGCGCACGGTCTTGATACGATGAGGGTGATTGGGGTCGTCACCGATCTTGGGTCGAATGCGAGAAACCCGCACGTCGATGGAACGGTCCTGCCCATCGTACTTGATGCCACGCAGCTGGGAGAATATCTCCTCCCGCGTCAGCACCCGACCGGCGTTGTCGGCCAGCAACCAGAGCAGATCGAACTCGGCGCTGGTGAGGTCGATACGTGCTTCTTCCAGCCAGGCCTCGCGGGTGGCACTGTCGATGACCAGGTTGTCGAACGTCAGTCGTGTCGCTCCGCTGGTGGAGACCAGGCTATCGGCACGGCGCATCAGCGCACGCATGCGTGCCAGAAGCACCCGGGGCTGAACCGGCTTGGGCACGTAATCGTCGGCCCCCATCTCCAGGCCCAGAACCTGATCCATGTCGTCGGTGCGAGCCGTCAACATCAGAATGGGGCCGGCATAATGCGGGCGCGCCCGACGGCAGATCGACAACCCATCCTCACCGGGCAGCATCAGGTCGAGAATCACCATATCCGGCTGTTCCTCGACGATGCGTTCCACCCCGTGAGCGCCATCGTGCTCGAGCGAAACCTGAAAGCCATTGGCCTCCAGATACTCGCGGGTCAGATGCGCCAGGCGCTCGTCGTCTTCGATGATCAATACGCGATCTTGATGTGCAGTGCTGTCCAAGCTGTCATCCATCCCTTTGAGTTGGCCTCGAAACCCTGCATACCACGGTCCTGATTTATTATTGAGCGAATGACGGTATCAAGCGGCATCAAGTGCCAAGTCGATATTACTCACCATCACTGCCTTGATGTCTTCAAATACCATCACATTCAGCACCATGCCTGATGCCACGCCTGAGCAGAGCTCATGGCGAACTAACCTGCATCATACCCGAATTGTTCCTTTTGTAACCCAGTATCGCCCACAGGCTACGCAGTTAATGGGCAAATTCAGCCGAGGGAATGATCAGGCCGACCTCCGCGAGGAAAATCATCGGCGTTCAGAGCGGCACTTCAATCTCAATAAGCCAGTCGTCCATAAAGGTCATTGAAGGGACGCATCACATGGCGCCGGTAGGCGGGCCGGGACTCGAGCCGCCGGTACCATGCATCGACATTGGGCAGCGACGGTCTCGGGATCTCGAGTTCGAAATAGCGGTAGAGGGTGGTGCCAGCCGGAATATCCGCCAGCCCCAGAGTGTCGCCGCTCAGAAATGGCGCCCCCGACAGCTGGCTATCGAGCAGGCGATAGAGAGTATCGCAGCGAGCCAGGGAGCGCTCGATGGCGGCATCATCATGCTGATCGGCAGGCGTACGATAAAAACCCCAGAAAACGCCGCCGAAAAACGCAGGCTCCAGCTCGGAGAGCGACCAGTCGAGCCAGCGATCATTCCACGACTGCGCGCCAGGCGTCGCGCGTCGAAACCCGCCGTCGCCGTACTCAGCGGCCAGATAGCGCAAGATGGCATGGGTCTCCCAGACGGCGACATCACCATCCTGAATGACCGGAATTCGACCATTCGGGTTCAGGGCCAGAAACTCTTCGCTATCCAGGCCGCCCTCGTCACCGCCAGCGGGTCGGTGGGCATAATCGAGCCCCAGCTCATCCGCCAGCCACAGTACTTTCTGGACGTTATAGGAACTACGCCGTCCCCAGATAGTCAGCACGACTCGACTCTCCTGTCATTGAATTCAACGGCTCAGATCCACGTCCCTTGTCTGGCCTTTACCCAGCTCAATCTGCTTGATGATGATCGGACTGCGGGATTCGCCACCGGGAAGCAGCACGCTGCCGGCAACGTAGAACACGCCCGCCGGCACGTTCCTGACGACAAAGTAACCGTTATCATCGGTCTTGGCATAGTGGGTATATTCACGAGCGCGCGGGTCGGCCGGCTCTATCTTGCGACCCGAAAGCGCCACGTCGGCGGCTTCCGCCGCATAGCGCGTCGCCGGTGCCACGGAAACCGTCTCATCGGAACCGACCAGAGTCTCGCCGTTTGCCGTTCGATAGGTCAAACGTCCCTGAACCGCCGAGGTTCCGATTTTCTCGAGCCTGGCATATTCGTCCGCCGGGAAGGGAATCTGGCGTTTCACCACCGCCTCGTCGCTGTCGGAGCGATCGAAGATATCGGGCATCTGGAACGATCCCGTCGATAGGCTTTCACAGCCCGCCAACACCAGCATTGTCAGCACCAGCACGCTCAGCCGAAGATTTCCCGCCACCATCGTTTGTTCCCTCAAGGTTCACCGCTGACCATCAGCGGAAGCTCGTTATCCTGCCCGCCAATCGGGCAACAAGTTCGCAAGACGCTTCATCCGCGCGACGAATGCCGCTCCCACTCTCGAATAGGGCCGCGGGCACAGCGGCCAGGCTCGTCCCATCATGATTCCAATCACCGATCGGGCAGTCCCAGAATCATCTGGTCACCGCGTATCTGGATATCGAAGCGTCCCAGAAAGCTCATGCCCAGCAGCACGACATCGTCATCGATGCCGGCATGGATCGATCCCGGCACCTGCCGGGCCATGAGACCGCCCAGCCTGACGCTGTCGAGCGTCGTCAGCCGGCCTTTCACCCGGCCGTTGGCGGTCGCGAAGGTGACTTCCTGTCCGCGAGAAAGCCCCAGAGCGTCGGCGAGCGAGCGGGAAAGAGAGACGTAGGTGGCCCCGGTATCGATCAGAAACCTCACGCCATGGCCGTCGATTTCGCCCGGGGCGACGAAGTGTCCATCGACGTTGCGCACCAGCGTGACCGGAGTCTGCTCGGCGGCGACGATGCTGGCCAGTTCGGTATTGGGGTGGCGACGCTGCTGCTCGACGCCGCGAAACCACCAGCCCGCCAGCAACAGCAGCAGGACCCAGAACAGCACCATCATGCCGATGCCGGTTCGACGGACCGCGCGCGAGTCGTCACTCATCGCTGTCAGGGCATCGTTGCAGGCGAATCGCGCCACACCAGGGGGCGTCGGGTGAAAGCTCCCGGCCTCGCTGGGTCACGCGCAGGCATCCCTCGCGAGCCAGAACGCGGGCGCAGTCCCGTATGGGCGTCATCAACGCTCGCCAGTCATCGCCCTGCGACGATGATGTCGCCTTCGACTCCTGCGCTTCAGCGGCCAGCTCGCGCGCCACTTCGGAAGGACAGAAAGTCTTGTCGGGCCCGCGTGATCGAGCCATGGCCAGTATCGCACCACGCATCGCTTCATCATCTGGCGGCGTCATGCAGGTTCAGCGCAGATCCGGATTGAGGGTATAGGTCCCGGTAACGCTCGATTCGGCCAGCACGTGGCCCTTCATCGCCTCGCGGGCCTGCTCGCCGGTGAACTCGCCAGCCAGCTCCAGCGTGGGGATGTCCAGCGCGAACAGGCCGAAGGTGTAGCGATGAATGACGTCGTCGTTCCAGGGCGGGCAAGGCCCGTCGTAGCCGCCGTAGACACCCGCCATGTCGGGATCGCCGGCCAGAAACCCGGTGTAGCCGTTGATACCGCTGATGCCCTTGGCGGTCTGTCCCGGCGTCTTGCCCTTGGGCACCACGCCATCGGCCATTTCGCCCTCTTCGATCAGATTGATCTCGCGGGGAATGTCGATCAGAACCCAGTGATAGAAATCGACGCGCGGCAATTCCGCGGGCAGTGTCTTGCCCTCCTGGTTGACGTCGTCTGCCACGCCCGGCACGTCAGGGTCGGTCACCAGCAGCACGAAACTCTGTGTTCCCTGCGGTGCGTCCAGCCAACGCACTTCCGGATTACGGTTGTCGCTAAAGCGCATATGCTGCTCGGGATCAGGCACGGCAAACGCGAACGGCGCAGGGATCGGCTTGCCTTCCTCGATACCTTTGATGGTCAAACGCATGGATCACTCCTCGTCGATAACTGGAACGGGTGTTGCTGCCCTCCCGACGTCACGCCGTCGATGGTGCCTCCGGCATGCGCGTGCGCGAGATTTACGACAACCTTAGGTCTCCTGGCGGTTTTTGTCATGATCAAGCGACGACGGGAAACCGGGGGATCGACGATACGGCTGGCTCGATAGCGTGAACGACTCAAGCGGTTCGGCGGAAGGATAATGCGGCTAGCCGCGGATGCCAGCTCAACGGCAGAACGAGACGCCGCGCATGCCGAGATGGAAGTGGTTGGCGTGGGCGGCGTTGTAATCCGGGCCCAGGGTGGTACCGAAATAGCGACAGGCGCCCGCCTGCGCCTCCTCGAGAAAACGGCCAAGATCGCCGCCGTCGCCCCAATCCTCGAGCACGCCGATGCGACGCCCATCCGCCAGTTGAAAAGCCGCAACATCGAGGGCCGATGCCGTGGCGTGTTCGCTGCGCCGGGCATTCTCGCGGTGATAGATATTACGACACGCGAAAGAGCCGTAATGCTGAACGCGGGACACGGGCTCGCCGAAGATCCGCCGAGCCAGCGGCTGCAGCTCGTGCCGCTCGTACATGGTCCATGCCAGCGCCAGCGGGCAGCTGGCGACGAAGCTGGCGTTGAATCGGACCTGCGTATGTGCCAACCGCACCACATTCTCCAGCGGACAACCGGCCGCCGGGGTGTAATCGGCCAACGGGGTGTAGGCGATATCCGGGGCCGTGTTCAGGGCTTCTCGACACGCCTCACCATCGCCGGACAGCGCTTTCAGTTTCCAGCGGGTGATCGGG
This sequence comes from Salinicola socius, assembly GCF_001937195.1. Taxonomy (GTDB): domain Bacteria; phylum Pseudomonadota; class Gammaproteobacteria; order Pseudomonadales; family Halomonadaceae; genus Salinicola; species Salinicola socius. The sequence continues at coordinate 193,202 of NZ_MSDO01000009.1, read as the reverse complement.
GTCACCGGGTCGCTCACCACCAGCGGCGCGAAGGGGTTCCACGCCGGCGTAATCTGCCAGATGCCCTTGTCGAAGGCGATGCCGGCGGCGATCGCCACAAGGCAGAATAGGGTCAGCGGAGATGGCTTCATGGATTCCGTCGGATCGGTGTTTGGAGGCGTGCCGTACACCGCTTCTCATACTTTCCTTTCAAATCGATGCTATTCGAGCACAGTCATGTATTCTAGGCTTGGTTGACTTGTCGAGAACGCCATGGCGCGCATCGATGGCAAGGACGAACCTCACCGTGCTTGTCGTCAAGGAGGACAACGATGCCGGGTTGCGCCAGACACCATAACGTTTGCGGACGCTGCGATGAACCGCTGAATTTCGATTTCACCATGGCATTTCAGCCACTGGTCGACATCGAGGAAAGCCGTGTCTACGGCTATGAAGCGCTCGTGCGAGGAACCCAAGGCGAATCGGCCGCGTCAGTACTGGCCCGGGTCGACGGCTCCAATCTCTACCGCTTTGATCAGGCTTGCCGGGTCAAGGCGATCGAAATGGCCCACGAACTGAGCGCCGAAGGTCTTCTTTCGATCAATTTTCTGCCCAACGCCGTCTACGAACCCCAAGCGTGCATTCAAGCCACGCTGGCAGCCGCCAACCGGGTCGGCTGGCCGGTCAGTCGGCTGTGCTTCGAGATTACCGAAACCGAAAGCGTCAAGGATCGTCACCACCTCCAGAACATCGTTGCCAGCTACCAGGCGATGGGGATGAAAACGGCGCTGGACGATTTCGGTACCGGCCACGCCAATCTCGACCTGCTGATCGATATCACGCCTGATGTGCTGAAAATCGACCGCCAGCTGGTCAGCGGCATCCATTCAGCGCCACGGCAGCAATGGATTCTGGGCCACATCATTACCCTGGCACGCCAGCTCGATATCTCGCTGGTGGCCGAGGGCGTCGAAACGATAGAAGAAGCTCGCTGGCTCTACCGCCATGGTATCGCCAGGCAGCAGGGATACTGGTTTGCCAGACCGGTTGCAGAACAACTACCGGCCTGTCCGGATTCTCGTTTCGCGCTGGTTCGAGGCGAACACTGACGATCGCGGCATTTCCGGTAACTCTTTCCACCGTTTGACCCCGGTATCCTGGCTTATGGTTGCTTCGAAAAATCCCTCCTCACCTCAGGTCGTGGAGAGTCCTTCCACGCCGGATGGGCTGGACACCTTGAATATTGCCGCGCTGATCTATCGGCTCGAAGCAGGCATGCCACTGCTGGTCGATGCCAACGAGACGGCGAAAACTCGGCTGCAGATCGGGGATCGTTTACCCATCACCGATCCCTGGCAGTGGCTCGATGCACAGTTTTGCCCGGTCCCACGCCACGATCACCCGGCCTTGATGGCCAGCGCTTCGAATGCGTCGCAGCAGTGGCAATGTTTCCACATCCGTCAGCCATTGCAGCCACTGCAGTCGCTTCAGCTGAAAGTATCAGCGCTGGAAACGGCGGACGGCGCCGACGACACCATTCACGTACTGGTCGCCATCGGCGAGATCACCGCCGTGGACGACACCCCGAGTCTGCTGTCACAGACACAACCGCATCTTCGCCAGATGCTCGGCAACCTGGCCATGGGCGTGTGCATCATCGATGCCGAAGGCTATCTGCGCCTGGTCAACCCCGCCTTCTGCGAGTTCTTCGGCTATGCAGAGAGTGAGCTGCTGAACGCCCACTTTCGCAAGCTGTTGCCTGCCCGGCACCAGCCGGAGGCAGAGAAGCATCATGCCTCCGGCTTCCCCGAGGCACTGAACCAGCGCCGAGCCGTGGAAGTCCGGCTACAGGATGGATCGACACGAAGCGTGATCATCGAGGACACGGTCAGCCACGATGAAGAGGGCCAACCCCAACGCATTGCCTTTCTCGTCGATATCACAGAGCGTCTCGACGTCGAACGTCGTCTGCAGGAAAAAAATCGACGGCTCGAGTACCTGGCAACGCGCGACCATCTGACCGGATTGCACAATCGTCGATTTGGCCTGGAGATGCTCGGCCAGTCGCTGGAACGTAGCAGGCGCTGCGGCGACAAAATCTCCGTTGTCATGCTGGACCTGGACCACTTCAAGGCGATCAACGACCGTTACGGCCACGCGGTCGGCGACACGATATTGAAGGAATTCAGTCATTTCGTGGCGGGCGTGCTGCGTACCAGCGACACCTTGATTCGCTGGGGTGGAGAGGAGTTTCTGATGATTCTGCCCGGCATCGATCGCTTCGCGGCGCAGACCACGGTGAATCGGGTGCTACTGCAACTGGTCGACCGCCCTCTGAGTGCCGCCGGGCTCCGGGTGAGCTTTTCCGCGGGGGTGGGCGAGCATCGTCAGCAGACCCTGGAAGCGCTGCTGGAAGAGATCGATCAGGCGCTTTATCAGGCCAAGTCGGCCGGCCGGGGCTGTGTCGCGATCGTGCCGGTTCCCACCTCTCGGCCGGAAGCGCAGGACGACCCGACGCTTTCGACGCTGTAACGCTGACGATCGGCCGATAGCCGATCGTCAGATTCCCGCGCCGCGAGCGAGTTCTCTCGACGGCGTGGAATCAGAACACCGCTCGTACCGCCAGGAACAGCACCGTCGGGGCCAGCAGAATGCCGAGCCCGGTGTAGAACGTCGCGGTCATCGCGCCGTAGGGCACCAGCCGCGCATCGGTGGCCGCGAGGCCCGCCGCGACACCGCTGGTCGTGCCGATCAGACCGCCGAAGATCATCGCCGAACGCGGATTGTCCAGGCCGATCAGCTTCGCGGTCATCGGCGTCGCGATCATGGTCAGAATCGATTTGACCAGACCGGCGGCGATCGACAGCGCGATCACTTCCGAACTTGCCCCCAGGGTGGCCCCGGTCACCGGCCCGACGATATAGGTGACGGCACCCGCCGCGATGGTGGTGATGTCGACCGGATCGGTATAGCCGAAGCCCACCGCGACGGCTGCCCCCGCCACGAACGAAACGAGAACGCCGAGGAACAGCGCGATCAGGCCTCGCAGCCCCGCTTTCTTGATCTCCTGAAAGCGCACGCCATACGCGGTCGCGATGATCGCCAGATCCCGCAGCATGCCGCCGCCCATCAAGCCAAGTCCGGAGAACAGCGTGACGTCCGAGAGCCCCTTGCTGCCGCCGGTCGACACGCCGCCGATATAGGCGAGAACCAGGCCGATGAAGATCGCGATGGCCGAGCCGTGAAGTCGCCCGGCGGTCAGATGACGACTGAGCCAGTAGGCCACGTACATGGTGAGACCGATCACCGCGAAGGCCGCAATCAGGTGATACTTGTCGACCAGAGAAACGATGGAATCGTTCATGTCGAATACCTCGCTCAGTGGCCGCTAGGGGCGGTGGGGGTCGGCTCGAGCGGACTCGCGTCATCGGTCTTCTTGCCGGTCAGCACCGGTACCAGCGCCAATCCCAGAACGACCGAGAGCACACCGGCCAGGATCGCCACCATGCCACCGCTGAAGGCGGCAGCCACGTTCTGGCTCGCCGCCATGGCGACGACGATAGGGATGTACATGGCATTCCAGAAATTGATGCCGCTTTCGGTCGTTTCCGGCAGCCTGCCGCGATCCTTGAGATAGCCGGTCACGAAGATCAGCAGCAGCATGGCGATACCCACACCACCCAGGTTGGCATCGATCCCCAGCAGTTGGCCGAGTACGTCGCCAATGATCAGCCCGGCCAGCATGCAGCCGGCCAGGAGTGCTACACCGTAAATCACCATCGTTATCACCTCTTGGGCGTTGTTATAGAGAATGGTTATGTCTTAGGCCCGTCATCGGAGCTTGGCGTGTCGTGCCGCGTTACCCACGCGGCGGGGGTGATCGCCTCTTTTCGCCTACGGATTGGCCGTTTCGGCACGGAGATAGATATCGGCGTAGCGTTCTCGCAGCGCGTTCTTCTGCACCTTGCCCATGACATTGCGTGGCAGGCTGTCGATGAAGAACACCCGCTTGGGCTGCTTGTAGCGCGCGACCTTGTCCTTGAGCGCTGCCAGCACCTGGGATTCGTCCAGTGATTCGCCAGCTTTCAGCACCACGGCCGCGGTTACCCCTTCGCCGAGATCGGGATGCGCCACGCCGATGACGGCCGATTCCATGACCTGCGGCAGTTCATCGATCCACTGTTCGATCTCCTTGGGATAGACGTTGTAGCCGCCGGAGATCACCAGATCCTTGTCGCGCCCGACGATATGCAAGTAGCCATCGTCGTCGATCAGCCCGAGATCGCCGGTGATGAAAAAGCCGTCGTCGCGAAACTCCGAGGCGGTCTTTTCCGGCATGCGCCAATATCCCTGGAAGACGTTGGGCCCGCGAACTTCCACCAGCCCCGTCTCCCCCGCCGGCAGCGTCCTGCCGCTCTCGCGCTCGGTGATGCGCACTTCGCTACCCGGCAGCGCGAAGCCGACCGTGCCCGGGCGGCGCTCGCCGTCGTAGGGGTTCGACGTGTTCATGTTGGTTTCTGTCATGCCGTAGCGTTCGAGAATGGCGTGGCCGGTACGTTGGTGAAATTCGTGATGGGTCTCGGCCAGCAGCGGCGCCGAACCGGAGACGAACAGTCGCATGTTGGCGGTCGTCTCCCTGTTCAGGCGCGGGCTGGCCAGCAGCCGGGTGTAGAACGTCGGGACGCCCATCAGCGCCGTCGCCCCCGGCATCAGGTCCAGCAGCTGCTCGGCATCGAGCTTGGGCAGAAAGGTCATCGAGGCGCCGACGGTCAGAATGATGTTGCACGCCACGAACAGTCCATGAGTATGGAAAATCGGCAGCGCGTGCAGCAGATGATCGTCGGCCGTGAATTGCCAGGTCTGCGCCAGCGCCTGGCTGTTGGCGGCGAGGTTGCCGTGGCTCAGCATGGCGCCCTTGGAACGCCCGGTGGTGCCGGAGGTATACAGGATCGAGGCCAGGTCATTGGCTTCGAGGTCGGCGAGACGAGAATCTTCCTCGGCGTTGCCGACCCGTTCCATCAACGAACCATCGACATCGGCACCCAGGCTTTCGACGACCGCCACGCCGCAACGCTCGGCCAGTCGCTGTGCGATCTCGAGATCCTGCGGCCGACAGACATAGACCCGAGGCTCGGCGTCGGTCAGGAAATACTCGACTTCCGCTTCGGTATACGCCGTGTTGAGCGGCAGATAGACGGCGCCTGTCTGCAGACAGGCGAGATACAGCATGATCGCCTGCGGGCTCTTGTCGACCTGAACCACGACGCGATCGCCCGGTTCCACGCCGCTTTCGCGCAGCACCGTTGCCATCCGCCGCGAGGTGGAAAGCACGTCGCGATAGCGATACCGCTCGCCGCTCGGGGTGTCGATCAACACCTTGTCCGGGTGGCGCTCGAAATTGCCCGAGAATTGCAGATACAGATTCTGATTCATTCCACCACTCCTGCTTTGATAAACGGTCATGGCCGGTCAGGCATCGGTTCGCGAGCCATGGCGGCAGCGCGAACGCCCCTGCTTGGCCTCACGACGGATCTCGCTGGTGCAGACCACCGTACCCTCGCGGCTGAACGCTTCGTGATTCTGCTCGATACGATCGAGCTCGTAGAGATAATTGACCATCAGACCGTGGGACTGACGGCGTCCGTTCTCGGAGCTGTCGCCCGGCCAGTTGAGCCGATGCAGACTGGCCCCGTTGCCCAGGTGAAAGCGGGCTACCGGGTCCAGCGGCAGGCCGTTGTCACGCTTGGCATCGATCAGATAATGCGCCGCCAAAGCCCGTATCTCGGGTGTGAGCTTGTCGCGCAGCCTGGCGTCTTCCAGCCAGCGGCCTTCATCGACTCCCTTGGCGGTTTCATCTGCCAGTTGACAGGCGCCGCTGTCGCGCGCGTCCGCCAGCCATCTGGCGAAACCGGGCACCGGAGACAGGGTCACGAAGTTTTCGAGATTGGGCAGCTCGCGCTTGAGCTCCTGCACCACCTGCTTGATCAGGAAGTTGCCGAACGAGATGCCGCGCAGGCCGGCCTGACAGTTGCTGATGCTGTAGAAGGCGGCCGTATCGGCCTCCTCCGGACGCACCTCGTCGCCCCCTTCGAGAATCGTCTGGATGTTGTTGGGGATACCGCGGCACAGCGCCACCTCGACGAAAATCAGCGGCTCGTCGCCCGTGGCCGGGTGGAAGAAGGCGTAGCAATGGCGATCCTCGGGGTCCAGACGTCGGCGAAGATCCGACCAGTCGCCGATCGCGTGTACCGCCTCGTAATGAATGATCTTTTCCAGCACCGCCGCCGGCGTATTCCAGTCGATGCTCTCCAGTACCAGGAACCCGCGGTTGAACCAGGACGCGAAGAGATGATCGAAGTCGGCATCCAGCGGCGCCAGTTCGGGGTTGGTCTTGAGACAGCGCAACAGGTCCGCACGCATCTTGACCAGCTCGTAAGTCCCGCCGGGGCAGAGATTGAGCCGACGTAACAGATGCTGGCGGCGTGGCTCACAGGCTGCAAACAGCTGCTGCAGACTGGCGTTGTCTCCGTTGTCACGGTACGCCGCATAGGCCTGATGGATGGCGTCGGGCTCGGCGGCGTAGCGCTCCCCCAGCAACTGGAAAAAAGCGACACGATCGCTGTCGCCGAGCGAGGCGTAGCGCTCGAGTGCCTCCTGGGCGATCAGAATCTGGGATGCCTCGCCACCGGGCTGCATCAGGGTTTCACATACCGACGTGAGCCTCGCCAGACTACTCGGGGCGCCCTCGCCGCCGGAAAGATGCTGACCCCGTGTCCGGCGGCCGATGCTGGAGAGAAGATCCTGCAGAAAATTCATGTTGACGTTCATGCCGGCCCTCTCGGGTCTGTGGCTGAAGCCTGCACTACCGGAGTTGGCGGCAGCGGCAAGCGCTGAACGGAGCGAGGCGGAGGAATGCGACCGTCGGAATCCGATAATCCGGGAACCGACTGTTAACATACATGTCATCGCTCTGTTATATATAACAGTTATGCCGCTACCCGCCCGGTGTCAACATAGGAGAAAGTCTAATATGGCCCGCACCCCGCATGCCCAGCGGCTTCGCGACCTGCTCGAGGATGCCATCGTCGATGGTCAGTATGCGCCGGGGGATAAACTGGACCCGGAAGCATTGGCTCGCGAGTTCGACTGTTCGCGTACCCCAATTCGCGAGGCGCTGCAGCAACTCGCGGCATCCGGCATGGTTCGCGTCCTCCCCAAGCGCGGGACTTTCGTCGCTCAGCTCAGCGTGACCGAGCTGGTCGAACGCTTCGAGGTAATGGCAGAACTGGAGGGGATGTGCGCGCGCCTGGCGGCACGACGCATGTCACAGGAGGAACTGGCCGCCTTGCGCGATGCCCACACCGCCTGTCGCGAGTGCATGGCGGCTGGCGATGCCGACGGCTACTACTACGAAAACGGCACCTTTCATCATCTGATCTATCAGGCCAGCCACAACGACTTCCTGACCCGTGAAGCGGCGCGGCTGCACGCCATCCTGAAGCCGTATCGTCGTCTGCAGTTGCACGCCCGCCACCGCCTCACCGGTAGTTTCGACGAGCACGAAGCGATCATGGCAGCGCTGGAACGCGGCGATGCCGACGCTGCGGAAGCGGCCATCAAGGCGCATGTGCAGATCCAGGGTGAACGGTTCAACGACCTGGTGGCGTCGATGCAGCGTCTGCAACAGCGCCGCAGCCAGGAGCGATAAGGGGTCGCGAGTAGGTTCATGTCGAAACCACGGACTTCTGCAGGCGGGGCTGTCAGCCTTTCAGGCAGTGGCGGCAATCGCCGACTTCATTGAAACAGCAGCGTGACGAGCAGCGCCACGCTGCCGACGACCAGCGCCGTGGTCACGAACACGCTTACCAGCAGGTTGAGCCAGCGGTCGACTCGGGAATCGGAAGGCACGGTCGCGCGTCGAGTCGCACCATGGTGCAGCTGGCGAGAAGGCTTCAAGGCGGGGGGCATGGGCAGGCTCCGCAATTCGTCATTATGGTGTTAACGGCGGCACGCCTCTCAAATTGAGTCTCCAGTCTGTTAGCAGACTGTTCAATCCGGTATCAAATTAGGTCGTTTCGACCTATTTCTCCACCCTTACGTCTGAAATTGGCTGACCTGACCCGCCACCGAGGGCCGGCCTAGACACAAAACGGCCCCGATCCTGTTCGGATCGGGGCCGTGGTCGACAGCGCTATCGGTCAGCGCGGGTTGATACGACGATTCTTGATATCCGGCGCGCGACGGTAACGGTCCTCGTCTGCCAGTTCTTCGGCTTCGAAGGCATCGGCCCCTACCGGCGTATCGCTGTGGCGGCGATACAACGCGGTCAGCATCGCCTTGCGATCGGCACGAAGCTCTTTCAGCGTCACGAATATCATCCCGTAGAGAATGAACGTGAAGGGTAACGCTGCCAGTACCGATGCCGACTGCAGTCCCTTGAGCCCGTTCTCGCCGCCTGCCGAAAGCAGTGTCAGGCAGATCGCGGCGATCAGCACTCCCCAGATGATCCGCTTCATCAGCGGCGGATTGAGCGAGCCGTTATCGGTCATCTGCGACACGATGTAGGTCGCGGAGTCCGCCGAGGTCACCAGGAAAATGAAGATCAGACAGAGTGCGACCACCGACAGCACGTTCGAGAACGGCATCAGATCGAACATCTGGAACAGCGCCGAGGTAATGTTGTCCGAGGTCGCCTGTGCCAGACCGGCATCGCTGTTCATCTCCATCTGGATGGCGGCACCACCGAAGACGCCGATCCACAGACAGGCCAGCAGCGGCGGCACGACGAGCACGCCAAAAACGTACTGCTTGATGGTGCGACCACGCGAGATCCGGGCCACGAAGGTACCCACGAACGGTGACCAGGCAATGACCCATGCCCAGTAGAATATCGTCCAGTTGGACGCCCATTGGCTATCGTCGTAAGGCGACATCCGCAGGCTCATGCCGATGAAGTTCTGTAGATAATCACCGATGCCCAGCGTGATGGTCTCGAGAATCGCAATGGTCGGACCCGTGAACAGGATGTAGAACATCAATGCGAAGCAGATGATCAGGTTGAGGTTGGACAGATTCTTGATGCCTTTGTCCAGACCCGAGGTTGCCGAGATCATGTAGCAGACGAACATCGCCCCCATGATGATGAACTGCCACATCATGTTTTCGGGAACATTGAATACCGAATGTAGGCCGCCATTGATCTGAAGAACGGCTAGACCAATGGAAGTCGCCACACCCATCACCGTCGCGACGACGGCGAAGATGTCGAGGATCGGCCCGAGCCGACGCAGTTTCGGGCGTTTGGCCGTTACCGACGACAGCACATTGGAAACCATGCCGGCCTGTCCCTTGCGGAACTGGTAATAGGCGATGATCAGACCGACGACAGAGAATGCCGCCCACTGGTGGATACCCCAGTTGAAGAACGCGTACTGGATCGCGTAACGCGCGGATTCAGCGGATTCCGGCGCCACGTCGCCATAAGGCGGCGTCATGTAATGGGTCATCGGTTCCGCCATGCCATAGAACACCAGGCCGACGCCGAACCCTGCCGCCAACAGCATGCTCACCCAGGAAAAGAAGCCATAGGTCGGTTTACTGTCCTGGGGACCCAGGCGAATTTTTCCGTACTTGCTGAATGCCAGCCCCACCAGAAAAATCACGAATCCGAATACGGAGATCAGATAGAACCATCCAAAGTAGTGAGTGGTCGCACCCAGTGCCGAATTGGCGATATTCCCGAATCCCGTCGGGAAAATGGCACCAACGGCCACGATCGCCACTATCACCAGCGCCGAGACGATGAATACGCCTTGCTTGCCGAATTTGGGCATGTCGTCCCCTTTTGATTGTGCTGATTGCCTCTGACGCCAACAGTGTAGACGAAGCCTCCACTCTCTGCGGCCGCTCCGGGTCTACCTCGCAGCCCTTGGCGAGTCAACGGGATGTCAAACGAAAGTTCCCTCGACGTAAGTCTTCGTTAAGCCTTTGTGCCTCAATCTCGCCCTCATCATATTGGGTGGAGGGCTATCGATGGCGGGTTTATCTGCCCCAGCGGCGAACATCATCTGGCGTGAAAGTCGGAACAGTCAGGAGCGAGCCACGCTCGAGCACTTCATCGCGGATACCTACCGGCAGCAGCATGGCGCTTCGATCGCCCAGTTCGCACCGCATCTCTACGGGCTGTGGGAGCAAGATCAACTGCAGGCTGCCGTCGGCGTGCGTCGAGCCGACGCATCCCCGCTGTTTCTAGAGCACTACCTGGAAACGCCCATCGAGCAGGCCCTCTCCGCCGTTCTGGAGACCCAGGTCGATCGCACGGCATTGGCGGAAATCGGCAATCTGGCCGCTCGTCGGCCTGGCATGACGATCCCGCTGATTCGAGCACTGGTTGCCTCGCTCGTTGCCGAGGAGTGCCGGTGGCTGGCATTCACCGCAACGGCAACCGTTCGCAATGGGTTTCGACGCCTTGGCCTAGACGTCCATCGTCTCGCGGAGGCCAACCCGACCCGCTTGGGTTCCGCGCAAGGCGACTGGGGCAATTATTACCTGCACCGCCCCTGGGTCATGGGTGGCGACTTGCTTGCCGCCTGGCATCGCCTCGCCCCGGCTGGCGACCGCACGATCATCAACACCGTGCCCGCCGCTGCCCCGCTTCTCAAGGATACCGATCATGCGTGAGCGCTTTCTGGACCATTTGTGGACGCTGGGGAAGACCGACGCGAACCGTGTCGCCCTGGAGGACGAGACCCGGTCGATCGATTACGGCGAACTGATGACGCTCGTCGAATCCCGCGCACAGCAGCTACGTCAACTCGGTAGTCAGCGCGTCGGATTGGCCCTCGATAATGGCGTCGACTGGGTACTGTGGGATCTCGCGATGATGCAGGAAGCCATCGTCAGCGTGCCGCTACCCGGCTTTTTTGCGCCGTCACAGCTAGCCCACGTGGTCGATCAGGCAGGTCTGGATACGCTGATCGGGACGCCGTCCGTGGCGACGGCATCGGGCTTCGTGGCTATCACAGACACCAGCGGCTCCACGAACACCAGAGACGCCACGCTCTGGCAGCGCCGCGGTGTCTCGTCACTTCCAGACTTACCCGAAGGCACGCACAAGATCACCTTCACCTCGGGCACCAGCGGCACACCCAAAGGCGTCTGCCTGAGTAGCGACAATCAGCTCGTCGTCGCCGAGAGTCTCGCCGAGATCGCCGCTAGCGTCGAGGTGCGCCGACACCTGGCAATACTCCCGCTGGCGACGCTGCTGGAGAACATCGGTGGCATCTACGCCCCACTATGGCTGGGCGGCAGCGTCACACTGCCCTCCTTGGGGGCACTCGGCTGGCTGGGGGCAAGTGGTTTCGATAGCGCCCTCGGCTGGCAGGTCATTACCGATCACGCGCCGGACAGTCTCATTCTGGTGCCGCAACTGCTTTCGGCGTTACTCACCCAGCAAGGCGATGGGCCCATCGGCTTTGGCCGTTTCTTCGCGGTCGGCGGGGCCACGGTGTCGCCCGCGCTCCTGGCGCGCGCGGAAGCCGCAGGCTGGCCGGTGTTCGAAGGATACGGCCTTTCCGAGTGCGCGTCCGTCGTCACACTCAATCGTCCCGGTGAAGCGCGTCCCAGTGAACATCGACCCGGTCGCGTGGGCAGACCATTGCCTCATGCGGAGGTGAGCCTGTCCGAAGATGGCGAGGTGCTGGTTCGGGGCAATGTGATGCTGGGCTACCTGGGTGACAGCGGCCCGGCGCCCACGGTCTGGCCCACGGGCGACCTAGGTGAATGGGATGGCGATGACCTGAGGCTCAAGGGACGTCATCGCCAGGTCTTCATCACCGCCTATGGCCGCAATGTCGATCCGGCCTGGGTCGAGGCTGAATTGACCGCAGAACCCGCGCTTGCCCAGGCCTGGGTGAGCGGTGAAGCGCAGTCCTTCAATCGTGCCTTGTTGGTGCCGCGAGGCGACTGGGTCAACGATCGCCAAATCGAAGACGCCGTGGCGCGAGCCAATGCCCGGTTGCCCGATTACGCGCGCGTCTCACTGTGGCAACGCAGCGCCCCCTTTACTGCACAAAACGGTCTAGCAACCGCCAATGGCCGACTGCGCCGTGACGCGTTGGTCAACCATTACCACACCTGGCTTACGAGCCCGGTCTATCCACCGGCGGATGTGTAAGACATCCGCTTACGCCTCAGGAGACGACATCATGTCCCACTATGAAAAACTGCAGCAAGCCACTGCCAGTCATCGCCAATGGCTGCTCGACACGCCGGTCATTCGCCGGGCGCTGGAGGGCAACATCACGCGCGACATCTATCTCGCGTTTCTGGAACAGGCCTATCACCACGTCAAGCAGACGGTGCCGCTGATGATGGCCTGCGGGGCGCGCCTGCCGGCTCGCCTCGAATGGTTGCGTGGCGCGCTGGTGGAATACATTGAGGAGGAGTACGGCCACCAGGAGTGGATTCTGGACGATATTCGCGCCATTGGGGGCGATGCCGATGCCGTCGCCAGTGCGACACCCGCGCCGGCTACCGAATTGATGGTGCGCTACATCCGTGATGTCATAGCCTACGACAACCCGGTCGGCTTCTTCGGCATGGTGCACGTGCTGGAGGGCACCAGTACCGCCATCGCCACCCAAGCCGCCGAGCAGATGCGCGACGGTGCCGGACTCCCGGCCAACGCCTTTCGCTACCTCGAATCCCACGGCAGCCTCGATATCGGGCATCTGGCGTTCTTCGAGGAACAGATCAACCGGCTCGAAGACCCCGCCGACCTACAGGCCATCATCGATTCCGCCAACATGGTCTATCGCCTCTACGGTGCCATGTTCCGCAATCTTCAGCGGGCTGCCGGCGACGTCGCCAGTCATGAGGGCCTGAGCCATGCGTTGGTCTGATCGCCGCATCCTGGTCACGGGCGCCAGTGGCGGCATCGGACGGGAACTCGTGACACTGCTGGCCCAGCGCGGCGCCCAGATGCTGATCGTGGGGCGTAACGCCAGCGTGCTGAGAGACCTGGCAGCGCTCGCGCCCGAGCGCATTCGTGCGCTCCCCGCCGACCTGACGGCACCAGATGAGCGTCGCAGGATCGTCGAGGCCGCCGATGGCGCACGAATCGACATGCTGATCAACGCCGCCGGGGTGAATCATTTCGGCCTCTTCGACGAGCAGTCTCCGGCGGCGATATCGTCGATGGTGGACCTCAACGTAACAGCCACCCTGCTGCTCACTCAGGCGCTGCTACCGCGACTGCTGCACGAAAATAGCGCCTGGATCGTCAACCTCGGATCTGCTTTCGGGGCGATTGGCCACCCGGGCTATACCGCCTACTGCACGACCAAGTTCGCCTTGCGCGGATTCAGTCAGGCCTTGCGTCGAGAGCTAGCCGATACGCCGATCCAGGTGCTGCATATCTCGCCTCGTGCCACCCGCACGAGCATGAACAGTGACCGCGCCGATGCCCTCAACACCGCGCTGGGCAACCACGTGGACGAACCCGCTCACGTCGCCGCGAGCGTCATCCGCGGCATCGAGAAGCATGCTCGTGATCGACAACTTGGCTGGCCGGAGTGCCTGCTGGTCAAGCTTAACGGCATGCTGCCAGGCCTCGTCGATCGCGCGCTCAAAAAGCAGCTTCCAACGATCCAGCAACATGCGCGTCGTCCTTCCACGTCGTCCTGACCCGCACAGGGAGATCACCATGACAGCACAGCACTCTTTGAAGGCCATGGTTCTCGCCATGGTTCTCGCCTCGACGGCAGGGATCGCGCTTACCGACAGCCCCATGGTGTTGGCGGCACAACCTTTGACGGCTTCGGCATCGACCGCGGTCTCGGCAGCGACGGTCGCCGCGGGCCTGCATGAACTCCAGAGCCGCTGGGCCAACATTCAGTACCAGACGCCGGAAGCGCGGCGTGCCGATGCCTTCGAGCAACTCTATCAGCGCGCTCAGGCTTTACTTGAAGCACAACCCAAAAGTGCAGAACTACACACCTGGGCGGGTATCATTCGTGGCTCTCAGGCAGGCGCGGAGGGCGGTCTAAGCGCCCTATCGCAGGTCAAGGAGGCCCGTGCCGAGTTCGAGCAGGCGCTGTCGATCGATCCGACGACGCTGAGCGGTTCGGCGTATACCAGCCTGGGGACGCTCTATCACCAGGTGCCCGGCTGGCCCATCAGCTTCGGTGACGACGACAAGGCGCGACAGCTGCTGCGGAAAGGTTTGAGCCTCAATCCCGACGGGATCGACAGCAACTACTTCTGGGCCGACTTCCTCCACGATCAGGGCGACGATGCGAAGGCCCGCCAGGCCATCGAGAAGGCCATGGCAGCAGCGCCGCGCCCCGGCAGGGAGACGGCCGATGCCGGGCGTCGTCAGGACATTCAGGCTCTGCTGAATGAGATCTAGGCGCACGCCTCGTTCGAACGTCCGAGCAACCCGGAGGCAGCGCGGAGATCGGCGGCGGTGGAATCGGTTGCATTCGTCTCTGGCGCCCTCATGATAGGGATCATGAGGGCGCTAACGAGCGTCCACCCATTTCTTGACGAGAACGCTCATGTCACGACTTGCCGATATTCCTCTCTCGGTGCTGGACCTGGCACCGATCACGCGCGACGGTACCGCGGCGGAGACCTTCCGTCACAGCGTCGACCTGGCCCAACAGACCGAACGACTCGGCTACAACCGTTACTGGCTGGCCGAGCACCACAACATCGACGGGATCGCCAGCGCGGCGACCAGCGTGTTGATCGGCCATATCGCGGGCGCCACCTCGACGCTTCGCGTCGGCAGCGGCGGCATCATGTTGCCCAACCATCCGCCGCTGGCGATCGCCGAACAGTTCGGCACGCTGGCCACGCTCTACCCGGATCGGATCGATCTCGGCCTGGGCCGTGCGCCGGGGTCCGACGGGATCACCATGCAGGCGATGCGTCGCGACCCGCGCGCCGGCGTCAACGATTTCCCCGATCGCCTCGATGAACTGCGCCGTTACCTGGGCGACAGCGTGCCCGGCCAGCGCGTGCGCGCGATTCCCGGTGAAGGCACCCACGTGCCCATCTGGCTGCTTGGCTCCAGTGGCTACAGTGCCCAACTCGCTGCCAGACTCGGCCTTCCGTTCGCGTTCGCCGGGCAGTTCGCTCCCGGCTACATGATCGAGGCACTGCACCTCTATCGCGAGGGTTTCCAGCCGGGAGTGCTCGACAATCCCCACGCCATGATCGGGATTCCACTGGTCGCTGCCGACACCGACGAGCGCGCCCGCTTTCTCGCCACCACGCAGCAGCAGAAATTTCTCAATCTGAT
The DNA here is from genome assembly GCF_001937195.1 of Salinicola socius. Taxonomy (GTDB): domain Bacteria; phylum Pseudomonadota; class Gammaproteobacteria; order Pseudomonadales; family Halomonadaceae; genus Salinicola; species Salinicola socius. The sequence goes on along the minus strand of NZ_MSDO01000009.1, from coordinate 177,916 downwards.
TCGCGGCAAAAGTACGCGCACCCTGCCACCGGTGGAAAACCTCGACTGGTCGCCACAGGAGCAGGCCATGGTCTCTCAGAATCTGGGGGCCGCCGTGGTCGGCGGGCCGGAGAGCGTGCGGCAGCAACTGGAGAACCTGCTCGAACAGACCGGCGCCGACGAGATCATGGTCAACACCGACTGTTTTGATCACGCCGAACGGGTGAAGTCCTACGAGATTCTGGCGGACGTATGGAAGGCCTGATTGCTGAACAGTCGTAGATCTAGAGGCTAGAATTTGCCTCCCGGCGTCTCCAAGACCGCGCGGGATGAGAAGCGCCAAGCCGGGTCGCGCGACAGGGATGTCGCGCGAGGCGCGCCAGGACAAGGATGTCCGTGCGCGCCGACCCTAAGCGCAGGCGCATTCTCATACCGGGATTCGCGGTCTTGCGACGCCAAAAGAGGGGGAGCGGCGAGGGGGCGAGCGTTAAGCCCCCTCGTCAATCAACGGTGAGGATCGCTAATGCACGATCAGTGACAGGCTCTCCGCCAGCGAATCAGACGAATCCTAACTACCCACGAAAAAACACCCGGCATATGGCCGGGTGTTTTCATTTCGAGACAGCGATGAGAAGTCAGCCCAAGGGCTATCAACCCAAACGCTTGGCCAGCAAGCCTTCCAGCTTCTTCTGGTCGGCGGCGAAGGTGCGGATACCCTCGGCCAGCTTCTCGGTCGCCATGGCGTCCTCGTTGTGCTCCCAGCGGAACTGCGCTTCTCCGATCGGATCGAGACGCTCGGTGCCGCTACCCTCGTCGGTGATCTTGCGTGTCACTTCCCCTTCCGCGGAGGAGAGCTCTTCGAGCAGCGCCGGCGAAATGGTCAGGCGATTACAGCCGGCCAGCGCCAGAATCTGATCGGTGTTGCGGAAGCTGGCGCCCATGACCACTGTCTTGTAGCCGTACTGGCTGGCGTAGTCGCACACGCCGCGGACGAACTTGACGCCCGGGTCCTCGTCTGGCGCGTAGGATTCGGTGCCGGTGGATTTCTTGTACCAATCGGTGACGCGGCCGACGAAGGGTGAGATCAGATAGACGCCGGCTTCGAAACAGGCACGCGCCTGGGCATCGGAAAAGAGCAGCGTCAGGTTGCACTTGATGCCTTCCTTCTCGAGCCTTTCGGCAGCGCGAATGCCTTCCCAGGTGGAAGCGAGCTTGATCAGCACGCGGTCCTTGGAGACGCCCTGTTTCTCGTAAAGCTTGATCAGATGATGGGCCTTCTCGAAGCTGGCTTCCTCGTCGAAGGAGAGCTTGGCGGCCACTTCGGTGGAGACACGGCCAGGAATGATCTTGGTGATCTCGGTGCCGATCGCCACGCAGAGACGATCGACCGCATCCTCGACACGGGCGTCGGCATCGGACACTTCCGACTTCACCGCGGCCAGCGTCTCGTCGATCAGCGCCTGATAACCTTCGAGATCGAAGGCCTTGAGAATCAGAGACGGATTGGTGGTCGCGTCGTGCGGCTGATAGCGGCGGATGGCATCCAGATCACCGGTGTCGGCAACCACCATGGAAAGCTGTTTGAGAGAGTCGAGTTGCTGCGTCATGAGTCACTCCATCGTCGTAGCGTGTGATTGCATCCCTTCGCAATCCTGATTCTAAAAGCATAACACCGATGCGTGACGGTCGCCGTGACCCACATCGAGTTTCGAGTTGGACGGTGCCAGGCTCGTTCACGGTTGCACGGGAGATCGGGCGAGCAAAGACCGGCAAGAAAGTCACCGCACGTCCCCTCTATGAGGGAGCCCCGCGGTGATTTCAACGTCGCCGGGGCGATACTTCCAGCAAGAGTCTCAGGCGATACCGTGCTCGCGGCTCAGCGCCTCCCGGTAACGTCGGTAGATACCGTGATAGCGGGCGACGGTTTCCGGTTGAGGGCGAGTCAGCGTGGATTCGTCCAGGCGCACCCAGTGCTGGCAGAGATCGTCCAGCGCCACTCTGGACTCGCGATCATCGCACCAGCGGGCCTGGATCGCGCCGCCGAACGCCGCCGCCTCGGTAACCTTCGGGCAGACGACTTCAATATCGAGAACGTCGGCGACGATCTGACGCCAGATCGGGCTCTTCGCGCCGCCGCCGACCAGGCGGATCTGGGTTGCCTGGCTGGCCAGCGGCCCGAGCAGTTCCAGGCCGTAGCGCAGCCCGAACGTCGCGCTTTCGACAGCGGCACGACACAGGTTCTCCGGGGTGGTGTTGAAGCTGGTCATGCCGCTCATGCTCGCCTGCGCCTGCGGCAGTGCCGGCACCCGTTCGCCGCTGAAGAACGGCAACAGCGTAATGCCACCGGCGCCCGGTTCGGCCTTGGCCACGGCACGATTGAAACCGTCGATATCGAGCCCGACCAGCTCTCGCAGCGTGGTCGTCGCCGAGGTCACGTTCATAGTGCAGATCAGCGGTAGCCAGCCATCATGGCTGGCGCAGAAGTTCGCCACCATGGCGTTGTCCGGCACCACCGGATCGGAAGAGTGAACGGCGATGGTGCCGGAGGTCCCCAGACTGATCGTGACCCGGCCCGGCGCGATGTTGCCGGTGCCAATGGCGCCCATCATGTTGTCGCCACCACCGCTGGAGACGAGCACGTCATCGCTGAGCCCCAGCTCGCGCGCCAGCTCCGGGCGCACCTTCCCCACTACCTCGCGGGAATCGATCAGTCTCGGCAGCACGAGGTCGGCGTCGAGCTCCGGCGCGATGATCGAGAAAACGTCGCGGCGCCAGGTTCGCGTGCGTGTATCGAAGTAGCCGGTACCCGAAGCATCGCCCGGTTCGGCCACCCGCTCACCCGTCAGCCAGAAATTGAGATAGTCGTGCGGCAGCAGCAGCGTGGCGATCCGCCGATAGGCGTCAGGATGCGTTTCCCGCAGCCAGGCGATCTTGGAGGCGGTGTAGCCGGTCTGCAGCACCAGCCCGAGCTTGTCGATGCAGCCCTGTTCGCCGCCGAGCTGCTCGATCAGCCGCGCGTTCCACTCGGCAGTCTCGGTGTCGTTCCAGAGCTTGGCCGGGTGCACCGGCACGCCATCGCCGTCCAGCGCCACCATGCCATGCTGCTGGCCGGAAATACCGATCGCCCGGATAGCATCCGCCTTCACGCCGGCATCGCCCAGAGCCTCGTCGAGCGCGCCGCGAAATGCCTCGGTCCACTCTTCGACCCGCTGCTCCCGCCGGCCGTGGTCGCCCTGCTCCAGCTGGTGGGGACGAGAAGCCTCACCTACGATGCGACCGTCGTCACCATCGACCACCACGACCTTGGTGCTCTGCGTGCCACAATCCACGCCGATATACATCGTATCCATCCCTTGATCAGTTCCGATTCCGTACCGCGTTGAAGGCCGGCGCGAACGCCGACCTTACGCCGCCAGCCACTGGGGTCAACCGGCGACGAGATGCTCGACGCAGCCACGCGCGCCGTCGCGGTAGAGCCGCTCCAAGGCATCGAGATAGGCCGCACGAAAACGCTCGTCGTCGGCCAGATCGCCGAACAGCTGACGATTCTCGATGAAGGCAGTCGGCTCGTCGCGATTGCGCTTGGCAATCGCCATCAATTCGTCCTTGAGCCGGTCGACGACGGTGATCGGCTCGCCCCGCTCGTCGACACCTTCGGCATAGCGTGCCCAGCTGGCCACGACCGCCGCGCTGCGATGCATCTCTCCACCCTGCGCCAGCTGCTCCCGGATCACCGGCAGCAACCACTTGGGAATGCGGTCCGAGCTTTCGGCGCACAGCCGCGCCAGGGTGTCCTTGATCTCCGGATTGGCAAAGCGCGCGATCAGGGTACGTTTGTAGTCGTCGAGATCGACCCCTGGCACCGGCCGCAGGGTGGGCGTGCCCTCCCGGTTCATGTAGTCGAGCAGGAAGTCGACGAACAGCGGGTCCTGGCACACCTCGTGGGCGTAGCGATAGCCGGCCAGATAGCCGAAATAGGTCAACGCCTGGTGACTGGCATTGAGCAGGCGCAGCTTCATCAGCTCGTAAGGCATCACGTCTTCGACCAGTGGCACGCCAACCTGATCGAAGACCGGCCGACCGCTGTTGAAATGGTCTTCCAGCACCCACTGCGTGAAGGGCTCGCACACCACGGGCCAGCGGTCTTCGATACCGAAGCGCTGATGAATCTCTTCGATATCCGCCTCGGTCGTCACCGGTGTAATACGATCGACCATCGAATTGGGAAAGTGGACATTGGCATCGATCCAGTCGCCCAGCTCCGCGTCCCGCGCCCGGGCATAGGCCACGAACATCTTGTGAGCGACTTCGCCGTTACCCTGGATATTGTCGCAAGACATTACCGTGAACGGCTCGATGCCGCGCTCCCGCCGTCGGGCCAGCGCCTCGGCGACGATGCCGAACGTCGTCTTCGGGGTCCGGGGTGAGGCGAGATCGTGCTGCACGTCCGCGTTGCCGAGGTCGAATTCGCCGGTCACGTGGTGGAAGTTGTAGCCCCCCTCGGTCACCGTCAGCGAGACGATACGAATCTCGGGGTCCGCCAGCAGCTCGAGGGTGCCCTCGATATCATCCGGCGCGTAACGGTAGTCGATGATCGAACCGATGACCCGCGCCTGGTACTCGCCGTCCGGATGCTTGACCACCAAGGTATACAGGTGATCCTGGGCCGAGAGCGCGGCCTGCATGCGCCGATCGCCAGGCATCACGCCGACGCCGACGATGCCCCAGTCCAGCGCCTCGCCCCGATTCATGAGATCGTCGAGATACATCGCCTGATGAGCGCGATGAAACCCCCCGACGCCGAAATGCACGATGCCCGGCGTAACCCGGCTACGATCGTAGGACGGCTTGGCGACGGAACCGTCAAGTGGGTCGAGGGCCGCCGAATTCAACGATGCCATAGGGTTTCTCCTGAAAAAGTCACTGCCCCGAAAAAGGTTCTGGGCGCCGCGTGAGGCCCGATCACGCTTCGACGGCTGTCGAAGGCTGCGACGCGGACTCGCGGCCAATGGCCAGTTCACTGTCGGTGTCGAACAGGTGCAACTTGTCACTGTCGCAGGCCAGTGTCAGTGTGTCGTCGATCTCGACCTTCCGGTGGCCGGGCAGCTGCGCGGAAACGAAGTGCTCGCCCACGCTCAATTGCACCATGGTTACCGCCCCCAGCGTCTCGACTACCTCCACCTTGCCTTCGATACGATTGGTATCCGTCGCATCGCCCAGGCGAAGGTGTTCCGGACGAATGCCGACCCAGACGTCCGCCGCCCCACGTGAGGCCATCGAGCTCCGATGGGCGTCGTCCAGCGCAAGCCGATAGCCGTCGCCACTGACGACTCCTTCGGCATGCTTGGCACGCAGAAAGTTCATCGACGGGTTGCCGATGAAACCGGCGACGAAACGATTGGCCGGGAATTCATAGAGATTGATCGGGGTATCGATCTGTTGAATCCTGCCGTCCTTCATCACCACGATGCGCTCGCCCATGGTCATGGCTTCGACCTGGTCGTGGGTCACGTAGAACGTGGTCACCTTGAGACGCTTGTGCAGCTTGACGATCTCCGCACGCATATCGACGCGCAGCTTGGCATCCAGATTGGAGAGTGGCTCGTCCATCAGGAAAACCTGCGGATCGCGCACGATCGCCCGACCCAGCGCGACGCGTTGACGCTGACCGCCGGAAAGCTCGCGCGGCTTGCGATCCAGCAGAGGCTCAATTCCCAGTGTCTGTGCCGCTTCCTCGATCTTGGCCTTGATCTCTGCCGCGGGGCGTTTTTTCAGCTTCAGGCTGAACCCCATGTTGTCCGCCACGCTCATGTGCGGATAGAGCGCGTAGCTCTGGAACACCATGGCGATGTCACGCTCCTTGGGCGGCACCTGACTGACATCTCTGCCGCCGATCAGGATTTCGCCTTCGGTGTTGCGCTCCAGCCCGGCGATCATGCGCATGGTGGTCGACTTGCCGCAACCCGAAGGCCCCACCAGCACCACGAATTCACCGTCGCGCGTGACCAGATTGAAGTTGTCGACGGCGTTGCTGCCGCTCGATCCCTGCTGTGATGCATAGCGTTTGGCGACGTTCTTGAGTTCGACGATGGCCATGTCGTTAACCCTCTCGATAAAATTCGGTACCAGCGCGATCGCCGGTCATTTGACGGCGCCGAAGGTCAGTCCCCTGACCATCTGGCGTTGCGTGAACCAGCCGAGCACGATGATTGGCGCGATGGCCAGCACCGAAGCTGCGGACATCTTGGCCCAGAACAGCCCTTCGGCGCTCTTGAACGATGCGATGTAGACCGCCAGTGTCGCCGCGCTATGGTCAGTCATGGTGATGCTCCAGAACGACTCGTTCCATGCCAGGATCAGCGCCAGCAGTCCGGTCGAGGCCAACCCCGGCAGCGCCAGCGGCAGCACCACCTTGAACAGCGTCTGCATGATGCTGGCGCCGTCGATGTCGGCCGCTTCGACGATATCCTTGGGGATGTCGCGGAAATAGGAGTAGACCATCCACACGATGATCGGCAGGTTCATCGCCGTGAACAGAAGCGTCAGTCCCAGCGCGTTATCCAGCAGTCCGACCGCGCTGTAGACCAGGTAGATCGGAATCAGGACGCCGACCGCCGGGATGAACTTGGTCGAGACCATCCATACCAGCAGGAAGTCGGTGCGCTTGTTGGGATAGAAAGCCATCGCATACGCCGCCGGCACTGCCAGTGCCAGGCCGATGACTGTCGAGGCGACGGCAGTCAACACGGAGTTCCAGGCGTAGTGCCAGTAACCGCTGCCCTGCGCCAGTGCGGTCTTGAAACTCTCCAACGTCGGCGAGAAAAAGAAGTTGGGCACTACCGTGAAGGCCTGCTGCTCGGTCTTGAACGCGGTCAGCAGCAGCCACAGGATCGGGAAGAAGATCAGTAGCGCCACGATCCAAGCGAGCACGCCCATGACACCGTTGGTGAAACGAGATGAATTCATCGTGCGGCTCCCGCGTTGAGGTTTCCGGCAATGAAGCGAATCAGCATGATGGCGAAGATGTTCGCCAGGATCACTGCACCGATGGCCGCCGCCGAGGCGATGCCGATATCGGTCTGCTGGAACACGGTCTGGAAGATGTAGTAAGGCAGGTTGGTGGTGGCGGTACCGGGCCCACCACTGGTGGTGGTGTAGATCTCGGCGAACGAGGTCAGGAAGAAGATGCTTTCCAGCATCACCACGACATACAGCACCTGCCCCAGATGCGGAATCACGATATGGCGAAACTCCTGCCAGGCGCTGGCACCATCGAGCCTGGCCGCCTCGATCTGATCTTCCGGCAGCGACTGCAGACCGGTCAGCAGCACCAGTAGCGCGAACGGTGTCCATTCCCAGGTGATCATGATGATCACCGACAGCATCGGATAGTGGGCGAGCCAGTCGACCGGCTCCAACCCCAGTTGCCGCGCCACCCAGGCGAACAGACCGTAGACCGGATGAAACAGCATGTTCTTCCAGATCAGGCCGGTCACCACCGGCATCACGAAGAACGGCGCGACCGCCAGCGTGCGAGCCACGCCACGGCCGACGAAGGTCCGGTTGAACAACAGCGCCAGCATCAACCCGAGACTCACCGTGATGACCAGACTGGCCCCGACGATGATCAGCGTGTTGGCCAGCGACTTCCAGAAAGTGGGGTCGCTCAACAGGATCGCGAAATTGTTCAACCCCGCAAAGCCGTTGTACATCGGCATGACGAGGTTGTACTGCTGAAACGAGTAGTAGATGGTCATGGCCAGCGGCACGAGCATCCAGATCAGCAGGAAGATGACCGCCGGTGCCATCAGCAGTCGCGTGGTACGGGCGAACGAGCGCGCACCGGTTACCTCGGCGGATGGCGCGGTGGCCGAAGAGGTTCGAGAAATGGCTTTCATGCGTGAGTCCCGTAGCTTTGGATTGCATGACGCAATCGCTGGTCCGAGCAGACAGCTCCAGCTTGAATCGCGCCGGCTGACACAGCGTCGGCTGACACAGCGACACCGCCGATCGTCACAACCGATCGGCGGTGTCTACAGGCGCATCGCTTACTGCGGTTTGCCGGTCTGCTGCATGATACGGTCGGTGAAGGTCTGCCCCTGCTGGAGCGCTTCGTCGACACTGGTATCCCCGGAAAGCATCGCCGCCATCAGCTGACCGACACGGGTACCGATCGCCTGGAACTGCGGGATGGTGACGAACTGCACGCCGGTGTAAGGCACTTCCTGCGCGCTGGGATCGTTCGGGCTGGCGCTCTTGATTGCCGTCTCGACCAGCGGCGCGAACGGCGCGGCCTTGACATAATCTTCGCTGGAATAGGTCGACTGACGCGTTCCCGGGGGGACTGCCAGCCAGCCTTTGTCGTCAGCCACAGCCTGGATGTAGTCCTTGGACGTCGCCCAGTCCACGAACGTCTTGGCGGCTTCCTGGTGCTTGGAGGACTGCGGCACGGCCAGCGCCCAGGTGAACAGCCAGTTGGATCCCTTCTCGGTCGTCTCGTAGGGCGCCTGAGCGAAGCCGACCTTGTCCGCGATCTTTGAGGTTTCCGGATCGCTGAGATAGCTGGCCGCAACGGTGGAATCCACCCACATCCCGCACTGGCCATTGGCGAACAGCGTCTCGGACTCGGTGAAGCCGTTGGATGTCACGCCCGGAGGGCCATAGTTGTTGAGCAGATCGACATAGGCATTGGCCGCATTCTTCCACTCTTCACTCGTCAACTGTGGCTCCCAGTCCATATCGAACCAGCGCCCGCCGTAACTGTTGACCATGGTGCCGAACAGCGCCATGTTCTGCCCCCAGCCCGGCAACCCGCGCAGGCAGATTCCGTAGACGCCATCCGACGACGACTGGATCTTGGCAGCGAAATCCTTGATCTGGCTCCAGGTGGGCTTGTCCGGCATCTCGATACCGGCCTTCTCGAACAGATCCTTGCGATAGTACGTCACCGAGGATTCGGCGTAGAACGGCAACGCGTAGAGCGTGCCATCCACCGACAAGCCGTCCTTGACCGGCTTGAGAAGATCGTCGACATCATAGCTGTCGGGCAGATTCTCCATTGGCGTCAGCCAGTCGTTCTGCGCCCAGATCGGCGTCTCGTAGTTGCTGACGGTGACCACGTCGTACTGGCCGGCACCGCTGGCGATATCGGTGGTGACCTTCTGACGCAGTTCGTTTTCCGGCAGCGTCACCCAGTTGACCTTGATATCCGGGTGCGACTCGTTGAAGGCCGACATCATGCTCTGCATCGTCACCATGTCGGGATTGTTCACGGTGGCAACGGTGATCTCAGTGCTCTGCGCCATGGCAGCGGAACAGACACCCAGGCCCGCGATTCCGATGCCTGAAACAAACAAGGCAAGTCTCATCTGGAACTCCTCTCGTAGCGCTCGTTATTGCTCTATTTTCGACGGCTATCGTTTTCGACTGGTGTCACGCCGAGTATCGAATGATCCCGCGGATACGGTCGGGCCTGATCTCTAGCCAGGCTGGCGTTTTGATGAAGACGAGGATCAACCGTGCGCTTTGTGCAACACCTGTTTCAACGCCCATGACATCAGGATCAAATCATAGCGTTAACACTGAAGGAATCAAGCGATTCGTTTTTTATAAAAATCATTAAAAACAATGAGATAAAAAATGTTAGACCAATGTTTAATGATCTATCTAGACCTAAGTGGTAGAGAAAATAGCGCCCTGCAGAGGCAATATCGATGATATAAAATGATACAAAATGATATCTTCTGTCCATGATAAAATGTCGGTTGGCGCAATGACGCTGCTGTGCCAGAGCACCAGCCATTAGCCCTAAGCTCATGAAACCACGGGTGTTGTCAGGGAGATGAGGTCGATGCCTCGAACTACGCTCGAAGATGTTGCCCGCCAGGCCGGCGTCAGCAAGATTACCGTTTCGCGAACGTTTTCCTCGCCGGAAAAGGTCCACGCCGAAACACGTGATCAGATATTGCGCATCGCTCGGGAACTCAATTACGTGTCGCCGTCGCAGATATCCCAGCGCGAGACCGCCGTCACGCGCACGCTGGGCATCGTCAACCCCAACATGAGCAACCCCTTCTTCGGCCGCATGACCCGGGAGATAACGCTTGCCGCAAGAGCGCGCGGCTATACGGTGCTGGTGTTCGACTCCTACGAGTCGGAAACGCTGGAAGCGGAAGCCATCGGCAAGCTGATCGAGTTCTCCGTCGATGCCGTGATTCTCTCGGTCATCTCGTCGGACATCGATTATCACCCGGCCTATCTGGATCGCCTCCAGGCGGCGGGGATTCCGGTCGTGCTGGTCGATCGTGAACTGAAGGCAGCGCACTACGGCGGGGTCTACATCGACAACCTCGACTGTGGCTATCAGGCGGGTCGCTACTGTCTGGAGCAAGGTCTCGAGCAGCTGCTGGCCGTCTCCGGGCCTGCCGACTCGATGGTGTCGATCGGGCGCATGTCGGGGCTGCGCGAAGCGATCGGCAGCCGCAGCATCGCACTCGACGTGGTGTACAGCGATTTCACCTTCGAGCCCGCCTACCACGCACTGCGGCAATATCTGCTCGATCATCCCTGGCCCCAGGGCATCATCGGCGCCAACAACCAGATCACCATGGCAGTGCTCAAACTCTGCCACGAGCAGGGCGTCGTGCCGCAGAGAGACGTTCAGCTGTTCAGCATCGACGACATCGAGCACAGCGACGTGTTCGGGCTGCACATTCCCTGTATCCATCACAATTTGCCGGAGATTGCCCAGCAGGCGCTGCAGCTGGCGCTGGCGGCGATTCAATCACCGGAGCAGCGCGGCTTCCGCACCGTGGTCCGAGGTCAACTCCGCACGCGTTGACCCGCAAACAAGCAAAGACGCCCTCGCGATCAGTCGGATACCGGAGGCTGACCGGCGGCCTCGCCAGCCTGCGCGGAAACCGGCGAGGCCGGCAGCCACACATCTGCCGCCAACCCGCCCAGCGCAGCACGCTCCAGACGCAACGTGCCGCCATACAGCACCATCAGATCCTCGACGATCGCCAGCCCCAGCCCGGAACCGCCGGAGCCGCCCGGGCCAGGACCCGAGCCGCGGGCATCCAGCCGCACGCCCCGCGCCAGCGCCGACTCGCTTTGGGCACGAGTCATTCCCGGCCCGTCATCCTCGATTCGCAGACGCACGCCCTGCGGCACTCGAGAGACCCGGAACAGGACGCGGCCGCTGGCCCAGCGCAGCGCGTTTTCCAGCAGATTGCCCGTGAGCTCCTGAATGTCCTGCGGATCGATGCGAGCCGCCGCTTTCGGATCGATATCGGCGTCGAACTGTATGCCGCGGCGTTCGGCCAAGCGGGCCAGCCCCTGAACGACGGGGGCGATCGCGTCGCCAATCGAGACCCGCCCCGAGAATGCCACGCCCCCCGCGGCCGACGCCCGCGCCAGATGGTGACGAACCGCATCGTCGATGCGGATCAGTTCGGTATTGATGGGCTGGCGCTGCGCTTCGGGAAAGCGTTCAGATAGGGTCTTGAGCACGCTGACCGGCGTCTTCAGCGCATGCGCCAGATTGCCGGCGGCCGCACGACCACGCTCGATCAACCGCCGATCACGCTCGAGCACGCCGTTCATGGCCAGCGCCAGCTCCTTGAGTTCCACCGGCAACTGCGTATCCAGACGTTCGATCTCGCCCTCCTCCACCGCTCGCAGGTTGGCGGACATCCGTCTCAGAGGCGCCAGCCCCCAGCGCATCTGCAGCGCAAGCCCCGCCAGCAGCAGCACGCCGAAACTGGCCAGCGACAATATCAGCAGGCGCTCGAAACGCTCGACCTCGTGGTTGAGCTCGGTGGTCGATCCGGCCAGCGCCACATGAATCGCCGCGTTCTGCCCCGGCAGGCGCAAGTCACGTTCGATCATTCGGAGATCGTCGTTGCGAGGGCCGTCGACCTCGAAGACGTTGATACCGCTCCGATGATCGGGAATCGGCAGGCGCTGATCCCACAGCGAGCGAGAGGTCAGAGTGAGATCGCCACCGTCGGTTACCTGCCAGTACCAGCCGGAATAGACACGATCGAAGCGGGCATCGCCCAGCGAGCGATTCAATTGCAGATGCTGGCCGACATTGTCGACCTGCATACCGGCCAGCAGCGCATTGAGCAGGGACTCGAGGCGGCTGTCGAAAGAGGCGGTGGCGGATTGCCGGAAGTTGTAGCTCAACCCGACACCCGCCAGGGGCAGCAGCACGATGACCAGTACCAGCGAGGCGACCAGCAGACGCGCGCCCAGCGGCGCCCGTCGCAGCCGCTCAGCGATGCGTGTGGTCCAGCGTGGTCGCCAGCGTTTCCAATCGTCGATTTTCAAGAAATGGCCTTTCAAATCGCGGCTTCGAGATCCACCAGGCGATAACCCTGGCCCCGCAGCGTTTCGATCCTGGCCCGGCCGAACTTGCGCCGCAGGCGACTGATCTGAACGTCGATGACATTGGAGTCGGGCTCATGATCGCGGTTGTAGACGTGCTCGACCAGTTCGGCCCGACTGACGATCCGCGGCGAGGCGTGCATCAGATACGAGAGCAGCCGGGATTCCTGAGCGGTCAGAGTGATGGGCCGTCCGGCCAGCGAGACACTGCCCGAATGGGTATCCAGGGTCAGCTCGCCGACCCGGATCACCGGGTGGGCGTGGCCGTGACTCCGCCGGACCAGTGCTCGCAGGCGAAACAGCACTTCGGCCGTCTCGAACGGCTTGACGACGTAATCGTCGGCCCCGGCGGAAAAACCGGCAGCCTTGTCGGACCAGCGCTCTCGTGCCGTCAACACCAGCACCGGCAGATCGATCGCATCCTCGCGCCACTGGGAAAGCCAGCGCGTGCCATCGCCATCGGGCAGCCCCAGATCGAGAATGATCGCGTCGTAGCGCTCGGTGCGCACCAGATAATCGGCTTCCCGGCCAGTGGTCGTCGTCTCGATCAGTAACCCGGCCTCTGCCAACGCCTCGGCCAGCGCTCTGGCCAGGGCCGCATCGTCTTCGACCAACAGTACCTTCATTCCCGACTCCGTGATTCAAGGCGTCGCTGGCGTCGTCGCCCAGCGATGAGCCACGTCCAGCATCACTCGTATTCAACGTCACCGATGCCAACGCCGCTGAAAAAACACTCACGGCGACTTCTTCATCGCCTCGATGTTGACCCCTTCGACGCTCAGAAGCTCACCATTGGTGGCGTCGAACTCGAATTCGACGACCTGCCCTCGCGGGCCGATCATCTCTACCTCATATTCGATCCTGCCATCCTCCTGCTCCAGCTCGACCTCGAGAATCTGGCCCTCGTAGCGAGCTTCCAGCCAATCCATGATCGCACCGATGCCGACCAGATGTCCTTCCTTGACCTCCTTGTGGAGGTCACGCCAATTGTCGCCGTCGGCACTGACCGGCACCAGGGCGCCGCTCATCAACAGCGGTAAGACCAGCAGCAGTAGCGAGTTGCGAATTTTCATGCAGGCAGTGTGCCGCAATGGCGATGAATCCGACATGAATACGTGAGACGGCGCCGCACGCACCTGAACTCGAAGCCGCGCGATGAACCCCGGATGAACGCCGCTGTCAGTTCGGGGCAAGGTGATCGCGAGTATAACGATGGCTATCGGCGCATTTCGGCTTCTATCGCGACGCATGTCTGTCGACATCGAACATCAGGAGATTTGCCATGAAAACTCACCTATGGATGCTTCCCGCCGTGGCGCTGGGCAGCAGCATGAGCGCAGGAGCACTGGCCAGCGACGCGACGCTATCCTACGGTCAGTTGAAGACACTGCTCGACAGCGCCGAGCGCTACGGCTTCAATCGTTATGAAAAACTGGATGTCGACAGCGAAGACAACCGGTTCGAGATCGAGGGATGGCGCGATGACGGCTGGGAGCTGGACGTTTCGATGGCGCTGGACGATGGCACCTTGATGCGCGAGAGCCAGCGCAGATCGACCACTCCGGACTGGAGCCTGACGGGCGACGAGTTGCAGCAGGCATTGGCGCTGGCCCAGAATCGCGGCATGCAACGTTTCGCCGAACTCGAGGTCGATAGTGATGGCCATATCGAGATCGAAGGCTACAACGCACAGCGGCATGAACTCGATCTCGACCTGCATCGGGACGATCTGAGTACTGACAATCTCGATGTGAGCGATCTCGGCAACCAAGGAGAAAGTGGATGACCGACAACCACCAGCACAGCGACAACGCTGCATGGCGTGCCGCGCAGCAATGGCGCGAGCGGGTCCAGCAGACTCGACCCAGTCAGCGGACGAGCGGTCTTCGCCTGCTGTTCACCTGGCTACTGTTCGGCATCATGTTGATCGTCGGCACTTTTCTCGGCCTTTTCTTTCTCGTCATCGGCTGGGCCATGCTGCCCTTCGTCCGTCACCGAATGAAAAAGCGCGCCGAGCAGTTCCGCGCCTCGCAGGCGCAGTATGCCGGCGGCACTGCCGATCACGATGGCGCCCATGCCGGAAATACCCACTCCGCCGGACGCTCCCAACGCGTGCTGGATGGTGAGTATGAGGTCAAAAACCATCGCTGAGTCAGCACTTTCGAGTCACATTTAATCCGCGTCATACCCCTGGCCTCACTCACGTTCGCGGCTCATCCTCGCCTATACGCATTCACGCTTTCCGCCATTCCAGCCGCACCCACTTCTTCCGCTACCGCGTGCGTCGATACGACGTACGCGGTAGAGTCGTTTAGACCTTGGTTGAAGATCGCTCCCTCGAACGAGCGGCAGAGCAGGTCCGACAAAGGTCACGACAAGAACAGAGACGACATCATCGCCGTCGGACACCTGGTCGTCACGTGCGGCGGAAGAGGATGCATACCGTGACTCGAAACGCTGCCGAGCGGCTGCTGTGTGCCGCCAAATCCTCCGAAATCGAGCAACTCTCGCGCTTGGCCGAGACCTGTGCGGTCGTCGGTGATATCAGCCGTTTCGTGCATGCTTTGCAGCGCGAACGCGGCTCGTCCTGTATCTACCTGGCTTCGGGAGGCGATCGCTTTGCCGGCCAACGGCAGAAGCGAATCCAGGATTGTCTCGACGCCGAGGAATCCCTGCGCCAGCGACTGGAAAACTGGACGCAACCCGAGGCGAAGCAAGACAATCGCTATGTCGCCGACGCGCGCCTGCTCCATCGGGTCGCCGCGGTCTGGCACGGGTTCGATGCCCTGCCCAGCATCCGTGACGATATCGGCGTCCAACGCGTCTCCGCCGACGACGCCATGCGCCTGTTCAATCGCTTGATCAGCAACCTGCTATCGGTGATCTTCGAGGCTGCGGATACCGCCAGCGATGCTGACGTGACCCGGGCACTGGTATGCCTGTTTCACTTCATTCAAGGCAAGGAACTCGCCGGCCAGGAGCGTGCCTGTGGTGCGTTCGGTTTTACCCTCGGCGAATTCGACGCAGCCCATCGCGATAGCATGCGACAACTGATCGATGCACAGCGGCGCTGTCTGGATACCTTCGTGGAATTTGCCAGTATCGACACGCTGACACGCTGGCAAGAGGAGTTGGAGCGCCCCGTTCATGCCGATATCCTGCGGCTACGTGAGCTGGCGTGCCAGAACGCGACCCTCCCTGCCGATCTGGAGTCGCCCGGTGAGCAGTGGTACGCGATCGCCACCTTGCGCATCGATGCCATGCAGGGCCTCGAGGAACGACTCATCGAGGAACTGCACGCGACCTGTCGGGACAAGATCGCTACCGCCAAGCGAGAAGCACGCGATTCGACCGGGCTACTGGCCAACTTGCACAGCGAACTGTGGAGCGCGACCCCGTCGCTGTTACTGGACTCTTCAGAAAATCCCGTCGCTTCCCAGCTTGAGGGGATCACTGCCAATGCCATGGATTCGCGCTTCAGCCGTTCGCTGATCGACCTGGTACAGACCCAGAGCGCACGACTGCAAAGCATCAGTGATGAACTGGAGAGCACACGCAAGACGCTGCGAGAACGCAAGCTGATCGAACGCGCCAAGGGTCTGTTGATGACCCACCAGAAACTCTCCGAAGAGCAGGCCTATCGGCTGTTGCGCAAGACCGCCATGGATCAGAGCAAACCGTTGGCAAGCGTGGCGCAAAGCGTGATCGACCTAGCCGATATGCTGAGTCGACATGACGTTTGAGCCGCTCTGGTGCGGCGTCGCGCCCTCCCGGTGCAACTTCGCAAACCCTGCACCAAGACTCCGCACCAGCGCCGCCGGGCACTCGAGATTGCGGCGTACCTGCCTCTGAAGTTCGCCACTATCCTGTTGATTCTCAGGAAAACCCCCATTCCTGGCACCCTCCCTGCTTGATCTCCAGACATCGGGTCAACGGCGGCCCGATCCGATCGTCGAAAAGACAATCGACAATCACAGGAGAGGATGGACTTCGAGCAAGACTTGGCTCGGGGAATTCATCGCTCTACGAACGGACAACGGCGTCCATCGGCTCGACATGGTTTCCATGGCGAGCGATGGGCGCCGTTTTTTTATGCCATGAACCGATGACCCGAGACGTCATCGCCTCGAACCGGAGCGACTTTCCGTCATGAACATTCGTCACAAGGCCAACAAGATACGCCTGTTCAGTTTCTCCACACCGCAGATGCGCGCCTTCCACCTGTCCTGGTTCGCCTTTCACGTCTGTTTCTTCGGCTGGTTCGGCATCGCTCCACTGATGGCCGTGGTGCGCGATGATCTGGATCTTTCCAAGACGCAGATCGGCAATACTATCATCGCTTCCGTGGCGATCACCGTCGTCGTTCGGCTGGTGATCGGACTGCTCTGCGATCGTCTCGGGCCACGCAAGACCTATACCTGGCTGCTCTGTCTGGGGTCGCTGCCGGTCATGCTGATCGGTCTGGCCGATAGCTTCGAAACTTTTCTGCTGGCTCGACTGGCAATCGGCGCGATCGGCGCCTCTTTCGTCATCACCCAATACCATTCGACCGTCATGTTCGCGCCCAACGTGGTCGGGACCGCCAACGCCACGACCGCCGGCTGGGGCAATCTCGGCGGCGGTACCACCCAGATCCTGATGCCGCTGGTGTTTTCCGGCGTGCTGATGCTGGGCGTCAGCGAAACCCTGGGCTGGCGACTGGCGATGATCGTGCCCGGAATCGTGCTGTTCCTGACCGGTCTCGCCTACTACCACTTCACCCAGGACGCCCCCGACGGCAACTTCAGCGACCTGCGTGCCCGCGGTGAACTCCCTCCGGCTACACAGGAACATGGTGCTCTGCAAAGTTTCACTGCCGCCGCCAGGGACATTCGCGTCTGGGCGCTGTTCGCGGTGTATGCCGCCTGCTTCGGTGTCGAGCTCACCATCAACAATATCGCCGCGATCTACTTCTTCGATACCTTCTCGCTGGATCTGGCCACGGCGGGACTCATCGCGGGGTTGTTCGGCTTGATGAATCTGTTCGCCCGCACCCTAGGCGGATGGTTCTCGGACCTGTTCGCGCGCAACGGTGGACTCAAGGGCCGCGTACGCTGGCTGTTCATCGCACTGTTGTGCGAGGGCATCGCGCTGACCGGCTTCGCCCAGATGCAGACCCTGGCCGTGGCGATCAGCATCATGCTGGTGTTCAGCCTGTTCGTACAGATGGCAGAGGGTGCCACTTTCGGGGTTGTGCCTTTCATCAACAAGAACGCGATGGGCGCCGTCGCGGGGATCGTCGGTGCCGGAGGCAATGCCGGTGCCGTGGCCGCCGGTTTCCTGTTTCGCTCGGAATCGTTGTCTTATCAACAGGGCCTATTCTATCTGGGCCTGACAGTCATCGCCGCCTCGCTATTTGCTCTGACGGTCAAATTCTCCTCGGAGACCGAAGCCGCCGAGACCGCCGCTTACCGTCAAGCGGATGGCGCGCGCCGCGTCGAGCAGGAGGCCGCTACCGGTTGAGCGCGTTTCCTTTTCGATGACGCCCTGTCATCACGCCCTGTCATCACGACCTTCTCCCTCGCACGTCCATGGGATCTTTACCGCCGCCTTCGGGCGGCGGCTTTTTGATGTTCTCTACGTTGGCGGATACCCCAAAGACGCGCTGGACCGGTTTCAGGCTTTCTTGACGAACTCCGATTTCAGTTTCATCGGTCCGATGCCGTCGATCTTGCAGTCGATGTCGTGGTCGCCATCCACCAGGCGAATGTTCTTGACCTTGGTGCCGACTTTCACCACCAGGGAAGACCCCTTGACCTTCAGATCCTTGATCACGGTGATGCTGTCGCCATCCACGAGCGGCGTGCCATGCGCATCGGTAACGCGCCGGTCGTCGATATCACCACTCGTGGCCTCGGACAGGGTCCACTCGTGGGCACATTCGGGGCAGACGAGAACGCCGGCGTCTTCGTAGGTGAATTCGGAACCGCACTGCGGGCAGGGAGGCAACTGACTCATGGTCATTCCTGAGGAAGGGAAAGGCGCGGAGTCTACGCGCCGTCAGCCGGCCTGCCTAGCGCCGTTCAGCGAGCGGCGGCCGTTGTCTCCCGGCCCACCAGGTCGTTGGCCATGGCCACCACACTGCCCACCATGATCAGACATGGCGAGGGCAAGGGGTTGGCGACGAGCCGTTGCGGCATGTCCGCTAGCGTACCGACCAGGGATTGCTGTTGCGGTAGCGAGGCGTTGGCAATCAGCATGATCGGCCAGTCGGACGGCAACCCGGCGCCAGTCAGACCTTGGCAGATGGTCTCGACACGACTCAACCCCATGTAGAACACCAGCGTCTCGTCACGCCGGGCCAAACCACGCCAGTCGAGAACCTGGTCTTCGCGACAGGCCTGCGCAGTGATGAAGCGAACCTGCTGGGCGTGGGCACGATCCGTCAGCGGCATCCCCATGGCCGCTACGGCACCGGACGCGGCGGTAATCCCGGGAACGATTTCCACCGGGGTCCCGGCTTCGGCGAGCGCGGCCAGCTCTTCTCCCATGCGACCGAAAATGCCCGGATCACCGCCTTTCAGTCTCACCACCCGTTTGCCGGCCTGGGCCAGGCGCACCATCAAGCTGCCTATCTCCGCCTGGGGTACGCTGTGGTGGCCGCGCGCCTTGCCGACGTAGTAGCGCTCGCAACCCCGCGGCAGCAGCGCCAGGATATCCTCGCCCACCAGCCGGTCGTAGACGATCGCCTCGGCGCTCTCGATCAGACGCGCGGCCCGCAGCGTCAGCAGATCCGCCGCCCCCGGACCGGCCCCGACCAGATAGACTTTGCCACTGTCGGTCGACAATGTACCTGAGGGCGGACGTCTGCATTCGTCGGCCAACCGCTCTCGGCCGGCCTGCCAGACGCGGGCCATCCAATGACCGACCTTGGCCGGCGTATGACTGAACGGCGTATGACGTGACGGGTTATACGCTGACATGGGCGCTCTCCTCTTCGAGCAGGGATTTCAATTCAGGGAGACAGGAGCCGCATTGGGTACCGCAGGCGAGGCTGGCGCCCAGCGCTTCGACGCTGGCATCGCCGGCACGGATCGCCTCGACGATCGAACGCTGGCCGACCTGGTGGCAGCTGCAGACGATCGCTTCCTGATCACTGGCACCGCTGGCACAACCGGCCAGGATGCGTCGGCGCGTGGCCGGGTCCAGCGACGCATTCGGCCCACGGGCGAAACAGGCATCCAGCCAGTGCAGTGCCGGCAACGTGGCCGGCGGGCCCACCATCAGCCACCAGCGCAGTCGACCCGCCTCGAGACCGCTGGCGCGCAGCCGCCCCCTGGCGCTGTCCTGGCTCCACTGTGTCGCCGGGAGCGGTAGCCGGCTCTCGGCCCAGGCCAGCCAGTCGCGATTCTCCAAGGCCGGCTCGCCGGCGAGCTGCCAGCGCAGGCTGTGAGCCATCGGAATGCGCGTCCAATATGCGCAGTCGTCGCGTGGATCCACCGTCCCGGCGAGATCGCCGGCGACGATCAATGTCGCCTCCCAGGCCGTCTCGAGCGTGTTCAGACTCACCGCGCCCTGCTTCGATTCGGGCTGACCGGAGATCGGATCGGTCATCGGCGCGATCAGCCCGCCGATCTTGGCCTGGCCGCTGAAGGCGTCGTTCCAGTGCATCGGCGCGAACAGCTCGCCACGTCGCTGGCCCTTGGCCAGTCGTGCTCGCGCCCGATACCGTCCCCCGATACCGTCGAGCTCGACCAGTTGCTGATCAACGATTCCATGGCTTTCGGCATCGGCGGGATGGATCTCGACGAACGGCTCCTGGCGATGATTCATCAGACGAGACGCGCGCCCGGTACGGGTCATGGTGTGCCATTGATCGCGGATTCGTCCGGTATTGAGCCGCAGCGGTCGCCGAGCGCTGACCTCCTGCTGCGGGGCTCGCGGACGCACTGGCAGCAATTTCGCCAGGCCGTCCGGCGTGGCGAACTGGCCATCCTCGAACAGCCGGGCGGTGCCCCTGGGTGCGCGATCGTTGACTGGCCACTGGATCGGCGCCAGCGCCTCGTAACCGGCACGATCGAGCGCCGCGAGGCCGGATATGTCGAACAACCTGGCATCTTCGCCCGGTTTGTCGGAGGGGTTCTCGAAACCCGAAAGCCGCGCATGTTCGGCGAAAATATCGGCGGGATGCGTATAGGCAAACGCCTCGCCAAAACCCAGCCCGGCCGCGACCTGGCTCAGGATCCACCAATCGTGGCGCGCTTCACCGGGCGGCCGAAGCAACCCTCGCTGGCGCGAGATCCGACGCTCGGAATTGGTCACGGTGCCATCCTTTTCCGCCCAGCTGCTGGCCGGCAGCACGATATCTGCCACTTCCAGCACCTCGGCGTTGGCCATGCAGTCTGAGACGATGACCAGCGGGCAGGCCGCCAGGATGCGCTTGATACGGTTGGCGTCGGGCATGCTGACGACCGGATTGGTCGCCATGATCCAGATTGCGCGAATCTCGCCGCGTTCGATGGCATCGAAAAGCTCGACGGCCTTGTACCCCGGCTCGTTCGGCAACGTCGGCACGAGCGAGGCCGTCTGCCAGAAACGGGTGACCCGATCGATGGCGCCCGGGGTGTGATAGTCCATGTGCGCGGCCAGCTGGTTGGCCAGCCCGCCGACTTCACGACCGCCCATCGCATTGGGCTGTCCGGTGATCGAGAACGGCCCGGCCCCCGGCAGACCGATCTTGCCCCCGGCCAGGTGGCAGTTGATGATCGCCTGACACTTGTCGGTGCCGCTGCTCGACTGGTTGATACCCTGGGAGTAGAGCGTCACCACGTGCAGATGGGTCGCGAACCAGTAGAAGAAGGTTTCCAACCGTTCAGGATCGACATCGCAGTCGCGGGCGATGGCCGCGAGGCTGTTGCCATCTTCGCAGGCAGCGCTCAGTGCGACGTCGAACCCTTGAGTATGCAGGGCCAGATAACGGTGATCGACCCGACCTTGCTCTTCCATCCACGCCAGCAGGCCATTGAACAGCCGCGCATCGCTGCCCGGCTCGAGCCCCAGGTAGAGATCGGCGATTTCGCAACTGTCGGTCACGCGCGGATCGATCACCACCACGCGCATCAATGGATTACGCGCCTTGGCCGCCTTCAGGCGCTGATAGAGTACCGGATGGTTCCAGGCCAGATTGGAACCCGCCAGTACCACCAGTTCGGCGCACTCCAGATCTTCGTAGCAGCACGGCACGGCATCCGCTCCGAAGGCGCGCTTGTAGGCGGCCACCGCCGAGGCCATGCACAGTCGGGAATTGGTATCCACATGCGGCGTACCGAGAAAGCCCTTGAACAGCTTGTTGGCGACATAATAGTCCTCGGTCAGCAGCTGGCCGGACAGATAGGCCGCCACCGCGTCTCGACCATGCTCGCGCTGCGTCGACGCCAACCGGGTGACCACGGCATTCAGCGCCGTCGTCCAATCCACCGACTTGCCGTCGACACGGGGGCGCAGCAAGCGCCCTTCGTCGCCCAGGGTCTCGTGAAGGGCGCTACCCTTGACGCAGAGCCGGCCGAAATTGGCCGGATGCGCCCGATCGCCCTCGACGCCGCTCACCCGTTCGCCGTCATGCCCGACGACGACCCCACACCCGACGCCGCAATAAGGACAGGTGGTGGTGTCCTTGAAGGGCGGACAGGTGGTGGTGTCCTTGAAGGGCGGACAGGGGGTGGTGTCCTTGAAAGGCGGACAGGGGGTGGTGTCCTTGACAGACGGACAAGTAGCCGTGTCTTCGGTAACCGAACAGCCCTTGGCCTGCTGATCTGACATGCGAACCTCCAAAACGCAAAAAGGCCTGACATCACCCAAGGTGACGTCAGGCCTCGTTGCCTGCTGGCGGCGAATCAGATGACTCGCCGGCGCGTTATCGATGTCGTTCCGGCTAGATCGATGCCGCCGTTGGCATCGATCAGGTCGATCGAGACGAGACATCTCTGATCAACTTCGTTTCATGTTCCAGAACAAGCAAGAATGGGGCCAATCTCGTCATGGTAGCCGCAGAGTAGTGTCTTGCCGCATTCGGACCAGGACGTTGTCGGCCTCGCCCCGGCGCTTCGATGGAAGGTATGGCACGCATTGGTGCAGTAGCCGTCGATTGCGCACCGATGTTGCGCAAAGACGAGAGTCAGACGTCTCTCGAAAAAACAGAAGAGAGACCTCATCACGCTGAAATGACAGTATCGAGGAAGCGTTGGCACGCTTTTCGCTTCCTCTAATCTGACGACGACCAACGGCGGTCGCGTCGATGCGAAACGATGCCTGCAACGCTATTGGCACCCGTCGCATGACAGCGAGACAGACACTGTTCGAATTTCAGGCAAAGGCGCCTGATGCCGCGAAGCCCCCGCTTCGTGTCATCAGGCGCCTTTTTCGTTGTTGGCCATCATCTGAAGGATAGCCACGACGGCGGATGGGAGAGACTTCATGTCCCGGAAAAGTAGTCAAGACAGGTTCCCGAACGCTTCCCGGAACTTGCCCTCGGATCCCCACAGCACCCCGACGCACCTGGTGATCGTCGGTAATGGCATGGCTGGCCATCGCCTGCTGAGCGCGGTGTTGAAACACCCCGAACGACCCGAACGCATCACGGTCATCGGCGAGGAAACCTCGCCGGCCTACAACCGCATCCTGTTGTCGCCGTGGCTGGCCGGCGAGATCGAACGTGAAGCGCTCGATCTCCCCCTCGAGAATGTCGCGACGGCGGGCGTGGCATGGCGGCTGGGCGAGCGCGTGGTCACCATCGACCGGCGACGACGCCGAATCCAGACCGACCGGAGCGAACCGGTGGCTTACGACCGCCTGGTACTGGCGACCGGCTCGCGCCCTGCCCTGCCGGACGTTCCCGGCATTCGGCTGGGCAATGTCGGCGGGTTCCGCGATGTCGTCGATACCGCCTGGCTCACGTCGCGAGCCGCGGGTAGCCGTGCGGTCGTCATCGGCGGCGGGCTGCTGGGGCTGGAGGCGGCGGAAGGTCTGCGCAAGCGAGGGCTGGCCGTCACCGTCCTCCAGCGCAGCGAGCGCTTGATGAACCGACAGCTGGACGAGACCGCGGCGAGCTGGCTGCGTACCGAGCTGGAGAGCCGCGGGTTGACCATCGAGACCCACGCCCACCTGGCCGCCTGCGAAGGCGATACCGATGGCAACGTGTCCGCGGTGCGGTTGGAGGATGGCCGCCGACTGCCTGCCGACTGCGTGGTGGTCGCCGCCGGTATCAAGCCCCATACGGCACTGGCCCGACAATCCGGATTGCATGTCGCCCGCGGTATCGTCGTCGATGCGACGCTGACGACCAGCGACCCCGCCATTCACGCCCTCGGCGAGTGCTGCGAGTTCGAGGGCAACACCTACGGTCTGGTCGACCCGATCTGGCGACAGGTGGATGTGCTGGCCGCTCGGCTCTGCGGCCAGCACAGCGCCCCCTACCGCGAGATCCCGTGTGCAACCCGTCTCAAGGTCGCGGATATCTCGATCTTTGCCTTCGGCCCGGTCGAGATTCCCCCAGGGCACGAGACGCTGACCTACGCCGATGCCGAGAACGGCGACTACCGTCGGCTGTTGCTGCACGACGATCGTCTCGTCGGCGCGGTGCTCTACGGCGATACCGCCGCAGGCCCCGGCTATTTCCATCACGCCCGTGAGGCCCACGATCTGAGCGCCTGCCGCGACGTACTGCTGTTCGGCGCCGATGACGCCACCCGAGTTCTGGCCGACAACACCACTGATAAACTGGAGGAAGCGGCATGACTCACGCTCCTGGTACGACACATGCCCCCGTCACGACACACGCCCCGGTCACGACACACGCCCCGGTCACGACGACCGACAAGCCCCGCCTGCTGGTGATCGGCAACGGCATGGTCGGACACTATTGTCTGGAGCAACTTGTAGAGCGCGGTGCTCACCATCGCTACGCAATCACCGTCTTCGGCGAGGAGCGCCATCGAGCCTACGACCGCGTGCACCTGTCCGACTACTTCACCGGCAGCGACGCCGATGCGCTGGCGCTGGGCGAAGCGGATTTCTGCGCACGTCACGGTATCGACCTGCGCCTGGGCGAAGCGGTCACTTCGATCGATCGCACCGCCCGCAACGTCGCCACCGATCGCGGCCTGCACGACTTCGACCAACTGATTCTGGCGACTGGCTCCTATCCCTTCGTGCCGCCGATACCGACGCCAGAGACCGACGATGGCGGCCATGCCCGCCTGGTCTACCGAACGCTGGACGATCTCGACCGCATCCGCGAGGCGGCGTTGTCACTGGAAGATCGGGAAATCCGCCGCGGCGTGGTGGTCGGTGGCGGCCTGCTGGGCCTCGAGGCCGCCAACGCGCTCAAGTCGCTGGGGCTAGAGGCCCACGTGGTCGAGTTCGCCCCCCGCCTGATGCCGGTGCAGCTGGATGCCGAGGGCGGCGAGGCACTCAAGTGTCAGATCGAAGCGCTGGGCGTGCAGGTGCATCTCGCTCGCGCCACCAGCGGCATCGTGACCGGCGACACCCACCGCTACCGCATGAACTTCGCCGACAACGAGTGGCTGGAGACCGACATGATCGTGTTCTCGGCCGGTATTCGCCCCCAGGATCGGCTGGCCCGCGACTGTGGCCTGGAGATCGGGGAGCGAGGTGGCATCGTGATCGACGACACCTGCCACACCTCCGATCCGGACATCTTCGCCATCGGCGAATGCGCGCGGTGGAGCGGCCAGGTCTTCGGCCTCGTCGCCCCCGGCTACACCATGGCGCGCACGGTAGCCGGCTGCCTGGTCGATAGCGGCGAACCGTTCAGCGGCGCCGACATGTCGACCAAGCTCAAGCTGCTTGGCGTCGACGTGGGCTCCATCGGCGATGCGCATGCGGCGACCGAAGGCGCCGTGAGCTACCGCTTCATCGACGAAGCCTGCCACGGCTACCGCCGGCTGGTGGTCTCCGGCGACGGCAAGCGCGCCCTGGGCGCCGTGCTGGTGGGCGACAACAGCTATTACGATACGCTGCTCCAGTACGTGCAGAACGGCATCGCGCTGCCCGCCGATCCGGCCAGCCTGATCCTGCCCCAGGGCGAGGGCGCACCGCTGCTGGGCGTGGATGCCCTGCCGGAAAGTGCCACGATCTGCTCGTGCCACAACGTTTCCAAAGGGGCTGTCTGCCAGGCGGTCGACGCCGGCTGTACCGACCTTGGCGCGCTCAAGGGGGAAACCAAGGCGAGCACCGGTTGCGGCGGCTGCACGGCCCTGCTCAAGCAGGTCTTCGAGCATGAGCTGGAAAGTCGCGGGGTCGAAGTCGACCACAGCCTTTGCGAGCACTTCGCCTATACCCGCCAGGAGCTCTACGGCCTCATCCGGGTCGAGGGCATTCAAAGTTTCGAGGCGCTCCATGCCCGTCACGGCAAGGGAAGGCTGGGCTGCGATATCTGCAAGCCGGCCGTGGGCTCGATCCTGGCCTCGTGCTGGAACGCGCCGATCACCAACCCCTCGCTGGTGCCGCTGCAGGACACCAACGATACCTTCATGGCCAACATGCAGAAGAACGGTACCTATTCGGTGGTGCCGCGTATTCCCGGCGGGGAGATCACTCCGGACAAGCTGATCGCCATCGGCGCGGTGGCCAAGAAGTACGATCTCTATACCAAGATCACCGGCGGCCAGCGTATCGACCTGTTCGGCGCCCAGTTGCACGAACTTCCGGAGATCTGGGGCGAGCTGATCGCCGCCGGCTTCGAGACCGGCCACGCCTACGGCAAATCCACCCGCACCGTGAAATCCTGCGTCGGCAACACCTGGTGTCGCTACGGCGTTCAGGACAGCGTCGCCATGGCACTGACCATCGAGAATCGCTACAAGGGACTGCGCTCGCCGCACAAGTTGAAGTTCGCCGTCTCCGGCTGCACCCGGGAGTGCGCCGAAGCCCAGAGCAAGGACATCGGCGTGATCGCCACCGAGCACGGCTGGAATCTCTACGTGTGCGGCAATGGCGGCATGCGCCCACGCCATGGGGAGCTGTTCGCCACCGATCTCGACGATACCGAACTGCTGCGCATCATCGACCGGCTGCTGATGTTCTATATCCGCACCGCCGATCGCCTTCAGCGTACCTCGGTGTGGCGCGAGAACCTCGACGGCGGGCTCGATTATCTCAAGGCGGTCATCCTCGAGGACAGCCTGGGGCTGGGGCATGAGCTCGAGGCCCAGATGCAGCACGTGGTGGATCAGTACGAATGCGAATGGGCCAACGCGCTCAAGGATCCGGACAAGCTCAAGCGCTTCCGCACCTTCGTCAACGACAAGCGCAGCGATCCGGACATCATTGCCGTCAGCGAACGCGATCAGCCCCGGCCTGCGCGTCCCGAAGAGATCGACGCACTGGCCGTGGAGGTGACGTCATGAGCGTACTCTCCCCGCTAGAAACCGAGTCAGGGCAATCTGCCTCCTCTTCTCGCCACGTGCGCCTGTGCAGTCGCGCTGACCTGGTCGCCGGCTCCGGCATCGTTGCCTGGCATGAAGGGCATCAGATCGCGATCTTCTTTTTACCTAGTCAGCCCGAATCCGCTGACGGGCTGCCTTGTCGGCCCGACGATACCGCCGACAGCCTGGTCGAGCGGCCCGAAGCCGCCGATGAGTCGTTCAACCGGCCCGAAGCCGCCGATGAGTCGTTCAACCGGCCCGATAACGCCGGTGAATCGTTCAACCGGCCCGATAACGCCGGTGAGCTTTACGCCTTAGGCAATTACGATCCGTTTTCCGGCGCCAACGTGATCGGCCGCGGCATCGTCGGCGATCTCCAGGGCGAGCTGGTGGTCGCCTCTCCCATCTACAAACAGCATTTCCGACTAACGGACGGTCAGTGCATCGAGGATGCCACCCGGCGTTTGCGCACCTGGACCGTCGGTTGGAATGGCGACGACGTCGAGCTTCACATCCCCGTGGAGGCGGAACCGCGATGACATGAACGATACCCGTGACGCCGCCGATGGCAGTTGTCGTTGATGAACCTCAGTTCCCAGACAAATACAAAAGGAAATCGACCATGTCCTATCTCGTCCCAGCGGAGTTCGCCACCAAGATGGTGGACGCCGGCGAATCGAAGATCTTCATGTCGACTCGAGACACGTTGATCCGCGCCTTCATGGCCGGCGCCATTCTGGCCCTGGCGGCGGCGTTCGCCATCACGATCACCGTTCAGACCGGCCAGCCACTCGTCGGCGCCATTCTGTTCCCGGTCGGTTTCGTCATGCTCTATCTGATGGGATTCGACCTGCTGACCGGCGTCTTCATGCTGACCCCGTTGGCGCTGCTGGATCGCCGTGCGGGCGTTACCCTCAATCGAGTGCTGCGCAACTGGGCGTGGGTCTTCCTCGGCAATCTAGGCGGCGCGCTGACGGTCGCCTTCATGATGGCCTTCATTCTGACCTATGGCTTTTCCATTGGACCGGGTGTCGTGGGTGACAAGATCGCCGGGATTGGCGAGGCGCGCACGCTGGGTTATGCCGAATATGGTCTGGCTGGCTGGGTAACGATCTTCATCCGCGGCATGCTATGCAACTGGATGGTCTCGATGGGCGTCGTCGGTGCAATGGTTTCCACCTCGGTCAGCGGAAAGGCCATCGCCATGTGGATGCCAATCATGCTGTTCTTCTACATGGGCTTCGAGCATTCGATCGTCAACATGTTTCTCTTTCCCTCGGCCTTGATCATGGGGGGTGGCTTTTCGGTGTGGGACTACATGTGGTGGAACGAAATCCCGACCGTACTGGGCAATCTGGCCGGAGGGCTCGCTTTCACCGGATTGACGCTCTACGCCACCCACGTCAAGACCGGCCCCAGGCGCAATCTGATCTGAACCGTCGCGGCGCTCATCAGAGCGCCGCGTCAACATCGATTACGTCAACCATCCACTGGAGAAGCACAGTCATGGACAAACAGGAAATGCACCATACGCTGATGGCCGCCAAGGCGCGCAAGGGGATCTCGTGGGACACACTGGGAGAAGCCGTCGGCCGCTCGCCCGTGTGGGTCGCATCGGCGTGCCACGGCATGAACAGTGCCCCGTACGAGGCCGCTCGGCGCATCGCGGCCACTCTGGACCTGGGCGATGACGTGATTGCCGCGCTGGAAGCTTTCCCGACCAAGACCTGGGATCAGGCAATTCCTCAGGATCCGCTCGTCTACCGACTCTACGAGATCGTGGGGGTCTACGGAGCGACACTGAAAGACGTGATTCAGGAAAAATTCGGCGACGGCATCATGAGCGCCATCGACTTCGAGATGGAAGTGGATCGCCAGCCCGATCCCAAAGGGGATCGCGTGGTAGTTACCCTGAGCGGCAAGTTCCTGCCCTACAAGAGTTGGTAATCCATCCAGCGGGGTTACGGTCCTGGACTCATGCTTTCCGAGACCCTGAAAACGGACATAAAAAAGCCCGCGCAAGAGGGGGGATGCGCGGGCGAGGCGGGGTGATACTTGGAGACGCGACTCGAACGACTGCTATCGAAGTGTCTTCATTCGATGGGATTATATTAGCACCCTTATATTTTTCCGACAATGCAATATCGTCATTGCGCTCATCGGCCGTCGCCATCGGGTTTTTGGCGAAGATCGTCGCCTTCACCCTCATCGCGCCCGGTGTCATGGCGCTCGGCCAGTTCCTGGCGGTGCTCGCGCAGCTCCTGTCGTAACGATTCGATCTCGACCTGCAACTCGCTCACCTGCTCGATCATGTGACGCATCATGCGCCGATTCGCCTTGTGCTGGCGAGAATCCGATTCGCCCTGGTCCTCGACGAACAGCGAACTGACGTAGGCCGCGAAGCTACCGAAAAGCCCCACCCCGCAGACCATCAGCAGCACGGCAACGATCCGCCCTAGCGTCGTGACCGGGTAGTAATCCCCATAACCGACAGTGGTCACGGTCACGATCGCCCACCACAGCGCCTCTTCAGCGGTATTGATGGGGCTGTTCGGGTTGGGGGTTTCCACCATCAACACGGTCATCGCCCCGAAGACCACCAGCAGTACGGTCGCCGTCGCCGCCGATGCCAGCACGCCCTCGGCCCGGTTGCGGAACAGCAGTTGCCAGATGAGTTCCAGGGAGCGCAGCGCGCGGAGCACGCGAATGATCTGAACGACACGGGCCAGACGCGCCGCCTGAAACCAGCCGGCGGGAATACACGCCAGCAGATCCAGCCATCCCCAGCGCATGTATCGCCACTTGCTGGGGGCGTGATAGAACCGCTGGCAGAAGTCGATGAAGAAAAAGAAACAGACGATATAGTCCAGATAGTCGAACAACTGAAGAATATCGGCCGGCAGAGCGAGGAAGATTTCCGCCAGCATTGCCCCCAGCACATAGAACGAAAGCGCCAGGATGAAGAACTGGAAGGGGGTCACGTGTTCCTTCATGGGGATTCCATTCACGTCGACGATCAGGCGCCGTCAGCCCTTGGCCGCGACAGACGGCATGAATGGCATTATCGGCGAAAGAGGCGATCAGACACGAATCGAAGGCTCAACGCCCGTCGGGCACAACGCGATCGCTGTATGACCTGAAGTCCGCCAGGCGAATTTTCAGGCCGAGCAGGGGTTGGCCGCCTTCAACTGGGCAAAGTTGGTCACGAACGTCTCCATCTTGTCCGCGTCGTAATCCTGAAGCCCGCTGATGACCAGCTTCTTGGAGCCGATACCCACGTCATGGCCATGGCAACTCATGCGAAATTCGAGATGGGCTTCTCCGCGCTTGCCTTTGACATCCAGATTGGCTCCGGCAAAGTCCAGGTCCAGATCGCACGGATCGTGATCCTCGAGCGTGAATCCCATGCTGTCATAGATCACCAGCGGCCGCTGGGGGTTGAACATGACGCCCTTCTCTTCGAGCAGCGGCTTGAGGTAATGCGGGAAGTTGCGCCCCGAGAAGGCCACGTAGCGACGGGTGAAAGTCTCGACGGTGGCGGGATCGCGAATCGTCCAGCCGCTTCGCTTGACGCGCAGATACTGCTTGCCGCCCTGGTCCACGACGCTGACGGTTCCGGCGTCATCTTCCACGAAGCTCAACGACACCCGGTCCCCAACCATGCCACAGAAGTGAAACGTCATGTGCTGGGACAAGCCATAACGAGACAGCACCAGCGCGAACAGCAGATCGCCCGGCACGCAGAAACGACGCGCACAGGGGTCATGGATCGGGTTGTAATCTCCCGCGATCTGACGCGCGAACTGACTGGCCTGCTCTGCGGTGATACAGATGCGGTCCGCGTCAGCGGAATGAAACTCGTCGAGAAACATAAGTGGTCGACCCACGTGTCGAATGACTTGGCGTTGGTTGGGATTCCAGGCGCCGTTCTTTTACCACATGTTAGGGTAAATCGCAGCGCACCATTAACATTTAGAGACAAACGATAGCGTAGTGTACCCAAATGAATGTTCCAACCACAGCCTCGGAAACCCTCGATTCTCGATTATGCCCCTGCGGGAGTCATAATCCCTACGCCCGCTGTTGTGCAATCTATCACCTCGGGGAAGCCGCCGCGCCGACTGCAGAGGCACTGATGCGTTCACGCTATACCGCCTTCGCGCTGGGCGGGCTTGGCGGCTATCTCGTCGAGACCTGGGATGCCGATACGATCGATCCGGCGCTGACGGCCGAACAGCTCGATCGACAGGAAAACCAGTGGCTGGGGCTCGAGATCCTCGACGCCCGCGAGAGCGGTGCGCGTGGCACGGTCGAGTTCAAAGCGCGTTTCCGTCCGGCCACGGCAGCGGCGCTCGCCACACCGCAGGTGCTTCATGAGCGTTCCCGTTTCCGTCGACATCGGGGCATCTGGCGTTACCTCGACGGCATCATCGATCCGCCGGCCGACGGCGTCCCCGTTTCACGCAATGCGCCCTGCCCTTGTGGCAGCGGCAAAAAGGCCAAACGCTGCTGCCTGCGCTGATCCCGTTCGATAACGCGACGAAACGACCATCGCTGTGGAACACACGGCGATGGCCCGCTACGCTTTTCTCGAACCGGAGCCTCGCCAACGACTCGACACGGTGAGTCATTAAGCCCTACCGGCGCGCCACAGCGCGCCGATTCCCCGACATAAAAAGCAGGTGCATGAATATTTCCGATAGCGCCACGAACCTTCTTTCCCGCTTCCAGAACGAGCTGGGGCAATGGCTCCATATCCCCGGCTGGATCGTGCTGCCGGCCCTGGTGCTACTGGCGGCGATCATCATCGACATCGCGTTGCACTTCGTACTCAACCGTATGGAGCGTCGTCTGCGCGAGTCACCGCGTCGATGGGACGACCCCATCCTTCACGGGCTGCGCCTTCCATTGCGCTGGTGGGTCTGGGTCACGGCACTGATGATCGATCTCGGCGTTATCGGGGCGCATTTCGGGATCGAGCGAGCCAATCCCGTGCTTTCACGGATCGGCGCTTTGATCACGCTCCTGCTCGTGGCGTGGGGCGGCATCCGGCTTTTCCGGCGCCTGGAACAGCGGCTGGTGTTCCCCCCCGGTAACTGTCATGCCAAGCCGGTCGACCCCACCTCGGCGTCCGCCTTGACCAAGATCGTCGGCGCCGTACTGATCGTCACGCTGATATTGATCGGCCTCCAGATTCTGGGCGTATCGATGTCGAGCATTCTCGCCATGGGCGGCTTCGGCGGCCTGGTGATCGGCTTTGCCGCGCGAGACGTCATCGCCAATTTCTTCGGCGGCATGGTCGTTCATCTGGATAAGCCGTTCGTGGTCGGCGACTGGATTCGCTCCCCCGAACGCCAGATCGAGGGCATCGTCGAAGACATCGGCTGGCGTCTCACCACCGTCAGGACCTTCGCCGGCCCACCGCTCTACGTGCCCAACGCCTGGTTCAGTCAGATTTCGGTGGAAACCCCGACACGAATGGTCAGCCGTCGGCTGTGGGAAACCATCAGCCTCCGCTACCAGGACATCGGTGTCATCGAGAATGTCGCTCGGGATATCCGCAACATGCTGCTGGAGCACGAGGAGATCAATCAGGACGAACTGATCACGGTCAACTTCTCCACCTACGGCCAGTACTCGCTGGATATCATCGTCTACGCCTTTACCCTTGAGACGGATTGGCAACGCTTTCACGAGATCAAGCAGGGAATCCTGTTGAAGATTCGCGACATCATCGATGAACGGGGCGCGGAACTGGCCATTCCGGCCTCCCGCATCTATCTGCCCGAAGGTGTCGAAAAAGAGAGCGTCAAAAAAGAGAGCGTCAAAAAAGATCGAGTCCGGCAGGATAACTCCAGCAACGACGGCGCCGGGCGAGATGACCTCGAACATGAAAACGGCGAGCGTCAGGACACAGACACAGAATACGAGAGCGAACAGCGGCGCGCTCGCCACGGCACGTCATCACGCACGGCGCGACGATCTCCGGAAAACAACCACCGGAGTGCCCCTGGCCCCAGCGATACCGACGGGGATGGAGAAGGCGACGCCTGACGTCGGCTTCCACCGACAAGCCCCGGATCAACGCCTGTCCGGAGCGCTCAGTTCGCACCAGGCGCGGCACAGCCAGCGCCCGGCCGTGGCGATTTCGGCATCCGTGGCGCCGGCGTAACCCAACACCAGGCCGGGCCGGCCCGGCTGCTGCAGGAAGTAACCTGACAGCGGCGACAGCAGAATGCCGGCCCGGCGCCCCCGCGCGACCAGCTCGGATTCGATCTCGCGGCTCTCCAATTGGGCAACCAGATGCATCCCCGCCTGCCCCGCCGACAGTACGAGCCCGCGTGCGACGGCCGGAGCCAGCGCCTCGCGTAACTGCGCCTGCCGCCAGCGGTAGAGTTCACGCATCCGCGAAACGTGACGCACGAAGTGCCCCTCGCCAATGAATGCCGCCAACGCCGCCTGTGCCACGTATTGGCCTTCCCGGTGAAGTCGCGCATTGGCGCGCGTGAACGGCTCGACCAGTGCTTCCGGCAATACCAGATAGCCCAGCCGCAATCCCGGATAGAGTACCTTGCTGAACGTGCCGACGTAGATTACCGGCGCGTCGTCGACGAGCCCTTGCAGCGACGCGATCGGTGCACTGGCGTAGCGAAACTCGCTGTCGTAGTCATCTTCGATGATCCAGGCCCCGTGACGGGAAGCGGCTTCGAGCAACGCCATTCGCCGCGGCAGGCTCATCGTCACGCCGCTGGGATATTGGTGTGAAGGCGTGACGTAGATCAATCGGGGCGCCGGCGTCTCGTCCGCTACGCGATTCACGTTCGCGCCGTCCTCGTCCACCGCCAGGGGTATGGCGTTCAGACCGGCCGCCACGAAGCAGGACTGCGCACCACCATAACCGGGCTCTTCCACCCACACCGCGTCGCCGGCATCGGCAAGCAGTCGGGCGATCAGTTCGAAGCCTTGCTGGGCCCCCTGGGTGATCAGGATCTGTTCGGGCCGGCAACGCACCGAGCGCGACAGCCGCAGATAGTCACACAGCACTTCGCGTAACGCCGCGACCCCGCCCTGGTGCTGGTAGTCATGCCATTCGATCGGTGCTCGCTGGTAATGCCGACGCAGCAGGCGCTGCCAGCGTTCACGCGGAAACTGGTCCAGCGCGGGTACGCCCGGGGCGAAGGCGGTATGGCGATCGCTCAACACCCTGCTGAAATCGAGAATGCGCTGCCCCCGAGCGGAGAGTTCATGCGAGACGGCACCAGCACTGGATACCGGTATTGCCCCCGCGCCGCGCTCCGATTGCCACTCGGCGACGAAGACTCCCGCACCTGGGCGTGTCTCCACGAAGCCCTCGGCCGTGAGCCGGTCGACGGCGGCCAGCACGGTGTTACGCCCCAGTCCGAGTTCGCGAGCCAACTGGCGCGAAGAAGGTAGTGCGCTACCGACACCGAGCTGACCTTGCTGAATCCACTCTCGCAGCGATTGATAGAGTCGCTGGCTCAAGGTCCGCGTCGACGGCGAGGCGAGTTGCATCGCCAGCGCGTCGATGATCCAGAGTCGGTGGGCATGAGGCGGTGCTACTGGCTCTATCTTCACTGGCTCTATCTTCACTGGGTGACTGATCACTGGGTGACTGGTCACGGGCTCCTCCACTACCGGTCCCCTTATTACCGCGCCAACTGGATCTTACCGGGGAACCAGTATGATGCCAGACTCATTTCACGTCACTGCCGAAGGAGCCCGACATGCCCACCATTCGTGTAGCCAAGCCCGAAGATATCGACGACCTCGCTCTGCTGGTCGACGGCTATCGTCAGTTCTATCGACAACCCAGCGACCCGGAGGGCGCAAGGCACTTTCTGATCCAGCGCTTCGAGCGGGAAGACGCGCATCTTCTTATCGCGCTGGACGGCACTGGCTCGGCCGTCGGCTTCGTGCAGCTGTTCCCCGTGCCCTCGACCACATCACTCGGTTCACGCTGGATTCTCAACGATCTCTTCGTCGTCCCCGAGGGTCGTTGCCGCGGCATCGGCAGCGCCCTGCTGCAGGCTGCCAGAAATCTGGCAGCGGCACATGGCGTGGCGCAGCTGATGTTGCGCACGCAGATCGACAACCTTACCGCCCAGTCCCGATACCAGTCGCTCGGCTGGCAGCGCGACGAGGCCTTCCACACCTTTCTGTTGACTGTCTGAACCGCCAGGAGCTCTCAATGACCGCGACCTCACTCGTACTCGATATTCCGCCGGCTCGCCCCGACCAGAGCGCTTCCGCCATGCGCGAAAAGCTCAGCCTTCACACCGACGCCTGGGATCTGGCGATGGATCTCGCCAACGGCATCGAGGAAATCATCGTCATCGATACTCGGCGTCACGATCACTACATTGCCGGTCATATTCCCGGCGCTATTAGCCTCCCTCATGGCGAGATGACGGCAGAGAGATTGGCATTGCTGGACCGTTCGCGCGTCTACATCAGTTATTGCGACGGCATCGGCTGCAATGGCTCCACCTGGGGCGCCTTCAAACTCGCCAGCGCGGGGCTGAGGGTCAAGGAGCTGCTCGGAGGACTGGATTTCTGGAAGCGCGACGGCCATCCGGTTGCCACCGGCCCCAGTGTCGGCAGCCTGCGAAACCATACGCTCACCTCCTGTGGCTGCTGAGAAAATCATGAAACCGACAACCAACGAATACGGCCAACCCGTCGGCGCCGATATCGAAAGCTGGCAGCCCCCTTCTCCACCGGACGGTATCGCCCTGCAGGGCCGTTTCTGTCGACTGGAACCGCTGGATGCCGCGCTTCACGCACCCGCGCTATGGCAGGCATGGCAGGACCCCGATCCCGCTATCGCCAATGACCATGATGCCCAGGCGCGCTGGACCTACCTCGGCGGCCGCCATTTCGACGATGAAATCGGCTGCCGGCGCTGGCTCGAGCTGATGACCGCGGGCGCCGACCCGCTCTGCTACGCCATTATCGATCCGACGAACGATCAGGCCGTTGGCATGGCGACCTATCTGAACATCGTCCCGGCGGATGGGCGCATCGAAATCGGTCATCTCAGTTTCTCTCCCCGCATGGCGCGCACGCCGATCTCGAGCGAAGCATTGATGCTGATGATCCGTTACGCCTTCGAGCTCGGCTACCGCCGCGTGGAGTGGAAGTGCGATGCGCTGAACGCGCCCTCGCGTCGCGCCGCGGAACGCCTGGGCTTTCGCTTCGAGGGCGTATTCCGCCAGCATCGCGTGGTCAACGGCCGCAACCGCGATACGGCCTGGTTATCGATCATCGACGAGGAGTGGCCAGCGATTCGGCGCTGCCACGAACGGTGGCTGTCAGCGGAGAATTTCGATACCGACGGCCGCCAACGACGATCGCTGTCGAGCATGACCGGCCAACTGCCGGGAAGGGAGCGGTAGCATGTACCAACCGAGCCATTTTCGAATCGACGATGCCGAAACCCTGCAGTTGACCATCGAGCAATCTCCGTTTGCCACGCTGGTCACCCACGGCGCCGACAGCGGGCTGACTGCCGACCATCTGCCCCTGCTGTTCGAGCCGGCCAACGACGGGGCGACGCCAGCCACACTGCTAGGGCATATCGCCCGTGGCAATCCGCTCGCCCGCGAGCTGAAGAACGGCTCGGACACGCGCTCGGCCCTGGCCATCTTCCACGGACCGCACGCCTATATCACGCCGAGCTGGTACCCCGCCAAGCGAGATCATGGCAAGGTCGTGCCGACCTGGAACTATCAGGTAGTGCACGCCCACTGCCGGCTACGGCTGATCGATGATCCCGAATGGCTGAAACGGCTCGTGGGACGACTCACCCTGCGCTTCGAGCGGGACCGGCCGTCACCGTGGCCGATCGACGATGCCCCGGATGACTACATCGCCGGAATGTGTCGTGCCATCATGGGTATCGAATTGACCATCGAGCGGCTGGAAGGCAAGCGCAAGGCGAGTCAACACAAGCCGATCAGCGAGCGCGAGTCGATCTATCGAGGGCTCCAGGTAGAGTACGGCTATCCTGACGACGCGGCTCGATACCTGAGCGGCCTAGACTGAGAAGGGAGTCACGATGGCCAACTACATCGCCACCGTTCGGTGGCAGCGTCAGTCCGAAGAAGCTTTCACCGACAACCGCTACAGTCGCGGCCATGAATGGCTTTTCGATGGCGGTGTCAGTGTACCGGCATCGTCATCGCCCCACGTTGTCCCGCTGCCCTACTCCATCGAGTCCCATGTCGATCCCGAGGAGGCGTTCGTCGCCTCGCTGGCCAGCTGTCACATGCTGGTGTTCCTGGGTATCGCCGCCAAACGACGCTTTGCCGTGGACCGCTACGAAGACCAGGCCATCGGCGTGATGGAGAAAAATGCGGAGGGCAGACTCTCCATCACGCGAGTGACCCTGCGACCGGCCGTGACGTTTTCCGGCGAGCGCCGGCCGACACGTGAGCAGCTCGAGACGATGCACCACCAGGCCCACCGGGGCTGCTTCATCGCCAACTCTGTCAAGACCGCCGTCGTCACCGAGATCGTCGAACCCCGAGAGCCCCCATGACCCGACTCATCACCTATACCGAAGCCCGCGACCGCCTTTCCTGGGCCGAGGCCGTCGAGGCCCTGAAGCAGGGCCATCGCGCCGCGCGGCCGGAGATCGACGATACCTTCCTGGGCCCGGCCGACAAGACGCTGCTCAACCGCTCCTGCTTCATTCCCGGCGTGGGCTATGGCGCCAAGGCGGTTACTGTCTTCGATGGTAATGCCGCCCGTGGGCTGGATACCGTGCAGGGCGCCATGCTCTATTTCGCGCCCGATGATGGCCAGTTGAAGGCGATCATCGAAAGCCGGCTCGTCACCGAAATCAAGACGGCCAGCGATTCCGTCTTGGGCGCTCTTTTGCTCGCCCGCCCGAGCAGTCGTCATCTGCTGATTTGCGGTGCCGGCAATGTCGCTGCCAGTCTGATCGATGCCTACACCTCGCTCTTTCCCGAGCTCGAACGCATCAGCGTCTGGAATCGTACTCACGACAAGGCGTCGACACTGGCGGAAACCTGCGCCAAGCGCGGCCTGAACGTCACCGCCGTGACCGATCTGGAAACCGCCGCCCGGTCGGCGGACATCATCACCAGCGCCACCATGGCGCGTGCGCCGTTGATTCTGGGAGAGTGGATACAGCCCGGCACCCACGTCGACCTCATCGGCGCCTACAAGGCTGACATGCGCGAGGCGGACGACGAATTGCTGAAAGCCGGCCGCCTGTTCGTCGATAGCCGTGAGACAACGATGGGCCATATCGGGGAACTGAAGATTCCCATCGCCAGTGGCGCCATCTCCGAACAAGACGTTCTCGGCGACTTCTACGATCTGCTCGACGGCCATCCTGGCCGGCAGGACGGGAGCGATATCACGGTATTCAAGAATGGCGGCGGCGCGCATCTCGACCTGATGATCGCACGCTATATCGCCGAGAGCGTTCAGTAACGGCAAACGAGACCCGCTTACCCGAGCTGCGACAGCCGACCGCTGGACGACGCCGCTCAGCGGCGTAAAATACGTGACGTTCATCGAGGGCCTCGATAGCCCTCGCCTTACCCGGTCCGCCCTTTGCGAGGGCGACAACCAGGAGTCCTGCATGTCATCCAACGATCTACCGATCGTCGTCGCGGCGTTGTATCAATTCGTCACGCTGGACGATTTCGAAACCCTGCGCGAGCCGCTACTGAACGAGATGAAGCGTCGCGACGTCAAGGGCACGCTGCTACTCGCCGTCGAGGGTATCAACGGCACGGTCTCCGGCACGCGTGCCGATATCGATGCGCTGCTCGGCTGGCTCAAGCGTGACTCGCGCTTCGCGGCGCTCGAGCACAAGGAGTCGTACTGCGAAGCGCATCCGTTCTATCGCACCAAGGTCAAGCTCAAGCGCGAGATCGTCACGCTCGGCGTCGACGGCGTCGACCCCAATCGGCGCGTCGGCACCTACGTCGAGCCGGAACAGTGGAACGATTTGATCGATGACCCCGAAGTGCTGGTGATCGATACGCGTAACGACTACGAGGTAGCGATCGGTAGTTTCGAAGGCGCCGTCGACCCGAAGACCAAGTCGTTCCGCGAGTTGCCGGAGTACGTCAAAACGCACTACGACCCCACCCGGCACAAGAAGGTGGCGATGTTCTGCACCGGGGGCATTCGCTGCGAGAAGGCCTCGAGCTTCATGCTCGACGAGGGCTTCGAAGAGGTGTTCCACCTCAAGGGCGGCATCCTGAGCTATCTGGAGAAGGTTCCGGAAGCCCAGACTCGTTGGCGCGGCGACTGCTTCGTGTTCGATAACCGAGTCACCGTTCGCCACGATCTGAGCGAGGGCGAGTTCGAACAGTGCCACGCCTGCCGGATGCCGATCTCTACCGAGGACCAGGACTCCGAGCGCTACTCGCCCGGTATCAGTTGCCCCCACTGCTGGGACTCGCTGCCGGAAAAGACCCGTGCCAGTGCCCGCGAACGGCAGAAGCAGATCGATCTGGCCAAAGCGCGTAACGAGCCGCATCCGCTGGGACGTGACCCGCGCGCCGCATCGGCGGGTCGCTGATCGGGTTGACACCAATGCAGACGGCCTCTCGAATTCATCGAGAGGCCGTCGTCCTTGCAAGACATGGCGGCGTCAGTACGGCAGTCAGCGAAGACTAGTGAACGCTACGAACCCGCTCGTTGCGCTCGGGCTCGGGCAACAGGCCGTAACCGGCCAACTTGGCGAAGAATCGTTTCATCCGTCGATCGATCTTCTGCCGCGCGAACCATGGCCAGACATTGGCCAGCGGCATGAAGTCGGGGTTGGAGACGCCATCGATCAGCCATAGCCGCCGAGTGCCGTCCACCCGGCGCTGGCAGACGATATTGCGATCGTTGATATCGGACGGCACGATCCAGTTGTCACGCAGGTAACGATAGAGCCCTTGCAGCTCGTTGGAGAACGCCTGGGACTCGAACCAGGCTGTCTCGCCCCGCTGACGATATTGCCGAATGGTGGAAGATATCTGACCATCGGCATCGGTAATCAGGCCAAAGACCAGCCCTTCCCCGCAATCCGTCGCCACCGCGCCGAAATACTCCGGAACGTGGCGCCAGTCATCGACGCCCCGGCGCTTCAGATTCTCGAAATAGACTTTCTCGCGTTCGTTCTGCTGACTGCCGCGTTCAGGAAAACGAGGCACCTTGATGCAGCACTCGGGACGATCCGGGTGCCGGTAGATCGCTCGGTCGTTGCCGTGGGCAATCTCGTTGACAGGGGCGAGTCGATACATCGTGGGCCACTCCGAGCCGACATCAAGACGTCATGACTCGTTAATAATAACGTAATCAAACACTGTATTCATTGATCGTTCGCCCCGGATTCTGTCTCCGGCTGCATCCAGCGCTGCCATAGCGCCAGGATGTGCGCGCGGTGATCGGCGAACGTCTCGGCCGATACCAGACTGCCGCGCTTGGCCAGCGATGCGCGATGACTGGCATCGCGATAGGCGAGATAGGCCGCCTGCAGATTCCGCGCGTCCTGTTCGGGAAGGCGGCCGCTCTCGGCCAGCGCATCCATCAACCGCATATTGTCGGTGACCTCGAGCAGCGCCGGCGTCCGGGACGACAACGCCAGCACCGCGTATTGACTCATGAACTCGATATCCACCAGCCCGCCGGCATCCTGCTTGAGGTGAAACTGGCCGGCTTCCCGCGCCTCGCCGCCACTGCCGAGGTGCTCTCGCATCTTCAGACGCATCCTGACGACTTCTCGGCGCAGCTCGGCGCAGTCCCGCTCTCGCGCCAGCATCTCGCGGCGAATGGCCTCGAAGCGTGTTGCCAATTCATCATTCCCGGCCACCGCGCGCGCGCGGACCAGTGCCTGATGCTCCCAGATCCAGGCGTCTTTGCGCTGGTACTCGGCAAAAGCCTGCAACGAGGAGACCAGCAAGCCGGCGTTACCCGAGGGGCGCAGGCGCATGTCGACTTCATAGAGCGTGCCGCTCGGCGTAGTGACGCTGAGCAGATGGATGATGCGCTGCCCCAGCCGGGTGAAGAACACCAGATTGTCGATCGATTTGGCGCCGTCGGTAACGCCGCGAGGTGCGGCATCGTAGAGGAACACCAGATCGAGATCGGAGCCGTAGCCCAGCTCGATGCCACCCAACTTGCCGTAGCCGACGATCAGGAAAGCGGCTCGATCAGCCCCCTCGCGCGGTTCCGGTTGACCGTAGCGCGCGCTCAGCGAGCGCCACGCCATCTGCAGCACGCTATCGAGGACGACTTCCGCGATCGCGGTCAGATAATCGCTGACCTTCATCAGCACACGGCCGCCGGCAATGTCGGACGCGGCAACCCGCAGCACCTGGGTCTGCTTGAAGACTCGCATCGCCTCCAGCCAACCCTCCTCGTCGTCTTCGGGGATCCGGGCCAGGGTCTGACGCAGCTCGTCCGCCAGCCGCTGCTTGTCGGCAGGTGAGTAGAGCGTTGCCGGGGTCAGCAGCTCATCGAGAAGAATGGGGTGACGCGCCAGCTGTTCGGCGATCCAGGGGCTGGCCGCACACAGCCGGACCAGCGACGGCAGTACCTGCGGATTCTCGCGCAGCAGCGAAAGATAGGCGGTGCGCCGCAGCACCGCTTCGATCAACGGCAGCACGCGATCCAGCGCAGTGGTGGGCGTTTCACTGTCGGCGACCGATTCCAGCAACATCGGCATGACGGCGTCGAGGCGCTCATAACCGATACGCTGCATCGATTGCACGCCGCGCGAATCGCGGAAAGTCTTGAGCCGCCGCAGCGCCTCGGGCGGCTCGTAGCCTGCTGCCGCCATCACGCGCTCGGCTTCGGCGTCGTCCATTTCACCGTGCCACAGCTGGCGCCAGACCGCGTCGTTTTGGGATGACTCTCCAGCGGGCGCCTGCGACTCGTCGTCCGGGTCGGCGACCACCGCGTCGAAGTGGCGTCGAACGCGCTCCCGGCACGCGGAGAGTGTTGCTTTCAAGGCATCCCAGTCAGGCATTTGCATCGCCATCGCCAACCTCGCCTGGTTCTCCGGATCGTTCGGCAACTGCTGCGTCTGACGATCCTGCTGGGCCTGCAGCGCGTGCTCGAGATCCCGCAGGAACGCGTAATCCTCTTGCAGTTCGTCGACCACCGACTGCGGCAGCAGCTCGAGCGTCACCAGGCGCGCCATGGCTTCTCGCAACGACGTCACCTGGAGCTCGGTATCGCGACCGCCGCGAATCAGCTGAAACGCCTGAACCACGAATTCGACCTCGCGGATCCCGCCCCGCCCCAGCTTGATGTTGTCGTCCCGCCCCAGGCGCTTGACCTCGCGATGAATCATCGCCTTCATGTCGCGCAGCGACTCGATCGCGCCAAAATCCAGATACTTGCGATAGATGAAGGGCTTGAGCTCATCGAGCAACTCATGCCCGGCGTCGAGATCACCGGCCACGGGACGCGCCTTGAGCATGGCGTAACGCTCCCACTCGCGCCCCTGATCCTGATAGTAGCTGGTAAAGGTGTTGAAGCTGCCGACCAGAGGCCCGCCGTCGCCCAACGGACGCAAGCGCATGTCGACCCGAAAGACGAAACCGTCCGCCGTTATCGCATCCAGCGCCGCGATCAGCTTCTGGCCCAGCTTGGTGAAGTACTGCTGATGCTCGTATTCGCGCTCTCCGCCCCGGGTCGTGCCCTTCTCCGCAAACGCGAAGATCAGATCGATATCCGAAGAGAGATTGAGCTCGCCAGCGCCGAGCTTGCCCATCCCCAGCACGATCAGCCGCTGGGCTGTGCCGTCGGCGCGTGGAGCCGGTATCCCCCAGCGGGCCGCGAAATGCCCCTCGAGCCACCCCAGCGCCCCTTCGAGGCAGATTTCCGCCAGTTCGGAGACGGCGCGGGCGGTCGTCCACATCTCGGCGCCGTTGAGATCCCGCCAGACGATGCCCACCATCCGCGCCTGGCGAAAACGACGCAGCGTCCGATGAAGCGTCTCCTCGCTGTCCGCCGGCGTCAGCGCCTGGTGGAGCGACGCTTCGATCTGTGCCCGGCTCGGTGCCGCCTCCAGCTCGCCACTCTCGATCAAGGTGGGCAGCAGCGCGGGGCGCGTGGTCAGCGCGTCCAGGGCGAAGTCCGACAGCAGGACCAGTCGGGAAAACTCGCGCCGACGCGTGTCGTTCAGGGAAAGCCAGCCGTCGATGATGGCAGGGTCGATGGTCGTGGCCGCGAGTCCCTCGCTCAGGCGCTGCCTGGCCTCGCGCCACGCACTTTCCAGCGCGACGGGAACGTCGATCTCGGCAAACCAGGACTCGGGTAACGGCATCAGGGGCTCCAGGCGGGCGATGGGCGGGTCAACGCGGATAGGTCTGACCAGCATAACGAAAGCCTCGAGCGAGACCCAAGCGACGAAGGTCGTTGCCCACTTGCCGACGCCTCGACTGATTGGCGCCATCGCTCGGCAGATGCACGGTGTCAAACCAAGGTTGTATTACATCGTACGAATAAACCGGCTACAAAGGCACAAGCCAATTAGCCGGGTCCGGGTGCACTCCTCCAACAACAAGCGCTCGTCAATCTGCCGACCCCACTCCCGAAGTCCACCCACTGCCAAGGATTACCTCATGACGTTCAAGAAAACCCTGCTGGGAATCGCCTGCCTGGCATCACTGACGGTAGGCACCGCCCAAGCCGACTTCCCGAATCGGGATATCCGCGTCATCGTGCCGGCAGCCGCCGGCGGTGGTACCGACGCCATCGTTCGCAAGGCCTCCAACATCGCCGAAGAGTCGCTGCCCGTCTCGATGTATGTCGAGAACGTGGAAGGCGGCATGACGGCAACCGGCCTGCTCCAGTTGATGAAAGCGCGCCCG
This sequence comes from Salinicola socius, assembly GCF_001937195.1. GTDB lineage: Bacteria > Pseudomonadota > Gammaproteobacteria > Pseudomonadales > Halomonadaceae > Salinicola > Salinicola socius. The sequence goes on along the minus strand of NZ_MSDO01000009.1, from coordinate 134,247 downwards.
GACGGGCAGACCATCGCCGCGATCACCTATGACAGCATCATCACGATCCCGTGGAAGAACATGCTGCCCGGCTTCAACATGGACAAGATGCGCATGATTGCGCGCATCACCAGCGAAGCCGATGCGATCACCGTGCCGGAATCCTCTCCTTACAAGACGCTGGATGACCTGATTGCCGCGGCCAAGGAAAAGCCCAACAGTCTTCGCGTCGGCATCCAGAACATGGGGGCCAGAACCCATCTGACGCTGCTGCAGCTGCAGGAACAGACCGGCGCCAAGTTCAAGATCGTCTCCTACGACAACAGCGCAGCGTCACAGAAGGAAGCCCTGCTCAACGGCGAAGTCGATGCCGTCGTCACCAGTCTCGGCGATCTGGCGCCGCTGATCGAGTCCGGTCAGGCGCGCGGTCTGGTCGAGTTTTCCGACACCCAGAATGAAGGCTTCCCCAATGTACCGCCGGTCACCGAGACCGATACCGGCCTGGATCTGCAGATGGGCAGTTTCATCATCATGGTCGCCCCGGCCCGCACCCCGGACGATGTGATCGAGAAGCTGGAAGCCACGTACCACAAGGCCTATGAGAGCGACGAATTCCAGCAGTGGCTGAAACAGATCGGCGTGACGCCCGCCTGGCTGGGAGCCGACGACGTGACCCAATGGGCGAACGATACGCAGCAGCAGCTCTTCAGCACCATGGATGAGCTGGTCGACAAGGGCGTGCTGGAAAAATAAGCCACTCGCGTTCGTTCCTATCCACACTGCGCCATGCCGTTCGCATGGCGCAGCGCTGCGACTTCAGGTGCCCTATGTCGTTGAAACCGTCATCTCCGCACTCTTCCCGACGCGCTGGACTGAGTGGTGAATTCTATGTACCGGCAGCGCTCGCGATCATCACCCTGATCTATCTGATCTCGGCGATCCAGCTCGGCCCACCGATGAAGGCCGGCAACATGACCGCGTCCTTCTTCCCCATCGCGACCGCGATCATCATGCTGATTGCGCTCTCCTGCGCCATGGTTCATGCGCTGCGCGGCAAGGCCAGGGCATCCGCCGAATCGTCGCCCGCCGACGCGGAAAGCCACGATGAGATTGCCAGCGGCCGCCAGTACGCCGGGCTCTCCCTCGGCGCGATCGGCGTCGTCGTACTGACGGCGGGCTATCTGCTGGCGTTCGATCTGATCGGCTACTTCGTCGCGACGTTCGTCTACGTATTGCTGCTTTGCTGTCTGTTCGGCGGCGGCTTCCGCGATAAATGGCTGACCAAGCTGATTGCCGCCGTCGCCATCACCCTGGCGGGCTACCTGCTGTTCGAGGTCGTCTTCCAGGTCCGCCTGCCCACTCTCTGGAGTCAATGATCATGGACGCGATCTCCGGGCTGCTTGGCGGCTTCGCCGCCCTCGCCAATCCCGAAACCCTGCTCTACATGATCGGGGGATTCCTGATCGGCACCTTCTTCGGCGCGGTGCCGGGGCTGACCTCGGTACTGGCGATTGCCCTGCTGTTGCCGCTGACCTACAGCCTCGACGTGACCACGGCGCTGGTCGCCTGTGCCAGCATCTTCATGGCCGGGATGTGCAGCGGCAGCATCACCGCCACCACCATCAACATTCCCGGGGCGCCCTCGTCGATGATGACCGCCCTGGAAGGTTACCCGATGCAGCAGCGCGGCGAGGGTGCCAAGGCGCTCGGCCATGCCGCACTGGGTTCGATGATCGGCGGTTCGCTGGGCGCCCTGCTGCTGATGGTGATGGCACCGCTGGCGGCGGACGTGGCCCTGCTGATCCGCACGCCGGGCAAGTTCTCGCTGATCGCCTTTGCGCTGATCGTGATCATCATTTCCCAGCGCGGATCGATCACCAAGGGCATGATCGCGACCCTGTTCGGCGTCATGATCGCCACCATCGGCATCGACGTGGTCCAGCCGCTGGCCCGCTTTACCTTCGGCACCGGCGTGCTGGTCCAGGGCATCGACATGATGCCGCTGATCATCGGCACCTTCGCCATCAGCGAGCTACTGGTCCAAGCCGATAGCCGTAGCACCCGCACCGTCGACCCGAGCATGATCAAGGCGGCCAAGGTGAGACGTCGCGATTTCATCCCGCCGCTGTCCGAAGTCCGCGAGATCGGCGCGCTGCGCTACCTGAAAAGCGCGGTGATCGGCTACGCGGTCGGCATTCTCCCCGGTGCCGGCGGCTCGATGGCGGCTTTCGTCTCCTACGCCGAATCGATGCGCTCGTCCAAGCACCCGGAGCGTTACGGCAAGGGCAATCCGGAAGGTATCGCGGCGGCAGAATGCGCCAACAACTCGATGTGCGGCGGCGCGTTCGTGCCGATGCTGACGTTCGGCATCCCCGGCGACCCGACCACCGCCATCGTGCTCGGCGTGCTGGTGATCAACGGCCTCCAGCCCGGCCCGCAGTTCATGACCCAACAGCTCGACCTGATCGCGCCGATGTTCGCCTCGCTGTTCGTCAGCGCCCTGATCCTGATTCCGCTGACCCTTTATCTGCTCGGTCCCTACTTTCTCAAGATCGTGTCGATCCGCCGTGACGTGCTCTACTCGAGCATTGCCATCGTGGCACTGGTAGGCAGCTACGTGGCCACCTACTCCACGTTCCAGATGGCGCTGGCATTGGTGTTCGGTGTGCTGGCCTACTACCTGCGCAAGCAGAAATATCCTACCGTCTGCCTGCTGCTGGGGTTCGTGCTCGGACCGAGCCTGGAGGAGTACTGCCGTCGAGCGCTTTCCATCAACGACGGTAACCCGCTGATCTTCTTCACCAGCCCGGACAGTCTCTTCTTCATCGCGCTGACCGTGGTGTTCTTCTACTTCATGGTGATTCGCAAGCCCAAGGACAACGGGCTGGGAACACGGCCCGCATAGGACGAGCCTGTCGCGGCCATGCGCGATGGGAAGCCAGCGCTTGGCGCGGATTGTATCGAAGCATCGTCACGAAAACGGCTGCCCAAGGGCAGCCGTTCTTGCGTGGAGCCGATCGCACGTGAGGCTGCAAACCGGCCCTGATCAGAAGCTCGCTTTGATCGTCGTGCCTGCGACCCAGGCGTTGTCGACCGAGTCCACTGCCGAGGGATTGACCACGTACTGCAGATTGGGGCGAAGCGTCAGGTAGCCGGTCAGGTTGAAGCTGTAGTAGACCTCGGCGTCATACTCGTGGCCCTGGCGCGGCAGCGGTGACAGCGAACCGGCCGGCGTGGCGTTGTAATAGTCGACATAGTCATTGACGTCGTCGTTGACGTGCAGATAGGCCAGGCCGATGCCGGCGTCATCCTGCGGACGCGCATCGAACGGCCCTGCGTAGGTCGCGCCGACCGAGACGTAGCGATCGATGCCCGCGGTGTCACCCTGGTTGGCGTTGCCCATGCTGAACAGCGTCAGGCCACGATCCGCGTCGCCGCCACGCTGGGTCACCTGCTGCTGGACCACGTAATAGAGCCCGGTATTGGTATCGCTGGTGCGATCCGCGGGACCATCGCCATACGCGCGGTTGTCGACGTTCTGGGTATAGAAACCGAGCTTGTAGGCACCCGCCAGACCGTTCAGCGTCGGGGTATAACCGAGCTCCACCGGGAACAGCGTGCCTTCGGTACCGCGGGTGCGCAGATCGAAGCCGTTATCGTTTTGCAGATTGCTGTCATTGATATTGAACGCACCAACCTGGGCGTACCACTCTGGCGCGACATTGGCGCGGATCACCGCGGCCCACTGCGCGATCGGCCAGTTGTAGATGTTATTGCCCCAGTTGCCCGGCTGTGCGCCGCCGAATGCCAGGTTCTGGAAGTTGCTGTCGATGGTGGCAAAATCATCGCCGAACGGAATTCGCCCCAGCTTGACGGCAAGCGCGTCATTGAAGAAACGCTGGCGGTACCAGAACTGGGTCAGCCTGGTGACCGGTCCGCGCCCCTGGACTTCCTGCACCGACGAGCCGCCAACGGTCGCACCCGGATCGCTCAACCTGTCGTTGACGCTATGGCCATTACGGTTGGTGACGGTGAGCTGGAATTCCGCGTCGGGAATGCCGGCAAGCTTGTCGAGGTCGAAATTGGCACCGACCGCGAACTGATCCGCGTACTTGGTCACATGGCTGTCGCGATAGCCACCATCGAGAATCGTGGCCGCCTCGCCCACATAGTCGAAATCGAAACTGACGCCGGCATCTTCCAGCGCGGTGCGCCCGCCGCCCCAGTCTCCAAACATGTCGGGGGAATCCGCAGAAAATGCCGAATATGCCTGCGCCGTGCCCATCACCCCGAAACCACCCAATAGAATCACCGATACACCGCCGATTCCGATAACCCGTGATGTGACATCTGCCATGAACTGGCCTCCCCAAAATATAGTTAGCACGTTACTAATGCGCAGAGGATGATAATCCCAATTCTCACGCACCGATAGCCAACGGCGCCCACGGCGCCAGCAGGGTCGACCAAAGGATAAGACGTTCGCGGCATGACCCGGTGTCCATCCCGCCATGGATGGCACCACTCGAGTCGGCGATATCGAAGCGGGCCACCATGTCGTTTCGGGTGGGATTGATGTCATTGCCGACATACCTCGATCGACTCACACTGGGCTCATCGCAATCGGCCCGAGTCACCTTCGAGATTCGCGTCATCTTCAGCAGAGGCAAGGGTGTGTCCCATACCGTCGATCTCTTCGTTTATCCGAACTGCCAACTGCTGGACGCCAGCGGGCCCTGGCAGGTCTTTGCCAGCGCCAACACATTGCTGGGCCGCCGCCACTATGACCTGCGTCTCAACGCCATCGAACCCGGCGAAGTCACGTCCAACGGCGGCATGACGCTGGTGGCCACTCATGCATTGAGCGCATTCGCATCGACCAGCCGTCCGTCGGCCACGACGTCCCCCACCGATACGCTGCTGGTCGCCGGCGGTCACGGCGTTCACGATCTCGACGACAGGGTCATTCGGATGCTCGCCGAACGGGCCGTATCGGCATCTCGTGTCGGCTCGATCTGCACCGGCGCTTTTGCGCTGGCGAGAACCGGCCTGCTCGACGGCCGCTGCGTCACGACGCACTGGCGGCAGGCCGAACGGCTGGCGCGGGAATTCCCCAAGATCCATGTCGCAGCCGATGCGCTCTATCGTCAAAGCGGCAACCTCTACACCAGCGCTGGCGTCACCGCCGGCATGGATCTGGCGCTCGCGCTGGTCGCCCAGGATCACGATCATCGACTCGCGGGGGAGGTGGCGCGAGAGCTGGTCATGTTTCTCCATCGACCCGGCGATCAGGCACAGTTCAGTGAAGGGCTTCGCTGCCAGCTCGCCAGTCACGGCAGGCTGAGGACGCTGATTGATCGAGTGCTGAACGATCCGCTGGCGGACTGGAACAGCGAAGGCCTGGCCGAATCGATAGCCGTCACGCCGCGTCACTTTCAACGCCTGTTTCGCCAGCAGTTACAGATGACCCCGTTCGAATTCTTGACCCGTCTGCGACTGGAATCCGCACGCCGTCTGCTGGCGGAGAGCGATGCCTCGCTGACACGGATTGCCGAGCATTGCCGCATTGGCGGTGCCGAGCAGTTACGCCGCCAATTCCAGCGTCGCTACGGGTTGGCACCCAGCGCTTACCGTGCCCGGTTCGGCCTTGCCGGCGCCAATCCTGAAACGCGAGATGCCTCATGACGACTCGGATCACACCGCGCCTGCCGCTCACTGTCTGGGGTCTGGCGCTATGCCAGGCACTGCTGGTCAGCGGTAATATCCTGCTGATTGCCGTCTCGCCGCTGGTGGGTAATCAACTATCAGCGAATGCCGACTGGAGCACGTTACCCGTGGCAGCCCAACTGTTGGGGCTGACGGCAGCCACCCTGCCTTCCGGTTGGCTGACCGCGAGGCTTGGGAGAAAGCGCACCTTCTTGATCGGCAACGGTGTCGGGCTTGTCGGCATCGCGATCTGCATGCTGGCGCTGCAGGCATCGAATTTCCCGCTGTTCAATCTGGGAACGTTCGCCATCGGCATGAGCATCGGTGCCGGCATGCTCTACCGCTTCGCGGCCATCGACGCGGCTGGCCCCGCCCAACGTGACCGAGCGCTGAGTCTGGTGATGGCCGGCGGCGTCATCGCTGCCTTTCTCGGGCCTTGGCTGGCGCGCGCTTCACAGCACGGTTTCGAGATTCCCTTCCTGGGTTGCTTCGTAGGTCTCGCCGGACTCTACGCGCTGGCACTGGTACTGCTGTCGCGGCTGACACTTCCGTCTCCACAGCGCAGCCCCGACTCCAAGCTGGCGCGCCGACCCGGCGCGCTGCTGCGCCATCCACCGCTGCTCGCCGCGGTACTGATCGCCACCTTGAGCTACGCCACCATGAATCTGGCGATGACCGCAACGCCGCTGGCCATGACACACGCCGGGCACGGCTTTGGCGACGTCACCAACGTGATCCAGTGGCATATCCTGGCGATGTTCGCGCCCTCGTTCGTCACCGGCGACCTGACCCGGCGCTTCGGCCATCAGCGGATGATTGTCGTGGGTTCGTTGAGTCTACTGGCCAGTCTGCTCTACGCCCTGCTGCCCGCCTCCTTGTGGACGTTCGCTATCGGTCTGTTCCTGCTGGGAATAGGCTGGAACTTCACTTTCCTGCCCGCCAGCGCGTGGCTGACCACCACCTATCGCCCCGGCGAAGGCCCGCGGGTACAGGCCCTCAATGACTGCGCGGTGTTTTCGCTGACGGCCCTTTCGGCGCTACTCGCCGGACCGCTGAATGCCTGGCTCGGCTGGCAGACGCTCAACCTGATGCTGATACCGCTGGTCCTGGGCATGTGGCTCGTGCTGCTGGTACTGCGGCAGCAAGCCCGGCAGGCAAAAACCCTCCAGGAAAACGCCGTGCATAAAAAAACCCGGCACGAAGCCGGGCTCGGAAGATGAAGGACAAGCTTTCGGTCGGTTACAGGCGACCGTCGGGCGAGATGCCGGAAGACTCGCCTGCAGCAGCTCTCCCGCCACTCGATGTCGCCGTGCCCGCCGTTGTCATGAACTCGCTGGCCGACTCTCGGTTCGGCCGGGTCAGTAGACTCACGATCACGAACAGCGCCACGGCAACCGGCAGCGCCCAGATACCTGCCGGCAGCCCCAGCGGTTTGGCGCCGCTCAGGTAAAGCGCGATGACGACCAGACCGCCGATGACGATGCTGGCCAGCGCACCGGCCGCCGTACCGCGTTTCCAGTAGAAGGCGCCGATGATCGCCGGAACGACGACGACCAGACCGGTGGAAGCCGCCACCGAGAGCACCGCGATCAGACTGAGCTGCAGCTCCGCGAACAGGAAGGCGAGAATCGCGATGACCGGCAGCACCCATTTGCCTACCTTGAGCTGTGTCGCCTCGCTGGCAGCGGTGGCGATGTTGGCATAGACGTCCCGCGACAGCATCGACGACAGCGTCAGCATGATCGAATCGATGGTCGACACCGCCGCCGCCAGAATCCCCACCATCACGATCACGCCCAGCACCGGCGGCACGTGTTCGGAGGCCAGCAGCGTCGGCGTCGCCAGATCCGACTGGGCCAGATCGGGGAACGCCACCAGCGCCGAGAAGCCCCACAGCACCGAGACAACGGTGTAGAGGAAACCGAAGATCAGAAAGCCGATCAGCATCTGGCGCATCGACTTCAGCGACGCCGGCATGAACAGCCGCTGGCTGACCTGGGGGTTGGAGAGACTGAAGAAGAACCATGGAATCGTCAGCCCCAGAAAGGTGGTGAAGCTGAAAAGTCCTGGCCCAGGGACCGTGAGAGAAGCCGGGTGCTCCGTGGCGAGCGTGTCGAACAGCTCGGCGAAGCCGCCAAGCGAGTGCACCACCAGCAGTGCCACCAGTGTCGACGCGACGATCATGAACAGTGCCTGCAGCGAGTCCGTCCACATCACCGAACGAATCCCGGCGATATAGGAAAACAGGATCGCCAGTACCGTCGACACGACCACGCCGGTGGTGAACGAGATCGCGCCGCCGCTCATCCCCGCCAGCAGATAGCCGACGCCGGCCAGTTGTACCGCCGCATAGGGGATCAGAAACAGACAGCTGGCGATGGCGGTCGCCACGGCGACTTTTCGATCGCCGTATCGATGGCCGAGCATCTCGCTGGGCGTCACGTAACCGAAACGCTTGCCCACCGCCCAGAACTTGGGCCCGAAGATCGCTACCAGCGACACGCCGGCGAAATAGACGATCTCGAACCCGAACGCGCCGACGCCCCCGGCGTAGGTCAGCCCCGCCAACCCCACCATCATGAAGGCACTGTAGGTCGTGGCACTGTAGCTCAGCGCCGAGACGAAACCGTTCATCTGGCGGTTGCCGAGAAAATACCCGGACATGTCGACACCGGCCCCGTTGGTGGTCTTGCCGCGGGAGAGAAAGGCAACGCCCAGGCCCACGATCAGGTAGACGATGACCGCGCTCCAGATCAGTCCTGTCGTCATCGTCTGCGCCTCCGCTGCGTCGGCAACTCGTCACCGCGAGGCTCCGCGTCAGGCGACTCCCCTGTCTGAAACGTCCGGGTGATCATGATGTTGGCGACGATGACCAGCACGCCGACCACGCACCAGAACAGGAAGCTGCCGTACCAGGCATGAACCTGTCCAAGCAGACCATACGGCACGACGTAACACGAAAGGACCAGTATCCAGACGCCCCATATCCAACCCCGAGCGCTCATTGGCAATTCCCCACCTTGTGCTTTTTGGACATTTTGTCATTTACAGTAAGCGCATCACTGCAGCGCCCATGATAACGCGATAGTCTCGAAGACGATGAAACCGCCATGGAATTTTCGATGACCGCAACCTCCCTAGTCTCTGACGTTTCGACCGTGTGGCAGATGGACCCCATGGCACTCGACGCACGCCTGCGCGACTTCCTGGCCGAAGATATCGGTCACGTGGATCTGACCGCGACCCTGATGGTCGACGAAGCGTCGATCGGCCAGTTCGAGATGCGCGCAAGAGAGCCAATGACGATCGCCGGGCTTGCGGTCGCCGCCCGCGTGTTCTCGCTCTACGACGCGCGTATCGAGATCGAACGGTTGGCCGTGGACGGCCAGACGGTCTCCGAAGGCATCACGCTGATGCGGCTGCAAGGCCCGGCCCGTAGCCTGCTGACGGCAGAGCGCACCGCGTTGAATCTGATCCAGCATCTGTCGGGCATCGCGACCCTCACGGCGCAATACGTCGAACGGATCGCCGGCACCGGCGCGCAGCTGGTCGATACCCGCAAGACGACGCCCGGCCTGCGCGCGCTGGAAAAACACGCCGTGGCCTGCGGCGGCGGTCGCAACCATCGGCTCGGCCTCGACAGTGGCGTGATGCTGAAAGACAACCACATCGCGGTCTGCGGCGGTATCGCAGAGGCCGTGGCGCGGGCTCGATCACGAGTGCCGGTGCTGACGCGTATCGAAGTGGAGTGCGACCGGCTGGATCAGGTGGAGGAAGCGCTCGCCGCCGGCGCGGACATGATCATGCTCGACAACATGGCGGTGGAGACGATGCGCAGCGCCGTCGAGCTGGTGAGCGGCCGCGTACCGCTGGAAGCGTCCGGCGGCGTGCGCCTGGAGACGATACGCGCCATCGCCGAAACCGGCGTCGACTTCATTTCGGTCGGACGGATCACCCAATCGGCACCGGCGGTCGATATTGGCCTGGATGACGTGGTGGACGTGCCGCCGCCCCGGGAGGCGTGATTCGATGTCATCCACCGAGATCAGCAACGCCGCCACCGTCGAGGCGTTCGATACGCTCATGTCGGGCCTGCTGGCGCAGGATTTCGGGCTGCGCAAGCCGCCCGTCGTCACCTTCTGGTGCGGCGCGGGGTTCTCGAAGGCGTGGGATCCGCGCTCGCCCACCGACGGCGAGCTGTTCGCCATCGATCTCGACGACATTCGCGATTTTCCCAACCTCCAGCATGTGATGCACGTCATCGGCTGGGAGCATTATCGCCACCTGGACTTCGAGCGATTCAAGAACCTGCGCTACGTGCTCGACATGCAGGTACGCTACCCCGATATCCGCAATCGCTACTTCGACGACCAGAACCTGCGGCTGAGCATTCACGAGCTGCGTACCCTGGTCATGCGTCGCTTCAGCGCCGCCTGCGATATCCATAACGTCGATGACACCACGTTACGCTTCACCTCGCCCTACGACAGCGACGGCCAGCGCGCGATCACGCAATTCTTCGCCTCGCTGGAAGATCGCGCGGAACGCGCCGGCCTCGACGAGAACTGGCCGCTCTATCACTTTCTGACCACCAATTACGATTTCACCATCGAGACCATCCTCGAGCACGTCTACCGCCAGCAGGCTCCGGTATTCGGTCGCCTGTATCGCGGCATCACGCCACAGCGGATCTGCGGCGGTTCGATCTGGGAGCACCTGCCGCGCACCGTCGATCGCAACGTGATCAAGATCAACGGCGGGTTCGAGATCCTGCCCACGGCTCAGGGTTTCGACTTCGAGTATCGCCGCCGCAGCGATACCGAAATCCGGCAGGAGCCGCCGCTGCTGATCCTGCCGTCCCAGGTTCAGGACTACGACGAACCCTATTTCCATCAGGTCTTTCCCAAGGCCGTGCGTCTGTTGCGCGAAACCGACGTGCTGGTGATCGTCGGCTACAGCATGCCCCAGGAGGACTCGCTGGTTCGATTCATCCTGCGCCAGCTGGCGGAGAGTCCCAACGATGCCAAGGGCAAGCATGTGTTCGTCATCGACACCAAGAATCATTCGACCATCAAGTCGCGGCTCGAGGAGATGTTCTTCTATCTCCCGCGCACCGGCTGGCCTCGCGAGCACTACTACAGCGGCCGCTTCGAGGACTTCTGCAAGCGCATCGCCCGGTGCTGACGTTCACCAGTCATTCGCTGGTCGTGAGTCGCTCCTCATTCGCCGTTCGCCGGCCGTCGATCATGACTCACGGCCGCCCGTCAAATGGCGCATCGTTGCGGAACTCGACCCCACGGGCCCCCGAAGATCCCTTATCCTAGGCACCATGACCTTTCCGCCCGTCACGGAAGACGCGGCCTTCTCGCTCACAACGGAAACCTCATGCAACACCTCGATCTCCAAGTCATCGATGCCGCCCTCGAATGGGCCAATGCCGGCGAACCGATCTGGCTCTGCAGCGTGCTGGCGACATTCGGCTCCTCGCCGCGCGAGCCGGGCTCGATGCTGGTCGCCAAGGCCGACGGCACGCATGTCGGCTCGCTCTCCGGCGGCTGCATCGAAGAGGACTTTCTCGGCAGGATCGCCGAGGGGCATTTCGACGATGCGCTGTCGGTCGTACGCTACGGTGAAGGCGCCGACGAATCCCCTCAGGTATCGCTGCCCTGCGGCGGGATTCTGGACGTGCTGGTGGATCGGCTGACGCCGGATGCCGCGACGCTGACGCATCTGGAAGTGCTTCACGCCACCTTGTTGGGCCAGCGCTCGCTGGTCCGGCGGATCGATCTGGAGAGCGGCCGCAAGCGCTTCGTCGAGGGCGGCGAGAATGGTCCGCGGGTCGAGCGCGACGGCCAGATCATTCAGCTTCGGGTGGGGCCGGCTCTGCGCCTGATCATCGCGGGCATTTCGCCGGTGTCGCGTTTCTGCGCCGAGTTCGCGCGCACGTTGGGCTTCGAGGTGATCGTCTGCGACCCCAGAGAAGAAGCCCGCCGCGATTTCCAGGTCGAGGGCATCGAGATGCAGTCGGTGCTGCCGTCATTGTTCATCGGCGCCGGCGCCACCCACGCCGCTACCGCCATCGTCGCGCTGACCCACGACCCCCGGATCGACGATCTGGCGATGATCGAAGCGGTACGCACGCCGGCGTTCTACATCGGCGTGATGGGGTCGAAACGCACTTCCGAGAAGCGCGCCGAGCGTCTCAAGCGCTCCGGCGGACTGGACGACGACGCCATTTCGCGCATCCAGATGCCGATCGGGCTCAATCTCGACAGCAAGACGCCTGCCGAGATCGCCCTCGCCGTGGTCGCAGACGTGCTCCGCGTAAGGCGCGGCAAGTCACGCCATGAGCTCTGACTCCCAGACCGAGTCGCCAGCCGTCGTGGCGCTGATCATGGCGGCCGGCGTGTCTCGCCGCTTCGGCAGCGACAAGCGACAGGCCAGGCTCGGCGACGGCCGAACGCTGCTGGCGACCACGCTGGAAACGGTTTCACAGGCCTATTCCCGATGCTGGCTGACGACGCGCCCGGGCGACGATGCCGTCCTCGCTGCGCTCGAGCTGGCCGGAACCTCCCCGCTTCGGCGACTGACGGCGGCCCACGCCAGCGGCGGGCTGGGTGGCAGCCTCGGGGACGCGTTCCGTCATCTGATCGTTGAAGACGAGCCGGCAGTCGCTGCCGCCGTGGTACTGGCAGACATGCCGTGGCTGAGTGCGACCACCTGCGCACAACTCAATCGCCATGCCCGTTCCGAGCGTATCGTCATACCCTGCCATCAGGGACAACGCGGTCATCCGGTGCTGTTCGGGCGCACTTTCTGGCCGGCGCTGGCACAGCTGAAGAAAGGAGACGGGGCGAGAGCCATCGTGAAGGCGAATCGCGAAGCCGTTCATCTCGTCGATGTCGACGATGCCGGCATTTGGCGGGATGTCGACACCCCGCAGGATCTGGAAGACTAGACGTTGTTCACTCGCCTCGGGGACAACGAACTGGGCGACATCAACCGAAGAACTTGTCCCAGGCCAGCAGCCCCCAGGTCACGGCCGCCATCCCCAGGGCCAGCATCACCGCCGCCGAGCCGATGTCCTTGGCGCGCCCGGAGAGCTCGTGATGTTCGGGGCCGATTCGATCGACGACCGTCTCCACCGCGCTGTTGAGCAGTTCGACGATCAGCACGAAGATGCAACTGCCGACCAGCACCAGCCATTCGACGGGATTCTTGCCGATCCACCAGGCAAAGGGCACCAGCACGACGCAAAGCGCCACTTCCTGGCGAAAGGCCGTCTCGTTGCGAAATGCCGCCACCAGACCTTTCAACGAGTACCCCGTGGAGTAGACCAGATGACGAAAACCGGTGTCGCGAGATTTCATGGATGTCCGTTGCAGCCCGATGCGCGGCTGCCCTCTAACGTGATTCGAGTGTCGGCGCTCTGCCAACGTATATAGGCGACGATGGTAGCAGAGGTCCATGACGACATCATCGGCATCGACTGTCCGTGCGGACCGCCCGAATCTCGATGGCGGGGCCGGCAGTGCAGTTGGCACCCTCCCCGTGCGGCCCTTATGCTGGTGCGACGACAAGACGACGCAGCGTCAGATTTCCAACAAGGTCAATCATGTCCGAATCCAATCCGCTCTATCCCCCCCTCGAACCTCATGCCAGTGGCCATCTGGAGACCGAAGACGGCCACCAGATCTACTGGGAGCGCTGTGGTAACCCAGACGGCAAGCCGGTGGTTTTCCTCCACGGAGGTCCCGGGGGTGGCTGCCGGCCGATCCATCGTCAGCTGTTCGATCCAACGCGCTACGACATCCTGCTGTTCGACCAGCGCGGCTGCGGGCGCTCGACGCCGCACGCCAGTCTCGACAACAACACGACCTGGCATCTCACCGAAGACATGGAGCGTCTGCGCGAGATGATCGGTGCCGAGCGATGGCAGATCTTCGGCGGATCCTGGGGATCGACGTTGGCACTGGCCTACGCCGAACGCCATCCTGCGCGTGTCAGCGAACTCGTGCTGCGCGGCATCTTCACCATGCGCCAGCAGGAGCTCGACTGGTTCTACAAGCACGGCGCGCGCAACGTGTTCCCCGAAAAATGGGAGCGCCTGGTCGAAATACTCCCGGAGGGCCAGCGCGACGATATCATCCCGGCCTTTCACGAACGGCTCATGGGCGAGGATCGCGAACGCCAGCTCGAGGCCGCCCGGCGCTGGAGCGTGTGGGAAGGCGAAACCTCGAAGCTGGTTCCCGTCGATGCCACCGCTTCGCATGCCGTCGACCACTTCGCACTGGCCTTCGCCCGGATCGAAAACCACTACTTCATCAACAAGGGTTTCTTCGAGTTCGATGATCAGCTATTGCGTCAGGCCGATCGCCTGACAGGCATTCCCGGCGTGATCATTCACGGTCGCTACGACATGGTCTGCCCGCTTCAAAACGCCTGGGATCTGTCGAAGGTCTGGCCCGAAGCGAGGCTCGAGATCATCGAAGCCGCCGGCCATGCGTTCAGCGAACCCGAAATCATGGCCGCGCTGGTCCGGGCAACCGATGGTTTCGCCGATCGCCGCTGATCTCCGGACGCCTCGAGGATCCCGACAAAACAATACGACCCAGAACGGAAAGCCATTGGCTTCCCGTTTTCGTGACGATCGAGGAATCAGTTCTGAGGACGCTGCTTGGTGGCGTCCAGCCCGGTCTTCTTCTCGGTGGTCAGCTTGGTGATCTCGGCCGAACTCTTGATGGCTCGATCGAAGACGTCCTTCAGATCGGCCATCGTCCCGGTACTCCCAAGCGCCCCATCGGCTGCGTTCTGAAAGTTCCAGTGACCGGAAAGACCATCCGCGTTCGGATTGTCGAGAGTCTCGATGGCCGTGTAGACATCGGGGTGGCTCAGCATATAGCTGGCGGCCGCGGAAACCTCCGGCGGCGTATTGCCGCTGGCATTGTTGGCCAGCGCCTGAAGGTCGCTTTTCCACACCGCACCGCCATGATCCTTGACATAGTCTGCAAGGATCTTGCTGGACCGGGAGGCCGAAAGCTGATCTTCGAAGGAAGATAAGGAAGACGACGGGTTGGCGGGACTATTGCCCGTGGCGGTGACGGTAGACATCGGGTTCCCCTGCATGAGGTTCGTTTCGATTATTGTGGCGCGGCTGGATGACATCGGCATGACTTCTGTCAGCGTGCCTCTGGCTAGTGCCCGCAAAGCGGGAACCCGTCGATTATGAAACGCGGCAATCCCCACAAGGAGGCCAAAACGTATCATTGATCGACATAGTGAAACCGAAACGTCACCTTGCGTAACCTAATGCAAGTCGCACCGTTCATTCCGTTGATGGATGCCGTGCTGCCTGCCGCTACTCATGGTTGCACCAATGGTTCGGCAGCCAGACTCACGATTGTCGCCGCCACCGCCTGGGCGCGCGGCACGAAGGTCTCCAGTCGGCAATACTCATCTGCCGTATGCATCTTGGCGCCCACCGGGCCCGTTCCGCAGAGCGTGGGGATACCCAGGCTCGCCGTGGTACCGGCATCCGAACAGCCACCGGTGAATTCGCCCTCGACATTGAAGCCGATCTTCTCGGCCTGCGTACGGTATCGCGCGAACAGCCCCTCGCTCATCGCCGGCTCCATCGGCAGGAATCCCGACGTCTGACGAATCGTTGCCTGCGTTCCAGGAATGTCCTCCTCGGCAATGATCGCCTCGATCGCTGCCAGCAGATCGAGCCGCTGCTGGTTGGTGACGAAGCGCGTGTCCAGCTGTGCCGTGGCCGAAGGGGCCACGGTGTTGCGCGACACCCCACCCTCGATCAATCCGACGTTGGTGGTCACGCCGCTGTCGTAGTCGGTCAATGCATGGAGCCTGACGATCTTGCGCGCCAACGCTTCGATGGCGCTGGCGCCATCCGCATGGCTGACACCGGAATGGGCCGCCTTGCCGGTCACTTCGATCAGAAAGGCTGCTCCGCCCTTGCGGCCGGTGACCACGTTGCCGCTGATACGGCCCGGTTCGGCGTTGAGCACGGCCCGTGCACCACTGGCCGCTTCGCGAATGAAGGCGGTACCGTCGCGGGAGCCGATTTCCTCGTCTGCGGTGAATAGTGCACGCACCGGGAAGGGCAACGGCGACAGGCGCTTGAGCGCCCGCAGCACGAAGATATTGAGCACCAGCCCCGATTTCATGTCGGCAACGCCGGGGCCGAACGCGGTATCGCCCTGCCGGGTGTAGCCACGCTCGGCGACCGTGCCGGTCGGAAACACCGTATCGCGATGCCCCATCATCAGCACATGACCGGCATCGCTGCCGTCGCCCTCCAGCCACGCCTCGAGAATATCGCCGGATTCCGGGCGCGAGATGCGCTTCACGTCGATACCGTCCGCTTCCAGCCAGCCCACGATGACGTCCGCCACCGCATCGGTGCCGGCCTTGTCGTAGCTGTTGGAATCGATATCGACCAAGGTCTTCAAACAGTCGACCATCTCCGCCTGCTGCCCGGCCAGCCAGTCGCAGGCCGTCGCCGTCATTCTCTCTGCATCGTTCAGCGATGCCATTGCTCGCGCTCCTTCAACATGTCTTGTCCGTGTTCGGCCAGATCCCACCATAGCCCGGCCATGATACCCAGACCTTCCCGTACGATGCTCGCCAGGGCGTGTTCGTCGGGGGCGTGCTGAGAGCAGGCCGGATAGGAGTGCGGCACCCACAGCGTCGGCAGCCCCAGCGTTTCGGCGAACACATCGTTGGGCAGCGACCCGCCCAGGTTGGGCAGCAGCGTCGGCACCTTGCCGCTGGACTCGCGAATCGATGCCAGCGCCCAGGTTACCCACGGATCCGACGGGTCGAGTCGCGTCGCATTCATCTGCGACATGCGCGCGCTGCTGACCTCCACGTCGTCGAAGCCGTGAGCGTCGAGATGCCGACGCAGATGTTCGAGGAAGCGCTCGCGGTCGCTGCCGACCACGAAGCGCAGTTGGCAATGGGCATACGCCTCTCCGGGAATCGCATTGGCGGGCGCATCCGGGTTGCCGGCCTTGATCGCCAAAAGCTCCAGCGTATTCCAGGCAAACAGACGCTCGGCGGGCAGCAGGCCCGGCTCGCCCCAGCTCGTGTCGATCGCCGGATCGCCAGGTGTCGCGCCGACCTCGAGCGAGGCGACCGCCTCGCGAACCGGTTCAGGAATCGCCGGCGGACGCAGGCCTTCGATCAGGATCTTGCCGTGGGCATCGACCAGCGTCGACCAGGCATTGGCGAGTCGGGTTGCCGGATTCGAGAGCACGCCGCCCCAGTTACCGGAGTGATGCGCGCCGTCACGGACGCGCAGGCGTAGATCGAAATTGAACGATCCGCGGGAGCCGAGGAATAGTGTCGGCGAGTCCGCCGATAGCCGCGGACCGTCGGAGGCGATGAACAGATCCGCCGAAAGGCGATCTCGATGGGTTTCACAGACAGCCTTGAGCCCTGGCGAGCCGGTCTCCTCTCCCATCTCCAGAATCAGCTTGACGTTGTAGCCAAGCTTGCCGCCGCGCGCGTCGATGACACTCGCAAGCGCTGCGAAGTTGATGGTGTGCTGGCCCTTGTTGTCGGCAGTGCCTCGGCCATACCAGCGCTCGCCTTCGACCACGATTCGCCAGGGCGACAGACCTTCCCGCCACTGCGAATCGTAGCCGCGCACGACATCGCCGTGACCGTAGGTGAGCAAAGTCAGCGCCGTCTCGACTTCGATACGCTCGGCCAGCAGGAACGGCCCGAAACCGCTGACCGGGTTATCGACGATCTCCCAGGTGAATCCCAGTTTCTCGATATCGGGAATCACGAAGTCGGTCAGATAACGGCGTAATTCGCTGTCGCGCCCCGCCTCCTGGCTTTCGCTACGCACCGCGATGCGGGCATCGAGCTGACGCAGGAAGTCGCCATTGTCGAAGCCATCCCGCGCGTGTTGCAGCGCTTGTGGTCGCGCCATGAATCTCTCCTCGTTGAATTCGAATGATGGTGGAACGGCCTGAGTTCGTGTCGAACGAACTCAGGCGAAATGGCAGGCGACTCGGGCGTTGTCGCCACGGATATCCTCCAGTCGCGGCCGTTGTTGACGACAGACCGCCTCAGCCCTGGGGCAACGCGGATGAAAGGCGCACCCGGAGGGCGGCGCGCTCGGATCCGGCATGGCGTCGCCCATCCCGATATCCGGCACGCCCAGCCCGGGCTCCGGCGTCAAGGCGGAGGCCAGCAGCGCCTGGGTGTAGGGATGACGCGGCGCGCCGAAGATCTGTGCTCGCGTGCCCTCCTCGACGATACGCCCCAGGTACATCACTGCCACCCGATCGACCAGATGCTCGACCACCGCCAGATCGTGGCTGATGAACAGGTAGGTCAATCCGAACGCCTGCTTGAGATCCAGCAGCAGGTTGAGAATCTGTGCCTGAACAGAGACGTCCAGCGCCGAGGTCGGCTCGTCGCAGATCACGATATCCGGACGCATGATCAACGCGCGGGCAATGGCCACGCGCTGGCGCTGGCCGCCCGAAAGCTGGCCCGGGAACTGATCGGCGGCGCGTCGGGGCAGCCCGACCACATCCAGGGTTTCGGCGACGCGTGCCGCTCGCTCGCGGGCCGTGCCGATGCCGTGCACCTGCAACGGCAATCCAACGATCTGTGAAATCCGCTTGCGCGGATTGAGCGAAGAGTAGGGATCCTGGAAGATCGGCTGAACGTGCCGCGCCAGCGCTTTCTGGTTGGCGCCCCGCAGCGGCTTGCCATCGACCAGCACGTCACCCTCGCTGGGTGTCGTCAGCCCCAGCAGCATCTTGGCCAGGGTGCTCTTGCCACAGCCCGACTCCCCCACCAGCCCCATGACCTGCCCCCGCGGGATCCGCAGTGAAACGTCGCTGACCGCGCCGAGCGAGCGTCCCCGTTTGAACAGTCCACCGCCCAGCGTGTAGCTTTTCGAGAGTCCGCAAAGCTCCAGTGCCGGCGGCGTTCGCGATATCGAAGCGGCGCTCGGCGTCGTCGACAACGGGCGCGGTCCGGCTATCTCGATGGTCGAATCTACGTTCATGACATCGTCTCCGGTTGACGCGGCGCCGGTACCGACTGATCGGCAAAGTGACAGCGGGCCTGGTGATCGTCGAGCAACGATTTCAATGGCGGCGTCCGTTCACAGGTCGGCTGCGCCTGCGGACAGCGATTGCGAAATGCGCACCCTTCGACGTTCCCCACGAGACTGGGCACGACGCCCGGAATCGCCTGCAGTCGACTGCCGGGAGGCGTCTTGCCCGGCGCGGGAATGCAGCTCAACAGGCCGCGTGTGTAGGGATGTCCGGGATTGGCGTAGAGTGCCGGCGTGGGTGCCGATTCGATCACCTCGCCGGCATACATGACCGAGACGCGATCGGCGATGCGTGCCACCACGCCGAGGTCATGGGTGATGAAGATCACCGCGGTGCCGAACTCCTGCTGCAGCTCACGCAGCAGGCGCAGGATCTGGGCCTGAATCGTCACGTCGAGGGCCGTGGTCGGCTCGTCGGCGATGATCAGGTCGGGTTCGCACATCAGCGCCATGGCGATCATCACGCGCTGTCGCAACCCGCCGGAGAGCTGATGGGGATACTGATTGAGCCGGTCCTTGGCGGCGCTGATGCCAACGCGCTCCAGCAGATAGATCGCCCGTTCGCTGGCCTCGCGCCGACTGACACCACGGTGTCGAATCACGCCTTCACACAGTTGATTGCCCAGCGTGTAGGCCGGATTGAGCGCGGTCATCGGCTCCTGAAAAATCATCGACATTCGCGCGCCGCGCAGGTCGCTGCGGCGCCGTTCGGAGAGCGTGGTCAGATCGATCCCGTCGAATTCGAGCCGGTCCGCCGTCAGCCTGGCCTTGCGCGGCAGCAGTCCCATCAGCGCCAGCGACGTCATCGACTTGCCGCAGCCGGACTCCCCGACCAGGCAGAGCATCTCGCCGCGATCGACGTGGAAGTCGATACCGCGCACGGCGTGCAGCGTACCCGCCTCTACCGGCAGATCGACGCGCAGGTTTTTCACGTCCAGCAATGGCATCAGTTGCGCCCTCCCGGTGCGTTGAGATCCCGTAGCCCATCGCCTAGCAGGTTGATCGCCAGTACCAGCACGAACAGCGCGATCCCCGGAATTGCGATGACCCAGGGCTGGAAGAACATGTAGGCCTTGCCTTCGGCGACCATCAGCCCCCAGGACGGTAGCGGCGGCTGAACGCCCATGCCGAGAAACGACAGCGTCGCCTCGAGCAGGATCGCGTGGGCCATCTCCAGGGTCATCACCACGATCAGCGAGCCGGCGATGTTGGGCAGCACTTCCCGCAGCAGGATGTACGGCAGCGAGCAGCCCAGCGTGCGTGCCGCATAGACGTATTCGGCGTCGCGCACCTGCTGGGTGACCGAGCGTGACACCACCGCGAATCGATCCCACAGCAGCAGACCCAGCAACACGATCACCGTGGTCAGCGAGCCACCGGTTAGCGAGGAGAGCGCCAGCGCCACCAGCACCACCGGCATCGCCAGACGCGTGGTGATGATGTAGCTGATGACCGCATCCACACGGCCGCCGAAATAGCCGGCCAGCACGCCCAGCGTGGTGCCGATGATGCCGGAGATCAGTGCGACCACCAGCCCGATGGTCAATGAAATGCGAGTGCCGAAGAGCAGCCGACTCAAGGTGTCGCGGCCCAGCTTGTCGGTGCCCAGTACGTGTATCCATGAGCCCTTGTCGTGCCACACCGGCGGCACCATCCGGTTGGCGATGTCCTGATGATAGGGGTCATGAGGCGCCAGCAGCGGCGCGAAGAGCGCGATCAGCACGGCCAGCCCGACCACGATCAGGCCGATCGCCAGACCGCGATGGCCGAACAGTCGACGGGTCACTCGCGACCATGCCGGCGCCGGCAGCGGAATCTCGCCCAGAGAGGCGCCGGCCGTCGACGCGGAAGACTCGGCCGGCGAAACGTTCGAAATCGTCATGTCGTCTCCTCAGCGGGTGCGGATACGGGGATCGAGCGCCGCGTTGGCGACATCCGCCAGCAGCGTCAGCACGATGTAGAACAGCGCGATGATCAGCACCACGGCCTGCACGACGGGATAGTCGTTGCGCGAGATGGCATCCCAGGCCAGCTGACCCAGCCCATTGAGCGAGAAGACCGACTCGATGACCACCGAACCGCCGAGCATGAACCCGAGTTCGACGGCGGCCAGCGCCACCACCGGAATGATCGCGTTGCGCAGCGCGTGCTTGAAGATCACCGACCCGGTGCGCAGCCCCTTGGCCCGAGCCGTGCGGATATAGTCGGCCTCCAGCACCTCGAGCATGCCGGTCCGGGTCAAGCGCATCATCGCGGGCGTGGCGTAGTAGCCCAGCGCGATTGCCGGGAGCACGAAATGCTGCCAGCCGTCGCTACCCGCGGCAGGCAGCCACTGCAGGGTGACGGCGAAGATCACGATCAGGGTCAGGCCGAACCAGAAACTCGGCATCGCCTGACCCACGACGGCAAACAGCAGCGCCAGCCGATCGACCCAGGTGTCGCGCTTGAGCGCCGCCAACACGCCGAGCGGGATCGCGATGCTCACCGCCAGTGCCAGCGCGAGGCCGCCCAGGGTCAACGTGATCGGCATTCGATCGACGATCAGATCGACCACCGTGCTCTGGTAGTAGTAGGAGCGGCCGAAATCGAAAGTCAGCGCGCCACCCAGCCAGTCAAGGTATTGATTGACGATGGGCCGATCGAGTCCGTAGTCGATGCGAATCTGCTCGACCTGCTCGGCGGTCGCCTCCGGCCCGGCGATCGACGTCGCCAGATCGCCGGAAAGATGCAGCAGCATGAAGCTGACGATCGAGATGGTCAGCGCCACGCTGATCGCCACCAGAATCCGGCGAATGATGAAAGTGCCCATGAAACCTCCTCACGCCGCGCGGCCTCGCCTCACCAGGCGCAGGACCGCGCGTACGGGTTACGGATAGCGGAAAGCGTTACTTCCAGCTGGCCTCGGCGAAGCGCGGCAACTCGTCCGGGTAGGGCGTGAAATTCAGATCGGAGGTATAGGCGTAGTAGGTGGAGTAGGAGAACAGCGGCGCCCAGTAGGCCTGCTCGGAGATCCGCTGGAGCGCCTTGCGATAATTCTCCTTGCGGACGTCGGGGTCGACGGACGTATCGCCGGTGTGGAGCCACTGCTGCACCTGCTCGTCCTGCCAGTGGTCATCGGCACCGCCACCGAAATAGACACTGGTGAACGCGGAAACGTCATTGACCGAATAGGAGCCCCAGGTCTTGAACGACATGTCGGTGTTGCCGCCGCGCTGCTGCTCGAGCAACGCCGGCGAGGTCATGAAGCGTAAGTTGACGCGGATGCCGACGTTACGCAGGTCGCCGATCATCGCCTCGGCGTAGTCCCGCTCGCGATAGGCGTAGAGGTTCAGCTCGAAACCATCGCCGTAGCCGGCGTCCGCCAGCAATTGGCGCGCCTTGTCCGGGTCATAATCGTACTCGACCACATCCTGAGTCTCGCAGCCGAACTGGGCGGGAAAGCACGGCGCATAAAGGGGTCGACTGCCGCCCCGCACCAGATTGTCGGCCATGCCTTGGCGATTGATCGCGTGATTGATCGCCTGACGCACTTCGAGATGACTCAACGGCGAATTTTCACGCTTGGCAGCATCGAAGGAGATATACCCGACCCGCATGGTCTCGCCACTGTCCACGGTCAGGTTGGGCATGCCCTGCATCTGCTCGGCCTGATCTGCCGGTACACGCCAGATCCAGTCGACCTGCCCCGTCATCAACTGCGCCACGCGGGAATCCTGATCGGGAATCACCTTGAATTCGAGCTTGCCGATGTGCGGCTTGCCGATCGGGCTATCGGCGAAGTAGTCGTCGTTGCGGGTCATCTTGACGCCTTCCCCCGGCGTCACTTCGGTAATCCGGTAAGGGCCGGTGCCGATCGGCTGCTTGCTGAAACCCTCGAGGCCGACTTTCTGGAAGTACTGATCCGGGAAGACCGGAAGCGGACCGGAGAGATATTCCAGTGCCGCCGGGAAAGGCCCGTTGAGATGGAAGCGGACATGGGTGTCGTCGATCTTCTCGACGCTCTTGATCCAGTCGGTGTTCTGACGCGTGACCACCTTCGAGTCGGGCAACACCACATAATTGAAGGTGAAGACCACATCGTCGGCATTGAAAGGCTCGCCATTCTGGAACGTCACGCCCTGACGCAGCGTCATCTCCAGCGTGGTGTCGTCGACCCAGTGCCACTCGGTGGCGAGCATCGGCTCGTAGGCGTTGGTCTCGGGGTTGCGGTAGATCAGCGTATCCCACGCCAGGTGCGAGATGATCACGCCCTCTCGCAGATTGTTGTGATACGGACTGATGTTTTCGGGTTCGCTGTCCGAGGCGTAGACCAGCGTATCGTCGGCCTTGTTGGCCAGTGCCGGTAGTGACAGGGAGCACAGCGCCGTGCCGGCCACGATATGGCGAAGCGTCAGGTTAGATCGCATTTCAACCTCATTGTTGTGTTGTTGGATGAGAGCGTGTTGTTGGATGAGAGCGTGTTGTTGGATGAGAGCGTGTTGTTGTCACGAAAGCGTATCGTTGGATGAGATCGGGTTGATGGATGAGCATCCGAACGACCGGCGGCGGCGCCTCGTTGGCGGAGGATATTGTGTTGTGGATCCGCTTGAAGAAATGCCCCGTTTCACTCGAAGCTATCGAACGCCCACCCATGCCACAAGTACAATGTTTAGAATCAACCGTTGCCATTTCGGCAAACCTTAATAAAAACAAAGGATGAGTTTCATGGATCGATATTCATGGCGATGAATAGCCGCGCGCTGCAGGAAACTGCCTTGCGCTATTTTCTGACGGTGGTCAAAAGCGGCTCGATCAGCGAAGCCTCGATTCGCCTGAATGTCGCGGCTTCGGCGATCAGTCGGCAGATCGCGCGACTCGAATACGAGCTCGACACCCAGCTGTTCGAGCGCCGCGCCAGAGGCATGGTGCCGAGCGCCGCCGGGGAGCTACTGGCGGCGCATGCCAGGCGCATGCAGTTGGAAACCGAACGCGTGGCCAGTGACATTCAAGCACTTCAAGGGCTCGAACGTGGCACGGTGCGTCTGGCTTGCTCGGAGGGTTTCGCGGTGGATTTCATACCGCTGACGATCATCCAATTTCGACGCCGCTATCAAGGCATCCAGTTTCGGCTCAGCGTGAGTTCGCCTGCCGAGGTGACACGCAAGGTACGCGAGGGAGAAGCGGATATCGGCTTGACCTTCAGCCTGGCCCCGGAGCGCGACATTCAGGTGGCCTCGCGCCAGCGCTCGCGCATCCAGGCGCTGATGGCCCATGACCACCCGCTGGCGAGCCGACGTGACGTGAAGCTGGCACAGCTGCAGCCCCATCCTATCGCCCTGCCGCCCCCGGAGACGACGTTACGTCAGCTGTTCGACATCTGCTGCAGTCAGCAGAATCTGATCTTCGAGTCGATTTTCACCAGCAACTACACCGAGGCACTGGTCAATTTCGCCATGCTGGGCGGCGCCATTGCTCTGGCCGGCGAGATTTCGATTCGTCATCGGCTGCTTCATGACCGGCTGGTCGCGGTGCCGATCAGAGATGCCGGCATGGACGCGCGCCACGTGGAGCTGCAGACACTCGCCAACCGCACGCTGCCGGCGGCGACCGAGGCGTTTCTCGAACATCTCAAGGCGATGATGGAAGCTGGCAAGCCATGACAGGCTTTCAGCCGGCGTGGCACTTCTTGAACTTCTTGCCGCTGCCACAGGGGCAAGGGTCGTTGCGGCCGATATCCTTCATCGCATTGCGCGCCGGCGCTTGCGCTTCGTGGTGATGATGCTGGCAGTGCGGGCCGTGAACGTGACCGGAAGCACCATGATCATGGTCGTGGCTGTGGTCGTGCTGGCAGTCCGGGCCGTGGACGTGAGGCTGAGTCATAACGCGATACCGTGATGAATGGAGGATGACCGACGGGCGATTATCCTCCATGGTTCGAGGCAGCGCCATTGCCTGGCGACGTGAGCGCGCTACTTGATCTCGATCTCGACGAACACGAATTCGAAATCATTGGCATTGACCACGTTGTGCTCGGCGCCCTTGTCCCGGTAGTAGGAAACGCCGGCTTCCAGCGTCGAGAACGTATGGCCATCCAGCGTCTCGAGTTCGAGCTTGCCGGTGGACTGCGGCACCACGACATAGTCGTGCTCATGGGCATGCCAGCCGGTCTCGGCGCCAGGAGGAAAGCGCCACTCGGTCACCACGACACGGTCATTGTCGATCTGTACGGTTGGCTGGGCCTGGGGGCGCGAAGCGCTCATGCAACAACTCCTCTGTCGAAATCGTGGGGTACGCCGGGCGTCGACGCGATTTTGCCGATGCCCGACCGGGTCGTCAGTAGCCGTGGCGCTCGAGGATGGCGTCCTGGTCCTGGGCCGGATGGCCATGGAATTCCAGCAACTGTTCCGCGCGGTTGGTGAAGAAGCCATCGACGCCGCGCTGCTGGTAGCGTTCGAAGTCCGCCGGCTCGTCGACCGTATAGAGATGCACCAGCATGCCGTCGTCATGGGCCATGCCGACCATCCAGGGCTCGGCCAGCTCCATGTAGCTGAACTGGCTGCTGAACTGGCCGTCGTGCTCCGTCTGGATCGCCGACGGGCCGACGCCGATCGCGCCATGATCCTTGGCAAAGTCGAGCCAGGACCGATACGCCTCTGGTGAAGCGACCTGCTGGCGGGCGTAGTAATCGGCCTTGCTCTCGTCGTCCCGCTGCGGCTTGGCTGGCGCGGCCTCGATACCGCCCTTCCCCAGCCATAGCAGCAAGACGCGCGGTACCTCCGGCATGGTCTCCTCCAGCGTCTCAAGGCTCGCCTTGGAGAAGGTCTGCATCACCACGCGGCCCGGCGTGTCACCCACGTTCACAGCCCCCTGTTCGGCGGCAGGTCGAGTCTTCGCTGCCTTGCCGAGCCATCCCCGCGCCTCGAGCTTGTCCCGCAGATCCTGTTCGATACCCGGAAACTGCTCGGGCACCTTGGTCTCGATATAGAGCCCGGGATGGTTATCGCCACTCTCGGCGATGTCGATCACCTCATCCAGCGTCAATATTTCGAGACCTGAATAACTGTCGCGGGCACGGTCCGGATAGCTCGCGTTGAACCAGCTGCCGGCGTCGAGCTGCTTGAGCTCGTCGAGCGTGAAACTCGAGACTGCCGCGTCGGCCCGGTCGGGAAACACGTCAGCCACGTTGGTATTCCGGTTCAGGGTATTGTCGTGAATGGCCACCAGCACGCCATCTTTCGTTCGCTGTAGATCGAGTTCCAGATAATCGACGCCCAGATCCCGCGCCAGAAGGTAAGCGGGCCGGGTCGACTCCGGCGCCTGGTAGGAGGCGCCCCGATGGGCGATGACCGCGTCACAGGGAATCGGAATCTTGGTACAAAGCGTCGAGCCTTGCGGTTCGCCGTCGTCCTGAGACTGGGCATTGGCCGCATGGGCGACCCCCATCGGCAGCAGCAGGCTGACACCACAGGCCAGTAGCCAGCGACGCGGCACAATGGTCATCGTTATCTCCTCGCTTCATTCGTTATCGGATCTCTCGACCCGATCGGACCTAGACGCTACCCGATAATCCCAACGTTGACCAAGTCAGGACCAGACGTTGACGTTATCGGCGTCGGCGAAATCCGGTCGCTGCGGATGAACGATACAGAACCGATGGCCGGTAGGCGCCTCCATCACCGTCCAGCGTTCCCGCCGCTCGATCACCGTCGCACCCAGCCCTTCCAGCCGGGTCACTTCTGCCTCGATATCGTCGCTTTCGATATCCAGATGAACCCGGCTGGGATGATCCACCTGCTGGATCAACACATCGGGCTGATCCGGAGGCGTGGCCAGCTTGCCGTACTTGTCGTCGGTCTCTTGACAAGGCCAGCCCAGTGCCCGGGCCCAGAAATCGATGGCGGAAGATTTCTCCTCGCCCTGGCTATCGATGACGAGTGCCGCCAGACGACTCTTGTGCATTATCGTTCTCCTGTCCGTTAAGCAGATCCAGAAAGCGTGTCGCTATCCAGCATAGCCAGTGCCGGGCATGACGGCCTGTCTATGACTGACTTCGCTCAACGACTTCCCCCAATCGTCTTCCCTCGCCCCAGTCAGTCCTTACTTCGGCTGCAGGCGAGCTGCCAGGCTCCTCTCATTGGTCCGCTTCATTCCAAAGCCGGCGCCGGGCCTCATTCGACGATAGTCGCGGTACCGGGATGGCGGCGCGAGTCCACATGCGTTAAGCTGCAGCCCCAACGCCGTTACCTGTCTGACCGTCGTCACGCGAAGCTGAAAGAGTTGACGACCCTCCTATTTGCCGCCTCCAGGCGCATCAGCCAGCACTGGCATTTCCCGGTAGAGCTTAGCCGCTTCGCTTCGCTAATCGCCGCGACCTAGAGAATACCGAATGAGTTTTGACTCACTGGGCCTTAGTGCCCCGTTGCTGAAAGCCGTTGCCGAACAGGGCTACGACACTCCCTCCCCGATTCAGTCACAGGCGATTCCTGCCGTCCTCGAGGGAAGAGACGTCATGGCGGCCGCACAGACCGGCACCGGCAAGACCGCAGGATTCACCCTGCCGATCCTGCACCGCCTGTCTCAAGGTGAACGCCCTCGGGGCGGTTCACAGATTCCGGTGCGTGCGCTGATCCTGACCCCAACCCGTGAACTCGCCGCGCAGGTTGGCGAGAGCGTGGTGACCTACGGCAAGCACCTGCCGCTCAAGAGCGCCGTGGTCTTCGGCGGGGTCAAGATCAATCCGCAGATCGCCACGCTACGTCAGGGCGTCGACATCCTCGTCGCCACACCTGGCCGTCTGCTCGATCTCTATCAGCAGAAGGTGGTTCGCTTCGACAAGCTCGAAGTGCTGGTCCTCGACGAAGCGGATCGCATGCTCGACATGGGCTTCATCCACGATATCCGCAAGATTCTGGCCGTGCTGCCCAAGCAGCGTCAGAACCTGCTGTTCTCGGCGACCTTCTCCAACGATATCCGCAAGCTGGCCAAGGGCCTGGTCAACGATCCGGTCGAGTTGTCGGTCACGCCGCGCAACGCCGCCGCCGCCACGGTGACCCAATGGGTGCATCCGGTGGACAAGAGCCGCAAGCCGGCCTTGCTGTCGCATCTGATCCAGACCCATCAGTGGCAGCAGGTGCTGGTCTTCACCCGCACCAAACATGGCGCCAACCGTCTGACCAAGTATCTCGAGGGTCAGGGGATCGAAGCCGCGGCGATTCACGGCAACAAGAGTCAGAATGCGCGTACCAAAGCGCTGGCCGACTTCAAGAGCGGCGGTGTTCGTGCACTGATCGCCACCGACATCGCCGCCCGCGGGCTGGATATCGATCAGTTGCCGCAGGTCGTCAACTTCGAGCTTCCCAATGTGGCGGAAGACTACGTTCACCGTATCGGTCGTACCGGTCGTGCTGGCGCCAGCGGGCAGGCCGTTTCGCTGGTCAGCCTGGACGAAAAGAAGGAATTGGCCGGCATCGAGCGTCTGATCAGTCAGCGCTTGAACAGTCAGGCAGTGGAAGGTTTCGAACCGACGCCCGGCGGCGGCCCCAAGGTCGACGAGAACGAAGATCGCCAGCCTCGTGGCGGCCAGCGCCGCAGCAACGGTGGCGGGCGCAGCGGCAATGGTGGTGGCGGACGCGGCAATAGCGGCGGTGGCGCACGCGGCAGCAACGGTGGTGGGCGTGGCAATGGCGGTGGGCGTAGCACCTCATCGAGCCAGCGCAGCGCACGCGACGATAACCGCGGCAATACCAATGGCAACCGGAGCGACGGTGGCAATCGCAATGGTGATGCACCGGCGCAACGCCGTCAGCGCTCCGGCGGTGGCCAACGACGTAGCGGTGGTGGCACCCCCAACGGCAACGTCTGATACCCGACATTCCACCCGGCATCCAACGACAACGCCACCGTCAATGACGGTGGCGTTGTCGTATCCGGCCGGTGATCGGACCGGATCTAGCGATCGGACCGGATCTAGCGATCGGGATCGGGATCGGGATCGGGATCGGGATCGGGATCGGGATCGAAAGTCTAGTCGAGCACGACGAGTCGGTTGGGCAACTCGTTGCGCTCATGTGTCGCCGGGACGTTAACCTTCAACAACTCGCCGCAACCCTCGATGCACTCAAGGAAACCCTGCAAGGTTTCTCCGGCTTTCACCTTGGCCGTGAAGCTGACCACGATCGACTGCCAGGTGTCATCGTCCAGCCGCTCCGAAATCCCCCGGTCGACGAGAATCTCGACGTAACGCTCGGCCTCCGAGACGAAGATCAGCATGCCGGTGCCCGCATCGGTGTGGTGCAGGTTCTGGTCCAGAAATTGCCGCCGCGCCAGATTGGAAGCGCGCCAGAAGCGCACCTGGCGCGGGATCAGCCGCGTCAGCACCGACGGCAACCGAAACACCACCGCCAGCACGATGAAGAGCAGCCACTGCACCAGCAGCAGGTACCAGGCGCTGATGCCGTCCAGCCACCCCAGCCAGCTGGCGATCACGCTCAGCGCACCGGGGACGATGAGCGCCGTCAGTCCGGCCCACAGCAGCGGGATATAGGTGTAATCATCGGCCTGACGCGCCAGGACAGTGACGACCTCGGCGTCGGTATCGCGCTCGATTCGCGTGATCGCATCGCCGACCTGCCGTTGTTCGCTTTCATTCAATAAAGCCATGCTGTCGTTATCCTGTCGTCTACCAGCCACCGGAGGCACCGCCGCCGCCAAAACCACCGCCGCCGCCGCCGAAGCCGCCACCGCCGAAACCACCGCCGCCAAAGCCACCGGAGCCTCCAAGCGCCCCGCCCATCAGCAAGCCACCCATGAAGCCCCCGCGCCGACGTCGTTTGCCACCGCGGCCACCACCACCACCGCCGCCACTACGGACGATCAGCATGACGATCATGAACAGCGCGAAGAACCAGAAACCGGCGCCGCCAATATGGCGCGACGCCTGCCGATCGGGTTGCTGCGGTGCCGTTTCCGCCGAGGGATCGCCCCCCAGCACCTCGACCATCGCCTGGGCGCCGCGGGTAATTCCGCCGGCGAAGTCGCCGTCGCGAAAGGCCGGGGTAATGATCTGATTGATGATCATCGAAGACTGAGCGTCGGTCAGCCGGCCCTCGAGGCCATAACCGACCTCGATACGCACGGCACGTTCATCCACCGCCACGATCAGCAGCGCGCCGGTATCCTCGCCCTTCTGGCCGATGCCCCAGTGGCGGCCGAGCTGATAGCCGTAGTCTTCGATCGCCTCGCCCTGCAGGTTCGGCAGCGTCACCACGACGACTTGTTCACCCGTCGCCTCCTCATGGGCCGCCAGCATGTCGGTCAGCTGGGATCGGGTCGAAGCGTCGAGAAGCTCGGCATTGTCGACCACACGTCCGGTAAGATCGGGGAACTCCGGCGCCGCCTGCGCGACCAGCGCAAACGTCAGCAGCCAGAGGCCCAGCGTCAGCGAAATGGCGCGAGTACACGATCGTCGAATCCGTTGTCGCATCAATACCGGCATCAGAACTCCACCTTGGGTGCCTGATCGGCATCTTCCGCTGTCGCCTCGAAGTTCTCGCGAATCGGCATGTCGCTGTAGAGCACGCTATGCCAGATCTTGCCGGGGAAGGTGCGGATCTCGGTGTTGTACGCCTCGACCGCCTGGATGAAGTCGCGACGTGCCACCGCGATCCGATTCTCGGTGCCTTCCAGCTGCGACTGCAGGGCCAGGAAATTCTGGTTCGACTTCAGATCGGGATAGCGTTCGGAAACCGCCATCAATCGGCTCAGCGCGCCGGTCAGCTGGCTCTGGGCCTGCTGGAACTGCTGCAGCTTCTGCGGATCGTTCAGCGAATCGGCGTCGACCTGGATCGAGGTCGCCTTGGCGCGCGCCTCGACGACGGCCGTCAGCGTCTCGCGCTCCTGGCTGGCGAAACCCTTCACCGTCTGTACCAGGTTGGGGACCAGATCCGCGCGGCGCTGATACTGGTTCTCGACCTGGGACCAGGCCGACTTCACCTTCTCGTCCAGTGTCGGAATATTGTTGATGCCGCAGCCGGAGAGCGACAGCATCAGTACCAGCAGCAGCATCCACCGCCACGGTTGACGAGCGGCGGCGGGCAAGGCGGTCACAGGTGTCTGCATGGAAGGTTCCCGATTGGAGAAGATTGGAAATCGAAGCCACGAGGGTTCCCGAATGCTCGGGGCCCAGGCGGCGATAACGCCAAGTTACAGGTTGGCCGGCGCCATGGGAAGGCGATTCCCCCACAGCTCAGCCCGCGTCGCCGCTGGCCCGGATCCGGGCGGCAAGCGCTGCCAGCCCGGCATCGTCCGCACGCCGATAGTCATGGGAGGAGATGTTCTCCCTCGTGTTCTCCCTCTGGTCTTCATTACTGCCCTGCGCGATGATCGGACGGTGGAATCCCATCACCACAACAATATGAGGATCATTGCGTGACACAACGATTCAATCTTCGTCTTGCCCGTCCTCTCGCGGTATTGACCGTCGGCCTGGGCCTGGCGGCCGGCGCCCATGCCGCCGCGCCTCAGCACGTCCGTATCGCCGTAGACGTGCCCTACCCGCCGTTCGAGTACCGCAACGCCGACGGCGAGCTGGAAGGGTTCGAGATCGATCTGGGCAACACGCTCTGCGAGCGGGCCAAGCTCGACTGCGAGTGGGTGGTTCAGGGCTGGGATGGCATCATTCCCGGGCTGCTCTCTCGCAAGTACGACGCCATCATGTCATCGATGCGGATCACCCCGGCTCGCGAACGCCAGGTGCTGTTTACCAGGCCTTACGCCATGTCACCCAAGGTCTGGGTGGCGCGACGCGGCAGCGATATCTCTCTCGACGATACGGCGTCGCTGAAGGGACTGTCGGTGGGCGTGCAGCGAGGCACCACGCAGGATAGCTACATCACCCAGCAGTATGGCGACAAGCTCGACGTTCAGCGTTACGCCACGGCGGCGGATGTCGCGCTGGATCTGGAATCGCAGCGCCTGGATCTGGCGTTTCTCAACTATCCGGTCGCCCTGGATACTCTGGAGATCGGCAGCCCCGACAGCCAATACGTTCAGGTTGGCCCCCGGCTCGATAGCCCGGAGTCGATTTTCGGCAAGGGCAACGCGATCGCGGTGCGCCCACGCGACAAGGATCTCGCCGAGACCTTCGATCAGGCGCTGGATAGCGTCTATGCAGACGGTACGTTCGAAACCCTGATGCACCAGTATTTCGACTACGATCTGCGCCCCGCCTCTCGCAAGTCTGGCTCGTAACCTCCGTCAAGACAGTCAAAGTACTCAAGAACGTCAGAGCCCATGAAAAAGCGCCGCCGGAAATGTTCCGGCGGCGCTTTGCGTTTACGGCTGTCTGTCGGGCCGCGGAGATTGGCATTTCCGCGCCGGTGTGACGATCAGAATTCCAGGCAGATCTTGCCGAAGTGCTTGCCGGACTCCTGATGGCGGAAGGCATCGGCAATCCGATCCAGCGGGAACGAGCAGTCGATGACCGGCTTGAGTTCGATCACCTCAAGGGCACGGATCATCTCGATCTGATGCTGACGGCTGCCGACGATCAAGCCCTGAAGCCGGGCCTGTTTCGCCATCAGCTTGGACGTCGGGATATCTCCACCGCGACCGGTCAGCACGCCGATCAGCGAAATATGCCCACCGATGGCGACAGCATCGATGGATTGCGGCAGGGTGCCCGGCCCGCCGACTTCGATGACGTGATCGGCACCGCGTCCGTGGGTCAGTTCCTGCACTTTCCTGCCCCACTCCGGCTCTTCGCGGTAGTTGATCGTATGATCGGCACCCAGCGCTTTCAGCCGCGCGATCTTCTCCTCGGAGGACGACGTCGAGATGACCGTCGCGCCCATGGCCTTGGCCAGCTGCAGCGCGAAGATCGACACCCCGCCGGTACCCAGCGTCAGCACCGTATCGCCCGCCTTCAGGCCACCGTCGACGATCAGCGCACGCCAGGCCGTAAGGCCGGCCGTGGTCAGCGTGGCGGCCTCGGCATGGGTGTAGCCCTCGGGGGCATGGGTGAACCACTGGGCCGGTCGTACCACCTGCTCGCGGGCGTAGCCGTCGACGCCATCGCCCGGCACCGTCTTGAAGTCGGCAACGCGCGCCGGCCCATCGAGCCAGTGCGGGAAGAACGTGGAAACGACGGCATCACCGGCCCTGAACTCGGTGACGCCCTTGCCCACGGCTTCGACGACACCGGCACCGTCAGCCATGGGGATCCGACCTTCCTCGGTCGGGGATTTCCCGCTGGCGACAATATAGTCGTGGAAATTGAGCGAACTGGCGTGGAGGCGGACCTGAATTTCCCCCGGCCCTGGCTCGCCGGGGCCTTCGACCTCATGAAGATTGAGCTGGTCCAGGCCACCGGGTGATTTGAGATTGATGACTCGCATGAAGCACTCCTTGAACGAAACGATCTCGAAAGACCGCTTGATGGGGTGCTCAAAGTGTAGACGTTCTGCTCCGGCCAGGATCAAGCCAGGCCGACAAAACGGTGCCGAAAGTTGTCAGCACGACGCTTTACCAGCTCTCCTCGTCATCGTCCTGTTCCCGCTCCTGACGCTCCGCCGCTTCTTCACGGGCGGCGTCGATCACCTGCATGACATTGCTGACATCGACCAGCGTCGTATCCGGGGTATAGCGACCGGTCAGACGAACGTCGGAATGCAGTTCGCCGGCTTCGTAGAGCGCCCAGATCTCCTTGCCGTAGTCGGTCTTCAGCAGCGCCGGCGCGTAGCGGCCGAAATAGCTGCGCAGGTTGTCGACGTCGCGAACCAGCATCCAGGGCGCGTTGTTGTTGCCGGCAGCATCGACCGCCTGGGGCAGATCGATGATCACCGGCCCCTCGGCACCCACCAGAATATTGAATTCGGAGAGATCGCCGTGAATCAGACCGGCGCACAGCATCTGCACGATTTCGCCGATCAGGCGCTGGTGATACTCGAGCGCCAGTTCCGGTGTCAGCTCGACGTCGTCGAGGCGCGGCGCGACGTCACCATCGGCGTCGACGATCATCTCCATCAGCAGCACGCCGTCGACGAAGCCATGTGGCGTCGGTACCCGCACGCCCGCCTCGGCGAGGCGGTAGAGCGCGTCGACTTCCGCATTCAGCCACGCCGACTCCTGCTCGCGCTGGCCGTAGCGGGTCTTCTTCGACATCGCCCGCGCACGGCGGCTGTTACGCACCTTGCGCCCTTCCTGATAGGCCACCGCCTGCTTGAAACTGCGCTGCTTGGCTTCCTTGAACACCTTCGCGCAGCGCAACTCATCTCCACAGCGAACGACGAAAACCTGGGCTTCCTTGCCGCTCATCAGTTGACTGACGACCTCGTCCACCAGGCCATCCTCGACCAGCGGCTGCAATCGCTTGGGTACTTTCATGCTTTCGCTATCCTCACAGGTCCTCGTTATCCCTCAGCGTCCGATTCGGCGCACTCGACAGCTGCGCCCTTTCAATTTGCCGGCGCTCAACGTCGCCAGCGCCTGTTGAGCGATACCGCGCTCGACCGCCACGTAAGCGCTGCGATCCAGCACCTTGATCTTGCCGACCTGGTCGCCACTGAGGGCGTTGTCGCCGTTGGTCAATGCCCCCAGCACGTCGCCCGGGCGGATTTTCTGTTTCTTGCCGGCATCGATCTGCAACGTCGCCATGCGGGGTTTGAACGGTTCCCGCGATGCGGTCGAGCGACCGGGCAACGGTTCGAGCGTCAGCGTCTCGCCAAGAAAGGCTTCCAGACGTTCGAGCCGATAGGCTTCCTTCTCGGTCACCAACGTGCAGGCAACGCCACTGGCGCCCGCGCGCCCGGTCCGGCCGATGCGGTGCACGTGGACTTCGAGCTCCCGGGCGATCTGGTAGTTGAATACTGCATCCAGCGCGTCGATATCCAGTCCACGCGCGGCCACGTCGGTCGCTACCAGAACCGACAGGCTCTTGTTGGCAAAGCGAATCAGGGTCTGGTCGCGATCGCGCTGCTCGAGATCGCCGTGCAACGCCTGGGCACTGAAGCCGGCCGCGGCCAACTCGTCCGCCACGGTCTGAGTCTCGCGACGCGTGTTGCAGAACACCACGCTGGACTCCGGCCGGTAGTGCAGCAACAGCCGGCTTAGCGCCGCGAGCCGGCCCGGTTCGTCGGCGACCTGATGAAAGTGCTGGCGAATGCTCCGTTCATCGTGGGTCGAGTCGACTTCCACGTTCACCGGCTCACGCAGCATGCGCTCAGCGACCGGGCGCACGCTATCGCCATAGGTGGCACTGAACAGCAGTGTCTGGCGCGCTGTCGGGGTCGCCGCGACGATCGCCTCCAGCGCCGCCTGAAACCCCATGTCGAGCATGCGGTCGGCCTCGTCCAGCACCAGCACGGCGAGCGACGAGAGATCCAGCGATGCTTTACGCAGATGTTCCTCGATACGTCCCGGCGTACCGACGACGACATGCGCGCCATGCGATAGCGAATTCAACTGCGGGCCCAGCGGCGTGCCGCCACAGAGCGCCAGAATCTTGACGTTGGCGAGCATCCGCGCCAGCCGACGCAGCTCTTCGGCGACCTGATCCGCCAACTCGCGGGTCGGACACAGCACCAGTGCCTGCACCTGAAAGCGCGAGACGTCGAGCGCCGACAACAGGCCAAGTCCGAAGGCAGCGGTCTTGCCAGACCCGGTCTTGCCCTGGCCGATCACGTCCTGGCCGCGCAGGATCGGCGGCAGGCTGGCGGCCTGGATCGGCGTCATCGCCAGATAGCCCAGTGATTCGAGATTATCCAGAAGCTCCGCGGCCAGCGGCAGCGAGGAGAACGCCTTGGCATGACGAGCCTCGGGGCGAATCGTCTCGGAGTGATGGGTCTCGGGCACGGCAAATGCTCCTGATCGAGTTGAAGGGGCGATGCAATCAACCGGCGGACACCTTGGGCCTCACCACGTCATGCTCAGGCGCGGCAGAATACCAGAGCACGAGGAGATTGACGCCGTCTCATGGCTCGGGCTAGCCAATTGGTGCGATAAAGCCCAAATAAACCTGCAACATCGGCGCAATGTTGCGTAAAATCTCGCCGTCGTTGACAACCTGATAGGTAGTGACAATGGGTAGGGCCTTCCAGAATCGCAAGGAATCCATGGCCAAAACGGCCGACGCCAAGACCAAGGTCTACAGCAAGTATGGCCGCGAAATCTATGTCTGCGCCAAGGCCGGCGGCACCGATCCTTCCGGCAACCTGACGCTTCGCGGGCTGATCGACAAGGCCAAGAAGGATCAGGTTCCTTCGCACGTGATCGACAAGGCGCTGGACAAGGCCAAGGGCAGCGGCGGCGAGGATTTCTCGGCAGCCCGCTACGAGGGTTTCGGTCCCGGCAACTGCATGGTGATCGTCGAGTGCCTGACCGACAACCCGAACCGCACCTTCGGCGATGTCCGCGGCTGTTTCACCAAGACCAAGAGCAAGATCGGCACACAAGGCGCGGTCAGCCACATGTTCGACCACTGCGCCATTTTCGCTTTTGCCGGTGAAGACGAGGAGGCGGTGCTCGAGGCGCTGATGGAGGCCGACGTCGATGTCACCGACATCGAGAACGAGGCGGGCCACATCACGGTGTTCGCGCCGCATACCGAGTATGCCAAGGCCAAGCAGGCACTGATCGATGCCTTCGGCGAACTCGAGTTCGAAGCCGACGAAATTCAGTTTCTACCGCAGACCCATACGCCGCTGGAAGGCGATGATGTCGCTCTGTTCGAAAGATTCATCGACATGTTGAACGATCTCGACGACGTCCAGAACGTCTATCACAACGCCGAGCTACCCGAACGCGCCTGACGCGACGGAAGGCTTCTCGGTCGCCAACAGGAAACCCACCTTTCGGTGGGTTTCTGGCATCAGACCTTCAGGAATTGATGAACCGAGGCGTCCGTCCGGCCTCGCCTGCGTGTCGGATCCGGTTCAGGGACTGACCTTGGAGATCTTGGCACCGCCCAACGACACGCCACCCTGAATCCCTTGGTTGTTCATCACGAACGCGACCACTTCCTTGTTGGCGGTGTTGTTGGTGATCTGACCATTGGCACCCACGTCCGCGACGGCCACGCCGGCACTGGCACCGACGGACCAGCCATTGTCGCTACGGACGCGATTGAGCGCCTCTTCCGTCATCAACATATAGATGACCGCCTGCGACTGCGCGCCCGCCTGAAACCCGATCGAGCCGCTGGTCGTGGTGTAGTAACCCGCCTTGGCACCATCCATCAGCAGCGAGCCGTCGCCATGGCTGGCCCCGACGATGAAACTGGCGCCGAGCACGCCGGGGAAGACCAGCACCCCTTCGGCCTGCTGTGCCAGCGACCGCGATTCGGGGACCGATCGATAGAGCCGGTCCAGCGTCTGCTGGACGTCCTGATCCAGCTGTTCACGCTGCGACAGCCGGCTTTCGCGGTCGGACGTGGTGGTCGTGGTACACGCCGATAGCGCAGTTCCGCCGAGAACGGCAGCGAACAACACGATGGCAGTACGTTTGATGAGGGAAGAACGTGGCATGAATGGCCTCCTTGCGGGAAAACTCGGCGTCGTTTCGACACCGATCCTGCCTGTATGATTTTTTATGTTGCCTGTTTGTTATAGACAACTCTGCGCCATTGCGCCCGTTTCGCCGCAACAAGAGACCGCTGTTCCGTCGGCCGTCGCGATGCCGATGCGATCTCGATCACGCCCGGGTCCAGCCCGCGGTCTTTTTCGCCTACAATGGTGGGCCCCCACCACGTCACGATGTATCGCCTTCATGAATCACGAGACGCCCACAGCACCAGAGCGCACGGTACGAACCGAGACGCCTGCCGTCCAGCCAACGCCGGTGATTGCCATTACCGGTCTTTCCAAGCGTTACGATTCCGGTTTCGAAGCGCTGAAGCAGATCGACCTGGAGATCCAGCGCGGCGAGATCTTCGCACTGCTCGGCCCCAACGGCGCCGGCAAGACGACCCTGATCAGCATCATCTGTGGACTGGTCAATGCCAGCAGCGGCAGCGTGATGGTCGATGGCCACGACAACGTCACCGACTATCGCGCGGCACGCGCCAAGATCGGCCTGGTGCCACAGGAATTGACCAGCGACGCCTTCGAGACCGTCTGGAACACGGTACGCTTCAGCCGTGGCCTGTTCGGCAAGCCGCCCAATGACGCCCATATCGAGCGCATACTCAAGGCGCTGTCGCTGTGGGACAAGCGCAAGAACAAGCTGATCACGCTCTCCGGCGGCATGAAGCGCCGTGTGCTGATCGCCAAGGCGCTGGCCCACGAGCCTGAAATTCTGTTTCTCGACGAGCCCACCGCCGGCGTCGACGTCGAGCTACGACGCGACATGTGGGAAGTGGTCAGGGAACTTCGCAATAGCGGCGTGACCATCATCCTGACCACGCACTACATCGAGGAAGCCGAGGAGATGGCCGATCGTATCGGCGTCATCAACGGCGGCGAGATCGTGCTGGTGCGGGAGAAGGCGGCGCTGATGCGTCAACTCGGCAGCAAGCAACTGACGCTGCACCTGCAGACGCCGCTGGCCAGCGTGCCGCCGGCGCTGGCGCATTACCCGCTGACCCTGGCCGAGGAAGGCAGCGTGCTGGTCTATACCTACGACGCCAGCGATGCCGGGGATGACGGCCATGTCAGCGTCAGTGCGCTGATCAACGAGATCGAGGCCGCAGGCATCCGTTTCAAGGATCTGCACACCAAGCAAAGTTCGCTGGAAGATATTTTCGTCAACCTGGTCAGAGAGCGCCCATGAATCTGCAAGCCGTCCGCTCCATCTACATCTTCGAAATGGCCCGCGCCGGGCGCACGCTGCTGCAAAGCCTGATATCGCCGGTCATTTCGACATCGCTCTACTTCGTCGTTTTCGGCGCCGCCATCGGCTCGCGCATCCAGGAGGTCGAAGGCGTCAGCTACGGCGCCTTCATCGTGCCCGGCCTGATCATGCTGATGCTGTTGACGCAGAGCGTCTCCAACGCGTCATTCGGGATCTTCTTCCCCAAGTTCACCGGCACCATCTATGAAATGCTGTCGGCGCCGATCTCGTATTTCGAGATCGTGCTCGGCTATGTCGGCGCAGCCGCCTCGAAGTCCGCGATCCTGGGGCTGGTGATTCTCGTCACCGCCAACTTCTTCGTCGACCTGCACATCCTGCACCCGTTCATGATGCTGCTGTTTCTGCTGTTGACCGCGCTCACTTTCAGTCTGCTCGGCTTCATCATCGGGATCTGGGCGGATAGCTTCGAGAAGCTGCAACTGGTCCCGCTGCTGATCATCACGCCCCTGACGTTCCTCGGCGGCAGTTTCTATGCCATCGACATGCTGCCACCATTCTGGCAAACGGTGACGCTGGCCAACCCGGTGGTCTATCTGGTCAGCGGCTTCCGCTGGAGCTTCTACGGCATCAGCGATGTCAGTATCGTCGCCAGCCTGGTAATGATCGGCGTCTTCCTGGCGGCCAGCCTGGCTGTCATCAGCTGGATCTTCCGTACCGGATACCGACTGCGCCCCTGACGCCAGGTTCGTCACGTCAGGTTCGTCACGCCAAGCCCACTGCGCCTGCGGCTAGCGCGAGGAACTGGGGCGAAGAACGGGGGCGAGGAACTCACGGAAAGAACGAGCGCCAAGCCATATCCTCTTTCTTGCGCGGGCTGCCGAGTGGCGGCCTGCCCTTTCACGTTTCACGAGCCATCTCATGCCGATACTGCAAGCCTGCGCCCATCGCCTCGATAAACGGAGCGACGAACAGCCCGCCACGTTGACTCCCGGCGAGGCGATGACCGACACCGCGATGGCAGAGTCCCTACTGGCGACGTTCACTTCGAGCTTCCACGGCAAACCCAAGGCGTGGGGGCATTTTCGAGAGGCGGACGCCCAGCCAGGCGACGTGGCGAGCGGGAACGAAACAGAAGACGCAGACGACGGTAACCCCGAAACCCCATCGACGACGTCCCGTTTCGCCTTCGAGCTCGAGCGCTACCGCCGCGGTGAGATCAACTTTACCGATTTCACGCGTCAGACCACGGAAAGCCTGGTGCCGTTGATCGATGGCCACCTTTCGATCGGCGGCCACTGGTGGTTCGTGCACTCCCGTCAGGGCGAGGCGGAGTATCTGACGCTGACCCTGCTCCATCAGCGCGACGGCTACGGCTTCGATGCCGACCTCAACGTCGTCCCCGTTCAGCAGCTCAACCTCGGCCAATTGATGCTGGCGGCACGAATCGATCTGACTCAGTGGCAGCGCGGACAGTCGCGCCAGTACATCACCTATGTGCAGGACCGCGGCAACAAGAAGCTGGTGGAAGCTTTCCGGGAATGGCTGGGATGTCAGGAAGGCGTCAACGCCGGCGCCGAGACCCGCACCCTGCTCAAGGCGTTCAGCGACTATGTGGAGAGCGAAGACCTGCCCGAGGACGCCAGCCGCGAAAAGACCGAAGCGCTGATCGACTACGCCAACGGTCAGGCCAAGCGCGGCGAGCCGATCACGCTGGACGAGCTTTCCGAGCTGGTCGATGAAACGCAGCCCAAGGCGTTCTACGACTATATCCGCAACCAGGACTACGGGCTCGCCGCCGAAATTCCGCCGGACAAGCGCACCCTGCAGCAGTTCAAGCGTTTCGCCGGACGTGCCAGCGGCGTCTCGATCAGCTTCGATTCCCACCTGCTCGGCAACAGCATCGAGTACGACGACGAACGCGACCGTCTGATCATCAAGCAGGTACCCGGGCAATTGAAAGATCAGATCAAGCAGCGCAAGGGGTGACAGAGCGACTCAGGCCGGAGAAAGCCCCAGTCCGAATCATAATTAATTCATGCTGCTAAACGAGCCAAAACAGCCCGTTACCCTAATCTGGCTCGTAAAGTAGCGAATAATTCCTCGCAAGCCGCTAAATCCAGGATTCACCACGCCGATAGACCTCTAGCCGAGCCAGTTCGGCAACCAAAAGCCATGTGCAGCGACACAGAAAAAAATGGCGGGTCCATATCAATCCGGCGGGGTGAATACGAGTGCTAGATATCGGTAGAAGCGTCAAGGCAAGGCTGATCATCGCATTGGGGCTGATGATCGCCCTGATGGTCGGTATCGGGGTACAGGGTGTGTTGAGCACTCGGTCTGCTCAACAGGCGATGCAATCCATCGTCGGAGAGAATGTTAAGGAAATGATCGAGCTCTCCACTGTGAGGGCAGCCATCGGCGACAATCGCACCATCTTCGCCAGGGTTGGGGCCGGCAATCTCTCCGATGCACAGCGACGGGAGGTCGAGGCGAACCGCAAGCGCACCGACGAGGCCTGGAACCACTACTACCCGGCGCTGGTGTCGAACGACGCGGAGCGGCAACTGGCCGATCTTTACCAGCAGCAGCTGCAATCGCTTCGCAACGAGTTGGACGGCGGCAAGGCGGGTGAAGCGCAGATCAACCAGATCTATGCCGATCTTTACGAGACGGTCACCTCGCTCTATCGAGGGGCACGGCAGGCAACCCTCGCCAGCTACCAGCAGAGCGTCGAGGAGTATCAGTTCAGCCGCAAGGTGATCATCGGCGCGATCCTTCTCGGCTTGCTGGTGGCCATCGCCATCGGCTGGTGGCTGGTTCGCGGCATTCTCCGCCCGCTGCGTGAAGCCACGGCGTTCTCCGAGGCACTGGCCAAGGGCGATCTCGGTGCGCGCCTGAGTGCCAGCTACCGCGACGAATTCGGCCGCATGCTGAATGCCATGGCCGGCATGCGCGACAAGCTTTCCAGCGTCATCGGCGAAGTGGCACGCAACGCGAGAAACGTCGAATCGATCTCCGCCGAGCTGGCGGCCGGTAACGAGAACCTGAGCCAGCGGACCCAGGAACAGGCCGCCAGCCTGCAGGAAACCGCCGCGGCGCTGGAGCAGATCACCAATACCGTCGGGCAGAATGCGGACAATGCGGTTCAGGCCGACCAACTCGCCAGCCAGGTCAGTACTCAGGCCAAGCAGGGTGGCGAAGTCGTCAACGAAGCCATCATTGCGATGCAGCAGATCGACAGCTCCAGCAAGCAGATCTCCAACATCATCGGCATGATCGACGAGATCGCCTTCCAGACCAACCTTCTGGCACTCAATGCCTCCGTCGAGGCCGCTCGGGCCGGCGAGCAAGGGCGGGGGTTCGCGGTGGTGGCGCATGAGGTCCGTCAGTTGGCAAGCCGCAGCGCCAATGCCGCTGGCGAGATCAAGCAACTGGTATCGGAGAGCGCACAGCGAGTCTCACGCGGTTCGGAACTGGTCAACCGCTCCGGCGAAACGCTGGCCAACATCGTCAGCAACGTCGAGAAGGTGACGGATCTGGTATCGGAAATCGCCGTGGCCAGCCGGGAACAATCGACGGGGATCCAGCAGATCAATCTCGCGGTTGGGGAAATGGACAGCGTGACTCAGCAGAACGCATCCCTCGTCGAGGAATCCACCGGTGTTACCGGGAACCTGCAGGTTCAGGCCGAGCTGCTGGCGCGCGAGGTCGGCTTCTTCAGTGGTTATCAGGAAGCGCCGGCGAGCGTCAACCATCGACCGCTGCCCCTG
Organism: Salinicola socius; assembly: GCF_001937195.1. Taxonomy (GTDB): domain Bacteria; phylum Pseudomonadota; class Gammaproteobacteria; order Pseudomonadales; family Halomonadaceae; genus Salinicola; species Salinicola socius. The sequence goes on along the minus strand of NZ_MSDO01000009.1, from coordinate 91,929 downwards.
GCCTCCGGCGCATCTTCGACCTCTGCTCGCCCCGCCCGTCCCGCCGGGAAGACAGCACCGATGGAAACCGAGGAGTGGAGCAGCTTCTGATCGCATCGTGACGTAAAAAGGCCCCGTTCACGGCGAGTGAACGGGGCCTTTTCAATTCGCTAGCCGACAGCTTCAGACCTGTGCCGGCAGCAACGCGTCACTGCCCGCGATTGGCCTTCACACCTTCCTCGATACGACGACCGATGGTCGCGTCGATGTTGTGCCAATACTCGAAAACACGGGACAGAACCGGCTCCTCGACACCGCCGGAAACGTGGCCGACGACGTTGTTGACCAGACGGTCCCGGGCCGCATCGTCCATCACCTTGTTGACGAGATCGTTGGCCTGGCTGTAGTCGTCGTCCGCCGGACGCAGCGTATAGGCGGCGCGAACGAACTCACCGTCCGCCGACCATACCGCATCTTCCGGGTAACGCTCTGGGTCGGCCTTGGAGCCACCCTTGCTGTTGGGGGCATAGACAGGGTCGCTGGCGTTATGCATGCGCATCGCGCCGCCCTTGCTGTAGCTGTTGACCGGCACCTTCGGCGTATTGACCGGAATGTGCTTGTAGTTCACTCCGAGACGAGCGCGGTGCGCGTCGGCGTAGGAGATGGAGCGTGCCAGCAGCATCTTGTCCGGCGACAGTCCGGTACCGGGAACCATGTTGTTGGGTTCGAAGGCAGCCTGCTCGATCTGGGTATGGAAGTCTTCCGGATTGCGATTCAGCGTCATCTTGCCGACTTCCATCAGCGGATAGTCGTCGTGCGGCCAGACCTTGGTCAGATCGAACGGATTGATGCGGTAGGTCTTGGCATCCTCGAACGGCATGATCTGGACCTGCAGCGTCCAGGTCGGGTAGTCGCCCCGCTTGATCGCATTGAACAGGTCGCGGCGGTGATAGTCGGCATCGCTGCCCGCCATCTGGTCCGCCTGCTCCTGGGTCATGCACTTGATGCCCTGATCGGTCTTGAAGTGATACTTGACCCAGAAACGCTCGCTCTGTGCGTTGACCCACATGTAGGTGTGGCTGGAGTATCCGTTCATGTGACGCCAACTGGCAGGCACGCCGCGGTCACCCATGAGCCAGGTCACCTGGTGGGCCGACTCCGGCGCCATGGTCCAGAAGTCCCACTGCATGTCGTGATCGCGCAACCCATTGTCCGCACGGCGCTTCTGGGAGTGAATGAAGTGTTGGAACTTCATCGGATCGCGCACGAAAAAGACGGGCGTATTGTTGCCCACCATGTCGAAGTTGCCATCTTCGGTATAGAACTTGAGCGCGAAGCCACGCGGGTCACGCCAGGTATCCGGGCTACCGCTTTCACCGGCGACGGTAGAGAAGCGAGCGACCATCTCGGTCGTCTTGCCTGGCTGGAGAAATTTCGCTCGAGTATACCGGCTGACGTCGTGGGTCACTTCGAAATGACCGAAGGCACCACCGCCCTTGGCGTGGGGCTGGCGATCCGGAATCATCTCCCGGTTGAATGCCGCCATCTGCTCCATCAGATAGTGATCGTGAAGCACGATCGGGCCATCCGGACCTACGGAAAGCGAGTTTTCTTCGCTCGCCACTGGAATACCGGCATCTGTCGTTGTCGGTTTGCGATTGTCGCTAGTCACGGTGATCTCTCCCTAATTCTTTGATGCGAGGCATTGATCGCCTCGATACTGCTACCCACGCGGCGACCCCTTCGGCGTGGTTGTCGCAACAAGCCCTTCACTGCGGGAAATCGATAGCCCCGGAGCCAGATTCGCGACGCGATCGCCTCGACTTTGCCCGCCTGAACCGCCCAGAACTCAAACGCGTTCACCCGATTCAGAAAAGACGGTTGCCCGATACGGGCGCACCACAACTTATAGAGTGAACCCCAGGCGCTGTCCAACCGGCACAGGCCAACTTTAGGGCAACGAGCCGGCATCTGTCGGGGGTGCGGCACGCACTGCCGCCGGCTGGGAAAACGCCCACATCAGGCGCCGCAAGGGCTGCGTAATAGCTATTGGCTTTTCATGCCACACGGCCTGATAGTCATTGACCATATCGATCATGGGCAAATTTCATGGCTGTCACCACAAGTGATCGTCTTCCCCACCGGAACGGGCATCGACCGAAATGATTTCTGCTCGATGGATCTGACCCTATTGTCGACCAGGAACAGGCGCGAGGAGCTGTCGCGAATCCTCTTCACTCTCTCGATTCCGACCATCATGGTAGGCAGTACGCCAGGGATACCGTTCAATCCGTATTACCGCATGATGCCGTCGATGATGGCGTGATCCCGGCACTCGGCTAGGGGCGCCAGCGCTGCCTGTCCCGCTGCGGCGGCAGACCGAAACAGCGCCGATATTCGCGGCTGAACTGGGAGGGACTCTCGTAGCCGACACGCTGCGCCACCGCAGTCACCTCGAGGGTCCCGGCAAGCAGCAAGCGCCGGGCCTCCTGCAGGCGCAGCTGCTTCTGGTACTGCAGGGGACTCATCGCCGTGACCGCCTTGAAGTGATGGTGCAGCGACGACACGCTCATATGCACGTTCCCGGCGATGACGGCGACCGGCAGCGGTTCGGCGTAACGCTCGCGCAGCAGGCGGATCGCCGCGGCGATCCGCCGGGTCTGGCTATCCTTCAGCGCGATCTGGCGGAGCCGGGCACCGTGCCCATGGCGAAGCAGGCGGTAGGCGATCTCGCGCTTGATCATTGGCGCCAGTACCGGAATGTCCTGCGGCGACTCCAGCAACCGCAGCAGACGCAGCACCGTTTCCAGCAGCGGGGCTTCCAGCCGGTTCACGTAGAGACCCCGCGCCGGTTCGGTGGCCGAGACGGTCGCCAGGTTATCGTCATGGATCAGCTCGCCGATCAGTTCGACGTCGAGATCCAGGCGCAACCCGAGGTAGGGCGCCTCCCGGCTGGCCCGGGAAACGTCCGCCAGTACCGGCAGGTCGACCGACGAGACCAGGTAATGCATCGGGTCGTATTCGTAGATCTCCTGCCCGATCGAGAGCCGCTTGGCGCCCTGGGCGATCACGCTGAACACCGGATCGTGTACCACGTACTGCGGCGGCCGAGGCGCGCTCAGCCGATGGATCGACAACCCGGGTATGGCGCTCGGCAACTTCCCCTCGCGCCCCAGTGTCAGACGATCGAGCAACTCGACCAGTGCCTGGCGGTAACCCACGAGCGCCCTGTCGTTCCCGGCCGCCATCTCCTTCCCGGACAGCGGCGTCACCGCATCGACTCGTTGATTCATGACTGCGATATCTCTCCCCACGAGAGATCCAGCCTATCCCAACCCGCCACCGAAAGGCACTCGAGGAGCTGCCTCTGGCAGTTTTGGGCAAGGATCCGATCGGATCGAGCCAGTCTCGTTTCCCCCTGTCGACCATACTCGATTCTCTGTCGTCCCTTCCCTCATCGATAACGAGGAGTACCACCATGCGTTACCGCAATCTGGGCAATACCGGCCTGTTCGTCTCCGAGCTCTGCCTGGGCACCATGACCTTCGGCGGCAACGGCGAGATGTGGAGCCAGATCGGCAATCTGCAGCAGGCGGATGCCGACAGGCTGGTCGGCCGGGCTCTCGACGCCGGCATCAATTTCATCGACACGGCCGACGTCTACTCCCAGGGCCAGTCCGAAGTCATCACCGGCCAGGCGCTCAGGAATCTCGGCGTTGCGCGCGACGATGTCGTCGTCGCCACCAAGGTCTTCGGCCCCACCGGCACCGACGATCCCTACCGCTCCAGCGGGGTCAACAATCGCGGCGCTTCGCGCTACCACATCATGGAGGGCGTCAAGGCGAGCCTGAAGCGTCTGCAGCTCGATCACATCGATCTCTACCAGATCCACGGCTTCGATCCCGCGACGCCGATCGAGGAGACCGTACGCGCGCTGCACACGCTGGTCGAGCACGGCCACGTACGCTACCTCGGCGTCTCCAACTGGGCGGCCTGGCAGATCATGAAGGCACTGGGCATCGCCCGGCAGAACGGCTGGCACCGGTTCGAATCGTTACAGGCCTACTACACCGTGGCCGGGCGCGACCTCGAACGCGAGATCGTCCCGCTGCTGGAGAACGAAAAGCTGGGACTGATGGTCTGGAGCCCGCTGGCCGGCGGGCTGCTCAGCGGCAAGTACACGCGAGACGGAGAAGCACAGGCCGGCGACCGACGCGCCACCTTCGACTTCCCGCCGGTGGACCGGGAGCGCGGCTTCGACTGCATCGACACCATGCGCGAAATAGCCGATACCAAGGGCGTGTCGGTTGCCCGGATCGCGCTGGCGTGGCTCCTGCATCAGAGGGCCGTGACCAGCGTCATCGTCGGCGCCAGGCGTCTCGATCAGCTCGACGACAATATCGCCGCCACCGAGGTGCGTCTCGACGAGGACGAACTGGACCGCCTCGACCAGGTCAGCGCGCTGCCGCCGGAGTATCCGGGCTGGATGCTGGATCGTCAGGGCGACTATCGCCGCGGGCAGATGTCAGCATCGCGGCAGCGGTAACGGGACGCGGCGACGGAGCGCGATCCGATCGGCTCCGTCGCCGATGCATGTCAGGAGGATCCCTCGGTATCCTCCGGCTGCAGTCCATTGGCCCTCGCGAACGTCAACACCACCTGCCGCAGGATCTTGCGCTGCTCTTCGGTCAATCCCCGATAGATCCGCAACACTTCGTCCTCTTCTCCGCCCACGGGTATCACCCAAGTTGCCTGCATCTCTCCCCGGTCCTGTGATGATTGTTGGCCATAGCGCAGGAATTGGGGTTCGACGCCCAGCCAACCCGCCAGCACTTGCAACTTGTCCTGCGAAGGTATCGAGTCGCCCCGTAACCATCGGCGCACGGCCTGAAAGGTGATTGGCGCGCCCCAATAGCGCAAATTGAATTCGCGTTCCAGAACGGAAGGGCGACACTCATACCCGGCGGCAGTGAGAGCCGCTTGAAGACGCAGCGCAAACAACTGTTTTTCATCCATTGATTTAATTTGAACTATTTGTTCAATTTAAGTTGAACCACGGTTCAAATTTGTATTGAATAATTAATTCAACTCCTGTCGATTTGTAGCACTCAACCATAGTCGCAGAGTCCTAAGTTTACTATAGAGCGGTTGTTGGAATGCCACACGGATGGGGCAACGCAGACGGCTTTCGATGAGGTGCCACGCCGTGAATCTGGATCGATACGAACCATGGCGTCAGCAAGCCATGCATGACGCAACACTCATCGACGCACTGACTGAAGAGCGCGTCGATCGGGTGCGTTGGATAGCTAGGCAGCACTACGAGGTCACGGATGCCTGGTTCACGCTGCCGGGTGAAGATCAGCAGTGGCGCAGAACCCGCGTAGGAGCGTTATCGACCGACATCCCTGATGCGCTTTCGCTCGCGCATCGCACGCTCCGTCACGACGCGCTTTTCGTCATCGAAGATGCACGATGTCACCCCGAGTTCACCAGACATCCTCTGGTCGTCGGCTCGCCTGGCTTGCGTTTCTATGCCGGTGTGCCCGTACGAGATCACGAGGGTGTCGGCATCGGCGCGCTTTGTCTGGTGCATACGTCACCGGTTTCGGCCGCAGCGCTGAATTTCGACATGCTCCATGTCCTCGCCAGCCAGATAGAGGACGAGATCGGACATCATCTGCTGACCCGCCGACCGCCAGGGTTGACGCTCGATGACATCGATACATTGACGGGCCTGCCGAACCGACGTTTCCTGCAAACGCTGATGAAAGCGGAATTGACACTTGCCAGACAGCACCGGGGCCACCTTTCCGTGTGCCTGCTCAATCTGGATGGCTTCAAGAGCATCAACGAACTGCATGGCAGCGATATCGGTGACGCGGTGCTGCGGACAGTTGCGGCGCGTCTTCGCGATGCGGTACGGCGCAAGGATCTCGTCATTCACCTGGGGGGAGACGAATTCGTCATCGTCATGCGCGACGTACTCCAGGCGGAGGCCTGTCAGCGCATCCTCGACCAGATTCGCAGTCCCATAGAGACCTCGGGTCACGTTCACGCCCTCACGGCCAGCATGGGGATCACTGGCTATCCCGGCGACGAAGCGGACGTGGACGTGCTGCTACACCACGCTTATCAAGCCATGTACTCGGCCAAGGAAGCCGGCAAGAACGGCTACTGCCGTTTCGATCTCGAGCTTCATCATGCCCGGCGAGCGCGTATCGCCATTGTCGGCGACGTACACCAGGCTCTCTCACAGCAACGGCTGGAGCTGTTTTATCAGCCCAAGATCGATTACCGCGACGATACCGTCGCCGGCTTCGAGGGGTTACTTCGCTGGCGCCTGCCTTCTGGTGAGATCCTGCCTCCGGGGCGCTTTCTGCCCCATGTCGAGAATACCTGGCTCGATGTCGAGCTGAGCAAGTACGTCATCGACAAGGGGCTGACGGCACTCGAACACTGCATGCAACGTGGCCTGCCCTACGCCGTCAGCGTCAACGTCAATCCTTCCTGCTTTCTCGACAGCGGTTTCATCGACCACCTGCATCAGACTCTCGCAAGGCATGATCAAGAGCTGGTAGGGAAGCTGACACTGGAGATCCTGGAAAGCACTTCGCCGCAGCAGGACATGGATACCATCGTCGCCAACATTCGGGGTTGCCTAAGGCTCGGCCTGCAACTGTCGCTGGATGATTTCGGCACGGGACAATCATCGCTGAGCTATCTACGGACCTTTCCGACCCAGAAGATCAAGATCGATCGCTCCTTCGTCATCGGTATGCTCGACAATCCCGAGGACGAGGCCATCGTTGCCGCGATCATCGGCCTTTCGAAGAGCTTCAAACGCCTTGTCATCGCGGAGGGAGTCGAAAATGGGGCGATCGAGTCGCGGCTTAGAGCGCTCGGCTGCGATCTGGGGCAAGGATTCCATTACAGTCCGGCGCTGCCTTTCGAAGACGCCATCGAGTGGGCCGGCGAGTACTGCCTGCATCACCGGGCTTTTTGAAAGGACGAGCCCGACGCGTCTCCACGAGTTCCCTTATCCCCGCAAGCTACGCCAGCCGTTCGAGCCGCCTCAGGCGGACGTCGATGGTCACGCTGAGCGACGTCAACGCTTCCGCCTTGGCGCGGCCCTCGGCACTGGCGCGATAGAGATGCGGGGTCATCGCCAGCAGATCGGCGACGGCCTGCGGCTCTTCCAGGGTCAGAACGTAGCGAATCGTCTCGACCTCCAACGGGATCAGTCCGTCGGGCGCCAATGCCGGGCGCTCGCGCTCCGGTTTCAGGCTGGGATAGATGATTTCCCGTAGCTCTCGCAGGTGATCCGGTCCGACATCGGCCTGTATCAACACGCCCCCCGGCTTGAGCACGCGGACGAACTCCGGATAAGCGGGAAAGCCGAACAGGCACAGCACGCAGTCCAGTGAGCCGTCCTGAACCGGCAGGTTGGCGTTACTGGCCACCACCCAACTGGCGCGTCCCTCCTCCTCCTGTCTGGTGGCGCCCCGCTCCTGTTTGGCAGCAGCCAGCACCGCCCACTTGGAAATATCCAGGCCCAGCAGTGACAGCGACACGTCACTATCGGCCTGCGCCAGTTGGCGCAGGTAGTAACCCTCGCCGCAGCCGGCATCCAGACAGTGAAGCGTTGTCGAGGTCGACCCTTTCGCCAGCACGGCCCCCGCGACGGCCTCGGCCACGGGCTGATAATGACCGGCGTTCAGAAAACGCTGACGTGCCGCCACCATCCCCTTGCTGTCCCCCGGATCGCGAGACCGCTTGTGCTGCACCGGCAACAGATGTGTGTAGCCCTGCCTGGCGATGTCGTAACTGTGGCCGGCCGCGCAGCGCCATGTCTGGCCCTCGCGATGCATCGGATCGCCGTCCAGCGGACACGCCAGGGCGGAAAAAGGGATAATAGGCATATCGCTACCGCTTGCTCGTGAAGCCGCCCAGTTTACGCGACCTCGACGTTGGCGAAAGGCCCTCTCACATCGGGAAACGTTACGCTGAAGAAGAAATCACTTCGAAAAACGCCCCAGACGGAACCCGGCCAACCCGGGGGCGGCATGACCGCTGACCAGCCATTCCCCAAGGGATTCACCCAAGGCACTGGCGAACTTGAAACCGTGCCCGGAGAATCCCCCCGCCACGATCAGGCCGGGCAGGGGTTCATCGATCAGAAAATGTTCGTCCGGGGTGCGAATGTATTGGCAGACGGCGCCATGGCGCAGAGCCCCTACCCCCGGGAGATAGCGATCGATCACCCGCTGCAGCTCGACGATATCGTCGGGATAATCTCCGAAGGCCGCCATCCGCTCGCCCGGCGCCAGGATCTGGCCGCTATCATGGCGGCCGATCTTGAATCCGGCGCCATCGATATCCGGGAAGCCGTAGTAGACGCCCAGCTCCTCGTCGGTGAGGCTAAATCCCGGAAAGCTCTCGGGACCGTAACGCGCGCCGGCCTCGAACCAGGCAAACGTCTTGCGAACGCGAGTCAGCGGCAGCTCGATCCCGAGTGCAGCCAGCAGCGGTGCCAGGTGCTGTCCTGCCGAGACCAGCAGTCGATCGGCGCTGAATCGACGGCCATCGGCACACGTCGCCTCGAATCCGCCTTTTGCCAATGGCTGGAGCCGTGTCACCTGCGCCCCCGTCGTCAAGGTCACGTTCGCGCTTCGGTCTACCCGCTGACGCCAGCTGGCGAGTATTCGCTCGACCCGCAACACGCCTGCGCGGAATTCGAAAGCGCCGCGCATCGAAGCATCGAGCGCCCACCCCGGCCAGCGCTCCGAGGCAGCCTCACCGCCGAGTCTCTCCAGCGGCAGATCGTACTGCCGCGCACTTGCCTCGACCTGCTGGATGAACGGCGCCGCTGCCGGACCCAGGTTGAGCACCCCGGTGGGTAGAAACAACGACTCCCCAGTCTCCCGCTCCAGCTCCTGCCAGCGGTCCAGGGCACGCATTGCCAGCGAGACGTAGCCGCTACCCTCGCCGTAAGCCAGCCGGATCAGGCGGGTTTCGCCATGATGTGCGCCCTGATCGTGGGGCGGGCTGTGAGCGTCGAGCACCTGCACCGAAGGTTGGCGGCTGGCGTCGGGGCGGGAGGCCAGATAGTCGGCCGCCGCCAGCCCCATGCTGCCGCCGCCGATGATCAGATAGTCCGAGCGTGTGGTAGGACTCATTCGAGATTTCCTGGAATCGAGATCAAGCCGTCGTGGCTTCCGTATGTTGCGCATCCGCCCGCTTGTCCTCGCTGCGGGCGATGATGGCGGTACCGGTCAGATCGCCGGTCACATTGAGCGCGGTGCAACCCATGCCGACCAGCGCATCGATCGAGGTCAACAGCGCCACGGTCTCGATCGGCAGCCCGACCTGGGCGAAGACCGTCGCGATCATCACGATACCGGCGCCGGGTACGCCCGCGGTGCCGATGGAGGTCAGTGTGCCGATCAGCACGATCTCGACCATGGTCATGAAGTCCAGCGGGATACCGGCAACGTTGGCGGCAAAAACAGCCGAGATCGCGATCCGGATCGCCGCACCATCCATGTTGATGGTCGCGCCCAGCGGCAGGCTGAAGCCGTACAGACTCTGCGAAATGCCGAGCCGCTGCGCCGCGTTCAACGTCAGCGGTAGCGTGCCGGTACTGCTCTGGGTCGCGAAGGCCGTGGCCATTGGCGTGCGTGCATCGCGGAAGAAGGCCTTCAAGCGCACGCCGAATGTCGTCATCAGCACGCAGTAGAGGAAGAGATGCACCGCCAGCGCGACATAGAGAACGATAACCATACTGCCGAGCGAGAGAATCGTATCCATGCCCTGCCTGGCGACGGTGCCGGTCACGATCGCGAATACCCCGATCGGCACGTACTGGAGCACGCCCGCCATCACTTTCATGGTCACCGCGTTGAGCGCTTCGATGACCTCGTAGAGCTTTTCGCCCAGCCCGTTATCAAGTGCGCGCTGCCCCTTGCCGTGACGCATCTTCAGCAGCGCAATGCCGAACACGAAGGCGGTAAAGATGATTCCCAGCAGGTTGGGCTCGGCGAGCGCCGCGACGATGTTATCCGGGACGATACTCAACAGCACGCTGACGAGGCCCGGATTGTCCGGCACCTCGACACTGGTGCCGTCGCCCAGGTTCATGCCACTGCCCGGTGAGAACAGCGACGCCACCGCCAGCCCGACCACGATCGCCATGGCCGACGTCGCCACGTAATAGACGAATACCTTGCCGCCGATCCGGCCCATGCGGCCAAGATCGGCCTGATTGATGCCCACGATCAGCGTAAACAGCACGATCGGTACGATCAGAAACTGCAGCAGTCGCAGCAGCAGATCGCCGAATGGCGCCAGCCACGCGGCGACCGTTTCTCCCCCGATCAGCCCCACCGCCACGCCGAGAACCAGCGCGATGGTGACACGGAGGATCAACGAGGATTCGAGATAGCCTCGAAACAGAGTTTTCATGAACATGCCTATGAAGGAGCTGCTGGATAACCCCGCGAAGTCGACGCGGTGTCGATGTCACGTAGCGTAACGCAAAAAGCCCGGCGTGATAGCCGGGCTGGGGATACCGGACCCGCGTATCAGCCGCCGATCTTGTCCTGGGTCTTCGTTTCGAAGTCGCTTGCCTCGTGGCGCTCGTGGAGCTGCGATTCCGCCTCACCGAAGGTGCGATTGACCATGCGGCCACGCTGCACGGCAGGCCGGGCATCGATCTCCTTGGCCCAGCGCTGGACGTTCTCGTAGCTCTCCACGTCCAGAAACTCCGCAGCATCGTACAGCCGCCCCAGCGCCAGTTGACCGTACCAGGACCAGGTGGCGATATCGGCGATGGTGTACTCGTCACCGGCCAGATAGCGCGACTCGGCCAGGCGACGGTCGAGGACGTCGAGCTGACGCTTGGCTTCCATGGTGAAGCGATCGATGGCGTATTCGATCTTCTCCGGTGCATAGGCATAGAAGTGGCCGAAACCGCCACCGAGATACGGCGCGCTGCCCATCTGCCAGAACAGCCAGTTCATCGTCTCGACACGCTGGGCCGGATCGCTCGGCAGGAAGGCGCCGAACTTATCCGCCAGATGCAGCAGGATCGAGCCGGACTCGAATACGCGAATCGGCTTATCGCCACTACGATCCATCAGCGCCGGGATCTTGGAGTTCGGGTTGACCTCGACGAAGCCGCTGCCGAACTGATCGCCATCGCCGATCTTGATCAGCCAGGCGTCATACTCGGCGTCCTTGCCCAGTGCCAGCAACTCCTCGAGCATCACGGTGACCTTGACACCGTTGGGCGTCGCCAGCGAGTAGAGCTGGAACGGATGTTCGCCGATCGGCAGCGCCTTGTCGTGGGTCGGGCCGGCGACCGGACGGTTGATGCTGGCGAACTTGCCGCCGCTCTCTTTCGGTTCCCAGACCTTGGGTGGGGTGTAATCGCTCATCACAACTCCGTGACAGGAAGTGGCTGCGACGATGCCGTCCATCCGGCATCGCCATCGTGTGAGGAAAACATAGCGTGTTAAAGGTTGCTCGGCGAGCTGCAATCGATCTGCCCCTACCAGGAAAGCGTCGAGCCTTCCGATGGGTGGCAGTGGCCTCCCAGCCCTGACCCAGCAGGCGTTTGACGAGTCCCAGCCCGATACCACGCGAGGCACCGACGATCAGCGCATGCCGGCGGATTCGATCTACCTCGATCGCCATCGTTCATGGCTCCGTTGCTATCCTTGAACGTGCGAGCCTTGCAGTGGCGCGCTGAAACGTCAACGCGCCGGCGTATGCCGGCGCGTTGGCGAATGCAATCAGGCTTGCCACGATCCAACCAATTACGCTCAATAGCCGACGGTGAAGCGCTCGCGAAGGTGGCGTGGCGTTTCGAGTTCATCGACCAGCGCGACGGCGTAGTCCTCGAACGAGATGCTGGAGCCCTGATCGTTGGATAGCAGCGTGTCCTTGCCGATGCGAAATTGCCCCGTACGCTCGCCGGGTAGGAACATTGCGGAAGGCGACAGAAAGGTCCAGTCCAGGTCTTCGACCTGCTTGAGTCGATCCAGAAATTCCGCACCTCCAGTCGCTTCCTCCCGGTAGGCAGCGGGGAAATCATGCTGGTCGATCAGACGCTGACCGGGTGCGACCTCAAGGCTGCCCGCCCCGCCAACCACCAGATAGCGCTTGACGCCGGCATCGCGAACGGCCCCCACAAGGGCATCAAAATCGCTGGCGACAAAATGCACGGCGCTGATGACCGCATCGTGACCGCGGAGCTGTTGTGACAACGCCTGGCGGTCGAACAGGTCAGCGGATTTCGCGGTCACGCCGTCGAGCGCCGGGATTTTGCCGGCATCGCGCACTATCGCAGTGATGCGGTGACCGCGATCCGACAACTCTTTCAGAATACGAGAACCGGCGTTGCCGGACGCACCAATCAACGCAACAGTTGCCATGATCGACCTCCTGAGTCTCATTTTTTGCCTTGGTCTTTTCATTAGACCATTGAGTGAAATTATGAGACTTTTCTCCCAACCGCAAGAAGGCAGTTGGACCTGACCCGGTCACTGCCAGATGACCTTTGGCTAAACATCGCGACCCGAGAAACTTCAGATGTCTTCACTGCGTGACGCTCACGACTTCGAACAGCCCTGTCCGATTCGCGACGTTCTGGATCGTATCGGTGATCAATGGAGCCTGCTTGTCCTCAGCACGCTGGAATCCGGCACATTTCGCTTCAATACCCTGCTGCGCGAGATTGGTGATATCTCCAAGCAAATGCTTTCTCGAACCCTGAAACAGCTCGAGCAGGACGGCTTCGTGACGCGCACGGTGTATGCCGAAGTTCCCCCCCGGGTGGAATATACCCTGACCGATCTGGGTCGCTCCTTTCTGCAGCCGATGCAGCACCTGGTGGCGTGGGCCGACGAGAACCACAGGACCATTGTCGACGCGCGCGCACACTATCGGGCGAGTCGCTGAGCGCATCGAAACATCGGCGCGCCAGCGAGCCAGCGTTTTGGACCCTGCGGACGAGACCAGGGCGCTGGTCGACCACCTCAGCGAGCGGATGACGAGGCGAATCGCGAAATCCGCGCTCGAGCGAGCCGAAGGCCGCGCCGGCGGCTATGCTGTGGCCAATGCCAGTCTCTTCACTTCGTCGGCGGTTCGTGGCGGGCGTCGAGAGACAGCGGTTATCGACAGACCCTCCCGGTTTGACTCATTGCTTTGATTCAGGAGCTTCCCATGGCCGATCGCATTCTGGTTCTCTACGGTTCCTACCGATCCGACCGCGCAGGCATCCGCCTGGCAGACTATGCCGTGCGCACGCTCTACGCCCGCGGCGCCGATGCCGAACTGATCGATGCCATGCAGATCGATCTGCCGATGCTCGATCGCATGTACAAGGAGTATCCCGAGGGCGAGGCGCCGGAGGCGATGGAAACTCTGGCCGGCAAGATTCGCGACGCGGACGGTTTCGTCTTCGTCACCGGCGAATACAACTGGGGCATGCAGCCCGGGCTCAAGAACCTGACCGATCACTTTCTGGAAGAATGGTTCTGGCGGCCGGCCGGCATCGTCAGCTATTCGGCCGGACGCCTCGGCGGCGCCCACGCCAATCTCGCCTGGCACGGCACGCTGGCCGAGATGGGCATGGTCGTCATCTCCAGCACGGTCGCGGTCGGTCAGATCGGCAGGACGCTGGACGAGCAAGGTGCGCCGCTCGGCGATGCCGGCGCCTCCCTCGAACGCGCTTTCGATCGCTTTGCCGATGACCTCTCATGGTGGACCGAGGCGGGCAAACGCCAGCGCGCTCATCGCGCCCCGCCCTTTTAGGCCGGCCGTTCTCGCCACCCCGCTGGGGCCGCCCGTCATGCTGACGAATCCACACCCATTGGCAGACAGGCCGAGCAGGGATCTCGGTCCGGCATCAACTTTCAGGACAAGGCGTCTTCGCTGTTGATGATCATCCCCCGACCAAGGTCAGTCGCGCCCTGTCACCGAGAACCCCGCGCGCGATGAGCGACGCGCGTCTTTTCCGCTCGCTGCGGGTCTACAACTATCGATTCGGGGCACCCCGCCCGGCGCGCCGATCGTCGGCTGGGTGGGCGATCATGCCGGGTCGCGCGGGGCGATGATGGTGGCCGCCGGCGTGATCGCGGCGGCGGTTGCGCTGCGATTGATCTTGCAGGAGCGTCGCGGTCAGGTTTCAGCGGGTTGAAGGCAGAGTCTCCCTGCGCATCGTCATGCCCGACATGCCGGGGGCCTGCGCGCGGACCAGATCGATGAATCGTCGCAGCCGCGGCGGGTAATCGTCGGCATAGGGATAGACCAGGTAGACCGGTAGCGGCGAGGCACACCAGCTCGGCACCAGCTGGACCAGGCGCCCGGCCTCCAGATCCTCGGCGACCCGCCAGGCGGACACGATGGCGACGCCGAAGCCGGAGACGGCAAGCTGACGAATGGCCGCCAGATTGTCGCTACTCACCCGAGGCGCGATAGCGAAGTGGTGTTCGCGACCATCGCCGGCGTGAATCAGCGAAACACGGTCGCGATAGAAGGTGCGCAGCGCCAGCCACGGCAGCGTCGCCACCGCCTCGATATCGTCGATCTCGATGCCGGCGATCACTGCCGGCGCCGCCACCACGATACGCGGCACCTCCGCCACGGGCACGGCGACGACCGCAGGGTCTTCCACCTTGCCGACTCGGATCGCGCAGTCGATGCCCTCGGCGATGAAATCCGGGTAACGGTCGTGCAGTAGCCACTCGACGCTGACTTCCGGGCATTCCCGAAGATAGAATTCCAGCAATTCCAGCAGTTGATCCTGGCCGAAGGCATGCGGCACCAGCACGCGCAGCCTGCCACGCGGCGTTTCGGTCAGCCCCTGCAGATCCTGAGCCATCGAGGCCCAGCGTTCGCAGACCCCCTGCGCATGGCGAAAGCAGCGCTCGCCGTCATCGGTCAGGCTGAGGCGATGGGTCGAGCGTTGCACCAGACGCAGTCCCAGCAGGCTTTCCAGTGCCTTGAGGCGACGGCTGACGGTGGGCTGGCTCACCCCCACGCGCTGAGCCGCGGCCGACAGGCTGCCGGTCTCGACGATACGCATGAAGGTCTGCAGCAATTCGAGGCGATCGGGGGAACCAAACCGGGACTCATCCATGCGATTCATTCGCTCCGCGTATAACCGTTGTTCGAATCACGCTACTACACGCAATGTTCATACACCATCAGAATGCGCTGCACCTCCCGTCCGGCCTCAGGAACATCGTCATGCCTCTTACTTTCCAGGATCCGACAGCGTCATCCGCGCTTCCTCGACGACTGATCATCCTGCTGGCGACCAGCGCCGGGCTCAGCGTGGCATCGCTCTACTACGTGCAGCCGCTGCTCGGCATTCTGGCCGCGGATATCGATATCGACGCGCGCACGGCCGGCCTGATCCCCACGCTGACCCAACTGGGCTACGCGCTGGGCATTCTGCTGTTGATCCCGCTGGGCGACCGAATGGATAGGCGCCTGTTGATCGTGATCAAGGCGGTTTTACTGGCAATTGCGCTGCTGGCCACCGCGCTGGCACCGTCGATCGCGACGCTGCTGGTGGCGAGCCTGGCCGTGGGCCTGACCGCCACCATCGCTCAGGACATCGTGCCCGCCGCCGCCATGCTGGCTGCCGACCGCGAGCGCGGCAAGGTCGTCGGAACGGTGATGACCGGCCTGCTGCTGGGCATTCTGCTGTCGCGTGTCGTCAGCGGCGTGGTGGCCGAAGCGTTCGGCTGGCGCGCGATGTTCTTCATCGCCACGGGGTTGATCGTGCTGATCAGCGTGGCGCTGTGGCGTGGCCTGCCGCGTTTCGAGTCGACCTCGAGTCTCAGCTATCGCGCGCTGCTGGCGACGCTCTACCATCTGTGGCGCGATCAGCCGGAGCTACGTCGCGCTGCCACCGCGCAGGCGCTGCTCTCGGTCGCCTTCAGTGCCTTCTGGTCGACACTCTCGATCCATCTACTCGACGCCTATCAACTGGGTAGCGCGGTCTCCGGGGCGTTCGGGCTGGCCGGCGCCGCCGGTGCGCTCGCCGCTCCCCTTGCCGGCCGCATGGCGGATCGCAGCGGCCCGCATCAGATCACGCGAATCGGTAGTGCGATCGTGCTGCTTTCGTTCGTGGCGATGGCGGCCGAACCCTGGCTCCCCGCGCCGCTGGCTCTGGGGCTGATCGTGATGGGTGCGCTGGGCTTCGATTTCGGCATACAGGCCACCCTCGTCTCCCACCAGACGCTGATCTACGGGCTCGACCCCGCCGCCCGCAGTCGTCTCAATGCCGTGATGTTCACGCTGGTATTCATCGGCATGGCGGTAGGATCCGCGCTGGGCAGTCTGCTGCTCGGTGTATGGGGCTGGCCAGGCGTTATCGCGCTGGCCACGGTATCGGCACTGGGCGCCTTGCTGATCCGCCTGCTCGATCGAACGCCGATGCCGGCCGCTCAGCATTGAGCCAGGGCAATAAAACGCCGCCGGTTGCTGTCTCGAGGCGTCACACCATGCCGCCGTTGGCGCGCAGGATCTGGCCATTGATCCAGCGGCCCTGCGGCCCGGCCAGAAACGACACCACACCGGCGATCTCGTCCGGCTGACCCAAACGTTCGAACGGCGACATGCTGGCGATCGTCTGAACCTGCTCCTCGCTCTTGCCCTCGAAGAACAGCTCGGTCCCCACCGGTCCCGGTGCCACGGCATTGACCGAGATATTGCGACCTCTCAGCTCATTGGCCAACACCCTGACCAGGCCTTCGACGCCGGCCTTGCTGGCGATATAGGCACCGTAGCCCGGGAACGACTTGCCCAGCACCGAAGAGGAAAACGCAATGATCCGACCGCCGTCGCTCAATATCTCGGCGGCTTTCGCCATCACCAGCCAACTGCCCCGCAGGTTGGTTGCAAGCGTCCGGTCGAGAATCTCGACGTTGTCGCTGGTGAGCTTCGCCATCTGCATCATGCCGGCGTTGTTGACCACCACGTCGATCCGACCGAATGCCGCCAGCGTCTGCTCGAACAACTGCGTGACGGCGCTCGTCTCGGCGATATCAGCCTGGACCGCCAAAGCGCGGCCACCCTCGATTTCGATATCGGCAACGACCTGCTCGGCGAGCGTCTTGTTGCCGGCGTAATTGACCACCACGGCAAAACCGTCGGTGGCCAGCTGCAGCGCGATGGCCCGGCCGATGCCCCGTGAGGCGCCGGTGACCAGGGCAACTTTCTGTGAGGTATTCGTCATCAATCGACTCCCTATCGAATTCCGGTTATCGGAACCGTTCAGCGTCATGCCAGGCCAACCATTCGACCTGGCGATCCGGCACCTAGTATTGGCATTTCTTCAGACTGAATAAATCAGATAATCTGCCAACACTATTCACTACGGACCAACAATCTCGATGGACAGATTCGAGGCGATGACGCTCTTCGTGCGCATCGTGGAAAGCGGCAGTTTCACCCGAGCGGCCAACGCGCTGGATATTCCCCGCGCGACCGCCACGCTGACGATCCAGCAGCTCGAAGCTCGGCTCGGCGTGCGATTGCTGGAGCGCACCACGCGTCAGGTGCGTCCGACACCGGACGGCGAGGCCTTTCACGAACGCTGCGTTCATCTGCTGGCGGAACTCGAGGATGCCGAGGCCATTCTTCAGCCGGTCGCGGACAATCCACGAGGTGTGCTGCGCGTCGAACTGCATGGCACTCACGCCAGCCGAATCGTGCTGCCACGGCTCGAAGCCTTCCATGCACGCTACCCGGCGCTGGAGCTGGTCATCACCACGGGAGACCGGCGCGTCGACCTCGTTGGCGAAGGTATCGATTGCGCAGTACGCAGTGGTGAACCCGAGGATTCCAGCCTGGTTGCCCGGCGACTGGCAACGCTGGAGCAGGTCATCTGCGCGAGCCCGGCCTATCTGGAACGCATGGGAACGCCCAGCACACCCGACAGGCTCCGCCACCATCACGGGATTCACTTCGTCTCCGGGTCCAGCGCGCCGGACAGGACGCTCGACCTGATCGTCGACGGCAAGACACGCGCCTTCACTACCGGGGGCTGGCTGACCGTCAACGATGCGGAAAGCTACGTGACGAGCGCCCTGGAAGGCTTCGGGCTGATCCAGCTGCCCCATTTCAGACTGGCATCGCATCTGGCCAGGGGTGAACTGGTGGAAATCCTGTCCGGGTGGAAAAAAGCGACGCTACCGCTTTACGCGGTCTATCCGCAGCGACGACAGCTCTCGCCTCGGGTTCGCGTGTTCCTGGAGTGGCTGACGACGATCTACGGCGCATGCTTTGGCGACAGCGACCAGGCGACTTCGACGAACCGAGACACACCGGCCTCGCGGAAGTTGAGCGAAGACTGAAGCACATCCTTGCGCGATCGCTCGGTGAGCTCGTAACGCCCGGCGTAGTGAGCCGCCACCTCTTCCGGCAGTACCGGAAATGGCGGACCGTCCTTCTCGGCGGCATCGTATTCGAAGGTGATCAGCAGCTGCGGCGCGCCCCGCGCCAGCGCCACGATCTGCTCGGCGTAGGCAGGACGCATGGCAGGCGGCAACGCCACCAGCGCGGCGCGATCATAAATGAGATCGACCGGGCCAAGCTCGTCGGCGGTCAGCTCGAAGATATCGCCCTGAAAGACGGTCAGATCCGCATACTGCCAGCGCTGCCCGCCGGGCCACTGCGTCACCGTCGGCTCGACACACAGCTCCTCGAACAGCTGCGCCACGGCGATCTCGCTCAGCTCCGCGCCGACGACCTGATAACCCTGCTCGAGCAGCCAGCCGATATCCAGCGTCTTGCCGCACAGCGGCAGGAATAGCCGCGCCTCGGCGGCCAGTTCGACGCTCGTCAGGTTGCGTTTGAGGATGGGGTGAACGAAGGGGAGATGGAAACCGAGCTGTTCGTTCTCCCAACGAGCCTGCCAGAAATCGTGCTCCATGACGCTGCCCTTCATCATTGTTCGACGCTAGAGAATAACGGCTGGCGTACGACAAGGCTGCTCGACATAGGTAATGACACTCCCATCGGAAATGAACGCCAAAAAGCTGACGCTCCAATAAAGATCAACTTTAGTTGAAAGATATATCCTGTAAAAACGCCTCAGAAACAAAACCCATCATAAATAAACTCAACAGCCCGGCAAGTTAACGCAATGTCTTCACTGCGGAGTGAACCCAAATCTTACGCTTCAGACTTTGGCTTTATTGATAAATCAATATGTCGGCAATCTCGGCTCTCTACCCAGATACGATTCGAATGATCGAAGCACCAAGAACGACCGAAGTACCAAGAACGACCGAAATACCAAGAACGATAAAAAAGTATCAAGAACGATCTAAGCACCAAGACCGATAAAAAGTATCAAGAACAGTCGACTTTGGACAAAACCAATCATCAGGAGCCACGCCATGGCCGTTTCAGGAGTCCTCGTCACGCCTCGTAGCGTCGAAACGACGCTGTCTCGCAAGTCCACCGATGACAACACATCCGATAAGGAAAACTCGGGCGTCGAGACATTCAGAGCCAACGCCAAGGAGAAGCGTTGGCAAGTCGTGGAGGAGACCGACGGGTTGCCCCCCGTCAGCAACCTGAAACCCGAGCGTGAAGACGCCACCACGATCACCTTCAAGTACGAGGGCAAGACTTACGCCGTGTCCGAGCATCTATCGCCCTTCAAGTACTCGGTGCTGGAAAACAAGCTGGCGGGCACCGAGATCAGCCAGACCGATAACAACATCGAGGTCAAGGTCGAGGACTCGGAAGCGACCGACGTCATGAACGCCAGGACGACCGAGGATGACAAGACGGTCGGAGAGCTGTTCAACGACACCATGAAGGAAGCGTGGGGTGATCTGGATCTCGACGACCCTCGTCGGCAGTACTACGAGCTGCTTCAAGCCAAATCTGCGCTGGTCAATGGCTATGGCATCCTGCCCTACCAGACCCAAGAGAATGCCTTTGGAACGGCCGACACGACGGGCTATCTCCCCAATCCGGTCATCATGGATCAGGCCAGCACCTACGGCTTGCTCAACGAAGAGGAGATCGCCAGCAAACTCGCCGAAGTTTCCCAGAACGAAAGTGTCGCGACTGGCGTCGACGACTTGATGCAGGGTGCCGTCGACAAGATCAAGGACAAGTCCGGCCTGACCCATCGCGTTCACGAGACCATGATGAGCCCCGAGTATCTGGAGATGCTCGAAGGCCTGGGCGACGATGCCGCCAAGACCCGATTCGCCAACGACATCAAGACGCTGGACTACCTGGATAGCGACAAGGCCAGCGAAGCGCGCAGCCAGATACTCGACAAAGGCCTGATCGACGAGATCACTACCGTCATCGACGAGGGCAGCTATTCCGACGAAGCACTGGAAACCGCCGCCAGCGATCAGGTTCAGAAAGGCCTGCAAGGCACGTTTTCCTCCATCTTTGGCATCACCTTCTCCGACAGGGCCGTCCAGAACTATCTCAAGAATGGCGAGGGCAACCTGCCCGACGACGTCAAGCGTGGGCTGGATAGCTACAAGGCGGCAGTCAAGATTGCCACCAACGCCGTCCTCGACTCTTTCAAGGAGAACGGCAAGTTCGATATCAAGGACGTCTCGTCGCGGATCTCCCAGGTCATCGGCCAGAACAACTCCGACCTGCCCACCGGGGTGAGAAACGGCGCCGCCGCACTGCTCCAGGCCAGCATGAAGAACGGCGTGCTGCCCGGCATGGGTGGCATCCTCACGGCCACCGCCGCGATCTATACACTCAACAAGAATCTGGGAGAAACCAAGGAGGACCGCATGGCGGCGGCGCGATTGCTGCTGATTACCGTGGCGACCTCCCCTGCCATGGCGCTGGCGGCCACCAAGACACTGGAAACCCTCTTCAACAAGCCCGGCATGGCGACTCAGCTCGGGCTCGAGGAAAACGACCAGCTTCGTCAGGGCTATGCCGAGCTGTTTCCGGACTCGACGAGCAGCGTTTCGGTGCCGGAGCTCGATGTCCACGAACTGGATTCTCTCGAGAGCCAGCGTCAGGCGATTTCCGGTACGCCCCCGCAGCTGGACGAACCCGATCTCTCACCGGGTTGGGCAGACGACGTCGAGCGCTTCTTCGACGAGATCGCCAGCGGTGACGGTGACAGCGCGCGCTTCGTCCCGCTTCCCGATGATGCCGACGTCGGTCTCGAGCAGGCGCTGGACGACCCCAACGACCGGATATCCAATGCCGGAAGCCAGAATGGTCAGAACCTGGCCGACAATCTCGACGCGCTGGACGCCGATAGCCGCGCCAGCGTGATGGGTATGGTCGACGAGCGCATCAGCAACATGGGGCTCGATCCGAGCGAAATGGACTCTCCCAGCAAGCTTAGAATCGTAGGCACGGTGCTGGGAACGGTCGGTGGTATCGCCGACGGCGCCGGTGGCGTCCTGGATATTGCCCTTGGCGCCATGTCGATCGACCAACTGCGCGACAATCCCGATGCCTTGCCCAGCGAGTACGCCGCCGCCTCCATGCAGCTGCTCGGTGGCGTGGGGATCGCCGGCATGGCGGGCACCCAATTGGCGAGCATGATCGCGGGGCCGGCGACGGCATCTGCGCTGGGCGTGGCCTCGGGCGTGCTGGGGATCGCCGGTGTCGGCTTCGGCGCCATTGCCGCCATCGTCACCGGCGTGATCGCCAAGCAGAAGCAGGACCAGAAGGCAGGCGAAGTGCGGGACGATTTCAACACCTGGAGCGGGCTCGGCGTCACCGAGGACGACTGGGGAGACAAGCTCAACTACGTGCTCCACGCCCGCTACGAATACAACTACTACCACGGCTCCAGTCGCTACGACGACCTCTACCCCGAAGACACGCCGATGTGGGAGGCCAGGCCGGAGCAGTACGAGGACTTCACCGACTACGTCGAAGAGCACGGCAACATCTCCGACGACTGGTTCGATGACTGGGACGACGATCACGACGCCGGCATCGGCGAAGGCACGCCGGATCCTTCTGGCCTGCCTCGCTTCGGTGACGACGGTAAGCCCGGCACCGCCAGTGATTTCAAGGAAGACGTCGACCGCGTCGACATCGGTTCGATAGCGCTGGCCGACGATGGCCGCATCATCTTCGTCAAGGACGGCGTCAAGCAGGTCATCGATCCGCTGATTGGTGAAAAAGCCGGTGAGGACGATCGCAAGGAGATCATCGAGTATCTCACCGATCTTCACGAAATCACCCATCCCGATGGAAAGCGCGACCAGAAAATCATCGACCGCATTACCCGGCTTCATGACGAATCCGATCGCTATAACGATATCGAGGATCTCAAGCGTGCGCTGGATGATTCACAGCCTTTTCTGTTGGGCAAGGATGGGGCACACAAGGCCGGCACGTTCGAGGATTTCGAGGAGGACATCGACCGGGTCGAGATCGACTCCATCGAACTGGACTCGACCGATAGCAGCAAGATCACCTTCATCAAGGATGGCGTACGCTGGCAACTCGACACCGAGAACCGCGGGAGTCTATCGAAAAGTGATGCCAACGATATCTTCGACTATCTGAAGAATCTCTACATCATGGTCCATCCGGAAGGCGAACTCGACCAGGAATTGGCAGACGAGATTGACGAGCTACTGGGGGGTTCCGACGACTACAACGATCTCGACGAGCTGCGCGAAGAACTCGGTCTCGGCACCGATCCCAGTGGACTACCGGTCTTCGGCGATGGTGGCATCCCCGGGACCTATGGCGACTTCAAGGAAGACATCGACCGCGTCGACATCGGTTCGATAACGCTGAAAGACGATGGACGCGTCATCTTCGTCAAGGAGGGAGTGAAGCAGATCATCAACACCTCCGAGGGCGACAGCACCGATCGGAGTACCCGGGAAAAGATCATCCGTTACCTGACCGACCTTCATGACATTGCCAGCCCCGATGGAACACTGGACCAGAACCGGGTCGATGAGATGAATGATGTCTTCGCCAAGACCGATAGATACAACGATACCGACGCCATCAGGCAGTATCTCGATGCCGACGCACCCGCGGCCTGGGATGAAAATCCGGGAACGGTCAGTATCTTCGGCGATTCGGGATCGCCGGGCAATTTCGGGGATTTCAAGGAGGATATCGACAAGGTCGACGTCGCTTCCATTAGAGTGGGACGCGGATCCGGCAATGACCAGATTTACTTCAAGAAATCGGGTACCTGGTACGTGCTGACGCCCAATGCCAATAGCAAGATCGAAGGTGAATTCGACAAGTTCACCAATTATCTGACCGAACTTCACGACATTACCCGCCCGGATGGCGTCCTGGACAAGCGGCTCGCGGCCAGGATCGATGAACTGCTGGGTAGCAGCGACGACTATAATGATCTGGATGACTTGAAGGCGTTTCTGAACATCGATTGAATCTGGTTGACCTGCCGATTTCCCATCCGCCGATACCGTCCGGCGGATGGAAAACGGTAACCCCGAGCGCCGCCGACCCTTCCTTCTCTAGCCGCGATCACCTCCGCCTGACCTTACGCCGCAAAAAAGTGGGACGGAAAATATCAGCCCCATCAGATACCTATAAATATATAGATTAAAGTCAAAAATCTTAATTAAAGTTCGCCTCCCCACGCGCCGATAGCAAGGGCCGGTCCAGTCATCACTGGATATCTAGCCGTCAGGATCTATCCGGTGGGCGTAAGCGATTCCGCGTATCGACCATGGAGACGGCACTACAGATACCGTCACGCCGCTTAGCGGCCGATATCAGAGAACCGTCGACATGAAACCGATACACACTCGCTCGAGACTGACCCGCTCGATAATGCTCATAGGAGCCGCGCTGGCAACCATCACGCTCACCGGATGTGCCACGACACGCGCTCCGGGGCTGGGTACGGCACTGGACGCGGCTACGACTGCCTACGCTCTGGATCATGGCTACAGCGAGGCCAATCCGCTCCTATCTTCTATCGGCGATCCGTACCTCACGGCGCTGGCGGCTGTGGGCGTGAAGCAAGGCATCAAGTACTCACTCCACGAGTACGGCGGATTGAGTGAAGACTGCGCCCACTACGGCGTGGAGACCGCCGGCATGGCCGCGGGCGGCTGGAATTTGGCCGTGCTGGCGGGCGCCGCGACAGGGCCGGGGCTGATCGTCGGCCTGCTGTTCGGCACCGGCTACTGGATGTGGGCCGATGGCGAGGAAGCTTGCCGGTAACTTCAGTGTCTGGCGCCCGGCCCAGAACCCGAGCGCCAGCGCGATCAATCCGCGGTCACTGGGTGACGTCATCGTCACCGGCAGTGGTGTGGCCGCGGGCGATGTCCCGATGACTGATCACGACGACCTCCCTCGGCCACCATTCGGGATGCTCGTCGCGAATGAATGCCAACAGCTTTTCTCTGACACTCACCTCGGCGGCCCACCCCGATAATGGATCGATCGTCATCAGATAGCAGGTGACCGTCTGCGCCGGGCCATTCTGATCGGTGACACAGCAGAGCAGCTTGTGATGCTCGATGACGTTCTCCTCGGCCTTGGCGAATTCGAGGAACTTTTCCCTCACCAGCGAGATATCGGCGCTCAGGTGCAGCGTCAGCACCAGGCTCCGATACTCCTTCGTGCTCTTGGCGGAGAGATTCTCGAACGCCTTCGATGCAAAATAGGTGACCGGAACGATGAGGCGCCGTTCGTTCCAGAGTCGCAGCCGGATATAGGTATAGAAGATCCCCTCGACATAAGCCCACTGCCCCTCGAACGCCACCAGATCGCCGACCCGTATCGGCTTCGCCAGCGACAGCTGGAACGACGACAGGATGTTGCCGAGCACCGCCTGCCCCGCCACGCCCACCAGAACCGCCAATACGCTGGCCGAGGCCAGAATCGACAATCCTAGCGTCTCGAATAGCTGGATCTGGCCCAGCACGTAGATCGTGACCGCCGTCACCATGATCAGAATGATGATCCGACGCACCGCGTACAGCGTGGTCAGCAGCTTGCGCTCGTCCTTGGGTTTGGAGTCGTCGATCTGCCCGGCGAGGCGGCGAGTCATCTTCAGCATCATGGTATCGACCAGACGCAGTGCAACGGCGCCGGCGCCCCAGGCCAGAATGGCGATCAGCACGACTCGCAGCGTGATGGTTGCCGCCGCCGAAAAGGAAACGACGTAATCGAGTAGCGCCTGGGTCAACAGCGACATCACGATGAGTGCCACGGGGCCGCGAATCTGCTTGGCAAAAATGCTCGGCGAACCGGACGGCAGCCAGCGTGTCACCCACTCGACCAGTCGATAGACGCCCTTGCCAACGAGGGCGACGCCCAGCAGCACCAGCGGAATGGCGATCCATTCCCAGATCCTGAGCACCCCGAAGGAGCCCTTGAGGCTTTCCGGTATGTGTCGCTCGAATTCTGTTGGGCCGTACTCCCGATAGAGTGCCGGAATCGCGGCCACGCTCTCCGGCATGATCAGCCAGACCGGCTCCTCGTTCCCCAGCTGGTATCGCCCCAGCCGGATGTCATAGGCGTTACCGTCGGCCTCGAGGGAAGCCAGCTCGATATCCCGACGCGGCTTACCGGCCTGAGGACTCTCTCCCGTCGGATCTTCGATGGCAGCGTCCTGGCGCCCGGAAAGGCTGGAGATCCGTATCGATTTGCCCCGCTGGAATATCTCGGAGAGCTGCCGGGCCAGTTCGGCACCCCGTTCGCGCTGCGCCGCCGGTGTCAGGTCGGCGAGGTTGAGGATATGCGCCGCCGCCTCGAAATTCCCGCTATCGGTGAGATCCCGGAAGGTTCGCATCGATTCCCGAGGCGTTCTGAGCTTGACGGAGCCCGGCGCCTTCCCCAGTCCGGTGTTGAGCGAATCGAGGGCGTACCAGTCCTGCGCGGTCCCCTCGTCCTGCGACTGCGCCAGACACACGCTGGAGACCAGCAGTATCACGACAGCCAGCATCCATCGTTGCCACGAGCCGATTCTTTTCATCCGTGCGTCACCGCTCTAGTGAGTCATCCGTGTAGTCCATCCGGCGGATCATCCCGACTTCTCCGGAGCGCGTCCATCACGTGGATCAACCACCCAAGGCCCGTCCGTGCGGGTCAGTCTCGCCCCTGGCGCCGACATCGCTCCGAGCAGTAGACGACATTCTCCCACTCCCGCGCCCACTTCTTGCGCCAGGCGAACGGCCGCTGACAGACGGGACATATCTTGGTGGGGAGGTTGGTTTTTTGATGCGCCATGATGGTCCATGAGATGACCTCGTCTGGCTCGGCGCAGTCGAGAAACCGCGAAGACAGCGAGCCAGGTCATCGTGTTCAGGTGAAGAGTCTCCGAGTGGACTAGACTCCAGCCACAAGGACGACATATCAGCGCAAAGATAGCATTTTCGCTGGGAGAGTTGTCTCCATCGAGATGTCCCCCGGGCGCAGGATGCTGCCGCCTCACTTGCAAAAGGAGCTTGCCATGATTGCCACTGCCGACCGACCGATACGAAGCGGGCCGAACCCGCTGCATGGAATGTTGCTAGCCGGCGCCTTTCCGCTTTTCCTGGGTGCCGCGCTAAGCGATTACCTGTATTCGACGAGCTTTGAAATACTCTGGAGCACCTTCTCCTCCTGGCTGATCGCCGGAGGTCTGGTGTTCTGTGGCCTTGCGATGATCTGCGCGCTGATCGGGATTTTTCGACCCGCCGGTAGCCGCGGCCTTTCCGTACTCTACTTCGTGCTGTTGCTGGTGACCTGGGTTCTCGGCTTCATCAATGCGTTGGTCCATGCCAGAGATGCCTGGGCGATGATGCCGACGGGCCTGACTCTCTCGATCGTCGTCGCGGTGCTCTCGTTGGTCGCGATCTGGATCGGATTCACCAGCCGCAAGACCGGAGGTCTTTCATGAAATACGCACGCCCTTTCGCCCGCCTGCGTTACGCCGCTCCACTTTCGATCCTGCTGCTGGCCGGTGGCGCCAATGCCGCCGATGTCGATCCACAGTATGGCGCCAATCCGGAACTGCCCGATCCTCAACGCGGCCTGCTACCCAACATGGGCGTACCGGAACAGGCGCCTTGGGATGACGAGCTTCCCACGGTCCCGGATGGCTATAGCATCAAGGCCATTGCCACCGACCTCAAGATCCCGCGTCAGACGCTGGTGCTGCCGAATGGCGATATTCTGGTTGCCGAAGGCAGCGGCGGCCATGCCCCGAAACTCAAGCCGAAGGATTTCATCGCCGGCGTGATCAAGGCGAAGGGCAAGACCTCGGTCAAGGGCGGCAACCGCCTGACGCTGCTGCGCGACAGCGACGGTGACGGCACCTACGAAGAGCAGACGGTTTTTGCCGAAAACCTCGACGCGCCCTACGGCCTCGCGCTGGTCGGCAACGATCTCTACGTCGCCAACCAGGATGCCCTGGTGCGGTTCGACTACCAGCAAGGCCAGACTGAAGCCAGCGGTGACCCCGAGGTGGTGACGCCGCTTCCCGCCAGGATCAATCATCACTGGACCAAGTCGCTGGCGGCGAGCCCGGACGGCCAGCACTTGTATGTCGGTATCGGCTCCAACAGCAACATCACCGAGCGCGGCATGGAAGCGGAAGTCGACCGCGCCGAAATCTGGGAGATCGATCCGGAGACCGGTGCGCACCGCGCCTACGCCACCGGCGTGCGCAACCCCACCGCACTGACCTTCCAGCCGGATACGGACGAGCTGTGGGCGGTCGCCAACGAGCGAGACGAACTCGGCCCCCATCTGGTGCCGGACTATCTGACCTCGATTCAGGAAGGCGGCTTCTACGGCTGGCCGTACAGCTATTGGGGGCAGAACGTCGACCCTAGGGTGAAGCCGGAGAACCCGGAGCTGGTGAAATCGGCAATCGCGCCGGATTACAGCCTGAGCTCCCACCGCGCACCACTCGGTGTCGACTTCTCCAACCCGGCCGTAGGGGGACAGTTCGCGGATGGCGCCTTTGTCGGCGAGCACGGCAGCTGGAACCGCGCCGATCCCGTCGGTTACAAGGTCGTGTTCGTACCGTTCCAGAACGGCGAACCTGCCGGAGACCCCATCGACTTCGTTTCCGGCTTTCTCACCGATGATGGCCGGACGCGTGGCCGCCCGGTCGGCGTGACCGTCGCCCCGGATGGCTCGGTGATCATTGCCGACGATCTGACCAACGCGGTGTGGCGCGTGACGCGGGACGGTGCCAGCGCGGAGCAGGATAGCGGCACTAGCCAATCCGCCGCCGCCGGGGATGGCGCGGCCGTGCCCGCGAATGAATCCACGATGGCTGAAGAGGGTTCTGCCGCAGCCGCGGATGACGCCACCATGTCCGGAGACGAGTCTGGTACGGCGATGGAATCCGACACGAGCGGTGAACAAGCCACCGCGCCGGACGACGGATCGGCCACGTCCGAAGGCGAGGCCAGCAACTCTCCCTGAATGTCATCGTCTCACGATCGCCTGACGCAGTGATGCTGTCGCGCAATACCCCAAGGGCGTTTCCCCCTTGGGGTATTTTTTGATCCCTACGATCCGTTTCACCCCGCCGGGCCGAACGTTTCGAAGCCGATCCGCTCCGCATCGACACCACGATCTTCCAGCCCGGCGCTGAGCTCGGCGAGAAACCGGGCCGGACCGCAGAGCAGATAGCTCGCCTCCCGCCCGGCGCCGAGCCCGAGAAGGTCATCGGCCGTGATCCGTCCCTTGACGTCGTAGTCGATAGCCGGCCTGTCGCTCGACCGCGGGGCACTGTAGAAGATGCGTCGCGCCACGCTGCCGGACTGGGCCAGCAGCGCCTCGACCTCGGCCCGGAAGGCGTGAACCCCGCCATTGCGCGTGCCATGCACGAACCAGACCGGGCGGCGCTCGTTGTCCGCTTCCGCCACGACCGCGTGCAGCATCGCGAGCATCGGCGTGATACCCACGCCGGCGCTGACCAGCACCAGTGGTCCGTGCCGAGGAGGCACGACGAATTCACCCGCGGGCGAGCGCGCCGCGATCCTGTCGCCGATACCGATCCGGTCATGCAGAAAGCGCGACACGACGCCCCTATCTTCCCGCTTGACGCTAAGCCGATATGTCCCCGCGAATGGCGATCCCGAGAGCGAGTAGCTGCGACCGACCCGCGCCGGGCGGTTGGCAATGGACTGATGCGGTATTTCCAGCTCGACCGCCAGATGCTGACCGGCCTCGAAGGGCGGAAGCGCGCGACCTCCGGCATCGGCCAGATAGAAGGAGGTGATCTGGTCGCTTTCGATCACCTTGTCGACGACTTCCAGTCGCAATGGTGCCTCGTCTTCGCGATGCCATCTCAGGGCCAGTGCCGCCGGGCGGTCCACGACCTGCTCGACGGTCACCTCGATCCATCGCTTCGCGTTCGGGTCGAGGATCTCAACTCGACTCTCCTGCGGCGCCCAGTCGATGCGGGCCCGGCCGGTGATCTGCAGCATGCCGCCGCTCTCGAAGTCGACGAACAGCAGCCCCACGCGCGGGTCCTGGATCAGATTGCCGATCGTGTTGAAGAAGTTGTTGCCGGCGTAGTCCGGGATCTGCAGCGTTCCGTTCTCGGTCACCCGCACGAAGCCGGGATCGCCGCCCCGGTGAGAGGCGTCGTAACCTCGGCTCATGCTTGTCTCGCTGCCCGGTTCTCCGCCCGATTCGCCGCCGGGGGCAGAACTGAAGCCGGAGCCGATAAAGAAGGTATCGGCCGCGACGATCCGAGCCCGCTGCTCCGCCGCCAGTCGATCCGATACGGTCGCACGGGTATCGATCGCCGGACCGACCCACCGCCATTCGCGCTCGCGAATGTACTGCGGGCAATTGCCGAAACTCTGTCGCACCTCGATGACGAAGGCATCGCCAGCGGGTCTGATCACCCCATTGACACGGTTTCGCCGCCGCGTCGCCGGTTCGATGCCGAGCAGACCCACATCGGTTCCGGCGCCGAACGTCGACGCCAGCGGATCTTGAGCACCGAGTTTCGCCGCGACCGTCAGCTGGCGCGGATCGGGTGCGGCGATGAATCCCTGTTTCCCTTCCAGCAACGTGACCCAGGGACGCCCGGTTTCGTCGCCGGCTGCGAGGACCACGAAAGGCAGGCTGCTGAAAAACTCACGATGCTGCGCGGGCATGTGATCGCGGATGAAACGACCTGCCGAGCTGGCGATACTGGCCACCCCGGCGCGCCGCTGCGCCTCGAGTTCGCCTTCGTGGAACGGCGGATTTTGGACAGTCGTCTCTTGGGAAGGCATCGTTTCGTGTGTCATGACCGACCTCCGTTCGAACCTTTTCGACTCAGGCGAGTACCGGCGAGCGGGCCATGCCGATGAAGCGTGGCAGTGACTCGAGACGCGCGAGCCAGGCCCGGACGTGCGGATAGTCGGCGAGACCGACGCCACCTTCCGGCGCATGGGCGATATAGCTGTAGCCCGCGATGTCGGCCAGCGTCGGCCTGTCGGCTGCCAGCCAGTCGCGACCGTCGAGATGGGCGTCCATCATCACGAAAAGCTTATGCGCCTTCGCCTTGGCGCCCTCGTGATCGAGCGGGGCGTCGAATACGGTGACAAGACGCGCGGCACAGGGGCCAGCGGCGATCTCGCCCGCCGCGATGGAAAGCCAGCGCTGAACTCGAGCCTTCTCGATCGGATCGGTGCCGATCCAGAGAGCAGGATCGCCGTAGCGCTCGACCAGATAGACGAGGATGGCGTTCGAATCCGAAAGCGCAATGCCGTTGTCATCGATCGCCGGCACCTGCCCCAGCGGGCTGATCTTCAAGTAGTCAGGCTCGTGATGGGCGCCGTTGGCCATGTCGAGATCGACGTTTTCGTAGGGGATCTTCAACAGCGCGAGCATGAGCTCGACGCGGTGGCAGTGGCCGGACTTGGGGTTGCGATAGAGTTTTACGGGCTGATCGGTGAGGGCGTTGGTTTCAAGGTCGGCGCTCGACATGACAGGCTCCTTAATCCCATGGATGGGTGGGGTTATCGAAGAAGCCACTGTAGATCCTTACGAGTGGCGGAAGAATCGGTCTATTCTGAAAGGCACCACTTTGCATGCTGAAACTATCATTGACCCCGAACTGAGCAAGACGTCATGGATCGCCTTCAGGCCCTGAAAGTTTTCGTCGCCGTCGCCGAAGCGGAAAGCTTCGCCAAGGGTGCCCGCGCCACCGGGCTCAGTGCGCCTTCAGCCACACGAGCCATCAACATGCTCGAGACCGCCCTCGGTGCCCGGCTTTTCACCCGCTCGACGCGGCGAGTCAGGCTGACCGAGGTCGGCCAGACGTATCTCGGGGAGGTGCGAGAGATCCTCGCTCATCTGCAAGCCGCCGACGACATGGCCTCGGGCGCAGCCAACACGCCCGTCGGGCAACTGCGAATCACCTGTCCACAGGAGTTCGGGCGAATCTACGTCGCGCCGCTGCTCACCGAATTTCTCGATGACCATCCCCAGGTCCGCGCCGACGTGCTGATGGTGGACCGCATCGTCAACCTGGTCGAGGAAGGCTTCGACATCGCCGTACGCATCGGCCACCTGCCCGCATCCGAGCTGGCCGCCGTCCGCATCGGCCAGGTCCGCCGCGTCATCTGCGGGTCGCCCGACTATTTCGCCACGCGCGGCCGGCCCGAACATCCGAGCGAGCTCGTCTCTCATCGCGTCGTTTCGAGCGGATCCACCCCGCCGCTGAACGAGTGGCGCCTCGGGAGGGATGGGACGCATGTCGTCCGGGTCAATCCTCAGCTCACGGTCAGCAGCCTGGCTGCGGCCATCGATATCGCCAGACGAGGCTGGGGCCTGTGCCGTGTGCTGTCGTATCAGGTCGGGCCCGATCTCGGGTCGGGCCGTCTCCAGACCGTTCTGGAGAAGCACGAACCCGCCCCGCTACCGATTCATCTCGTCCATGTCGAAGGACGCCGAGCGGCGGCGAAGGTCCGCGCCTTCATCGACTTCGCCGCCTCGCGCCTGCGCCAGATCGAGGGTCTGCGCTGAGGTCGCCTGCCGATCGACGGCATAGACGACGATCAATCATCGATCGAATCGTCAGTGACGATCACCAATCAGAACGCCGCTTTATCGGGCTCCGCGACCGCCGGACGCTGCTCGCCCTTCAGCTCCCTCGCGACGGAATCCAGATGATCGGCGCTGATATCGGCCGGCGAGTTGGCACCGATCAGCGTCATGGTCACGCGCATGTCGGCGGCGATCAGGTCGAGCAGATGCGAGACGCCACGCTCCCCTTCGGCCGCCAGTGCATAGGCGTAAGCGCGGCCGAGCAGGACACCCTTGGCACCCAGCGCCAACATTCTGATCACATCCATCCCGGAGCGAACGCCGGAATCCGCCAGCACCGTCAGTTCGTCCCCGACCGCCTCGACGATACGCGGCAGCGCCTGGGCGGTGGGAATCGCACCATCGAGCTGGCGCCCGCCGTGGTTGGAGACAATGATGCCATCGGCGCCCATTCTTACCGCATCTCGCGCATCTTGCTTGTCCAGCAGCCCTTTGATGACCAAATTGCCCTTCCAGCTATCCCGAATCCACTCCAGTTCGCTCCAACTGATGGAAGGGTCGAAGTTCTTGGCCAGAAAGCCCATGTAGTCGTCCATGTTCATCTGGCGGCCGGTGTAGGCTTCGATATTGCCGAACGACAGCGGCTTGCCCTGGAGGGCGACATCGAACGCCCAGCGGGGATGTGTCAGCGCTTGAGCGTACTGGCGCAGCTTGGCGTGAGGGCCGGACATGCCAGAGTGGCGATCGCGGTAGCGCGACCCCGGTAGCGGCATGTCGACCGTGAACACCAGCGTTTTCATGCCAGCAGCCCAGGCTCGCTCCAGCGCATTCCGCATGAAACCGCGATCCTTCAGCACGTAGAGCTGGGACCACAACTCCCCCGCCGCAGCCTTTGCCACCTCCTCGATCGAACAGACGGACACCGTGGAGAGCGTGTAGGGAATGCCCGCCTTCTGCGCGGCTCGCGCCGCCTGCACTTCACCGCGACGGGCGTACATGCCGGTGGCCCCGATCGGTGCCAGCGCCACGGGCATCTGCCAACGGCTACCGAGCACGTCGGTTTCGAGCGTCGGCGTGCCGCCGCCCTGCAACACCCGCTGGCGCAACGGAATCGCCTGCAGCGCCTCGACGTTGCCACGCATGGTGCTCTCGGTCACCGCACCGCCATCGAGGTAGTCGAACAGAAAACGAGGAATACGACGTTGGGCGGCGCGCCGGTAATCGGAAGGACCTGAAATGATCATGGATTCGCCTTAACGCTCGGTTCGGGAGCGATGGAAGTGACGCTCGGTACGGGAGCGATGGAAGTGACGCTCGATACGGGAGCGATGAAAGAGACGCTCGGTTCGGGAGCGATGAAACGGGCGCTCGTCGTAGGCGGCGATGAAAGAGAGACGCCGTTTGACCGTAGCGTATCAACTCTCTTCGAAAAAAATCGGCTCGCGCGACCGGGACTTTAGTCTAGGCTGGATACCGGCAATTGCCTCAGCAAGTGCTTGGCCACCCCGCTTCGGCGCACGCATGCAACCGCCAGGCAAGTCGTGCATGCTGGACCCCTCAACGACCTCTCCATCTCCAGCGCAGTCAGGACAGGCAAGGAGTGCCCATGAACCAGCAAGCAGAACCTACGCGCCAGGCGCTTTACGAACGCGCTCAGCAGCGGGATATCCCGGGGCGTTCCTCGATGAGCAAGGCGGAACTGGCGGCAGCGCTCGAGCGGCGCTTACCTGCAGAGCCTGCGCCCGAGGAGCCGGAGGCGGCGACGCGTTTCGACACCTTCAAACGTCTGGCGGAAGCCGTGGCTGGTGGAGAGTTCGTGCTGCGCCCGCGCGTGTTGACCGGCCACTATCGCCGCCGCCACGTACGCCAGACGCTGCGCGAGGATCACCGGACTCGCATCGCGGACGGCTCCGAAGACGCTACCGTCAAGTTCGATCAGCTCTCCGACTCGCTGTTCTCGTTCTTTCGCGGCACGGCGCTGCTTTTCTATCGCGACATGGCCGGCGAAGATGCCTGGATGCCGACTGTGCTGGCGCTGGGTGACGTCCACCCCGGCAATTTCGGCGTCATGCCCAACGTGAACAACGTGCCGATCTTCTCGGTCAACGATTTCGACGAGGCCTATTACGCCCCGTTCACCTGGGATATCAAGCGTGGCGCGGTCGGTTTCATGATCGCCGCGGAGGCCGAGGGAGAGCTCAAGCGCAAGCATCAGATCAAGATCGTGCGCCATTTCGTGCGGGGCTATATCGAAGAAATGGAGCGATTGGCTCGCGAAGGCACCGAGCAGGATGAAGAGATGCGCTACGACAACGCGCCCAAGCTCATTCGCAAGTTGTTCAAGGACGCCGACGAAGACCGCGCGGAGTGGCTGATCGACGACTATCTCGACGAGAGCCGCTGCGGCTTTCGCCCCACCCAGAAACTGGTGCCGATCTCGTCTCGTCGCGACGAATTCCAGACGATCACCGACCGGCTGATCGAGGAGAACGAGATCGAGGTCCCGGAACGCGCCAGGCGCATGGACAAGGAAGGGCTTGACGAGAAAGGGTTGAACGAGGAAGGGCTGAACGAGAAAGCCATGCGCGTGAAGGATGTCGCGATACGTCGCGGCCAGGGCACTGCCTCGCTGGGTCTCAACCGCTACTACGTGCTGATCGAAGGCCCCGAGCGCGACGGTACGGACGATCTGATCATCGAGTTCAAGCAGGCCCGACGCTCTGCCCTATCCGGTCTGGTGCCGCCTTCGGCCTACGAGCTCGACACCCTCGCCGAGCGCGTCAGCCACGCCCAGGCCGTGCATCTGGTACGCGGCGACGTATTCTACGGCCACGTCGAGTTCGACGGTCTGAGCTATCTATCGCGCGAGCGCGCCCCGTTTCGCGACGATATCGACCTGGACGATCTCTCCAAAAGCGAGTGGAAGGAGTACGCCCGCATCTGCGGCGGCGTACTGGCCACCGTGCACGCCCGCTCCGACGAATCCGGCAGGGTCGACTACAACATCGAACCGGCGATCGTGAAAGCCATCGGCCCGCCGGCACTGTTTACCGAAGACATGGTCGAGTTCGCTGTTGAGGCCGCCGACCGCGTGCGCCGCGACCACGAAATGTTCCGTGAGGATCACGCCCGGGGGGCGTTCGAGCATCTTGATTGGGTGCATCGGTGAACGACGCGATAGCAGTACGTCAGCGGGAGCGGGAGCGTTTCCATACATCGAAAAGTCCTGGGTTTTCAGGGCTTCTCTGATGAATAGCGAATACGCCTTAATGCGGTGCGGCCAAATGACAGCACTCTCGCAAAGCCTTCATACCCTCCTCTTTTTTCTTCATTTCGAGACCTGCCCCGCCAACGAACACACCCATTTTGATGTACTGCTCGACGAAATAATTTTCGCCGGCTCTGGCGGTAAAGACGAGCTTATTGTCACTGAACTCGGATTCCGTCGACAGGCTGTGCTCGCCCGGCTCGACTAATTCGTAGAAATAGACTCCATTGGCCGTCTCACCAATAAGTTGGCCATCCAGGGTGACAGACTTCTTCAATGCCTTGCCCATGAAGCTGTCACGGTAGACGTAGAGGCCAGCGTCACCTTCTGGAGGTGTGGGGAATTGCTTGAGTGCCAAATCTTCGTCGCTGGATCCCATGGGCACCGAAGCGCACCCTGAAATCAGCAGCGTCGTTGTGATGAGTGCGCCGAGAATCGCTTTCTGATACATCACTGTTCCCTTTTTGAATCTTTTCTTGGTATTTGCCGCGGCAAGCCGCTAACCAAGTATCGGCCGTCAAAGGGATTTTCTTGATAAGGGTAATTTAGGAACCGAGCACCACGCGGCCGTATCACCCCAGCAGCAGGTCGCCTTCGATGGGTATGAACTGGCTCGCGGCGTTGATGAGGGAGTGGGCGGTGAGCCGGGGCACGCCGTAGACCTCGACGCGCTTGCCGTGCACCTCGCGAATCTTCCTCGCCAGCAGGTCGAAGTCGCCATCGCCGGAGACCAGCACGATCACATCCGCCTGGACCGCGTAATCGATGGCATCGAGCGTGATGCCCACGTCCCAGTCGCCCTTGGCGGAGCCATCCGCACGCTGGATGAATGGCTTCAGCTTCACCTCGAAACCGATCGTTCGCAGCGTGTTCTGAAAGCCGCGCTGTTTGGCGTCGCCCTTGTCGGTGGCATAACAGCGCGCGGTCAGCACCTCGCGGTTCGCGGTCACCTTCGCCCAGAACCGGCGATAGTCGAACTGTTTGGCGTAAACATCGCGCACGGTGTAGTAGACGTTCTGGGTGTCGACGAAGATGGCAACGGTGGTCATGGTAAAGGGATTCCCGGAAACGCTTGAAGGCCGGTGCCGGCAACGTTTTGCCAACCACCGGCCAGGGTCTTGATGACCACCGCCGCGTCTTTCGCCGTTTGGAACCCTGCTATCGAGCCGCGAGCTCCTTCCGAACGATCTCCGCGCCAGCACTCAGAGCGCTGAGCTTGCCTTGGGCCACCCGGCGAGACAAGGGCGTCATGCCGCAGTTGGTGCAGGGGTAGAGCTTGTCGGCATCGACGAACTTGAGCGCCTTGCGCAGGGTCTCGGCGACCTCTTCCGGGGTTTCGATGGTGTTGGTGGCCACGTCGATCGCCCCGACCATCACTTTCTTGCCTCGAATGAGTTCGATCAGCTCCATCGGCACATGGGAGTTCTGGCATTCCAGCGAGACGATATCGATGTTCGACGCTTGCAGCTTGGGGAAGATCTCTTCGTACTGGCGCCACTCCGAGCCCAGAGTCTTCTTCCAGTCGGTATTGGCCTTGATGCCATAGCCATAGCAGATATGCACGGCGGTCTCGCACTCGACGCCTTCGATGGCTTTTTCCAGCGCGGCGATGCCCCAGTCGTTCACCTCGTCGAAGAAGACGTTGAAGGCGGGCTCATCGAACTGAATGATGTCCACGCCGGCGGCGGCGAGATCGCGGGCTTCCTGGTTGAGAATCCTGGCGAACTCCCAGGCCAGTTTTTCGCGGCTTTTATAGTGACCATCATAGAGCGTATCTACCATGGTCATCGGGCCCGGCAGCGCCCACTTGATGGGTTGGTCGGTTTGCTGACGTAGAAACTTGGCATCTTCGACAAAAACCGGCTTGACGCGAGAGACCGCACCGACGACTGACGGCACACTCGCATCGTAGCGATCACGGATCTTGACGGTTTCACGTTTTTCGAAATCGACGCCGCTCAAGTGCTCGATGAAGGTGGTGACAAAGTGCTGACGGGTCTGTTCGCCGTCACTGACGATATCGATACCGGCCCGCTGCTGATCGTGCAGGGAGACCCGCAGCGCATCCTGCTTGCCCTCGGCCAGCTCCTCGTCCTGCAGTTTCCACGGCGACCAGAGCGTCTCGGGCTGGGCCAGCCAGGCGGGCTTGGGCAGGCTACCGGCCGTCGACGTGGGCAACAAAGTCTTCATGCAAAAATGACCTTAATAACGGGTTGATCAAAGAATGTCGTTGTAACGGGTTGACCAAAAAGAGTCGTTGGAACGGGTTAATCAAGGGGAATAATCGGCCGACCACTGCTCGAGCACATGGCGGTAGGGCTTGATGAAGTGCCGCTCGGTGAACTTGCCCTGCTCGACGGCGAGCTGGCTGCGCTCTTCGCGATCGTAGACGATGCGCGTCAGCGAGTAGTCCTGATGCTCGAGGCTCGGCTGGTAGATCTTGCCGGCCACCGAATTGGCGTTGTAGATCTCGGGACGATAGATCTTCTGGAACGTCTCCATGGTGCTGATGGCGCTGATCAGTTCGAGATCGCTGTAATCGGCCAGCAGATCGCCGGAGAAGTAGAACGCCAGCGGCGCGACGGCATGCGGCGGCATGAAGTAGCGCACCTGCAGGCCCATCTTGCCGAAGTAGAAGTCCGTCAGCGAGGACTCATCGTTTTCGTACTCCACGCCCAGCACCGGGTGGCGATTGTCGGTCTGGCGGTAGACCTTGCTGCTGGAGACGCTGAGACAGATGACCGGCGCCTTGCTGAAGGAAGCCCGGTACGCATCGGAGTCGACGAAGCGCTTGAACAGCTTGCCGTGCAGATCGCCAAACCCCTCCGGGATGCCGAATTCGGAACGATCCCGGTTGTGCTCCGACAGCCAGACGCTGAAGTCGTAGTCGCGCACGTAGGAGGAGAAGTTGTTCCCTACCATGCCCGGAATACGCTTGCCGGTCTGCTTGTCGATGATCGTCGTTTTCAGCATCTCGATCGCCGGGAAGGTGTCGTCCTCATCCTCGGCCCCCACGCTCAGCTCGCCGGTGATGATGTCGAGCTCGACGGCGTAGCGATCCGCCTTGGGGTTGTCCCAATGCGCCAGCGCGTTGAAACGGTTGTCGATCATCGTCAGGGTATTGCGCAGATTCTCCTCTCGACGCTCCCCTCTTGCCAGGTTGGCGAAGTTGGTGGTCGTGCGCGTGTTCTCGGCCGGACGGTAATGCTCGTCGAACCGGATGCTCTTGATGTCGAAACTGAACTGGCTGTTCATCGCTAACCCGTACCCTGGTCAAGCAGACAATCGATTCATTTACCGGCATTCACGTAAGAGCGAGTTCGCGCGATTCCTACGTGCCCAGGGATAAACGTCATCGTGTCTGAGTATCGAAAAATGATGGGTACTTTATGCCAGAGTGAAAAGATGAGGAAAAGTGATTTAGCCTCACCAGAACATGAGGCAGACTCATGATGTGATTGGAAGCCAGGGTCGTCGTGCCGTCTATCGATACTCGCGAACGTGATCGATCAGGGCGCGAAGCCTAGACGTGACGGTGCGGCGGCTCGGATAGTAGAGATAGAAGCCGGCGAAAGGCGGCAGCCACTCATCCAGGATCGTGATCAGTTCGCCGCGCTCGATATAGGGTCGAAACGTCTCTTCCATCCCGAATGTGATGCCGCCGCCAGCAAGCGATGTCCGGATCATCCACAGCATGTCGTTGGTGGTCACCTGCGGCTCGACCGCCACGTCAAACGCCCTGCCGTCGCCTTCGAACTCCCATCGATACGGCGCCGTTTCAGGTAGCGGACGCCAACCGATGCAGCGGTGATAGACCAACTCCTGCGGACGCGCCGGCTGACCGTGGCGGGCCAGATAGTTCGGCGAAGCGACGGCGACCTGACGCTGTTCCCCGGTCAGCGGGACGGCAACCATATCCTGCTCGATCACCTCCCCAAGTCTGATTCCCGCGTCGAACCCGCCCGCGACGATATCGAACTCCTCGTCGGTCACCGTCACATCCAGCGTGACGCGGGGATACTTCTCGACAAAATCAGCGATCAGCGGCCCCGACAGAAACCGCTCCGCAATCGACGTCGCCGTGACCTTCAGCATGCCGTGGGGCGATTCGGGTGAATCCAGCGTGGCCTCCAGCACGGCCGTGAGTTCCGCCAGCGGAGTGGAAACCGCCTGTAGCAACCGCTCGCCCTCTTGCGTCAGCCGAACACTACGCGTGGTCCGGTTGAAGAGCGGCCTTTCCAACGCGCTTTCGAGGCGCCGGACACCCTGGCTCACGGCGGAGCGCGTCACACCCAGCCGGTCGGCGGCGGCGCGGAAGTTTCCCGCTTCTGCCACAGCGACGAACATCGTCAGGAGATTGAGATCATTGTTCATTGGTAAATTCTGCTAACCGATGTGTCCAGCGTTCAGCATATTCTGTTCAACAGTCTCGCGCCCTATCTTGTTGCTCACCGGAGCCGAACGAGAGTTCGCTCCAGAGTTCGGTTCAAAGCTCATTCCAGAGCTCATTACAGAGCGCATTCCAGAGACAACAGGAGAGAAGACCATGAGCATGAAAGGCAAAATCGTCTTGATCACGGGTGCCAGCAGCGGAATCGGTGAGGGTATCGCCCGCGAACTGGCCGCCGCCGGGGCCAGCGTTTTGCTGGGCGCGCGCCGCGTCGACAAACTCGAGCAGATCGCGGCGGACATTCGCGAAAACGGCGGTACCGTGGAAGTGCGCGCACTGGACGTCACGGATCGACACGCCATGGCCGCGTTCGCCCAAACTGCGCTGGATCATTGGGGGCGTATCGACGTGCTGGTGAACAACGCCGGCATCATGCCGCTCTCGCCGCTTTCCGCTGGCAAGTTCGACGAATGGGAGCGCATGGTCGACGTCAACATCAAGGGCGTGCTGTGGGGAATCGGCGCCGTGCTGCCGGTAATGGAGCGTCAGGCCGAGGGCCAGATCATCAACATCGGCTCCATCGGCGCCCTACAGGCCGTACCCACCGGCGCGGTCTACTGCGGCACCAAGTTCGCGGTCCGTGCGATCTCCGATGGATTGCGCCAGGAGAGTTCGAATATTCGCGTGACCTGCGTCAACCCCGGCGTCGTCGCCAGCGACCTGGCCGCGACCATCACCCACGACGAAACCGCCGCGTTCATGGACGACTATCGTGCCATCGCCCTGCAACCGGTCGACATCGCCCGCGCCGTCCGACAGCTCATCGAAGCGCCGGCCAGCGTCGATACCACCGAGATCACCATTCGCCCGACGGCATCGGCGAATTGAGTCGACGCACGCTAAGCATAGAGAGGCATTCGGCTTTCTTGGGAATGGATGGGCTGATGGGAGTGAATGGGCTGATGGGAGTGGAGAGAGAGGATCAGGCCGGGCAAGCGCCCGGCCTGTGAAGGTCAGATCTGTCCGATCTTGACCAGCTTGTCTTTCATGTCGGCGCTCACGTCTTCCATCATGACCAGGTTGAGTGACTGACTCTCACCCTCGATCGATACTGCATCACCGAGGTCAGCGTTGATCTCATCCGGGGATAACGTGTACATCCCGCCGCTGAACGGGTCGACGACCAACCAGCCGATAAGGCCACCGAACAGGATGTTACCGCCGATGTACCAGCCGTTTGCCGACGCGGTCAGCTCCATCTCGCGCGTCTGGTATCCCGGCTTGTCGATCTCGACGTGATAGGTCTTCCCGCCGAAGTAACTGCCATCGGACTTCTTCAGCGTCACGGTGGTGGGCGTCGTGCCAACGAATATCTGTTTGGCCGTCTCGTCGGTGATGACGACCGCCGCGTCGGAGGGCGAGCTGCTGATCGTCAGGCTCTGATCGCTGTCGCCAACAATGGAAGCACAACCGGTCAGGCTGAGCGCAGCGCAGGTGCCCATTAGGGCGGCAAGGGTCTTGAAGCTCATTAATCTACGTTCTCTTGAAGTACAGGTAGGCTCTTGAAGGCCTTCGGAAACACACCGCACGTTCTCTCACGATGCAAGTGTCTGTCTAATAACGACATTCCGCCACACTTCTTTAATCGTTAAACGAAAATCATGATACCGGACGCCTGAAATCAGCCCGTTCGGATTTCGTCTCGCCTATGAGCAAGCCCAGCGCAGTGCTGCCCAAATCGAGCGTAAAGGCAAGGGCAGATCATCAACAGTGATTCCACCATCGCGTTGCCCACGGCTTGTTAAATTCCAGTAGAGAAAGGGACCGGGGTGCTGATCTCGACTCTAAACCATGGATTCCCGAATAACCCCGCAGACTGGATCAGGGTACCGACTCCGCAGATATCGAAGGCAGGCATATGATATATTTGAATCCACTATGGCATTCCTGGACCCCAGCGCTGATATGAGATAATGAGTTAGGTGATGCATTGTGCAGCTAGATATCTTTTATTCAGAATGAAGTAAAGCTAAAAATTCAACCCGCCCGGCGCACTGAAAAACCATTGTTGACGTAACAGACCTTAGCTGATATTAAATATATTCGCTCAACACATTTTCAAAAAAGAGCCTAAACAATGAAACCGTCAGAATTAAAGCAAGAGATTTTTCACGAAAAACATTTAAAATACTATAACACTCGGTCTAGTGACTTTTCAGGAAGGTTTTTAAAATGGTTCCTAGAAAACATCTTGAGGTTAGATGAATTTGAAACTGACGATGCATGTGTTGATGCAAAGCACGACAAAGGCATTGACGCCATATATTTAGACAATGTCGCAGAAATTGTCTACATCATTCAATCCAAAACCAAGCAAAACGATCGCGCAACTCTAGGTGATACAGATTTAAAAAGCTTTATTGGAGCTCTCAAGCAGTTCGACGTGCCTGAGTATATCAATCAAATGGTCACCGAAACTAAAAACCCACGATTAAAACAGGCCTTGATTAGGAATCAAGTTGCCGAGAAAGTGGATTCCGGCTATGACATAGTTGGAATATTTATATCCAATGCGGCAGCCAATTCTGATGCGCAACAGTATATTAGCAAAGCTGAAGGACTCGAACTTTATGATGCCGTTAGGATAGCAAATGAATATGTCGATCTTGAAATCGATGGTGGTGTATCGCAGGAGTTCATGTTCGACGTATCTGATAGTGATGTAATTACGTATAATGCGGGTGGCGCCTCGACTAAAATATTTTTAGCCCCAGCATTAAATCTTGTTAAGATGTCGGGAATATCGGATGGAAAATTGTTTGAGCAAAATGTAAGGCTTTCCTTAGGCAATACCAAGGTAAACAAAGGCTTAAAAAAGAGCATATCTTTAAAGAGGGAACATTGTAACTTCCCACTGTATCACAATGGCATTAACGTGCTGTGCAAAAACATACTGTCTTCGGACAGTCAAGCTATAACGGTATCGGATTATGTGGTCGTAAATGGTGCTCAGAGCCTTTCCTCATTGCTATCCGAAAAGTCTAAGATAACAGATGATCTAAAAATTCTAGTCAAACTTATTGAAGTCAAGGGCGACACCGCCTTATCTCAACGGATAACACAAAACAGCAACAATCAAAACGCTATTAAAGCACGAGACCTCAAGTCAAATCACAACTTACAACAAAGATTAAAAACTGAAGTAGATCGATCATCTGACGCCCAAATTGCTTATGAAATAAAGCAAGGCGAAAACAACCGTGGCAAAGAGGTAATTCCTAACGAATACGCAGGCTTGATACTCCTTGCCTTAGACTTAGGACAACCATGGAGCTGCCATCAAAAATATAAAATCATGGACGAACTTCATGCAGACATATTTGGCAGGCCTAATGTTACGGGAGAGCGCGTAATCGCTCTATGGAAGAGCTTTGAATCTGTACAACCAGCACTTAAACATATTGAAAATAGATCATTTGCAAACTACAAACTTGCACAATATTTTTTAGCTTATTCCGTGATAACCATTATCAAATCTGCCCCTTATGGCGCAAGATTACTAGACAACCTTAAACTAATCGTGTCATCTGGCAAACTTGACGAGTTTGTGAATGGTTTCCAAGAACTGGCTATTGCTGCTGCTAACGATTTAAATGCTGAACTGGCAATCGAAGATGATGAAAATTTCGATTATAAAAATGATCTAAAAAGCCAAAAATGGGCAAAAGCAACGTCTGCCAAAATACTTGCTCAGTATAATAAGGATGTAATTCGGAAGAAAGCAGAACCCATTGAAGAAATGTTTCGTGGAATCATATAACATTTGATGGAAAAATTATATTTTCAGCCTCAACTGGTAAATCTTACTAGAGAGGAAGTCAACTGCAATTGATATTTTTAGTTACGCGAAATACTTCGTTAGTCAATGCAGTGAAACAAAAGCCCGCCAATTGGCGGGCTTTTCATTCGGCAGGTTGGTAAAGCCTCATTCCCACTCAATCGTTGCCGGCGGCTTACTGCTAACGTCATAGGTCACGCGCGACACGCCGCTGATCTCGTTGATGATGCGGTTGGAGACCTTTTCGAGCAACTCATACGGCAGGTGGGCCCAGCGTGCAGTCATGAAGTCGATGGTTTCGACGGCGCGAATGGCGATGACCCATTCGTAGCGGCGGCCGTCGCCGACGACACCGACTGACTTCACCGGGAGAAA
Source organism: Salinicola socius (assembly GCF_001937195.1). Lineage (GTDB taxonomy): Bacteria > Pseudomonadota > Gammaproteobacteria > Pseudomonadales > Halomonadaceae > Salinicola > Salinicola socius. Next base: position 48,093 of record NZ_MSDO01000009.1, on the reverse strand, counting down.
CACGGCGAACGCCTGGCTGGTCTTGTGGTACCAGTCGAAGTTGTGCAGTTCCTCGATGAAGATGGCATCGGCTTCCCGGAGAATGTCGGCGTACTCCTTCTTCACCTCACCCAGAATGCGCACGCCGAGGCCCGGCCCCGGGAAGGGGTGACGATAGACCATGTCGTAGGGCAGGCCGAGTTCGAGGCCGAGCTTGCGCACTTCGTCCTTGAACAGTTCCCGCAGCGGTTCGACCAGCTTGAGCTTCATGGTCTCCGGCAGGCCACCGACGTTGTGGTGCGACTTGATCACGTGGGCCTTGCCGGTCTTGCTGGCGGCGGATTCGATCACGTCCGGGTAGATGGTGCCCTGGGCGAGAAATTCGACGCCGTCGATCTTGGCGGCTTCACGGTCGAACACGTCGATGAAGGTGTTGCCGATGATCTTGCGCTTGGCTTCGGGGTCATTCTCCCCTTTCAGCTTGCCCAGGAACTCGTCTTCCGCATCGACACGGATCACCTTGACGCCCATGTGCTGGCCAAAGGTTTCCATCACCTGGTCGCCTTCCTGCTTGCGCAGCAGGCCGTTATCGACGAATACGCAGGTGAGCTGCGTGCCGATCGCCTTGTGCAGCAGCGCCGCAACCACGGAAGAGTCCACCCCACCGGAGAGACCGAGCAGCACGTGGCGATCACCGACCTGTTCGCGGACGCGCTCGGTGAGGTCTTCGATGATCTGCGCCGGGGTCCAGAGCTTTTCCGCCTGGCAGATATCCAGCACGAAGCGCTCGAGGATGCGCTGACCCTGCAGGGTGTGGGTCACTTCCGGGTGGAACTGCACACCGTAGAAGCGCTTTTCCGGCCAGGTCATGGCAGCGATCGGGCAGCTCGGCGTGGAGGCGGTGACGGTGAATTCCGCCGGGGCGCGGGCGACCTTGTCGCCGTGGCTCATCCACACGTCCAGCAGTGCCCCGCCGTCGTGATCGACATGATCCTTGATACCGCCGAGCAGGTCGTCTTCCGAGGCGACGCTGATCTGGGCATAACCGAACTCGCGCTTGTTGGAGCCTTCGGTGGCGCCGCCGAGCTGTTCGGCCATGGTCTGCATGCCGTAGCAGATGCCGAAGACCGGCAGACCCATCTCGAACACGCATGCCGGCGCCCGCGGCGAGCCCAGCTCGGAGACCGATTCCGGCCCACCGGAGAGAATGATGCCGTTGGGATTGTATTCGCGGATCTCTTCTTCGGTGATATCGAAGGCGCGGATCTCGGAGAACACGCCGATCTCGCGCACGCGGCGGGCGATCAGCTGCGTGTACTGGGAGCCGAAGTCGAGGATCAGGATCTTGTGCGAATGGATGTCGGTCATGAAGGGGCCACCGCCGTAAGGGTTTCAATTGCCGAGACAAAAGCACGGCCGGAAAAGAATGAAGAGGAAAGAGCGAAGAGGAAAGATGCACTTCCCACTTCTCCCTTCCCTCTTCCGACTAACGGGTCAATCAAGCGCCGCGATAATTCGGCGCTTCCTTGGTGATCTGCACATCGTGTACATGCGACTCGGTAATGCCCGCACCGGTGATCTTGACGAACTCCGGCAGCGTGCGCATCTCGTCGATGTTGTGGCAGCCGGTGTAGCCCATGGAGGCGCGCAGGCCGCCCATCATCTGGTGAACGATGGCGCTCATCTGGCCCTTGTAGGGCACGCGGCCTTCGATCCCTTCCGGCACCAGCTTCTCGACGCCTTCATCCTTGCTCTGGAAGTAGCGATCCGAGGAGCCCTGGGTCTGGGACATCGCGCCCATGGAGCCCATGCCGCGATAGGCCTTGTAGGTGCGGCCCTGGAACAGTTCGACTTCACCCGGTGCTTCCTCGGTGCCGGCGAGCATGCTGCCGAGCATGACAGTGCTGGCGCCGGCGACGATCGCCTTGGCGATATCACCGGAGTAGCGCACGCCGCCATCGGCGATCAGCGGGATGTCGAACGGCTTGAGCGCTTCGGCGACGTTGGCGACGGCGGTGATCTGCAGCACGCCGACACCGGTGACGACGCGGGTGGTGCAGATGGAGCCGGGGCCGATACCGACCTTGACCGCGTCAGCGCCGGCTTCGGCCAATGCCACGGCAGCGTCGCCGGTGGCAATGTTGCCGCCGATCACCTGCAGCTCCGGGTAGTGTTCCTTGACCCAGCGCACGCGATCGATGACGCCCTTGGAGTGACCGTGGGCGGTATCGACGACCAGCACGTCGACGCCGGCTTCGACCAGCGCGGCGATACGGTCCGGGGTTTCCGGGCCGGTGCCGACGGCGGCGCCGACCAGCAGGCGGCCATCGGCGTCCTTGGCGGCCATCGGGTAGGTGCGGGCTTTTTCGATGTCACGCACGGTGACCAGGCCGCGCAGGTGGAAGTCCTTGTCGACGACCAGGATCTTCTCGATGCGGTTTTCCTGCAGCTTGGTCTTGATCACGTCGAGCGAGGTGCCTTCCGGCACGGTGACCAGCTTTTCACGCGGGGTCATGATCGCTTCGACGCTGTCGCTGTAATCCGGCTGGAAGCGCATGTCGCGCCCGGTGACGAGCCCGACCAGGGTCTCGCCCTCGACGACCGGGAAGCCGGAATAGCCGTACTCCTTGGCCATCTCCAGCAGATCCTGCAGCTTGGCGTTGGGGCCCACGGTGACCGGGTCCTTGACGATAACGCTCTCGTGCTTCTTGACCTTGCGGACCTCGGCGGCCTGCTGGGTGATCGACATGCTCTTGTGGATGATGCCGATACCGCCTTCCTGCGCCATGGCAATCGCCAGACGCGCTTCGGTCACGGTATCCATGGCCGAAGAGAGCAGCGGGATGTTCAGGGTCAGGTTGCGGGTCAGGCGGGATTTGAGGTCGACGTCTCTGGGCAGGACATCCGAGTAGCGGGGTACGAGTAATACGTCGTCGAACGTAAGAGCTTCTTGCGCTATACGTAGCATGGTCGGAAACCCAATTGGCAGGTGGTGGGGAGCCTGTGACAGCCTGCGGCACCGCGATGGTCTTGAAGGTGAATGCCCTGGGACAAGCCTTGGAGACCGTTCTTGCAGTGTGGACTCGGCAATGAACCGGGAGCCGCGAAAAGTTAATCGCGCATTATAGTCGCTTGGCCGTTGCCTCTCAATGGCAAGCGTCGGTTGCGGGTTCGATCGGTGCTGTATTCGACCGGCGCCGTTTTTGACCAGCAACGCTTCTGATCAGCATCGTTTCTGACCAGCACCAGGGCCCCCGGCTTCGTGCTAGGCTTTCGACCATTCATCACCGCTTCCTTTCGGGTCAGCCCATGCCTGCGTTCACCTCACCGTCGCCACAGGCGATCTCCGTCAGCGATCTCAACCGCCAGGCCCGCCAGATGCTGGAGCGCGGCTTCGGCGACTGCTGGGTCGAGGGTGAGATTTCGGGGCTGGCGCGGCCCGCCTCCGGCCACATTTACTTCAGCCTGAAAGACGCCAAGGCCCAGCTCAAGTGTGCGTTCTTCCGCAACCGGGCGAGCCTGTCGCGCACGCCGCTGAAGGATGGCGACCGGATCAAGGTTCGCGGACGGGTGTCGATCTTCGAGCCGCGCGGCGATTACCAGTTGATCGTCGATGCCGTTCAGCCCAGCGGCGAAGGCGAGTTGATGGCGGCCTACGAACGCCTGAAGCAGCAGCTGAGCGGCGAAGGCGTGTTCGCCAACGCCCGGCCGCTGCCCTACCCGCCCCGCCATCTGGCGCTGATCACCTCCCCCACCGGCGCGGCGATTCGCGATGTACTGGCGGTGCTGCAGGCGCGCTGGCCGATGGTTCGCGTCAGCGTGTTTCCGTCCGTGGTTCAGGGGCGCGAGGCACCGCCGGCGCTGATTCGCGCGCTGGCGCTGATCAATCGTCAGGCGCGAAAGGATGCCGAGACTCACAAAGACGTGGAGACTCACAACGACATCGGGCGCCCGGCGATCGATCCCTTCGATGCGATCCTGATCACCCGCGGCGGCGGCAGTCTGGAAGACCTGTGGGCATTCAACGACGAACACTTGGTGCGGGCGATCTTCCACTCCAGGCTGCCGGTGATGGCCGCCATCGGCCACGAAGTCGACGTGACCCTGGCCGAGTTCGCCGCCGACGTGCGCGCGCCGACGCCCTCCGCCGCCGCCGAACGGCTGGTGCCGGACCGCCGCGATCTCGAGGCGACGCTGAATCAGCAGCGGAGAAGGCTCCATCAGGCGTGGCGCGGGCGCTTCAACGCCGAATCCCAGCGGCTCGATCATCTGCGCGCCCGGCTGCGCCACCCCGGCGAACGCCTCGCCCAGCAGCGCCAGCATCTGGCGGCGCTGGATCGGCGGCTGCAACTGGCGATGCGCCAGCGTCTGCAGCGGGATCGCCAGCGGCTCGATGCCACCAACCGACGCTTCACCTTGCACGACCCCAGCCGCACGCTGCGCCAGTCGCGGGAACGGATCGACCAGCTTCGCCAGCGGCTCGACACCGCTCAGCGTCGTCGGCTGCACCAGGAACGCCAGAACCTGCAGGGAATCGCGCGTGAGCTCAACGCCGTCAGCCCGCTGGCCGTGCTGGGCCGAGGCTACTCGATCCTGCAGGACGATAGTGGCCAGGTCGTCCGCGCCGTCAGCCAGACCCAGCCCGGCCAGATGCTGACGGCCCGCCTCGGCGAAGGCCGTTTGAAGCTGGAAGTGAAGCGGCGGCTGAAGCGCTGAAGCAGGCCAGAATCAGAAAGTTACCGCTCGGGAATAAATCGGCTTTGAATCGCCAATCTTCGCTGGAAATTACCGATCGGTAATCTTTTGGCGTATCATTGTTTGAGAAACGCTATTATTACCGTTCGGTAACTTCGGGAGACCACCATGGCTCGAACGGAAAAATCCCCCTCCCTACCCCAAACCGTTCGCTCGACCGAAGCAATCGGTGAGATCGTTCAACAATTGCGCCGGGAACAGAAGCTGCTCCAAGCCGATTTGGCGGGGTTAGCGGGCACGGGTAACCGGTTCGTCGTCGACCTGGAGAAAGGCAAACCGACACTTCAGATGCAGAAGGTGCTCGATGTCCTCGATCTGATGGGGCTGGAAGTGTCCATTCGACGCAAAGGTAGCGCCGAATGAGTGTGCGATCGCTGGATCTCTACGCGGCAGAGTCGCAAGTCGGCACTCTCTTCGACGAGCAACCACTACGGTTTTGCTATGCCCAGAGCTGGATCGACGACGGTGGCCTGTCACTGGCGCCAGGGTTGCCAGCCGAGGTCCCGATGCACGCAGGCACTGGCGTCGAATCGTTCTTCGAAAATCTATTGCCGGAAGGTCGACTACGCGAATTTCTGGAGCAGCAAAGGCACGCTACCACGCTCTTCGGGCTGCTGGATGCCGTGGGCGGCGATACCGCCAGCGGCTTCTCTCTGCAGCCATCGGGGGTGCGACCGAAAGCAGTCCGATATCGGCAGACCACCTGGGACGAATTGGCTCGCAGCCTTGCCAACGGAGAGCCCACACTGAGCAGCTTCGAAGGGACAGACGCGCGTCTATCCCTGGCCGGCGCCCAAAATAAACGCCTGTTGATGGTGAAAGAGGGTATCCCCTATCTACCCGAGGGCTCCTCCCCTTCCAGTCATATCCTCAAACCGGACATCCGCACGTTCGATAGCGTCTGGGCCTCGGCGCTGAACGAAACGTTTGGCCAACAGCTGGCCAAAGAACTGGGATTAGGGGCAGCCGAAGCTGTCTATCAACCGGAAACGCAGGCTTGTCTCATCACTCGCTACGATCGTATATGGGATGACAAAGGCGAGCTGCGCCGCCTGCATCAACTGGATTTCTGCCAGCTCGCCGGGGTCCGATCGGACGTCAAGTATGAAAGCGATGGTGGCCCCGGTCTCGCCCGTTGTCGAGAGTTGCTGAAGCGAGCAGAGGTTCCCCTGACCGACCATCAGCGCTTCATTCGTTGGGTTTTCTTCAACCTGCTGATCGGCAACCACGATAGTCACGCCAAGAATCTGTCCGTGCTGTTTACGACTGAAGGCCCTCGCCTGGCGCCGTTTTACGATCTGATGGGCACGAATCTTTATTCAGGCCTGGCTCGGCGGTTCGCGTTCAGCCTGGGGGGCGAGAACCGACCAGGCCAGATTGGCCGCCAACAGCTTGATGCCTGCGCCGAAGAGCTTGAGCTGCAGCCGCGCTATTTCCGACAACAAGGTCTCGCGCTTGCCGAGTCCATGCCAGATGCCGTCGAGCGGGTCAGCGTTCGGCTGGCGCTTGTTGCCCGCCAAGGCACCGAGCAAACGCTGATCGAACGCCTCAGCCATCACATTCTAGGTCAAGTGAAGCGTGCCAGAGCGAGGTGGGTGTCATAAACGCTGAAGACACGACATCGGATGAATCTGTAGCGCCCCAAAAGCCACTGCCGAAGGCCTGAAGAGGCCATGGTGGGGAATCTGGTTACCGGGGCCGTAACGATAATGGCAATTCTGCTTTCGCGGCCACGCCATCCTCCTTCATACACCCTGTACCAGCCGCTCCTCGGGGTCTCCCGGCTGCAAGAGATGGATGCGCGTCCCGCCTTCACCCTGGCCAAGGCCCGGTTTGAGACGCTGATCGGTGTCGTAATGCCCGCCGTTCTGACGCCGAAACGCGATGGGCGCATCGCTGAACAGCCGATCGAGACGACGCTTGAGATCGACCGCTATCTGCTGCCAGCCGGCTTCGTCGAGCCGGTCGCTCTGATACACCGGAAAGGGCGGCATCACCTCCATTCCGGGGTAGTAAAGCGTGCCGTGATGGATCGGCCACAGGATCTCTTCCAGGCTGCCATTGACGCCGCGATCGCTGTAGTGCGGCGCGCGCCCGCCAATCGGCAGGATCAGCATCGCCCGCCGTCCGGCCAATACGCCCTCGCCATAACGATCGCCCCACCGTTCCCCGCCGTGTTCGCCGACGCCATAGGCAAACCCGAAAGCGAACACACGATCGACCCATCCCTTGAGAATCGCGGGCATGCCGAACCACCACAGCGGGAAGCTGAACAGAACGGCATCGGCCCACAGCAGCTTGCGCTGCTCGGCGGCGATATCCAGGGTCTGCGTCTCTGACGCATAGGCATGGCGGGATTCGGCGATATAGCGCAATCGATCCGGGTCGACCGTCTCGATGAAGTCCTTGCGATCGGCGATCGCTTTCCACTGCATGGCATAGAGATCCGAAACCTGCACCTCGTGCCCCTGCGCCTGCAGAATTTCCAGTGACAGATCCTTCAATGCGCTGGTCAGAGACTGAGGCTCGGGGTGGGCATGGACGATCAGAATATGACTCATGGGCCGGTTCCTCATTGTGGCAATGATCGGGGAATGATCACGTTCGGCCATGATCTTGACGTGTCGTCTGGTATTGTAGAAATCGGATATTTTATGTCTTGGTATAAATACAATGGATATTGATCGACTCGATCTGAACCTGCTGGTGACCCTCGACACGCTGCTGGTCGAACGCAATGTCAGTCGTGCCGCCAAGCGACTGCATCTTAGCCAACCGGCCCTTTCTACCCGTTTGACCCGATTGCGAGAATTATTGGGGGACCCGCTGTTGCTGCCTGCCCAGCGCGGCATGATCCCGACCCAGCGGGCACTCGAGCTCCAGGCACCACTGCACGCCGCCCTCGAAGGCGTGCGACAGGTCATCGCTGACACCAGCCCTTTCGAACCGGCCACGGCCAAGGCTACGGTCGCCATCGCCGCCAGTGACTATGTGCAGTACTCGGTGCTGATGCCGTTGGCGCTGGCCTTGAGTCGCGAAGCCCCGGGGATCCGCATTGCGTGGCGAACGATAGATACGGCGACCCTCGATGCGCAGATGGCTCGCGGCGAGGTCGATCTGGCCCTGACGACGCCCGGGACGGCGCCGGAAACCTTGCGCATGCGCACGCTCTATCGCGAGGCGTACGTGGCCATCGTTCGTCCCGACCACCCGGCCTTGCCGGGCCCCCTCGATCTCGACACCTTTTGCCGACTGGACCACGTCATCGTTTCGCCGGAAGGCGGCGGCTTTCATGGCCCCGTGGACGATGCGCTGGCCGCCGTCGGCCTGCGTCGCCGGGTGGCCCTGTCGGCGCCGGGGTTTCTGGTGGTGCCGGAGATCGTTGCGCGCAGCGACATGATCGCTCTGGTCCCTACTCGAGTCGCCAACGACCGCGTCGGTCGGGTGCGGCTTCTTGACCCGCCGCTCCCCGTTCCCGGTTTCGACATGGCCATGGTCTGGCATGACCGCACCACGACTCACCCGCTGCACCGATGGCTGCGTCAGCGGATTATCGAGCTGGTTCCCCGTACCCCGGGCGAGGCGGGTACGGACGCGATATAGCATTCGCTTCCCCGGCGACATAAAAAACCCGATCCGGCAGCACTTGCCGGATCGGGTCATTGTCAATTGGCAGCGGTCAGCCTGCCGGATCCGGCATCGCGCTCGGCTTGAAGGTGCTGGGGTCCAGATCGTGACGCGACAGCAGCTTGTAGAAGTCAGTGCGGTTTCGTCCGGCGATGCGCGCCGCCTGGGTGACGTTGCCTTCGGTGATCTTGAGCACCTTGATCAGGTAGCTGCGCTCGAAACCCGCACGCGCCTCGCTGAACGAGGGCAGTGCGTTCTCCTCGGCGACCAGCGCCTGGGAGACCAGCGCTTCCGGGATCATCGGGGTGCTGGTCAGGGCGACGCACTGCTCGACCACGTTGACCAGTTGGCGCACGTTACCCGGCCAGCCGCTGGAGGCGAGCAGATTGAGCGCTTCCGGCGAGAAGCCTTTGACGAACGGCTTATGCCGCGCCGAGACCTGGGCCACGATGTGCTTGGCGAGCAGGGGGATGTCTTCGGCGCGATCTCTCAACGGCGGCAGCTTGAGGTTGACCACGTTGAGGCGATAGTAGAGATCCTCGCGGAAGTCGCCTTCGTGCATGGCGCGGTCGAGATCGCGATGGGTGGCGGAAATGATCCGGACATCGATCGGAAACGACTTGGTACTGCCCAGCGGGCGAACCTGACGCTCCTGCAGTACGCGCAGCAGCTTGACCTGCAGCGGCAGCGGCATATCGCCGATCTCGTCCAGGAACAGCGTGCCGCCATCGGCCGCCAGAAACAGCCCGTCATGCTGACTCACGGCGCCGGTGAAGGCGCCGCGGGCATGACCGAACAGTTCGCTTTCCAGCAGCTGTTCCGGCAGTGCGCCGCAGTTGATGGCGACGAAGGGCTTGTCGGCGCGCGGGCTGGCCTGATGCATGGCATTGGCCAGCAGTTCCTTGCCGCTCCCGCTGGGGCCGGTCAGCAGCACGCTGACGTCCGAAGCGGCGACCATGTAGGCCTGCTCGAGAATGCGCTCCATCTGCGGGCTGCGGGTGATGATCTTCGAACGCCACGCTTCACCGCCCTCGCCACGCGTGGTCGGCGTCTGCTTGAGCGCTTCGTCGATCGCTTCGAACAGCTCATCGCGATCGATCGGCTTGGTCAAGAAGCTGAACACACCCTGGCGCGTCGCGCTGACGGCATCCGGAATCGAACCGTGGGCGGTGAGAATGATTACCGGAATGCCCGGCACGCGGCGCTGCAACTCATGGAACAGCGCCAGGCCGTCCATCTCGTCCATGCGCAGATCGGACAGCACCAGGTCCGGCGCGGTCTCTTCGATATGGGTCAGCGCTTCGCGGCCGCTTTCGGCCGTGGTGACCCGAAAGCCGCGGCTTTCCAGACGCATGCCCAGCAACTTGAGCAGGCTGGTATCGTCGTCGACCAGCAGGATATGGGCCGCGTTACTGCGCTTGCCTGGCTGCATGGCCGGCGTTCTGACCGGTCGGGTCTTGGGAGCTTCTGTATTCAGGGACATCGAATGGGCACCTCCTGCCACCGCTTCGCCTTGTCGTTGCCGATTGAAGGGTTGTCACGCTCTTTGTGACGCGGTCGTGCGATGCCGATACTGCACGAATCGCACGGATGGCTTGGTTGACGTGAGTGTAGGTCGCTGGGCGAGTGTCAGTCGCGGGCGTTGATGGTTCGTTCGATATCGGTCAGGGCTTCCAGCTTGTCCGACATCTCCTTGAGCTGTTGTTTCAGCTTCTCGTTTTCCTGCTTGAGCGCCTGCGTACCGTCGTGGCGACTGCCCTGCCCGCGGGCGCTATTGCCACGCTGGGCGTATAGCTGACGCCGCGCCTCCAGCTCGTTCAACCACTGCCGAAGCAGCGGCTGCAGCCGGGCCGGCGCCGAGTCGATCGACGCCTTGTACAGATTCGATGCCTTTTGCCATTCGCCGGGGCCATCCCAGGAGAGCACCACGGCGCGCACCGCCTTCTGATCCATACGACGCTGGCCGACGTCGGCCAGCATCTCTTCGCGCCACTCCGCATCGCCGCGCTGGGCCTGCAGGCCGAACGCGATCCAGGTGTCGACCAGGCATACATTGTCGGCGTAAGTCGGGATGTCGCCGCAACCGTAGGGAACGGATTCACGGGAGAGCGACTGGCAACCCGCCAGTGCCATCACGCCGACCAGCGCCAACGTCGTTCTTATCTGACTGACCATGTTTCTTTCCTTCCTTCACCTGCCAGGAGCGACTCGTCTGGCGCGGCTTCATTATCGTGTTGCGCTCTATCGTGTTGCGAACCGTGCGTCGCATCCTGTTGCGAACCGGGAGCCGCGCGATTGGCCCACGGCAGGGTAAGTCGAAAACAGACCGGGAGGTCGGCGTCATCCACCAGCACCAGCTCCCCATCCTGCAACCTGGCGCAGTCCGATGCCACGGAAAGGCCGATGCCCGACCCCTTCAACGGGCCCTTGCGCCGCGCGCTGCCCTGATAGAACGCTTCGAACAGGTGTTCACGATCGATTTCGGCGATGGGTTCGCCGCTGTTGGCGACGTCCAGCACCAGCCAGTCGCGCTGCTGTGCAACGCGGATGACCAGTTGACCGCCGTCGTCACCGTAGGCGATGGCATTCGAAACCAGGTTGTCCAGGATCCGCACCGTGCGCTCGCGATCCGCCTGCCACTGCAACGGGTGGTGCGGACTCTTGACCTGCATGCCCTTGTTGTCCAGCGCCAGCCGGTGCTTGGCCAGCACTTCCTGTATCACGGTAGCGACATCGAACGAGGCGACCTTCATTCGGCGACTGTTCTGCAGCAGGTTGTAATCCAGCAGTTGCTCGATCAGCGTCTGCAATTCCTGCCCGTTTTCGTCGATCAGCCTCACGACCTCGCTCTGACGCTCGTTGAGTTCACCGGCCACGCCGTCGGAGAGCAGCGAAGTCCCCTCCCGGACACTGGCGAGCGGCGTCTTCAGCTCATGCGACATGTGACGGAGAAACTGCTGCTTTTGCGCTTCCAGCTCCGACAGCCGATTCGAAAGCCAGGTGAGTCGATCGCCCAACTGGACCAGTTCCGCCGGGCCCTGAATGCGGGTCGGTACGTGATCGCAATCGCCACTACCCAGCCCGAAGATTCGCCGCTCGATCTGGCGAATCGGTCGCGTGATCAACCAGGTGAAGAACAGCATCAGGATCAGGCTGGCGGAAACCAGTGCGGCGGTCTGCATCCACAGCCTCGCCTTGACCGAGTTCGCCTGATCGCGGATATCCGCGATACGCGCATCGACCAGCGCATTGGTGGCGTTCCTTACCGCATCGGACTCGGTGGCGAACCCTGAAAACCGCGCCAGGAAGGCGTCCATGTCATCCACCGATGCCTGGGGCAGGCGCTGCAGCTCCTGAAAGCGCTGGTCCAGCGATTGAAAGTCGGGATTGTCGCGCATCAACGGTTCGTGCTGTTGCAGCAACTCCCCGAACTGCTGGACTTTCTGATCGTAGATATCCCGAAGTCCTTGTTCCTCGATCACGGCGTACTGGCGGGCGCTGCGCTCCATCTGCAGCGCCAGCGAGCTCAGCATTCGCGCCCGGCGTGTCTCTTCGACGGCTTCCCGAGCGCTCTGGTCGGCGAGCGTCGACAGCTGAGACAGCGCCTGGCCGGCCTGAAACATCAGCACCGCAATCGGCAGCATGACGACAACGAATGCCAGCAACACCAGTTGCAGTAGCGAGCGAGGACGCCAGCGTCGGGAGAACTCGGTGGTCATGAAAATCGCTCTATGCAGGATGCCCATTGGGGTCATGGATCGTTCCGCAAGGATAACATTATTATTGAATGCTCATTCAGGTCGAAGCGTCGAGCGCGCAGGGATATCAGCCTTACCCTGATCGACGGCCGCCTCCGGTCGTGCGCCGGGAATCCACTCAAAAAAAGAGGGCCGGCAGAGCCGGCCCAAGTACGCAGGGAACTGAAGGGTCGATAACGACCTTGAAACACTGCCTGAATCAGCTATTCGAGACCGCTCCCGCGGGCCAGATGGCCCCGAAGCCGATATTCGACTCAGCCATTCAGGGGCTATCGAATAGCGTGACGGCGAACCGCCTGCTTCGTTTCTGAATCAGCCGCCTGATCGATCGAAAGATCATTTCCGAACAATCCGGCGACCCATCGCAATGGATCCCCTCTCGCGAGGGGGAAGGCATCCTTGCCGGGGCATCCTTGCCCTAATGGTGCATTTCCTTGCCTGTTAAGGCCGCACCCGTCTCATCGCAACCTAAGTCACACATCGCGTGGAGCAGACGCTGTCGAATTCTGCCAGGCCCTGCACAGGGTAGTTAGGGGCACTGACCAGATCCGACGAGATAGCTTCAGAGAAACCATCTCGTTGCTCTCGCTGTAGGTAATAGCGAGACCTGTGCCAGGTTTTATTAAAACCTTAAGTATCAATATCTTAAATATGGTCGATTGATTCAGAAACGCTCCCTGCTCGGGAGTAGCGTGACAGGGTCATCAAAAAGGCCGAAAAACGTCGCCATTTCACGACGCCTTTCGGCCGAAATCCATTGAATCCTTATAAAACATAAAGTTACAGCGTCCCCGTTTGCCGACGCCATCGCTGAAATCCGGGGCTTTCGAGTGTCGCTTTACAGCGACTTCAGCAACACCTTTGAGCGACGGGCCTGGTTGTAGGTCTCGCGCTTGAGATCGGGAAGCGCCTCCGGCGAGGCGATGGAGAAGCCACGTTCGACGAACCAGTGCGTGGTATGGGTGGTCAGGGCAAAAAGCTGCGTGAGCCCCTGCCGGCGGGCACGCCGCTCTATCTCTTCGAGCAGAGTTTCCCCCCGCGCACCGCGGCGATAATCATCATGGACGGCCAGACAGGCGAGCTCGCCCATCCGGGCGTCGGCGTAACCGTGCAGCGCCGCGCAGCCGATCGCCATGCCATCGCGGTCGATCACGATGTAGTCCTCGATCTCGTGCTCCAGCCGCTCGCGGGTTCTCGCCACCAGCATGCCGCTGGCCTCGAGCGGCTTCAACAGCGCCAACAGGCCGCCGACGTCGTCCAGCACCGCCTGACGCAACTGCTCATAGTGGTTCTGGGTGATCATGGTGCCGATACCATCACGAGTGAACAGCTCGCCAAGGAGCGCATCGTGATCGTGCCAGGAGAGCAGATGGGTACGCCCGACGCCGTGACGAGCCGCCCCGCAGGCCGCACCCAGGTGTCGGGAGAGTTCGCTGCCGGGAGTCGCCCGTTCGCGAAGGGTGTCGGCTTCGTCAGGTGTCAGCTGGCGCTGCAGCTGGCCGCTGTCGTCATGCAGCCCGGCCGACTCGCCCAGCAGAATCAGCTTATCCGCCCTGAGCGACACCGCCACGTGCTGGGCGATTTCCGAGGCGTCGAGATCGAAGATCTCCCCGGTGCGTGAGTAGCCCAGCGGCGGCAGAATCACCAGGTTGCCGCCGGCGAGCAGGCTCTCGATGGCCTGGCTGCGCACGCGACGAACTTCCCCGCTGTGATCGAAATCCACCCCGCCGCGGACGCCCAGCGGCTTGGCCGTCACCAGATTGCCGGAAACCGCCGTCAGTTCGACGCCATGCAACGGCGTATTGGGCAATCCCAGCGACAGCTGGGCTTCGAGCTCGAGCCGCTGGATGGCGGCGATACGCTCGACGTGATCCATGATCTGGCGATCGGCGACCCAGCGCCCGCCAACCCGCATCGGCGTGATGCCGTCGGTCTCCAGCGCCGCGCCGACCTGCGGCCGGATGCCGTAAACCAGCACCACCCGGACACCGAGCGTGTGCAGCAGTGCCAGATCCTGCAATAGTTGGCCGCGTCGCGACGATGCCATCGCCTCGCCTTCGATCAGAATGACGAAAGTCTTGCCGCGGTGGGCATTGACGTAGGGCGATGAGTGACGAAACCAGTCGACGAAGGGGAAACGCGAGTCCAAGGGGTTGATGCTCCGGCAGTGGGCTGTGAGGCATGACCCGCGTGGGGCCTGCCTCAACTATACCAGAGCGGCTTGGGGCCGGTAGACCACGACCGGCATGCCCGGACTGGTGGACCTGCCCGTCGAGCCCGGGCCGGCGCGGAGCGATCCGTCAGCCGAACATGCCCTTGAACATGAAGAAGAAGGCGATGGAGAGGAGCGCGCCGGCCGGCAGCGTGATCAGCCAGGAGAGCACGATCGATCCGAGTACGCGCAGATTGAGCGCCGCCATGCCGCGGGCCAGGCCCACGCCGAGCACGGCGCCGACCAGCGTATGCGTGGTCGAGATCGGCAGGCCGGTACCGGAAGCCAGCACGACGGTGGAAGCGGCTGAGAGCGTCGCGGCGAACCCGCGGCTCGGGGTCAGTTCGGTGATCCCGGTACCCACGGTGGCAATGACCTTGTGGCCATAGGTGACAAGGCCGACCACGATCCCGCCGCCGCCGAGCACCAGCACCCACCACGGCATCGCCGCCGCGCCGGAAACACCGCCACCGTTCTCGACCACGCTGATCACGGCCGCCAGCGGACCGACCGCGTTGGCGACGTCGTTCGAGCCGTGGGCGAAGGCCATGGCGCAAGCCGTGAACATCATCAGTACGCCGAAGATACGCTCGACGCTGGAAAAGTCGTAATTGCTGCGGGCCCGCCGATCACCGCGGTTGATCCGGTTTTCCAGCAGCAGGCCGAACATCATGATCACCACGCCGAACGCCACCGCCAGCAGCAGACTCTCGCCGAAGGTCAGATGCAGCCCCACGTGGGACAGCCCCTTGACCAGTGTCACCATCGAGACGATGAAGCCGACCAGGAAGATGTAGCCCGGCACATAGCGCTTGGCGGCGGCGAAGGGATCGGGGCTGTCGAAGATCAGCACCTGCACCGAGCGGAACAGCATGAAAGCGAACACGCCGGCGATCAGCGGCGAGGTGATCCAGCTCAGCGCGATCGTACCCACCGATCCCCAGTTGACCGACTGGACGCCCAGCCCCGCCACCGCAAAGCCGACGATGGCGCCGACGATCGAGTGCGTGGTGGAAACCGGCCAGCCCTTGAACGAGGCGATCATCAGCCAGGAACCGGCCGCCAGCAGCGAAGCCAGCATGCCGTAGACCAGCATCTGTGGATCGTTCTCGAGCAGTGCAGGGTCGATGATGCCCTTGCGGATCGTTTCGGTGACCTGCCCCCCGGCCAGCCAGGCGCCGAGAAACTCGAAGATCACCGCAATGATGATCGCCTGCTTGATCGTGATTGCCTTGGAGCCGACCGAGGTTCCCATGGCGTTGGCGACATCGTTGGCACCAACTCCCCATGCCATGAAAAAGCCGAAGACACAGGCGAGAATGATGAAGACATCACCGTATTGCGCAATGATGGACATAGGCTCTGTTCGCTTGAGTGGCGTGACGAAGGCGTAGAATGGCGAAGACCCGCAATCAGCGGGCCGTCAGTATCTGCAGGCGGCTGCCCACGCGCTCGGCGCGGTCGGACAGTTCACCGATCCATTCGATGATTTTATAGAGGAAGATGACGTCGACCGGCGGCAGTTCCGCTTCGAGCTGGAACAGGCGACGACGAATGTCGATCTGCTGCTCGTCGGCCTTGTGCTCGAGATCATGCAGCTCCTTGATCAGTTCGTGCATGACATCGGAGACATTGCGACCGAAGCCCGATTCGAGTAGATCCTCGAGCTCCTCGAGCGCCTTGCGCGCCTGGTCGACGGTTTCGACGGCGGTGCGAAGATAATCGCGCATCGGCTCCGCGAGCGGTTCGGGGATGATCATGTTGCGGCCCAACATGATCCCGGTGATATCCCGAGCCTTGTTGGCGATCTTGTCCTGAACGCTGATCAGTTCCAGCAGGTCGGAGCGGGAGACCGGCAGAAACATGGTGTTGGGGAGGTTGAGGCGCAGCTGCGTCTTGAGCTCGTCCGCCTCGTGTTCGAGCCGGGTAATCGCTTCACGGTGCTTTTTCGCTTCATCCCAATCGCCACCCAGCGCGGCATCGAAGAAGGGCAGCAGCTGGCCGGCGCACTCGCTGGTCTTGACGATATGAGCCAGAAGCGGTTGGAACGGCGATCGTCCAAACAGCGCCGAGAACGGATTGGTACTCACCATAACGTGGCCTGGATGCGTTGGAAGTGGCGGCGCCAGTATAATGATTGCATCTGGATGCGTCATGAAAAATTCATGAAGGCGCCGCCGCCCGTGTTCGCGTTCGAAGCCGCATTCGAGATCGGGTTCGCCTCAGGTCCAATGCCCGGTTCCGGTCTACTGCACGGTTCCGGTTCAAGCAGCGATGCCGGACAACGTTCAAACCGGCACCTCATTCAGCGTTCAACCAACAGTCACCGCGGGAGCATGCATGAGCGACGAGATCGAACTCAAACTGGCGCTGGCGCCGGAAGGCCCTGCCCACCTGATCGATCACCCCCTGCTGCAGACAATGGCCTCGCGCACGGTCTCTCTAGGCAACCAGTATTACGACACCGCCGAGGGCATTCTGCAGTCGCGTCGCGTCGCATTGCGGGTTCGCCGGCAAGATGATCGGCGTTTGCAGACCTTGAAGAGCGCTGCCGAAAGCCAGGGAGGGCTGTCGAGCCGCGGCGAGTGGGAGTGGTCGATCGACAGCGCCGCGTGCAATGCCGCCGGTCTCGATCTGGGCGGGCTTCGTGAACTCGACCACCCCGCCCTTTCCGGACTGGACCTGGAAACGCTGCGTCCGGTATTCACCACCGATTTCGAGCGGCGGCTGTGGCGGTATCAGATCGAGGGCAGCGATATCGAAATTGCGCTGGACCAGGGCACCATTCACGTTGGCGATGCCAGCCTGCCGATCTGCGAGCTCGAGCTCGAGCTCAAGCACGGTCTTCCGGAGCAGCTGTGGGCACTGGCACAGCGCCTGTGCGAACCCTCGACATCAGGCGCCCCACCGCTGCCGGCGCGTCCGGCCAACCACAGCAAGGCCAGCCGCGCCGGCTGCCTGGGCAGCGGCTGGACCGCGCCCATCGTTATCGAGACGGCTTCGGTGGACGCGCTGATCGACGCCATCGACAACTGGCAGGACAGCCAGGACCCCGCCTGGCTCGCCACCGCCAGAGACCGTTGTGATCGACTCGTTCAGCAATGGAATGCCCGGCGGATTGCTCCGCACCGGGAGCATGACGAACGCATCGAGGCGGCCGAGCGAATTCTGGCGGACCTGGGTCGGGGCGTCGTTCCCTGGCGCGGACAGGACTGGCTGGCTCTCAGACATGACGCTGCTTAACGTCGGGACGTGGCAGCGCGACCCGACCCCCTGACGCGATAGGGCCAGGGGGGCAAAGTCCGCGACCAGCCGCTGTTCCGTGGTATCGGTCTGGGTGCCGGCCATGCGAATGGCCACGCCATCGCCATTGCGCTGGCACAACCCTGCTCATGTCAGGGCCCCTGACACCGACCCGGTCGCGAACGTCATTTCGAAGCGACAGCATTCGTCACTGCGATGCCGACAGCGGGTTTCCACCAGCTCGCCGGACTGCGCTTGCTCCTCGAGCACGCGCCCGCCCTGCTCGACGACCCGCAACTTGTCGTTTACCCGGCTACGCAGATGGGGTCGCGAATGCCAGCGCCGAGAGAGGCGTGAATGGCAGGCTGTCGACCGAGGAAGGCTTGCGCCGAATCGGCCATCGAGAAGAACATGGGGTCGTGTCGACGCGTCCAGTCGATGAACAGATCGGCATACAGCGTCATCAATATCCCGGGCTGACGGTCGATCGACCTCGGTGAACCCGAAGTGTCATTGTCGGCGGACGCGCCGAGAAATTGAACATCATATAAATGAATTATCGGACGCGCTTCATCGCGTAGCCGGCCACCAGGACAGGAACTCAATTGATGCAATCGGGCGGCTCATCGCTACGCAAACGGCTGTTTCAGATCATCTTCGAATCGGACACCCCGAAGGCCAAGGCCTTCGACATCGTACTGATCACGCTCATCCTGGTAAGCGTGGCGACCGTCTTCCTCGACAGCGTGCCGGGGCTTCATGAGCGCTTCGGCGAGATTTTCTACGTGGTGGAGTGGGGCTTCACGCTGATCTTCACGCTGGAGCTGGCCCTGAGGCTCTACTGTCTCGACCGGCCACTGCGTTATCTGCGCAGTTTCTACGGCATTCTCGATCTGCTGGCGATCCTCCCCACCTGGCTCGCTCTCTTTATACCCGGCGCACAATCGCTGCTGGTGGTTCGAGTCTTGCGGGTGCTGCGCGTGTTCCGGGTCCTGCGACTCATGGAGTTCGTCGGCGAGGGCCGCATGCTGGTGGAAGCGCTGCAGCGCAGCCAGCGCAAGATCCTGCTGTTCCTGACCACCATACTGCTGATCATCACGATCTTCGGCTCCGTCATCTATATGATCGAGCCGCCGGAGGCGGGTTTCACCAGCATGCCGCGGGCAATGTACTGGGCCGTCGTTACCCTGACGACGGTCGGCTACGGCGATATCGCCCCGGTAACGCCATTGGGGCAGTTCATCTCCGCGTTCATGATGATCCTGGGCTACTCGATCATCGCCGTACCCACCGGGGTCTTCTCCGCCGAGGTCATTCGTTCGATCCAGCGCGAGCGCTATTCCGAGGAAGCCTGCCCCGGCTGCGGCCGCGAAGGCCATGAACGAGATGCCAAGTACTGCCGGTTTTGCGGCTCCTGGCTCAACGAAGAGACGCAGGACCCGAATGCCCCCGACGACGACGAGACGGAAGCGGAACCTCCCGAGGCGCACGACAAGGGTGATTGATGTCGCAGGGCCACCGAAACGTTAACTTTTGTCATCAACCTGTGACATAAAGGCGACAAACTCCCATCCCACGATGCCATACCAGGCGGTTCGTCATCATCGGGAGTTGTCATGCAATCGCTTCGCCTCACGCTCCGCAGCGGCCTCGTGGCCATGCTGCTGCTGTTCGCGCTGCTGATGTCAGTCATCGGCGGCGGCAGCTACCTGGCCATGAAACAGGCGAGAAACGCCTTCGATTCGGTCTATGCCCTCAATGTCGTGCAGCTCGGGATGGCACGCGAACTCTATGCCGAACTGATGCAGACCCGGGTTCTGCTGGACAGCTATCAGACCGACTACAACCGCTTGCGAGTCAAGCCCGCCAGGAAGAGTTGGGCGCAGGCGCAGGCCACTTTCGCGAGTGCTAAGCAGCGCCTCGCGGAACTGCCCCCGGCAACCCCCGAGTCGCCCGGGGGCGATCTCGCCGATCGCTTCAGGGCGCTGATCGACGACGGCATCCAGCCCGGCTTCGATACGCTGAAGGCTTGGGATGTCTCGGCCTATCAAACCAGCGTCAAGCAGGCCAACGACCTGACCGCCGCGCTGGATGCGAGTCTTGCCGGCATGTCCTCCACCGCCAAAGCCAATGCGGTGTCGGGTGCGGCTGCCATGGGGCGTGACGTGCACCTCCTGCAGGTCGGGCTGACCACGGCGGCCGTGGTCACGCTGTCGTTGATCCTGTTGGCCTTCTTCATGTTCCAGCGCCATCTGTTGCGCCCGCTGGGCGAGGTGAGGCGACACTGCGCCGACATCGCCCAGGGCGACCTTAGCCAGCGCCTGTCGACCCGGGGCGTGAGGGAGATGCGGTTGCTCAAGTCCGGCGTCGACGCGATGCAGGCCTCGCTGCTGGAGCTGGTCTCGCAAGTGCAACGGGAGAGCCGGGCACTGCGTGGCGACGCGCTGGAGTTGACCGAAGCCAGCCATGCCCTGAACGACCAGAGCCGGCAGCAGGCCCAGGCGCTCCAGCAGACCACCGCCAGCATGGAAGAGATCACTGCCACCGTGGCGCATACGGCGGATCACGCCGACCAGGGACGGACGCTGTCGGAGGAGAACCGGCGCCGGATCGACGCCAGCGGAGACCAGATATCCACCGCGGTCACCGAGATCGAGGCGGCCCAGGCCCGCTCCGAATCGTCGCTGGAAGTGATCGGGATGATCGATTCGCTCTCTTTCCAGACCAACCTGCTGGCGCTGAATGCCTCGGTCGAGGCGGCACGGGCCGGGGCGCAGGGCCGCGGATTCGCCGTGGTTGCCGCCGAGGTTCGCGGTCTTTCGGCGCGCTCCGCCGAAGCCGCCAAGACCATCCGGGCACAGATCGAGGGGACGCACCTCCAGGTCAGGACAGGCGCCCAGGTCCTGAACCAGGCCAGGGAGACGATGGCCACCGCCGTGCAGTCCGGCCATCAGCTCGGCCAGTTGCTGGAGGGTATCGCTCTCTCCTGCCAGCAGCAGCGCGACGGCATCCATCAGATCGACCAGGCCATCAATGCCATCGACATCGCCACCCAGCGCAACGTCTCGCTGGCGGAACGCACGCTCAGGGCGACGCAGGATCTGGACGCCCGGGCGCAGCGCCAGCAGGAGCAATGCAACCAGTTCAGGCTGGAGACGCCAGTGCCGGAACCCGACGCCGGGATGCAGGAGACTGCCGAGCCGGATAGCATGGCTCTGGCCGACGACCGGCTCCGCTCCAGCGTGAGAAAGCACCATGAGGAGCACAAGGCGCTGCCGGTTTGAGAGCGGCATCGTCTCCCCCTGGAACCGATTGGTGATGCCCATGGGTGAGCGAAGCCGCTTTTCGGATACCACCTGCCATGCTTTCCGGCCACCGTGCCGACATCTCAAAGGGACGCTTCAATGAACAAGACCAGTGACACGACCAGCCCCAAGCACCGACTCTCGTGGGCGCTGACGACCGGCTTGATGCTGGGTATCGCTTCGACCTTCCAGGCCGCTGCCGCCGATGAAGCCTGCGCCCCCGAGGCCTACGCGATGGCCCTTCGCTATCAACAGCAGTCGGCCGAGGTCGATGCACTGCAGCGGCAGAGCTACGCCCTGGCCACGGCGAGATTGCAGCAGAAGATCGCCGCCCACCCCGAGGCGGACAACCTGGCGATCATGACCGACCTGGACGAGACCGTCATCGACAACTCGGCACTGCTCGTCCGCGACATGCAGGCCTGTCACGATTTCACCGGCTGGGATACCTGGAAGGTGTGGGAGCGCGAGGGACACCCGCGGCTGATTCCCGGCGCACGCAGGTTCCTGAATTACGCCGATGCCCAGGGAGTGACGATTTTCTACGTCTCCGACCGCTACCAGGAGAACAAGGCATCGACGCTCGCGACACTCCGCTCGCTGCATCTGCCCCAGGTCGACGACGCCCAGGTCCGGCTGTTGGGTCCCTCGAAGGGAGAGCGCCGCGCCGCCATCGAGCGCGATCACGAGCTGGTCCTGCAACTGGGTGATTCGCTGGCGGACTTCTCCAGCGATTTCCATCACGCCGACCTGAAGGACCAGCATCGGCTGGTGGCCGAGGACGATGCCCATTTCGGCGATGACTGGATCATGTTCCCCAACGCCAGCTACGGCAGTTGGAGCGATGCGGATCTCGAAGCGTGGTCGGCGCCACTGAAGACTCGCTAGCTTGGGAGGCGGGACGCCGCAGGTCCCGCCCTACCTCGTCATCAAGGCTCGAGCGCCGCTCGGCCGAGCCGTCCACGCAGTGGATGACTCAACGAAAGGCCGAAGAATCACCCCGCCCTTCGCGGACGATCACCGGCGGGATCTCGCGCAAATCGACCACGGTGGTCGGTTCGAGCTGACAGGCGCCGCCGTCGATGATCAACTCCAGATGCGCCCCGAAGCGCTCGCGGATCTCTTCCGCGTCGGTCATCGGCCAGGTTTCCCCTGCCGGGATCAGCGTCACGCTCATCAGCGGCTCACCGAGCGCGTCGAGCAAGGCGTGAGTGATGTTATGGTCCGGCACGCGGACGCCGATCGACCGCCGCTTGGGATGCAAAAGCAACCTCGGCACTTCGCTGGTCGCGCTGAGAATGAAAGTGTAGGCGCCGGGCGTGTGTGACTTGAGCAGCCGAAACACGCTGTTGTCGACCTTGGCATAGGTGCCAATCTCCGACAGATCGGAACACACCAGCGTGAAGTTGTGACGGTCATCGAGCTGGCGCAGCCATTTGATCTTCTCGACGGCCTTCTTTTCGCCCAGCCGACAGCCAAGGGCATAGCCGGAGTCGGTGGGATAGGCGATCACGCCGCCCTGACGCAGGATCTCGATGGCCTGGTCGATCAGACGCTTTTGCGGATTCTGCGAATGAATCTGGAAAAATTGGGTCATCACGCTCTCCTGACACCGCTTTTGAAACCCGTCCCGCCACGCAGGTCTGTGGTCGATCACGGATGATCTTGGCTTTCGACAACAACTGCTCTCAAGAATAACAGACGCGGCGCTACTCGCCGTCGGCGAAGCGTTGCAGGGCCGGATGACACCACACCGGTTTGACGCGGGAGCGCGGCGGCGGACTGATCGTCCCCGGCGACAAGGGGCCACCCGGATAGTGGAAATCGCTGCCGATCGAGCCATACAGCCCGTGGAAGTCGAGCTGCCGGGCCAGGTCATGGGTCGTATCCGGGTTCTGGTAACCGCTGACCAGTTCCGCCGCCTCGCCGCCGGCGTCGATGAACGCCGAGAACATCAGATCGCGCTTGCGCCGGGTCATGCCGTAACGCAGCGGATGGGCGACGACGGCGACGCCTTCGGCATCGCGAATCCAACCGACGACCGTCGCGAGCTCGGGCCAGTGCATCTTGACGTCGCCGCGCTTGCCGGCGCCGAGATAGCGTTTGAAGGCCGTCTTGACGTCCGGGACCACGCCGGCCGCAACCAGCGCCGCCGCGAAGTCGGGCCGCCCCAGTGGGCGCTCACTTCCGGCCGCCTGTCGCGCCCTGGCTAGCCCGTCGGCCAGCCCGACCTTTTCCAGGCGGTGAGCGATCTCGCGGGATCGCAGGTCGCGCGCGTTGGCCAGTATCTCCAGGCCCGCGTCGAGAGCGGAAGACGTGCCCTGAGGCAGCAGCGCCACGATGTGCAGACCGATCCCTCGCCATTGGCAGGAGAGCTCGGCGGCCGCCATCAGGTTGATGCCGTGATGGCGACATCGCTGCCGCGCCTCCTCGATCCCGTCGATCGTATCGTGATCGGTCAGCGCGACGTGGGTCATCCCGCGGGCATGGCAAAGATCCGCCAGCTCGGCGGGCGAGAGCTTGCCGTCGGAGGCCGTGGAGTGCAGGTGTAGATCGACGCCCCGAATGCCGTCGAGCGTGTCGGCCAGCTTCATCGGGTGGATTTCGAGATCATCGGTGGGAAAAACGCTCATGGGCATGACGCCAGCCAGCGTCTTTGTCAGAATAGATCGACTATGGTGACGGGCGCGACGGGCCGGGTCAAACGTCTGCGTCGTCACCACTCGCCGGAGGCCTAGCCCGTATGAAACTGCTGTTCGATTTCCTGCCCATCGCGATCTTCTTCGCCGTCTATCATCTGAGCGGCGATATCATCACGGCGACGATGGTGCTGATCCCCGCCACGCTGGCGCAGTTGGGCATCGTCTGGTGGCGTCAGCGCCGCATCGAAAAGATGCTGCTGATCACCTCGATCATCGTGATCGTCTCGGCCGGCGCCACCATCGCCTTCCACAATCCGGCCTTCATTCAGTGGAAGCCCACCGTCATCAATGCGCTGTTCGGCGTTGCCTTTCTGCTCTCGCCGCTGTTCGGCGGCCAGACGCTGACCCAGCGGATGATGGGCAAGGCGGTGTCGCTGCCGGCAGCCACCTGGCGGCGGCTCAATCTGGCCTGGGTGCTGTTCTTCCTCGCCATGGCCGCACTCAACGTCTACGTCTTCAGCTACTACGACGAAGCGACCTGGGTCGACTTCAAGCTGTTCGGCATGCTGGGGCTGACCCTGCTGTTCGTGGTCGGGCAAGGCTTGTTTCTGGCCCGCCACCTTTCGCAATCACAATCGGAGGAAGGTTCCTGATGCTCTACGCCATCATCAGCGATGACATCGACGACAGCCTGGACAAGCGGCTCTCGGTCCGTCCAGCGCATGTCGAACGGCTGGAAGCCTTGAAAGACGAGGGGCGGCTGGTCCTCGCCGGCCCCCATCCGGCCATCGACAGCGACAATCCAGGCGATGCCGGTTTCAGCGGCAGCCTGATCGTGGCCGAATTCGACTCGCTCGAAGCCGCCCAGCGCTGGGCCGACGCCGACCCCTACGTCGCCGCCGGGGTCTATTCGCAAGTGCGGGTCAAACCGTTCAAGCGGGTACTGCCGTAACCCGGGCCCTCCAGCCGCCTCGTTATCCACAGCCGGGTTTTGCACACTTGCTGTGGATAACACTGTGAAGATCCCGCGGACGCCTTCCCAAGCTGCCGACAAGCCGTCGCCTGACGGCAAGCGATCAATTTTCATACAACGCGTCGCCGGTCCCTGACGAGTCGACCGGTTGACGGCCCGCGAGCGTGACGATCATGAACGCCAAGACGGTTACCCCTCATCGCCACGGCATCCATCATGCCGAGCTCGACTGGCGCGTGGACGATGGCGACGTCGAGGCGCCCTTCTCGACCGCCTACGATGACGTCTATTTCTCTCGTCAGGATGGCCGCGAGGAGACGCGCTTCGTCTTCATCGACAACAACGATCTGCCACGGCGATTGGCTGACTGGCACGAGCCGCGGCCGTTCACGATCGGTGAAACCGGCTTCGGCACCGGGCTCAACATGCTGTGTGCCTGGGCGTGTTTCGATGAATACGCCCCCGCTGGCGCCAGACTGCATCTGGTCTCGACCGAAAAGCATCCGCTCACTCGCGATGCGCTGGAGCGCGCCTGGCGCAGCTGGCCGCAACTGTCACGCCAGGCCGGCTCGCTGATCGCACAGTGGCCACCGGCGGTGGCTGGCGTCCATCGGCT
The DNA here is from genome assembly GCF_001937195.1 of Salinicola socius. GTDB lineage: Bacteria > Pseudomonadota > Gammaproteobacteria > Pseudomonadales > Halomonadaceae > Salinicola > Salinicola socius. Next base: position 22,983 of record NZ_MSDO01000009.1, on the reverse strand, counting down.
GCAGCTGGATGACCGCGTCACGCTGGATCTGCATTTCGGTGACGCCGCGGATTGCCTGTCGCGTCTGGACGGCCAGATCGATGCCTGGTTTCTCGACGGTTTCGCGCCGTCGAAGAATCCCGACATGTGGCGACCCGAACTGTTCACCGCCATGGCCATCGCCAGCCGGACGGGCGCCACCTTTGCCACCTTCACCTGCGCGGGTTTCGTGCGTCGTGGCCTGGCCGCCGCCGGCTTCCGCTGGCGCAAGGTACCGGGCTTCGGCCGCAAGCGCGAGATGCTGCGTGGCGAGCGAGACGAATCGGTGCCGCCGGCATCCGAGACCTTGTCTTCCCGAGCGACGACGCCCTGGTTCCAGCCTCCGCCCGTCATGGCCGTCGGCCATGTTGCCGTCATCGGTGCCGGCATTGCCGGCACCAGCGTCGCGGCGGCGCTGGCGCGGCGCGGCAGCCGGGTGACCTTGATCGACCGTGCCGGTATCGCAGCCGGCGCTTCGGGCAATCCCCAGGCGGCGCTCTACGTCAAACTGGCGATCGAACCCAATCTCCAGAGCCGGTTCTATCTGGCGGCACTACTCCATACGCAGCGCTGGCTGGCGCGCCTGGACCCCCAGCGCCAATGGTGGTCGGACTGCGGACTGCTGCAACTGGCCGGAGACGATCGGCGACGGCAGCGGTTCCTGGCCAACTACGACTTGCCGGCGGCTGTCGTTTCCGCCAGCGATCCTTCTCATGCCGCCGCGCTCGCCGGCATCGATCTGGCCCAGCCCGCCCTTCATTATCCCCAGGCAGGCTGGGTCGATCCGATCGCCCTGTGCCACCATCTGGCGGCGACGCCAGGCATCGCGCTTCGCCGCACCGAGCTCACATCGCTGCGAGAGACACAAGCCGGTTGGCAGCTCCAATTGGGAGACGGTTCACTGGACGTCGATCAGGTCGTGTTCGCCACCGGCCACGCCAGCCACGATTGGCTCGACGGCCTGCCGCTGCAATCCGTCCGTGGCCAGATCTCCACGCTGTCGTGGCCGCCGCACGCCGATGCGGACACCGACACCGATAGTGCCTCGGCGCTGGCGCGCGTGCTCTGTGCGGAGGGCTATGTGATGCCGGCGCGAGAGGGCAAGCTCACCTTCGGCGCGACCTTCTCGCCCAACGATGACGATACCGCCGTCCGGGAAGTGGATCATCGACGCAATCTCGACGAGTTGGCGCGGACGGCACCGGCGCTGGCCGGGCAGTTCGCCGGCCTGACGACCGCTGACTGCACCGGGCGCGCCAGCGTTCGCGCCGCCAGCCCCGACAAGACACCCTACGCCGGGCCGCTGCCGGATACCGGGTGCTGGCGCGACGACTACGCAGCACTGGGCAAGGATGCCAAGCGACGTTTCGACCGTCCGGGCAGCCATTATCCCGGGCTCTGGGTAAGTACGGCCCACGGCTCTCGTGGCATGGTCAGCGCGCCGCTGTGCGCCGAACTGATCGCGTCACGGTTATACGACGAGCCAATGCCGCTGGAACGCGAGCTGATCGATCATCTGCATCCCGGCCGGCGAATCATCGCCGATCTGATTCGCGGCCGCTGATACGGCTCGATTTCCCGGTCCGATTTACCGACACAACCGATTCGACCGGACGCTCACGCGCCCGCGCTGCCGGTCTCCGCCAGTTGCGTCAGCGCGTCGCCATCGAGGCAGCGGTAGGTAAAGGAGGGGCGGCCGATCTGGCCGTAATGGAAGGACTCCTCGAGCACGCCGCGATCCACCAGATGCTTGAGATACTTGCGCACCGACACTCGCGACATGCCGGTATTTTCGCTCAACCCTTCGGTGGTGAAAGCCGCGCCTTCCTGCTCGGCGGCCGCTCTCGCCACCTGGGCCAGCGAATTGGCGGTCAGCCCCTTGGGCAGATCGCCGGGGCGGGCCGGCTGGCTGGCAGCCGCTTCGCGGCGAAACAGTGCATCCAGGTCGCGCTGGTGGGCGCGCGCAGGCAGCCGAGAAAGTCGGCGGTGGGTGTCCAGGCAACGGCTCAGAGCGTCCTTGAAACGCTCGAACTTGAACGGTTTGACCAGGTAGTCGCTGACACCCAGATGTTTGGCTTCACGCACGGTCTCCATTTCCGAGGCCGCGGTGATCAGCACGATCTGGATATCACGGGCCTGGCGGCGCAGATCACGCACCAGCGACAGGCCATTGTGTTCGCGCAGATAGACATCCAGCAGCAGCAGATCCACTGGCTCTTTTGCCAGCATGTCTCTCGCTGCCGGCAAATCCTCGCATTGCGCGACCAGGTCGATGCCGTCAATGCGATTGAGAAACTCCACATTGAGCCGCATCACCATCGGGTCGTCTTCTACCACCAGCACGCGCATCGTTCACGTCACTCCGTCGGTTACCTGCGTTACCGCCATCGCATAGGGTACTGTCACCTCGACCAGCGTGCCACGCCCCAGCGTCGAATAGAGCGCCAGCGATCCACCGAGCGACTCCACGTGCGCCTTGACCAGGGATAACCCGTAACCTCGTCCCTCTCCCTTGGAGGAGAACCCCTGCTGCAGGACCTGCTGGCGCTGGTTCTCGGCCATCCCCTGACCGTTGTCCGAGACGTGCAGGGACAGCGCCCCGCCATCGACCCCCAGGGAGAGGCTGACCCGTGGCGCCTCGCGTCCGGCGACCGCTTCGAATGCGTTCTCCACCAGATTGCCAATGATTGACACCAGCAGGTGAAGAACCTCGCTCTCGTCAGGCGCAGGTATCTCGCTTTCCAGGTCGATCTCGAATTCCACCCGCCGCTCTCTGGCCTCGCTTCCCTTGGCCAGCAGGAAGCCGGCCAGGATCGGGTCTCGAACGCCGGCGATCCGCGCCGCCGCCGGGGCGATCAAGGTGTCGTCGAGCTCGCGCAGATAGCGCTCCAGGCGCCCCAGATCCCGCAGCTGGACCAGCCCCAGAATGACGTGCAGTCGATTCTTGAACTCATGGGTGGAAGCACGCAGCGCCTGGGCGTATCGGCTGACGCCGGTCAGCTCTTCCGCCAGCCGGTTCACCTCGCTGCGATCGCGCAGCGTCACCACGCTGCCGCCCGCGCCGCGTTCGCCGCGAATCGGTACACGGTTGACGATCAGTGCACGGCCGTTCAGCGTCAACCGACGATCAAGCGCGGGAACGCCGCTGTCGAACAGCTCCTTGAGCGTCGCGGTCGGAATCCCCGAGCCATCGTCCGCCGCCGAGGGATCCAGCAACTGACAGGCCGCGGGATTGACCAGCGTGACCTGGCCCCCGCCATCGACTGCCAATACCCCCTCGTGTAACGACGCCAGCATCGCCTGGCGCTCCCGGACCCACTGGGATATCTGGTGGGGTTCGAACCCCAGAAGGATGCGTTTGATATAGCGTGCCAGACACCAGGCACCCGAAGCGCCGACCAGCATCAGCAGCGCGATGCCGATCAACAGACTCTGGCGTCGTTCGGCCAGCAGCAGGCCGACACGGGTCAGCGTGACACCGGTCGAGACCGCTCCGATGACCGTGCCCTGGGCATCGACCACGGGCGAAAAGCCGCGAATGCTGACGCCCAGCGTCCCTTCGGAGCGAGAGACGTAGGATTCACCCGCCAGTGCGGGATCTTCGTCGCCGCCGCGGAAATATCGCCCGACCTCGTCGGGATCGGGATGGGTCAGGCGTAGATGATCGAGATCCATGACCGTGATGAAATCCACCCCCAGGCGTTCGCGCAGTCGTTCGATCTCCTGGCGCAGCGGCGAGCGAGGGTCGTGGACGATGGGCCGGGCCGCCAACGCCGCCTTGACGTCCTCCCGGTCGGCCAGCACCGCCGCCAGCCCCATCACCCGTTCGCCCTGGGCCTCCTCGAGATTGGCGCGCAGCTGATAGTTGAACAGCAGCAGTGCGACACCCAGCGTCAGCACGATCATGCTGGCGACCAGAATCGATATCTGGGCACTCAGACGCAAGCGCCTCATGCCCCTTTTCCAGTTAGCCATGATGTCATTCCGACCTCGTCCTGTTGGCTGGAGTGTCGGACCCATCCGCGCCTGTTTGACTATCGTTTCGCCCATCGCCTCGCCCATCGCCGATCCGCATCACTGCTCCCCGAGGTTCATGCCGGTACGACCGTGGATTTAGACCATGGTGGTATACCGCGCAATCCAGGTCTGTGCCGGGCGCGAACGCCCGTCTTTCAATAATTTAATAAGGCTTTAATAATTTCATAAAACTTGGTCGACGCGGTGAGGCCTCTATCCTCGGCTGCGTACCGCCCTACGGGGCACGAATATCGCCTAACGCCCTTTGGGCGAAAATCCTTGGGGAGCCAACCATGACTTCAACCGTGACGCAAACCGCGTCGTCCGATGCCGGACGCCGAGACAGCTGGCTATCGACGCCCATCTTCGGCATTCCGTTGCCCCTTTTCGCCATCGCTACGCTGGTTCTGATCGCTTCCATGGTGACCGACACGATCCCGACCGGCATGATCGGCGCGTTGCTGGTGATGATGATCCTTGGCGAACTCATGGGATTTATCGGTGATCGGCTACCGATCGTCAAAACCTATCTGGGAGGCGGCGCCATTCTCGCCATCTTCGGTGCCGCAGCACTAGTCTACGTTCAGTGGCTGCCGACCGGCGTCGTCGACAACGTGACCCAGTTCATGAAGGGCGGCGGCTTCCTCAACTTCTATATCGCCGCGCTGATCACCGGCAGCATCCTGGGGATGGATTCCAAGGTGCTGGTCAAGGTCGGTTCGCGCTACGCCTTGCCGCTGGTCTGCGCCGTGCTGTTCGCGGCCCTGTTCGCGATCGCCGTCGGCTGGATGATGGGTTTCTCGCCGCAGGATGCCGTCGTGGTCATCGCCCTGCCGATCATGGGCGGCGGCATGGGTGCCGGTGCCGTACCGATGAGCCAGATCTACGAGCAGCTGCTGGGTCAGCCGGCCAGCTACTATATCTCCATTCTGGTGCCCGCACTGGCGCTGGGTAACGTCTTCGCCATCATCATCGCCGGTCTGCTCAATGGCCTGGCCAATCGCATGCCGAGTCTGACCGGCAATGGCCAGATGATGCCGGGTGTGGAAATCGAAGAGCGCGAAAGCAAGCCAGATCTTTCCAAGCTGGGTATCGGCATCATCGCCGCACTCACCTTTTTCGTCGCCGGCGAGATCCTGGGCGGCTTCATTCCGCTGCATCCGTACGCGCTGATGATCATTCTGGTCGCCGTGCTCAAGATCACCAACGTGGTACCGGAGTCGATCAACGATGCCGCGGCGCAATGGTTCCAGTTCGTCGCCAAGAACTGGACCTTCGCCCTGCTGTTCGGCATCGGAATCGCCTACACCGATCTCGGTCAGGTGATCGACGCGATCTCCATCACCTACGTGATGATCGTCTTCGCCGTCGTCGCCGGCGCAGCGTTCGGTGCCGGGCTAGTCGGCAAGCTGGTCGGCTTCTACCCGATCGAATCCGCGATCACCGCCGGACTGTGCATGGCCAACATGGGCGGAACGGGTGATGTCGCAGTACTCTCAGCCGCCAAGCGGATGCAGCTGATGCCGTTCGCGCAGATCTCGTCGCGTCTCGGTGGTGCATTGATCCTGCTGATATCCAGCATCGTGGTGCCGCTGTTCTTCACCTGATTTGTCAGCAATGGCCAGTCAGAATGCCGGGTCATGAAAACGGCGCCACGGTTATCGAACCGTGGCGCCGTTTTTCGTGTTCCGGATGACTCGGCGACGGCCGCTCCATTCAGCCTTCTTCCTCGTCGTCGGCAAGGTCACGGCCGAAGCCGCGCCACTGGGCCAGGGTCATGACTTCGGTGCTCTCGGTCTGCAGGTCGTGCACGATCAGCAGCTCGCTACGCTCCAGCTGGCGCTTGAGATCGCGCACCCAGTCATGCATGTCCGTCGCCACGTCGGTGGTGTCGTAGCCCTGCCGGGTCACGAAGGTCTCGAGCAGGGCATCCAGCGTTTCCGCGGGCAACATCCGATGCGGAATCTCGACGAAGCGTCCACTCATGTCCCCGCCTCCCATTGTGTCAGCCGCTCGATGAACGTCGCTTCGTCGATCACCTCGATGCCCAGCTCTTCGGCCTTGGCCAGCTTGCTACCGGCACCGGGCCCGGCGACGACGGTAGCGGTCTTCTTCGACACGCTGCCGGCAACCTTGGCGCCGAGTGCCTGCAGGCGCTCCTTGCCTTCGTCGCGGGTCATGTTTTCCAGGCTACCGGTCAGTACCCAGGTTTGCCCTTCCAGCGGCTGAGGCCGGTCGCCGATGACTTCCTCTTCCCAGGTCACGCCGACCGCCAGCAGATCGTCCAGCGTCTCCTGGTTGTGCGTCTGGCGAAAGAAGGTATGAATATGGTGAGCCACCACGGGGCCGACATCGTCGACGGCCTTCAACGCTTCCAGCGATGCCTCTCGCAGCGTCTGCAGAGCGCCGAAGTGACGCGCCAGGCTCGCCGCGGTGGCTTCGCCCACTTCACGGATCCCGATGGCGTAGACGAAACGTGCCAGCGTCGTCCGTTTGGCCGCGTCGAGCGACTGGACCAGATTGTTCGCGGATTTCTCGGCCAGCCGCGGCAGTTCGGCGAGCCGTTCGGCTCTCAACCGAAACAGATCCGCCGGCGTCTTGACCCATTCACGCTCGACCAGCAGATCGATCAGCTTTTCGCCGAGGCCATCGATATCCAGGGCGCGCCGACTGGCAAAATGCTTCAACGCCTCCTTGCGCTGCGCCGGGCAGTAAAGACCGCCGGAACAGCGGGCGGCGACCTCGCCTTCGAGCCGCTCGATCTGCGAACCGCAGACCGGACATGCGGTGGGCATCTCGATGGCACGAGTGTCTTTCGGGCGCTGCGCCTCGACGATCCCCACGATCTGGGGAATGACGTCGCCGGCGCGGCGCACGATCACGGTGTCGCCGATGCGCACGTTAAGCCGTTTGACCTCGTCCATGTTGTGCAACGTGGCATTGGATACCGTCACCCCGGCAACCTGAACCGGTTCCAGTTTGGCCACCGGCGTCAGCGTACCGACACGACCAACCTGAAAGGCCACGTCGTTGAGCGTCGTGGTCTGCTCCTGGGCCGGATATTTGTAGGCGATGGCCCAACGCGGCGCGCGGGAGACGAAACCCAGCTCGCGCTGATCGCGCAGGCTGTCGACTTTCAATACGGCGCCGTCGATATCGTAGTCCAGCGCGTCGCGACGCTCGCCCAGGTTATGGCAAAACGCGACGACGCCGTCCACGCCCTCGACGACGTCGAGCAGCGGACTGGTGCGAAAGCCCAGTTCGCGCAGCCGCTTCAGATAATCCGAATGCGACTTCGCATCGTCATCGCCTTCGAGCCGGGCGACCTGATAGGCGCAGAATTCCAGCGGCCGCCTGGCGGCGATCGAGGAATCCAGCTGGCGCAGGCTGCCGGCAGCGGCATTGCGTGGATTGGCGAAGACCTTGTCGCCATTCTCGCGCGCGCGCTCATTCATCGCCTCGAAACCCGAGTGGCGCATGTAGACTTCTCCACGCACCTCGATCAGCGACGGCACTGACTGGCCGCGCAGCTTGAGAGGAATGGAGTGGAGGGTGCGCAGATTGAGCGTAACGTCTTCACCGGTGCGTCCGTCGCCCCGCGTCGCGCCCTGAACCAGCTGCCCGTTTTCGTAGACCAGCGACACCGCGAGTCCATCGAGCTTGGGCTCGCAGCAGAAACGAAGCGTCTGTGCATCGCTCTCGAGCTTGTCGGCCACCCGTTTGACGAACGCCGCGAGCTCCTCTTCGCTGAAAGCGTTGTCGAGCGACAGCATGGGCACGACGTGAGTCACCTCGAGAAAGCGCTCGGCGGGACGCGCGCCGACCCGCTGGGTCGGTGAATCCGGCGTTACCAGCTCGGGATGATCGTTCTCCAGTGACTGCAGCTCGCGCAATAAGCTGTCGTACTCGACATCCGGAATCTGCGGCTGGTCTTCGACGTAATAGTGGTAGTTGGCATCGTCCAGCTGCTGGCGCAACGCACCGGCCCGCTCTCGGACCGCTTGGGGGATCTGGCTCATGACACTCGATTCGGTCGCCGCACAAAGTGTGCCCGCATTGTAGCGGAAGCCGGGCGTGACTGCCGCAGCGCGGGGATATCCAAAGACCGGAAACGGCGACGGGGCCCGAAGGGCCCCGTCGTCACGTCCAGCTCGGCTCAGGCCGTTGCCAACTCAATTGGCCTGATAGCGATGCAACCGATGGCGACGCTCGAACTCCTGCACGCGCTGACGGGCAAACTCGATCGTCTGGGCGGTCATCACGCTGTGATTTTCGTCCTTGAGCTCCCCACCGAGGTTGCGTACCAGCACCATCGCGGTCTCCAGCATCGCTTCGAAGGCGGCCGCCGTATCGTTGGCACCAGGCAGCGGCATCAGGAAGGTCACGCCCGGCGTCACGATCTCCTCCATGCTGTCGAGATCGAACACCCCCGGCTTGACCACGTTGACCATCGAGAACTGCAGCTCGCTGTCCTCGGCTTCGGTCTCGTAGCGGTGGAAGATCCCCATCTCGCTGAACCGCAGACCGCACGCCAGCATCAAGTTGAGCAGATCGGCACCGTCGAAACCATCCTCGGTTCTGGCCAGCACGCTGATGACGATGATCTCGTCGGAATGTGCCAGCGTCTCGCGGGCGCGTGCGGCACTGACGTGGTGACGTTTGGCCCGTTCCACCGCCGGATGCTGGGTGACGACATCATGGCGCGATGAGGCATCGAGATCGGTAGCCGGCTGCCCTTCCCATTTCGGCTCGGCGCGGCGATCCGACCGAATCGATTCCGGCTGATCGGCCACGTTCGTCTCCTCGACGTCCTGCCGGCCACCGTTTGCGACGGCATCACCATCCTTCGGCACCAGGGTGGTGATCTGCAGACGGCTGGCGGGCTCGGCTGACATCCCCTCTTCGGACGCCAGCCGCGGCTCGAGATGACGCTCCGCTTTCTGCGCCCGCGCGTCCTCCGCTTCACGCCTGGCATCGTCGCGCCTGTGGCTCAGACGGTGTGCCGAATCACTGACACGCTTGGCACCGGCACGAACCGCACTCTTCACATTGTTCGTCACGTTGTGCTGCATGTCGGCGAACGACGAGCGCGTGCCACGATCGAGAATGCTGCTTTGCAGCTCCTCTTTCGGAATCCGCTCCTGACGCTTGGGCTCGGAAGGCCTGACCGGCTCCGCACCGTTACCGCTACGTTCGAACGTCGCCGCTCGGACGACACGTGCCCCTCCATTGGGCAATTCCCAGTTGACCTCGGCCTCGCGGGCCGCCTGTTCCGGATCCGCCTCGGATCCGTCGTCAGTTCCACTCTCTCCGATCGCCTGATCTAGGCGCGGAACCCGACGTTGGCGCTGAAGGCGGCGGAAGCCATCGACCACGATGGTCGCCACCAAAACCAGCCCCAGGATGATCAGCCACTCTCTTAGTTCCATGGGTCGTCTTGCCTGTTCGCGGTGCCACTATGCTGGAAGAGGACAACATGCTCACGGCATGTTGGCCTTAGCATAGCGTGATTTGTCAAAAATGGGCTACTTTTTTTCTTTGTCAAGTGAAGTTTTGCCCATCAGCAATCACCCTTCAATTCCATCCCATGTGCGACATCCTATTACGTCCATAGCCAGTTTGGCTATTTTCGACAACATCAGGACGCCTCTGCCATCGATGCCGCTTCCTCCACACCGACGGATACCAGACGGGATACGCCCGGCTCCTGCATGGTCACGCCCATCAATCGTTCGGCAGCTTCCATCGCAATTTTGTTATGGGTGATGAAGATGAACTGGACGCTCTCGGACATTTCCTTGACCAGCTTCGCATAGCGTCCGACATTCGCGTCGTCGAGTGGCGCATCGACTTCATCGAGCATGCAAAAAGGGGCCGGATTGAGCTGGAAGATAGCAAACACCAAAGACAGTGCCGTCAGCGCTTTTTCACCCCCTGACAGCAAATGAATGGTGCTGTTTTTCTTGCCAGGGGGGCGGGCCATGATTGCCACGCCCGTCTCCAGCAAATCCTCCCCCGTGAGCCTCAACCACGCGGCCCCACCGCCGAAGACTCGTGGAAAAAGTGCCATCAGGCCCTGGTTCACTTGTTCGAAAGTCTGCTTGAAACGGGATCGTGTCTCTTGATCGATGCGCTTGATTGCCCGTTCCAGCGTGTCGATCGCCTCGCTGAGCTCGGCATGCTGGGCTTCAAGATAGTCGCGTCGTTCGGCCTGCTGCTCGTACTCCTCAATCGCCGCCAGGTTGATGGCACCGAGCCGCCGGATGCGCTCGCCGGTCTCTTCCAGGCGGGTCTGCCAGGCGGATTCGGTGGCATCGGGATCGAGATGTTGCTGTAGCTCGCGGGCGTCCTGCTGCTGCTCCGCCAGCGCCTCCTGCTGAGCATCGGCCTTGAGCGTCAACGCCTGCACCTGCATTCTGGCTTCCTGCAGCCGCTGACGAAGCCCTTCCAGCTGGCGTTCATGCTGCTGGCGATCGATCTCGGTCTGACGCAGCGTTTCGCCAATCTGATTGGCGCGATCCCGACAGCGATTGAGCGCGGTTTCCTGCTGCGATCGCGTTTCGAGCAGCTGTGCCAGGCGCTCGCGTTGATCGTCGTCGGGCTCGTGGAGTGTCTCGCGTTGCTCTCGCAGCAGCTCGCAACGCTCCTCGAGCCGAGAGAGCTGTTCCCGGCTGCGCTCGGCCTGCTGCTGAAGCTCGCCGCGCTGGGCCTCCAGACGCTGACGTTCGAGCGCCAGCTGCTGCTGGGTCTGGCGCGCCTGCTGCTGCTGCTGGCGCAGTCCGGTCAACCGTGCCTGACTCTGCTCGCGGGACGCTTGTCGCGAGTCGCGCTCGGCGCTGTTGGCCTCGATCTGATCGAGCGCCTGCTGCCAGCGCTCCCTGGCACTTTCGAGCTCCAACGCCTGGGAAGCCTGCCGCTCCTGGCCCTGCGCCTGCTCGGTGTCGAACTCCCGCAGTCGCGAGGCCACATGCTCCACCCGACTTTCCAGGGTAGCGAGTCGGGTCGCTTGCACCTGGCGCTGTTCGGCGAGCTCACGCTCCTCCTGCCGCAGAGTTTCCAGCGCCGCCTCGTTGGCGTGGGTCTCGGTCTGCCAGCGGGCGATCTGCGCTTCGCGCTCGGCCAGCGAGGCGTCGAGTGTCGCCAGTTCCTCGAGCAGCACGTCGCGACGCTGACGCTGCAGCAAGACACTATCCGCGTTGGCGTCGTCCCGCCCCAGACGCCTGGCCCAACCGTGGCCCAGCCACAGGCCATCCTTGGTGATCACGCTGTGGCCTTCGGAAAGCTCGGCGGCCCTCTGCCAGGCCGTTGCCGAATCGTCGACGCAGTGGATCGTCGACAGCAACAGCGTCAGCGCGCCGGCACCGTCGACTTTCGCGCCCAACGACTGCGCCGGTGCGGCGCCTGCTGCCTGACCCGACACCACCGGCAGCTCGCCGCGAGTCAGCGATTCCAGCGGCGCACGGGCAGCTTCAGGGTCCGCCAGACGCGCCTTGAGCCAGGGCGAGAGCACCCAGGCAACGGTACGCTCCCAGCCCTCCGCTACGGCGAGACCCTCGGCAACCCGCGGCGCGTCAGCCAGCGGGTGATCATCGAGATGCTCGGCCAGACTGGCGTCGTCATCGCTCAGCGCCGCCTCGATCAGGGCCTCGAGCGAGGCAATCTCTCCCTGGCAACGATGCTGACGCTCGCGTTCGCTATCCCGGGATGCCTGAACGTCGGCCTGCCCCTCCCGGGCACGCTGACGCGACTGATGACGCTCCTCGCGGCGAATCTCCAGCGTCTGCTGTCGCTCGTCCAATACCGCCAAGGCTTCCTGCAGCGCCTCCCTTTCCACGTCGAGGTCACCGACGTCGGGCAGCTCCGCCCGCTGCTGCCGACGGCGCTCGAGCTCGCGGGCCCACTCCTCGAGCTGGCGTTCGAGGCGCTGGATCGTCTCCTGTTCGCGTTCGGCGCGGTGGCGTGCGTCCCGGTCCCGTTCGTTGAACGCCTCCCACTGCTGCTGGCGCTCATGGGCTGCCGCCTCGGCCTCCTCGAGCTGAGCCTCCAATGTCAGCAATGCCTCATCTGCAATCTCGGCATCGGGCAGCAGCGTCTCGAGTCGGGCCTCCAGTTGCGCACGACGCGCGGCGTCCTGCTCGACCAGCTGTGCCAGCGAATCCCGCTCGCGCTGGGCACCGTCGAGATCACCGGCCAACTGCTGCGCGCGCTGGCGGGCATGTTCGAGCGATTGCTCCAGCCGGGCGATATCGGCACCGGTCTGGTAGAACGCGGCCTGATGCGTTTCCAGCTCCGCGGCCACGGCATCGCGCATCTCCCGACCTTCCTCCAGGCGCGTTTCACACTGTCGCTGCCCAAGAATCTCGCGTTCGACCTGGATCTCGCAGTCGAGCACGCGGGCTTCCTCGTCGCGCTGCTGGCTGCGCAGCGCCCGCTCGCGCAGGACCGCCAGCTCGCCCCGCAGGCGATGCTCCTCCTGTTTCAGCGTGCGATAGCGTTTGGCCGCTTCGGCCTGGCGCTTGAGGCGTTCGAGCTGCTTGTCGAGTTCCTCGCGAATATCGTCGAGACGCTCGAGGTTCTCCTGGGTACGCCGCAGCCGGTTCTCGGTCTCCCGGCGGCGCTCCTTGTACTTGGAGATTCCCGCCGCCTCTTCCAGCGTATTGCGAAGCTCTTCCGGACGCGCCTCGACGAGCCGGGAAATCATGCCCTGGCCGATGATCGCGTAAGAGCGTGGCCCCAGGCCGGTGCCCAGGAAAATGTCGGCGATATCGCGGCGGCGACATTTCTGGCCGTTGAGGAAGTAGGTGGACTGCGCTTCGCGGGTGACCTGGCGCTTCACTGCGATCTCGTTATAACCGGCGTAGGCGCCGCCGAGATCACCGTCGCGATTGTCGAAAATCAGTTCGACGGAGGCCAGGCCGATGGGGGATCGACCGGTGGAGCCGTTGAAGATGACATCGGTCATCGACTCGCCGCGCAGTGTCTTGGCGGAGGATTCGCCCATCACCCAGCGCACGGCGTCGATGACGTTGGACTTGCCGCAACCGTTGGGTCCGACGATGGCGGTCATGTTGCCGTCGAACGGTACCGTGACCGGATCGACGAACGACTTGAAGCCGGCCAGCTTGATGGACTTGAGGCGCATGCAGTAAATGGAGCTCCCGGACCCGATGTCACAGCGGCGAAATGCCCGTCTTGGCGGCCCGCTGCAGGTTTCGGCAGAGCCTAAGGCACCGCGTGGTCGATATCCAGCGTCAATGTCGCCGAATCGGTCGCGCCAGCCATCGAGCCGACTTGGGCATGGCCGGCGGCAGACATCGAGAATGTGAAGAAAGAACGTGAAGTTGCCAAGGGAAGTGGCGCTATCAACTTGCCGCAGCCGCTTGCCTTGCTATGATGGCGATACCACCTCGGGAGAAGACGATGACAAACGCCGCACCGAGCTATCTCCAGCGCCAGCCGAATCTGCCGCTGATCGACGGCAACTGGGAACCCATCGACGCCACCGATATGGTCGAGATCCCGCTGCTGGGCCAGGTCGCTGCCGGCCTGCCGATGGAAGCCTGCCTCGACAATGCTACCGTGCACGTCCCGGCGAAGCTGGTCCGCCGCAACACCTATGCGCTGCGCGTCCGCGGCGATTCGATGATCGACAGCAACATCTTCGATGGCGATGTCATCATCATCGAACGCTACGAGTCGGCGGAAAACGGCGAGACCGCGGTAGTCCTGATCAACAATCACGAAGTGACGCTGAAAAAGCTGTTCATCGAGAAATCCGGCGTCCGCCTGCAGCCCGCCAACGACAGCATGCCGCCGATCTACTTGAAGAACGAGGACGTTCAGGTGCTCGGTCTGGTCATGGGCGTGATGCGCAGCAACTCGCCTCAGGCGGCCTGAGCCATCGGGCCGGACTGGCAGCGGCCCGAGCAGGCTTTGCCTGCTCGAATCGACCAAGAGATTCCATGCGCTATCCGATCCCCGATCTTGCCCCCTCCGAGCGTCATGTTCATGCCATCGAGATCGAGAAGAGCCGCTTCATCTGCTGGCTCTGTCATGCGCCAGACAGCGCTGCCTTCGACACGCTTCTGAACGAGGCGCGGGCCACCTATCCCGATGCCAGCCATCACTGCTCTGCCTTCATCGCCGGCGCGCCCGGCGAGCAGGTCGCGATCGGATTCTCGGATGATGGCGAACCGGGCGGCACCGCCGGACGACCCATGTTCCAGGCCCTGGAAGGCAGCGGCATGGGACAGGTCGGCGCTGTCGTGACACGCCATTTCGGCGGCACCAAGCTGGGTACCGGCGGCCTGGTTCGCGCCTACACCCAGGCCGTGCTCAAGGCGCTCGAAACGCTACCCCGGCGCGCGTTCACCGAGCGTCGCGCGGTGGCTATCCAGGTCGATTTCAGCCATGAGGCGGAAACCCGTCGCTGGCTGGCGGAGCACGACATCCCCGTCGCCAGCGCCGATTACGATAGCCACGGCGCGCGCCTGGCACTGGAATGGCCCGCCGATGACAGCGTCTCGCTGACGTCGCTCGAGCAACGCCTCAAAGGCGCACTGGTACGCCTTTGATCGGGCTCGCTCGCGCCGTGTGATCGAACCGCGGCGTCGTTACGCTCCCGGCACGCTTCCGCCTTCTCTCTCGCTCTCCCCCTCGTTGCTACCTCCGCTCCTCCGATTCTCCTGGCAGGCGCCCTGAGCCACTTCGTAGGAGAGCCGTATGTGCTCTTCGAGCAAACCTCTGGCGGCGGCGATATCGCGTGCCATCGCCAGGTCGACCAGTTGGCCATGCTGATCATTGAGCATCGTCCGTACCGCGTCGTTGGCCGGCGCCATGCGGCGGTAGCGGTCGAACTGATCATGAAGCTGTTCGATGAAGCGCAGCAGCCAGGGTGAGCCGCAGGGCTCCAGCAGATGACGATGGAACTGCAGGTGCATCTGTTCCCAGTGATCGAGCTGCCCGGAGACTTCATCCGCCCGCTTGAGCCGGTGGAACGCCGCCAGCAGGCCGGCCTCCCATTCGTCGCCACCGGCTTCGAGCGCCTGCTCCAGCGCCTGCCCCTCGAAGCGCTGCCTTAAATCGGCGATGTCGTCCAGCTCGGTACGTTTCAGCGCGGGAACCCGAAAGCCCCGCTGGCTCTCCTGCTCCAGCAGGCCATAGGCCGCCAGTCGATTCAGCGCTTCGCGCAACGGGCTCAGCCCGACACGATAATGCTGCTTGAGTGCGGTAATGGCGAGCTTCTGTCCGGTGGCAAAACGACCGCCGATCAGATCGCGTTTCAGTGCTGCGTACAGCTGGCTGGCCGACAGGCTGCCGGTGGGCACTTCGGCTCCCATAGAGACTGACCTTCTTTCGATGACGAGAACTCACTGATTTGTCGACGTCGCCCATGATGCCGACAAGGGACTTGACCTGCACGAGAGTACGACGCCATAGTAAAAATCGATTTTTTATATCATAAACGATTTGCATCAGTTTACCGTAAGACCTTTCGATCTCGGGGCGGCCGGCTTCAGCGAACCGTCTCACGGTCAATCGGCTCACAATAAATCGAGAAATGCCATGTCACTCGCTTTCGATCACAACAACCCCTTTCCGTCTCGCCGTAGTGCCACCTATGCCAGCCGGGGCATGGTTGCGGCGTCACAGCCACAGGCCAGCCAGGCCGGACGCGATATGCTGGCCCAGGGCGGCAACGCGATCGATGCCGCCATCGCGACGGCAGCGGTGTTGACCGTGGTCGAGCCTAGCGGCAACGGCATCGGCGGCGATGCCTTTGCGCTGGTGTGGCTGGCCGAGGGCCACGACGGTGGCGGCAAGCTCCATGGCCTCAACGCCAGTGGCCATGCGCCGGCGCGGCTGACGCCCGAGGCGGTCAAGGCCGCCGGTCACGATGAGATGCCCCTGCACGGCTGGACGCCGGTCACCGTCCCCGGCATTCCCGCCGCCTGGGCCGAGCTCTCCAGGCAGTATGGCAAGCTGGACTTCGCCACCCTGCTGGCGCCGGCGATCCGCATCGCCCGGGAAGGCTTCCCTGTCTCTCCGGTGATCAGCCTGCTATGGCAGCGCGCCGAGGTCGAATTTCGTGCCAAGGCGGATGATCCCGCCATCGCGACGTGGCTGGAGGCCTTCACGCCGAATGGTCACGCGCCCCAGCCCGTTGAACTCCACCGCAACGAGGCCCAGGCCAGAACCCTCGAGGCGCTGGCCGAGAGCCGCTGCGAGAGCTTCTATCGTGGCGAGCTGGCGCAAAAGATCGACGCCTTTTCGCGAGCGACGGGCGGCTACCTGCGAGCCGAGGACCTGGCGAACTATCGGCCCGAGTGGGTCGATCCGATCTCGGTCAACTACCGCGGCTATGACGTCTGGGAAATTCCGCCCAACGGACAAGGCATGGTGGCATTGATGGCGCTGCGCATGATGGAAGGATTCGATGTCACCGTGCGCGACGATCCGCAACTGCTGCATCGTCAGCTGGAGGCGATGAAACTCGCCTACACCGATGGCCATCATCACATCACTCAGGCCGAGCACATGCGCACCAGCGTCGCCTCGCTCCTGAGCGACGAGTACGCCGACGTCCGTCGCCGTCTGATCGGCGAGCGCGCCATCGATCCCGAGCCCGGCCAGCCGCAAGCCGGCGGCACCGTCTATCTGGCTACCGCCGACAGCGACGGCAACATGGTCTCCTATATCCAGAGCAACTATCACGGTTTCGGTTCCGGCGTGGTAGTGCCGGATACCGGCATCTCGCTGCAGAATCGCGGTCACGGTTTCAGCCTCGATGCCGGTCACGTCAACGTGCTGGCGCCCGGCAAACGCACCTTTCACACCATCATTCCCGGCTTCCTGACCCGCGGCGACACCGCGCTCGGCCCGTTTGGCGTGATGGGCGGTTTCATGCAACCGCAGGGTCACATGCAGGTGGTGATGAATCTGGTCGACTTCGGCCTCAACCCGCAGGCAGCGCTGGACGCACCGCGCTGGCAGTGGATGGGCGGACGCCAGATCGGTATCGAGCCGGGCTATCCGATGCATGTGATTCGCGAGATGGCGGTACGCGGTCATCAGATGACGATGGCCGTCGACAGCACCGCCTACGGCCGCGGCCAGATCATTCTGCGCGATCCTGAAAGCGGGATCTACTGCGGCGGCACCGAGCCGCGTACCGACTCCAGCATCGCGGTGCTCTGAGCCATGCCCTCATCCTTGACGACTCAGCGACGCCTGTTCGTGGCGTTCCTGCGCATCGGCCTGCTGGGATTCGGCGGTGGCCCGTCGATGATTCCGCTGGTTCGTGCCGAGGCGGTCACGCGCTACCAGTGGATGAACGATGAAGAATTCGGCGACGTGCTGGCCATCGGCAATACCCTGCCCGGGCCCATCGCGACCAAGATGGCCGGCACCATCGGTTATCGAGTCGGCGGCGTGCTGGGCTGCATCAACGCCGTCCTGGCGGTGATC
The DNA here is from genome assembly GCF_001937195.1 of Salinicola socius. Classification (GTDB taxonomy): domain Bacteria; phylum Pseudomonadota; class Gammaproteobacteria; order Pseudomonadales; family Halomonadaceae; genus Salinicola; species Salinicola socius. The sequence goes on along the minus strand of NZ_MSDO01000009.1, from coordinate 5,481 downwards.
GTGCCCTGCATCGTGGCAATGGTCGTGCTGTTGGGACTGTTCACCCGCTACCGCGATCAGCGCTGGATTCAGGGCATGAGCGAGGGCGTCGTCCCGGTGGTGATGGTGATGATGGCCCAACTGACCTGGGACTTCTTTCAAAAATCACGCGCCGTGCTGGGCTGGATCGTGACCCTGATCATGGGAGCGATCGCCGGTGGCCTGATCTACGGGCTGGATATCCACCCGGGGCTGGTGATCGCGGCAATTCTGGTGGCGGCGCTGCTGCGCCCGGACCGGCGGCGCGAGCGTAGCGGGGAGACCGAGTCATGATCTACTGGGATCTGTTCCTCGCCTTTTTCATTCCCAACATCATCGGCTACGGCGGCGGCCCTGCGATCATTCCGCTGGTCGAGAACGAAGTGGTCGGCCGCTATGGCTGGATGACTTCACAGCAGTTCGCCGAGACCCTGGCGCTGGGCAACACGCTGCCCAGCCCCATCGCCACCAAGATGGCCGGCTACATCGGCTACGACGTGGCCGGGATCGGCGGCGGTCTGGTGGCAACCTTTGCCACCGTCGCCCCTTCGCTGATCCTGATGCTGGTAGCACTGGGAACCCTGTATCGCTACCGGGATTCGATCAAGGTCAAGTCGATGAGCCAGTGGGTGAGACCGGTGATCATGGTGCTGATGGGCTATCTCACCTGGTCGTTTCTGAGCGAAGGGGTCGGCGACGCCGGCTGGATTCACACTGCGATCATCGCCGCGATCGCCTGCGTCATGCTGTGGCGACTCAAGCTTCATCCGGTATGGGCCGTGCTTCTTGGCCTGGTCTATGGCGGATTTCTGCTCGGATAAGCGGTGGGAAAACCGCCCGAGCCGAAGAAAAGCAGCACCTCAAAAAAGCAGCACCTCGAAGACAGACAACGATTCGAAGCAAGACGACACGACGTCAAACCAACAAATCAATAAGGACAACTCATGTTCTACGACGTACTCCACCATGCCGCCCATGGAAAGCTGGGCCGAGCGCTCGCCTCCAGCGCGGCGATCGCTTCACTGACCGTCGGGCTCGGCGCCGCCGCTCTGGCGACCAGTCAGTCGGTACAAGCCGACGACTACCCCGATCACGCCATCGAATTCATCGTGCCGTGGTCGCCGGGCGGTGGCAGCGATGCCCTGATGCGCATCATTTCCAACGCCGCCCAGGAAACCCTTGGCCAGCCGATGCCGGTGATCAACATGCCCGGCGTCAGCGGGACCATCGGCCTCAAGGAGCTCGCGCAGAAAGATCCCGACGGCTACACCGTGGGTCAGATCCACGAGGGGCTGATGGCCTCCAACGCCACCGGCCTGACCCAGCTCAACTGGGATGATTTCCAGCCGATCGCCTCGCTGGCCTCCTCACCGCAATACCTGGTGGTCAATGCCGACAGTGACTGGAAGACATTCGAGGAGTTCGCCGAGTACGCCAAGGCCAATCCTGGCGAGATTCGTGTCGGCGCCACCCTCGGCGGCATTCCCCATGTCCATGCAGCGATGATCGAAGACGCTATCGGCGCCCAGTTCCGATACGTCGGTTTCGAGGGAACCGGCGCACGCATTCGTTCGCTGGTGGGAGGTCACATCGACGCCTCGATCGGCGATATCTCCTCGAGCCTGGAGTTCGTCAAGAACGGCGACCTGCGCTTTCTCGCCGTCGGCAGCAAGGAGCGTCTCAAGCAGACACCCGACGTACCTACCTTCAAGGAGCTCGGTTACGACAATCTCAACCTGAGCATCAACCGCGGCATCGTCGCACCCAAGGGAATCGATCAGGCCAAGGTGGAAACCTTGGCAAAGGGTTTCGAAACCATGTCCCAGAATCCGGAGTTCATCTCTCGGGTCAACAAGGCTGGCGCCGAAGTCGAGTTCATGGGGCCGCAGGCTTACGCCGACTACCTTGCTGATGTCGATGCAACCATCAAGCGCCTTTCCGGCAAGCTGGCGCGATGAACGATGCCACCAACACGGTCTCCCGCGTCGAGCGGGAGACTGACAGCGAGCGCGGCAAGGCGCTCGCCAACATCATCTTCAATGCCGGCCTGGCGGCGCTGTTCGTGGGTCTGTTCCTGCAGGCCGGCGACCTGCCCTCGTCGATGTGGGAACCGCTGGGTGCCGGCTCCTTTCCCCGGCTGATTCTGGGCGCGTTGATCACCTTCAATCTGGCGATCATGGTGCAGTCGGTGGCAGCGCTGCGCCGCACCGATCGTGAGGCGGGCGTGGGAGCCACCCACTGGTTCATCCAGCGCCGCATGGCCTTTGCCACGCTGGCGGTATTCTCGCTCTACGCCCTGCTGATGCCGTGGATCGGCTTCGCGTTGGCATCACTGCTGTTCCTGTTGGCGGTGCAAGTCATTCTGGGCGCCCGACGCGGAAGACGACTGCTGATTGCTGGCGTGATCGCCGCGGTCTTCGGCCTAGGACTCTACGTGCTGTTCAGCCACGTGTTCCTGATTTCACTACCCCGGGGGCACCTCTGGTAGCTGGAGACCGTAAGCCCTGAACGGATAGTCCTGAACGGATAGTCCTGAACGGATAGTCCTGAACGGATAGCCCTGAACGGATAGCCCTGGACTGATAGCCCACTCAAACAAGACCAACGGGACGAGAGAATTTCCCATGCCAATGACCGATGCACTGCTCAGCAGCGTCGAACAACTGTTTTCGCTGGCGACACTCGTCAGCATGATGATTGGGGTCATGGCTGGTGTCGTGGCCGCCGCCATTCCCGGATTCACGATCACCATGGCGATCGTGCTGACACTGCCGGTCACCTTCACCATGCCGCCCTTGCAAGGCGTGGCGACCATGCTTGCGGTCTATGTCGGGGGCGGGTCCGGCGGGCTGATCAGCGCAGCGCTGCTGGGCATTCCCGGTACACCTTCGGCGGTAGCGACCACTTTCGATGCCTATCCCATGGCCCGCAAGGGCGAGCCGGGCCGAGCGCTGGCACTGGGGATCTGGGCCTCGTTCTTCGGTGCGCTGATCAGCGCCGTGGTGCTGATCGTGGCCGCGCCGCCACTGGCCATGATCGCCGTCAAGCTCGGGCCCTGGGAGTACTTCTCGCTCATCCTGTTCGCCGTCACCGTGGTGGCAAGCCTGGTCGGCAAGTCGATTCTCAAGGGGCTGATGATGAGCCTGCTGGGACTGTTCATCGCGACGGTGGGACAGGATCCAATGATGGGGGTGCCCCGCTTCACCTTCGGTATCGACGTGCTGGCGGCCGGCATTCCATTCCTGGTAGTGCTGATCGGTATCTTCGCGGTCAGCCAGCTTGCCAGCGAAGTCGAGAATCCTGCGGAACTCCATCAGGGGCAGGCGCTGGTGAGCGGGAAGATGCATTTTCGACCGTTCGCCGTAATGCGAGAGGTGCTTGGCCGGCCCGGCAATCTGCTGCGTTCGTCGATGCTGGGCGTGGTCATCGGCGCGGTACCGGGCGCCGGCGGCAGCATCGCCAACCTGATCGCCTACGATCAGGCCAAACGCGCGTCGAAGACGCCGGAGCTTTTCGGCACCGGTATCGCCGACGGCGTGGTCGCGTCGGAGTCCGGCAACTCGGCCACGGCCGGCGGCGGGCTGATCCCGATGATCGCGCTGGGCATCCCCGGCAGCGCGGTCGACGCCGTACTGATGGCCGCGCTGATGGTACAGGGCGTCAGCGTCGGTCCCCGCTTGATCATGGACAACGCCGATCTGGTCTACGGCATGTTCCTGGCGATGTTTGTGGCCGCCGGCATGGTGCTGGCCTTCTGTCTGATCAGCATGCGCTGGTTCCTGCGGATCACCGAAATCCCCAAGTCGATCATCGTCCCGGTGGTGCTGGTCTGCTGCGCGGTCGGCGCGCTGGCACTCAACAATCGAGTCACCGATCTCTATCTTCTGACCGGCGTCGGCCTGGTGGGCTACCTGTTGGCCAAGCTCGATTACCCGCTGGCACCGCTGGTACTCGGGGTCATTCTGGGACCGATCGCCGAAACCAACCTGCGCCGTGCGCTGATGGCCGACGAGGACTGGACGCTATTCTTCACTCGCCCGATCTCGGCGGCGCTGCTGCTGCTTGCCGTGCTCTCGGTGGTGTTTACGGTCCGGCGCTTGCTTCAGCAACGGGCTGGCGTCCGCGCCAGCACTTGATGAATCACAGGACGAGCGGCAATCCGGCGACGGTGCCGCTCATCTTTTCATTCGTCCTCGGCGAGAGGTGTGCTAGCGTGGCGACCGATTCTCCGGAGGTCGTATGGCACAGCCTTTCTCCTATTTTGACACCGCCTTTTCTGACACCGCCTCTCCCGACGTGCCTTTTTCTCGCGCACCCTCGATCAAGAGGGGCCGTATCGGCCTGGCGCCCATGGAGGGCGTCATCGATGCCGACACTCGCGCCCTGCTGAGCGACGATGGCGCGCTTGACTGGTGCGTCACCGAATTCGTGCGCGTCGTCGACGCCAAGCTGCCACCGCGAGTGTTCCTGCGCCACTGTCCGGAGCTGGCGACGGCAGGCAGTTCGGGGCCGCTCACGCCGTCGTCCACGCCGGTCACGTTGCAACTGCTCGGCTCCGACCCGCAGGCGCTGGCCGCCAATGCCGAGCAGGCGATCGCTCAGGGTGCGACACGTCTCGATCTCAACTTCGGTTGCCCGGCCAAGACGGTCAATCGTCACGACGGCGGCGCTTCACTGCTGCGCACGCCGGAGCGTGTTCATGCCGTGGTCACGGCGGTGGCAGATGCGGGACGGCGCTTCGGGGTTTCGGTCAACGCCAAGCTGCGGCTCGGCTTCGACGACAAGCAGCTGGCCCTGGCCTGCGCACAGGCGGCGGAAGCTGGCGGTGCCGAGGAACTGGTGGTCCATGCCCGAACGCGGCGCGAGGGCTACCGCCCGCCCGCCCACTGGGAATGGATCGCTCGTATCCGCAGCGCCGTCAGCGTGCCGGTGGTGGCCAACGGCGATATCTGGTCGCTGGAGGATTACTGGAAAGCGCGCACGCTCTCGGGCTGTCACGATGTCATGCTGGGCCGCGGCATGCTGGCCGACCCGTGGCTGGCTCGGCGCATCCGTCACTGGCAGGATTCCGGCGGCGAACGTCTATCGCCGACGCCGTGGTCGGCGCGCAGCGCAATGCTGACGCGCTATGCACAGGCCAAGCAGCAGGCGGGAATGCAGGAGAAAGTGATCGTATCGTTGCTGAAGCAGTGGCTGAACATCATGCGGGGCCGAGATGCAGAAGCGGCAACGCGCTTCATGGCATTGCGACGGGAAACCGCCCTGCCATCCTTTCTGGCCGGTCTGGATAGCGATGAGTCCGGGCACGATCCGTCGTGGGGCCACCTGCGCCCGACCACAATCGAATGACCCATGAACAAAAACCCCCGCACCCTTTGTAACAGGAGTGCGGGGGTTCTCGAGAAGATGGTGCGCCCGGGAGGATTCGAACCTCCGACCCCCTGATTCGTAGTCAGGTACTCT
>NZ_MSDO01000069.1 GCF_001937195.1 Salinicola socius | reverse complement strand
GACACTGACCGGCACCGCCGAAGCCAATGCCACGGTGGCGATCCTCGCCAACGGTACCCAGATCGGCACTGCCGATGCCGACGACGATGGCAACTGGTCATTCACCATCGGCGACGCGAACGCCCTGCCCGATGGCGAGGTGAACTTCACCGCCACCGCCACCGATGCCGCTGGCAACGTCTCCCCGGCCAGCCCGAGCTTCACCCTCAACGTGGATACCGTCGATCCGATGGCGCCGGCGATCGACCCGACCAACGGCGACATCATCACCGGCACCGCCGAACCCGGCAGCACGGTCACCTTGACCGATGATGCGGGCAACGCGATCGGTGACCCGGCCCTCGTCGATGGCGACGGCAACTGGAGCGTAACGCCGAGCGACCCGCTCGCCGATGGCGACACGATCAATGCCACGGCCACGGACGCGGCGGGCAATACCAGTGACCCCGCCACGGCAATCGTGGATACCGCTGCACCCAACGCCGGTGACAACGACATCGAGATCAATGATGGCGGCGACGGCTTCCTCAATGCCGACGAGGCCGGCAACGTCACCTTGAGCGGCAGCCTCGAAAGCGATGCGACCGTGAGCTCGCTGATCATCAGTGACGCCAGCGGCAATACCGTTACTGTCGATCCCGCGGATATCACCGTCGATGCGGACGGCAATCTGACGACCAATGGCGTGGATCTCTCCGGTCTCACTGATGGCGAACTGACCGCGACGCTGTCGGTCACCGATGCCGCCGGCAATACCGGCACGGTTACCGACACGAGCACGCTGGACAGCGTGGCACCGGAGGTCCCGACACCCACGCTGGCGGTGGATACCGCCACCGACGGTGACGGCATCACCCGTGACCCGATGATCAGTGTCGATGGCCTCGAAGGCGAGGCAACGTGGGAATATTCCACCGATGGTGGCGATAGCTGGACGCCCGGCACGGGTACCGCCTTCGAGCTGCCCGAAGGCGACTATGCCGCTGGCGCCGTGCAGGTGCGTCAGACCGATGCCGCCGGCAACACCAGCGGGGTGGGTAACCTCGGCGCGGTCACCATCGATGTCACCGATCCGGTGG
>NZ_MSDO01000068.1 GCF_001937195.1 Salinicola socius | reverse complement strand
TAGCTGGCCCCAGCTTGAGAGGTAGAGCCCCTGGTTGGCGCGGATGGCGCCATAGGCATCGGTGCGCAGCTCGAACCCGGTACCGCGGAAGGCGCCGCGGGTGTTGCCGGCCTGGTGGATCAGGTAGCCGAGGTTGAGCTGGCTCTTCTCGGCTTCGGAGTTGAGCCGGACACGCTCCTGATCGGTGGCGTCGTCGAAGACGAGTTCGTTGTACTTGCTGCCGCGGTAGGTCTTGCTCTTGAAGCCGGAGAGCAGGCCGTGGCTGTGCCAGTCGGGACTCTGCTCGCCGTTGTAGACCCGGCCGGTGATCAGCGGCCGGTCGGCATCGCCCTCGAGGAAATCGACCAGCACTTCCTGGCCGATGCGCGGGACGAACACGCCACCCCAGCCGGCGCCGGCGTTGGGCTGGGAGACCCGCAGCCAGACGCTGGAGTTTTCATCGTTCTGACCCTGGCGGTCCCAGTGGAACTTGACGCGCACGCGGTTGAGGTGATCGGTATGGATCTCTTCGTTGGCGGGGCCGACCACGGTGGCGCTCTGCGGGCCACCGATCACCGGACGCTGATGGGCCAGCGGATGGCGGTAGGGCTGGGTGCGGCGCTGGGCGTCGAGATCGACCAGAAAGTGGCCGGTGCCGCCGGTGGCATAGTCCTTGAGACGGCCGCTGAGGCGTTCACCGGTGGGATCGGCCGTTTCTGCCTCGAGACCGTGCGCTTTCCTGGCGGCGTCGAGCCGGGGCTGCAGACTGCCCGGCAGCGCCTGGAGCTGGGCCGAGACCGGCAGGGCGTTTTCGGCGTGGACGGTCACCCCGAGCAGCAGGAACTGGCGCTCTTCCTCACCCCCCAGGTCGTGCAGCGGGTGCTGGGTGAGCTCGAACCAGCGCCCGGCCTGGAGCTGACGCGCGCCACCGCTGCCGCGAAAACGCTTGGCCAGGGATTCATGCGCTTCCAGCCGGTTTTCGGTGAGGCGTTCGCCGCGCGCATAGCCGTGGTAGTAATACTCGCCGGCGTAGTCGTAGACCTCGGTGTCGGGCAGGTTGCCCTGATCGCTGAGGGTATCGAGGCCGGTGCGCTTGGTCAGTGACGGCTGCTTGTAGTCGAAGGTGCCGACGCTGACGCGGGTGGGCTGCTGGCGGCGCACGCCACCCCACTGGGTCAGCGCGTCTTCCGTCTCGGTGGCATCCTGGCGGTGGAAGCGGATCGCCTGGGGACTGACCGGCTGGGTGGTGTCGACGTCGTCGGTGAAGACGATGCGATGGCC
>NZ_MSDO01000067.1 GCF_001937195.1 Salinicola socius | reverse complement strand
ATCGCCTTCGTCTTCCAGCCCATGCGCTTTCCTGGCGGCGTCGAGCTGCGGCTGCAGGCTACCCGGCAGCGCCTGGAGCTGGGCCGAGACCGGCAGGGCGTTTTCGGCGTGGACGGTCACCCCGAGCAGCAGGAACTGGCGCTCTTCCTCACCCCCTAGGTCGTGCAGCGGGTGCTGGGTGAGTTCGAACCAGCGCCCGGCCTGGAGCTGGCGCGCGCCACCGCTGCCGCGAAAACGCTTGGCCAGGGATTCATGCGCTTCCAGCCGGTTTTCGGTGAGGCGTTCGCCGCGCTCGTAGCCGTGGTAGTAGTACTCGCCGGCGTAGTCGTAGGCCTCGGTGTCGGGCAGGTTGCCCTGATCGCTGAGGGTATCGAGGCCGGTGCGCTTGGTCAGTGACGGCTGCTTGTAGTCGAAGGTGCCGACGCTGACGCGGGTGGGCTGCTGGCTTCGCACGCCGCCCCACTGGGTCAGCGCGTCTTCCGTCTCGGTGGCATCCTGGCGGTGGAAGCGGATCGCCTGGGGGCTGACCGGCTGGGTGGTGTCGACGTCGTCGGTGAAGACGATGCGATGGCCATCGAACTTCTCGTCGTCGCCCG
>NZ_MSDO01000066.1 GCF_001937195.1 Salinicola socius | reverse complement strand
GATCAGCATCGGTGCGCTGCTCGCTGTTGCCGTAGCGGTCGTCGGCGTCATCCCCGGCCTGCTTGAGGTTCTGGCGGCTGTCGAGGGCGTCGGCGTTGTGGTCCTGGGCACTCTGGCTGAGGCTGTCGCTGAGGTGGTAGGCGCTGTCGAGCTGCTGTCTGGCCGGGGTGAGGTCGAGCTGGTCGCCGCTGGCGCCGAGCTGGCCCCAGCTTGAGAGGTAGAGCCCCTGGTTGGCGCGGATGGCGCCATAGGCATCGGTGCGCAGCTCGAACCCGGTACCGCGGAAGGCGCCGCGGGTGTTGCCGGCCTGGTGGATCAGGTAGCCGAGGTTGAGCTGGCTCTTCTCGGCTTCGGAGTTGAGCCGGACACGCTCCTGGTCGGTGGCGTCGTCGAAGACGAGTTCGTTGTACTTGCTGCCGCGGTAGGTCTTGCTCTTGAAGCCGGAGAGCAGGCCGTGGCTGTGCCAGTCGGGGCTCTGCTCGCCGTTGTAGACCCGGCCGGTGATCAGCGGCCGGTCGGCATCGCCCTCGAGGAAGTCGACCAGCACTTCCTGGCCAATGCGCGGGACGAACACGCCACCCCAGCCGGCGCCGGCGTTGGGCTGGGAGACCCGCAGCTCGCCCTTGTCTTTTTCAT
>NZ_MSDO01000065.1 GCF_001937195.1 Salinicola socius | reverse complement strand
TGGGGTTTTCGCATCAGGCCAACGGCAGTCTGCTGGCCGATGCGGAGGGTCGGGTCATCGGCTCGTCGCTGGTGGGTCAGCGATTCACCAGCGAACGCTATTTCCAGGGTCGACCTTCGGCGGTGGATTACGCGGCCGGCGCGGTTGGCGGTTCCAACCTGGCGCCGAGCAACCCGGCATTGCGGGAACGCGCCGAGGCCGACGCCGGGCAGATCACCGCCCGCGACGGCGTCGAGCCGGGCCGGATACCGGTGGACCTGCTGACCGCTTCTGGCTCAGGCATCGACCCGGCCATCAGCCCCGAAGCGGCAGCCATCCAGGTCGATCGTGTCGCGCGCGCGCGCGGCCTGTCCCCTTCGGCTGTCACGGCGCTGGTCGAGCGCTATAGTGACAGCGGCGGCTGGCTCGGTCAGCCGACCGTCAACGTGCTGGCACTCAATCTGGCACTGGACGCTATCGAATGAGGTCGAGACGCGTCCGCTACCCTGAAGCGGATTGTCGGAGATCGAAACCGTGAATCATTCCCGCGAGGTGCAGCGCCCCGATCCGGACGCCCTGTTGGCAACGACGCGGGCCGGTCATGACGGATCGCTGCGAATCTTTCTCGGCGCTGCCCCCGGCGTGGGCAAGACGAGTGCCATGTTGCGCACCGCGCGGGAACGTTTCGACGCCGGGGGCGACGTGCTGCTGGGCGTCATCGAAGCACACGGCCGCGATGAGACCGAACGCCTGTGCGACGGGCTGCCGAGTCTGGCGCTGACGCCCAGGGAACGTCATGGGCGCACCTTCCATGAATTCGACCTAGACGCTGCGCTGGCGCGTCGACCGCAGATCCTGCTGGTCGACGAACTGGCCCATCGCAATATTCCCGGCGGTCGTCATGCCCGGCGCTGGCAGGATATCGAAGAGCTGCTCGATGCAGGTATCGATGTCTGGACCACGCTCAACGTCCAGCATGTCGACAGTCTCAACGACGACGTGGCGCGGATTACCGGTATTCGGATGCGCGAAACCGTACCCGATCGGCTGATCGCTCGAGCCCGGGACATTTCGTTGATCGATCTCACGCCGCAGGAGCTGATCGAGCGCCTGCAGCAGGGCAAGGTCTACGTGCCGGAACAGGCGCGGACGGC
>NZ_MSDO01000064.1 GCF_001937195.1 Salinicola socius | reverse complement strand
TCAGCGCCCTGCGCCACGTCGCCATCCACCAGCCCCGCCGCCATCAGCCCGGTGAGCTTCGAGGCGGCAACCAGCAGTTGCGGGTCGTTGGCGACCAGCGTATCCAGTTGCTTGACCAGCGCTTCGTTGGCGCCCGCCGCCGCCGCGCCGGTGCTGAAGTCGCCGCCGGTGGCTTCCGCCGCCAGGCCGCCGGCCAGGGCGTGCAGAGCGATCTTGCCGCCCTCGCCGTCGGCCAGAAGCTCGGGGTAGCGCTCTCCCAGGTCGCCGACCTGGTTGAACAGGGTGGCTTCCAGCACGGTGCTGGCCGCCCCTTGCAACGTCTGCCGCAAATGCTCGTCGAACTCGCCGCCGGCGATGGCGGTCTGCAGCCCGGCGTCGACCACGGCCTGCGAGGCGCGCTGGCCGACAAAGCGCCCGGTATCGCCCCAATCGCTCAGATTGAAGCCGGTGGTCTGGCCGTTGGCGATGTCCGTGGAACCGCCCCAGACGGTATCCAGCCCTTTCGCGGCGCCCGCCGAGGCGGCGGCAATTAGCGCACCTTTGAGGCTGTCGGAGGATATTGTTAAGTAGAGCATCCTCTTGGTGCACGGGTTAACGCTGTAACAGCCTCGACAACCAGCCTTTCTTCGTTTCAGTTTCGAGCCTGACGATGGGTACTGGGGCCATCGGGACGCAGCAGGTCGCCGGGGTAGTGCTCGTGACTATCGTCCAGGCTGAAGCCTTGACCGCCGCCACCGCTTCGAGGCACCAACGCCAAGAGTAGCAGTCATCATATTAAATGTTTTGGCGATAATAGCTGAACCAGTGATCTCGTCAAAAAATCAACCACCTTGAAGTTTGGCGGTAAACGAGAGCCCGCTGGTAGTTTCGTGTCCAGATAACCCTCCCGAGGCATGCCTTGAGCTTTGTTACTCTTATCCAATCCATCTCTGTTGGCACGGTCTATCGAACCACCCGAACATTTGTACCACCTGCCTAAGCCTTTTCCACCTACTCATCGACAAAGTAGATAAAGCTTAGAGCGCAACTCGTCAAACTTATTATTTTCCTCCTTCAGGAGTTCTCCATTATGATAAAGCACAATATCGCTCAAGGAGCCACTGCCGCCATACATTCCTAGCACCGTATTATATAATACAGAAGCTTCTGACTCATTATAGCTACCGACTCGTCGCAAGCTCTCAGCCCAGCCCTGAATTCCGGCCATATCGAGAAGGGTTGCCATCTCCTCAAGTATCAACACAGCACTCTCATACCTATTCATTTTAGCGGCCTCGCTTCCAATACATTTACCCCTTCGATCGCCCAAGGTTTGACCACCACTATCTGCTCCGATCCCCCGACATAGAAACCTTCCTGAACACCCACCTTACCGACATAAACTTTCGTTCCAGCTGGAATTCTAACGGAAAATGAAGTGTCGATCGGAGATTTTGCACCACCCGGCCATACAGGCAGCACAGCTTTATCAACGCGAGTTTGTATAATTCCATCAGGCTTCTCTTGGCTAAAAAATTGCCCTAATGGTCTGTCAGAAGTACCTGCACGGTATAAGACAGTATCGTTTTGCAGCACAACCTCTTTATAAGCTCCGCCGGAGAACGTTACTGCTAGGTCATCGGCAAGAGGTCCAGGTTTTACGGCTGAGTACTCACCGCGAGTAGTACCTAAAGTTGGTCGTATGACGCTTCTATTGACTGGGGCCCCAGCTTCAGTGCCCGTGAGAGCACTGCTCGGGTTCAAATTATTTGGTGTTGGTCCTTTTGCACCGATTACACCAGTATATCCTCCCCGATCCCCTCCTATCACGCCACTGCTCATTACGCCGGCCAGTGTTTCTTCTGCCTGTGCACGTTGCTCCGGCGAGAGTCGGTCCTCTGGGTCCAATGCATCTACCACGGTTGCTGCGTCCTGATTTGCCGCAGCCATGGCAAACGCGCCGTTCTTCCCGGGGTTCTCCCACATCAGTTCGCGCAATGAGGCCGCCGTCTCCGGCTTGCTGAATTCGACACCTTCGAAAGGGGTGGTCATCGAGGCCAGAACCGCGTCCCCACAGCCTGAACTTCCGCTGGCGCAGAGTTGCAGGGCTGCGAGATCCTGTTGCTGGCTCAGTGTGAGGGCTTGATCGACGATCTGGTCACGACAGGATTGCGTGGTGCATTGTTCCAGCCGATCGGCAATGTCCTGGAACTGCGCGTGCCGCAGGTAGTTATACGCCGTCGCGTTACCCGCGATCTCGGCACCCTGCGCCACGTCGCCATCCACCAGCCCCGCCGCCATCAGCCCGGTGAGCTTCGAGGCGGCAACCAGCAGTTGCGGGTCGTTGGCGACCAGCGTATCCAGTTGCTTGACCAGCGCTTCGTTGGCGCCCGCCGCCGCCGCGCCGGTGCTGAAGTCGCCGCCGGTGGCTT
>NZ_MSDO01000063.1 GCF_001937195.1 Salinicola socius | reverse complement strand
AGGGAAGCCAGGAGGTGGCGGTGTCCCTGACGCTGTTCAACGCCGAACCGAGGATGCTGGAGTCGGACTCGAACAGATCCTGGTAGCGCTGGGTCAGTTCGCCCTGGATACCGTCGTTCTGGGTTTCGGCTTCGGCCATCAGGTCATCGCTGAGGCCCTGACCATCGAAGTCGGCCACGACATCATCGCCCGAGGGGGCGCCATCCTGATTGGTGAAGGTGTCGACGAGGTTATTGAAGCCATCGTTGATGGCCTTGCGAACGCTACCTATGGCATCGAGTACGGCACCTAGACCGTCGCCGTCATCGTTACCGCTGTCACTGTCGCCGCCAGAACTGCCACCGTCAGAGCCGCTATCGCCACCGGTCGAGCCACCTGACCCACTACCACCCCCCGATGAGCCGCCACCGCCAGAGCCACCACCGCTGCCGGAATCACCACCGGTTGAGCCGCCGTCAGAACCGCTACCACCACCGGTCGAGCCACCCGATCCACTGCCGCCCCCCGATGAGCCGCCACCGCCAGAGCCACCGCTGCCGGTATCAGAACCGCTATCGGTGCCGCCGCCAGAACTCCCGCCATCACTGCCGCCAGAGTTGCCACCGTTATCGGAGTCATCGATGACCTGCCCGTTTTGGTCGATATGGATCGTGTTAATGTCAGAGGACTGTCCTGTATAGCAGTAGGTATTAGAACCGGAGGTATAGGAGCCTTTAGAACAACTGGAAGGGTCGCTGGTTAATTGAAAGGGTGAGTCTGAGATAGTCGGTGCGTCGGAGTCGGGATTGTTGGTTTCACCCGTTGATTCAGCATTCCAGACGGTCGAACAATTTTCCGTGCCGGTGTCGTTACCATTCTCATCTTTATTGTTGGTGCAGAAAGTGACGCCGGGCGTCTGATAGAGTTTGCAAGCGCCCACATTCACGACCGCATTAGGAGAAAGTAGCGAT
>NZ_MSDO01000062.1 GCF_001937195.1 Salinicola socius | reverse complement strand
TCATTGAGGAAGCCGTCGCCGCCATCATTGATCTCGATGTCGTTGTCACCGGCGTTGGGTGCAGCGGTATCCACGATTGCCGTGGCGGGGTCACTGGTATTGCCCGCCGCGTCCGTGGCCGTGGCATTGATCGTGTCGCCATCGGCGAGCGGGTCGCTCGGCGTTACGCTCCAGTTGCCGTCGCCATCGACGAGGGCCGGGTCACCGATCGCGTTGCCCGCATCATCGGTCAAGGTGACCGTGCTGCCGGGTTCGGCGGTGCCGGTGATGATGTCGCCGTTGGTCGGGTCGATCGCCGGCGCCATCGGATCGACGGTATCCACGTTGAGGGTGAAGCTCGGGCTGGCCGGGGAGACGTTGCCGGCGGCATCGGTGGCAGTGGCGGTGAAGTCCACCTCGCCATCGGGCAGGGCGTTCGCGTCGCCGATGGTGAATGACCAGTTGCCATCGTCGTCGGCATCGGCAGTGCCGATCTGGGTACCGTTGGCGAGGATCGCCACCGTGGCATTGGCTTCGGCGGTGCCGGTCAGTGTCGGCGTGGCGTCGTTGGTGCTGTCGCCATCGCCGAGGGTGCCGGTCGGATCGATGTCATCGGTGGCGCTGTCGATAACTGGTGCCACCGGATCGGTGACATCGATGGTGACCGCGCCGAGGTTACCCACTCCGCTGGTGTTGCCGGCGGCATCGGTCTGACGCACCTGCACGGCGTCAGCGGCATAGTCGCCTTCCGGCAGTTCGAAGCCGGTACCCGTGCCGGGCGTCCAGCTGTTGCCGCCATCGGTGGAATATTCCCACGTTGCCTCGCCTTCGAGGCCATCGACGTTGATCGTGGCGT
>NZ_MSDO01000008.1 GCF_001937195.1 Salinicola socius | reverse complement strand
TGACCACCGCGAAGAAACAACCCGTTCGCGTGTTCCTGGAACAGACCGATCACTCTCGGTTTCTGGTTCAGGCAGGCATGAACCAACTCACACCTTCCGCCCTGGGCGAACGGCTCTTTCAGTACGGCCTTGCCCAACTGGAGCGCGGCGACCGCTCTGTCCTGGAAGGTGAACCTTCTCCGGCCCGCCCGGAACCGGGGCGCTAATCATGTTCCTGCCTGCCCGTCACCCGTCGCCCATCGGTCGCACGGCCTCCCAGGCCGGAACCGTGCCCCCCGTCATACCCTGCGCAGCACGGGTTGACGGGGGGTGCGGGATCGGCCGCCGTGCTTCACGACCGATGGCGCGCGGTGTCGGGTGGGCAGACGCCTGCCCGGAGCCCCGAGTTCTGAGGGAGCGGGCCCGGCGGTGTCTCCAGGGTCGTGCCTACGGTCACGCCGCGCTCCTCTACGCCCAGGCGGAGCACTTAACCCGGATGCTCGATCCCGAGTCATCCGACCTCACTGAGCTAGTCGTACTCGCTCGCCACTGCCACACCCTGGCAACCCAGTACCAACGCTAACAAGGAATCCACCATGTCCATGATCAACACCATCATCGCTCGCGTTTCCGGTGCCTCTCGCTACGAATTCGAAGGCCGTAAAGGCGGCAAGGTCAGCATCATCAACGAAGTCGACGCCGACAACGACAACCAGATCGGCATGCAGAACTCCGACATGTCCGCCGACTTCTCCATCGTCGATCAGATTCGTAACGCCGGGGTCGAGTTGCCGTGCAACCTCGAACTCGATATCGAGCTGCGCATGGTTCGCGCCGGCCAGAACAAGCAGCAAACCACCTCGATGCACGTGATTGCTGCCCGCCGCCCCAAGGGCGCCGGATCGGCACCGGCCAGCAACGCCAAGCCGGAATCCGCCAAGGCGTAACGCCACACCTGATTCATCACCAGACGTCTTCCCAACAACGAGGAGCCACCGATGACCGCTGAACAGTTCGATCAACTGTGGCTCCTCACGTTTTGTACCGCGCTCGTCGTCTCATTCGGGCTCGGTGCAATCAAAGGTGGCCAGCGATGAACTCCGCAACCCTCATCGGCTACCTGCTAGGAGCCTACGCCCTCGGTTGGGCGTGGGGTAAGTCCACACTCGCGTTCAAGCAATTCATGGAAAAAACACTATGAAAACTCGACTGAAAAACGCTGTCGTCCGTACCCGTTTCGCCCTCCGCAACGTCGCCGGCAAGGCAACGGCCGTCTCCGTCACCATGATCGGCGGCACCACCGCTGCCATGGCGTCCGAAGGCGGTTCCGCTGCGTCTGCCGCGTTCTCCGCACTCTCCAGCCAGGCCAGCAGCATGGCCAGCGAAGCGTGGCCCGTCGTGACCGCCATCGTCGGCTCACTGCTCGCCATCGGCCTGTTCAAGAAGTTCGCCAACAAGGCCACCTGATCCACGCAGCACCATTCGGCCCCGCACCGCCCCGGCGATTTCCGGGGCCGAAGCAGAAAGGGGCTCCATTCGGGCCCCTTTATTGTTGGTGACTTATGCGATTATTTATTATCTCAATTTTTATACTGGCTTCTTCTTCGGTTTCTGGCGCTGCTTTTGCTAGTTGGCAACCCGTTTGTAGCTTCCTCCCATCTCGGGGGTCGTCTAAATGCCCAACATTCAATCGAGTAATTCCCAACGCGGATAGATATGGTCAATCTCGCGCTGAAACCTGGCAAGGCGATGGCCCTATCCCGTTGTCCGATTTTGCAAGTTATAGAATTTACAATATCCGCTATACAGACGAACAGTGCGAAGCCGCCTATGGCGGTTCCATACGATCTATCGATGTACCCACTGGATCGCTACTTTCTCCTAATGCGGTCGTGAATGTGGGCGCTTGCAAACTCTATCAGACGCCCGGCGTCACTTTCTGCACCAACAATAAAGATGAGAATGGTAACGACACCGGCACGGAAAATTGTTCGACCGTCTGGAATGCTGAATCAACGGGTGAAACCAACAATCCCGACTCCGACGCACCGACTATCTCAGACTCACCCTTTCAATTAACCAGCGACCCTTCCAGTTGTTCTAAAGGCTCCTATACCTCCGGTTCTAATACCTACTGCTATACAGGACAGTCCTCTGACATTAACACGATCCATATCGACCAAAACGGGCAGGTCATCGATGACTCCGATAACGGTGGCAACTCTGGCGGCAGTGATGGCGGGAGTTCTGGCGGCGGCACCGATAGCGGTT
>NZ_MSDO01000061.1 GCF_001937195.1 Salinicola socius | reverse complement strand
CCTCGAAAGCGATGCGACCGTGAGCTCGCTGATCATCAGTGACGCCAGCGGCAATACCGTTACTGTCGATCCCGCGGATATCACCGTCGATGCGGACGGCAATCTGACGACCAATGGCGTGGATCTCTCCGGTCTCACTGATGGCGAACTGACCGCGACGCTGTCGGTCACCGATGCCGCCGGCAATACCGGCACGGTTACCGACACGAGCACGCTGGACAGCGTGGCACCGGAGGCCCCGACACCCACGCTGGCGGTGGATACCGCCATCGACGGTGACGGCATCACCCGCGACGCCACCATCAACGTCGGTGGCCTCGAAGGCGGGGCAACGTGGGAATATTCCACCGATGGCGGCGATAGCTGGACGCCCGGCACGGGTACCGCCTTCGAACTGCCGGAAGGCGACTATACCGCCGACGCCGTGCAGGTGCGTCAGACCGATGCCGCCGGCAACACCAGCGGGGTGGGTAACCTCGGCGCGGTCACCATCGATGTCACCGATCCGGTGGCACCAGTTATCGACAGCGCCACCGATGACATCGATCCGACCGGCACCCTCGGCGATGGCGACAGCACCAACGACGCCACGCCGACACTGACCGGCACCGCCGAAGCCAATGCCACGGTGGCGATCCTCGCCAATGGCACGCAGATCGGCACTGCCGATGCCGACGATGACGGCAACTGGTCATTCACCATCGGCGACGCGAACGCCCTGCCCGATGGCAATGTGGACTTTATTGCCACAG
>NZ_MSDO01000060.1 GCF_001937195.1 Salinicola socius | reverse complement strand
GCGGCGGCATCACCTTCGCCGGGGCATTGGATACTCGCACAGAGTCTCATGATAAGAGCAAGAGCAATTGGGCGTGGCAGTCGGCCAGGGGTAAAGGCCAGACCGACCAGACGCTGCGCCAGAGTGAGCTGCTCGCCCAAGGGCAGACGCTGATCCAGGCGGCCAACGGCCTCAACATCGACGTTAGCCACATCGACCAGCAGACGGTCAGCCAGACCATCGACGCCATGGTCACTGCCGATCCCGACCTCGCTTGGCTCAAGACGATGGAAGATCGCGGCGATGTCGACTGGCGTGCGGTCAAGGAGATTCACGACAGTTGGGACTACAGCCAATCGGGGCTGGGTCAGGGAGCGGCGCTAGCGATCAGTATTGCCGCCACGGCCATGATGCCTGGCATTGGCGCTGGCCTGAGTGGCGCCATGATGACAGCTGGCGCGGGATCGCTGGCCGCCACCGGCGCGGTCAGCCTGATCAACAATCGTGGCGACCTGGGCGCCACGTTCGACGACACGCTCTCCTCCGACAGCCTCAAAGGTGCGTTGATCGCCGCCGCCTCGGCGGGCGCCGCGCAAGGGCTGGATACCGTCTGGGGCGGTTCCACGGACATCGCCAACGGCCAGACCACCGGCTTCAATCTGAGCGATTGGGGCGATACCGGGCGCTTTGTCGGCCAGCGCGCCTCGCAGGCCGTGGTCGACGCCGGGCTGCAGACCGCCATCGCCGGCGGCGAGTTCGACGAGCATTTGCGGCAGACGTTGCAAGGGGCGGCCAGCACCGTGCTGGAAGCCACCCTGTTCAACCAGGTCGGCGACCTGGGAGCGCGCTACCCCGAGCTTCTGGCCGACGGCGAGGGCGGCAAGATCGCCCTGCACGCCCTCGCCGGCGGCCTGGCAGCCGAAGCCACCGGCGGAGACTTCAGCACCGGCGCGGCGGCGGCGGGCGCCAACGAAGCGCTGGTCGAGCAACTGGCTACGCTAGTCGATAACGACCCGCAACTGCTGGTTGCCGCCTCGAAGCTCACCGGGCTGATGGCGGCGGGGCTGGTGGATGGCGACGTGGCGCAGGGTGCCGAGAT
>NZ_MSDO01000059.1 GCF_001937195.1 Salinicola socius | reverse complement strand
GCTCTCCGTTACGGCTGACGGTCTATGGACCTTCAATGCCGATAACAGCAAGGTTCAATACCTTGCTGAAGGTCAGGTTCGGACCGAGACCTTTGCAGTGAAATCGGCCGACGGTTCCGCGAGTCAGACCATCACGATCAATATTATCGGCACCAACGACGCCCCGGTGGCCCGCGCCGATACCGGTAGCACCGGCGATAACGCTACTCTCAATATCGCCGCGGCCCAGGGCGTGCTGGCCAACGACAGCGATGTCGATGGCGGCATCCTGAGCGTCAGCGCGGTCAACGGCGCGGCGGGCAGCGTGGGGCAGGCCATCACCGGCTCCAATGGCGGCACCTTCACGCTGAACGCGGATGGCTCCTACAGCTTCAATCCTGGCACGGCGTTCGATCGCCTGGCCGCGGGTCAGACCGATACCACTAAAGTCAGCTACACCGTCAGCGATGGCCAGGGCGGCACCGCCACCTCGACGCTGATCGTAACGGTGACTGGTACCAACGATGCACCGGTCGCCGTCGCCGATACCCAAACCACCGGCGAGAACACAGCGCTCACCGTCAACGCGGCCCAGGGCGTGCTGGCCAACGACAGCGATGTCGACGGCGGCACGCTGAGCGTCAGCGCAGTCAATGGCGTAACAGGTAGCGTGGGGCAGGCCATCACCGGCTCCAACGGCGGGACCTTCACGCTAAACGCGGACGGCTCATACAGCTTCAATCCGGGCACGGCGTTCGATCGCCTGGCCGCGGGTCAGACCGACACCACTAAAGTCAGCTATACCGTCAGCGACGGCCAGGGCGGCACCGCCACCTCGACGCTGACCGTAACGGTGACTGGCACCAACGATGCGCCGGTGGCCGTCGCCGATACTCAGACCACCGGCGAGAACAGCGCTCTTAGCGGGCAGGTGCCGGCAG
>NZ_MSDO01000058.1 GCF_001937195.1 Salinicola socius | reverse complement strand
ACCGACTGAACTACCGGTCCACTCTGTGCATCAAGAATTCATGTCGAAACAAGGACCCCTGATACGAACTACGCAACTAGCGAACTGCCCCACCTGCAATGATATCGCATACCTTGACGGCGTGAGAAAACTGATGGAATGGCGGACCGGACGAGACTCGAACTCGCGACCTCCGGCGTGACAGGCCGGCATTCTAACCGACTGAACTACCGGTCCGCAGACTCCAACGCTTTTCCCGCTACTGCGACTTGCAACACGTGATACCCGAGCATCATGAAACCATGATGGTGGGTGGTACAGGGTTCGAACCTGTGACCCCCAGCTTGTAAGGCTGGTGCTCTCCCAGCTGAGCTAACCACCCGTGGTCACGTGGCGCTGCATTCTACCTGCGGCCGGTTGAAAGTCAACAGCTTTTCACGCCGCTTTTCTTCATCTGGATCATTCACTTGCGCCCAGCCGCCGCGCCACGTGGCCAACAGCTTCATCGATCAATGTGGACTGCGTCTGCAGATGGCGCTTAGGGGCCTGCCAGTCGTGGTCGCCGCCCTCCATGAAATGACACTCGACCTGCGCCGGAAAATCATAACCCTCGACCTCGTCGCGCCGCCCGAACGGGTCACGAGTTCCCTGGAACAGCAGCAGTGGGCAGGCAATC
>NZ_MSDO01000057.1 GCF_001937195.1 Salinicola socius | reverse complement strand
AAGTGCTCCGCCTGGGCGTAGAGGAGCGCGGCGTGACCGTAGGCACGACCCTGGAGACACCGCCGGGCCTGCTCCCTCAGAACTCGGGGCTCCGGGCAGGCGTCTGCCCACCCGACACCGCGCGCCATCGGTCGTGAAGCACGGCGGCCGATCCCGCACCCCCCGTCAACCCGTGCTGCGCAGGGTATGACGGGGGGCACGGTTCCGGCCTGGGAGGCCGTGCGACCGATGGGCGACGGGTGACGGGCAGGCAGGAACATGATTAGCGCCCCGGTTCCGGGCGGGCCGGAGAAGGTTCACCTTCCAGGACAGAGCGGTCGCCGCGCTCCAGTTGGGCAAGGCCGTACTGAAAGAGCCGTTCGCCCAGGGCGGAAGGTGTGAGTTGGTTCATGCCTGCCTGAACCAGAAACCGAGAGTGATCGGTCTGTTCCAGGAACACGCGAACGGGTTGTTTCTTCGCGGTGGTCATTGGGTGTTCCTCGTGGTGGTGGTGGTGGTGGTGGTGGTGGTCGGTACTGCATGACTGCGATGCGCATTCAGGAGTGAACGCGTAATCGCTGTGGAGAGAAAAAAGGCCCGTGACGCTGGGGCAACCTGCCGGGATGGGAAGCGCGGGCAGGCGGAAACGCCACGGACCAAAGGGGCCGCGGTTGAGGCGGAAATCGGGGGCAAAAAAAACGGCCCGGTCAGTGTCATCGTGGAGATGAGGGACTTAGGGGCCGGAAAAGATCGCTTCCGGTGGAAGGCGACCATGAACGCGATGAAGGCAGAGTCGAGTAAAGATGACTCAGGCCTAGTAAGGAAAGTGTCGCCGATAAGCGTCGCCCGGGCAATTAAAAAAACCCGCGAAATCAAGATTAACGCAGTTTTTGACGATACTTTAGTCGCATAAATAAGAGCGGCTAATATCGCGCGATAGATCGCGATAACAGTTTGTAAATATGTAATGAGAGGATTGCAAAAAAACCGCACCGGATATATGGCTTGATAGCGCCATAGGCCGGTGCGGGCGAGTGGTGCGTCAACTGATCGAGTCAGGACGTCGTGTAGGTAATAGCGCTGTTCATGGTCGCTATAGTTCGGTGCGAGCCTATTAATGGCTCTGACGGACTTGAGGTCGGAGGAAC
>NZ_MSDO01000056.1 GCF_001937195.1 Salinicola socius | reverse complement strand
GCTCGATATTGCCGCCCTTGATACGCACGTAGGCGCCGCCGCTGACCAGCAGAATCTCCTCGGCGGCGGCGAAGTCGATCTTGTCTTCCGTTGAGGTGACGCCGAGATCCCGCCGCGCGGTGGCTTCCAGATTGTCCGACTGCGCCTGGATCTCCACCTTGCCCCGGGCCGCGAACAACTTGATCCCGGCTTTCTGCACGAACAGCGACAGCTTCTCGGAGATCGAGGCGACCAGGCTCTTGCCGGTGGCGATATTGACGTCTTCGCCGCTGGAGACACTCAGCGACCGGCCCTGGGCCAGGTGGGTCGATTCCGGCGTGCTCAGGGTGATGCCGGCCGGCGAGGCCATGTGCAGCCAGGGGGCTTTCATCCGCGCCGCTTCGCCCCGGCCGCCACTGTCGCTGGCGCCACTGGCGCTGTCCTGCTTGGCCTGACCTTGTGAATCGACGAGCTGTTCGCTGTTGCCGTAGCGGTCGTCGGCGTCGTCGCCGGCCTGCTTGAGGTTTGTGCGGGCCTCGAGGGCGTCGGCGTTGTGGTCCTGGGCACTCTGGCTGAGGCTGTCGCTGAGGTGGTAGGCGCTGTCGAGCTGCTGTCTGGCCGGGGTGAGGTCGAGCTGGTCCCCGCTGGCGCCGAGCTGGCCCCAGCTTGAGAGGTAGAGCCCCTGGTTGGCGCGGATGGCGCCATAGGCATCGGTGCGCAGCTCGAACCCGGTGCCGCGGAAGGCGCCGCGGGTGTTGCCGGTCTGGTGGATCAGGTAGCCGAGGTTGAGCTGGCTCTTCTCGGCTTCGGAGTTGAGCCGGACACGTTCCTGGTCGGTGGCGTCGTCGAAGACGAGTTCGTTGTACTTGCTGCCGCGATAGGTCTTGCTCTTGAAGCCGGAGAGCAGGCCGTGGCTGTGCCAGTCGGGGCTCTGCTCGCCGTTGTAGACCCGGCCGGTGATCAGCGGCCGGTCGGCATCGCCCTCGAGGAAATCGACCAGCACT
>NZ_MSDO01000007.1 GCF_001937195.1 Salinicola socius | reverse complement strand
TGGATCGTCTTTTCGATCTGGATCCGACGCTCGAGCGCCTGTCGCGGCAGCTCGAGGCCGTCGCGCCACGGCATCTGGACGTGCTGCTCGATCTGCGCGATCCGCTGACACTCGAACGGTTGGCCGGTCTGATGTCCCTCGCCAGCGAACGCCGCGTGGCGATATGGCTCTACGTGGTCTGCGAGGACAGCGATCCCGGACGGTCGCTGGCCGCGCTGGCCAGGCGGCTGGAGAGCGTGTCGCTCGTACCGGCAGGGATGCTGGTGACGCCGGCGGCCTATCTCAAGAGTCACCAGCCGGATGGCGACTGGCCTTCGGGTACCTCGCCCGATCAGGCACTGGCGGCAGCGCGTCCGTTATGGCCGGAGCTGACGCTGGGCGGCGGCGTGCCCACCTACTTCACCGAGCTCAACCGCTGCCGCCCGGACCCCACGACGATCGACTTCATCACCCATGCCGTCTCGCCCATCGTGCATGCCGCGGATGATCGCTCGGTGATGGAAACCCTGGAAAGCTTGCCGGATATCGTCGCCTCCTGCCGCGCGCTGGCACCGGATGTGCCCTACCGAATCACTACCACTGCCATCGGCGCCTGGACCAACCCCTACGGCGAGAAGCTCACGCCCAATGACGGCACGCAGCGCGTGACCCTGAGCGACAACGACCCGCGCCAGAGCGGGCTTTTCGCGGCGGCCTGGGCCGTCGGGTTCGTGGCCCGCGTTGCCTGTGCCGGGGTCGATGCCGTCACGCTGTCGTCCCTTGGCCCGCCGTTCGATATCGGCGCCGATCATCTCTATCCCGTGGGCCACGTGATCGCGGGGTTGGCGCGAGCATCAGGGCGACCGCTGCGCCAGCTGCAGCTGGAACACCCGCTGACCTCTCTGGCCTGGCAAACCGAATCATCGGCGGTCAGCGAAGTGTGGATCGCCAACTTGAGTGCGGATGCCGCGCCGCTGTACATCGAGGGCGTCGACCTGCTCGAACTGTCGCGACTCGATGCGATGGGGGACGGCTTTCAGCCGGCGCCGAGCAGGCAGGCATGCCTGCGCGCGGGTGGAACCGATCGGCTCGCAGGGTTTGAAATCCTCAGGCTCCGCGTGCAATGCCCGATCTCCGATGCGATCCGCTAGCGCCTTCACACACCTCCGCCGAGAGAGACTTGCCGATCACGGCCGCCATGCTCGGTCTACGACGTTTGCCGTATTGCCGAAGTGGTATGATGACCTGATGATCGCATGACTCTTGCCGCGATATGGCCGACATCGACGGGCCATGCCGTGGTCACCGACAACCTTTTGCGGGAGTGGGAGCGATCATGGAACACGCGGCAGCCTCACCGGTAGAAAAGTCCGCCATTCGCAAGGTGGCATGGCGTCTGGTGCCCTTCGTGGCCCTGATGTTTTTCGTCAATTACCTGGATCGGACGGCGATCTCCTTTGCCGCACCCAACGGCATGAATACGGATCTGGCGTTGAGTGCCGCGCAGTTCGGCTTTGCCTCCGGGATTTTCTTCCTCGGCTATATCCTGCTGGAGGTGCCCAGCAATCTGGCGCTGCATCGCTTCGGCGCGCGCAAGTGGCTGGCCCGTATCATGGTCAGTTGGGGAGTCGTTGCGCTGCTGTTCACCTGGGTGGACAGCGCGGGCGGGCTGTACTTCCTGCGGTTCATGCTGGGCGTCGCCGAAGCGGGATTCTTCCCCGGTGCGATCCTGTTTCTGAGCCTGTGGGTACCGGCGCGCTATCGCAGCCGCATCCTCGCGCTATTCTATCTGGCCCAACCGTTGACCACGGTTATCGGCGCGCCGCTGGCGGCCTTGCTGATCCAGCACGATGGCGCGTTCTTCGGCTTGGCGGGCTGGCGTTTCATGTTCTTCGGCGTGGCCATTCCGGCCATCCTGCTGGGTATCGTCGCCTGGTTCTATCTCGTTGATCGCCCGGCCGATGCGCGCTGGCTGACGGCCGAGGAGAAGACGTGGTTGACCACCGAGCTCGAGCGGGAGTCCCGTCAGAAGCTTGGCGCCAATCAAGAGAAGAAAGGGCTCAAGCAGGCGTTCTCCAGCGGCCGGGTATGGGCGCTGTGCGGGATCTACTTCGGTTTCATCTACGGCCTTTACGCCCTCGCTTTCTTTCTGCCGACGATCATCGGCGGCTTCGAGGCGCAGTTCGGGACCCATTTCGGCCTGATGCAGAAGGGCCTGATTACCGCCGTACCCTATCTGCCGGCGGCGGTTGCACTCTATTTCTGGTCTCGCGATGCCACGCGACGTGGGGTGCGTAGCTGGCACATCGCGTTGCCGGCCTTCACCGGGGCGCTGAGTGTGCCGTTGGCGCTCTACATGGAGTCGCCCGCCGCGACGATCGCCATGATCACCATCACCGCCTGCTCGATCTTCGCCGCGCTGCCCAATTTCTGGACGCTGCCGACGCGCTTTCTCGACGGCGCTGCTGCCGCCGCGGGCGTCGCGTTGATCAACACCATCGGCAATATCGCCGGATTCTCCTCGGGGTACCTGACCGGTGCGCTTCACGACATGACCGGCAGCTACACCCTGCCGATGTTCGTGGTTGGCGGTTTCATGGCGATGGCTGGCGTGGTGATGCTGGCGATCAGTCGTGAACCGGTGATGCCCAGCCGTCGCATGACATCGCACGACGCGACGGCTGGGCACTGATGATGGCCCTCCCAACCGATGCCGGAGCAACCATGCGGATTGGACTGAGTACCTACGCCTTCTTCTGGCGCGGATCGGACCGGGTCGAGGACCCGATGTCGCTGGAAGCGATGCTCGAGGAGACGGCGGCACTCGGCGGTGACGTGTTCCAGATTTGCGATTACCCGGCGATCGAGAACTTCGACGACGCCCGTCTGACGCAGCTACGGACGCAGGCCGAGCGCCTCGGCGTCCGGCTCGAACTCGGCACCAGAGGCGTGGCGCCCGATCACCTGGACCGCTATCTCGAACTCGCCGAGCGGCTGGACGTGTCGCTGCTGCGCAGCATGCTGTATCGCGATGCCGATCGGCCTTCTACGGAGGCGGCGATCCGGCGGCTGGCATCGATCCTGCCGCGATTGCGACGGCAGCACGTCACCCTGGCGCTGGAAACCTACGAACAGGTTTCCGTCGAGGATCTGATGACCGTCGTCGACTCTCTCGATGATCCGCACATCGGCGTGTGTCTCGATCCCGCCAACTGTGTCGCCGCGCTGGCGCTCCCCGAAGCGGTGATCGCGCACACGGCGGACCGCGTGGTCAATCTGCACGTCAAGGATTTCCACTTCACCCGCGCCCCCGGCTGGGTCGGCTTCCAGCTCATCGGCTGCCCGCTGGGGGAGGGTCAGTTGCCGTTCGACGCCATGCTGGAACGCGTCGACCCGGTCTCTCGCGGTATTTCCCTGGTCATCGAGCACTGGCTGCCCTGGCAGACGGATGCCGCGACGACCTGTCGTCTGGAGTCCGAATGGACCCGACACAACCTGCACTTTCTGAGGAGTCACACAGCATGACGCAATCGTATCGATCGATCGCGCTGGTCGGCGCTGGCGGCAAGATGGGTATGCGAATCTCGGCCAATCTGGCGCGCAGCGATTTCAACGTGCACTACTGCGAGAACGCGCCGGAAGGTCAGCGGCGCGTGCGCGATACCGGGCGAGCCGTGTCGGCCATCGATGACGTCATTGCCGACTGCGATCTGCTGATCCTGGCGGTGCCGGACATCGTGCTCGGCAAGGTCTCCGGAGCGCTGGTGCCGCAAATGAAGGCCGGCGCGACGGTGCTGACGCTGGATCCGGCAGCGGCCTACGCCAACCTGCTGTTCCCGCGCGAAGATATTCACTACGCTGTGGCGCATCCGTGTCATCCGTCGGTATTTCTGGAACGCTACACCAGGGAAGAGCATGCCGATGCCTTTGGCGGCGTGGCGGCCACTCAGTCCGTCGCGGCGGCGTTTGAGAGCGGCAGCGACGCGGAAAAGGCGGCGCTGGAAGCGGTGATCCGTGTGATGTACGCCCCGGTCGACGACGTGCACTGGATCACCGTGACTCAGCTGGCCTATCTCGAGCCCACGCTGGTGGAAACGGTGACCTGCATGCTCGGCACCTTCATGAAGGAGGCACTGGACGAGACCGTCGCGCGCACCGGCGTGCCCCAGAAAGCCGCCGAGGCGATGCTCTACGGTCATATCCAGATTGCGCTGGCGGTGGCGTTTCGCAGCACCAATCCGTTTTCGGATGCCTGCATGATCGCGATCGACTACGGCCGCGAGAATATCCTGCGTGACGACTGGAAGAAGATCTTCGAGCAGTCCGAACTCGACAAGGTGATCGCGCGGATGCTGAAGATCGATCGCGTGCGTCGCGACGAGTCAGGGCTCGCGTCTGCGAAATAGTACGGTGCCTACTTCCGCTGCTGTTCCTTCGCCTGCATCCGCTCCATGGCGCGACGATAGGAGCCGTTGCGCACCGCCCAGCGCACCACCGGGGCGATAGTGCGAATGCCCTGGCGCACGGCGTGGCGTTCGAGCGTCGACATCTCGAGGCTGAGCATTGTCGCTGCCCAGGGTGGCAATAGATCGATGCCCGCACGCATGAACAGCGCCCCGGCGGGGCGGATGACCGGGCTCGGCGGCAAGGCGTGCAGCAGCACGTCGATGACGTCGCGGGTGCGCGAATCGCAGACCAGATAACGGCGCTGGTGTTCCAGGTAGGCGTCGATGGCCGCGCGGGAGCGCGGCACCTCGCGGGCGCCCAGCGCTTCGGCCACGCGGGCGGTTTCGGCAAAATAGCGATCCTGATCGGCGAGGCCGAGGTTCGGATTGCGATAGCGGATGTGAGCAGCCAGAAAGCGGCTCATCTCGGCGACGTGCACCCACACCAGCAGGTCGGGATCGTTGGCGGCATAGGGCGTGCCGTCGGCGGCGTGGCCGCTGACGCCATCGTGAACCCGCCGCACCCGCTCGAGCAGACGCTCGGCGTCGTCGCGGGAGCCGAAGGTGGTGACGGCGATGAACTGGCTGGTACGACGCAGCCGGCCAATCATGTCCTGGCGGAAGTTGGAGTGATCCCAGATGCCGGCCAGTGCCAGCGGATGCAGCATCTGCAGCAGCAGTGCGCTGACGCCGCCGCACATCATCGGCGTGAATTCGCCGTGGACTTTCCACGCCACGGTTTCCGGCCCGAACAGGCCCGGGTCGCCCTTGGGCTGGGTATAGTCGACCCCGCCCAGCGTGCGCCCGGTGAGATGGCTGATGCGATTTTCGATGGCGTCGCGCAGGGAGGTCATGGCATTGAGATCATGTTATTGGGATCATGTTGTCAAGCTCGGCTCAGGGCGATGAAGCATGAAGGATCTCGCCATCGGCAGCGGGAACCCCGTCGCGGATGGCGCGGGAAAAGGCCTCGCTGCCGGCAGTGTAGGGGATCTGCCGGGCACGCGGATTGATATAGCCTCGGCTGCGCAGGAATTCGAGCGAGTGGCTCGTGTCCAGTCCGCCGATATCGTAGACGTACTCCGGTAGATAGCCGGAGAGAATCAGCCGGATATCCTTGGGTAGCCCGGAGACGATCCTGGCCGCCATGTCGAACACGATGGTGGTGCAGTTGCTGGTCAGGGTGTTGTAGAACTCAGGGCTTTGGCGCAGCCGGTCGGCCTCGTCCAGATAGGCGAGGAAGAGCTCACGACGGGCCTGTGGCGACAGGCCGACGCGATAGAGATAGACGTCCTCATCGCGCACGTTGCTGCGCAGGCGCAGGATATCGTTCTCGTCGGCGGCGATCAGGTTGAGCTCGAACTGCTTGAAGAAGCCGCCGCTGATCGAGAACGCCTCATCCCGCTCGCGTCGGATCTCCACTGAAAACGTCAGATGCCGGCCGTCGGCAAAGCCGAACGTGACCAGCGTGTGGGCGATCGCCGGCCCCATCCAGTAGGAGACCACCATATCCACCGCGTCGAGCTGCGAAAGGTCGTACTCTCGAGTCTCCCAGCGCGGTGTCGCCGTGTCCGGCGTCTGCCATTCGAAGTCGCGCACGTTGTGAAGCGTGACCCGGTCGCCGTCACGTTCGACCGCCAGCTGGCGTGCCACGTCCGGCGCCCAGTCGCGATCATTGCGAGGTTCGAGACTTTGCCACCAGGTCACTAGCACGATCAGCGCCAGCGTGAACGTCAGCCGGATCGTCGGTGCCGCGCGGCTGCGCTGCGGCTTGCGAGGCGCGTTCTCAGTCTTGAGAGGCGTACGCCGCCTGATCCGCCATGGCGCGATCAGCGCCGCGCCGCCGATCAGCACCCACGCGGCAATGGTAAGGAGGACGAGCGGGCGTGGCCCCGGCAGTTCGAAATGCAGTGCCAATGCCCCCCAGCCGATCACGCTCAGTATCACCACGGCACGCAGCAGCTGGCCCACGAACCCTAGCGCGCGCCTCACGCCGCTTCGATGCGACTTGTTGGTCGATCCCACGCCTTGCCTCAGTCTTCCGGGAAACCCCGATCATGCCGAAGTCTGGGGTGGGGATAAAGCGGAAAGCCGTTGCGGCCGACCGGACCAGCAACGTTATACTAAAGTCTAGATTCTGGTCAGGTTCTCTATCCGTCCACCGTCTGTGGTATCTGTTCCCGCTGCCGCGGGCGCGCTATCGTGACGGCATAACCACGATCCTGGAGAGACCGAAATTCCCGATTCGTTTTCCCGTTCCCTGCGCCAGCTGTGGACGCTCGACAAGTTTGCCTACAGCTTCCGCGTGTTTCTGGCGTTCAGTGGCGCCATCGCGTTGAGCTGGTCCCAGGACCAGATCGCGCTCGCCATTCCGCTGTTTCTGGGCATCATCGCCAGCGCGCTCTCCGAGACCGACGACAACTGGGAAGGCCGCGTCCGCGCGCTGCTGGTCACGCTGATCTGCTTTCTGGTCGCCTCGAGCTCGGTGGAGCTACTGTTCCCCTGGCCCTGGCTATTCGCCCCCGGCCTCGCGCTATCGGCGTTCACTTTCATCATGCTCGGCGCGGTCGAGCAGCGCTACGCTACCATCGCCTCGGCGACGCTGATCCTGTCGGTCTACTCGATGATCAACATCGAGCAGCACGGCGGCACCACCGATGGCAATTTCTGGCAGCAACCGCTGCTGCTGGTCGCGGGCGCGGCATGGTACGGGGCGATCTCGGTCATCTGGTGTGCGTTGTTCTCGCGCCAGCCGGTCAAGCAGAGCATGGCGCAGCTGTATCGGGAGCTGGGTGAGTATCTGATCATCAAGGCAACGCTGTTCGAACCGCTGCGCGGGGTCGACGTGGAGAGCAGGCGCGTCGCGCTGGCGCGTCAGAACGGCCGCGTGGTGACGGCGCTCAATCAGGCCAAGGAGATGATCTTCCGGCGTCTCGAGGGCCAACGCGGCAGCCGCAAGCTCAACCGCTACCTGCGGCTCTATTTCATCGCTCAGGATATTCACGAGCGGGTCAGTGCCTCGCACTATCCCTATTCCGCGCTGTCGGAGGCATTCTTTCACCACGACGTACTATTCCGCTGCCAGCGGCTGCTCGACCAGCAGGGCCGGGCGTGCAAGCGGCTGGCCAAGGCGCTGCTGCTGCGCCAGCCGTTCGACCACGGCCAGAGCGAGCAGGCACTGGAAGACCTGCGGGCCTCGATCGTCTACCTGCGCGCCCAGCGCAATCCGGCTTGGACGCCGCTGCTGCGTTCGCTGCAGGCGCTGGGACGCAATCTGGCGACGCTGGAGGACCAGCTCTCCAGCGCCAACAATCCGGATGCAGTGGCCGACCAGAAGGATGCCAGCCTGCTCAACCGCTCGCCGCGCAGCTTCAAGGACGCCTGGGAGCGCATTCGGCTCAACCTGACGCCGGGTTCGCCGACCTTCCGCCACGCGCTGCGGCTGTCGACCGCCCTGCTGGTAGGGTACGGCGTACTGCACCTGGTTCATCCGACACAGGGGTACTGGATCCTGCTGACCACGCTGTTCGTGTGTCGGCCCAACTTCGGGGCGACGCGGCGGTTCCTGCGCCAGCGCATCGTCGGGACGGTGCTGGGTCTGGTGGTGGGCTGGGCCCTGATCAGCCTGTTTCCCGACCCGCTGCTCCAGTCGCTGATCGCGGTGGTCGCCGGGGTCACCTTCTTCGCCAACCGGGAAAAGCACTACATCGTCGCCACCGCGGCCATCACCACGCTGGTGTTGAGCAGCTTCAATCAGGTCGGCGACGGCTTCGACCTGATCCTGCCGCGACTGATCGATACCCTGATCGGCGCGTTCATCTCGGGACTGGCGGTGTTCTTCATCCTGCCGGACTGGCAGGGGCGGCGGCTGCACAAGGTCGCCGCCACCGCGCTCACCAACAGCACGCTCTATCTGCGCGAGATCATCCATCAGTACGAGGCCGGCAAGCAGGACGATCTGGCCTATCGGCTGGCGCGACGCAACGCCCACAACGCCGATGCCGCGCTCTCGACGGTGCTGGCCAACATGCTCCAGGAGCCGGGGCACTACCGGAAGAAGGACGCCGACGAGGGCTTCCGGTTCCTGGTGGTCTCCCACACGCTGCTGGGCTATCTCTCCGCGCTGGGGGCGCACCGGGGCACGCTGACGCCGAGCGGGGCGGATATCGAGATCCATGCCGCCGCCCGCCGTATCGCCGATGGCTTCGATTCGATCGCCGCCAGTCTGGCCGCTCGCCAGCCGATCCCCGAACTCAACGACGAGCAGAGCGCGCTAATGGCGATCTTCGAGCAGGAGCCCGCCGCCGCCCAGGACGATGCCGATGACGAACGCCGCGTGATCCAGACCCAGCTGCTGCACATCAGCCGCCAGCTGGTGCCGATGAGCGAGGCGGCCGCTCGGCTGGTGGCACGCCCGGTCGAAGTGGCCGACGACGACAAGGCCGCCGAGGCGACCTGAGGTGCCGGACGCCGCTTGCGTCTAGACCTGCCCGTAGCGTCCGGCCTCGTCGCCCAGCCAGCGGCGGATCAGCGGTGGCGCGGCGTCGGGGGCTTCTTCCAGCAGCGCCTGGGCCAGCGCGGTGACGGTGTCGAGCAGGTCGCGGTCGCGCTCCAGGTCGGCGATCTTCATCTGCGCCAGGCCGGTCTGACGCGTGCCGAGCACTTCGCCGGGGCCGCGCAGTTCGAGATCCTTCTCCGCCACCTTGAAGCCGTCGGTGGTGTCGCGCAGGATGCCAAGACGCTGGCGCGAGTGGTTCGACAGCGGCGGGTGATAGAGCAGCACGCAGTAGCTGTCGACGCTGCCTCGACCGACCCGGCCGCGAAGCTGATGCAGCTGGGAAAGCCCCAGCCGCTCGGGATTTTCGATGATCATCAGACTGGCGTTGGGCACGTCGACCCCGACCTCGATCACCGTGGTCGCCACCAGCAGGTCCAGCTCGCCGCGCTTGAAGGCGTCCATCACCTCGACCTTCTCCTGCGCCTTCATGCGCCCGTGGACCAGCCCCACGTTGAGTTCCTCGAGCGCTTCCACCAGCGTATCGCGGGTGACTTCCGCGGCCTGGCAGGTCAACGTCTCCGACTCCTCGATCAGCGTGCAGACCCAGTAAGCCTGGCGACCGTCGGCGCAGGCGTTGCGGATGCGCTGGATCACCTCCGGACGACGTTCGTCGGGGACGGCGACGGTATGCACCGGGGTGCGGCCCGGCGGCAGCTCGTCGATCACCGACAGGTCGAGATCGGCGTAGGCGCTCATCGCCAGGGTGCGCGGGATCGGCGTGGCGGTCATGATCAGCTGGTGCGGGGTCAGGCCGCCGGATTCCCCTTTTTGGCGCAGCGCGAGGCGCTGGTGAACGCCGAATCGATGCTGCTCGTCGATCACCGCCAGCCCCAGGCGGTGGAAGAGCACGTCGTCCTGGAACAGCGCGTGGGTGCCGACGGCGACCTGCACGCGACCATCGGCGATGGCCGCCTTGGTATCCAGCCGCGCCTTGCCCTTGAGCTTGCCGGCCAGCCAGCCGACCTCGATTCCCAGCGGTTCGAGCCAGGCCCGGAACTGGCGAAAGTGCTGCTCGGCGAGAATCTCGGTGGGCGCCATCACCGCCGCCTGACAGCCGCCGGCGATGGCGTTCAGCACCGCCATGGCGGCGACCACGGTCTTGCCCGAGCCGACGTCGCCCTGTACCAGCCGCAGCATCGGCACTTCGCGCTCCAGGTCGCGCCCGATCTCCTCCAGTACGCGGCGCTGGGCCTGGGTCAGCGAGAACGGCAGCTGGGTCAGGAAGCGCGCCTGCAGGTTGCTGCTCGCCGCCAGTTTGGGGGCACCGTCGGCCTGAATTCGCAGGCGGACCTGGCGCAGACTCAGTTGATGGGCCAGCAGCTCTTCCAGCGCCAATCGCCGCTGGGCGGGGTGACGACCATCGGCCAGGCGCTCCTGCGGCGCGTCCGGCGGGGGTTCGTGCAGATAACGCAGCGATTCGGTCAGCCCGGGCAGCCGAAAGCGTCCCCGCAACGGTTCGGGGATCCACTCCGGCAGGCTTTCTGGCGCTTTTGCCAGCCGCTTCAGCGCCTGCTGGATCAAGGCGCGCAACCGCGGCTGTGCCAGACCTTCGGTGGTCGGATAGATGGGCGTCAGATGTTCGTCCACCGGTGCCGCTTCGGTCTGGATCAGGCGATATTCCGGATGGTAGATCTCGAGCCCGGTGCTGCCGGCACGGGCCTCACCGAAGCAGCGCACCTGAACGCCCTTGGCGAACTGCTGCTGCTGGGCCGGCGAGAAGTGGAAGAAGCGCAGGCTGAGAATGCCGGAGCCATCCTTGAGCCGGACCAGCAGGCTGCGGCGACGGCCGCGAACGACTTCGGCGGCGCTGACTTCGCCTTCGACCACCGCTTCGGTACCGGCACGCAGGGTGCCGATCGGCGTGATCCGCGTTCGGTCCTGATAGCGCAGCGGCAGGTGAAACAGCAGATCGGCGATGTGCTCGATGCGCAGTCTGGCCAGTTTGCCGGCCAGCGCTTCGCCGACGCCGGAGAGGTCGGTTACCGGAGCATCGAGGCTCATGCGGCCTCGACGTCGCTGCCCTGGATTTTATCGATCGCCTGAATCAGGGCATCGATCGCCTTGGGTCGCGGAAAGCTCGCGCGCCACGCCAGCGCCACGCTGCGCGAGGGTGCGTTGCCCTTGAACGGGCGGCTCTCCAGCAGGCCGTTTTCGTAGTGACTGGTGCCGATCGCCAGTTTCGGCAGCACCGTGATGCCCAAACCCGAGGCGACCATGTGGCGGATGGTCTCCAGCGAGCCGCCCTCGGCGATCAGGGTGTTCGAGGGGTTGTTGAGTTGCGCGTTGATGGCCGGGCAGGCTTCCAGAATCTGGTCGCGGAAACAGTGACCTTCACCGAGCAGCAGCAGACGTTCGGTGAGCAGATCCTCCTTGTCGATCGCGGCTTTCTGCGTCCACGGATGGCCGGCCGGCAGCAGCACTTCGAACGGCTCTTCGTAGAGCGTCTTGGTCACCACGTCGGATTCGTTGAACGGCAGCGCCACGAAGATGGCATCGAGCTCGCCACTGCGCAGCTTGCGCCGCAACACGCCGGTGAAGCTCTCTTCGATATAGAGCGGCATCTGCGGTGCGATGCGCGACAGCGCCGGGATCAGGTGCGGAAACAGGTAAGGGCCGATGGTATAGATGGCACCGAGGCGCAGCGGGCTGATCAGCTGGTCCTTGCCTTCGGTGGCCAGCTCCCGGATCAGCGTGGCCTGCTCCAGCACCCGCTGGGCCTGCTCGACGATCCGCTCGCCCAACGGGGTCACCTGGACGGTGGATTTGGAGCGTTCGAACAGGGCGATGCCGAGTTCGTCCTCGAGCTTTTTCACTGCCACGGAAAGCGTCGGCTGGGAAACGAAGCAGCGCTCGGCGGCGCGACCGAAGTGACGCTCCTGGGCCAAGGTTACGATGTAGCGGAGTTCTGTTAGAGTCATTAGCTGGGACCGAAAGGCTCCCTGTCTGCGCGATACGGCGAATGAATAAAGCGACTAAATGGCGCGAATGAGTCGATAGGTACGCAGTTCTCGTGGTTGTGCGCGTCCTCAAGGACGAATCATCAAGGACGTTTTACCAAGAGGCTAGGGAAAGGTGAAGAAAACTACGCTAATTCTCGGTTGCGGCGATATCGGCACCCAGCTCGGGAAGCAGTTGATCGACGCCGGCCAGCGTGTGATCGGCGCGCGGCGCAACGTCGCTGCGCTCGATGGAACCGGTATCGAGGCGGTGGCGCTGGACGTGACCGACGAGGCGGCAGTGGCGGCGCTGCCGGATGCCGATATCATCGTCTACTCGGTGACCGCGGACCGGTTCGAGGAGTCGGCTTACGAGGCGGCTTATCCGACGGGATTGAAGGCGGTGCTGCAGGCGTTCGGCTCCCGTAAAAAGAAGCCCGAACGGATATTTTTCGTCTCTTCGACCAGTGTCTACGCCCAGCAGGCGGGCGAAGCGGTCGATGAAACCACCGACACCGAGCCCCACGGCTTCTCCGGCACGCTGATGCGCGAAGCCGAGCAGGCGCTGCTCGCGCACGATCTGCCGGGCACGGCGCTGCGTTTCTCGGGCATCTACGGTCCGGGACGCGATCGCTTGATCCGCCAGGTGAGCGAAGGTCGGATCGCCGCCTCCAATCCGCCGATGTACTCCAACCGCATCCATCGCGACGACTGCGCGGGCGTGATCGCCCACCTGATCCAACTGACGTTGGATGGCAAGTCGCTGGAGCCGATCTATCTCGCCAGCGACTGCGATTCGGCGCCGCTGCATGAAGTGATGGCCTGGATCGCCAAGCGGCTCAAGGTCGAGACGCCGGACGTCATCCAGTCTCCGCTGCGCCGTCGTTCGAGCAAGCGCTGCAACAACCAGCGTCTGCTGGATTCCGGCTACACGTTTCGCTACCCCACCTTCCGGGAAGGTTACGAGGACGTGCTGCAGCAGGGCGGTTTCCTTCCCGCCGAGGAACAATCCGGTGGCAGGAAAAAGGCCGGTGGCAGGACGAGCAAGGCGAAAGCCTGACGGCTGACCTCACCTGCGCATGACGATTCGACGACGAATTCGTGTCAACGACATGACGCGAATCGTCAAACCACTGATAGAGAGGACAAAGCGCCCACGGGCGCTTTTTTCGTTGCCCGCCCCGTCCCTCCCTCTTGTCATCGTTTCTTAATTGTCTAGATAAATAACCGTCACACGACGTCGCCAGACTGTGTTCAACATTTCGGGGCCAGGGGTTGATGATCCGACCCACGGCCCGACACTTTCCGGGACGACTCGCATGACCGCCATCGTTAGCGTCGAACGGCTCGACAAATCCTTCGGCACCCATGCCGCACTGCGCGAAATCGGATTCGAGATCGCCAGTGGCGAAATGGTCACCCTGATCGGGCCATCGGGTTCGGGCAAGTCGACCCTGCTGCGCCATCTCGTCGGGCTGACCCGTGCCGACCGCCATTCGCATAGTCAGGTTCGAGTACTGGATCGCGACGTGCAGCGTCATGGCCGGCTGCTGGGCGCCAGCCGCGAGCAGCGCCGTCGCTGCGGCTACATCTTCCAGCAGTTCAATCTCGCTGGCCGCCTCAGCGTGTTGACCAACGTGCTGGTCGGTCATCTCGGTGCGATGCCGCGCTGGCGGTCCCTGATCGGCCAGTTCACCCAGCAGGAACGGGACCTGGCGCTGCGAGCGCTCGAACGCGTGGGCATCGTCGGGCTGGCCCATCAGCGCGCCAACACGCTTTCGGGCGGCCAGATGCAGCGCGTCGCCATCGCCCGGGCGCTGGTGCAGGAGGCGGAAGTCATCTTCGCCGACGAGCCGATCGCTTCCCTAGACCCGCGCAGTGCCCGCGAGGTGATGGAGATCCTCCAGCGCATCAATCGCGAGGACGGCCGCACCGTCGTCGTCACGCTGCATCAGGTCGAGGTCGCGCGTCGCTACTGCCGTCGCGCCATCGCCCTCAAGCAGGGGCGTCTCTACTACGACGGGCCGATCGAAGGCCTCACCGACGGCCGCCTGCAGACACTCTACGAAAACGCCGGTCTCGACGAGCTCGAAACTCGCCAGCCTGAACATCGGCTCGCGCCGCCGCTGCATGCGGTGGGCTGATCCGGGCGCACGCTCGCCCGCCGATCACCGAGCCGTCATCACCGAGCCGTCATCACAGAGCCATCACCAGCAATTCGCCAACAACGATCCATCACCGACGACACTCCAAGGAAACGACATGATCTCATCCCGTCTACGCCGTGCGGCCCTGCCGCTGATCGCCGGGCTCGGTCTGCTCGGCAGCACGCTTGCCGTCAGTTCGGCCCAGGCCGCCGACCAGCCGCTGCGCTTCGGCATCATCTCCACCGAGTCGAGCACCAACCAGTCGACCCAGTGGCAGCCGTTCCTGGACGACATGTCCGACGCGCTGGGTGTCGAGGTCAAGCCGTTCTTCGCCACCGACTACGCCGCGGTGATCCAGGCGATGCGTTTCGACAAGGTCGATCTCGCCTGGTACGGCAACAAGTCGGCGATGGAAGCAGTCGATCGCGCCGGTGGCGAAATCTTCGCCCAGACCGTCGCCGCCAACGGCGCGCCGGGCTACTGGAGTCTGATGATCGTCAACAAGTCGAGCCCCTACGACACCATCGACGAGGTGCTGGATCACGCCAGTGAGTTGACCTTCGGCAACGGCGATCCCAACTCCACTTCCGGGTACCTGGTGCCGGGTTACTACGTCTTCGCCAAGAATCACATCGACCCCAATACCGCGTTCAAGCGCACGCTCAACGCCAACCATGAGACCAACGCGCTGACCGTTGCCAACGGCCAGGTGGATGTCGCGACGTTCAATACCGAGAGCATGGAGCGTCTGGAGATCACCCATCCCGACAAGGCCGCGCAGCTGAAGGTGGTCTGGAAGTCGCCGCTGATCCCCTCCGACCCGCTGGTCTGGCGCACCAATCTGCCCCAGCAGACCAAGGACGAGCTGCGCGATTTCTTCCTGAGCTATGGCGATACCGCCAGGCAGAAGCAGATCCTCGAGCCGCTTCAGTGGTCCGGCTTCGCCGCTTCCGACAACGACCAGCTGCTGCCGATCCGTCAGCTCGAGCTGTTCAAGCAGCGCGCCCAGGTCGCCGCCGACGATTCGCTCGACTCAGACGACAAGCAGCAGAAGCTGGCGGATCTCGACGCTCGCCTCGAGTCGTTGAACGAGCGCATGGATGCCCGCGAGGCCGCCCAGGCCCAGCCGGCCGGCAACACCACCGCGATGGCGACGCAGTAGGCCGTCTCGAGTTCCTCACGGCCAGGGGGCTGCGCCGCCCTGGCCGATCCAGCGGAGTCCATGCATGACCACTTCCACATTCGACGCGCGAGCCCGATCCGGCAAGCGCAGCTGGACCGCGCTGCTCGGCTGGGTCATCGCCGTGGGCGTACTCGGCTGGGCCTGGCAGGGCGCCGAAATGGCCCCGAGCCTGCTGGTCGGCAACGCCGGCAACATGGCGACCCTGGCCGCCGACTTCGTACCGCCCACCTTCGGCAGTCTCGATCACTATATCGATCAGATGCTGGTGACCATCCAGATCGCGATCTGGGGCACGCTGCTGGCGGTGCTGTTCGCCATTCCCTTCGGGCTGCTCTCGTCCGACAACCTGGCGCCGTGGTGGATCAACCAGCCCGTGCGTCGGCTGATGGATGCGTGCCGCGCGATCAACGAGCTGGTCTTCGCGATGCTGTTCGTGGTCGCCGTCGGCCTGGGGCCGTTCGCCGGGACCATGGCGCTGTTCGTCCATACCACCGGCGTGCTCGCCAAGCTGTTCTCGGAAGCGGTGGAAGCCACCGATGCCGGACCGATGGAAGGCGTGCGCGTCACCGGCGCCGGGCGCCTGGAAGAGATCGTCTTCGGCCTGATCCCCCAGGTGCTGCCACTGTGGATCTCGGTCAGCCTGTACCGCTTCGAGTCCAACATTCGCTCCGCCACGGTGCTCGGCATGGTCGGCGGCGGCGGTATCGGCGTCTCGCTGTGGGAAACCATGCGCGGATTCCAGTACACCGAGACCGCCACGATCATGCTGGTGATCATCGTCGCCGTCACCTTGCTGGACATGGTGTCGCAGCGTGTTCGCAAGCGTTTCATCTGATGCCGGGGCTTCCCCCCGGTTTTTTGGGCCACATGATGTCTAGACAAATTCTGACGATACCCCGCTACCGCGAACTGGCCGAAGAGCTGGTGCGCGAGGTCCGCGCCGACTACGCGCCGGGCGATCTGCTGCCGACCGAGGCGCAGCTGGCCAAGCGCTTCGCGGTCAATCGCCACACGGTGCGCCGGGCGCTGGACGAACTGGTCGCCGCCGGCATGGTGACGCGCCACCAGGGGCGCGGCACCCAGGTGGTCGATCGGCGGCTCGACTACGCCGTCAGCGCCGGCAGCAAGGTGACCCAGAATCTGGCCGGACTCGGCCTGCCTTCGAACACCTGCTGTCTCGAACAGGGACTCGTCAATCCTCCCGAGGCCATCGCCCAGCGCTTCGGACGACCCGCCGACGAGCCGCTGCTGCGGGTCGATACCGTGCGCACCGTCGACGATGCCCCCCTGATGCGGCTGCGTCACTGGTTCGATCCCGAGCGGGTGCCGGGCTGGCTCGAGCGCTATCGCGGCGGCTCCACCCGGGCGCTGCTGGGCCAGCACTACGGCCTGCGCCTGCATCGGCGGCGGGTGCGCATCGATGCCGTTCCCGCGGATCGCGACGACACCCGCTGGCTGCAGTGTCCGCTCAATGCGCCGCTGCTGGTGATGACCAGCGATAACACCGATGCGGCCGGCAGGCTGGTGGAGGTGTCCGTGGGCCGGGCGCGCGCCGACCGGCTCTCCTATCACATTGATTTCGACACCGATCCCATGGATTCCGACACCGACGAGGTTGCGTCATGAGTCACACATCACGAAACGCGCGTCAGCGCTTGCTGGCGCTCTCCTCCCGTCAGCATATCGAGGCCCGTTGGGGCGCACTGGGCGCGTTGCTCGGCGATTTCCCCCCGCACCGCTGCGTACGCGGCCCGGAAACCGGCATGGCGATGCTCAAGGGTCGCACCGGCGGCACCGGCAACGCCTTCCATCTCGGCGAGATGACCCTGACCCGCGCCAGTGTCGCGCTCGAAGACGGCACCCTCGGCCACGGCTGGGTGCGTGGTCGCGATCATCGCCACGCCGAACTGATCGCGCTGGCCGATGCCGTCGCCCAGCACCCCGAGTGGCAGCAGACACTCGAGACGCAGCTGCTGGCGCCGCTGGCCGCCGAACTGGCCGAGCGCCAGCGCCGTGACGTCGCCACCGCCGCCGCCACCCGCGTCGATTTCTTCACTCTCGTACGTGGTGAATGAACCCGAAGGAGAAGCGTGATGAATCTATCCTGGCCCGCCCTGGATGACACCGTCCATGACAGCCAACGCCTGTTTCGGCAGGTACTTGGCGCCATGTCCGAGCCCGGCACCGTGCATGAACTGGTCGTGCCGACACCGCCTGCCCAGCCGCAGAAGCCGCTTCTGGGCGCCGCCCTGTGGGGCGCGCTGCTGAGTCTGTGCGATCTGGATACCACGATCTGGATCGGCGCCGAGCTCGACTCGCCGGCCCTGCGCGAGGCGCTGACCTTTCACACCGGGGCGCGAATCACCGATGACCCGGCGAGTGCCGATTTCGCGCTGCTGACCCACGCGTCCTTCGATCCGCGCACGCCTTTCGCGGTGGGCAGCGACACCTATCCCGATCGCGGCACCACGCTGCTGGTCGCCGTCGAGCGACTGGAAAACGATTCGAACGGGAATACGAAAGGTGAGCGCGACGGGCAAAGCGGCTGGCGGCTCAGCGGTCCCGGCATTGCCGAATCGCGGGTGCTCGATATCGGTGACGGTGCCGGCTGTCGGGCGCTGATGACCCGCCTGGCCGGCAACCGCGCCAGCTTTCCGCAGGGGCTGGACGCCATCTTCGGCTGCGGCGCGCGGCTGGCGGCGATTCCCCGCAGCACCCGAATCGCGAGTGCCGAGGCTCGCGTCGATTCTCGGGAGGTGAACTGATGTACGTTGCCGTCAAGGGAGGCGAGCAGGCCATCGCCAACGCCCACCGCTGGCTGGCCGACCGCCGCCGGGGTGACCGCGATCGTCCGGAACTCGAGGTCGCCCAGATCGGCGATCAGCTGCGCCTGGCCGTCGACCGGGTGATGAGCGAGGCCTCGCTCTACGACCCCGAACTCGCCGCGCTGGCGTTCAAGCAGGCCAGCGGCGATCTGACCGAGGCCGTGTTCCTGCTGCGGGCCTATCGCACCACGCTGCCGCGACTCGCCGTCAGCGAGCCGCTCGACACCGCCAGCATGCGCATCGAACGCCGCATCAGCGCCACCTACAAGGATATCCCCGGCGGCCAGATCCTGGGGCCGACCTATGACTACACCCACCGCCTGCTCGATTTCCTCCAGCTGGCCGGCGCCGAGGTGCCGCCTGCCGAGACCCGGGACGACGTCACCGACGCCGAGGCGTGCCCACAGATTCTGGCGCTGCTCAACGACGAAGGGCTGGTGGAGCAGGAGATCGACGACGGCAGTGAGCCTGCGGACATCACCCGCGATCCGCCGGATTACCCGATGGACCGCGCCGCCCGACTGCAGATGCTGGCCCGAGGCGACGAGGGCTACCTGCTGGCGCTGGGGTACTCGACCCAACGCGGCTACGGGCGCAATCACCCGTTTGCCGGCGAGATCCGCCTGGGCCAGGTGGAAGTGGAGATCCACGTCGCCGAGTGGGACGAGACGATCTGCGTCGGCGAGATCGCGCTGAGCGAGTGCCAGATGATCAACCAGTTCGGCGGCTCGCGCGAGGCCGCACCGCAGTTCACCCGGGGTTACGGCCTCGCCTTCGGCCACAACGAGCGCAAGACCATGGCCATGGCGCTGGTCGATCGTGCGCTGCGCGCCGAGGAGCTGGGCGAGCCGATCATCGGCCCGGCGCAGCAGGCGGAGTTCGTGCTGGCCCACGCCGACAGCGTCGACGCCGCCGGCTTCGTCTCGCATCTGAAGCTGCCGCACTACGTCGACTTCCAGTCCGAGCTCGATCTGCTCCGGCGCCTGCGCCGCGAACATGCTCGAAATTCTTCACCTGAGCTGGGCGAATCGCTGGATCGACCTTCCACGGAGGAAGAAACGTCAGCGAGGAAGTTGGGACAAGGCAAACACGACCAAGAAAGCGGAGTTCATGGGTTATGAATGAGCATTTTGAGGGCGTGTTTAACGCCGTATCCGGCGACGCAGCTAGTTTCGGGAGCTCAATATGAACGGATACAACTTCGCCTACCTCGACGAACAGACGAAAAGAATGATCCGCCGTGCGCTGCTCAAGGCGGTGGCGATTCCCGGCTACCAGGTGCCGTTCGGCGGCCGCGAGATGCCGATGCCCTACGGCTGGGGCACCGGCGGCGTGCAGCTCACCGCCAGTATTCTCGGGGCCGACGACATTCTCAAGGTGATCGATCAAGGCGCCGACGACACCACCAACGCGGTCAGCATCCGCCACTTTTTCCAGCGCGTGGCCGGGGTCGAGACCACCACCGCGACCACCGCGGCGGACGTGATCCAGACCCGCCACCGGATTCCCGAGACGCCGCTGCGAAGCGGTCAGATTCTGGTGTTCCAGGTGCCGATCCCCGAGCCGCTGCGCTTCATCGAGCCCAGCGAGCAGGAGACCCGGCTGATGCACGCGCTGGAGGAGTACGGCGTGATGCACGTCAAGCTCTACGAGGACATCGCCCGCTACGGCCACATCGCCACCACCTACGCCTATCCGGTCAAGGTGGACGGGCGCTACGTGATGGACCCGTCGCCGATCCCCAAGTTCGACAACCCCAAGCTCGACGGCAATCCGGCGCTGATGCTGTTCGGCGCCGGTCGCGAGAAGCGGCTCTACGCGATCCCGCCCTACACCCGGGTCGAGAGTCTCGACTTCGAGGACCATCCGTTCGAGATCCAGCGCTGGGAGCATAGCTGCGCGCTGTGCGGCAGCGATCACAGCTATCTCGACGAAGTGATCACCGACGACAAGGGCGGGCGGATGTTCGTCTGCTCCGATACCGACTACTGCCAGACCCGGCGGGGAGAAGTGGCATGAAGAAGCCGGCACTGGAACGTCCGGTTCTGCTCGACGTTCAGGACATCACCCGACTCTACGGCCCGGCCAAGGGCTGCGAGGCGATCGACTTTCAACTGCATGCCGGAGAGGTGCTGGGCATCGTCGGCGAGTCCGGCTCCGGCAAGTCGACGCTGTTGCGCGTGCTTGCCGGGCTCGAAGCGCCGGATGCCGGGCGCGTGGTCTATCGACGGCATGCCGGAGAAGACGTGCTAGACCGGGATGAGGCCGAGCTCGATCTCTACGCCATCGGCGAGGCGCAGCGCCGGGCGCTGCTGCGCCTCGAGTGGGGGCTGGTGCACCAGAATCCCCGCGACGGCCTGCGCATGGGCGTTTCCGCCGGGGCCAACATCGGCGAGCGGCTGATGGCCCAGGGCCAGCGCCACTACGGCCAGCTCAGAGAGACGGGCCAGGCGTGGATGCGCCAGGTCGAACTCGATGCTGGGCGTATCGACGATGCGCCGCGCACGTTCTCCGGCGGCATGCAGCAGCGCCTGCAGATCGCCCGCACCCTGGTCACCCGGCCGCGGCTGGTGTTCATGGACGAGCCCACCGGCGGACTCGACGTCTCGGTCCAGGCGCGCCTGCTCGACATGCTGCGCACGCTGGTGAGAAGCCTCGGTCTCTCGGTGGTGCTGGTGACCCACGATCTCGCCGTGGCGCGCCTGCTCGCCCACCGGCTGATGGTGATGCGCCGCGGTCAGGTGGTGGAGACCGGCCTCACCGATCAGATTCTCGATGACCCGCAGCACGAATATACGCAGCTGCTGGTTTCTTCTGTCCTGACGCCCTGAGGGAGGAATTTCAATGCATTCCATGACGAACGCTCGACCTCGCCTCACGGTGAGCGGGTTGCACAAGCAGTTTCTGCTACACGGCCAGGGCGGGCTCGAAATCGACGTGATGCGCGATCTGTCGCTGACGCTGCATGCCGGCGAGTGCCTGGTGCTGGCCGGACGCAGCGGTATCGGCAAGAGCACGCTGTTGAAGATGCTCCATGGCGACTACTGCATCGATCAGGGCCGTATCCGTCTGCATTTCGACGATGGCACGCTCGACCTCGAGACGCTGCCGGCCTACGCCTGGCACGGTCTGCGCCGCGACGTGATCGGCTACGTCAGCCAGTTTCTGCGGGTGGTCCCGCGGGTCGCCGCCGTCGACGTGGTGATGGAGCCGCTGCTGGCGCGTGGCGCCGACGAGCAGGATGCCCGCCAGCGGGCCGAGACGCTGCTGGCCCGGCTCAACCTGCCCGAAAGGTTGTGGCAGCTGCCGCCCGGTACCTTCTCCGGCGGCGAACAGCAGCGCGTCAACATCGCTCGCGGGTTCATCGGCGAGCATCCGTTGCTGCTGCTCGACGAACCCACCGCGTCGCTGGATGCCACCAATCGCGACGTGGTGATCGCCCTGATCGGCGAGGCCAAGGCCCGCGGTGCGGCGATGCTCGGCATCTTTCACGACGAGGACGTGCGCGACCGGGTCGCCGATCGTCTGCTGCCGCTGGACGACAGCCTCGGCGCTCGCGCTTCTTTCACCCGGGACGTCCAGGAGACGTTGTCATGAGCGCGCAGGAACAGATACTGACCCACGCCAGGCTGGTGCTCGACGACGAGGTGATCGACGGCACGCTGGTGATCCGCGACGGCCGGATCGCGGCCATCGACCACGGCGCGAGCCAGGCCGCCGGCGCCGTCGACTGCGAAGGCGACACGCTGCTGCCGGGGCTGGTCGAGCTGCACACCGACAACATGGAGAAATATTTCCAGCCGCGGCCCAAGGTCGAATGGCCGGGGCGTCAGGCGGCACTGGCTCACGATGCCCAGATGGCGGCCAGCGGCATCACCACCGTGTTCGATGCGGTCTCGATCGGTGACGTGGACGAGCAGAGCATGCGCCACCGGGCGCTGGACGAGATGTGTCAGGCGCTATCGCAGATCGTCCACGATGGCCTGGCGCGGGTCGATCATCGCCTCCACCTGCGCTGCGAGGTCAGTCACCCGAACACGCTGGCGCGGTTCGAAGCGCTGTCGTCATCGCCATTGCTGGGCCTGGTATCGCTGATGGACCACGCCCCCGGTCAGCGCCAGTTCGCCAGCCTCGAGGCGTATCGCGTCTACTATCAGGGCAAGTACCAGCTCGATGACGCAGCGATGAACGCTTTCATGGCGACACAGATCGACAACAGCCAGCGCTACAGCGCCGAGCATCGTCGTGC
The DNA here is from genome assembly GCF_001937195.1 of Salinicola socius. Classification (GTDB taxonomy): domain Bacteria; phylum Pseudomonadota; class Gammaproteobacteria; order Pseudomonadales; family Halomonadaceae; genus Salinicola; species Salinicola socius. The sequence continues at coordinate 122,117 of NZ_MSDO01000007.1, read as the reverse complement.
CATTGCGGCCAGCTGTCGCGAACGCGGCCTGGCGATCGCCAGCCACGACGACGCCACCGTCGAGCATGTCGCCGAAAGCCACGAGTACGGCACTCGCGTCGCCGAATTTCCCACCACCCGCGAAGCGGCCGAGGCCTCCCACCGGGCCGGCATGGCGGTGATGATGGGCGCGCCCAACGTGGTTCGCGGCGGTTCCCACTCCGGCAATATCGCCGCTGCCGATCTGGTCGAGCTGGGCGTGCTGGATATCCTGTCGTCGGATTACTATCCGGCGGCGCTGCTCGATGCCGTGTTCCGGGTGGCGGCGATGGAGAACGGCTACGCGTTGCCCCGGGCGGTCGCCACCGCGACACGGATACCGGCCGAAGCGGTAGGGCTCGACGATCGCGGTCGTCTGGCAGCGGGGCTGCGCGCCGATCTATTGCGGGTGCGGTTGATCGACGATCATCCCATCCTGAGACGGGTGTGGACCGCGGGCAGGCAGGTTCATTGATGGCGTATTTTCCGAGAGGTCCGAGATGTCGCGTCTGATCTACCTCATGGGCGCCAGCGGCGTCGGCAAGGACAGCCTGCTGCGCGAGCTGGCACGGCGTCGTCCGGACGCGCTGGTGGCGCATCGCTATATCACCCGGGCCAGCGGCGGGGCGGAGAACTGTGTCGAACTCTCACGCGAGGCATTCCACTGGCGGCGCGAGCGGGGGCTGTTCTGTCTCTCGTGGCGCGCACATGAGCTCGACTACGGCGTCGGCGCCGAGATCGAAGCGTGGCTGGCGGCGGGGCACACGGTGGTGCTCAACGGCAGTCGCCGCGCGCTGGAAAGGGCGCGCGAGCGATTCGGCGCGGCATTGGTGCCGCTGCTGGTGGTGGCGGACGCCGAGGTGCTGCGCCGACGCCTGATCGCTCGCGGACGCGAGACGCTGGCCGAGGTCGAGGCGCGACTGGCACGAAGCTGCGAGGAACACGCGCTTTCCGGGGTCGCTCGAATCGACAACGGCGGCGCGCTGGCGGAGGGCGTCAAGACACTCGAAGCCTGGCTCGACGCCGCCCCCGTAGCGGACGATCCGGCGTGAAGCTGCGCTTCGCCGGCACCGGTGACAGCGCGCAGGTTCCCTGTTTCGGCTGCGACTGCCTGGCCTGCCAGCGGGCACGGCTGCTGAGCTGCCACCGCCGAGAGCCCTGTTGCGGCGAGATCGAACTCGATGGGGAACTGATCCTGATCGACGCCGGGCGCATGGATCTGGCCGCCCGCTGCGAGCGTCAGCGCCCTGCCGCCATCCTGCTGACTCACTATCACGCCGATCACGTGCAGGGGCTTTTGCACCTGCGCTGGGGCCGGGGCGAATCGATTCCGGTTTACGGTCCCAAGGATCCTCAAGGCTGCGCCGACCTGCACAGGAACCCCGGCATTCTCGACTTCCAGCCCGGTCTGAAGCCGTTCCGGACACTGCAGCTGGGGCGGCTCGAGGTCACGCCGCTGCCGCTCAACCACAGCAAGCCGACGCTGGGCTACGCGATCGAAGACGGCGTCAACCGGCTGGCCTGGCTGTGCGACACCGTGGGCCTGCCCGGTGCCACCGAACGCTTTCTGAGCGAATGGCGGCCCCATGGCGTGGTGGTCGATGCGACTCATCCCGACTCTTATCACTCCCCGAATCCGGAGTCTGATGACTCCCCGCACCCGGAGTCGCATACCACGCCCCGCAACCACAACAACGTCGCCATGGCGCTGGAGATCATCGAGCGAATCCAGCCGTCTCGCGCCTGGCTGACCCATATCAGTCACGAGCTGGATGCCGACTTCATGGCGACTTCCCGAATCCTGCCGGAGGGCGTGGAGTTGGCTTCTGACAATCTGCAGATTCTGTTCTGAACCTTGGTCAGGATTGGCCGTGAGCCAGCGTCAGGTAGCGCGACGCCTCACCGTCGAGTCGGGACTCGACCAGCGCGAGGTGGTCGTATCGCCAGATGACGGGAGTGGTCAGTGTGGTCCTTGTCGCCGCGCGGCCGGCCTGACGTACCAGACTGACATGCGGGGTGAATTCACGTTGCGGCGCGGTGAAGCCGTGGCGGGACAGCGCCCGCCAGAGCTCGGTATCGAGCGTCAGGAGCGCGTCGTTCGGCGTCTGGCTGCCGGCCCAGACGATGCGGGGCTGGGGAAAATGGCCCAGTCGGTCCAGTCTCCACTCGCCGCGCAGTGCCGGCCAGCCCTGCGCGAGGTCCACGAGGGGGGCGAGCCGGACCTCGTCGACACTGCCCAGGAACGCCAGCGTGACATGCATGTTCTCCGCCGGCAGCGGGTAGCCGCCACAGAGCGGTGCCAGCCGCGCGGCCTCGTCGGCCAGCGCCCGGCGACTGGCGTCGTCGGGCCACAAGGCAAAGAAGAGTCGGCGAGAAACGGTCACGATAGCGGCCCCCTGTAGCGTTGCCAGCAGGATGGCGCATCGTTCCCCCCGTTGCCAACGGTTTGCCGGTTTGACCGCGGCTCCCGATCAGGCAGGGTCGTTGTGGGGGTGCTGGTCTTCGCCTTCCATCGTCGAGCCGTGCCCCTGGCTGAGCGGACCGGCCAGCTTGCGCAGCGCCACGTAGAAGACCGGGGTCAGCAACAGCCCGAACAGGGTCACGCCGAGCATCCCGGCAAAGACGGCGATGCCCAGGGCCTGACGCACCTCGGCGCCGGCGCCGTGGCCCAGCGCCAGCGGTATCACTGCCGCGGTGAAGGTGATCGAGGTCATGATGATCGGACGCAGCCGGCAGGCTTCCAGCGCCGCTTCCACCACGCTGCGACCCTGGAACTCGAGCTCGCGGGCGAATTCGACGATCAGGATGGCGTTCTTGCAGGCCAGCCCGATCAGCACCACCAGGCCCACCTGGACGAAGACGTTGGTGTCGCCGCCGGAAATCTTGACGCCGACGAGTGCCGACAGCAGACACATCGGCACGATCAGGATCACCGCCAGCGGCAATGTCCAGCTCTCGTAGAGCGCGGCCAGCACCAGGAACACCAGCATGACCGCCAGCGGGAATACCACCAGCGCGGCGTTGCCCTGAGTGGACTGCTGATAGCTCAGGTCGGTCCATTCGAAGTCGATGCCATCCGGCAGTACGCGCTCGCCGATATCGGTCAAGGCGCTCATCGCCTGAGGCGACGAGAGCACCCGGGGGTCGGCTTCGCCGGCCAGATCCGCGGCCGGGTAGCCGTTGAAACGCAGCACCGGATCGGGGCCGAAGCTCTGATGGATATCGATCATCGAGCCGATCGGCACCATCTCGCCCTGGGCGTTGCGGGTGCGCAGCCGGGCGATATCCTCGACGCTGTCGCGGTAGGGGGCATCGGCCTGGGCGATGACCTGCCAGGTGCGGCCGAACGTATTGAAATCGTTGACGTAAGTGGATCCCAGATAGGTCTGCAGGGTATCGAACAGGTCGCTCACCGCCACGCCCTGGGTCTTGGCCTTGAGTCGGTCCACCTCGGCATCGAGCTGGGGCACGTTGGCCTGATAGCTGGTGATCGGATAGCTCATCCCCGGCGTCTGCACCACCGCGCCCTGGAACGCGGTCACCGCTTCCTGCAGCGGGCCGTAGCCGAGTCCGCCGCGATCCTCGATGAACAGCTGATAGCCCGAACCGTTGCCTAGCCCGAGGATCGGCGGCGGCATGAACGAGAACGCGATGCCGTCCTTGAGGCCACTGATCTTGCCCGCGATCTCGGCGTTGATCTCCGCCGCGGTGCGGGTGCGCTGATCGAACGGCTTCAGGGTCAGAAACGCCAGCCCGGTGTTGGCGGTGTTGGTGAACTGCAGCGCGTTGAGCCCCGGGAACGAGATCGCGTGCTCGACGCCGTCGGTCTCCATGGCGATATCCACCACCTGGCGCAGCAGATCATCGGTGCGCTCCAGCGAGGCGCCCTCCGGCAGTTTCACGCCGGCGATCAGGTACATCTTGTCCTGGACCGGGATGAACCCCGGCGGCACCAGCTTGAACAGATAGCCGGTGGTGCCCAGCAGAATCAGATAGACCAGGAACACCGCGCCGCGACGGCGCAGGCTGCCCGAGACCACGCCCTGGTAGCGATTCGAGCCGGCGTTGAAGAAGCGGTTGAACGGTCTGAACAGCCACCCGAACAGAAAGTCGATCACTAGGGTCAGGCGATCTTTCGGGGCGTCGTGAGGCCTGAGCAGCATCGCGGCCAGCGCCGGCGAGAGCGTCAACGAGTTGACGGTGGAGATCACGGTGGAGATGGCGATGGTCACCGCGAACTGGCGGTAGAACTGGCCGGTGACGCCGGACAGGAACGCCATCGGCACGAACACTGCACACAGCACCAGACCGATGGCGACGATCGGGCCGGAGACCTCGCGCATCGCCTGGTGGGCGGCGGCTCGCGGTGCCAGTCCCTGGCCGATGTTGCGCTCCACGTTCTCCACCACCACGATGGCGTCGTCGACGACGATGCCGATCGCCAGCACCAGCCCGAACAGCGTCAGCGTGTTGATCGAATACCCCAGCAGCAACAGCACCGAGAACGTGCCCACCACCGAGACCGGCACCGCCAGCAGCGGAATCAGCGAGGCGCGCCAGGTTTGCAGGAACAGCGTTACCACCAGCACCACCAGCAGGATCGCTTCCAGCAGCGTCTGAATCACCGAGCGGATCGAGTCGGTCACGAACAGCGTGGTGTCATAGACGGTGCGATACTCCACTCCCGGCGGGAACTGGGTGGCCAGCTCGTCCATGGTACGGATCACCTGGTCGCGGATCTGCAGCGCATTGGCGCCGGGCGACTGGAAGATACCGATCGCCACTGCATCCTTGCCGTCGAGGCTGGCGCGCAGCGTGTAGTCGCCTGCGCCCAATTCCAGACGAGCGACGTCCCGCAGCCGCAGGACTTCGCCGTCCGCGCCGACCTTGAGCACGATGTTGCCGAACTCCTGCTCGGTGGACAGGCGGCCCTTGGCATTGATCAGGGTCAGGAAATCACTATGCGGGGTGGGCTCGGCACCGATCTGACCGGCGGAGACCTGGACGTTCTGCTCGCGCATGGCCGCGACCACGTCGCCGGCGGTCAGGCCATGGGAAGCGATGCGATCGGGGTCCAGCCAGGCGCGCATGGCGTAGTCGCCGCCGCCGAACAGCTGCGCCTCGCCGACGCCAGAGATCTTCGCCAACTGGTCGCGCACGTGCAGGCGCGCGTAGTTGCGCAGGTAGAGCGTGTCGTAGCTGTCATCCGGCGACACCAGGTGGACCACCATCAGGAAGGTGGGGGACTGCTTCTGGGTGGTCACGCCCTGTCGCCGCACCGCTTCCGGCAGTCTTGCCAGCGCCTGGCTGACCCGGTTCTGGACGCGTACGGTCGCCTGCTCGGGATCGGTGCCGGGCTGGAAGGTGATGGTCATCTGCAGCACGCCATCGGAGCCGGCCACGGACTTGTAGTACATCATGTTCTCGACGCCGGTGATCGCCTCCTCCAGCGGCGTGGCCACGGTCTCCGCGATCTCCTTGGGGTTGGCGCCGGGATAGGTCGTGCGGACCAGCACCGAGGGCGGCACCACCTCCGGATACTCCCCGATCGGCAGATTGGGGATGGAGATCGCGCCCACCGCGAAGATGACGATGGACAGCACCGCGGCGAAGATCGGCCGGTCCACGAAAAAGCGGGAAAAGTTCATGACAGAGGCTCCTGAGCGGCGGGGACGATGCCCGCCGCGTCTTGTCATTCGGAAGGAGAGAAGTGCTTCAGGACGCGTTGAGTCGATCGGCGCGCGGCTTTCTCAGGATCGGGTGGCGACATCGTTGCCGACGGCCGGCTCACGCATGGCGATCGGATTGGGCGCGACCGGCATCCCCGGCGCGAGGACCTTCTGGGTGCCGTTGACGATCACGCGTTCACCCGCCTTGAGGCCTTCGCGAACCACGATTAGATCCCCCACTTCGCGGCCGGTCTCGATCTGGCGCGGCGTCACGGTATTGTCGTCGCCGACCACGTAGACGAAGCGCCGGTCCTGATTGGCGAGCACTGCCTTGCGGTTCACCAGCATCGCCTCTGCCAGATGGGCCACGGGCATTTCCACCCGCGCGAACTGGCCGGGTCGGAAGGCGCCATCCGGGTTGGGCAGAACCGCTCGGTAGCGCAGAGTGCCGGTATCCGCGTTGATCTGGTTGTCGACGAAATCCAGCTGTCCCTGGTGAGGGAACCCTGTCTCGCCGGTCAGCCCGATGCGTAGCGTGGCGGTCTTGCCTTGATTCAGCAGTGCTTGAGCGCTGGGGGCTTCGGCTTCGTTGCTGTCGAAATAGACGTACAGCGGATCGACCGACACCAGCGTGGTCAGCACCGACTGATCGGCACTGGCGAGGTTGCCCTTGGTGACCATGGCACGTCCGGTGCGTCCCGTTACCGGCGCGGTGACGCGGGTGTACTGCAGATCCAGCTCGGCACTGGTCAGCGCGGCTTCGGCTTCCGCCTGCTGCGCTCGGGCATTGAGCGCTGCCGCCTGACGCTGGTCGTGCTGCTCCTGGGAGATCATGTGTTTCTGGATCAGCTGGCGGGATCGGCCGGCCTCGACCTCGGTAAGCCGGCGTTGACTCTGCGCCTGAGCCAATGAGGCCTTGGCGGCCTGTACCCGGGCTTCGTAGGGACGGGGATCGATACGAAACAGCAGGTCGCCGGCCTCGACCAGTTCCCCTTCTTCGAAGGCGACTTCGTCGATATAGCCACTGACTCGCGGCCGCAACTCTACGGTCTGCGGTGACGCCACGCGACCGGTGAAGGTTTCCCGCAGCGTGACGGGTTCCACCAGCACCGTTGCGACATCTACTGCCGGCGGCGGCGGCGCACTGGCGGTTTGCGCTTCGCCCCGGGCATCGCAACCGGCGATCAATGCGATGACGAGCAATACGCCCAATCCGCGAGACAGACTTGCCGTCGACACGCGCTTTTCGTTGTATTTCTGCATTTCCTTGACCCCGCGTTGACTGTTTCCGGTCGCGATCGGTGAAAATCAGCCCAGAGATCGCGCGAGTCAGGCCCGAAAACGCACCAGCCAACCTCTGGGGTTGGCGAGCATGGGCACCGGATAGGACGATCACTGTAGGGTTCAGGCAAGCGCGGGCGTTATCGGATTCCTCGTCATTGATTGCCTAATTCTGTCGACATGGTGGATCTGCGGAAGGGAGCGTGTCAGCTTCCGGCTGTGCGGGATTGGCATCGGGGCATGATTGCCCGTTCCTTCAAAGGTCTTGCCCAATCCTGCAGATATCGGCTTTCTGTCATCAGAAAGCCAGAAAGCAGGCATATAATCGCGATTTGTCTCAAGATGACCATCAGACCAGCAAGCGAGAGGTGAAGTCGTGAGTGTCGTTCAACCTGTCTTCGAAACGCTTGACGATGAACTTGGACGATTGGCGGATACTCTGGCGTTGCAGATCCGTCAATGGACGCACCAGGAGGGTCTGACCACCACCGCGGTGCCGGGGCTGGAGCTGGTGCGAGCCGATTCCTCCATCAACAACTGCATCGGTTCCACCGTGTACGACCCTTCGCTCTGCCTGATCGCGCAGGGTAGCAAGACGGTATGGCTGGGGGACCGGCAGATCGATTACGGCCCGCTGAGCTGCATGGTGTCGGCAGTGCATCTGCCGGTACTGGGCAAGGTCACCGAGGCGTCACCGGACAAACCCTATCTGGGTCTGAAAATCACTGTCGAACCCCAGGAGATCACCGATCTGGTGCTGGCGCTGGGCGAGGGGCTCGGCGGCACGGAGCAGCAGGAGTGCCCCGAGAATGCTTGTGGTTTAAGTCGGGTACAGGCGGAGAAGGGGCTGGTGGAGGCGATACTGCGGCTAGTGACGCTGCTCGATTCGCCGCAGCAGGACATTCGAATGCTTGCGCCGCTGGTGCGACGAGAGATCTTCTATCGTGCGCTGATCGGGGAGATCGGTCTGCACATGCGCAAGTTCGCGATGGCGGACACCCAGACGCACCGTATTTCCAAGGTGATCGCGGTGCTCAAGGATCGTTTCACTGAGCCGCTGCGCGTTCGCGATCTGGCGGACATGGTCAACATGAGTGAGTCGTCGCTGTTCCACAGTTTCAAGCAGGTCACGCGGATGTCGCCGGTGCAGTTCCAGAAGAAGCTGCGGCTGCACGAGGCGCGGCGATTGATGCTGGCGGAAGGCATGGAGGCAGCCACCGCCAGTTTCCGCGTGGGTTACGGCAGCCCTTCCCACTTCAGCCGCGAATACAGCCGGTTGTTCGGTGTGCCGCCGCGGGCGGACGTGAGCAAGCTGCGCGGCGAGTTGCCCGAGGCCGCGCGCGCCTGAACGCGCCGCGCCGTCAGTCTCGGGCGACCCTCGCGGTGCGATCTCAGTCGCCGATGACCATCACGGCTTCGGCTTCCACCTGGCTGCCCTTGGGCAGCTGCTTGACACCGACTGCGGCACGAGCCGGGAACGGCGGCCGGAAGAACTCTTCCATCACCTTGTTGACCACGGCGAAGTTGTCGAGATCGGTCAGGTAGAGGTTGAGCTTGACGATATCCTGCAGCGACCCGGCGGCTTCCTGACATACGGCGGCCATGTTGGTGAATACCTGCCGTGCCTGAGCCTCGAATTCCTGAGAGACCAGTTCCATGGTCTTCGGATCTAGCGGAATCTGGCCCGAGAGATAGACGGTATTGCCCGACTTGATCGCCTGGGAATAAGGGCCGATGGCGGCCGGGGCGTTGTCGGTATTGATGACGGCTTTGTTGCTCATGGCGTACCCTCCAGTTTCTTTATCTAGCGTCTTCTCATAAATACTTTTTCAATGGCATTGCCATCGTGAAAAAACACTGCCCCGCCGCGCATGACGCGGCGGGGCAGCTTTTACCGATTAGTTTCGGGCGCGAACGATGCGGCCGATATGATTCAGGTTACGCAAGCGCTTGATGATTCGCGCCAGATGAATGCGGCCCTTGACCAGAATGGTCAGATTGACGATCGAGAGCCTGGCATCGCGTTCCTCGATGCCGATGCGCTCGATATTGGCGTCGGCGTCGGTGATCAGGCTGGCCAGCTCGGCGATCAGGCCGCGTCGAGTCTCGACTTCGATCCGCAGCGGTACCGGGAAATCCTGATCGATCTGCTTCGACCAGGTCAGCGAGACCAGCTTGTCGGGATCGTCGCGCAACTCGTCGAGATTACCACACTCATGCCGGTGGACGACGATCCCCTTGCCGATCGACAGATGGCCGATGACCGGATCTCCCGGTAGCGGGTGGCAGCAGCGAGCGAAGCTGATCGACATGCTCTCGGAGCCGTTGATCACGATCGGACCGTTGTGCGGGCGGATGTCCAGGAGCGGATCGGCGCTGCGTTCGCCGGCGTTGGCCTCGAGCGGCAGATCGTTCGCGACCAGGCGTCGTGCCGTGGTGTGGGCCAGCCGGGTGCCGAGGCCGATGGTCTCGAGCAGATCGTCCTCGGTCTTGAGTTCCAGCTCGTTCAACAGCGCCGTGAGCCGGCCCGTCGGCAGTTTCTCGAGACTGGTCTCGAAGCCACCCAGCGCGCGATTGAGCAGGCGCCGTCCGAGGTGGATCGCCTCGCTGCGCTGCTGACTTTTCAGCGCATGGCGAATCGCCGAGCGTGCCTTGGCGGTGATCACGAAGTTGAGCCAGGCCAGGTTGGGGCGCGCGCCCGGCGCAGTGATGATCTCCAGCGTCTGACCGCTCTCCAGCGGCGTCGACAGCGGTGCCAGATGACGATCGATACGACAGGCGATGCAGCTGTTGCCGATATCGGTATGCACGCTGTAGGCGAAGTCGACCGCCGTCGCTCCCTGAGGCAACTCCATGATGTCGCCCTTGGGGGTGAAGATGTAGACATCGTCCGGGAACAAGTCGTTCTTGACGTGTTCGATGAACTCCAGCGAGTCGCCGGCATGGCGCTGCATCTCGAGCAGGCCGCGAACCCATTCGCGGGCGCGGGCGTGACTGCCGGCAGCGATCGGGCGCTCGGTCTGACCCGCCTTGTAGAGCCAGTGGGCGGCGATGCCGTTGTTGGCCATCGCTTCCATCTCGCGGGTGCGGATCTGCACTTCGATCGGCATCCCGCTGGGCCCGAACAGCGTGGTATGCAGGCTCTGGTAGCCGTTGGCCTTGGGAATCGCGATGTAATCCTTGAAGCGCCCCGGCACCGGCTTGTAGAGGTTGTGCACCGCGCCCAGCACGCGATAGCAGTTGTCGACGCTGTCGGTGATGATGCGGAAACCGAACACGTCCATGATCTCGGCGAACGGTTTGCGCTGATCGTGCATCTTGCGATAGATCGACAGCAGATGCTTCTGGCGCCCGACCACGCTGCCGGTCAGATCGTCCTCGTCGAGCCGGCGCTGCAGGCTGGTCTGGATCTGGCGCATGGTCGAACGGCGATTGCCGCGGGCGCTGGCCACCGCGCGCTTGATGCGCTCGGAACGCATCGGATGGATCGCCTGGAACGACAGATCCTCGAGCTCGACACGAATGGTGTTGATCCCCAGGCGCCCGGCGATACGTGCATAGATTTCCAGGGTTTCGCGGGCGATCCGGCGTTTCTTGTCCGGGCGCAGCGCACCCAGCGTGCGCATGTTGTGCAGGCGGTCGGCGAGCTTGACGATGATCACCCGAATGTCACGGGACATCGCCATGACCATCTTCTGGAAGTTCTCGGCCTGGGCGACCGCCTTGTCCTCGAAGGTGATCTGGGTCAGCTTCGAGACGCCGTCGACCAGCTCCGCCACGGCTTCGCCGAACTGCGCTTCCAGGGCTTCCCGGGAGACGCTGGTATCTTCGATGACATCGTGCAGCATGGCGGCCATCAGGCTCTGATGATCCATGTGCATGTTGGCGAGAATATTGGCGACGGCGAGCGGGTGGGTGACGTAGGGCTCGCCGGAGCGGCGCCGCTGACCGTCGTGGGCCTGCTCGGCATAGTAGAAGGCGCGCTTGACCTGCTGAATCTCGTCGTCGGGGAGATAGCCGCCGAGACGATCGGCCAGGTCATCGATGGTGAACATGCGGCGCGCCTATTTTTGACTACCCGTGTGACTAACCGTTATGGACGACTCGTCCTGCAATCCGTTCCTCGAACATCGTGGCGCCAGCACTGACGGCCGCGCGTCGCGACGGGAGCCGGGTTCAGATGTCGTATTCCTGGGTCGGCTCGGGGCGCGGGCGCGGCGGCGCGGCTTCGACGGGCTCGTCGAGAATGCTGTCGCCGATCTGGCCGGTGGCGATCTCGCGCAGTGCCATCACGGTCGGCTTGTCGTTTTCCCACGGCAGCAGCGCATCGCGGGAGCCGCGTGCGAGCTGACGGGCGCGCTGGGACGAGATCATTACCAGCTTGAAACGGTTCTCGATGTGTTCCAGACAATCTTCGACGGTCACTCGTGCCATGGGGGGAGCCCTGCTGCCAAAATGGGTGAACGCGCCCCCTGATGCGGGGTCTGCGGGACCGAGCAGTCTACTGGAGTCGCGCGTAATCTGACAAGAGCCCGCCGATGGCGGTTCAATCGACGGGGTTCAGCAGCTCGTCGAGCAGGGTGGCGTGGCGCGCCTGCATCTTGTCGAGGCGCGACCGGCGCGCATGCACGATGCACTCGAGCTCGGTCAGTGCGTGCTCGAACGTGTCGTTGATGATCACGTGTTCATACTCGTCGTAGTGCGACATTTCGCCGACCGCGTCACGCATGCGCCGGGCGATGACGGTCTCGTCGTCGGTACCGCGCCCGGAGAGTCGCTGGTGGAGCGCGTCTCGCGAAGGTGGCAGGATGAAGATCGATTCGGCCTCGGGAGACTGCTCACGTACCTGCCGGGCACCCTGCCAGTCGATCTCGAGAATCACGTCCTCGCCCACGGCGAGGCGCTTCTCGACTTCCAGCCGCGAGGTGCCGTAGTGGCGGTCGAAGACCCAGGCGTGTTCGAAGAACTCGCCACGTTCGACCATTGCCTCGAATTCGGGCTGGCTGACGAAGTGATAATTGACGCCATCCTGCTCGCCGGGACGCATCGCCCGCGTGGTATGGGATACCGAGACGCCGATGCCCGCGTTGCGCTGGAGCAGGGCGCGCACCAGGCTGGTCTTGCCGGCACCGGAGGGCGCGGAGACGATATACAGCGTACCCAGTGCGCTGGCAGCGGGATGAGGATGAGGCGTCGAGAGAGCGTGCGACATGACAGAACGACCGTCCGGAAATACGTGAAGCGGCCTATTATGCCATGGAAATGCCACGCCCCGGCTAGGCGTCGCGCCGGACCGCGACCGGCGTGGCCGTTGCGTGGCCGGCGGCGACGGACTATCGGCTACAATGCGCGTTGCCATTCGTTCCATGCGGCCTTGCCTCGAAGGTCGTTCTGATCGACAAGGATGTTCATGACCCCTTCCCAGACTGCCCAGAAGCGTCGCGCCGGCCCATTTCTGGGTGTTGCCCTGGCCTTCGCGGCGACGATGATCGGCACCACCATGCCGACGCCGCTCTATCCGATCTATCAGCAGCAGTTCGGCTTCTCCCAGCTGACGATCACGATCATCTTCGCGGTCTACGCCGCCGGCGTGATAGGCGCGCTGCTGCTGACCGGGCGCTGGTCGGATCAGTTGGGACGGCGTCCGATGCTGTTCGCCGGTCTGGCCGCCTCGGTGTTGAGCGACGTGGTGTTCTGGCATGCCGGCGGTCTCGGCATGATCCTGACCGGCCGCGTGCTGTCCGGTATCTCGGCCGGCATCTTCACCGGTACCGCCACCGTCGCGGTGATGGAGCTGGTGCCCGACGCCTGGAAGCGGGTCGGCCCGCTGGTTGCCACCGCGGCCAACATGGGCGGGCTGGGGTTGGGGCCGATGCTCGCCGGGGTGCTGGCGGTGGCGTTCCCGATGCCGTTGATCCTTCCCTACGTCGTCCACCTCGCCCTGGTCCTGCTGGCCGTGCTCTGCCTCTGGCGGGCGCCCGAGACGGTGGAGCGACCGGCGCGGATACGGCTGAGCGTGCAGCGGCTCGGCGTGCCCGAAGGGGTCCGCAGCGTTTTCGTTCCCGCGGCGATTGCCGCTTTTGCCGGCTTCATGGTGTGCGGTTTCGCGACCTCGGTGACGCCGGCCTTTCTCGGCAGGGAACTTGGCCATCACAACCCGGCGCTGATCGGCTTCGTGGCCGGGCTTCTGTTCATCGCCTCCACGGTCGGCCAGATGCTTCAGGGGCGACTCCCCGAGGCCCGGCGTCTGCCGATCGGCTGCGGCGTCTTGCTGATCGGCGTGCTGTTGATCGCCTGGGGCATCGGCGCGAAGACGTTGACGGGGTTCATCGTCGGCCCTGCCGTCGCCGGCATCGGCCAGGGCATCGCCTTCCGTGCCGGGTTGGGCGCCATCGCGGCGGCAAGCCCGGCGGAGCACAAGGCATCGGTGGTCTCGACCTTCTTCGTGGTGGCTTACATCGCCATCTCGCTGCCGGTGATCGGCATCGGCGTGGTGGCTTCCGTCGTCAGCCTGCAACTGACCGGGCTACTGTTCGCGCTGCTGGTGGCACTGCTCTGCTGCGTGGCGCTGGCCATGCTGCTGCGGCCGTCACGTCAGGGTGAATCGTCGGACGCCTGATCAGACTGAGCGACAGGCTCTGGTATCATGAGCGCCGATTCGTCCCACCGACTGCCAGGAGTTCCCGATGACCGCTTCGCCCGACACGTTTCGCATCCGCCGCCCCGACGACTGGCACCTGCATCTGCGTGACGGCGAGGTGCTGAAGACGGTGCTGCCCTATACCAGCCGGACGTTTGCCCGCGCCATCGTGATGCCCAACCTGGTGCCGCCGGTGACCACGATCGAGGCGGCCAGCGCCTATCGCGGGCGCATCGTGGCGGCGATTCCCGCCGGGCACGATTTCACCCCGCTGATGACCTGCTATCTCAACGAGAGCGTCGACCGCGAGACGCTGGAGCGCGGCCACGCCGATGGGCTGTTCACCGCGGCCAAGCTCTATCCGGCCAACGCCACCACCAACTCCCAGCACGGCGTCAAACGGATTCAGGACGTCTATCCGCTGCTGGAAGTGATGCAGCGGATCGGCATGCCGCTGCTGATTCACGGCGAGGTGACGCGCGGCGAGATCGATATCTTCGATCGCGAGAAATATTTCATCGACGAGGTGATGACCGACATTCGCCGCCAGTTCCCCGAGCTGAAGGTCGTGTTTGAGCACATTACCACCCGGGAAGCGGCCCAGTTCGTGCTGGAAGGCGACGAGTTCCTGGGCGCCACGCTGACTCCGCAGCATCTGGCCCAGAACCGCAACGACATGCTGGTCGGCGGCATCCGACCGCATCTTTACTGCCTGCCGATTCTCAAGCGCGGCGAGCACCAGCAGGCACTGCGCCAGGCTGTCGCCAGCGGTCACCCGCGCTTCTTCCTCGGCACCGACTCCGCGCCCCACGTCACCGCCGCCAAGGAGACCTCCTGTGGTTGCGCCGGCGTGTTCAACGCCGAAGCGGCGCTCTCGGTCTACGCCGACGTCTTTGAGCAGGAAGGCGCGCTCGAACACTTCGAAGCGTTCTGTTCCGAGAACGGCCCGCGCTTCTACGGCCTGCCGCTCAACGAAAGTCATGTCACCCTGACGCGCCAGCCGACACCGGTCGCCGAATCGGTGGGCGAAGGTGACAATACCTTCGTCCCCTACCAGGCTGGCGAATCTCTGAGCTGGTCGGTGGCGGTGGAGGCATGACGAGAGATCCGCTGAGCCTTGGCCTGGCGCAGATCAGCTCGGTCGCCGGCGATTTCGAGGCCAACATGGCACGTCATCTGCTCGTGGTCGAGGAGGCTGCCGCGGCTGGCGTAGGGGTGCTCATCTTCCCCGAGCTTTCGCTGACGGGATATGAGCCCGCTCTCGCTGCGGAGCTGGCGCTGTCACCAAAAGATCCTCGGTTAGCGCGTCTTGTCGAAGCGGCAAAGCGCCATGAACTCTGTGTCGTCGCCGGTCTACCGCTGGTGAGTCATGAGCTGCCCCAGGTAGGTGCGCTGGTCGTCTCTGCGAATGGCGAGGTCTCGACCTACGCCAAGCGACATCTGCATCCGGGGGAAGAGGCGACTTTCGAACCCGGCGAGAAGCACTACCTGCTGGATGTCGGCGAAGAGCGAGTTGCCATCGCCATCTGTGCCGATACCAATGCACCCGAGCACGCCGAGCATTGCGCGGCACTGGGTGCGACGGTCTATCTCGCCGGTGTGTTGATCACGGCGGGCGGCTATGCCGCCGATACCGCGCAGCTCAGCCGTACGGCGGCGCGTCATGACCTGCTGGTGGGCATGGCCAACCACAACGCCGCGTCCGGCGGCATGGTTGCTATCGGACGCAGCGGATTCTGGACATCGGAAGGTCAATTGATCGCGGCGGAGGGCGATGATGCGCTGGTGATAGCCACTCGCCGCCCTGAAGGGTGGCGAGGGCAACTCCACCGGCTCGACCTCGCCGATTAGAACGACACGCTGGCCTGCAGCGCGACCTCCAACGGTTCGCCGACCACCACCCGGGTATCGCCGCCGCTGGAGGGGTAGTAGGTGGTGTCGAACAGGTTGTGGACGTTGAGCTGGAGATGGGTGTTGTCGCCCAGCCAGCGGTTGTCCCAGGCGACGAAGGCGTCCGCCACGGTGTAGTCGTCGAGGCTGAAGCTGTTGTCGCTGTCGCCCTCGCGGCTGCCGACGTAGCGCACGCCGCCGCCGATTCGCCAACGACCGTAATCGGGGTTTACCGCGAGCGCCTGCGATAGCAGCAGCGACGCGGTGTGACGCGCCACGTTGGGCAGCGCGTTGCCTTCGGTGCCGCCATCCGCATCGTCGCGCACTTCGGCATCGGTGTAGGCATAGTTGGCGAGGACCGATAGCCGCTCGGTCAATTCCCCTTGAGCGGAGAGCTCGATCCCTTTCGAACCGCTCTTGCCCACCGCCCGCGACACGCCGTTGTCGCTGACGACGACGTTCTCCTTGGTGATCTCGAAATAGGCCAGTGAAGCCTGCAGCCGATCCCCGAGGAGACGTTGCTTGATCCCGGCTTCCCAGCCATGACCCGTTTCCGGATCGAAGCGCTGACCGGTGTCGGCATCCGGCTGGTTGGGAACGAACGATTCGCTGTAACTGGCGTAGAGCGAGGTCTGCGGCGTCAGCTTGTAGAGCAGGCTGGCGTGGGGCAGGAAGACGTCATCCTGGGTGTCGGTTTCGACCACGAACGGCCGACCCTGACCGCCATACTGCTCGGTATGCTGAAAACGTCCACCCAGGCCGAGAATCCAGCGTTCGCCTAAGTGCAGATTGTCGTCGACATAGGCGCCGGTGGTGTCGATCTCGTCGAGACGATGGCTGGTGCTGTCGAGATAGGTGGCGCCGTCCAGGGTCAGGTCGCCGTCGTCGGGGTCGTAGATCGAGATCGTATCGGTAGCGCCGCGATAGCGGTCGGCCAGATAGTCGCGGCGTCGCTCATGATCGATGCCGACGGTCATTTCGTGGCGAATGCCGGCCAGGGTCACGTCGCCGAGCAGCTCGGCGGCGGTATAGATCACGCGCCGGTCGAAGCCGTGATTGGCATCGGCGCGCCGGGTGGCAGTGCCATCCTCGGCAACGCTGAGCACCCGCGGCTGGCCGTCGTCGTACTGGCGTCGGTTCCAGCCGTAGGTCAGGCGACTGGTCCAGTCCGGGTTCAGATCCTGCTCCCAGCGCGCCGTGAACGACTGATCGTGGCCGGTCACCCGCGACCAGTTCTCGTCGAATCGGCGCTTGCGTGGCACGTCGACCGCCTTGCCATCGACGAAGGCGGTGCCCCGATCCAGGGTCAGGTCGTAATCACGATATTCATAGGCGAACCACAGTCGGGTATCGTCGTCTTCCCAGCTCAGCGACGGCGCCACCACGGTCTGACGATGGCTGCCGAAGTCGCGCCAGTACTCCTCGTCCTGCTGCCCGACGATGAAGCGAAACGCCGCACCGCTGTCGCCCAGCGGCCCGGTGACGTCGACGCTGGCATTGCCGCCGCCGAAAGAGGTGCCCTTGCCGCTGATGGTGCGCTGCCACTCGTACTGCGGCTTCTTGCTGACGAGATTGATCACCCCGCCAGGCTCCTGAATGCCGTAGCGAAACGAACTCGGGCCCTTGAGCACTTCGACCCGCTCGGTGGTGAAGGTGGCAAACGTATTGCGCGGCTGGCGGATGCCGTCGCGCAGAATAGAGCCGTCGCTGTTACTGCCGAAGCCGCGTTTGATGAACCCGGCTTCCGTTCCACCCATGGTATTGCCCAGAGTCACGCCGTTGATGTAGGCCATGGCATCGGTCAACGAATCGGCGCCGATATCCTCGAGCATCTGCGAGCTGATCTGGTCGACCGTTCGCGCCTGGCTCAGGAAGTCGGTTGGGCGGCCATTGACCAGGTTCGAGCGCGTCGCTTGATAGCCTTCCGCTTGCGATGGGACGGTGGCGGCGGTCACCACCATCGGTGCAAGAGCGTCATCCGCGTTACTGGCTCGGGCGGCTATCAGCAGTACCGCCAAGGTGGCGGCGCTGGAGAGGCGGCGTGGGGGCATGGCGTGGGTTCCCTGGTTTGAATTGTCGTTTTCTGACTGACGTTTTGGCCGTGGCCCGCGACGAAGGCGAGCGTTCAATGTGGCGATGAATTTGGCGATGAATTTGGCGATGAGTGTGGTGATGAAGGAACCGCGCGATAGGTCGTCTCGAACGTGCCGTCGACGGTGATCGGCATGAAGTCTCGATAGAGTTCGCGTCGTGTCGCTGCCGGATCGAGGGCGCCGCACTGTTGCGGATGCAGCCAGCCGGCGATGGCCTGCAGGGCGACCACCGAGAACGGCCCCTGGTGGTAGCCATGCCAGATCGCGTGGAAGCCGCCGTCGTTGACCGCCGATAGCGCCGACCAACCCGGTCGGCGGGCCACGACATCGGCCATGTCGCTCTGGGTATCGCTTTCCGCGACACCGAAGCCGGCCCGAATCGAGCCGCTTTTGGCCCACTGGGCGGCGGTGGCGATGATCACGTCGGGGTCGCGCGCGAGGATGGTCTCGGGGTTGAGTACGTTTTCGGTGCCCGGGCTCATGCCGGCGGCGATGTTGTCGCCCCGGGCATGGTCCACCAGGTCGGCGAGACCCGAATCGAAGTTGCTGCGACAGCAGTCGACCTTGAGCCCCGGGGCGATATCGATCAGCACGCTGGGCCGCCGGGTGACGGCATCGAGACAGTCGTCGACAGCGGCGGTCGCCGATTGCAGTCGCGTGATCAGGGCGGAGGCGCGCGATTCTGCATCCAGCGCCTGGCCCAGCAGCTCGAGCGAGGGCTGCGTGTCGTCGAGAGGATGCTCGCGGAAATCGATGAACAGGATCGGAATCTGCAGCGCCGCCAGTTGATCCAGCAGCGGTGTCTGGCGCAGCTCGGCATGGCGCGAGATATCGGCGACGATCAGATCCGGATCGAGGGTGATCAGCGCTTCGGCGCTGGGCATGGCATTGCCGTTGTTGCCCAGCGTCGGCAAATCGGACAGGGCGGGGAAGGCCGCCGCGAAGCGCGCCTGCGCCACGGGGTCGAAGCTCTCCAGCGAACCGCGCCAGCCGCTCATGCGTGATACGGGATCGGGCAACAGTGCCGCGAGGGCAAAGAGGTGGCGCGGATTATCGAGAAAGAGGCGCTCGGGGGCGGCGGCAAGGGTCACCTCGCGCCCGGCGAGATCGGTCACTGTCACCGGATACTCTGTCGCCCGGGCCGTGCTTGTCAGCCAGCCGGTACCGAGCCAGATTCCGAGCCAGATTCTGAGCCAGATCCTGAGTGTGTCCCACGCGTTTCGGCGGCCCGGTGATAACCCCATGATCGCTTTTCTTCTAGTTGATTAAAGCGAATCATTATCATTTGTGTCGAGTCAGGGGTCAATGCCAATGGCCGTCAGCGGCAAGCCGATAACCGGTCGGTCGGCTCGAAGGGGCGGATGACCCAGTTTTCTGTGCCTTCCGGTGCAATCCACAGCGGGATCGCATTGGCCGAGCGCGGTCCGGCCGGGCTGCCGTGAGTCAGGCCACGCACGGCGCGGACCAGCCCCGAATGGCCGACGATCAGCGGCGTCTCGGCTTCGTCGAGCAGCGCATTGAGCGTGGTGGCGATGCGCTCGACGAATGTCTGCCAGGATTCGCCACCAGGCGGCGTACTCGTATACGGGATCGTCTCGGGAATCGGCTGGCCTTCGAGGTCCCCCCAGTGGCGTTCCATCAGCCCATCGACGATCCGGTCCGGTGCGCGGCCCAGCGCCAGTTCGGCGGTGCGGTAGGCCCGCTGCAGCGGGCTCGACACCGCCAGCGACCAGTCGATGTCCCCCAGCAGCTCGCCTGCGCGCTTCGCTTCGTCTTCGCCCTGCGGCGTCAGCGCCACGTCATGCTGGCCGCCGATGCGGCGTTCGAGGTTGCGGGTGCTCTGGCCGTGACGAAGGAAGACGAAGGGGCGGCGGATCAGGGCAGGCATGGCAGGTCCTTGGCAAGAAGTCGGGCGTGAACGCAGTGATCCGATTCTAATCGATTCGGCGAGTGACGATTTGCCGGCTAGGGGATTTTGCGGTAACCCTTGGTGATGATCCGGCGATCTGCCTGATTGTCATGCCATGCCCGACCCGACGTGAACCGCATAAGGAATGCCCATGTCCACCACGCTCGATATCCATATCTACACCGATCCCGATTTTCGCCAGTCGAAGGACTTCGCCGATCAGCGCGTACTCGACATTCTGGGCGAGTTCGAGGGTCTGGGATCGCGTATCACGCTAAGTTTCAGCCACGACGAGACTGCGCTGAATGCGGCGCTGGCCGATGCCGAGGTGCTGATTCTGGTGGGCAAGCTGGATATCGCCGACGTGGCGGCACGGGCGCCCAGGTTGCGCTGGATCCATATCACCAGTGCCGGGGTCGATCGAATTCCCCTGGACCGCCTGCCCGCCGAGGTACTGGTGACCAACGCCAAGGGCAATCACGAGGTGCGGGCCCGGGAGTTCTCGATGACGGCACTGTTGATGCTCAACAACCGGCTGCCGGATTTCGTGACCCAACAGCGCGAGAAACACTGGGCGCAGACTGCGATCGAGCCCATCGACGGCAAGACGGTGGTGATCCTGGGCATGGGTGCGCTGGGCAGCGCCGCGGCCGAGGCGGCAAAGCGGCTGAACCTGAGAGTGATCGGCATCAGCCGTTCGGGCCGGGATCACGCCCTCGCCGATGTCAGTCTGCCGCAAAGCCGGCTGAAGGAAGCGCTCGCGGGCGCCGATTTTCTGCTGATCACGCTGCCGTTGACCGCCGATACTCGCGATATCGTCGGCGAGGCGGAACTGGCGGCCATGCCGGCGCGCGCGGGGGTGATCAATATCGGGCGAGGCCCGGTGCTGGATGTGGCCGCGCTGGCGAAACGGCTGGAAGCGGGTCAACTGCGCGGTGCGGTGCTCGACGTGTTCCCGGAGGAGCCGCTGGCGGCGGATTCGCCCTACTGGACCACGCGCAACCTGATCGTCACGCCGCACAGCGGACTCTACGACGCCGATTACGTACCGCGCTGCCTGCGCTTCTTCTTCGCCAACGTCGAACGTTATCTCGACGACCGGCCGCTCGAGAATCGAGTCGATACGAGCTTGGGCTATTGATCTACACGGTCTGCCATAGCATCGGATCCGGGTCGCCCAACGTCGAGGCGATCGTTTCCAGCGCTCGCATCAGCGCCTCGCGGCTTTCGGCGGCGCTGATACAGACGCGGATTGCCTGCGGCGCGGCAACACTGCCCAGGCAGAAGCTTTCGGCGCTGCTGACGTTGACCTGCTGCGCCTGGAGTTGAGCGACCACATGGCTGGTGCGCAGCTCGCCCGGCAGCGGCAGCCATAGATAGAACCCACCGCGGCGACCGCGCGGGGAGAACTCCCCCAGCCTCTCCATGGCATGATCGAAACGCCACTCGAGCTCGTCGCGCTGCCAGCGCAGCAGCGTCTCGGCATCGCCGCTTTCGATCCAGCGACAGACCAGTGACGCCATCAGCGGTGGCGGCATCCAGCTCTGGGCCCGCAACGCCGCCGTCAGCCGTCCGTGCAGCGCCAGTGGCGCACGCATGGCACCGACGCGCAGCCCCCCGCCAAGCACCTTGGCGACCGAGAACAGTGTCACCGTGCATTCGGGCGCCAGCCGGTAGAGCGGTGTCACCGGCTCGGCATCGAGCTGAGGATGAATGTCGTCCTCGATCAGCCAGAACTGACGCTCCCGCGCCAGCGCCACCAGCGCCCGCCGGCGTGCCTCGCTAAGACGCGCGGTGGTCGGATTGTGGCAGTCGGGCATGACGTAGAGTGCGCGGAACGGCTGCTGCTCGAAGGCGCGGGCCAACGCGTCGATATCGATGCCTTCCTCGTCGTGGGCGACCGCCACGCTCTTGAGCGAGAGTTGCTGCAGGCCGCTGATCAGGCCCGGATAGGTCAGGCGCTCGGCTGCCAGCCGTTCGCCGGGCGACAACAGGGCGCTCAGACTCAGGTAGATACCGTGCATGCCGCCCTGATTGATCAACAGCTCATCCGCCGGGACGGCGCGTCCCAGCGTTGCGAGCCAGCCGGCGATCACCTCTCGCTGCCAGTGCTGGCCCGCTTCGGGTTGATAATCGATGGCTGCCCTCAGCAGCTCGGGGTCGTGCTGAATCGAGCGCATCGCATTGGCCAGCGATGCCTCGCGTTGTGGGTGGGGCGGCGGCAGCGACAGGCTGAGATCGACGATGCCGCTGTCCGGCGCGACGCGACGGACGTGGTCGAACGCCTGGTGGGGCGCACCGGCGTCGCGCACGTAGGTACCGCTGCCGACGCGTGCACTGACCACGCCGCGCTGTTCGGCGAGCGCGTAGGCACGGGTGATCGTACCGACGGTGACGCCGAGGGCGTCTGCCAGGCGTCGTTGCGGTGGCAGCTTGGCGCCCGCCGGCAGTTCTCCGCTGGCAGCGGCGGCGGCAATGGCGTCGGCCAGCTCGCGATAGCGGGGGCCATGTCCGGGGAGCCGAGGGATCCAGATTGTCATGGTGACAATAATCGAGTTGACCGAAGAAATAAGGCGATTATGCTCGAATTGTTCGGCTTTAAAGCCACAAAGTCAACAAATTGTACCCATACGATTTATGAAAAATGATTCCCGGGTATCGATTGATTCTCTGAAGAGGTGTCCGATGTCTACCGTCCTGACGTTCCGCGAACTGCCCTACGCTCGGGAAAGCCTGGCGACCGTGCTGTCAACGACAGGGTCAACGACAGGGGCAATTGGGGATGACGGTGTCGTGGTAACCGACGCCACGCTGTTCTACCCCCACGGTGGCGGACAGCCGGGGGACCGGGGCGTGTTCATCACCGCCGATGGCCGCACCTTGACGGTTCATGACACGCGCAAGGGCGACAATGGACAGGTCCACCACCTGCTCGACCCGAACCATGGGCTGGAGGCAGGGCAGAGCGTCCCCCAGCAGATCGACTGGGCGCATCGCCATGCCCACATGCGCATGCACACCGCGCTGCATCTGCTCTCCGTGATCGTTCCCCATGGCGTCACCGGCGGCAGCATCGGTGCCGATCGTGGCCGGCTCGATTTCGATCTCGGCGAGGCCAGCTTCGACAAGGAGGAGCTGAGCGAGCGGCTCAATGCGCTGATCGCAGCCGACTATCCGGTGACCAGCGAGTGGATCAGCGAAGCCGAGCTCGACGCGCATCCCGAGCTGGTTAAGACGATGTCGGTGGCCCCTCCACGCGGCGCCGGCGAGATTCGCATGGTGCGTATCGGCGACATCGACTATCAACCCTGCGGCGGCACCCACGTCGCCTCGACCGTCGAGATCGGCCCGATCCAGGTCGCCAGCATCAAGAATCGGGGCGCGCGCAATCGTCGCTTCACGCTCACCTGGGCGGCGTCGGATAGGCTCAAGCCGGGTGGAAATGCCGGAGGTGGCCAGTGATGTCGCTTGGCTGGTGGTTCTCGGTGGCGCTGTTTTCGGTCTCGATGTGCGGTACGCCCGGCCCCAACAATGTGATGCTGACCGCCTCCGGTGCGCTCTACGGCTATCGCCGCACGTTGCCGCACATTTTCGGCATCATGGCGGGTTGCTTCGTGCTGTTCATGGCCGTGGCGCTGGGGCTGGGCGTGCTGTTCGAACGTTTCCCGCTGCTGCAGCAAGGTCTCAAGATCATCGGCGCCGTCTATCTGCTCTATCTGGCGTGGAAGATCGCCATCGCACCGCCGCCGGACCTGACCGCTAAGGAAGGGGCGCGCCCGCTGACCGCCTGGCAGGCGGCGGTGTTCCAGTTCGTCAATCCCAAGGCGTGGGTGATGGGGATCGCGCTGATTGCCGGTTTCATGCCTGCCAGCGGCTCGCTGCTCGCCAACGCCCTGGTACTGTCGGCGTTCATGGAGATCGTCGGCTTCTTCTGCATCTCGTGCTGGGCCGGGTTTGGCATGGCGATCGGCAAGCTGCTGAAGACGCCCCGAGCGTGGCGCATTTTCAATGGCGTGATGGGGCTGGCGACCGCCGCCTGCGTGGGCTTCATCGTGAGTTGACGTCTGGCCGGGGCTAACGCGTCGCCCAGCCCTGTTGGTGCAGATAGTCGAGAATGAAAGGCCGCGTTTCCTTGATGATCAGGCGCTGGATCATCGCGCTCCAGATCTCGGCTCGCTGATGGCTGCCGCGCTGCTGGTAGTAGCGCGTGATCTGACCATCGTAATCGGCCAGTACGGCGGGATCGACCGGCTGGTAGCGGTTCTCGTGGACCAGCATCGCCTGCGGCATGCGCGGTTTGAGATCGGGCTCGGCATCCGGCCAGCCGACGCAGAAGCCGAACAGCGGCAGCATGAACTTCGGCGTCATGGATTGGCGCCTGATGAATGGCAGGGCCGCATGAGCGCGCGTTTAAAGACCGAAAAGAAAGTTCGCCTGCTCAAGGCCCGTTAAAAGGCCGATCCCGGCTGGCTCAGAAACTCGGTCTCGTCCGGTGTCGACGCTCGACCCAGGATCGCGTTGCGATGCGGGTAGCGCCCGAAGCGCTCGATGATCTCGCGGTGGCGGCGCTCGAAACGAATCTGCTCCTCCATGCCGGGCTGGTCGAACAGCACGGTCGCCCGGTCGTGAATGATCGATGATTCGCTGTGCATGAATGGCATGTAGACGAAGATTCGCTGCCGTGTGGGCAGCCTGACGTCATCGCCGGCGGCGATCGCTTCCTGCGCCAGAGCGAGCGCCAGCGGGTCCTGGGCGAAAGCTTGCGGGGTATCGCGATGCACGTTGCGCGAAAACTGGTCGAGCACCAGGATCTCCGCCAGTCTGCCGGAAGGCGTCTCGCGCCACGGCCAGCATTCGCAACGCGCGGCGGCGGCCAGGGTGCCGCCGAATCGGGCGGCGATGGCGCGATCCAGTTCGCCGTCCTTGCGAAACCAGTCCTTGGGGGTCAATTCCTCGAACCAGAAGTCGAGAACCTGTTGAGGATGAACAAGAGTCGCGGTCACGGCAGTCACCTGATCGTCGGGTCGGCAGAGGCAGCATAGTCGGTCAGCGCGCGGTCACGGCGACGGAGCTGCCGGGCGAAGCCGAAGCCGACCGGCAGCACCGCGACCGCGGCGAGCGCCAGGGTCGGTGTAGTGCCGGACAGCGCAATGATACCGCCGCCGATGGCGGTGCCCAGCGACTGCCCGGTGAAGAAGGCGGTGGCGAACAGCGACACTGCCGCACCACGCCGCTCCGGCGCCATCTGGGTGGCGGTGGTCTGCAGCGTATTGTGCAGCATGTAGAATCCCAGCCCGAACAGATAGCAGCCGACGATAGCGACGTTGGGCGTCGGCCTCAGGCAGATGGCGGCCAGCGCGATCGCGATCAGCACGCAGCCCGATTGGCACAGCCCGCTCTCGCCCAGTTTCGGCACCAGCCGTCGCGCCAGCAGCGCGAAACTCAACCCCCCGAGAGCGAACACCGCCAGGATCAGCCCGGCTTCGGTCAACGGCAACCCACCGGCGACGTGCAGATGGCTGGCCACGAACGCGAACCCGCAAAAGACCGCCGCACCTTCGAAGAATACGGTGATCAGTACCACCCGCGGCCACGGCTTCTGCAGCACGTAACGCAGGCTTACGCCGAGCGATTCCCGTTCCCGTTTCCGGGGCCGTTCGTGACGGCCGGCGCGGTACCACAGCAGCCCGCTGGCGGCGGCGAACATCAGCGTGTAGGCCAGGAACGGCCACTGCCACCAATCCTGTTCCGCGGCCAGTCCGCCGAACGTCTGGCCGCAGGCGAGGCCGCCGATCTGCCCGATCAGGAAGCGCGCCAGCACTGCCTGGCGCTGCTCGTAGGGCACGTTGTCGCCGATCCAGGCCATCGCCAGCGGGATCACCGCGGCGCACCCCACGCCGGCCAGCATGCGCGCCGCGATCAAGGTCGCCAGGCTGCCCGACAGTGCACACAGTAGACTGGCCACGGCGGCGAGCAGGGAAAACAGCGAGATTACGCGCAGCTTGCCGTAGCGGTCCCCGCTCGGCCCCAGCACCAGCTGCAGACAGCCGTAGACGATGGCGAAGGCGGTGATCGCCCAGGACGCGGCGCTCAGCGTAGTGGTGTAGACCTCGGCGAGACGCGGCAGCATCGGATCGAGAATTCGTTGCGTGGCGGCGGCGCAGAACGCGGTCATCGCCAGCAGCACGATGGTGGGCCAAGGCGTGGGTGCTGCGGCTCGAGGGGCGGTCACTGACACGTCGGCAAGTCCGGGCGGAGGAGGAGGGTTTCACGATCTTAGCACGCTAAGTGCGAGCCGCTGCGGTCCATGGGCCGACTTTTCCGGCGGACACCGCTCATCGGGGAGGGACAGGCGCGAGTTGCACAATTTGTGAACGCTGTTTTCTTATTGCCGCGTCAAGCTTGGTGCATTCTCTGACTCACTCGCTGTTCGTTTCGTTTCTTTCCGTTTCGTGGGGACGGCGACATAAGGAGGTTTCCATGAAACATCGTGCACTGACGATTGGCGTCATGATTGCCGCCTTGGGCACCGCCGGAATCGCCCAGGCCAATCCGGGCCATGGCAATGGACACGGTCATGGCAATGGTCGTGGCAACGACCACGACCGCGGTCATCATGATAGACATCACCATGACCGACATGGCGGCGGTCGCGACCGTGATCGCGACGATCATCGCGGCTGGTACAAGGGCGGCCACCTTGCCGATCACTACTATCGGGACGATCGCTACTGGGTCCGCGACTGGCACGCTCGCCACCTGCGGGAGCCGCCGCGAGGACACCGCTGGCTGAACATCGACGGCGATTACGTGTTGGCGGCTGTTGCCACCGGCGTGATCACGGCGATCATTCTGAATCGTTGATCACGTCGATCGGGCTGGGGCGCTGATCGGAGACGATGCTTCGTGCTTCGTGCTTCGTGCCTCGGCGTCACGCCGCTTGCCACCAAAGCGGCAGTGTCTCTCTCCCGGCTTCTGGTAGGCTCTTCGCTTCGCTCCATTGGCGCCGTTGACCTCCCATGAATCTCAAGGCTCTCAGACTTTTCCGGTTGACCGTATTGCACGGTTCGCTGTCGGCGGCCTCGCAGGCGGCCAACCTGAGCCAGCCCGCCGCCAGCCGGTTGATCGCCTCGCTGGAGGCGGAGCTCAAGCTGACGCTGTTCGAGCGTACCCATCAGAAACTGCTGCTGACCCTGGAAGGCGAGCGCTTCTATCGAGAAGCCGAGCACATTCTCAACGCCGTCGAGGAGATCCCCACCATCGCCGGCGAGATCCGCCAGCAGACGGTCGAGAGCCTGCGCATCATCACTTCCGCGCCCATCGGCGCCACGCTGCTGCCGGCGGCGATCGTCCGGCTGCGCGAGAGCTGCCGCGAGCTCAACTGCAAGATCGATATCGGCAGTCGCTTCGACGTCGAGCGCCAGGTCGGATCGCGGCGCTACAACGTCGGCCTGCTCTCGTTGCCGGTGGAGAACGCCATCGTCGAGCTGGCAGTGGAGCCTTTGCTGCAGGCGACCACCCAGGTGCTGATGCCGGCGACCCATCCGCTGGCGGCGCTCGAACGCGTGCCGGTCGAGGCACTGGTCGATTCGCCCTTCGTCACGCTCAAGCCGCAGCAGATCTGGCGCCAGCGGCTGGATCGACTGTTCGACGGGATCGGACGCAAGCCCCGAATCGCGCTGGAGGTCGGCTCGACGCAACTGGTGCCGCGCTTCGTCGAAGCGGGATTCGGGCTGGGGCTGCTCGATCTGGCCTGCTGCGGTGCCACTGCGGGAGCTGACAACGAGGGCGGCGGCACCGTGATGCGCCCGATCACCCCCGCCACCGAGCTGACCTACGCCTGTATCCTGCCGCCGGCGGGTCAGCGCCCCATCGCGCGGCGCTTCATCGATACACTGCGCGAAACGCTCGAGGCACGCGGCCAGCAGGACCGCGCGTTCCATGACGGCGTCACGCTGCTGCCGTGAGCCGGATCGAGGCGTTTCTCGGCTACAGTTTCAAGGTGTAGCCGAGCAGGACGCGATTCTCGTTGACGTCGCGGGTGAAATTGGCGCGCCGGGCGGCGTTGCGCCAGCGCAGTGACAACCCTTCGAGCCAGCCGCCCTGAACGATGTACTCGATATCGACATCCCGTTCCCACTCCCGCGCCTCGCCGTCGAAGCCGTTGACGCTGGCCTGGTCGCCCATGGCGTAGCGAACCATGAAGGTCAGTCCCGGCAGCCCGAATCGTGAGAACTCATAGTCGTAGCGGGCGTGCCAGACCCGCTCGTCGGTCTCGGTGAAGTTGCTGATCTGATACTGGGAAAACAGGTAGACGTTGGTACCGCTCAGGTAGGTGAAAGGGGTGTCGCCGAACTGGGACTGATAGCCACCACTGAAGGTGTGTCCGTTCAGCCGATAGCGCAGCCGCGTGGTGACGGCGCGGTTGTCCACCTCGCCGGCCTCGGCAGCGCCCTGTTCGCTGGCGTCGAAATAACGGATATCGGCGCCCAGCCGACCCGAACCGAGATTGATGCCGTCGCTCACTCCAACGTAATGCTGGTGGTAGATGTCTTCCAGCTGCGCGTAGTGATAGCCGAGCCGCCCGCGCTTGCCGAGATGATACTCCCCACCGACGAACTGGAAGCGGGTACTGGTGGCCTTGCCATAGGCGCCGCTCTTGCGATTCAGCGCCATCGGCTCGTAGTCGGTCTCGTCGCGCTGGCGTGTGCGGTTGAGCTGGCCCGCGGTCAGCTCCAGCCCGTCGATGTCGGTCGAGGTGATCTGGGTGCCGAGAAACGACTGCGTGAACAGCCGGCTGGCATTCGGTCGCAGCGACGGCAGACGCGGTTCGAGGTAGCCGTAGCGCAGTATGCTGTCGCCGGCGCGGATCTTGGCGGTGGCGCCGAACTTGGTGTAATCGTCCTCGGCGCGGTCATCGTCGTCGATCTCGAGCAGGCCGGTGCCGGAACGGGATGGGCTCGAGTCGAGTTTCACCCCCAGCATGCTGATGGTATCGACGCCGAACCCGATCGGGCCTTCGGTAAAGCCGGAGTCCGCCCGGAACAGGAAGCCCTGCGCCCACTCCTCGCGCTTGTTGTCGTCCCTGTCGCCCTCGAGATAGTCGCGGGTGATGAAGTAGTTCTTGAGCTCCAGAGAAGCGGTACTGTCCGCCAGGAAATCGGCCTGGGCTGGCGCGGCGAGCGCCAGAGTCAATGCCAAAGTGCAGGTACCCGCGACAGGCGTTGCTATCGAGAGAAGGGTTGTTGTCGATAGAAGCGTTGTTGTCGAAAGGGCCGGGAGCGCGCGTGCGAGTCGGGGCCGCCGGATCGTAGTGCGGTGGCATGGCGTGTTCATGGTGAACTCCTGTTCGTTTTTCATGTTGTGGGGAGCTTCTGGAAATTGTCGGGAGCTGCTGGCGCGGCCGCTCGCGGCTCGACGCTGGCCATCGAGCGGACGCAGGTTTCCTGCCTCGCCCGCTGAGCGGACGAGGGGCAGTGATAGACAATGCGATGCGAAGGCGAGCGCTAGCGCTGGGGTGTGCTATCCGGCGGTGTCACCGGAGTGACGACATCGAAGGCGCCGTCGCGCTCGAAGGCGGCGAACTGCTCGGCGGCGAAAGGGGCGATGCCGGCGTTGTCGTGGCCGACGTCGGGCACGGTCTGGAACGCCCAATGGAAGTCGAAGCCGTAGCGGTTGGCCTTCTGCTCGGCGGTCTTGTAGTAGATCCAGGCGCGCTCGACCCGGTTGTTGCCCTGGGCCATCGCCTGGTAGCTGCGGCGCAGGTACTTGTGCCAGGGGTCGGTATCCTCGGCGCCGACGGTCACCAGCAGATTCAGGCCGGCGAGCTGACGCTGGGCGTCACGGTCGACCTCGACCGGCGCACCCTTGAGCCCGT
The DNA here is from genome assembly GCF_001937195.1 of Salinicola socius. Lineage (GTDB taxonomy): Bacteria > Pseudomonadota > Gammaproteobacteria > Pseudomonadales > Halomonadaceae > Salinicola > Salinicola socius. The sequence continues at coordinate 92,740 of NZ_MSDO01000007.1, read as the reverse complement.
AGGGCCACTCGTTGTCGGTATCGGGCAGCGTCCACCAGCCCGCCGCCGAGCAGATCGCCGCCTGGACCCGCGACTGCGGCGAGAAGGTCAGCATGCGGTGCACGAACTGGCAGCCTGCACTGTGGCCGAACAGGTAGTAGCGCTGGCGCTCGGTCTGGCCGGACCGTTCGAAGTCGCTGAAGAGGCCGTCGATGACGTTGTAGGACCACGCCTCGGGCGGATTGAGCTGGCCGTCGGCACTGACCAGGTTGCCCAGGTTGTAGCCGGCGACGCCGGGATAGTCCTGCTTGGAGAAGCGCGGCACCACGATGGTGAAGCCGTATTCGTCGGCGGCATCGATCCAGGCGTCGCGGTAATCCTCGGCGTTGCGCTTGAGGCCGGTCAGCACGAACACGATCGGCGTCTTGGCGTCGGCGCCCTCGGGCACGTAGCTTGCGACCTCGATCCGGCGCTGGCTATCCGGCAGCGTGAAGGTCGATTCATGACTGCCCGTGGCCAGGGTCTGCGAAGTATTTGATACCTGAGACGTCTGCGAGTGCGCCAGCGGCGACAGAGCGATGCTGCCCAGCGCCAGCATGAGGCGAAGAGAGCGTCTTGGTGTTATTGGCATGATCCTTCCTTTTCTTTTTCTTCTTCGAAAGCGCGTGCAAGACGCGTGGCGAGATGCCGGGCCGAGGCCGCCATCGCCAGGGCGATCTGGCGGCTCTGGCCGGTGTAGTGCTCGGGGAGCAGAGCTTGCTCGAGCGTGGCGCGGTCGCCGTAGTGGCGGCGCACGGTGTCGTCGTCGAACAGCGCCTCGGCAAAGGTGCGAGCCCCGTCGCGACTGGCGACGATGGCCTCATGAACGAGATCGTGGGCGCGCTGGCGGCCGATCTCGTCGCTCAGTTCGAGCATGATGTGCTCGGACATCAGCGGCGCGGCGTTGGCCATCAGGATCTCGCGCATCCGCTCGGGATGGGGCACCAGCCGGGTCAGCAGCGTGCGCTGGGTGGTGGCGACGCGATAGGCGAGCGCACCGGCCTGATCGAGCAACCTGTAGAGGCGGAAGTTGCACGACGCATCGCCCTCGTGGGAGGGGCGGGCGGTCTCCAGCGCCGGCGCCACCAGGCCGCGCAGCTCGCCGGCCTCGGCCAGCAGGTTGACGGCGTACTTGGGGTTGAACTTGTGCGGCATGGTGCTGCTGCCGACCACTTCATTCCCCTGGTTTTCGCTGACTTCCTCGAACTCGTTGGCCATCAGCGTGTAGAGCTCCTGGCCGAGGCGCTCGCAGCCGGCGGCGTAGAGTCCCAGCGTGGTGATGTACTCGACCAGGCCGTCGATGGCGGCGCGGGAATGAACGCGCGACACGCCGAGGCCCAGCCGCGTCGCCAGCGCTTCCGCCAGCGGCTGGCCTTCGTCGGCGTAGCTGTGCATGGCGCCGCTGGCGCCGCCGAAGGTGAGCACGAAGGCGCGGGATTCCACCGCCTCCAGCCGCTCGACGTTGCGCTCCAGCTCCTCGATCCAGCCGGCGACCTTGTAGCCGAAGGTGATCGGCAGGGCGTGGCGACGGTTGGTGCGCGAGACGCACGGCCATTCGGCGCCGCGTTCGGCGAGATCCGCCAGACACTGGAGCTGTGCGGCGAGCTGCGCCTTGAGCCAGCGATGCGAACGCTTCAGCTGCAGCATCTTGCCGCTGAGGATGATGTTCTGCGTCGTGGCGCCGAGGTGGACGTAGCCGCCGGCGTCGCCGTCGCAGCGCGCGGCCAGCGCCCGCACCAGCGACATCACCGGCGACATGGTGCGTTCGATGTCCGTGGCCAGCGCCTCGCGATCGAGCTGATCGAGGGTCGCGCAGCGCTCGATTTCCGCCGCGGCGGCAGCGGGAATCATGCCTCGTTCGGCCTGGGTCAGCGCCAGCGCACGTTCGACCTCCAGCCACGCCTGCCAGGTGGCATCGCGAGAAAAGAGGTGGTCGGTCGAATCGGGAAGCTGATCAACATTCATGGTCGGTTCTCGCCAAAGGTGTGCAGAGTCGTTCGACGTTGCAGGTTCAGACCATCGGTTCGCGGAAGATCGCGGCTCATTTCACGCCCACGAACAGCGCGGTATAGACGAACAGCACGATCAGCCCGCCGATCAGCGGGATCGCGGTGCGCTTGACGATATCGATGGGCGAGCAGCCGGCGGCCTCGCTGACGGCGATGATCACCCCGGAAACCGGCGACAGCGAGCGCGCGATCCCGGCGGTGAACTGCAGCGGCAGCAGCAGGGCCACCGGGCCGGCGGCCGTGGCGGCGGCGACGTTGGGTGCCAGCCCGGCGAAGGAGAAAAACGCCGCGTTGCCGGAGCCGGTGAGAATCGCGGTCACCGCCACCAGCAGACAGGTGACCAGGGTCATCCCGAACAGACCGAAGCCTGCGCCCTGGGCCGCGCCGATCATGAAGTCGATGGCACCGATGGCGGTGAGGCCGGCGGCGAAGAACTCGGCGCAGATGATCAGCGAGATGATCGAGGAGAACATCTGCCCCATGCCCTGGAAGAAGGTCATGAAGCCTTTGAATACCGCTTGCAGCTCACGGCGCTTGCGCACCATCTCGCAGAACAGGCCCAGCACGGCGCCGATGATCATCGCCGTCACCACGCCGATTTCGATCTGATGGATCAGCAGCTTGCTGAAGATCAGAATCAGCGTCAGCGGCAGAATCGGCAGCAGCGCATAGAAGCCGGGGACGCGCGGGGCCTCCGTCTCGCCATCGGCGATGGCATGGGCAGTGGGGTCGGGGTCGACAATATGGCCGCTGCGGCGATCGAAATACTTGGCGCTGAAGTAGGTCAGCACGCAGATGACCGGGACGATGAACAGCGACGCCGGAATCTGGTACTGGGCGAAGTAGATCGCCACGTCCATGTTGGCGGTATGCGCGGCCAGGTTGGCGGTGCCGGAGGCCGGCCCCAGATCGAGCACCGAGGTCATCCCGATCATCGCGGCGGCGGACGCCTTGCTGACGCCCAGGCGTACCAGCGTAGGGTAGAGCGTGACCAGCAGCAGCATGGCGAGCCCCGCCGCGCTGGGGATGAAGATATTGAGTACCTGGCCCACCGCGTAGCCGAGCGCCAGTACCAGATAGGGCGCGCGCATCCGCGCCAGCGGGCGGGTGCCGATATTGACCATCGCCTGGGTGGCGCCGATGTGGTCCATGTACTTGGCGAAGGCACCGGCGGCCATGATGATCAGCCCCAGCCCGGCCAGGCGGTAGGACATGATCTGATGGATGAACTCGAAGATATCGAAACCGGCCCAGCCGCTGGTTTCGGTCTCCTTGAACAGGATCGACTGGGCGGGGAAGAACAGCGCCGTGGCGACGAACAGCGCCAGCCCGGCGAGCAGCAGTACGGTCTGCGGCTGGTATTTCTTGATGACCAGCGTACCGGCGAACGCCGTCACCGCCATGGCAATGAGAAACGCGACCATGATCGAATCCCTTGGTTGTTGGAGTCGACACGGTAGGCAGCGTCGGCGGCGCGAGACTATTGCGTTATCGCTATGCCCGCATCGTGTTTTTGCATGTCACGATAAATCATTGAAATTAAATCGATAAATATCAGATAAAAGTCTCACTCTGGACCGTGCTGCGACCAAAGATGTAACGGCCCGAGCCACCTTTCGATGGTTCGGGCCGTCGAGATCGCGTCCGAAATGGGCGCGATGCGATGATCACCTACGGATACTCACACCTCGACGTTGAGCGTCACGTCGATGTTGCCGCGGGTGGCGTTCGAGTAGGGGCAGACCTGATGGGCCTTCTCGACCAGGGCTTCGGCCTGCTCCCGATCCATGCTCGGCAGGCTGACCGTCAGCGCCACTTCGATGCCGAAGCCGTGAGCGATCGGGCCGATGCCCACTTCACCCTGGATCTGCGTGTCGTCGGGCAGCTTGGCTTTCTCTTTTGATGCCACCAGCTTCAGCGCGCCGAGAAAGCAGGCGGAGTAGCCGGCCGCGAACAGCTGCTCCGGGTTGGTGCCGTCGGCACCATTACCGCCGAGCTCCTTGGGCGTGGTCAGCTTGACGTCCAGCGCCTTGTCGGAAGAGGTGGCGCGACCGTCGCGGCCGCCGGTGGCGGTAGCCTGGGCACGATAAAGCACTTTTTCGAGTGACATGGTGAATCTCCTTGTGAGTCAAGATCGTGGCCGATTTAATCGTGTACGATCTAGTTGGGTAAAAAGTTGGTCGAAAATCGTCTTCCATCGAACGCGCCAACGCTTTACGGGGTGTCGAGACGCCGACGCAACCCATGCAACGCATCGCGCAGTCCGGCCGCCTCCTCGGGGGTGCATTGACTGGCACAGCCCACCGACTCGGGAATCGATTCTGCCCTGTCGCGCAGCGCTCGCCCCTGATCGGTCAGGGCGACCTCCACCTGCCGCTCGTCCTGCCGCGAGCGCTGCCGCGTTACCAGGCCGGCCGCTTCCAGGCGTTTCAGCAGCGGGGTCAGCGTGGCCGAATCCAGAGTGAGCTGCTCGCCGATCTCCGATACCGTCTGCCGGTCCCGCTGCCACAGCACCATCATCGCCAGATACTGCGGATAGGTCAGCTCCAGCTCGCGCAGCAGACTGCGGTAGAGCTTGTTCATCGCCAGCTGGGTCGAATAGAGCGCGAAGCAGAGCTGCGATTCGAGGGCCAACGCGTCGTCGGTGTTATTGCGTGTCGTCATGCGGTCAATCTATATCGCGCACGATTCAATCGCTAATTAGGTTTGTCTATGGTCGCTCGAGAGGCCGCCTATGTGTTCACGCCACCGGTCCCAGGACGGACGTGGCGCCAGCGATTCCCGTAGATAGTCGAGAAACGCGCGCACCTTGCGCGTTCGTAGGCGACGTTCGGTGGTCAGCACGTGAATGTCGCGGCGGCCGGGCATGACCTCGCCACGCCACGCTTCGAGCAGCGGCACCAGTTCCCCCCGCGAGAGCGCATCGCCGATCAGCCAGGTGGGGAACAGCACCAGACCCTGGCCCAGCAGCGCGGCGCGCAGCAGGCTCTCGGCATCGTTGCTATAGAGGTTGCCGGCGACCTCGAACGGAGTCGAACCGCGCTGATCCCGCGCCTGGAAATACCAGCGCTGGCGGCCCATCTCACCCTGATAGAGCAGGCAGTTGTGATCGCTCAGTGCCTCGGGCGTCCGCGGCTCGCCGTTCGCGGCCAGATAGCTCGGTGCCGCGGCCACCACGTAATTCATCGGCGCCAGACGCCGTGCGACCAGCGAGGAGTCGGCCAGATCGCCAACGCGAAAGGTGATGTCGTGACCCTCGCGCACCGGATCGACGACGTGATCGCTCAGCTGCAGTTCGGCGGTGATACCGGCATGCTGACGCTGGAACCGATGCAGCAGCGGCACGATCTGGCGCTGGCCGAAGGCGACCGGCGCATTGATCCGTAGCACGCCGCTCGGCTCGGGGTCGGGATAGGTCAGCGCTTCGGTGGCAAGATCGAGTCGCTCCAGAATCTCGCGCACTTCCTCGTAGTAGCGCTCTCCCGCCTCGGTCAGGGTGACCGCACGGGTATGTCGATACAGCAGCGGTTGCCCGACCGCCTCTTCCAGCCCGCGAATCTGGCGGGATACCGAGGAGACCGCACGGTGGAAGTGATGCGCGGCCGCGGTGAAACTGCCGGTCGCCGCGACCCTTTCGAACACGCGCAGGGCGTTGAGATCCAGCGAATTGAGATTCACGACGTTGAAATCCAGTGCTTTGAAATGTCTAAGGTTGCGTCTGGCGCAATAAAGATTTGCGACACTTTCGATTGTAGCAACGATCGGAGCCTACCAGACTGCGTTCATCGATCCGGCAAGATACCGGATCTTCCTGACTCGACTCCCTGACTCGAAAGGAGGTCATCGACCATGCGTAAAGGGACTGCACTCGTCGTCGGCGCCACCGGCATCACCGGCGGCAATCTGGCATCTTACCTGGTGGCCAGCGGCTGGACCGTCTACGGCCTTTCTCGTCGCGCCACCGAACAGAGCGGCGTGATTCCCGTTGCCGCCGATCTGCTGGACAAGCCCGCCACCGAGCAGGCGCTGGCCGGCCTGCCGATCACCCACGTCTTCTACTGCACCTGGATTCGGCGCGACAACGAGAAGGCCAACGTCGAGGCCAATAGCCAGATGATGCGCAACCTGTTCGACGCGCTCGACAGCGACAAGCTGGATCACGCCTCGCTGGTGACCGGTACCAAGCAGTATCTGGGTTCGTTCGAGGCCTACGGTAGCGGCCGGATCGAGACGCCGTTTCGCGAATCCGAGCCGCGCGTGCCGGGCGACAACTTCTACTACGCACTGGAAGACGTGCTGTTCGAAGCCGCCGAGCGCCACGGCTTCGCCTGGAACGTGCATCGCCCGCATACCGTGATCGGCTACGCCCGCGGCAATGCCATGAACATGGGCACGACGATCGCGGTCTACGCCTCGATCTGCCAGGCGACCGGCCAGCCGTTCGTCTATCCCGGTTCGCAGACGCAGTGGAATGCGCTCACCGACATGACCGACGCACTGGTGCTGGCGCGACAGATGGAGTGGGCCGCCACCACGCCGGGCGCTGCCAATCAGGCCTTCAACACCGTCAATGGCGATGTGTTCCGCTGGCGCCGGATGTGGCGCGAGATCGGTGAGTACTTTGGTCTAGAAAGTCAGGGGCCCGAAGCCTCGGACGACCCGGAGTCGATGCAGCCGTTGGAAACGCAGATGGCCGGTGCCGAATCGACCTGGCGCGAGATTGCCGAAAAGCACGATCTGGTCGAGCCGGATGTCGCCAAGCTGGCCTCCTGGTGGCACACCGATGCGGATCTCGGCCGCGATCAGGAGTGCGTCAACGACACCACCAAGTCTCGCGACTTCGGCTTCGATCACTTCCGCGAAACGCGAGCGGCGTTCTTCGATCTGTTCGATCGCCTGCGCGCCGAGAAGATCATTCCCTGATTCGGTCTGTCTGAGCGGTTCGTCCCGATCGGCTACAGAAAAGAAAACCGGCGCCTTCTCGGCGCCGGTTTTCGTCGTCTTGGTGGTCAATGATGATGGCCAGTGCCCTGCGTAAAAAGTCGACGAGCGAAGGCCAGGCAAGGCAAAAATTGGCGAAAACGCGGAGTTTACGGGGTGTAAATGAGCATTTTGAACCAATTTTTAACGCCGCATGGGCGAGCGCAGGCACTTTTTAGCCCAGAAAGCTGAACTTCTCGCGCAGCTGCTCCCAGTGCGCCCGCGAGCTGGCGGCCAGCACCGTGCCCTGGTGGATCGTCGGCTGGTAGGGTGTGCCGTCCAGCAGCGCCGAATGGCCGCCGGCTTCGGCGTGGATCATCAGCCCCGCGGCATGATCCCACGGCATCAGCTTGCCGGTGAGCATGAAGTCGACGAAGCCGAACGCCATGGTGCGATATTCGTGGCAGGCGCAGCCGAACGCCATCATGCGCTGGAAGTCGGGGAAGGTCGCCGCCAGCTGGTACTGCTGCGGCTTGGCGAACAGCCGGATCGAGGTGGAACCGACCATCTCGTCGAACTTGTCGGTGGCCGACACCTGCAGCTGGCGCTGGGTGCCATCGGGGCGGCCGAACCAGGCGCCTTCGCCGTGACGGGCGACGATCCAGTCGTCCGCCAGCGGATCGTAGAGCAGGCCGAAGATCGTCTCGCCGAAGCTGGTCGCCGCCAGAATCACCCCGAACTGATTGAGCCCGCGGGCGAAGTTCCAGGTGCCATCGACCGGGTCGATGATCAGCGCCAGCTCGGCGCCGGCGATGTCGTCGAGATTGGCGCTGCCGTCGGCCACCGCTTCCTCGCCGATCACCGTCGCCTCCGGCATTAGCTCGCGGATCGCCGCCGTCATCATCCGCTCTGCGCCCTGGTCGGCGTCGGTCACCAGATCGTCCGGCGCGCTCTTCGAACGGATCGCGTCCTCGGAGAGATTGCGAAAGCGCGGCAGGATCTCGGTCCTGGCGGCATCGCGCACAATCTCGATCAGGCGCTGCTGTTGCTCGAGGCTGATGGCTCTGGCTGGCATGCGAATCTCCTCTCTTCTGGCTGGGTGGGGAGTTCAGGGTATCCGATCTTGACGGTCTGGGTTATCGCCAGTTCAGGGGTTAACAACACTTTCCTTTCCCGAGGTTCTCCACCGGTTTCTCTAACAGGCCTGAGATATCGAGTCTGGCCGCGGATCAAAACTGATAACAAAACGTCTCCAGAATGTTGATTGACGTTAATGACATGTGGTTTGTCTAAAGACCTGAGTTATCGCTCGTTGAATTAAATAGTGATTTAAATGTTTTGGTTCTTTTGCAAAATAAATCCTAAGTTTCATTCAGGGTTTACTTTATTGTAAAAGTCGATGCTATGCTGGCAAGTATTAGGTTTCTCATGCTCGTCGCACGCCGCTGAATATCAGGCCTATCAGCTTCAGTGCCCCCCAACGGCCGTATCTTTCAAACGGGGCCGTAATGTAAGTGGTCAGTTTATTATCCACAAAATCAGCGGGTAAACCGTCTGTCAGTGGTTCTTCAAAAGGCAGTAACAGAGGCTAGTCCGGTAACGGACGGCCATTCAACGAGTGTCGATAGGCAGATTAGGGTGTCGAGCAATTATCCCGCAGGGAGGAGTCATACCATGCTCACTAGAAATCGGGTCCAGATGGCGTCGGCGACCGTAGCGCTGGTTGGCCTCACGTCGCTACAAGTTCAGGCGCAAGAAGTGACGGGCACCATCGACGTGACGATGACGTTGACCGAGGCCTGCAGCATCAACGGCTCAACGGATACCGAAGGACTGGACTTCGGTGCACTGGACTTCGGCACTCAGACCACGCTGTTCGACCAGGCTGACAGCGAAGTGGAAAGCGGCGGCGGGGCGATTGAAGTCCTCTGCTCTCCGGGCACCGAGCCCGCCGTCGCCATTACTGGTGGCGCCAATGATGGGGCCGGCGGTGCCGCGGGCACCCACGCGATGACCAACGGCACCAGCTTCATCCCTTACTCGCTCTATACCGACGCCGCTCGTACCAACGAGCTGGGTCTCAATACGCCGACCACCTTGGCCGGTGAACCCGATGGCATCAACCCGCAGACCCTGGAGCTTTATGGCCGCGCCTTCGGCCAGGAGGGCCTGACCGCGGGTGACTACGCCGACACCTTGAACGTCGTGCTGACGTTCTGATGAGAACCGCCCTGATCGGGGCGGTGTCGGTGTGGTTGAGCCTTGGCACGGCGATGGCGCAGTCACTGCCGCAAAGCAGTTTTCAGGTCTCCGCCACGATCACCGAGGGATGTCTGGTCAACGGTACCGGACAGAGTGTTGGCAACGTCGGCGAATTGGGCCAGCTGGATTTTGGCACGGCGTCGGCGCTCTCCGAGGCGGTCCAGGTGGCAACCTTCGTCCAGACCGGCGGTGTCGTGCTCGACTGCACACCAGGTATCGCGCTGACCCTGCGCGTCGACGGTGGCCTGCATGCGTCTGGCGGCACGCGCCAGCTTGCCCGCACCGGTGGCGGCGCGTCGCTGACCTACACACTGTTTGCCGATGCCGGCCTGCAGCAGCCGATCGGTATCGACGAACCGGTCTCTTTCGACCTCGCCGAGGGGGCGACGACGGTAGCGCTGCCGATCTACGGGCGCCTGGCACTGCCGGGGAACGCGGCGGCGGGAAGCTATACGGATCGATTGACGGTGACGCTGGAGTGGTAGCAATGATTAGAACACGACAGCGCGACTCGCGTGCACGGACGCAGGCGACATCCCGTGGCGCATCCCTTGCGACGGCAGTGCTGTTGACCATGACGATGCTGGCTGGATGGCTGGCGATGCCGTACTCGGCGATGGCTGCGACGCTGCTGCTCTGGCCGGTTCAGCCGGTGTTCGAGCCCGGCGAGTCGGCGGCGGCACTCTGGGTCGAGAACCGGGGAGAGTCGCCGACCTGGATCCAGGTACGCGTGTTCGGCTGGGAGCAGGCCAACGGCGGCAACCGCTATCGCCAGCAGCAGGACGTGATCGGCAGTCCGCCGATGATGCAGATCGGCCCCGGCGAGCGTCATCTGGTCAGATTGATTCGTCAGACGCCGACACCGCCTGGCGTCGAGGCGGCATGGCGCGTGATCCTCGACGAGATACCCCAGCGCAGCGATACGCCAAGCGGTGGACCGACCCGCGCCGGCATCCATCTGCAGATGCGTTACTCGTTACCGCTGTTCAGCTACGGTGAGGGGCTGACGCCTGTCTCGTCACACGGCGACGGCGGTGCCGCCGATACGCATCTCGAGTGGCGCGTCGTCCGGCAGCAGGGCCAGGCGATGCTGGAGATGATCAATCGTGGCGATCGCCATGCCCGGCTCACCGAGGTCACTATCGAAGGCGAGGGCCGCTCGATGACCCTCGCCGACGGGCTGCTGGGCTACGTCCTGCCCCACAGCGCCCAACGCTGGCCGCTGCCTTCCTCCATGCCCATCGAGTCGCTTCGCGCACGCATCAACGGGCAGTCGGCGGTGGTCGTCGACCAGGCCGATGATGCGTCTTGAGCGGGCGTCGATCCGGCGTGTGTTCGACGCCCCGCCTCGGTTTGCTGCTGCTGAGCGTCGCTACCGATCCCTCCGCGGCGCTGGCCGACCAGGGGCTGCCGCCGCCCCCGACGGCGCTGGCGACGCAGACCGACACCTCGGAAAGTCTCTATCTCGAACTGATCGTCAACACACGCTCGACGGCGAGGGTGGTATCCGTGCGCAAACAGGGCGAGCACTTCTGGGTGGAACGCGAGGCACTCGGCGGCATGGCGCTACCGAGTGCCCTGGGCGATGCCAGCGAGGTCGATCTTGCGGCGCTGGATCGGGCCAAGCTGCGTTACGACGCCGTCAACCAGCGCCTCTATCTCGATGTGCCCGGCGCCTGGCTGCCACCGCAGATGCTGGCGGGGCGCCCGGCACCGAGCGTGGAGCCGGCGCGCAGCACGCCGGGCGCGCTGATCAACTATGACCTCTATACCAGCCGCGTCGACACCGGTCGCACGCGCACCTCGCTGTGGCACGAGCTGCGCGTCTTCGGCATCGGCGGCGCCTTCAGCAGCACCGGTCGATTTCGCTATCAACTGTGGGATACGCCGTCCGGCGAGTCCGACGACGGCTACATCCGCTACGACACGACCTGGCGCAGCTTCGATCAGGATTCTCTGCGTACGCTGGAAGTGGGCGACGTGATCACTCGCCCGCTGGCCTGGACCCGGGCAGTCAGGCTCGGCGGGTTGCAGCTCTCGCGAGACTTCTCGATCCGACCCGATCTCGTCACCTATCCGTTACCCGCCTTTGCCGGCAGCACCGAGGTGCCGACGACGGTCGACCTGCTGATCGATGGCAATCGTATCGACCGTCAGGATATCGCCCCCGGCCCGTTCACCTTCGCCGATATCTCCACGCTCAATGGTGCGGGCGAGGCGACGATCGTCACCCGCGATGCCTCGGGCCAGCGCGTGGTGACCACGCTGCCGTTCTACGTCACCAACGAATTGCTGCGACCGGGGCTTTCGAGCTATAGCATCGGCGCCGGTGCACTGCGCGAGGACTACGCGCAGCGCAATTTTGGCTACGGGCAGGCGGCGGCAGACGCCTCTTATCGCTATGGCGTGCTCGACTGGCTGACGCTCGGCACCCATGCCGAAACCGCCGAGTCGCTGGCCCTGGGCGGCGCCGGCAGTACCTTGCGGCTGTGGCGTCTGGGAACGCTGGAACTCGCCCTGCAGCACAGCGACGCCCGGCGCAGCGGCAACGCCTGGAGCGCCGGGTACGAATATCGCGGCTCCACCTTCAGCGTCGGCGCGCGCTGGGAAGAACGCGAATCCGGGTTCAGCGATCTATCCAGGCTGGCGGCGGACGATTTTCACGATGGCGCCGAACAGCGCGGTCAAGTGACCGCCAGCGCTTCGCTGGGGGAGTGGGGTAGCGTCGCGGCGGGCTATTTCGACATTCGTGGTGACGACTATACCTCGCGTCTGCTCAATCTCTCCTACCAGCGGTCGCTGGGCGCCGGGGCGCAGCTGGCACTGACGGCGAGCCGCGAGCCCGGCGAATCCTGGGCGGGCCTCGCGCAATTGACCTTCTCGCTGCCGGGCACCGGCGGCGTGGCCTCGGTGGGCACGTATCGCGATGCCACCGGCGAGGTCCGCGAGCAAGCCCGCTACGCACGCTCCGCACCGCTGGACGGCGGCTGGGGCTGGAATCTCGGCGTCGAGCGCGGTGACGATCAGGGCGGAGGCAGCCGTCTCGATGGTCAGGCGGAAATTCAGTATCGCCATCGACTCGCGACGCTGCGCGGCGGCTACTACGAATTCGACGACAGCGCCTACTACTTCGCTGGCGTCGGCGGCTCGGTAGCGCTGATGGAGAGCCGACTGTTCGCCGCCAACGAGATCCGCGACGCTTTCGTCGTGGTCTCCACCGATGGTCACGGCAACATCCCTGTGCGATACGAGAATCAACGGGTTGGCACGACCGACGACGACGGCTATCTGCTGGTGCCCTGGGGCAACGCCTGGTATCCGGGAAAATACGCCATCAACACGTTGTCGCTGCCGCCCAACATGGCCACGTCCGACGTCGAGCAGAGCGTCGCGGTGCAATCGCAAAGCGGCTACCTGCTGAATTTTCCGCTCGAGCGCCATGCGGCGACCCACGTCAAGCTCGTCGACGGGTCCGGCGAGGCGCTGCCGGTGGGAACCCCGATATCCATTCCGGGCGGTGGGTCTTCCATTGTCGGTTGGGACGGTATGGCCTATTTCGAAAGCCTGACCGCAGCGACCGCGGTCGTCGCACGCTTGCCGCAAGACGGGCGCTGTCGGGCGATGATTCCTGTCGAGATAGAGAAAGACGTTCTCTACCAGCCGGGAGCCGTGACCTGCTACTCGATAACCGCAAGCTCCGTGTCTTCGGACGCCGGTAATGAAGAGCCTACGAAACCGGCTGACGTTCTCCCTCCCACGGCGGATACGCTGAGCGTCTCGGGACCCTCTCGTTCCCCTGCCCCGTCGAACTGGCGTACGGCGGTGGAGGTACGACCATGAGATCGGCTCGGCGCTTCAAGATGCTCTTGCTGTGGAGCGGTCTGCTCGTCGGGCTTATCGTTTCGCGGATGGGAATGGCTTGCTCGGTGAACGCCCCCACGCCCACAGCCAGTTTCGGCAGTCTCAGTTCGTTGGGCGTGGGCACCATGACTCAGCAGACTCAGGCGCTACCCAGCGCCGGCCTGCGCTGTCCGGGAAGCGTGCTGGGCTTGATCGTGAGCGGTGATCGAGTCAACGCCACGCTGTCCAGCGTCAATGGTGGGAGATTGAGAAACGAGGCTGGCGACACGATCGGCTATTCGATCTTTGCCGATGCCGCCGGGCAGGCGCCTTTGACGCTCGGCACCGCCTATAACTACTACAACAGCTACATTCTCGGTCTGCTGGGATTATTGAGCGGGCAGGCAGCGGACATCCCCATGTATTTCCGAACTCAGCCGGGTACGGCAGCCAACGTATCGGCGGGAACCTACACGGACACACTGACGGTGCGGTGGAACTGGAGTATCTGCACAGGTATCGGTATCGGGAGCCTCTGCCTGGGGCGTAATTCCGGTAATGGCACCAGCGTTATTTCGCTCTCCCTGACGGTTTCGCCGGACTGTGCGATCAATGCGCCCAATCTCGATTTCGGCTCGGCACCGCTGATCCAGGGGTTCGATCCGGTCACCCAGACTATTTCGATCCGCTGTACCAAGGGCGCCAACTACACCGTCGGCATCAGCGACGGCATGCACGCCTCGGGGGGCCAGCGCCGGCTGGAGGCCGGCGGCAACTACCTGCGCTATGAGCTCTATCAGGGGGTCAGCTCCCAGGCGCGATGGGGGAATCAGGGCAGCGCCCGGCGCGGCTCGGGGCAGGCGGATATCCAGCCCGGCAACTACGACGGCTTGAGCTGGCAAGGCTTCACCTATCGCGCCGAGATCCTGCCCAACCAGGCGACCCCACCGCCGGCGACCTATACCGACACGCTGGTGGTCGACGTGGCGTTCTGAGGTCAATCAGTCCACGCCGTCCACACCAGAGGTCGAGGCCACCTGACGATCCCGCCCCGCACCCAGCGCCATCACCAGCGCGCCCAGCGCAATCGCGCTGACCAGAAGGCCCACCACGTTCCAGCCGCCGCTCCAGTCGTGCAGCACGCCGACCAGCAGCGGCCCCATCGCCGCCAGGGTGTAGCCGATGCCCTGGGCCATCGCCGAGAGGCTGGCCGCGGTGGTGGCATCCGGCGCGCGCAGGGCCAGCAGCGTCAACGCCATGCTGAAGGTGCCGCCCTGGCCCAGTCCCAGCACCACGATCCATAGCCATATGCTTGCGATCGGGGCATAGAGACAGCCCAGCAGCCCGATCAGGGTGAGCGTCATCACCCCGATCAGCACCGCCCGCTGATCGCGCATGCGGCTGCCGATCCACGGTGCCAGAATCGCCGTGATCACCTGCAGCAGAATCGACACCGACAGCGCCAGCCCCGCGGTAACCGCCGCCAGCCCGCGATCCTGCAGGATCGTCGGTAGCCAGCCGAACACGATGTACGCCAGCGACGACTGCAACCCCATGAACAGCGACACCTGCCACGCCAGCGGATCGTGACGCAGGCGCGCGCCGCGACGGACGGGCACCCGAACGGGTTTGGTGCCCCTGAGCTGCGGCAGCCAGAACAGGGCAGCGATCACCGCCGGCAGTAGCCAGAACGCCAGCGCACCTTGCCAAGGGCCGGTTGAAGCCCCCTGGGAAGCGTTTTGCCACAGCCCGCCCAACGCCTGACGCAGCGGCTCGGTGGTGCCCGCGGCAGCGGAAGCGCCGAGATTGAGCGCCACGGTATAAAGGCCGGTCATGATGCTGACGCGACGGGGGAAGTCCCGCTTGACGATGCCCGGCAGCAACACCCCGATGACCCCGATACAGCCACCGGCGACTGCCGTGCCCAGAAACAGCCCCGCCGTGCCGACCGTTGTAACAACATAGGGCCGCGCGAGGAGCGCCAATGCCAACACCACGAGAGCGGCAAACACGCTGCGTTCCGGGCCGATGCGCCGCACCAGCCGCGGCGCCAGCGGTGCCGCCAGACCCAGAAACAGCACCGGCAGCGTGGTCAGGATGCCCTGCCAGCTGGGGGAGAGCGCCAGCGCCTCGGCGATGCTGCCGAGCACCGGCGACACGCTGGTCAGCGCCGGGCGTAGGTTGAGCGCCACCAGCAGCAGCGCGACGAGAGTCAGAACGCCCCGGCGGGGCATCGCGGAAGTCGACAAGAGAGCCATCCTTGGAGATCGAAAGATATTGCTTCACGGCGGCAAAGCCAGGGACGCAAGGGTAGCCGATCACGGCGACAACGGGGATGGTTCTACGCCGATAGTCGAGGGTGGGTAGTGATTTCGACTTCAAGAGCGGGGGAGCTCAAAGACGCCTCGGCAAGGAGAGCTTTTCCCCTCCATGGACCGAGTTTCCCCGTTTTCACGGTAGGGGATAGATCGTGACATGCCGTTCCAGATCGGCAGTCTGCTGTTGGTATTGGCGTGGCGTCATGCCCTTCTGCTCGCGAAAGTGGCGATTGAAATTGGAGAGATTGTTGTAGCCGACCTGGAAGCAGATATCGGCAACGGAGTGTTCACCCTCTAGCAGTAGCCGGCACGCGTCTCTTATGCGAATGCGCCTGAGGAAAGCCACGAAGGTATCGCCGGTGGCGTGTTTGAAAAAACGCGAAAAGGTGGAAGGCGTCATGCCGTACCGCTCGGCCAGCGTCGACATGCGCAGTTCTTCATGGAAGTGATCGTGAATATAGCGCAGTACGGCATCGACCTGCTCGGAGGAGGTGCTCTTGGCTTCTCGGTCGTACTCCCGATCGGCCAGAATGCGATACTTGCATTGCGAGAGGCCGCGCAGAATGTTGAGCATGGTCAGGAGTCTGCCGGCATGGTCCTGCTCGCCCATCACGACCAGCAACTCGCCGCAACGGATGGCCTGTTCCCCTTCAAACTCCAGCCCTAGTGCCGAATCCTCGATCAATGTCGATAGACAGTTGAGCTCCGGGCAGAGCGCCATCATGTGCTCCAGCCATTCGCCCTTGAACTGGAGCACGACATCGCGCCCCTTGACGATCGGTTGCGCCTCGTCAGGTTCGCTGAACCAGTTGTGCGGTATGTTTGGCCCTACCAGTACGAGGTTACCGGGTCCGAAGCGGCCGATGAAATCGCCGACGAAATAACGACCCTGCGAGTGACGTATCAGATGCAGTTCGTATTCCGGGTGATAGTTCCAGCGCGCGATAGGTGCGGGGAAATCATGGCAGTGCCAGGAAAAGCTGAATTTTGGATCCTGGCTGACGCTTTCGAACACAGGCGAACCAAGATGGGTATCGTCGAGCTTCGCAGCGATCATCGGGTGTCAGTGCCTCTTTCGATTGCGCCATAGGCAATATCTATCTTGATAGAGAGCGATACGCTGCACTTATAGACTTTGGTATCGATTTAGACTTTGGTCCTGACAAGCCTATTGGCTTGGTGATTCTGCTCCGCTGGGGATGGCAAAAATAACCGAAAAAACAATCCGTTAGTCCTCGTCATCATGACGCCTGCAAAAAAGTATCATTCCCGCGAAAATTACGCGCTAGCCGCTTTTCCAGCGTGACGCGTAGGTTCAATGCCAGATGGATAGCGAGAGCTTTGACGCGCCTCGGTCTGCTTTCGCCCCACGTCAATATCTACCGGGAAACGCGTCATGAAATCCAGAGCTCTGGTGTTGGAAAAGCAACGCGAGTTGTCGCTGCGCGAGATTGATTTGCCGTACAGGCTCGGACCTGACGATGTTCGCGTCCGCATACACACCGTCGGGATATGCGGCAGCGACGTGCACTACTACACCCATGGCCGGATCGGCCCCTTCGTGGTCCGCGAGCCGATGGTGCTCGGCCATGAAGCGTCCGGCGTGGTCACCGAGGTCGGCGGCAACGTCAGCCACCTGCGGGTAGGCGAGCGGGTGTGCATGGAACCCGGCATCCCCGATCTCACCTCGCGTGCCGCCAGGCTAGGCGTCTACAACGTCGATCCCGGTGTGCGCTTCTGGGCCACGCCACCCGTGCATGGCTGTCTGACGCCCGAGGTCATCCATCCGGCAGCCTTCACTTTCGCACTCCCCGATTCAGTCTCCTTCGCCGAAGGGGCGATGGTTGAGCCCTTCGCGATAGGGATGCAGGCGGTCATCAAGGCGCGAATGCAGCCAGGGGACGTCTGCGTGGTGACCGGCGCCGGGCCGATCGGCCTGATGGTGGCTCTGGCGGCGTTGGCGGGCGGCGCCAGCGAGGTGTTGGTCTCCGACCTGGTCGAGGAAAAGCTGGCGATTGCGGCCCGCTATGACGGCATTATTCCCGTCAATGTCTCGCGGGAGTCGCTACGCGAGGTCATCGATCGGCGCTGCGGCGAGGACTGGGGCGCCGACGTGGTATTCGAGGCCAGCGGCAGCCACCGGGTCTACGACGAGGTGCTGGCCTGTGTGCGGCCCGCCGGCGTGGTCGTGCTCGTCGGAATGCCCATCGAGAAGGTCACCTTCGATATCGTCTCGGCTCAGGCCAAGGAGCTGCGCATCGAGACGGTGTTCCGTTACGCCAACGTCTACGACCGGGCGATCGAGCTCATCGCCTCGGGCAAGGTGGATCTCAAGCCGCTGATCAGCGAGACCTTCGATTTCGAGCAGAGCATCGCCGCGTTCGAACGCGCCGCGAGCGCACGGCCCAATGACGTCAAGCTGCAGATCACGCTTGACGCCTGACCTCGCCAGCCCAGGAAGCACCCTGGACCTGAACCTACCAAGAGGTGAACAACAATGACCCAGTTCAAGCGTCGCGACATACTGAAAGGAATAGGGGGGCTCGCCGGCCTGTCGTTGATGGGGGCGGGATCGCTGCGTACGGCTCTCGCCCAGGGCATGGCCAGCGACGAGGCCTGGAAGCAGGCCAGCGGCACCACCATTCAGTTCATCTCCGAGAACACCCCGCCGACCACGGCGATCGCCGCCAACCTGGCGTCGTTCCAGGAGCTCACCGGCATCACCGTCAACATTACCGAGATGCAGCTTGGCGCATTGGTGCAGAAAGTCGCCCTGGACTTCGGGGCGGGGCGCAGTTCGTTCGACGTGATCTATGCCGACCCCTACCAGGTGCTCGCGCCCTACCATCGCGGCCTGGTGGATCTCAACACGTTCATCAAGGATGACCAGCAGCCGGTCGTGCCCAAGGGCATCGAGGACTTCATTCCCTCGCAGCTGGCCGCCGCCGGCCGCTTTCAGGACCAGGAAAGTCTATACGCCTTACCCTATGACTGCCCGACGATGATCTGGATCTATCGCCGCGACCTGTTCGAGAAATACCGCGATCAGATGCAGCAGGATCTCGGCTTCGATCCCATGCCGTCGGACAGCACGACCTGGGAGCATTACTACCAGATCGCCGAGTGGTTCAGTAACGGCAACGCCAGCGAGGTCAAGTACGGCATCGGCCATCAGGCCCAGCAGTACGACTCTTTGATGTGTGATTTCTCCAACGTGCTGTTCGCCTACGGGGGTGAATACTTCGCCAACGGCGAGCAGGTCGGTCTGCTCGGTACCGACTCGCCCGGTACCTGCCAGTTGACCAGCGATGCCTCGCTGGAAGCGGCGCGTTTCTACCAGAAACTGCTCAAGGTCGCCCACCCCGGCAGCACCAGTTGGGACTGGACCGGCGTCGCCAACGCCTTCCAGAACGGCGAGTTTGCGATGATGCCGGAGTGGCACGAATTCGCCGGCTCGCTGGAAGGTTCGGACCTCAAGGGCAAGGTCGGCTATGCTCCGCTGCCCAAGGGCCCGGCAAGGAGTGCCAACCTGTGGGGCGGCACCGGTATCGGCATCAATGCCAACGCCTCGGCCGAGAAGCAGAAGGCGGCCTGGCTGTTCCTGGTCTGGGCGACATCACCGCAGACCCAGTTGATGGGGCTGAAGAGCGCGGTTGGCGGTGGCACCCCGACGCGCCAGTCCGTCTATGACATGCCCGAGGTCAAGGCCGCGAGCACCCCGCCCACCGACATGCCCAACATGCTCACCGCAGACACCATGCTGACCGCCTGGCAAGAGAGTTACATCGGCCTGCGGCCCAAGATTCCCCAGTGGAACGAGGTCGACACGGTGATCTTCACCGAGCTTTCCAAGATGCTGGCGGGCCAGATGTCCCCCGAGGAAACCATGCAAAGCGCCAAGCAGCGCATCGACCGCATTGTGGGGGCGTGACGCATGGCGCCGTTGACCGCAAAATCCGCGGCGCGACGACAGGGGTTCGAGCTGGCGATGATGGCGCCGGCGCTTTTCCTGCTCGCGCTAATCACGCTGATCCCGTTCTTCTCGATCATCTGGATGAGTTTCAACGACGTCAGCCTGATGGGCGGGCTGACCTTCGAGTTCTCGGGTCTCGATAACTGGCAGCGGTTGTTCACGGACCCGGACATCCGCTCCAGCTGGCTGATCAGCCTGGTCTACTTCCTGGCCACGGTGGGCCTGGAAATGATCATCGGCACGGCGATGGCGCTGCTGGTCTTCAGTCTGGTGAGGGGTGGCAATATCGTCATTTCGCTGCTGCTGATTCCGATGTTCATCGCCCCGGTCATCGTCGGCCTGCTCGGGCGCTTCATGCTCGACCCCAGCCATGGCCTGTATGCGTGGATGCTCAGTGAAAGTGGCTTGTTCGATGGCAATATCCTGGGCAGTGTCGGCTCTGCCCTGATCGCGGTCATCCTGATGGACGTGTGGGAGTGGGCACCGCTGGTGGCGCTGATCGTGCTCGCCGGGCTCGCCTCGGTCCCTGGCGATATTCTGGAAGCGGCCGAGATGGATGGTGCCAAGTACGTCCAGAAGCTGCTCTACATCATCTTGCCGTCGATCTCCAACATCTTGCTGGTGGCGTTGCTGATTCGTGCCATGGATGCGATTCGCTTCTTCGCGATCATCTTCATCACCACCAACGGCGGTCCGGCGGACTCGACCAAGATCATCCCCATCAGGCTTTACGACATCGCCTTCCGATTCTTCGACTTGGGCTACGCGGCCGCCGTGGGTATCACCATGCTGGTGTTCTCGATCCTGGTTGCCAACGCGTTCATGAAAATGCTCAAACGCCAGGAGAAGACCGCATGACCGCTCCCAAACGCTGGCTGCCTTTCACCGTCAAGACCGTCCTGCTGGTGCTGCTGTTACTGTGGACGCTGGTGCCGATCGTCTGGATGGTGTTGTCGTCGTTCAAGCCGAACAGCGTCATCACGGCCAACACGCCCCGGATCTTCTTCACCCCCACCCTGGAGCATTACGCCTCACTGTTCAGCGGCGGAAATAGTCTTTGGCCCTATCTAATGAACAGCTTGTCGATCGCCGGGGTCTCGACGCTGATTGCCGTTGTGCTCGGCTGCATGGCGGGTTTCGGGCTCTCCCGGATTCGACTCAAAGGCAAGAAGCATCTGGCGTTCTGGATCATCAGCACCCGTATGGCGCCGATCGCGGCGGTCATCGTCCCGATGTACCTGCTGTTTCGCTACCTCTACCTGCTCGACACCTATGCCGGCCTGATCGTCGCCTATCTAAGCTTCAACCTGCCATTCGCCATCTGGCTGATGACGGCATTCTTCGACGACCTGCCACCCGACCTGGAAGAGGCGGCGATGATCGACGGTGCCACCAAGTTCCAGGCGTTCCGCTACGTGGTGCTGCCGCTGATGACCCCCGGGCTGGTGACCACCGCCATCCTGTGCTTCATCTTCGCCTGGAACGATTACGCCTTCGCCCAGACCTTCTCGGGGCCCAGCACCCAGACCATCCCCATCGCCGCGGCTCAACTGCTGACCCAGACCGGCATCGACTGGGGCAAGCTGTTGGCGATCGGTACTGTCGTGGTCTGCCCGATGGCGATCGCCGGGCTGCTGGTCAAGCGCTGGATGGTTCAGGGGCTGACCCTAGGTGCAGTCAAATGATGTGCCGGGCGGTGTATTCAGACTTCAGGAAAGGGAAGAGACCCGCATGAACGTGATGTCCCAGTTTGACCTGAGTGGCAAGGTCGCCGTGGTCACCGGCGGCAACGGTGGGCTCGGCGAGGCGTTTGCGCACGCGCTGGCCGAGGCCGGAGCCAAGGTCGCCATCGCCGCCCGTGGGCATGAGCGCAGCCTGGAAGTGGTCAAGGCCCTGCAGGATGCCGGGCACCGCGCCATGGCGGTGGAGGTCGACATTACCCAACCCGAGGCGGCGGACGCCCTGCTCGATGAGGTTGAAGCCCGCCTCGGCCCGGTCGATATCTTCCTCAACAACGCCGGGGCCTGCCAGCACGCCCCGGCACTGGCGGTCACGCCGGAGCAGTGGCGCGAGATCTTCGACATCAATGTCCACGGGCTGTGGTACTGCGCCCAGGCCGCCGGTGGGCGGATGCAGTCGCGTGGCGGCGTGATCATCAACATCGGCTCGATCTCGGCGATGATCGTCAACCGCCCGCAGATGCAGCCCGCCTACAACGCCTCCAAGGCCGCCGTGCACCAGCTGACCAAGTCGCTGGCCGCCGAGTGGGCGCCCTACGGCATCCGCGTCAACGCGCTGGCCCCCGGCTACGTCAAGACCGCGATGGCGCCGGTCGACGATCCCCGCTTCAAGCCCCGCTGGATCGACGACGCGCCCATGCAGCGTGCTGCCACACCCGCCGACCTCGGCCCCACCATTGTCTACCTGGCCAGCAACGCCTCGAGCTTCATGACCGGCTCCATCGTCGTGGTGGATGGCGGCTATACCCTCTGGTGACCCGTTCTAACAAGCCACCACCTCAAACTGTGAGTAAGCTTATGGCAACGCTACAGCTCGACAATATCATCAAGGACTTCGGTAGCACTCGGGTCCTCAAGGGCATCGATCTCGAGGTCAAGGACCGCGAGTTCGTCGTCTTCGTCGGTCCTTCCGGTTGCGGCAAGTCGACTCTGCTGCGCACGATCGCCGGGCTGGAGAGTGCCTCCAGCGGCGATATCAAGATCAACGGCCAGCGGGTCAACGAGATCGGCCCTGCCGAGCGCGGGCTGGCGATGGTGTTCCAGAGTTATGCGCTCTACCCGCATATGAGTGTCGAGGACAATATGGGGTTTAGCCTGCGCCTGGCCAAAGTGCCCAGAGCGGAGCGTCGTGAGAAGATCCGGGCCGCCGCGCGCATTCTGCAGCTCGAGGAATTGCTGGACCGGAAGCCGCGTGCGCTATCCGGGGGGCAGCGCCAACGCGTTGCGATCGGTCGGGCCATCGTGCGCAATCCGAGTATTTTCCTGTTCGACGAGCCCCTGTCCAATCTCGATGCGGCGCTGCGTGTACAGATGCGAATAGAGCTGACGCGACTCCACCATGAGCTCAACGCGACAATGATCTATGTCACCCACGATCAGGTCGAGGCCATGACGATGGCCGATAAGATCGTCGTACTGCAGGGCGGCTCGGTAGAACAGATTGGGTCGCCGATGGAGCTTTACCATCATCCACGCAACCGCTTCGTGGCTGGATTCATCGGCTCGCCGAAGATGAACTTCCTGGATGTCGAAGTGCACGGCGTCGGCCCGACCGGGGTCGATCTGGCGCTGCCCGGGGGCGCCTGCCGAATACCGGTGGTGGGCGATGACATCAACGTTGGCGATACGCTGACGCTGGGCATACGGCCTGAACACCTCAAGCTGGACGACCACGGCTCCCTGGAAGGAGACATCGTGCTCACCGAGCGCCTGGGCGGTGTCACCTCGCTGTATCTCGATCATCTGGGTAAAGAGTGGATCCTGGTCGCGGACGGGAATATCGTGCATCGCGTGCACGAGCGGGTCCGCTTCAGCTTCGATCCCTCCTGCGCGCATCTTTTCAAGAGCAATGGGCAATCGCTGGACCGTCTGCAACGCCACCCGCTGGCCGGCGTTGAATGTGAGGGTAGTCGAGTCAACGCTATATGACGTTGCGTTCAGGGGCCGGCGCCGGTTTCGCGGTAACAACGCGAACGATTATTTAATGGCATGGAAGGTTTGGTAAGCCAATTCAACAACGCTTTATTGTCGATCCGGTCGGCCTCGCAACCAGAAGATGTGAGTTGGTTTGCATGCCAATTAATTACGCAGGCCAACTCATAATGTCTCTAACCTGACGATCGAACTCTTCGTTCGATATCAAACGAAGAGTCATGATCGCGTCCGCTTGGTTGCCTGCCGTTATCGGCTCCGGCCACTCAGATCATAGCTCCATGAATGCTGTCGGTTCTTGATCCTACGCTCTGTCTGAAAAATGCCTGCGCTCGCCCATACGGCGTTAAAAATTGACTGGTGCGCCAGCCCGATCAAAATGCTCATTTACACCTCGTAAACTGGAGCGCCAGCCCGGTCCTTTTTTCGTCAATTTTTGCCTTAGCTACGCGCCCCGGTCTTGCCATCGCTCGCCGATTTTTCAGACAGAGCTTAGTAGGATCTGAAGAAAGTATGCCCGAATCGGCGAGACCGATGTCGTGTATGAAATACGATAGCAGGCTCATCATAAAGAAACTCTCACCTCATTATAAAGTCTCGATTTATAAATCCCCTAATTGATGAATCATGCTCATGGTAGCTATTGAGAAGGTCGGTGCTAATGCCTGTTGAAAGTGGAGTAGTCTAGATTAGATATTAACGTATTTGACCGTGACCCTTATGCTGATGAGGACTACCTGATGAGCCCTCCCATCCGATTCGAAATGCGTCGGCGAACGTTCCTGGTTGGTTCGGCCAGCGCCATCGTCGCAGCCAATATCCCCTGGCGTGCCAACGCGCAACCAACGTCTCTCGTGGGGCCGGACAATTCCACCGTTACGCTCGTCGTCAACGGCGAGGCGCGCGGATTGGCGATCGATAATCGTACGACTCTCCTCGATGCGCTGCGCGAGCATCTGCATTTGACCGGCACGAAGAAAGGGTGCGATCACGGTCAATGCGGTGCCTGTACGGTGTCGGTCAACGGTGAGCGCATCAATTCCTGTCTGAGCCTTGCGGTGATGCACGAAGGGGACGAGGTGACCACTATCGAGGGCCTGGGCACGCCTCAGCAGCTAGACCCCATGCAGCAGGCTTTCGTCGATCATGACGGCTTCCAGTGCGGTTACTGCACGCCCGGGCAGATCTGCTCGGCCAAGGCGGTGCTCCAGGAAATTCGAGACAATGTGCCAAGTCACGTCACCCGGGATCTGACCGCGACTATCGAGGCGTCCGACGAGGAGATACGCGAGCGCATGTCCGGCAACATCTGCCGCTGCGGTGCCTATGCCAACATCCTCGAAGCGATCCATCAGGCGTCGGGGGCACAGGTATGAGAGCGTTTTCTTTCGAGCGTGCAAGCGAGCCTGCTCAGGCCGCCGCCCGCGCTGCAGAAGTTCCCGGCGCCAAGTTTATCGCTGGCGGCACCAACCTGCTCGACTTGATGAAGCTGGAGATCGAGACGCCGGTGCACCTGATCGATGTCAGCGCGACCGGCCTTGACCGGATTTCATCCACCGCGGGCGGCGGATTGCGCATCGGTGCGATGGTGACCAACACCGATCTGGCTGCCGACGCGACAGTACGTCGCGACTACGGCGTGCTGACCCGCGCGTTGATGGCCGGTGCTTCGGGGCAGTTACGCAACAAGGCGACCACCGCCGGGAACCTGTTGCAGCGCACTCGCTGTCCGTACTTCTACGATACCGCCATGCCCTGCAACAAGCGCGTGCCGGGTGCGGGCTGTGCCGCGTTGGGCAAGGGCGCGTTCTCGCGTCAGCTCGGCATTATCGGCACCTCGGATACCTGTATCGCGACGCATCCCTCCGACATGGCGGTCGCCCTTCGCGTGCTGGATGCCGAGGTGGAAACGACGACGCCTTCCGGGGCTTCCCGGACGATCCCGCTGGACGAATTCTACCGGCTGCCGGGGGACACGCCCGAGATCGAGACAGCCCTGATGCCGGGCGAGATCATCACGGCGGTGACCTTGCCACCGCCGATTGGCGGCCGCCAGTCGTACCACAAGGTGCGCGACCGGGCCTCCTATGCTTTCGCGCTGGTGTCCGTGGCGTTGATCGAGCGTGAGGATGGCACGGGACGCGTGGCGCTGGGCGGTGTCGCCCCGGAACCGTGGCGCCGACCCCAGGCGGAAGCCGCGCTGCCCGACGGGGCGAACGCGGTGATGTCGCGTCTGCTGGATGGCGCCACCCCGACGGAAGAGAACGCGTTCAAGATCACACTGGCCGAGCGTACGCTCGCCGCCATGCTGGCCGAGGGGTAATCCATGGACTTCAATCAACCGGCAGATCAGAACCTCTTCGATCGCGCCACCGTCGTCGGCAAGCCTCACGCCCGCGTGGACGGTGTGCTCAAGGTGACCGGAAAGGCGCCTTACGCTTACGAGCGACATGATGTCGTGGCGGGACAACTTTACGGCTATCCGGTGGGCGCGGCGATCGCCAAGGGCCGGATCACGGGTATCGATGCAAGCGCAGCGCGCAGTGCGCCGGGCGTGCGCGGCGTTGTCACTACACTGGAAATCGAACCGCTCGGTATCTGGGACTATAACGTCGCTCGCTTGTTCGGCGGTGACGTTGTCGAACACTATCAGCAGGCGATTGCTGTCGTTGTCGCGGAGAGTTTCGAGCAGGCGAGGGCCGCCGCTGCGCTGCTAGAGGTCAGTTACGACCGTGACAAGGTCGATGTCGATCTGGAGGCGGGATGGGAGCGAGTCAGGGGCACGGGCGAGCCGTCGACCCTGGTGGGTGACGTCGATGCGGCGTTCCAGAGTGCGGCCGTTACCCTCGACGAGATATACCATACGCCGTCTCATACACACGCGATGATGGAACCGCATGCCTCCATCGTCGACTGGTCCGACGGTGACCAGATGACCGTCTGGACCTCGAGCCAGATGATCGAGTGGAATCGCCAGGCGCTGGCGACCAATTTCGGCATCGATCCGGATCGCATCCGCGTCGAGAGCCCTTTCATCGGTGGTGGCTTCGGCGGCAAGCTCTGGCTACGCGCTGATGCCGTACTGGCGGCGATCGGTTCGCGCGCCGTCGGTGCACCGGTCAAGATGGCGCTGCCGCGTCCGTTCATGATCAACAACACCACGCACCGATCCGCGACCATTCAGCGAATCCGGCTGGCGGCCGATGCGGATGGCAAGCTCACCGCCATCGATCACGAAGCGGCCTCTCACACGCTGCCGGGCGGCCGCGGCGAAAACGCCACCGCGCAGACGCCATTCTTCTATGCGGCTGCGAATCGCCGCGTAATCCATCACCTGGTCGAGATGCACTTGCCCGAGGCCTCCGACATGCGGGCGCCAGGGGAGACCTCCGGCCTGATGGCGCTGGAGATTGCGATGGACGAGATGGCGGAGAAGCTCGGGATGGATCCTGTCGAGTTCCGCATCCGCAACGATACCCAGGTCAACCCCAGCGATCCGGCGATCCCGTTTTCCGAGCGCCACTATGTCGAGTGTCTGCGCGAGGGCGCCAATCGCTTCGGCTGGTCGGATCGCAACACCACGCCGGGCGGTCGTCGTGAAGGTATGTGGTTGATTGGCCATGGCGTGGCAGGCGCCTATCGCGGGCATTTGAACTTGAAATCCGGCGCCAGGGCGACGCTTTCCAACGGCAGGCTGGTGATCGAAACGGATATGACGGATATCGGTACCGGCTCTTACACCATCCTGACGCAGACCGCCGCGGAGACGATGGGCTTGCCGATGGGTCGAGTCGAGGTGCGGTTGGGCAATAGCGCCTGGCCGGTTTCCTCTGGCTCCGGTGGTCAGTTCGGTGCCTCCAGTTCTACGGCTGGCGTGTATGCCGCCTGCGTCGCGCTGCGCGAAAAGATTGGTGAGCGACTTGGCTTGCAGAATCCCGAATTCCGCGATGGCAACGTAATCGGCAACGGAGAGGTGACGCCGCTTTCCGAGATCGCCGGCGAGTTCAGCGCCGAGGATTCGATGAACTTCGGCGAGTTCCAGTCCAAGGATTACCTGATGGCCACCTTCGGCGCGCACTTCGTCGAGGTTGGCGTTCATGTCGCCACCGGCGAGACGCGCGTGCGTCGTATGCTCGCCGTCTGCGATGCCGGGCGGATCCTCAACCCGATCACCGCGCGCAGTCAGGTGATCGGAGGCATGGTGATGGGCACGGGTGGTGCATTGTCGGAAGAGCTTGCGGTCGATCTAGAGCACGGCTTCTTCGCCAATCACGATCTGGCCAGTTACGAGGTCGCGGTCCATGCCGACATACCGCATCAGGAAGTCATTTTCCTCGATACGCTCGACAACGTGGCCACGCCGCTCAAGTCGAAAGGCGTTGGCGAGTTGGGGCTTTGCGGTGTGGCGGCAGCGATCGCCAACGCGGCCTATAACGCCACGGGCATACGGGTGCGTCAGTATCCGCTGACGCTGGACCGTATGATCGACCAATTGCCAGAAGTTTGATTCGGGACAATGTCCTTGGACGCTTGGCAACGTGCAAAGGCGCCTGCCAAGGCAGGCGCCTTTCAGTCTTCTCTCAAGAGGCGGAGTCCAGCGGGAGGGTAATGGTGTCGCGATGAGATTTTAGGCGATCAATAATGAGACGCAGCGCAGAGCTGACTTGGCGGCGATCCGAATAAAACAGGTGATATCCATCAAACGGGGGGCACCAGTCAGCGAGAAGGCGAACCAAGTCTCCCCTGGCGAGATGCTCCACTACCTCAGCCTCGAGGACGAAGGCAATGCCGTGCCCCGCCCGAGCAGCCTCGATGGCGAGATCGCTTTCGCTGAAAATAAAAGGGCCCGTAACCCGTTTCACCAGCTGCTGGCCGTCTTTCTCGAATTCCCAGTGGTAGACCGAGCCGTCGGGTCTGAAGCGGATAGTCAGGCAGTCATGTTGCTCGAGATCGTCAGGATGCTGCGGCGTGCCCCGGGATTGCAAGTAAGCCGGCGTGGCGACAGCCGCTAGTCTTAGCGGAGGGCTGACGGGAACGGCAATCATGTTCGGAGCGACAAATTCTCCTAGGCGAATTCCGGCGTCGAAGCGGTCCTCGTCGATATCATTGAGTCGGCTATCGAGGTTTATCTCGATTTCGATATCAGGATAGTCACGCACCAGAGGGGATAGCACTGGCATCAGTATCCACCGCGCGGCTGGCTTGCTGGCGGTGAGACGAACTCGCCCCTTGGGCGAGTCATCCATCAATCTCAACTCTTCTATGCGCGTTTCGATCTGAGTCAGGCTAGGGCGCAGGGCAGCCAGCAGTTTTTCTCCCGCATCGGTCAGGCCAACGCGCCGTGAGGTGCGATTAAGTAGCTTGAAGCCTACCGACGCTTCGAGACGGCGTATGGTGTGGCTGACAGCGGATTGGGATACGCCCAAGCGAACGGCGGCGCGCGTGAAATTCATCTCTTCGGCAACTGTGACGAAGACTGCCATGTCTCCCAGCTCTTCTCTCTGCATGATGCCCCCGGAAGCGACACTTCCTGATAAAAGGCCAGTGTAACCTTAGGCTTTCGGAATGCGAGCAATCAATGAATACACCTCATGATAGGTATCATTGGCTTCGCGTTGCGTAACTCTGACTATCACCTAGAATCCATCCCTCAAGTATCTCGCATAGCGCACCAATTCTCGATTAACTCATGTTCGACCGGTGGATTCTCTCGAGATGACGGCGAGCTTATCGTCAGCTCTACAGATTGGCTAGTGAGCTGATTGATTGATGTTCTTCATAAATCGTGGCCTTCGTAAAGCTGTGCCGCCTCGACCTTCGACAGTGATAAACATGGTTCAAAAAACTTCCACGGCAAATGGCTCGCCGACAGCAAACTCATGGGGAGCGGTGCTCTCCATGACGCTGAGCGTTGCCATGTTGATCGCTTCAGAATTTATGCCAGTCAGTCTGTTGACGCCGATTGCCGAAAGCCTGGATGCCACGGCGGGGCAAACCGGTCAGGCGATTTCGGTCAGCGGCTTCTTCGCCGTCGCTGCGAGTCTGCTCATCACGACGCTGGTCGGTAAGCTCAACCGCAAATGGGTCTTGATGGCGATGACCGCGTGCATGCTTGCTTCACTCGTGCTGATCGCGACCGCGCCCAATTTCACGGTTCTCATGGCCGCCCGCGCGCTACTGGGTGTCTGCATTGGCGGTTTCTGGGCGCTTGCGACAGCGGTGATCATGCGACTGGTGCCGGCTGAAAAAGTCTCGAAAGCGTTGGCGGTCATGTATACGGGGCAGGCGACGGCTGCGGCATTCGCAGCACCTATAGGTAGTTACCTGGGGGGGCTCATCGGATGGCGTGGCGTGTTCTGGGCACTGGTGCCCATCGTTGCCATCAATCTCCTATGGCACTGGTTTGCGTTGCCATCGCTGCCCTCATCAAGCCGCCAGTCCCTCAAATCTTTGCTCTCGGTTCTCAAACGTCCCTACTTTGCCAGAGGGATCGTGGCGGTCATCTTCACGTTCGCCGGCGCGTTTTCGATGTTCACCTATCTGCGACCCTTTCTCGAGACCTTCACATCGCTTGACGTGGGCATGCTGTCGCTGATGTTTCTGGTCTTGGGTTGTGCAGGTTTCATGGGCACGTGGCTCGGCGGCAAGCTCGCCAACGGAAGGGTGATCCTTCTGCTGAAGATATTACCCACGGTCATGGGATTGGTGACACTGGCGCTGCTGGGATTCGGCCATATCGTGTTGATCGTCGCCATGCTGCTTGGCGTGTGGGGAGCGATGAATACGGCCATGTCAGTGGGCTGGATGTCCTGGGTTTCACAGAACATGGATGACGCGCCGGAAGCGGCGGGCAGCCTGATCGTCGCAGCCATCCAGGGCGCCATTCTGGTCGGTGCCGCCTTTGGTGGCGTGCTGCTGGATCACCTGGGGATTACGGGAACTTTCGTGGGCAGTGCGGCGCTTTCTGCGATCGCCCTGCTTCTGATCGGCTCCGGACGCAAGTTGCTGAAGCCTGCTTAATGTGGGGATCGATCAATTTGGCGTCGTAAGCGTCATCGGAAGTATTTTAGGCTCCCTTCAAGCGGTACCAAGAGAGCCAATAGACGAGATACTCATGCATGGAATGCGTTTTACTCAAGGAGGAGCAAGCCAATGAATCCGCAATTCGATTACACCGGTAAGGTCGCTTTCATCACGGGTGGTGGCGACGGTCTTGGTCGGGCCACGGCCCTTGCCTTTGCTGAGGCTGGCGCCAGCGTCGCGGTGGTTGGACGCTCCCATGACAATACGGCGGAAACCGTGGCCATGATCGAGAAGTCAGGGGGAAAGGCATTAGCGATCCTCTGTGATGTCTCGAAAGAAGAGCAAGTCGAGGCGGCAGTCGAGAAAACCGTCGAGTCTTTTGGACGGCTTGATTACGCCTACAACAATGCGGGAGTCGAACCCACTGGTGTGCCACTGCTGGAACTATCCAGTGAGACGTTTGAGAAAAATGTCGCGATCAATCTTCACGGCATTTTTTACTGCATGAAACATCAGATACCGCACATGCTGAAGCAAGGTAGCGGCGCCATCGTCAATGTCTCCTCCGGCGCGGGCGTTACCGGTTTCCCGGCGCACGCTGACTACTGTGCATCCAAGTTCGGGATCATCGGGTTGACCAAGTCTGCAGCACTCGATTATGCGGACCAAGGCGTGAGAATCAATGCGGTATGCCCCGGTATCATCGATACGGCGATGATTGCCCGCGTCACGGGCGGAACGGATGAAGGATATGCCGGGGCGGTTTCCCAGGAGCCTATCGGTCGCTTGGGTCGTCCAGAAGAGATCGCAGCGACTGTGTTGTGGCTGTGCTCGGAGTCGGCAGGATTCACGGTAGGCGCGGCTTTCACCGTGGACGGTGGCCAAACGGCCTGACTGATGATGACGATAGCATGAGGCGATTTTGTCTCGCGCAAGAATTTTCTCTTGGTCATCACGCTGGATCGTTTTCGGCGGGCGCCGGGCTCACGCCCCGCGCCTGATGTCAGGGCATATCACTCAAGGAGAACTCCATGGATCGTAGTCGAAAAGTGTCGATCATCAGCAGCACGCCATCGCTGCCTTGGCTCGCCAGTGGCGCGATCTATGGCTTTTGCGCCGCACTCATGCTGGTTGTCTGCTCTGTGGGTTCAGTTCGCGCAGAGGGGATCACTCCCGATTTGCCAAAATTAGACCGAAAAGAG
Organism: Salinicola socius; assembly: GCF_001937195.1. Classification (GTDB taxonomy): domain Bacteria; phylum Pseudomonadota; class Gammaproteobacteria; order Pseudomonadales; family Halomonadaceae; genus Salinicola; species Salinicola socius. The sequence continues at coordinate 61,504 of NZ_MSDO01000007.1, read as the reverse complement.
GGCTCTATCGTGCAGATGACAGTCAACGATCGACGTTTTTCGATCTCGCTGGCCGATACGGCAGCGGCCAAGGAATTTGCAGAGATGCTTCCTCTCTCGATCGAGATGGGTGACTTGAACCGAAATGAAAAGCACGCCGAACTGCCGCGCGCTTTGCCGACGAATGCGAGTCGCCCCGGCACGATCCGCGAAGGAGATGTCATGCTCTATGGATCGAAGACGCTGGTGGTTTTCTATAAAACTTTCGATTCTACATATTCCTACACCCGACTGGGACAGGTAGATGATGCGAAAGGACTTGCCCAAGCGTTGGGTAGTGGCGATGTGCTGATCGAGTTTCCGAAACCTTGAACTCTGGTCCGTATTGAATCTGGCGCTACGTTATATTCCCGGCCTCGGAAAATAATTTGCGAATAGCCTTGAAATGATAAGTGTGACAGGCCAGAAGTTCCGGTAGGACAGTGGGCGCATTGAGTTCCTGGTGCGGGAATATCCTCCACTGGTCGGTCGATTAGTGTTATCTGAAAAGCAAGGAGAATGGATGTCCGGCGCCGCACGTAACCCGCTTCCGATAATGGGCCTCATCGCGCTATCGACGACAGCGTTTCTCACCATACTGACCGAAACCATGCCAGCGGCACTCATGCCGCCGATGACCGAAGCGCTAGGGGTCTCCTCGGCGCAGGTTGGGATGCTGGTCTCGATCTATGCGCTGGCTTCTGCCGCTGCAGCCATTCCCATCGTTGCCGTGACGCGTCGATTGCCGCGGCGAATGCTCTATATCATCTTGGTGCTGTCTTTCGCTGCCGCCAACGCGGTCACGGCTTTTTCGACCTCTTATTGGCTGACAATGGCCTCTCGCGTACTGGCCGGATTGGCTGCGGGGGTTATCTGGCCTGTCATCTGCGGCTATGCCATTCGACTGGTCGACCCAGGCCAAATGGGACGCGCCGTGGCGATTACGCTGGGTGGCAGCACCGTGGCGATGGTCGCTGGACTACCGATCGGCACGGCACTGGGAGAAGCCCTTGGCTGGCGTTTTTCCTTCGGCATACTTTCGGTGCTGGCTCTGATACTGATTGCATGGGTCATGATCGTCGTCCCGCCGGTCGAGGGCGATGCCAAACGTGAGCAGGGGTCGGTCATGGAGGTACTGCGCCTTCCCGGCTTAATACCGATTCTTGGCGCAACCCTGTTCACCATTCTCGCCCACTACACACTCTACACGTACATGGCGCCACTGACCGAAGCTCTGCAGCTGCCTGGTGGGGTCGCTCGTGGGCTGCTCTTGTTTGGAGGCGGAGCGCTATTGGGTGTCTTGTTGGCGGGGAGGCTGGTCGACGTTTGGCAGCGGCGTCTCGCGCTTTCAGCCCTGACATGCGGCGGCATCATGATGGTGTTGCTGATGACGGGGCCGCAATGGCTTATCGCCAGTGTTGCCGTGCTGCTTTGGGGGGCATCATTCGGCGCCATGCCCACGGTATTTCAGTCGGCCGTTGGTCGGGTATCCGGCAAGTCCGCCGAACTCGCGACCGCCATGCTGACGACGATATACAACCTCGGTATCTTTGCGGGCGGTGCGATCGGCGGAGGGCTTCTTAGCCTTGGCAATGTCGGTGCATTGGAAATTTTCTCGCTGCTCATGTTGCTGGTGTCATTCAGTATCGTGGGGTTGAACCGGCGTCAGGCCTTTCCCGGCTGAACGAGGGGCACGGTAAGAAATCCTTCTAAACTGAAGATGCTGCTGCGGCGGCATCGAAGTTTTCCACCGCGATGCTAGATGGTATGCGCGAGTAGAATTGCCATTAGAGCCGCCAGGAGAGTGAGGCAACGCTGTCATCAATGCGGTCAAATACAATGTGTCTGAAATATACCGGTAAAACGTTAGGGTATATATGAGATTTCCTCAAGATAGCTAACAGGAGATTGTAGTGACTAATTTTTGCTACTACATCTATTGTTGATAATCGAACTATCTAAGCTCTGTCTGAAAAATCGGCGAGCGATGGCCAGACTAGGCAAAAATTGACGAAAAAGCGGAGTTTACGAGGTGCAAATGAGCATTTTGATCGGGCTGGCGCACCAGTCAATTTTTAACGCCGTATGGGCGAGCACAGGCATTTTTCAGACAGAGCGTAAGTCGCAATAACCTCGGAGATACAGCTTCATGGCTAGCAATATCGAAGGAAAAGTCATTGTCATTACCGGTGCCTCCAGCGGCATGGGCGAGGCTACCGCACGTCATCTGGCAAGCAGGGGTGCCAAGGTCGTACTAGGCGCGCGTCGTGCCGATCGATTGGAAGCCCTGGTCAGTGAGATCAGAGATGCGGGCGGCGAGGCTCATGCAAAAGCAATCGATGTGACTCGTGCCCAGGATCTGGAAGCACTGGTCAACGTCGCCATCGAAGCGCATGGGCGCATCGACGTTCTGATCAACAATGCCGGTGTCATGCCGCTCTCACCGATCGAGAAGCTCAAGATCGACGAATGGGACACCATGATCGACGTCAATATCAAAGGTGTACTCTACGGTATCGCGGCAGCCCTGCCGCACATGAAAGCGCAGAAAAGCGGTCATATCATCAATACGTCATCGGTCGCCGGTCATCTGATATTTCCCGCATCGGCCGTCTATTCAGGTACCAAACACGCGGTAATCGCTATCAGCGAGGGCTTCCGTCAAGAGGTCAAGGACTACAATATCCGCACCACCATTCTCTCACCAGGGGCGGTGAAAACCGAGTTGCTTGATCACATTTCCGATAAGGACGTGCAGGCCGCCAACCAGGAGTATGTCGGCCAAGTCGGCATACCCGCCGACAGCTACGCTCGAATGGCCGCGTTTGTCATCGAGCAGCCGGAAGATGTCGATGTCAACGAGATCATTTTCCGTCCTACGGCTCAGCAGCTATAACCCGATCGACGCCCCTGCTGTACATTTGCGGGGCGTCTTTTTATAGGTTTCAGAAGTTTTCACAATTATGATGCAAGCGGCGTAGAGCATTTTTTCCATTTATTTCTGTCTTTTATTGTTTTCACATCGCGCTTTATCTTATCTTGTGAATCGTTTTGACATGACGTAATGGTGATTGAGTTTTTTCGATAGCCGCACAGATTTTTAATGGCTGCATGCAAAATTGCGGTGTGCTGCATCCCCCGCTGTCTAGTGCTGGCCATGACCGTGTTAAAAATACGATACTCCGCTAGATAGCGGGGTATCGTCCTCAAATCGATCAATGACCTCACTGATTTTCAATAGCGTCCGCTGCGGCATCGCTATGACCGTCCGCGCTTAGCTGGTCGAGGGATTCCGAGTTCTCGACTTCGGTGGGCTCGTCGGTTTCGTTCTTTACGTTGCCCAATGACTCAGCACTGGCCTGGCTGCTACCGCTGAATTCCTCGCCACTGGCATCATCCGCAGTGACACCATCGCCGGGCGACAATGGTTTTGAGATGTTCTGATAAGCTTCGGCTTCCGCATCGCTCTGCGCGGTTGCAACGCCGCTGAAACCACATGCCAGCGTGGTCGTCAGGCTTAGAATTCCAAGTGCTTTGCTGTTCATGTAATGGTCCGCCGTAAGGGGGTTATAAGGTAGTCATGCTAGCCGACGACGAGCAAACAACATCGACGATACGGCTGTTTCCAGCTTCAAGCACAAGACGATTGTCAGCTTTCAAGTCCGCGGGACTCGAACACGGATTTGAACACCGGCATCGCCGAGAACACTCGGGGCCAACCTGCATAGAAGGCGAGTTGCGTCAGTGTTTCTTGAGCCTCTGCCTGGGTCAGGCCGCTATCCATGGCGCGATTCAGATGGAAAGTCACCTGTTCCGCTTGACCCGCTGCCACCAGCGCGCTGACCGTGACCAGGCTGCGGTCTCGCGGTGCCAGTCCCGGACGTATCCATAGATCGCGGAAAAGTACGTTGGTGGTGTAGTCGACGACGCCGGGGGATACCACTCCGAAATTGTCTTCGACCAACCGCTCTCGGTTCCGCTCCGATTCCCTGTCGATCGGCAACGGATTGGCTGGCACGGCAGGTAGATCTGAGTTGTCGATGCCGCGCTCCTTGAATACGTCGCTCAAGATGGCCGCTGCGGCTGTGCTATGGCCCCAGCCGGTATAAAACGCCAGGTGTGTGATGATCTCCGAAAGCTCTTCCGGGGTCACGCCGTTGTCCAGTGCACGGCCGAAGTGGTAAGGCAGTTCGACCGCCTGTTGCTGGGTAATCAAAGTCGTGATCGTTATCAGGCTGCGGTCGCGCGGCGTCAGGCCGGGACGTTGCCATAGGTCGCCGATGACAACATCGTTGGTGTAGTGCGCGAAGGCGGGCGAAACCCGTTGCATCTCAGCGGCGGAAGGGGCCTGCGCATAATCTACTTTTTTTTCTGATTCCTGAAGGCTGCTACACGCCGAAAGCAGACTGACGAGTGGCAATATCAAAAGACCCTTCGAAGGCATACCCAAGTTCCTTTAACGATTCAATCATGAATGGAAAATGAAAAATTAGGCGCGTGGGATTTACGCCACTTGCCAGTGTTCTTTACCGAATGTCCATCAGCTAGTCGTCGTACTGCTCATCTGTGACAGGCTCCATCCAGTTCACATTGGCACCATCAACCTGCTCCTGAATGGCGATGTGAGAAACCGACTTGTCGGATGTTGCGCCGTGCCAGTGCTTGACCCCGGGTGGTGTCCATATGACGTCACCCGCCTGCATGACCTGCTTGTCTTCGCCTTCCGCCTGTACCCAGCCCTTGCCGGATGTCACGACTAGCATTTGCCCGGCGGGATGGGTATGCCAGTTCGAACGTGATTTGGGCAGAAACGTTACCTCGGCCGCAGTGGCACGGGTATGTTCAGTGGCGTCGAAGAGCGGATTGATCACGGACTCTCCAGTGAAGAATTCGGTGCTGCTCCCTAATACGGTTGGTCGATCTTCGCTATGGGTAATCTCCAGGCTCTGCGCATGAGAAACGCTGGCTACCAGTAAGAGACCGGTTGCAATTAATAGTTGCTTGGCATTCATGGATTAGACCTCTATGTCGTTGGTTTTAAAGGAGCTGGCCAGTGAGTATTGAAAAAGACATCAAAATGAAATTAGGTAAAATAATCTGCCATAGGAACTCTTGCATAGGTTGCGAAGTACAACCATGAAAAGCTTAAAATAACAATCATGAGTTTAAATCATGAATTCGACGCCGGGTTCGACTAGCCACCTCCGAGACGGCTAATTTCATCGCATCAAAAATGACAATAAGGAAGGTCGATAGCGTGATGACGAGCACCACGATATGGCAGCTATTCGATACTCAAGGCGTTTACCAGAATGGAAAAGGCGGGGGAGCTCAAGCGTCGATGAGGGTAGTAGAGATAGTATCCCGGGAAGGGAGGAGACCATTCTTCCAATATGGACACGAGTTCGCCATTGGCGATCGCTTTCGTAACCGTATCCTCGGGAACGTAGCCAATGCCATGCCCGTCAATAGCAGCCTGAATGATCGGATTGATGCTGTTGAAGGTAAGCTGTCCCGAAACTTTTACCTTGATTTCTCGCCCATCCTTCTCGAACTCCCAGGCGTAGAGGCCGCCGTGGGTCGGAAAGCGTAGATTGATACAGTCGTGTCGAGTCAGTTCTTGGGGTGTTTCGGGACATCCTTTTCTGCTTAGGTACGCTGGGGAGGCGACTGCTCTCATCGAAAAATCTGGCCCGATTTTCACCGCAATCATGCCCTCGCTCACCTGCTCGCCCAATCTGACCCCGGCATCGAACTGGGACTTTACGATATCGATGAGTTGGTAATCCGTATGGATCTCGACGCGGATGTTGGGATATTGCTTGAGCATCGGGCGGAGTTTTGGCCATAGCAGAGACTCCGCCGAGTGGTCGGCAGCGGTAATGCGGAAGTCTCCGGTGGGATTGCTCTGGGTGTCCACCATGGACCACAACTCGTGCTCGATTTCCTCCAGCATTGGCCCAATCCGGTCCAGCAATCGTTGCCCTTCCGGTGTAGGAGCGACCTGTCGAGTGGTGCGGGCCAGGACCTTCACTCCCAGCCTTTCCTCGAGGTCTTTGACGGTGTGACTCAGCGCGGATTGTGATACGCCAAGCTGAGCTGCTGCTTTGGTGAACGTCCCCGCTTTCGCGACAGTGGCAAAAGCGACGAGCCCCGTCATGTTTTTCTTGAGCATTTATGATTCCTTTTCATATCTCCTGCCTCGTGTACGTCATCATGACCGCTGGGTGAACTGCTAAGATGTCAGAAGTTATTCCACTGTTACCTAGAAATCAGGAGCTTTTGATGAAGATCAATCGAGTTGGTAGCCAAGCTTCAACCCCGGGCCCTGAAGATTACTTCACCGGTACGGTTCGAATCGACCCGCTCTTTACGGCGGAAGAGCCAGGCCGTACCAGCGGCGCCGCGGTGACTTTTGAGCCCGGTGCACGGACCGCTTGGCACACTCATCCAGCCGGTCAGACGCTGATCGTGACGGCTGGATTTGGGCGAGTCCAGCGAGAAGGTGGGCCGATCGAGGAGATTCGTCCGGGGGACACCGTCTGGTTTCCGGCTGGCGAAAAGCACTGGCACGGTGCTGCACCCGAAGTCGCGATGACGCACATCGCCATCCAAGAGTCGATTGATGGTTCTCCAGTGACCTGGATGGAGAAGGTAGAAGACGCGCAGTATGAGGGTAAGGTTTGAGTTTGGCCGGATAGTTAGCAAGTCAGTAAGCCGATGTGACCAAAAGTCATATCATTAAAAGCGAGGGAGAGCTGCCATGCACGGCTCTCCCTCACTTTTAGTTCCCTGCGTTTCGCTGGACGCTACTCCAAGCCCTGAATCTAAGTACAGGATGGGAAATAAAATCCATAAATATCAAAGTGATGTGATTGTATTTGGGTGAGTTTTGAGTGACTGCCCTCGAGTTGTTACCCCTCTGGCTACGGCATTTGGTGGTGAAGCACTCACTGCATTGGACAACCTCATAAGATGACTCCGCTTGCGCTGCTCATTTGCTTGGCGCCCTAAGGCGAACAGAATAATTCCGTACCGAAAGATGAATGAGGTAAGTGGCGGTCGTCATCACATAGTTCGATTAAGTAGACGCGTCGATCATCGATTAAGGGCATCTATTTACACGAATATAAGTCCCGGTAAGGACGGGACAATTGCAGTAACCTGACAGGTTGGTAATTTAATAAATGCTTTAAAAACAAATACCTAAGTTCAATATCGCTGTATCGCGCCTTCTCTGATAATGCGCCCGATTGCACGGCTTGCTCCCTGTCGCCGTGTTGATGGCAAATCGAGAGGAGGGCGGCAATGGTGGTCTCGTTGGATATTATCCAGACCGCGGGTATCGCGGCGGTGGTCTATTTCTTTGGTATGTCGATCAAGCATCGGGTGGCGGTGCTTCGACGCTTTTTCATTCCGGCACCGGTCATCGGCGGGCTCGTCGTCAGCCTGCTTTTGTTCGGGACATCCCAGGGATTCGGGGTCGAGGTGCACTTCGACAAGATCCTGCAGAACTTCTTCATGAACCTGTTCTTTACTTGTGTCGGTTTCACGGTCAGCGCCGCGTTGATTCGCTCCAGTGGCCGGCAGGGTGCGCTGCTTGCTGTCATCGCGGTGGCTTTTCTGGTGATTCAGAACCTCGTCGGCGTGGGCTTGAGCCGATTGCTGGGCATCAATGAGTTGCTGGGCATCGCCATGGGTTCCATCTCGATGTCCGGTGGCGTCGGTTCGGGCGCAGCATTCGGGCCGACACTGGAAGCGGCTGGCGCAGCTGGCGCGACGACGATCGGCATCGCGGCGGCCACCTTCGGGTTACTGATGGGCAGTCTCATCGGTGGCCCCGTTGCCAAACGCCTGATCGATCGGCATGGCCTGCGGCCGGCGGGAAAAGAGAGTCATGACGTTCAGTCGACAGAAGCGTCGACTCCGTTGACCGGTAGCGGGTTGTTCCGGTCGACCCTGGTCATTCTGATCGCCGCCGCCATCGGTACCGTGATCTCCTGGCTGCTCAACCTGACGGGAATCCAATTCCCCTATTACGTCGGCTGCCTGTTTGGCGGCGCGCTGGTGCGTAATCTTGCCGATGCAGGCCGGTTCTCGCTGCGCATGCCCGAGATCGATGTGATAGGGGACATTTCGCTCAATCTCTTTCTCTCGATCACGCTCATGAGTCTCAACATCGCGGCGCTGATTGGGCTGGCGCTGCCCATGGTGCTCATTCTCCTGGCGCAGATGACGGTCATGGCGCTTTATGCCTATGTCGTTACCTTTCGGTGCATGGGGAGAGACTACGACGCGGCCGTGATGGCGGCTGGGCATTGTGGCGTGGGGCTGGGCCAGACGCCCAACGCCTTGGCGAACATGTCCGCGGTCATCGAGGACCGGGGGCCTGCGCCTCGGGCGTGGTTCGTGCTACCGATCATCACCGTGGTGTTCATCAACATCTTCAACCCGCTGGTCATCACGCTGTTCATCAATCTGTTTGCGTGATAGCGCACGGCAAAAGATTCTTAAAAAGAATGTCTAAAGATACAAAAATATCGCTTTTTTGAGTTTATAGCCGTCGCTTACCGTGATCGAAACCGCAAGCCCGGAGTCCGACATGAGTCTTTCCCCCCACGTTCCTACCGTTCCCACGCTGGCCGATCCTGAGCTTATCGAGGCGCTTCAGAGCATCGTCACGCCGCATCTCAGTGACAACCTCGATCGGTTGAGCGGCATCCGGGGGCTAACGCCCTACCACGATGGCACCAAACTGGTCGGCACCGCGTTCACGGTCAAGTGCCGCCCCGGCGATAATCTCTATATCTACCAGGCACTGACGCTGATCCGCCCCGGGCATGTCCTGGTGCTAGAAGGTGGGGGGCACCTCGACAATGCCTTGATCGGTGATCTGATCAAGCAATATGCCCAGCAGCGCGGTTGCGCGGGTTTCGTGGTGGACGGCGCCATTCGCGACGTCGAGGCGTTCGCGGGCGACAGCCTGCCGTGTTACGCCCGGGGTTCCGTGCATCGCGGCCCTTACAAGCACGGCCCCGGCGCGCTCAACGTGCCGGTTTCGGTTGGCGGTCAGGTGGTCAATCCGGGCGACATCGTCGTCGGCGACGCGGATGGGCTGGTCACCTTCCCTCAGTCGGAGGCTGAGTCGCTGATCGCTGCGGCCCATGCCAGCGATCAGAAGGAAGCTGGCATCATGGAGGAAATCGCCACTGGTGCGCATCATCAAAGCTGGCTCGATGCAGTGCTGTCGGCGCAGGGGCTCGAGTACGGCAGGGAGTCCGCATGAGCCAACCGTTTGCCGATCGCCTTGCGCGCATTCAGCCGTCACCCAGCGTCGAAGCCAATGCCCGCGTCACCGAACTGCGCGCCCAGGGCAGGGATATCATCAACTTCACCATCGGTGAGCCCGATTTCGATACGCCGGCGCATATTGCCGAGGCGGCGATCGCGGCACTGAAAGCGGGCGATACCCACTATACGCCGTCAGCGGGCACGCCGACGCTTCGCCAGGCAGTCGCCGACAAGCTCGCACGTGACAACGGGCTCGACTACACCCGCGACGAGATCGTAATCGGTGCCGGTGGCAAGCCAATCCTCTATCACGCTTTGGCGGCAACGCTGAATCCCGGCGACGAGGTGATCGTGCCGGCGCCGTATTGGGTCTCCTATCCCGACCTCGTCGCGCTCAATGAGGGCGTGCCGCGCATCGTCATCTGCGATGCCACCTGTGGTTTCAAACTTACGGCGAAGGCCTTGGCCTGCGCGATTACCCGCAAGACACGTTGGCTGGTGCTCAATACGCCGTCCAATCCCACCGGTGCGGTCTATACCGCGGCTGAACTCGATGCCCTGGCGGCTGTGCTTCGCGAGAACCCCCATGTGGGCGTGATCTCCGACGAGATCTACGAGCACTTCGTCTATGCGCCGGCCTGCCATCTTTCCCTGATCAACGTCGCACCGGACCTCAAGGCGCGCACGCTGATCGTCAATGGCGCCTCCAAGGGCTATGCCATGACGGGATGGCGCATCGGTTTCGGTGCCGGGCCGAGCGATCTGGTGCGGGGGATCGTCAAGCTGATCTCGCAGACGACGACCTGCCCGAGTTCACTCAGCCAGGCTGCCGCGGTGGCGGCCTTCTCTGGTGACCAGGCACCGGTGCGCGAGATGGCCGCTCGTTATACCGAGCGTCGACGGCTGATGTTGGAGGGGCTTCAGTCGGTGATCGGTGTGAGTAGTTTCGCCCCGGATGGCGCCTTCTACGTCTATCTCGATGTCGGTGGTCTGATCGGTCGCGAGACGCCGACCGGGCAGCGACTCCGGAGTGACGATGACGTGGTGCTCTATTGGCTCGAATCGGTCGGGGTGGCGGGGGTCAGCGGCAAGGCCTACGGGCTGTCCCCCTATGTCCGGCTCTCCTTCGCTATCGGTGAGGCCGCGATTCAAGAGGGGTGTCGACGGCTCGGCGAAGCATGCCGTGCGTTGCGCTGATACGGGCGGCACCCTGATGGCAACCATCTAACAATTCACAATGACGACAACGAGGTTCTCATGACGATCACTATCCGAGGCGCTCGGGGCTTGCCCGTGCGAATTTTCATCGGCTTCGTGCTGGGTATTGCCTGCGGTTTACTTTTTCAGAATTTCTCCTTGGCGATCAAGCCGCTGGGTGATGCCTTCATCAGTGGCATCAAGATGCTCATCGTGCCAATCATCTTCTTCTCGGTGGCCGGCGGCATCGCCAACATGGGCGATGTCCAGCAGCTCAAGCGAGTGGGTGGCAAGACGCTGTTGGTCTACACGGTGATGACAGTCATTGCCGGGATGATCGGACTGACCGTGGCTTCCATCATTCAGCCCGGACAGGGGCTCGATCTCGACGCTAGTGCGCCAGTGAATGCAGCGGCGAACGGTTTGGATATCGGCCAGTTTCTGCTTCAGATGATTCCCAGCAATCCCGTCGAGGCCATGGCCAGTGGCAATGTCATCCAGTTGATCGTGTTCACCATTCTGGTTGGTGTCGCCATGGTCATGCTGGGCGAGCGTGCCGCCAGGCTGCGTGAGCTATTCGACGAGGGTGCGGCGGTCTCGTTTCGTATCCTCGACATGGTCATGGCCGTCTCTCCGCTCGGTATCTTCGCGCTGATGGCGTACGCGGTCGCCAACTACGGCATCGATATCTTCGGTCAGATCGGCAAGTTCGTGCTGGCGGACTACGCTTCTTTGCTGGCGATCTGGACCCTGGCATCGATCCTGCTGGTGCTGTTCACACGAATCTCCTACTCGCGCTTCGTCCGCAAGATGGTGCCGATCTGGCTAATGACCCTGTCGACCACCAGCAGCAACGCCACGCTGCCGGTGACGATGAAGGTCACCAATCAGGATCTTGGCGTACCGAAATGGCTGTGCTCGTTCATGCTGCCGCTGGGGGCCACGATCAATTTGATGGGGGCCGCTGCTTATCTCTCGGTGTTGGTGGTGTTCGCCGCGGGCTTCTACGACCTGCCGTTGAGCCTGTCGCAGATGGTGAACGTGATTTTCATCGGCACCATCCTCTCGATGGCGGCGCCGGGCATTCCCGGTGGCGGTATCGTCATGGGCACGCTGATACTGCAGCTGATGAACCTGCCGTTCGAACTCGTCGGCGTGATTGCCGGCATCTATCGCATCGTCGACATGGGACATACCACGCTCAACGTCTCCGGGGATGTGATTGGCGCATTGTTGGTGGCGAAGAGTGAGCGCCTGCTGGATACGATCCAGGCATCGGCGCCGGCTCCTTCACCCATCGATAGCAAGACTTGAGATTTCCGATCGACATGGCGGGGTCAGTGGCGATCGAAATAGAGTTGGCTGAATTGGCAAGTCTCCTTTGCTAGCTCACAGATCGACGCGCTCAAACCTGACTGACGATCGCTGCGGTAAAGCGCGCAGTATTGAACGCGGGGCAACCCGGGCGTGGTATTCAGTACCTGTAGCAACCGCCGGTTTACCAGAAACTGAAGGCATTGACGGGGTAGGTAGCTGATACCTACCCCTGCCAGCGTCAGGCCAACCTGAGCCAACAGGTAATCGCTCACCAAAGAATTGCGCATTCGCGTGCCATGTTGCGAGAACCAGCGCTCGTAGATCAAACCGGTGCCGGAGTGGCTGCCTTGAGTGAGCACCGTAAATTCGCCGATCTCCTGAAGCGTCAATTCGCGACCCTCAGCGACTGTTCCGTGAGCCGCCATCCAGACGTTCTCCACGTTTTGCAGCGGCTGAGAGACGAATCGCGTATCCGAGAACACGTCAGGGACGACCACCATATCCAGTTTGTCCTGCTCCAGCTTTCCGAACAGGTCACTGCTAAGGCCGATCGACGGTTCGATATTGAGCCGGGGAAAGCGCTTGCGAATGCTTTCGATCAGCTGTGGCAACCAGGTCAGACCGGTGAGTTCGGTCACGCCGATGCGAAAGTGGCTTTGGATCACCGACTCATCGCTGATCCGCTCGAGCAGATGATCGCGCCGCTCCAGCAAATCTCTACCCAGCGTCAATAGTTCAAGACCCTTGTCGGTCAGGCGCGCGGACCGCCGGCTGCGGTCGAACAGCGCCACGCCGAACGCATCCTCGAGCTCTTGGATGCGCTTGGAAATCGCCGACTGCGTGGTGTGCAGCTTGTTGGCTGCCGCCTCGAAACTGCCCAACTCATTGACCCAGTAGATCGCGTCGAGCTGCTTGAAGGTGATCATGCGGGAATCCTTGGATCTAGGGCTGAAGGCTTTATTCTAAAAAAGAATTCTTATCGTAGATAAAGCATCACTAAATAGACTTTATATGCCTCATTGAATGAAGCCAAGCTTAGATGCGACCCAAGAAATTCGATGCTCCCCGCAACGATACGCAATCTGTTATTGCTGCCTCGTTAGTTGATACAACAGCGGCTGCAGCGGGTGAGGCAAGGTCTGCGCCGAGAGTCGCTTGACCTGGCTGCGACACGAGTCGCCCGTCGCCAGCAGGCGGTCGGCGATAGCACTCGGATAGCGTCAGTCCGGCGCTGGCCGGGTCAAGGCGTGTCATCATTTCCAAGTCCAGCGCTCGAAATCAAACCACCAGGATGCGATACCAATCGATTTGGTCTCTCGATTGCACGAACATGCTAGGCCGGCGGTCTTGAAAAGAAGCCAAGGCTTTCGTGCTTTATCGAGAAGCCTTTGTTGGATATTTTCCGAAGATCGCATAGTAACGCCCAGCATAAATTGGCCAGGCTTCGGGATTGAGCAAGCGTGGCAGGAATTCACCATCCAGCGTTTCGATCAGTTGCCGTGTTGCCCAGGTCGCAATATTGCGCCGTGCCTCGTGCGTGACGCCGGCGGTGTGATACGTCGCCATCACGTTGGGCATGGCCAGCAATGGATGATCCAGGGGTGGGGGTTCAACGTCCCAGACATCGATACCTGCCCCACCGAGGTGCCCGCTACGAAGTGCGTCGGCCAGCGCCGCTTCCGAGTGAATTCCGCCGCGTGCCGTGGTAACGAAGAGAGCGCCAGGTTTCATGGCAGCGAAGGCGGAAGCGTCAAACATCCCAAGCGTGTCGGTCTTCCTCGGGCAGTGCAGCGATACGATATCCGACTCGGCCAGCAGCGCCGATAGGGCCACCGGCCGAGCTCCTCTCTCTCGAACCGTGTCCGCATCCAGGAGCGGATCATAGGCGATCACGTCCATGCCGAACGCTTTGGCCAGCGCGGCGACGCGCTTTCCGATATGGCCGATGCCCACTAATCCGACTGTCTTGCCTTGGAGCTCGCGTCCCATGAGATCCTCGCGGGAGAACGTGCCGCCCTGCCTCAGGCGGTGGTCATTCTCCGCGAGTCGCTTGTTGACTCCCAGCATCATGCCCAAGGTATGTTCGGCCACCGATTGGGCGTTGGCGCCGGCTTGATTCATCACAAGGACGCCGGCACGGGTGCAGGCCTCGATATCGACCGTGTCATAGCCGGACCCCGACGTGGAGACGCAAAGAAGATTGGGCGCTCTGGCGAGCAGGGCCTCGTTGGCGAACCAGATCGGAGGCGTTTCATCCTTGGCCGAAGATATCTGGTAGGCGTGTGCCGCCTGCAGCACCTCTGCACAGTCGTCGAGGCGGCTGGTGACGGGAAGCGTGGTCAGCGTGATATCGGGTCGGGTCTTGTAAATAGCCTGCATCGATTCGTCGTACCAGACATCGAGTCGGAAGACCGACTTGTTGAGAGACCGTTGCCGCGACGTTGTCTCTAGCGGTGTCGACGCACTGTGTTGATGATTCAATTTTCGGTCCTCGCTTCCTGACGATGATTCTCTCGGTCGGTGTGATGATCTCGACATAACGGATGCTCCAGGCTGTCGTGACGACCTGGGTCGCTGTCATTCGACAAGCAGCGCTCCGCCATCGAGGTCAGCGCGACCAGGTGATCCCGGCGCAACTGATCTAGTCGGGTGATGCCCAGTAGTGCCATGTCTCGCCGGATCTCGGCTGTCATGAGCTCGATGGCGTGCGCGACGCCCGGCTCGCCGCCGACGGCGGCGGCATAGGCGAACGGTCGCCCGATAAACACGAAGCGCGCCCCGAGAGCCAGGGCTTTCAGCACGTCCGTGCCGCGACGGAATCCGCTATCGATCATGACCGGCAGGTCTCCCACTGCCGCGATGATGTCGGCCAGCGCATACAACGGCGAGACCGCGCCATCCAGCTGGCGACCGCCGTGGTTGGAAACGATGAGCGCGTCGACCCCGAGCGCCTGGGCTCTTTTCGCATCGGTGGGATGCAGGACACTCTTGAGCACCAGCCGGCCCGGCCAGATGTCGCGAATGAATGCCAGGTCGTCCCAGTTCAAATGGCCACGGTCGGAAATGTCTCGGTTGACGTGGGGGGAGAAAATGGGGGCTCCGCGGGAAGCGTAGTTGTTCTCGAAGTGCGGCATCCCGTGGTGATGGAGCGTTCTCAGGAACGTGTTGAACAGCCATCCGGGATGTGAAATGCCATCCCAGGCAAGTCTGACCGACGGCTTCATGGGGGAGGAGAAACCGGCTCGGCGGTTGTTGTCCGGGTTCGTGGCAACCGGCGTGTCCAGGGTAATCACCAGCGTGGTGAACCCCGCTGCCTGGACGCGCGCCACCAGCGACCGAATGGCCTCGCGCCCGGCCGGTAGATAGGCCTGGAACCAGGTCGCGTCTCCCCGGTCGGCGAGGGTTTCCATGCGAATCAGCGATGAGCCGCTCATGATCATCGGGATGCCCGCCGATGCTGAGGCATCAGCGAGGACGATATCGGCCCGGTAGGCCCACAGTGCGCCGAGTCCCATCGGCGCGATACCGAATGGTGAGGACACCGGCAGGTCGAAGAGGATCGTGGCCTGGCTCACTTGGGAGACATCCACCAGCACGCGTGGCATGAAGCCATAATCGCCAAAGGCATGCCGGTTGGCTCTGGACGATTGACCATCTTCTGCGGCATTGGCGATGTAGGAAAAAACGGAGTGGGGCAGGTATCGACGAGCCGCCGCCTCAAAGTCGTGCAAATTGTGAATACGGGCCAGCCGGCGACGGGTTACCGCCGATCGGGCGTCAGCGAGAAGGGTGCGGATTGAGATCGGCATCGAGCGTTCCATCAGTCAGTCTCGCGGGGCCGGCGATCAAGGGGATTGGGTCTTCGCGCGATACCCTCATCCCGCGACGCGCCGGTCATTGACTCGCCAGGCTCTACTTCAAACCCAGGCGATCGAGGGTGCCGCGTAGATTCAGTAGATCGAGCGTGCTGGCCCCCTGCTCCAGTTCGCGGCGAAATGCCTCTTCCTTCTCTTCGCGCGCCTGGGAGGCCCTGATGACGTCATCGAGCTCCTCGGCCGCCACTACCACTACGCCATCCCGATCGCCGACCACGATGTCGCCGGCACGTATCGCCACGCCGCCGCACTGGATCGTTTCGTTGACCCTGCCCGATTGATGCTTGTGCGTTCCCTTGATCGAGAGCCCGCGGCAGAACACCGGGAACTGGGATTCGATGATGGTGTCGGTGTCACGCACCATGCCGTCGATGATCAGGCCGCGGATGCCCGCCAGCGTAGCCGCTAGCGTCAGAATATCCCCCCATGGCCCTCCTTCGGTGAAGCCCTTGGCATCGACGACCAGCACGTCACCCGGTCTTGCCTTGGAGATGGCGTAGTGAATCAGCAGATTGTCGCCGGGCGAGCAGTCCACGGTCAGTGCCCTGCCGGCCATTCTCAGCGTTGGATCCAGCGGCTTGATGCCGGAATCCATGGCGCCACGCTGGCCCTGAGCTTCGTGAATCGTTGCACTGCCCAAGATCTTCAGCGTGTCCATGACGGTCTGTGAGGTCATTCTTTGTTCCTTCTCTAATGAGGAGATCGTCCGATGCGTAAGGTCTGGCCGGCGCAGAAAAGCATCGCGAACAATAAAAAAACAATATTAATCGCGTGTCTATCAAATCTTCGCTTTTCTCATGCGAGACAAAAGTATAAGTTAAAATAAATTATTTATTAATCAAGGATTTGGTTGTTTTTATCGATCTACGGCAGCAATGATGGAAATCGCTGCTTGAGCCAATGAGGCACCTATGATTCGATGATTTTGTTTTTTATTAGAACAATAATTGAGAGTCGAGCGATATCAGTCGTTTTCGACATCCATCTGAGTACAGGTCGCCAAGCCAATACGTCCGTCGAGGCGATGGCGGCGAGAAAGGAGAGGTCCATGAAGCCTGGCATGAAGACAAGAACCGTTGCGATGGCCGCCATCATGTTGATGCCGTTGTCGGCCATGGCCGATTATCCCGAGCGCGCCGTGCAGATGATCATCGGCTATTCCGCTGGAGGCGGTACGGATATCGCAGCGCGAACACTGGTCCCCTATATCGAGAAGGAATTGGGCACCGATATCACCGTCATCAACCGTCCCGGCGCCGGTGGTGAGGTCGGCTTCACGGCACTTGCCAATGCCGAGCCTGACGGTTACACCATCGGCTTCATCAATACGCCCAACGTGCTGACCATTCCGATCGAACGCGACACGCGTTACGAACTTTCTGATTTCCAGCCGGTGGCCAGCGTCGTCGACGACCCCGATGGCTTCAACGTGGGGCCGGATAGCGAGTTCGCCTCGCTCAAGGATCTGGTCGCCTACGCGAAGGAGCACCCCGGCGAGATCACCTACGGCACGACCGGGGTCGGCTCGGACGATCACCTGGCCGCGCTGGCGCTGCAGCGCCTGGCGGGAATCGAGATGACCCACGTGCCCTTTCCCGGTGCTGCCGACGTACGTCAGGCATTGATGGGCGGGCACATCGACATGGGGATATTCAACATTGGTGAAGCGGCGGCGGATGTGAAAGCCGGGCGAATCAAGATGCTAGCGCAGGCCGCAAGTCAGCGTTCGAAGGAGTTGCCCGACGTGCCGACGACCGCCGAAGCCGGTTACGAGCTGACTATTGGCTCAAACCGTGGCATCGCCGTTCCTGCCGGGGTCCCGGATGCGATCGTTCAGAAGCTCTCCAGTGCCGTCGAAGCGGCCATGAACAACGAAGACTTCCAGAAGGCGGCCGCGCAGCAGTCGTTACCACTCGACTATCAGGATCCGACCATCTACCAGCAAACACTTCAGGACCTGCAGGCACGTTTTCAGGCGCTTTGGGATGAATCTCCCTGGAGTGAGTGATAGGACGAGCGAGCCGGTCGCTGGCTGGCTCGCCGCTTTTTCCGTCGCATTTGAGAGGAGCGCGATGATGCGTCAGGCAGTGGTAGAGACGGGAGTGGCACTCGCTGGCACGGTAATCAGCGTCTTCGGGCTTATCCATGCGCTGGGTTTCACACGAGATTCCGCCTATTTGCCCGTCGCCGTGATGGGACTTCTGACCCTCCTGCTGGTGATATGGGGCGTGAGATCTGCGCTTACCCTACGTCACGACGGTGGCGATTCAATACGACCCGCACCAGGTCACGTCAAAAGATTTTTCATCCTACTGGCGACCTCCATCGTCATGATCGTCGCTGCCCCCAGGCTGGGATTCGCCACTACGTTCCTGTTGTTCGTGCCTCTGAGTGGAATGCTCCTCGGCTATCGCAAAGGCAAGTGGTTGGTGGTAACGGCAATCACTTTCTCGCTGCTGATCTATCTGATTTTTCAGGTGGTGCTCGACAGACCGCTACCTCCCGAAATGGCGCTGCGTTTTTTCACGGGGATATAACTCATGTGGGATTCCATTCTTTCCGCCCTGCCGTTGCTATTTTCGCCCGCTGTCCTGCTTGCCATGGCCGGTGGTACGACCATCGGCGTGCTCATTGGCGCGCTGCCTGGGCTTTCGGCGACGATGGGCATCGCCGTACTGATCCCGCTGACGTTCACCATGGACCCGTTGGTTGCGCTCGGCATGATGGCGGGTATCTACAATGGCGCCATGTACGGCGGCGCAATTCCCGCCATTCTCTTGCGTATTCCGGGTACGCCTGCCGGTATCGCCACGGTCTTCGACGGCCATCCCATGGCGCAAAAGGGTCAGGGGCTAGAGGCGATGAAGATCGCGTTGACATCTTCGGCGATCGGCGGTTCGGTCAGTGCGCTGGCGTTGCTTTTCCTGAGTCCGCCTCTGGCCGCAGTGGCGCTGAAGTTCGGCCCGGTGGAGATTTTCTGGCTGGCGATCTTCGGGCTGGCGGCCATCTCCGTGTTGTTGAGCGATGCGCCCATCAAGGGGCTCATCAGCGCCTGCCTCGGTCTCGTCATCGGCATGGTTGGCATCGACTCGATGACAGGTAACGAGCGCTTCACGTTCAACGTCATGGATCTCATGGGGGGTATCGATATTTTGGTGCTGCTCACCGGGCTCTACGCCATCCCGCCGGCTCTGACGCTGGCGCAAGAAGCCATGCTGCTGAGCAAGACCAGCATCGGCAGTGGCGGCAAGACGCGGAGCGGCATCGGTTGGAGACGACTGGTGCCGACCTGGTGCCGGGCATCGGTCATCGGCGTGATCGTAGGCATCATTCCCGGCACAGGGGGAAATATCGCAGCCATGCTTTCATGGAACGAGGCGCGACGTGTGGCGAAGGACAAATCGCGGTTCGGCAAGGGAGCGCCCGAAGGCGTGGCGGCGGCGGAGTGCGCCAACAACGCTGACAACGCGGCTTCCCTGATTCCCGCGCTGACCCTGGGGATTCCGGGCAGCAGCGTTTCTGCGGTCATCCTGGGCGGCTTGCTGGTCCACGGCATGCTCCCAGGCCCGGACCTGTTTACGCGTTCCGCTCCCGTCACCTACGGTTTTATTCTGGCCATGCTGGTGACCTCGATCATGCTGTTCGTGATCGGCCGACTCGGCGCGAGGCTGTTCATCAATGTGATGTACATGCCGCCACTGCTTCTGGCGCCGATCATCATTGCCCTGACCACCATCGGCGTCTACGCCAT
Organism: Salinicola socius; assembly: GCF_001937195.1. Taxonomy (GTDB): domain Bacteria; phylum Pseudomonadota; class Gammaproteobacteria; order Pseudomonadales; family Halomonadaceae; genus Salinicola; species Salinicola socius. Next base: position 42,055 of record NZ_MSDO01000007.1, on the reverse strand, counting down.
TAACAACAGCCTGTTCGATGTGTGGCTCATGCTGGCGTTCGGGGTCATGGGGTGGGGCATGGAGCGGCTGAAAATTCCGCTGGCGCCTGCGGTGCTGGCCGTCATTCTGGGGCCGGTGGCGGAGTCGAGCCTGCGTCGGGCGATGCTCATCGGCCGGCACGAGGTGAGCTATCTCTTCTCCAGTACCATCGCCATCGTGATGGTGACGATCATCGTGCTGACCATACTGGTACCGATCATTCGGCGCCTGCTCACCCACTACCGGGGGCGGCCGTCGAAACTGGCGATGGCGAGCGACCCTGAGCGGGCCCGTCAACGGTTCGAGCCTTGAGCGTCAGTGATCCGGGATAGGACAGTCCAGAGCGCCTCTGGTGAACTCGAGGCGCGCTATGGCTTATCCGTCCTGTCCCAAGGCTCCCCTTTCGACTGGGCCGATTGCCTGGCCATGAAAACGCAATAGGCCATGCGCAGGTGCACGCGCATGAGGTCTTCGGCGTAGCTCTCCTCCCGCTTCTCGATCGCATCGATGATGTCCCTGTGTTGCTGCATCGAGCGCTGCATCTCTGCGTCGGAGTAGAGGTAATAAGAGCCCACCGTGATCGGTGAATCGACCAGCATCCTGACCATCTGCTTGAGCTGCGCAGAGCCCGATGCCGTCATCAGGATCTGATGGAATTTCTGATTTTCCGCCTGGATGCTGAACAGGTATTTATCGGGCTGGTCCCGATAGAGCCCTTCGATCACGTCGGCATGACGATGCAATTGCGCGATCTGCTCCGCCGTCGCACGGCTGGCGGCCAGCCTGGCCGCGCGTGATTCCAACAGGATGCGTAGCTCGTAGATGTCGACGATATCGTCTTGCTGCCAGGGCGAAACGAATGAGCCGCGGCCTTTCTCGTGATAGATCAGGCCGTCGTCCGCGAGACGCTGAATGGCCGCTCGAACTGGCGTCCGGCTCACCGAAAGCGTCTCGGCCAGATGGGCTTCCTTGATCTGCATGTCCGAAGACAACTCTCCCGACATGATTTTTCTTCTGAGTGTCGTGTAGACCCGATCTGTGAGCTTTGTCATGGCTTGAATACGATCACGCTAGACCGTCATGGCGGTCGTCCGGAACCCTGGGCTGATGTCGATACCGTGCCAGCATCGCATTGGTGATAGGTAGTGTCATGTGGTGGCTATGATTGATCGTCATCCGCTGGAAAGACACCTCACTCCAGATTCTGGATCTGCTCCCGCATCTGCTCGATCAGCACCTTCAGCTCCACCGCGCAGCGGGTGGTGTCGGCGACGATGGCCTTGGAGGAGAGGGTGTTGGCTTCGCGGTTGAGTTCCTGCATCAGGAAGTCGAGGCGCCGGCCGATCGGGCCCTTTTGCTTCAACTGACGCTCCACTTCGGTGACGTGGGTTTCGAGCCGGTCGAGTTCTTCGGCGACGTCGGCCTTGTGCGCCATCATCACCATTTCCGCTTCCAGGCGCTGCGGGTCGAGTTCGGTCTTGGCGGTTTCGAGACGTTCCAGTAGCTGCGCGCGCTGGCGCTCGAGAATCAATGGCAGGTGCTCGCGCACCAGGTTGACCTGTTGGCGAATCCCGCTCAGGCGCTCGCGAATCAGTTCCGCCAGGCGCTCGCCTTCGCGGGCGCGGCCGGTTTCCAGATCCTTCAGCGCGGCGTCGAACAGTTCGAGGCCTGCGGCTTTGACCCGATCGATATCCAGGCGCTGGGTGGCCATCACGCCGGGATGGGCGAGCAGCTCCAGGGCGTTGGGCATCGGCGCTTCCGGCAGCTGGGCGCGGACCTGCTCCAGCGCCCGGGAAAGCGCGGTGAGCTGATCGGCGTTGATCCCGGGCGCGGCGTTGCCTTCGGCCGGGTCGAAGCGCAGCGAGCACTCCACCTTGCCGCGAGCGAGACGCTGGCGCATCGCTTCGCGGAAATGCGGTTCGAGATCGCGCAGGGCGTCGGGCAGGCGGAAGTGGGGCTCCAGGTAGCGCTGGTTCACCGAGCGCAGTTCGAGCTGCAGGCTGCCCCAGTCGGCATCACGGGTCTGGCGGGAGAACGCGGTCATGCTATGGGGCATGGGGAATTCCTTGAATCGTCGAGCTGATCGGTCGAGTGTAACCCATCCGTGACGGCGTTGGCCGCCGCCCGTTGGCCGTGAATGTATGGCTGACCCGTGTAGAATGGCCGGCCTGCTGTGGAGCGCCGAAAGTGTGGCGCTTCTGTCATTGATGTTTTGGATCGAGAGGCTTTCATGCGCCCGAGTGGACGACAACCCGATCAGCCCCGTGAGGTCACGCTGACCCGCGGTTTTACCCGTCACGCCGAAGGCTCGGTGCTGGTGAGCTTCGGGGATACCCAGGTGCTGTGCAACGCCAGCGTCGAGGCCGGCGTGCCGCGCTGGCTGCGCGGCAAGAACCAGGGTTGGGTGACGGCGGAGTACGGCATGCTGCCGCGCGCGACCCACACCCGCGGCGGCCGTGAAGCGACGCGAGGCAAGCAGGGCGGGCGCACGCTGGAAATCCAGCGTCTGATCGGCCGCAGCCTGCGCGCGGCGGTGGATCTGAAGAAGCTCGGCGAATACACCATCACCGTCGACTGCGACGTGCTGCAGGCCGATGGCGGCACCCGCACGGCGTCGATCACCGGGGCCTGCGTGGCGCTGATCGAGGCGCTGCAGTACATGCAGCGCAAGAAGATGATCAAGACCGATCCGTTCCGTCAGCTGGTCAGCTCGATCTCGGTGGGCGTCTACAAGGGCACCCCGGTGCTCGATCTGGATTACCCGGAAGACAGCGCCGCCGGCACCGACATGAACGTGGTGATGACCGAAGACGGCAAGCTGATCGAGGTGCAGGGCACGGCGGAAACCCAGGCGTTCTCCCGCGCCGAGCTCAACACCATGCTCGATCTGGCCGAGAGCGGCTGTCAGACCCTGTTCGCCAAGCAGCACGAAGCGCTGGGCATTCGTCGCTAGGCGCCAGGCCTGCCGTCAGTCGCGCGTCACCAATAGCCCGGACGCCAGCTGGCGGAAGGCGTCGGTGGCTCTGTCCATCACGTCTGGGTCGTCGCTGGCGGCAACCCAGAGCGCGGCGTTGAGTGCCGCGCCATTGATCAGCCGGGCGGCGGCTTCCACGTCGACCGGTTTGACGATTCCCGCCTTGGTCAACGCCTCCAGCGTCGTCATCGTCGCCAGCAGGCAGCGGTTCTGGCTCGGCCACTGGGAGGGATCTCCCAGTACCGCCGGGCCATCCAGCAGCACGATGCGCTGGATCTCAGGATCGCGCGCCAGCTCGATGTAGGCGCCACCCTCTGCCAGCAACCCCTCCCAGGCGTTCGTATGGCGCTGCCCGATCTCGTGGGCGCGAGCGGCCATCTCGCTGTCGAGTCGATCGACCACGGCGGCGAGCAGGCCGCGCTTGTCACCGAAATGATGATATAGCGCGCCACGGGTCAGGCCGGCGCGGGCAGTGAGCTCGTCCATTGAGGCACCGGCGTAGCCCTTCTCGGCAAAGGCCGCTCGCGCGGCATCGATCAGCTTGGCGCGCGTCTCTTCCAGCATTTCGGCGCGACTGCGTCGGGTCATGATCCCTCCTGTGTTCAAGATAGCTTCCTCCACGCCGCCGGAAGAGTATCGCGAGACGGCGGACATTGGCATACGAAGCGTATATTAATTTGACATACACGACGTATGAGCAATTAATATACGTGTCGTATGTCAACTTCCCGACGCTTTCATGCGTCGCGCCCTCGCGAGGAGTCATTCCATGTTGCAAGCTCAATCTGCCCAGTCGCCGCAGCCGGTCTTTCCCGCCAGCCGCAGCGCCCTTTACGAGAAGCACGGCTATTCGGCCGCGATTCGCTCCGGTGATCTGCTGTTCGTCTCCGGCCAGGTCGGAAGCCGCGAGGACGGTTCGCCGGAGCCCGATTTCGAACGCCAGGTCGCGCTCGCCTTCGACAATCTCAAGGCGGTGCTGGCCGCCGCCGGCTGCGGGCTGGCGGATCTCGTCGATGTCACCACCTTCCACACCGACCCGGAAACTCAGTTCGAGACGATCCTGGCGGTCAAGTCGCGTCACTTCCCGGCGCCGCCCTATCCCAACTGGACGGCCGTGGGCGTGACCTGGCTGGCCGGGTTCGATTTCGAGATCAAGGTGGTGGCGCGAATTCCGAACGGCGGTTGATGCCGGATCGCCTCTCAACGAAGAAGGCCCCGCGATTGCGGGGCCTTCGTCATCTGACCGACACGAAACGGACAGCGCACTGTCGGCGTGTCTGACCACATCGGGCGATCAGGACTTCTCTGCGAGCATCTTTTCCCGCGCCAGACGCGCCTGCTCTTCCTCGTAGGTGGGGAAGTCGACGTAGCCGCGGGCATCTCCGCCATAGAAAGTGTCCGGATCGAACTCGGCCAGCGGCCAGTCGTTCTGCAGGCGCTCGACCAGGTCCGGGTTAGAGGTGAACGGGCGACCGAATACCGGCAGATCGATGACGCCGTCGTCGACCAGCTTGTGCGCTTCCGCCTTGTCGAGATTGCCGGCGAACAGCAGCGTACCGTGATAGGCATCGCGGAACCGACGCAGGAACTCGCGCGGCAGACCGTCCTGCCCCTGAGCACCCTGATCCATCAGGTGGACGTAGGCCAGATCGCGCTTGCTCAGCTCGGCGGCGAGATAGAGATAGGTGCCTTCGATATCGTCGTAGATCGGCATGTCGAACAGCGTGCCATACGGCGTCAGTCGCACACCGACGCGATGCGCGCCGATCAGCGCGATGGAGGCGTCGATCGCTTCGAGCAGCAGCCGGCAGCGATTCTCGCGCGAGCCGCCGTACTCGTCGGTGCGATCGTTGAGGCCGGCGTTGATGAACTGCTCCAGCAGGTAGCCGTTGGCGCCGTGCAGCTCGACGCCGTCGAAACCGGCGTTACGCGCATTCAGCGCCGCCTGGGCGAAATCGTTGACGAGCCGGCGGCACTCTTCGGTGGTGGCAGCGCGCGGCGTGGTCGCAGCCATCATGTCGGGCTGGCCGTCTTCGTTGTAGCCGAACGCCATGCCACCCTGCTTGGCGGCGCTGCTGATCGGCGCGGCGCCATTCTGCTGGATCGAAGTGTGCGAGACACGGCCGACGTGCCAGGTCTGGCAGAAGATCACGCCTCCGCGCTCGTGCACGGCCTGGGTCGCTTTCTTCCACCCGGCGATCTGATCCGGACCGTAGATGCCCGGATTGAACAGGTAGCCCTGCCCCTCACGAGAGATCGGGCTGCCTTCGGAGATGATCAGCCCGGCGCTGGCACGCTGGCGATAATAGAGCGCGCCCATTTCGTCGGGCACGTCGCCCTTGGCGCGGGCACGGGTCATTGGCGCCATGACGATGCGATTGTTCAAGCGGGTGCCGGCGAGATCGAACGGTTCGAACAGTGCTGCCATATCGTGGATTCCTTTCTGACTTGGCTTGCTTGCCTGACTTGGCCTGCTTCGGCCAGAGGTGGCTAAAGAGATAGACCAAAGTCTAGGAAATGATTAGCCAGCCAACAATGAATCCTGACGACTGTATCGATGCAGGAAAGCTATCGCCTGCCGGAACCCGCCGTGAAACCCCGCTGTGGCGCTGTGGCGCTGTGGCGCTGTGGCGAATGTATTCAGACCACCGAGGTCATGCCGCCGTCGACGAAAATGTTCTGCCCGGAGACGAAGTTCGAGGCGTCGGCGCAGAGATAGATCAGCGTGCCGACCAGTTCCTCGACCTGGCCCCAGCGCTGCGCCGGCGTGCGCTTTTCGATCCAGGCGTTGAAGTCGGCGTCCTGCCATAGCGCCTGGTTCATGTCGGTCTGGAAGTAGCCGGGGGAGAGGCAGTTGACCTGGATCCCGTAGCGCGCCAGATCCGCTGCCATGCCCTGGGTCAGCAGCGCCACGCCGCCCTTGGAAGCCGCATAGGGCACGATGGTTTCCCGGGCGAGCTTCGACTGCACCGAGCCGATATTGACGATCTTGCCGCTGCCGCGCTCGGACATCGCCGGGCTCAGCGCCTTGGCAACGTAGAAGGCGCTGGAGAGATTGGTGGCGATCACCGCATCCCAGTCGGCGGGGTCGAAGTCGTTGAACGGCGCGCGTTTCTGCAGCCCGGCGTTGTTGACCAGAATGTCCGGCACGCCGAGACGTTCGATCAACGGATCGACGGCGGCTTTCACGGCATCGGCGTCGGTGACGTCGAAGGCCACGGCCTCGACCTCGGCGCCGGTTTCTGACGCCAGTTTGCGGGCCGCTTCCTCGGCCGCATGCTGCTGTCGCCCGTGAAGAATCACCCGGGCGCCCCGTTCGGCCAACCCGCGGGCCAGCGCGTTGCCGAGCCCGCGGGTGGAGCCGGTGACCAGCGCCAGGCGACCTTGAATATCGAATAGATTGGTCATCGTTGTCCTCGTATCGGTGAGTGCTCTAGAAGATCAGATAGACCGCGCAGGCCAATATGAACCCGATCACCGATTCCAGCGCCTGCTGCACGGTCCAGGTCATCAGCGTGGTCTTGACGTCCATGCCCAGCAGGCGACCCACCAGCCAGAAGCCGGAATCGTTGACGTGGCCGGCGAATACCGAGCCGGCGGCGGTGGCCAGCGTGATCGCGACGATCTGCATGGCGGAAAAATCGCCGCCGGAAACGGCCGGTGCCATCAGCCCGGCGGCGGTGACCAGTGCCACGGTGGCGGAGCCCTGCGCCAGTCGCATGACCACCGCGACGAGATACGCAGCGCCGATCACCGGCAGGCCCAGGTCGCTCATCGAATCCGACAGCGCATCGCCGATCCCTGACGCCTGCAGCACGCCGCCGAACATGCCGCCGGCGCCGGTGATCAGGATCACCGAGCAGATCGGCCCCAGCGAGGAGTCGACGATCTTCTCCAGCGCGCTGCCGCCTTCGCCGCGACGGCTGCCCAGCACGTAGATCGCCACCAGCACCGAGATCAGCAGTGCGATCGGGGTCTCGCCCAGCGAGGAGAGAAACTGGAACCAGGTGGCGTCGCTGTCAGCCACGCCAGCGGCGCGGGCGAAGTCGAGCCCGGTATTGAGGAAGATCAGTGCCAGCGGCAGCAGCAGCAGCCCGATGACCGTGCCCACGCTGGGCGGATTCTCCATTTCGTCGTCGTCCTGGCCGCCGAACAGGCTCACTTCCAGCTTGAAGTCGAAGCGGCTGGCGGCGAAGCGCCCCCACAGATAGCCGGAGAGATACCACATCGGAAAGGCGATGATGATCCCCACCAGCAGCACCAGACCCAGATTGGCGCCGTAGAGCTCGGTGGCGGTGACCGGGCCGGGGTGCGGCGGCACGAACACGTGCATCACCGAGAACGCCGCTGCCGCCGGCAGCGCATAGAGCAGCACCGGGCCGCCCAGGCGCTTGGCCACGGCGAAGATGATCGGCAGCATCACGATCAGGCCGGCATCGAAGAAGATCGGGAAACCCATGATCAGCGACGCGATGCCCAGCGCGAACGGTGCCCGGGCCTCGCCGAACAGCGACACCATCTTCTCGGACAGTACCTGAGCGCCGCCGGAGTGCTCCACCAGCTTGCCCAGCATCGCACCGAAACCGACCAGCAGCGCCACCGAGCCCAGCGTGCCGGCGAAACTGTCGGTCATGGTATCGACGATGGCGCCGGCGGGAATGCCGGTGGCGAATGCGGTCAGCAGGCTGACCAGGACCAGCGTCGGAAAGGCGTGTAGATGAAAGCGGATGATCAAGATCAGCAGCAGCGCGATCGCCGCCGCGGCAATGCCCAGCAGCGGTGCTGCCGTCAGGGTCTGCGTCCAGTCGTCCATGAGGCTTTCTCCGGGAGTGAGTGGTGCGCTCCCACGGTTGCACGAACGGCTGTCATGAAAAATACGACGTTGGTTTGCATGTCGGACCAAGCGTTGGAAATGTTCGACAAAGATGTCGAGCAGCCTCGGCCTTTCCGCCGTTCGAGGACGCGCGTGCTAACCTCGATGGCAGTTACCCTGTCATCGAGGCATCGCATGTTTCATTTTCCTCTCCATCTTTATCAATCCGCCGATTCCGCCTCCGGTGAAACCGGCGACGGTCGCACAGGCATCGACCACTCAGGCGTCGATCATACAGGCGTCGATCATACAGACAGCGACCCTCATCGCTGGCTGGAAGCGGTCGACAGCGCCGAGGCGCTGGCCTGGGTCGAGACGCAGAACCGCCGGACGCTCGAGCGCTTCGAAAACGCCGAGTTCGAGTCGCTGGAGAGCGGCCTGCGGGAGATTCTCGACGCCGACGATCGGATCCCGTTCGTGGTCAAGCGCGGCGAGCATTACTACAACTTCTGGCAGGACGCCGAACATCCGCGCGGGCTGTGGCGTCGCACCACCTGGGAATCCTACCGCCAGCCGCGGCCGGAGTGGGACGTGCTGATCGACGTCGATGCGCTCAACACCGCCGAGGGCGAGAACTGGGTCTGGCACGGTGCCAGTTGTCTGGAGCCGGAGCAGCCGGGTGGACCGTGGGAGCGCGCGCTGGTCTCGCTCTCCCGCGGCGGCGCGGATGCCGATGTGACCCGCGAGTTCGATCTGATCAGGAGGCGCTGGATCGGGCGTGACGACCATGGAGAGGCCGGTTTCGAGCGCCCGGAGGCCAAGGGCGGCATGAGTTGGATCGACCGCGACACGGTGTTCGTCTACACCGATTTCGGTACATCGAGCTCGGGTGAAAGCGCTTTGACCAGTTCTGGCTACCCCCGCCTGGTCAAGCGCTGGCGCCGGGGCGAGCCGATGGCTGCGGCGGAGACGATCTTCGAGGCCGCCGAACAGGACCTGATGGCGCTGGCGTTCCACGACAGCACTCGCGGTTTCGAGCGCGACTTCATTCACCATGCGCTGGCATTCTACGAGCAGCGACTGATCGAGCTGATGCCGGACGGCGAGGCGTTCCCCATCGAGGTACCGCTGTCGGCGCAGGCGGTGGTGCATCGTGAATGGCTGCTGGTCCATCTGCGCGACGACTGGCGGATCGAGGAAAACGACCTGAATTTCCAAAGCGGCGCGCTGCTGGCGATCGACTACGAGAGTTTCAAGCGCGGTGGCCGTGATTTCACCACGCTGTTCACGCCGGATGCGCACCGCTCGCTGGAAGGGTTCGAGTGGACGCGCCATTACCTGGTGCTGGATATCCTCGAGGACGTCAAACACCGGCTGCAGGTGCTGACGCCGGGGCAGGGCGCCGACTGGTCGCCGCGTCCGCTGGACGGCTTGCCCGCCACCGGCGAGATCGGGATTGCGGCGGTGGACGATGAAGAGAGCGACGAGGTTTTCCTGATCGTCACCGACTATCTCACGCCGACATCGCTATTGAAGATGGATCTGGCACAGACCCAATCGACGGGCAAAGCGCGCGCCGCGGAAACGATCAAGCGGGCGCCGGGCTTCTTCGAGACCGACGGCATGCAGGTGACGCAGCGTTTCGCCACCAGCCTGGACGGCACGTCGATTCCCTACTTTCTGGTATTGCCGGCCGGCGGTGAAGGCTCGACGAACGGCAATGATGGGCCGGCGGCGCCTATGCCGACGCTGCTCTACGGCTACGGCGGCTTCGAGATATCACTGACACCGCACTACATTGCCGGGGCCGGGCGCAGTTGGCTTTCGCGTGGCGGCGCCTACGTGGTCGCCAACATTCGCGGCGGCGGCGAGTATGGCCCGCGCTGGCATCGTGCCGCGCTCCAGGGCGAACGCCACAAGGCGTTCGAGGATTTCGCCGCCGTCGCCCAGGATCTTGTCGCCACTGGCATCACCACCCCGGCACAGCTCGGCATTCAGGGCGGCTCCAACGGCGGGCTGCTGGTGGGCAACATGATCACCCGCTATCCGGATCTGTTCGCAGCCGCAGTCTGCGAAGTGCCGCTGCTGGACATGCAGCGCTATCACCAGCTGCTGGCGGGTGCCTCGTGGATGGCGGAATACGGCGACCCGGACAGCGCCGACTGGGACGACTTCCTCAAGGAGTCTTCGCCCTACCACAACCTGCGCGAAGGCGTGGACTACCCGGCGGTGCTGTTCACCACCTCGACCCGCGACGATCGCGTCCATCCCGGCCATGCCCGCAAGATGATGGCGAAAATGGCGGCGATGGGTGCGAACGACGTCCACTATTTCGAGAATACCGAAGGCGGCCACGGCGGCGCGGCGGACAACGCCCAGCGGGCGAAGCTGAGCGCATTGGCGTGGCGCTTTCTATGGGACCGGCTGAGCGACAGCCCGAGCGTTCGCTAAGCGGGTCTGTAGCGCGGGTCTGTAGCGCGAGTCCTAGCCCGTGATCCGCGGGTCGGGAAGCCGATACCAGTGGACGGCGCTGTCGTGCAGGACCGCCTGGCGGGCGCCGGGGCCGGCATCGGCGTCGGCGATGGCCTGCTCGACCATGGCGAGCCAGGTCGCGTAGCTGACGTTGAGTCCGGTGACCGGGAAGTTGCTGGCAAAGAGGCAGCGCTCGGGGCCGAAGATGTCGATGGTCTCGGCGAGCAGTGCAATATTTCGCTGCTCGTCCCAAGCGGCCATGGGGCTTCCCAGCTCCGAAAGCTTGACCGCGACATTGGGGTTGGCGGCCAGCGCCCGCATTCCCTCGCGCCAGTGTTCCAGCCCTGCTTCACTGCGGTCCCAGGGCAGGCCGGTATGGTTGAGAATCACGCGCAGGCTGGGGGTCTCTTCCAGCGCCCTGGCGGCATCCGCAAGGTGCCAGGCCGGCACCCGCAGATCCCAGGACAGCTCGCGGTCCTCCAGCAGACGCAGCCCGCGGGTCCAGCCCGAATCCTGCAGCGAGCCCGGCGCGCCAAGCGTGGCGGCGTACTGATCCGGTCTCGCCGCCGTCACCGGCTTGGCGCGCACGCCACGAAACAGCGGCGACTCCCTCTGGCGATCGAGCTGCGTTTCACAGCCCGGGTCGGCAAAGGCGGCCCAGCCGACCAGTGCCACCGGCAGCCCCTGTTGCTCGGCCAGCTGCGTCAGCCAGCGGGTTTCCACTTCCGGCTCGCGGCGCGCGGCTTCGGCCTCGCAGTGCACGGTGCCCGCCAGGCGATAGCCGGGCGGAACCAGCGCCCGGAGGTCCGCCGGCAGGAACGGCCGGCGGATCGGGGCGTAATCGCCGAGGAAGAAGTGATCGTCGATCTCATCCTCGAGCCACGGATAGTGCACGCTGCCATCCAGCGCCCAGAAGTGGTGATGGCTGTCGATCAGGAGCTGTTCGCTCATGGGAGGGGCCTCAGTTTGCCAGCCAGTACAGCGGCACGGTGATGATTTGCGGGAACGCCACGAACAGCAGCAACAGCACGACATAGGCCATGACGAAGGGCAGCACGCCCATCACGGCCTTCTCGAACTTGAGCTGCCCCACGCTGGTGATGACGTTGAGCACGTTGCCCACCGGCGGCGTGATCAGGCCGATGGCGCAATTGAGCACGAACATGATGCCGAAGTAGACCGGGTCGATGCCGGCGATCTTGACGATCGGCATCAGGATCGGGGTCAGCACCAGAATGGTCGGGGTCAGGTCCATCACCATGCCGACGATCAGCACGATGGCCATGATGGCCAGCATCAAAAGGCGTGGACTGTCGGCCAGCGGCGCCAGCAGATCCGCCACCATCATCGGCAGTTGGGCAATGCTGATCAGCCACGAGGCGACGCTGGCCGCCGCCACCAGGAACATCACCACGGCCGTGTTGCGCGCGGCCTGCACCAGCACCTGGTACAGCCCGCCGAGATCGAGTTCCCGATAGATCAGGGTGGACACCAGCATGGCGTAGACCGCCGCCACGACACCGGCCTCGGTGGGGGTGAAAATGCCGGTCTTGATGCCGCCGATGATGATCACCGGCAGCAATATGGCCCAGAAGCTCTGGCGCAGCGCGGTCAACCGCTCGGCACCGGTGGCCTTCTTCGCCACCACCAGATCCTCCTTGCGGGTGATGAACATCCACATCAATACCAGGGTCACCCCCATGATCAGCCCTGGCACGATACCGGCCAGGAACAGCTTGCTGATCGAGATGCTGCCGGCCACCCCGATGATGATCAGCGGAATCGACGGCGGGATGATCGGCGCGATGATCCCGCCAGCCGCCATCAGCCCGGCCGAGCGGCCTTGGGGATAACCCGCCTGACGCATCATCGGCAGCAGCATGGAACCCAGCGCCGCGGTATCGGCGACGGCCGAACCGGACAGGCTGGCCATGACGATGGCAGCGAAGATGGCAACGAAGCCGAGCCCGCCCTTGCGATGCCCGACCATGCTCATCGCCAGCAGCACGATGCGCTTCGACAGCCCACCCTGCGCCATGACCTCGCCGGCCACCAGGAAGAAGGGAATCGCCAGCAGCGTGTAGCTGTCGGCGCCGTTGACCAGGTTCTGAGCCAGAATCTGCGAATCGAACAGCCCCAGATGCAGCATCAGCACGATGGCGCTGACCAGCAGGGCGAACGCGATCGGCAGGCTGAGGCCGATCGATGCCAATAGCGAGGCGAGGAACAGTCCGATCGTCATGGCGCCATCTCCGTGTTTTTCGGCAGCGACTGCAGGTGCCTCGGCGTCAGCAACCGGAATATCAGGATCAGCGACATCAGCACGCCGGCGATCAGCGCGGCAAGATAGAAGACGCCGACCGGGATACCGCTGATCGGCGACCGATCGCTCCAGTTGAGCAGCGTCTGCGCATAGCTGCCCTTGACCAGCATCAGGCAGCAACCCAGCATCGCCAGTGTCACCAGACGCCGCAGTACACCCTGAACCTTCTGCGGCAGGCGATCGGAGAACGTCGTCACGCTGAGATGCTCATGGCGCATCAGGCCCACGACCGTGCCGAGAAAGATGACCCACACGAACAGAAACCGGGATAGCTCGACACTGATCGAAATGCCGCTGTTGAAGCCGTAGCGCAGCACGACATTGGTGAACACCAGCGCAATCATCGCGACCAGCGCCACCACCATGAGCAGATTGAGCATCCACTCGGTAACACGCGACAGACGAATCAGCGTCGTCTGGAGCGAGCCCGAGCCCGGTTGAGCCGTGATTTTCGGCGTTCTGGACATGAACATTCTCTCCGGGGAGACGAAAACGATGTCTTTGGCCTGCGGGGATTCGAAGGCATCCGACTGACATTGGCTGACCGCAGGACTGGGTCGTCGACGACCGGCCACAGGCGCTCGCGCATCGATCGAGGCTTTCTCGGCCTCGTGACATCGATGGCCAGTTGGCGCTGCAACCGGGTCGACCGGGCAGCGTCGCCCTATTCGCCAGCAGGGCGCGCGGCCTTGATCGCCTCGATCAACTCGGGGCCGTATTTTTCCGTGAAGCTGGCCTCCACCGGGCCTTCGACGATGTCGCGCATCGAGGCACGATCAGGATCCTCGACGATCTGCATGCCCTGCTGCTTGAGAAATTCCAGATCTCCGGTCAGGCGCTTGGCCAGTTCCTCACGCTCGAACGTCGCGGAATCGATGGACGCCTGCACCAGAAGCTTTTGATATTCCGGACTCAGGCCCTCGAACTTGGCCTTGTTCATCACCAGTGGCGCCGCGGTATAGGCATGAGCCGTCAGCGACAGGTAGTCCTGAACTTCATAGAGGTTGGCCGAGCGGATCAGGCTGACCGGGTTTTCCTGACCGTCCACGGTGCGCGTTTCCAGCGCCGTGAACAGTTCGGTGAACGGCATCGGCGTCGGGTTGGCCCCCAGCGCTTCGAATGCGGCGATATGCGCGGGATTGGGCGTGGTACGCAGCTTCAGCCCCTGGATATCGGCGGCAGTCTTGACCGGATGCCGGGAGTTGGTCAGGTTGCGAAAGCCGATCTCCCAGAACGCCAGGCCCTTGAGGTCGTGATCCCCCAGCTTGGCCAGCAGCGATTGACCGATCTCGCCATCCAGTACGGCATACGCTTGCGCGTAGTTGTCGAACAGAAACGGCAGATCGAGAACGTTCAGTTCACCGACCAGCCCGGTGTAGTAAGGATTGCCGGTCAGCACGATATCGACCTGGCCGCCGCGGGCACTGGCGACCAGGGCGTTATCGCTGCCCAGTTGGCCGCTGGGAAAGACGCGAATCTGCAGCTCACCGCCGCTGCGCTCGTCGACGAGTTCGGCGAAGTGCTCCGCTGCGAGATGCTGAGCGTCTTCCACCGGATGAGTGTGGGCGAAATTGAGCGTGGTGGCGGCCAGGGCATTGGCGGAGGGCACAATGAGTACCGCCGTCAGCAGGCTGGTGAGAAGGGGGTGCGACGTCGAGCTCTGGGCAGTCATGCGGGCGATCTCCGAGTAGGGGCATCCGTTGGCGCATCACTTCGCTGAGCGATGCGCCGAGACACTGGCGTCAGGTGCAGTGCCTGTTGAAGAGACCGGCGCCGAATCCTCAAGCGCCGTCGGAAAACGGCGACCCAGGGTTAGCGACGGCGCCGAGGCAGAGAGACGAAGCGATCCTTTTCCGTCCATCGTCCGATACTCTTCATTACGGAGATTGCGCTCAAACAGTCAATGTATACATTATACGTTGGTCGTTTCGGTGCCTTTTTCCTGCTGGCCATGAGTCCCGCAAGAGTGCGATGGCGGATCGAGGAGATCGGTCGCCTCGATCGCCCACCTCGATCACCCCTGCAATCCCCCTGTAGATGATAGGTGAGCTGCGTCATACTGCGGCCCATTCAAGTCTTTTGGGGAATCCGATCAATGAGCCAAGGCACGTCGACATCGAGCGCGTTGAAATCCGACACGGTAAAACTCGGCGTGGTGATGGATCCCATCGCCGACATCACCTACAAGAAGGACACCACCCTGGCCCTGTTGTGGGCGGCGGAGGCGCTGGGCTGGTCGCTCCACTATCTCGAGCAGGAAGACCTCTACCTCTACGAAGGGCGGGCGATGGGCAGCGTGCGTCCGCTCAAGGTGTATCGCGATCCGCAGCACTGGTTTGAACTGGGCGAGCGCGAGTCCATGGCGCTTGCCGAGCTCGACGTGATCCTGATGCGCAAGGATCCGCCGGTGGACAGCCACTTTCTCAACGCGGTGCACCTGCTGGCGTTCGCCGAGCGGGAAGGCACGCTGGTGGTCAACCCGACCCGAGCGCTGTTCGAGTGCAACGAGAAACTATTCGCGCAGCAGTTCGCCCACTGCATTCCGCCGACGGTGGTCTCCTGCCGCGATGCCGTGCTGCGCGCCTTCCAGGCCGAACATGGCGATACCATCTTCAAGCCGCTGGACGGCATGGGCGGTACCGGCATCTTCCATATCGGCCCCGAGGGCCGCAATCTCGGCGCGGTGATCGAGCAGCTCACCGAGCGCGGTCAGCGCCAGATCATGGCCCAGCGCTACCTGCCGGAGATCAAGGATGGCGATACCCGGATTCTGCTGATCGACGGTGAACCGGTGCCCTACGGTCTGGCGCGCATTCCCAGCGCCGGCGAGACGCGTGGCAATCTGGCCGCCGGCGGCCGCGGCGTCTCCCGCGAGCTGACCGACCGCGACTACTGGCTGGTCGAACAGGTGCAGCCGATGATTCGCGAGAAGGGGCTGCTGTTCGTCGGTCTCGACGTGATCGGCGACTACATCACCGCGATCAACGTCACCAGCCCGACCTGCGTGCGCGAGATCGACGATCAGCGCGGCACCGATATTGCCGCCCAGCTGATGACGGCGATCGCCCAGCGGCTGGCAAAACGGGGCTGATCCGACCGCGCCCGACAGAGGGGATTCGGCAGAGGTGGTACAATGGCCCATTTCCTCTACGACTGACGGCTCCCGGCAAGATCGCCGGGCCGTCGCGCGAAGCCCGATGGAGTCCTATGTCAACGATCAGGCCAACATCCATGCCGACGCCGATGCAGAGCCTCAAGCACTATTTCCTGATGGCGATGCCGCACCTGGAAGATCCCAACTTCGCGGGTACGCTGACGTATCTGTGCGATCACGACGATGACGGCACCCTGGGGGTCATCGTCAATCGTCCTTCCGATCTGACCCTGGACGGACTGTTCGAGCAGCTCGATATCGAATCCGAGTCGGGGCCGCACAACGACGTGCTGGTCTACAACGGCGGACCGACCTATCGCGATCGCGGCTTCATCCTTCATCGCGGCAACGCGGATGCGTGGGATTCCAGTATTCAGGTCGCAGACGGCCTGGCGCTGACCACGTCGGTGGATATCCTGCAGGCGATCGCCCAGCGCCGCGGCCCTGAACAGTTTCTGGTGATGCTGGGCTGCGCCGGATGGAAGTCCGGGCAGCTCGAGGATGAGCTCAAGGAGAACTCCTGGCTGATCTCCGAGGGCGACGCCGGCATTCTGTTCGATCGCCCCCCGGAGCAGCGCCTGAGCGCGGCTGCCGGCATCCTCGGGGTCGATCTCAACCTGATGACCCGCCACGTCGGGCACGCCTGATGGCGTCGGCAACGGTCGACAGAACTGGTCAGCGCCTGGTCATGGCGTTCGACTACGGCACGCGACGCATCGGTGTCTCGGTGGGCAACGAGATGTTGCGCTCCGCCAGTGGCCTGGAGCCGTTGATCGCGCGAGACGGGATCCCCGATTGGGTCGCCGTCGAAAAGCTGCTGAAGGAGTGGCAGCCGGATCTGCTGGTGGTCGGACTGCCGATTCACGATGACGGCAGCGAATCCGACATGAGCGTGCGCGCGCGCAAGTTCGGTAACCGTCTCCACGGGCGCTTCGGCAAGCCGGTGGAGATGGTCGACGAGCGCGGCACCACCCGCGCCGCCAAGCTGATCGCCCAGGGTCAGGGGCACAAGGGCAACTACCGTGACCGCGGGGTCGACGGCATCGCCGCCCAACTGATCCTGGAAGGCTGGTTCAACCGCGATGGCTGACCCCGCCTTCCCGAATACGCCTTCTCAAGCGTCGATATGCAGTTCCGGCGTCGGACGGCGGAAGCCACGAGTCAGCCACACCAGCCAGCCCAATCCCGCCAGTAGCCATATCGAGCCAAGCATGATCGCTCTGTGATCGAGGCTGAACAGCAGCCACACGATCGCGCCGAGCCCGATCGCCGGGCATACCAGAAAGCGCAGGGTATCGCCCGGGCCACGGCGGCCCTCCTTGAGATAGTAGTGGAAGACCACCGCCAGGTTGACCAGGGCAAAGGCCAGAAACGCGCCGAAGTTGATGAACGAGGCCGCTGACAGCACGTCCATCGTCAGTGCCAGCAGCGCCACCAGGGCGCTCAGAATCAGTCCCCCCAGCGGTGTTCCATAGCGACCCAGCGTCCCCAGCCAGCGTCGCGGCAGCACGTCGTCCCGGCCCATCGCGTAGATCAGTCGAGCGCCGCTGGCCTGGGCGGCAATACCTGAGGCGAACTGGCCCACGACCAATCCGATCAGAAAGATCGAGACGAAAAGATCGCCGCCGATGTTACGGGCGATGGTGTAGGCGGCGGCGTCCGGGTTGGCGAAGTCGAAGCCCGGCGCCGCGAGCTGTACGCAGTAGGAGACGACGATGAAGATCAGCCCGCCCAGCAGCGTGATCAGCAGGATCGCCCGCGGCAGCGTGCGCTGCGGGTCGCGAGTCTCCTCCGTCAGCGTGGTCACAGCATCGAAGCCGAGAAACGAATAGCAGGCGACGGCGGCACCAGCCATCAGCACCGGCAGTGAACCGTTGTCGGTACCCAGAAACGGCGCCAGGCTGAACAGTGGCTGAGTGGGATCGCCGAGAATGTAGTGCACGCTGAGACCCACGAAGGCCACCAGAACCAGCATCTGGATCAGCATCATGGCACTGTTGATCAGGCTGGCCAGCTTCAGGCCGAGCACGTTGATCATCGTGGTGACACCAATGAACGCCAGCAGCCACAGCGCCGTTGGAATGCTCGGGAAGGCTGAGTTCAGATAGGCCGCCCCGATCAGCCAGATCACCATCGGCAGGAACAGATAGTCGAGCAGAATGGCCCAACCGGCGAGAAAGCCCAGCCGATCGTCGATGGCGTGACGAACGTAGGCATAGGCGGAGCCGGCGACGGGGTAGGCCGCGGCCATGCGGCCATAGCTGTGGGCGGTGAACAGCATCGCTACCAGCGCGGCGAGATACGCACCCGCCACCGCGCCCTGGGTGACCACCGCCAGTACTCCGAAAGTGCCGAGCACGATGATCGGGGTCATGTAGGCCAGGCCGAACAGCACGACCTGGGAGAGGGTAAGGGTCTTCTTCATTTCCGACATCGTCGTTTCCTGTTGTGGTTATTGTGTGAATCGTGTTTTTTGCGGCTAACAGCGGTCGTCGTGATGAACACGGGAAGCCGTTACCGTGTTCAGCCGAAATGCCAACTGCGCTGCGAGCCCTGGGTTTCGAGCTGACCCTGCAGACTCAGACGGCGATCTCCGTGGTAGTCGTAGTCCTGCCTGGCGCTGGACAGGCGCGCCGGATCGAGATGCAGCGGCTGGATCGTCTCCTCGCGACCGGCCCGAAACAGCGCCTCGCCGTCGGGGCCGATCAGCGCGCTCTCGCCGGCGAAGATGAGCCCGGCGCCCTGACCGACCCGGTTGCTCATGGCCAGAAAACACTGATTTTCCTGGGCTCTGACCTGGGCGGCGCGAGCGTGTATGGGGCCGTAGGGGTCCATGTTGCCGTTGGTCACCACCAGCAGATCGGCACCCATGGCAGCCAGCGCGCGCGCCGGTTCGGGGAACTCCAGGTCGTAGCAGATCAGCAGCCCGATGCATCGGCCGCGCCATTCGAGGCAGTGAAGCGCATCGCCGGGCTCAACCAGCGTGCGTTCGTCCGGCCACAAGTGGGTCTTGCGGTAGCGCAGCGCGATCCCGCTTTCGGGCGTGATCAGCACGGTGGTGTTGAACACGATCTCGCCATCCCGCTCCAACAGACCGATGGCGATCGCCAGATCGCGCTCGCGACTGGCCTCGATCAATGCCTCGAGTTCCGGTCCGTCGAGCGTCAGGGCGCGGTCGAGCACATGCTCAGGTTCGGCAAAGCCGCTCAGATGCGTTTCGGGGAAGACGATCAGCGCAGTGCCGTCGTCGGCGGCATGCACGACCTCGAGCGCGCGACCGAGGTTATGCGCGACGTCGCCTTCGCGGCTGGCGAGTTGTGCCAGGACAAGCTGCATGGAACACTCCGGGAGTTGTGATTGGGACGGAAGCCGCTGACCTCCAGTATCCCCAATCCCGCGCCACTGCCTATCCCGCGAGCGGGGTAACCCGATCGGGGGACGCAAAAGCTCGACGGTGGCTTCGATAAGGTGTGGCTTGAAAGAGAAAAACGATGACCCATCGACCCCGGCTGAAGACAAGTACCGATGACATGACGCCGCTGGAGAGCCTGGAGTGGCATCGCGCCTTCGGCCAGTTGGCGGAAAACGTCGATCGTGCCGGCTTCTGGCTGGCGCTGGTTCGGCGATTGGCGGGGGAAGTGCATTTCGATACCTGGGTGGCGCTGGTCTTCGACCGCCAGCAGCCGCCCCGTATTCTCGCCGAGAGCGACGAAGACGATGGCGCCGACGACGCGCTGTTTCAGGACTATCAGCGCGGCCTGTATCTGCTCGATCCGTTCTATATCGATGCCTGCGAGCGCGATCGCTGCGGGCTATTCACACTGGCGGAAGTGGCGCCGCAACACTTCACCCGCACCGAGTACTATCAGCGCTATTTTCGACGCAACATCGTCGCCGACGAGATTCACTTCAATCAGACGCTGGATGCGGGCCGAACCCTGTGCCTGTCGCTGGGCTCGACCCGTTCCTTTTCCCGTCAGGCATTGGGCAGCCTTACGTTGATGCAGCCGTGGTTGCTGGCGCTGATGCGCTTGCGCATGCATTTCGAACCGCAAGACGACGGAGAGGCTGGCCCCCATCCCTGGCATCCGCTGCCGGACAGAGTACTTGAATTCGATTCCCGCTATGCGCTGACCGAACGCGAGCGCGAAGTGAGTCAACTGATGCTGGGAGGCAGCTCGACCAAGGAGATTGCCCGCCGACTGGCGATCTCGGTCGAAACGGTGCGCGCCCACAAGAAGCATCTCTACGCCAAGCTGGGAGTCAATTCCCAGTCGGAGTTGTTTTCGCTGTTCTGGCAGGCGCGCCGTTAGGCTTGCCTCAAAAGTGCTGCGCTCGTCCATGCGGCGTTAAAAATGAGCTCAAAGTACTCATTTACACCCCGTAAACTCCGCCTTCTCGCTCATTTTCGCCTTGCCTGGCCATCGCTCGACAACTTTTCAGGCGCAGCCTAAGCCCTAGAAGCTGGCGTCGTCGACACCGAAGCTGGGCGGCACGAACCAACCCACGTCGCGCAGATCCTTCTCGATCAGATCCTCCACCTGCAGCAAATGGGCGAAGATCGCCATGCGCATCGGGATGCCGTTGTCGGTCTGGCGGAAGATCGCCAGGCGCGGATCGCCGTTGAGGTCGGTGCTGAGATCGTTGGCGCCGGGGCGGCTGTCCCGCGGCAGCGGGTGCATGACGAGGGTCGTCGGCGAGCAGCGGCGGTCGAGAAAGTCACGATCGACGACGAAATCCGAGGTCAGTTCGGCAAAGCTTTCCGACATCTCCGCGGTGAAGCGCTCGCGCTGGATGCGGGTGGCGTAGATCACGTCCACGTCGTCGAACGACTCCGCCAGATTGGGTCGTGTCTCGATGCGATGTCCCCGCGACGCCACCAGGTCGACCAGATGCGGGGGCATCTCCAGCCCCGGCGGCGAGACCAGCGTGATCCGCAGCGGTTCGTAGAGCGACAGCAGCTTGATCAGCGAGTGCACCGTGCGGCCGTACTTGAGATCCCCGGTCAGCAGCAGATGCGCGCCCGCCAGCGGCTTGCCCAGCCGGGCGAACTCCTTGGTGATGGTGTAGACGTCCAGCAGCGCCTGGCTCGGGTGCTCGCCGGGGCCGTCACCACCGTTGATCACCGGCACCTGGGTCGCTTCGGCAAACTCCGCCACCGAGCCCTGCTCGGGGTGGCGCATGACGATGGCGTCGACGTAGCCGCCCATCACCCGGCTGGTGTCGTAGAGCGATTCGCCCTTGGCCATCGATGAAAAGGTGAAGCCGGTGGTATCGCAGACGCTGCCGCCGAGGCGGCAGAAGGCGGCGTTGAAGCTGATCCGGGTTCGGGTGCTGGCTTCGAAGAACAGATTGCCGAGCACGGCGCCTTCGAGCACGCGGGTCACCTTGCGACGCTGGGCGATCGGCTCCATGCGTTCGGCGATGCGGATCAGATGATCGACGTCATCACGGCAGAGAGAGTCGACGGAGAGCAGGTGCGCGGGCATCGGGAAACCTCGTTGGCGGCAGGTGGCGAAAGCGAACTGGCCGAGTCTGGCGACCTCGGTCGGGCGATAGTGTAGCGCCGTGCGTCACCGGCTTCACGCGTGGCGGCGACATCGCCCTGACGACCGGCCATACACCTCTGCATCTGTCTGTCCCAATCTGTCCGTATCAACGACTTTTTCATATCCACCACCTTTCTGGCGCATTTTCCGCGGCGTCAGCGCTATCGTTAACCTGGCTTAACGTTCGCCATCGAGATTTGAATGATTCCGGTCAGGCTCTCTATGCTCAGGAGGCGTCGTGGCAATCCATTGGAGGAGGCCGCGACGAGCCGGCCTGTCGATCGCGCATCTGGTTTCACAGGCACCGTTTCATTCGATTCCATTCAGGAGGGAGCCGGAATGTCAGAATCGCATTTTCCCCCGCAGCACCAGACCCATCAGCCGGGCGACGAGCACAGCATGCAGCCCGAGCCGGAGTTCATTCGTGACGACTATCGCGGCACCGACAAGCTCAAGGGCAAGGTGGCGCTGATTACCGGCGGCGACAGCGGCATCGGCCGCGCCGTGGCAGTGCACTACGCCCGAGAAGGGGCCGACTGCGCCGTGGTCTACCTCGATGAAGACCGCGATGCGGAAGACACCAAAGCCTTGGTCGAAGCCGAAGGCCAGCGTTGTCTGCTGCTCAAGGGCGACGTGGTCGACTCCACTTTTTGCCGGGAAGCCGTCGAGCGCACGCGCAGCGAACTGGGTGGGCTCAACATTCTGGTCAACAACGCGGCCGAGCAGCATGACTGGGACGACGTGACACAGATCACCGACGAGCAGCTGCAGCGCACCTTCGCCACCAACATCTTCAGCCACTTCTATTTCGTGCGTGAAGCGCTGCCTCACATGGGCGCTGGCGACACCATCATCGCGACCTCGTCGGTCAACGCCTTCAAGGGCAACGCCACGCTGATCGATTACTCATCGACCAAGGGTGCGATTCAAGGGCTGGTGCGCTCGCTGGCACAGTCGCTGGTGGATCGCGATATTCGTGTCAATGCGGTGGCGCCGGGACCGGTGTGGACGCCGTTGATTCCGGCCAGCTTCGATGACGAGAAGGTCGAGGGCTTCGGTGGCCAGGTGCCGATGAAGCGGGCCGGCCAGCCCAGCGAGATGGGCCCGGCCTACGTCTATCTGGCCAGTCAGGAGTCTTCCTATATGACCGGTCAGACGATCCACCTCAACGGCGGCGTGATCCTGAATACCTGATGGTTTCCGGGCGAAAAGCGCCTGCGTTCGGCGGGTTTTCGGGCCCAACGCCTACGCTGGCGGTTCGGTGGGGGTCTTGCCGCCGATCTTGGCGGTGATCTCGCGGGCGGTCTCCGCGACCAGGGCGGCGAGTTCGGGCAGGCGGGAATCGTCGATCCGGGCCACCGGGCCGGAGACCGAGATCGCCGCCAGCGGCAGGCCGCTTTCGTCGTGCAGTGTGGCGGCGACGCAGTTGAGCCCGATGGCGTGCTCTTCGCGATCGACGGCGTAGCCCTGGCGGCGAATCTCGACCAGCTGCTCGCGTAGCCTGTCGACGTCGGTCAGGGTGTTGGGTGTCTCGCCTTCCAGCGTGCGTCCGGCGACGATCTGCTCGAACTCCTGTGGCGGCATCCACGCCAGCAACGCCTTGCCGACGCCGGAGGCATGCAGCGGTGCCCGCGAGCCGAGTCGGGTGATCATGCGCATCATCTGCTTGGATTCGCTCTGGGCGAGATAGACCACCATGCCGTCGTCGCGGATACCGAGATTGGCCGTTTCCCCGCTGGTGGCGGTCAGCCGACGCAGGAAGGGGCGGGCGGTGGCGACGAAGTCCCGCGCTTCGAGAAAGCTGTTGCCGATGCGGAAGGTCTTGACGTCGATCTTCCACAGCCCGCTCTCGATGTCCTGGGTGATGAAGCCCTGCTGGAACAACGCCTGCAGCAGGCGGTGGGTGGTCGAGGGCGCCAGCTCGACGTCTTCGGCGATATCGGAGAGTGCCAGCCCATCCGGCGCCGCGGCCAGCCCCTCCAGAATGGTCAGACCCCGAACCAGCGACTGGCTGTGCCCGCCGCTGCTCTTGGCGCCGCCCGCCGGTCGACCGACGGATCGCCGCTTGGGTTCTGTTTGCTGATCCTGCTGCCGTTCAGTCGTCCGGTTCCGCTCTCTGTCCGTCACTCGCGCCGCTCTCGTGTCCGCCCGTATCAGGCGCTCAGGATAACCGCTCGATCCGGTGGTGTCTGTGCGCTATCGGCTACGACTTTCGGCCGCTCGCTGTTCCAGCCGTAGCCGCGCGATCCGGTGGATCTGCTCGATGGCGGTACGGCGCTCCTGTTGCGGCCGGTGGTGCAGTCGCGTCTCGAACGCCTCGAGGATCGCGTGACGATCAAGGCCGCGCACGGCGATGACGAAGGGGAATTCGAAACGTTCACGGTAAGCGTGATTGAGCCGTTCGAAGCGCGCGAACTCGGCCGGCGTGCATTGATCGAGCCCGGCTCCGGCCTGTTCCGAACGGGAGTCGTCGGTCAGCTCGCCGGCGACCGCCGCCTTGCCGGCCAGGTCGGGGTGGGCGCGGATCAGCGCCAGTTGGGCATCGGCCGAGGCCGCATCCACCTGCTGGCGTAGCCGCTCGGCCAGCCCGGCGGGCGTATCCTGCGTCTCGCCGAGGCCGCGATCCCAGCTCTGCGCCGCGATCCACGGTGAATGTTCGTAGATTTCGCCGTAACTTTCGATGAATGCATCGCGGCCCAGCTGGCTGGGTCTGGGGGAAAGAAGCGCTAGGGTCATGAGGACTCCGGTTGACCTTTGTATACGAAGGCAATTGAATGAGGCTAACGCCTGGCGCGCTCGGCAATCCACTGTTTCGAGCCGTTCGCGCCCATCATCCCATTGAGGCCATCATGAGCGATTCCCCTCGAGGTTATCTGACCACGCACGTGCTGGACACGGCGCTTGGCCGTCCCGCCAGCGATCTGCGTATCGAACTCTATCGGTTGGAGGGCGGCACTCGCCTTCGCCTGGCCGATGTCACCACCAATGCCGATGGCCGCTGCGAGGCGCCGCTGCTGGAGGGCAAGGATTTCATCGCCGGCGTCTACGAGTTGCTGTTCCATGCCGGCGACTATTTACGGGCCGGCCACACATCCGGCTTACCTGCCAGCCAGTCGGGCGCGGGGCATTTCCTCGACCGCATACCGCTGCAGTTCACGGTCGATGCGCCAGCTGAGCACTATCACGTCCCGCTTCTTCTCTCTCCCTACAGTTATTCGACGTACCGGGGTAGCTGATGACCACGACCCTGATCCGCGATGCCGAGCTGATCGCGACCTTCGACGACGACGCCCGTGAGCTGCGCGATGCCAGTATTCTCGTCCGAGACGATCACATCGTTGCGATCGGTCCGACGCCGGACGTCACGGCCAGGCTCGTCGGTCCTGCCGACAATGTTATCGATGCGCGCGGTCAGGTCATCCTGCCGGGACTGGTGAACACGCACCACCACTTCTATCAGACGCTGACGCGGAACTTGCCGGCGGGGCAGAATGCCGAGCTGTTCGACTGGCTGGTGACCCATTACCCGATCTGGGCAAGGCTCGATCCGGAGTCGATGTTCGCCAGCAGCCAGATCGCGGCGGCGGAACTGCTGCTGTCGGGCTGCACCACGGCGGCGGATCACACCTACCTGTGGCCCAACGGGGCGCGTATCGACGATCAGATCGCGGCGGTTTCCGAACTCGGCCTGCGCTTTCACGCCTCGCGGGGCTCGATGTCGGTGGGAGAGTCCCAGGGCGGGCTGCCACCGGACAGCGTGGTCGAGTCCGAGCCGTCGATTCTCGCCGACACCCAGCGCGCCATCGAGCGCTATCACGACACCGCCGAGCGGGCGATGACCCGCATCGTGGTGGCGCCATGCTCGCCGTTCTCGGTCTCCCGCGAGCTGATGATCGCCAGTGCCGAACTGGCCCGTCATTACGGCGTGCATCTGCACACGCACTTGGCCGAGACCCGCGACGAGGAGGCCTATTGCCGCGAGCGCTTCGGCTGCACACCAGTGGAGTACGCCGAGCAGGTGGGCTGGGTCGGCAGTGATGTCTGGTTCGCCCACATGGTGCATCCGCACGCCGACGAGATCACGCGCCTCGGTGGCCACTGCTGCGGCGCGGCGCACTGCCCCAGCTCCAACATGCGCCTCGGCTCCGGCATCGCGCCGGTGATGGCGATGCACCAGGCCGGCATGCGTGTCGGTCTTGGCGTCGATGGCAGCGCTTCCAACGATGGCTCGCACCTGCTGGCGGAGGCGCGCCAGGCGATGCTGCTGGGCCGACTTCAGGGTGATATGGGCGAATTCACCGCGCGCCGGATGCTGTGGTTCGCCACGCGCGGCGGCGCATCCACGCTCGGGCGTGACGATATCGGCCAGCTCGCGGTGGGCAAGGCCGCCGATATCATCGGCTTCCGGCTGGACTCGCTGGCCCTGGCCGGTGGCGCGCTGCACGACCCGCTGGCATCGCTGGTGTTCTGCCAGCCGCCGCAGGTCGATCTGTCGATCGTTAACGGCGTACGCCGCGTCGAGCACGGCCAACTGCTCGGCCACGATCTCGATCGCATGGTGGCGAGACACAACGCCAGTGCCAGGCGGCTGGTGGAGGGCTGAGCACCTGTCTCCGGGCGGCTGTCATCCGACGGCGGGGCGTATACAATCGTTAACGACGTGAATCATCGATGTGACCGGCGCTGGATGGGCGAACGACAATGGCAAGAAGCGCGAACGCGGCGAATCACATGGAAGAGCCCGCAAAGGCGAAACGCAGCCGGGGTGCCGGCAAAGCGGGTGACGGGGCCGAGCGTCACGAAACGATCTATCAGCAGATTCGTGAGGCGATCGTCGAACATCGCCTCAAGCCGGGGGCGCGTCTGCGCGAGGATGCGCTGGCGGACGTGTTCGATGTCAGTCGCACCGGCGTTCGCAAGATTCTTCAGCGCCTGGCACTGGAATACCTGGTGACGCTGACCCCCCGGCGTGGTGCCAGTGTCAGCCGGCCCAGCATCGAGGAGGCGCGAGACGTCTTCGCCGCGCGCCAGTTGGTCGAGTGCCAGTTGATGCCATGGGTGGCGCGGCGCCTCAAACCGGCGGACGCCAAGGCGTTGCGCGAGCTGGCATCGAGCGAACGTCAGGCCTTGCGGACCGGCGAACAGAGTCGTGCGATCCAGCTCTCGGCCCAGTTCCATCGACGCCTGGCCGAGCTTTCCGGCAACACCCCGCTGGCGGAGTTCATCGAACGGCTCTGCTCGCGGTCCTCGCTGATCCTGGCGGTGTATGGATCCTCCGGCCATCTGGGCTGTGAATCCCACGATCACGACGAGCTGATCACGCTGCTGGAAACCGGCAAGGAGGAGCGCGCGATCGCCTTCATGCAGCGTCACCTCAAGGCGATCGAGGCGTCGCTGTCGATTGAAGAAAGCACCGATGACGCGCCGGACTTGAGAGCCATCTTCGGTTAATGCTCCGGCTGGATTCGATTACTCGCCCCAGTCGGCGAAACGGCCCAAGAACGGCTTCGGCCGTGGAAAGGCGAGATCGCCATGCTTGCTGGTCCCCAGGCCCAGCGATACCAGCGATTCCGCCAGTTTCACCGCGGCGCTGACGCCTTCGATCACCGGCATGCCGAGGTCATGCGTCAACCGCTCGGTGAGATCGGCCATGCCGCCGCAGCCGAGCACGATGGCACCGATGCCATCTTCCGCCTTGGCCCGCAGGCACTCGTCGAGTAGCGCCTGATAAGCGTTGCCCGCCGGGTTTTCCAGCTCCAGCACCGGCAGGTCGGTGGCTCGTACGCGGCGGCAATGATGGCGGAACCCATACTGGTCGAGCAGATGCTCGGCGATGATCGCGGTGCGCGTGAGTGTGGTGACGACCGAGAAACGCGTGCTGATCAGCGTCGCCAGGTGAAAGCCCGCTTCGGCGATACCGATCACCGGCGCACGGGTCAGTTCACGGGCGGCGAGCAGACCGGGGTCGCCGAAGCAGGCGATGACATAGGCGTCCATGCCCATCGCCTCGCCACGGCGAACTTCTTCGAGCACGCCAACCGCGCCGATCGCCTCGTCGAAGTGGCTTTCGATCGACACCGGGCCGCTATCCGGCTGGCTGACGTGGATCTGCGTGCTCTCCGCGGCTACGTGGTTGGCACAGGCACCGATCTTGTCGGTCATGCTGGCGGTCGTATTGGGATTGATGACGTGGATCTGCATGGCATGGCACCTTGGCGATTCGAGCGAATCGCGATAGGGTTATTTTGTCCACAAAAATAGCCGAGTTTGAATACAATATCGATGCCGCCGGTATCGATGTCATTGGCGTCGGTAGCGATAGGCTTGATGACGACCCTTGCGACGACGGCCATCTCGACAAAAGACAAAAAGGCGCTGCGCATGATCTCCCCAGACTATCCTCGCGACCTGATCGGCTACGGCCGTACGCCACCGCACGCCAACTGGCCGGGCGGGGCGCGCGTGGCGGTGCAGTTCGTGCTCAATTACGAAGAGGGCGGCGAGAACAGCGTTCTGCATGGCGATAGCCATTCCGAACAGTTTCTGTCCGAAATCGCCGGCGCCGACGCCTATCCCGACCGCCACCTGAGCATGGAGTCGATCTACGAATATGGCTCCCGGGCCGGGGTGTGGCGGGTATTGCGCGAATTCGAGCGCCGCGGCCTGCCGCTGACGATCTTCGGCGTGGCGATGGCGCTGCAGCGCAACCCGGAGGTGGCCCAGGCGTTCAAGGCGCTTGGCCACGAGATCGCCTGTCACGGCTATCGCTGGATCCATTATCAGAACGTGCCCGAAGCGGTCGAGCGCGAACATCTCGAGCGCGCGCTGGCGATCTTTCGGTCACTCTTTGGCGAGCTGCCGCTGGGCTGGTACACCGGTCGCGACAGTCCCAACACCCGGCGTCTGCTGCTCGACCAGGGCGGTTTCCTCTACGACAGCGACTACTACGGCGACGACCTGCCGTTCTGGATGTCGGCCGAGGACAGTCAGGGCCAGACGCATCAGCATCTTGTCGTCCCCTACACGCTGGATACCAATGACATGCGCTTCGCCTCGCCGACCGGTTTCGATCACGGCGAACCGTTTTTCCAGTACCTGCGCGATGCCTTCGACGTGCTTTACGAAGAAGGCGCGGAGACGCCGAAGATGCTGTCGATCGGGCTGCACTGTCGGCTGATCGGGCGTCCCGGGCGCTTCCGGGCGTTGCAGCGCTTTCTCGATCATCTCGAAGCCCATGACCGGGTGTGGATAACCCGGCGTGTGGATATCGCCCGCCACTGGGCGACGGTGCACCCGGCCGCATAGCGGATCGATCGCTTCGCGCCAATCCAGAGACCGAATCTGGCGCCAATCGTGCTTCTTCATGGTGCGAACGAGAGGATTCGTGCCTCTGGTTCGATCATCGTCCCCTCTGCCCGAGTCGTCGAGAAGAGGCACTGGGCCCCTCGATCGTTGGCTAACCCCCTGAATCGTCGACGCTGAAACCCAGGTTGGCGCCAAGCTTGCTACGTAGCAGTGTGAAACAAACGTTTCTCACCCGGCAGAGAAGTCGCCAATCGTTTCTTTGCCGGCACAACGACGTACAAAGCTCCCTTCAGGAGGTATGGCATGTTCGCTTTCGCCAAGAATCGATTCTCGCGCCAGCTCGTGCTGGCACTCTGCTGCACCGTGGCCGCCGGCCTTGCCGCCCTGTCGGCACAGGCCAGCGATCTGGAAACCATCGAGCAGCGCGGCACGCTGCGTGTCGCGGTGCCGCAGGACTTCCCGCCGTTCGGCTCGGTCGGCACCGATCTGCAGCCACAGGGCTACGACATCGACATGGCGCATTACCTGGCCGACCAGATGGATGTCGACCTGAAACTGGTGACCGTCACCAGTGCGAATCGCATCCCGTTCCTGCAGACCGACAAGGTCGATCTGGTGATCTCGAGCCTGGGCAGGAACCCTGAGCGTGCCGCGGTGATCGACTTCACCGACGCCTACGCGCCGTTCTTCCTCGGCGTGTTCGGTACGCCAGAAGCGGAGGCGATCGACGATGCCTCGGGTCTCTCCGGCAAGACCATCGGCGTGACCCGTGGTTCGGTCGAGGACATGGAGCTTTCCGATCTGGCGCCGAGCGATACCACCATCCAGCGTTTCGAGGACAACGCGACCACGATCTCCGCGTTTCTTTCCGGCCAGGTCTCCTATATCGCCACCGGTAACGTGGTCGCGGCCCAGATCGCCGAGCGTAACGCCGAGCGGGCGCCGACCATGGTCTTCCAGATCAAGAACTCGCCCTGCTATATCGGTCTGGCGCAGGACAACGGTGCGTTGAAGGATCGCGTCAATGCGCTGATCGAGCAGGCCAAGCAGGATGGCACGCTGGAATCGATGTCGCAGAAGTGGTTCCACACCGCGCTGCCCGACGACCTTTCCTCCTGAGCGGGTGATCGTCCATGACGCTGGATTTCTCCACGCTGCTGCCATACACGGACGTGATCCTCGAAGGCCTGGTGACGACGCTGTGGCTCACCGTCGTCACCACCGCCGCCGGGATTGCGCTGGCGATTCTCGTCGCCTATGTCCGCGATGGTTCGCCGACCGGTACCAGAGCGGTCATCAGTCGCCTGCTGGGCGGCTACGTTGAAATCGTCCGCAACACGCCGTTCATCGTGCAGCTGTTCTTTCTCTATTTCGGTCTGCCGGCGCTGGGCGTGCCGATCAGCGCGACGGCCGCGGCGCTGCTGGCGATGATTCTGAATCTTGGCGCCTACACCGCCGAAATTCTGCGCGCAGGTATCGATTCGACGCTGAAAGGCCAGCATGAAGCCGCCCGCGCACTGGGGCTTTCGCGCCGGCAGAGCTTTCGCCACGTGGTGCTGGTGCCGGCGTTCTCGCGGGTTTATCCGTCGCTGATCAGCCAGTGCATCATCGTCATGCTGGGCTCGGCGGTGGTGTCCCAGATTTCGGTGTTCGATCTGACCTACGCCGCCAACTTCATCCAGTCCCGCAACTTCCGTGGCTTCGAAGTCTATCTGGTGGTGACGCTGATCTATCTGCTGCTGGCCGTGGGTCTGCGGCTGGCGTTCGAATTCGTCGGGCGACGACTGTTCGCGTTTCGCCAGGGAGGGTCGTCATGACCGATTTCACGCTGTGGGACATCGTTCGCAACCTGCTGCTGGCCGGGCGCTGGACCGTGGTGCTGTCGCTGATCGCCTTTACCGGAGGCGCGATCGTCGGGCTGCTACTGACCCTGCTGCGGATGGGCGGGTTGACGCCGATTCGCTGGCTGATTCGGCTCTATGTCGATGTGTTCCAGGGCACGCCGCTGCTGATGCAGCTGTTTTTGGCCTATTTCGGCGCCGCCGTGCTGGGCTTCGATGTTTCCGCCTGGACCGCGGCCAGCGTGGCGCTGACGCTGTTCACCAGCGCCTTCCTCTGCGACATCTGGCGGGGCTGCGTGGAAGCCGTCCCCAGCGGCCAGTGGCAGGCGTCCCGTGTGCTCGGGCTGAACTACCTGCAGTCGATGCGCCACGTCATCCTGCCCCAGGCGCTTCGACTCGCGGTGCCGCCGACCGTGGGTTTCTCGGTCCAGGTCATCAAGGGCACCGCGCTGGCCTCGGTGATCGGCTTCGTCGAACTGACCAAGGCCGGCACCATGCTCAACAATGCGGCGTTTGCCCCCTTCACCATCTTCGCGCTGGTGGCGCTCGGATACTTCATCCTCTGCTATCCGCTGTCGCGCTACGCCCGTCACCTGGAGAAAAAGCTCTATGGCGCTGGTATCCGTTAAAGACCTGCATAAATCCTTCGGTGAGCTGGAGGTGCTCAAGGGCATCGATCTGGAGATCGAGGCCGGCGAGGTGGTGTCGATCATCGGTCGCAGCGGCTCGGGCAAGAGCACGCTTTTGCGCTGCCTCAACCAGCTCGAGCGTCACGACTGGGGCACGATTCATCTGGCCGATCAGCGCCTCGACGGCGGGGCAATGTCGCCAGGCGAGCTGAGCCAGAACGTCGGCATGGTGTTCCAGAGCTTCAACCTGTTCCCGCACAAGACGGTGATCGAGAACGTGATGCTGGCACCGCTGGTGGTCAAGCAGACACCGCGAGACGAGGCACGCCGGATCGCCGAGCAGGTGCTCGACAAGGTGGGGATGCTGGAAAAGATCGACGCCTATCCGGCTCAGCTCTCCGGTGGCCAGCAGCAGCGCGTGGCGATTGCCCGTGCGCTGGCGATGAACCCCAAGGTGCTGCTGTGCGACGAGGTGACCTCGGCACTCGATCCCGAGCTGGTCGGTGAGGTGCTGCGGGTGCTCGAGGATCTGGCCCGGGAGGGGATGACGCTGATTCTGGTCACCCACGAGATGAAGTTTGCCCGTGACGTCAGTCACCGGGTGGTCTTCATGCACCAGGGGCGGATTCACGAGTCGGGCGATCCGCAGACGCTGTTCACGCGTCCCGAAACGCCGGAACTGAGCCAGTTCATCGCCTCCGTACTCTAGAGTGACCATGATCATGTCGGAAACGAGCCCACAGACGCATATCGGTCGTCGTCTGCAGCACCATTTCCCGGATCTGGGGCCGCAGGAGCGTCGGGTGGCGGATTTCATTCTGGCCCATCTCGAGGATCTGGCAGTCTACAGCGCGACCGATCTGTCGCGGCTGAGCGGGGTATCGAAGGCAACCGTGACCCGTCTTTTCAGGCGCCTGGGCTATGACGACTTCAAGGCGGTCAAGGCGCATGCGCGGCAACTGCGCCATTACGGTGTGCCGCTGGCGTCCCGCTCCGATGCCCTGGACGACGGCGTCGAACGCTTCCGCCGGCACGCCGAGCGCGAGCAGGAGAATCTGCGTCAGTGTCTCGACGGGCTGACGCCGGTGCTGTTCGACGAGGTCGTCCGCGCGCTCGACAAGGCACCCGCCGTTGCCGTGATAGGCTATCGCAACAGCTATCCGGTGGCTCTGCACCTGCGCCAGCAGTTGCTGCAGGCGCGCGCCAATGTGCGTCTGCTGCCGGCGCCCAATCAGTCGCTGGCCGAGGAACTGGTCGAGCTCGAGCCCGGCGCGCTGGTCGTGCTGATCGGCTTTCGCCGTCGCCCCAGGCTGTTCGAGACGCTGGTGGAAGCGCTGGCCGCTCGTGAACAGCGGGTGCTGCTGATCGGCGACCCGACCACGGCCAAGTATGCGGATCGGGTCACCTGGCGGCTGGAGTGCGCCCTGGAAACGATCTCGGCGTTCGACAGCTATGCCAGCGCCATGAGCCTGGTCAGTCTGCTCGCCAACGCCATGCTGCATCGAAGACTGGCCCAGGGGAGGTCCAGGATCGGCGAAGTGGCCGAGCTGTATGAGGCGCTGGACGAACTGGCCCCTTAGCGTTACAAGGCCTGGAGACCTTCCCGTCAATGCTCCGCTGGAGAGGACGGAAGAGGGTTGCCCCCGAACAAGGAGAGAGCATGCCGCAGCGCAGCCACGACACGCCCGACAGAACCTACTACGCCCCCCACGGCGGTCTGCCGCCTCAGAGTCAGCTGATTCATGGCCGGGCGGTCTTCACCGAGGCCTATGCGGTGATCCCCAAGGGCGTGATGAGCGACATCGTCACCAGTTTCCTGCCGCATTGGGAAAAGACCCGGCTATGGGTGCTGTCGCGACCGCTCTCCGGCTTCGCCGAGACGTTTTCGCAGTACATCATGGAAGTTTCGCCCGGTGGCGGCAGTGAGCGCCCGGAGCCGGATGCGGGCGCCGAGGGCGTGCTGTTCGTGGTCGAGGGCGAGATGACGCTGACCCTTGCGGGCGAAACGCACGAGATGGCACCGGGCGGCTACGCCTATCTGCCGCCGGGCTGCGATTGGCAACTTCGCAACGCGAGCGAGGCGCCGGTGCGCTTCCACTGGATTCGCAAGGCGTACGAATTCGTCGGTGGGCTGGAGGTGCCGAAGGCGTTCGTGACCAACGAGCAGACGATCGCACCGACGCCCATGCCGGATACCGACGGGCGCTGGGCGACCACGCGCTTCGTCGATCCCGCAGACCTGCGCCACGACATGCACGTGACCATCGTCACCTTCCAGCCGGGCGGCGTGATCCCGTTCGACGAGACCCACGTGATGGAGCACGGCCTCTACGTGCTCGAGGGCCGTGCGGTCTATCATCTCAACCAGGATTGGGTAGAGGTGGAGGCCGGCGACTACATGTGGCTGCGTGCCTTCTGCCCGCAGTCCTGCTATGCCGCCGGTTCGACGCCGTTCCGCTATCTGCTCTACAAGGACGTCAACCGGCACATGAAGCTCAGCCTGACCTGACGGCGATCAACGCTGTTCAGCCAAAGCGGGAAAGCCGATAGGGCTCAAGCGACGGCAGGTCGTCGCGGTAGGGCGGCGTGACGGTCGCGGCGTGTTCGCCTGGGCCGGCCAGCTCGGCGATCAGCTCGGCGGTGATCGCCGACTGGGTCAGCCCCAGGTGGTGGTGGCCGAACGCCAGCAGCACGCGGCCGTCGCACACGCGATCGATGATCGGCAGCGAGTCCGGCAGCGACGGGCGAAAGCCCATCCACGGCGTCGCCCCCTCGGCATCGAGATCGGCCTTGAACAGGCCCCGGCTCAGGCGATGCAACTGCCACGCTCGCCCCATGTTGGGCGGTGCCTCCAGTCCCGCGAACTCCACGGTGCCAGCGAGCCTCAGGCCGGTTTCCATCGGCGTCATGATGAAGCGGCGCTCCAATGATGTGACCGCGAAGGGCAGGCGGTCGGACTCGCGGGGCAGCATCAGGTGATAGCCGCGCTCGGTATCCAGCGGCACGCGCTTGCCGGTGAGCTGGGCGGTCAGATCTGCCGAATGGGCGCCACAGGCGACGAGCATCTGCCCGGCCTCGCGTTCGCCGGCATGGGTCGTCACGGCGGCGCCTTTCGCGGTCAACCGAGTCGACTGCACGGTTTCCTGCTCGAAACGAACGCCTTCGTGCCGGGC
This sequence comes from Salinicola socius, assembly GCF_001937195.1. GTDB lineage: Bacteria > Pseudomonadota > Gammaproteobacteria > Pseudomonadales > Halomonadaceae > Salinicola > Salinicola socius. Next base: position 7,803 of record NZ_MSDO01000007.1, on the reverse strand, counting down.
GGCTTCCACCAGCGTCGTGACCACCCGCCACGGATCCAGCACGTGGCCCGTGGCGGGAAAGAACAGCCCGCCCAGCAGCGCGTCCGAGAGCTGCGGCGCCGCGCGTTGGATCGCTTCCCTATCCCAAAGCTCGACCGGCACCTGTTGTTCTCGCATGCGCGACTCGAGCGCTTCGAGCTTCGAGTGCGACTCCGGCTTCTCGTAGACCAGCAGCGAGCCGTCGGCCTTCAGCAGGTGGCTGCTGTCGACCGATGCCAGCAGGCGTTGCCACGCCGCCAGACTGCGCTCGTTGAGGGCGCGGATACCGGCAACGCTTTGGCGGAAAGGCGTCGGGCGCAGGTTCAGCACCAGCCGGGTCAGCCACGGCAGCGCGCGGGGCAGGTATTTCCAGTCCAGCCGCAGCGGGCCCATCGGATCCATCAGCATGCCGGGCAGAGACCGGAGAATCGAGGCATCGGCGATCGGGAAGACCTGCTCCGTTGCCATGTGTCCGGCGTTACCGTAGGAAGCGCCACGTCCCGGCTCCTGTTTGTCCAGCACCAGCACGCGGTGGCCCCGGCGCGCCAGTGCCAGGGCGCTGGTGACACCGACGAGACCGGCCCCGACAATGATGATGTCGGCATTGCTCTCTGTCTCGGGCGGAACAGGATGAGATGGGTCCGACATGCGCTACCTCACGACCAGATCGATGGGGGGCGGGCAGCGCTCACGCGCTGCGCAGACTCTTTTCCAGCACCGCCGCGATACCTTCCGCGGCGTCCTTGATGTGGGTTTCCAGCAACTGGCAGGTTCTGTCGACATCGCCCTGGCGGGCCAGCTCCAGAAGCTGGCGATGCTCGACTTCCGCCTTCTCGATCTCGCGGGTGTAGACCAGCTGCATGCGGATATAACGCCCGGACTTGGTATTCAACTGACCGATCATGGCCAGCGTCTCGGGCAGCCCGGAGGGCGCGTACAGGGCGTGATGAAACGCGAAGTTGTAGTCGCTCCAGTTGTCGATCTGGCTGCCGGAATCGAGCGCCGCATCATACTGACGGAGAATGCTCGCGGCGTGATCGAGATCCGCCGCTGTCAGATTGGGGATCGCGTGGCGCAGCACGTAGGTCTCGAGCAGTACGCGCAGATCGAAAAGCTCGCGAATCGCCGCCACCGAGAGCTCGGTGGTGAAAGCGCCACGATGGGCGTGAAATTCCACCAGTCCCTCGGATTCCAGGGTCAGCAGTGCCTCACGGACGGGGATTCTGCTGACCTCGTAATCCTTGGCCAGCGCATCCTGACGCAGCTGTGAGCCGCCCTTGAACTCGCCGCCGAGAATGCGTTCGCGCAGATCGTCCGCTACGTACTGGGCTCGGGTCTTGAAAGTCGCCATGAAGTCTCGTCGTGTCGCAGAATCTGGATATTGTATGCAATCCCTATGGCTCCCGCCGACTTTTCAGGCCCGTGCTTTCTTCGAGATCAGCTCTGCAAGATCAGCGTTGCAAGATCGGTATGGCAAGACCGGTGTGGAAAGACCGGCTCACGCCGCGTCGAGCTGCGCCGACCACTGCGCGTACCACTCTCGGAACAGCGCGTACTGGGTGTCGACGTAGCGGCGCTGCGCATCGCTCAGGACGTCGCTCTCGTTGAAGTGGCGTTCGTAGGCGCTGTCGCCGTTGAGCACCATCAGCTGCTTGTAGTAGAGCACCAGATCCACGCCTTCATCGAAGGAGGAAAGCACCGCCAGCGCGGACTCCAGCTCCTGGGCCAGGCGCCGGGCTTGGGGATCGCCCTTGGCGGCTTTCTGGCTCAGCGCGACCAGCTGCAGCACCTCCCGCGGCAGCGCATTGCCGACCCCGGTGATGGCGCCGGTGGCGTTGCAGTTGACGAAACCGTGGAACACCTGGGTATCGACACCCACCATCAGGCTGACCCCGTCATCCTGAGAAGTGATGTGCTCGGCCGCGTAGCGCAGGTCGTCTGCACCGCCGAACTCCTTGAACCCGATCAGGTTCGGGTGCTCGCGACGCAGCGCGAAGAACAGCTCGGCGCGGGTGGCAAAGCCGTAATAGGGGCTGTTGTAGATCACCGCCGGCAGCTCGGGGGCGGCTTTCAGAATCGCCGAGAAGTGCGCCTTCTGCGCCGCGGGCGCGGTACCGCGGGAGAGCACGCGAGGAATGACCATCAGCCCCTGGGCGCCGACCCTGGCCGCATGCGCGGCGTGGGAGACGGCTTCCTTCGAGTTGACCGCGCCGGTACCGACGATTACCGGCACGCCGGCGGCGACAAGTCGCGCCACGCCTTCCTGGCGCTCGGCCTCGCTCAGCAAGGGCCAGTCGCCCATCGAACCGCAGTAGACCACCGCGCGCATGCCGAGATCGACCAGCTCGCGACCCTTGGCGACCAGCGCGTCGTAGTCGGGCGTGCGGTCGGCGGTGCAGGGGGTCATCAGGGCGGGAATGCAGCCGGTAAAGATGGAGTCGTTCATGGTTGTCCTCTGGAATCCGTGAATGTCTTTCGGAATGGCTTTTCGGGAATGAACTTTCGGAAATGAACTTTCGGAAATGACTTATCGAACGGCTATGACGCGGTGATGCCCCAGGCAAACGGATCGCTTTCATCGATCAGCAAGGTGGTATCGGCGGTCATGCAGGCGCTGCCGGTAATGAACGGGCGCACCCTGCCCTGCGCCTGGTCTTCCCATGCATAGCGTCCCTCGAAGCGGCTGCCGGTGATGCTGGCCTGGACCCAGGTTTCGCCGGGCGCCAGCTTGCCGTCGGCGGCGAGACAGGCCAGCTTGGCGCTGGTGCCGGTGCCACAGGGGGAGCGGTCGTAGGCCTTGCCGGGGCAGAGCACGAAGTTGCGGCTATCGGCCGGGTTTTCCGTGCCAGCGTCGTCGGCGAACAGCTCGACATGATCGATGTGGCCGCCGTTTTCACCGGTGATCGCCTGTGTGTCCAGGGCCTGGCGGCTCGCCCAGGTAAAGGCCGTCAGCGCCTCCTCGTTGGCCAGGGTCACCGTCTGATCATGCTCGCCGACCAGAAAGAACCAGTTGCCGCCCCAGGCGATATCGCCATGCACCACGCCGTAGCCCGGCACCTCCACCGGCACGCGCTGGCGATAGCGATAGGCGGGTACGTTGCGCACCGTCACCGTGCCGTCCTGGTGCAGCGTGGCGCTGACCGGACCGACGGTGGTGTCGATCTTGTGTTCGCCGGGCTGGATCATCCCGAGATGATGCAGCGATGCGACCAGGCCGATCGTGCCGTGGCCGCACATGCCCAGATAGCCCGAGTTGTTGAAGAAGATCACGCCGCAGGTCGCGCCTGGCGTAACCGGTGCGCAGTAGAGCGCGCCGACCAGTACGTCATTGCCGCGTGGCTCCAGCAGGCAGGCGCGCCGCCAGTGATCGTGAGTGCCCCGCAGCGCGTCGCGCTTCTCGACCAGGGTGTCTCCCGGCAAGGTCGGAAAGCCGTCCATGACCAGGCGCGTCGGCTCTCCACCGGTGTGGGAATCGATGACGTGGATGCGCTTCATGCTGATTGTCCCCTGATCTGAGCGAACCTGCGAAACGTCCGGCGGGCGTCGAACGTGTGAATCTTCCAATATTGTAGATTTTATACAATCTTCGTGGCGCAATGTGAAGCCATACCGTGCGGCAACGGAAAAAGGAAAAAAGCCGGCGTCGAAGGCGCCGGCAAGAGGGAGAGAACGTCGAGATATTCAATGAGGCCATGAAGCGCTTGACGAGCTCGTGAAGCGTTCACGGAGAGCATGGTCTTGGAATCAAGACGCCACGGCCGCTGCGGCGGTGGCGCGGCGCATCGCCATCGAGTAGAAGGTCGCGCCGAGCGCGCCGCCGATGAAGACCGAGAAGTGGCCGAGATCGCCCAGCGGCAGGAAGTTGATCACGATGCCGATCAGCGATGCGGCGACCACCGCCTTCACCGCCGCCGGATTGAAGCCGTTGCGATACCAGTAGGGGCCGTCGGGATCGACGCTGAACAGGGCATCGACATCGATATGCCCGCGGCGGATGCGGTAGTAGTCCATGATCAGGATGCCGTAGAGCGGGCCGATGGCCGCCGCGAGAAGATCGACGGTGTAGTGGATGATCTCCGGATTGCTGAACAGGTTCCACGGGGTCAGGAAGATCGAGCCGACGGCGGCGATGAAGCCGCCGGTGCGAAAGCTGATCCTGCTCGGCGCCATGTTGGAGAAGTCGAACGCCGGGGCGACGAAGTTGGCGACGATGTTGATGCCGATCGTCGTCGTCACGAAGGTGGCGGCGCCCAGGACGGCGATAAAGGTGTTGTCGAGGCGCGAGACGGTCTCGATGGGGTCGTCGATCATTTCGCCGAAGACCGGAAGCGTCGCCGAGACCATCATCACCGTGGTCGCCGAGAACACCAGGAAGTTGACCGGCAGGCCCCAGAAGTTGCCGCGCTTGACGTCGTCGAAGGTGCGCGCGTAGCGGGTGAAGTCGCCGAAGTTGAGCGTCGGGCCGGCGAAGTAGCCGGCGACGATGGCGGCGGCGATCACCATCTGCCACAGCTGTTCGCCGGGGGAGAGCTGGATATCGCTCAGGGTGAAGCTGATGTTGGCCCAGCCCGCCTGCCACACCAGCCAGGCCGCCAGCGCGAACATCACCAGATAGACCGCCGGGCCGCTCCAGTCGATGAAGCGCCGGATCGAATCCATGCCGCGCCAGAATACGATCGCCTGCAGACACCACAGCAGCATGAAGCTGATCCAGCCCAGGTAGGAGAGCCCCAGGAAGCTGGGTCCGGCCAGCGATTCCATGCCGGGGAACAGCCGCAGGATCACGATGGTCAGGGCGTTGGAGGCGAGAAACGTCTGAATGCCGTACCACACCACCGCGATCAGGCCGCGAATCATCGCCGGAATGTTGGCGCCCAGTACACCGAACGAGAGCCGACAGATCACCGGGAACGGCACTGCGGCTTTCTGACTCGGTCTGGCCATCAGGTTGGCGAAGATCTGCACGATGCAGATACCCACCAGTAGCGAAATCAGCACCTGCCAGCCCGCCAGGCCGAGCGCGAACAGGCTGGCGGCGACCACGTAGCCGCCGACGCTGTGGACGTCGGAGAGCCAGAAAGCGAGGATGTTGTACCAGTTCCAGTTCTGCGTGGTTGGCGCCAGGTCGGCGTTGTAGAGCCGATCGCTGTAGCCGGGAGGATGCTGCGACATGGCGTGTGCCCTCCGCGGGGCCGTCTTGTGATTGTGATTCCATTTTTTGTATACAAGATGCGTGCCATGTCTGCCATCCACGAATGGTAGAAGGTCGTCGTTGTGGTACTGGAATCCGTCGCGCGTGGATAATTAGGGCATTCATCAAGCGTCTGGATCGCGAGGGCCGGTGAAAACCAGGATCGATCGCGTGTCGCCGAAACTCGTTTTCGATCTCTCATGAGGGCGGGAATTGCACGATGGGCGGGCAGATTGACGACGCTCGCACGGTTGGGGGGCATGGTTGAACCCAGTATCCGCGGGACGGAACGCGAGCCGTCGTGATGCCTGCGCTGAAAGTGAAATTTTGTATACTAAGAATGCTATTTAGAGTGTCTACGAGGTCGACGAACGGCCGACCGCGATTCGATTGATCCTGAGATTTTCCTGCCCCGGCATTGGCATTGGCATTGGCATTGGTACTGGTACTGGTATTGGCACGGGCTTCGGTTTCGCGTCAGCTCGCCAGTGAAATGACGACATCGATAACACTGATCGGTATGTAGAGCAGTGCTATGGCGGAATAGACCTTGCGCGATCTGGCAAAGAAAGCGCCGATGGGAAGCGCGATCATGAGGAGATCCAGGGCGCCCCAAAGAGCAAGGGGAGACGTTTGCAGGAACGCGATATTGACGACAAACCCGAGGAAGAGATACGTCGAGAGGGAAAGCAGCGCGTAGCGACCATCCTGCTCAAAGTAGATGCGAAGCCCACATAGCTCGTCTTCGCTCCGATTCGGCAGTAGTAAGGCCGATGCCACGAATAGCGACAGTGTCAGCAGGACGAGCAGTAAAAACGCCGGGAACGAGAACGTCGTTTTGACTTCAGGGAGCGAATTGATCGCCCACCAAAACTCCAGCTGAATCGAGAACAGTATGACGGCCCACACAATGGGTACCCAATCCAACTTCGCGGTACGGCGAATACGGAATACCGTGACGGCGCCCAGAAGAAGGCGCGTAACGGAAAGCCCCAGCACCATGGAAAGCATGGTAGCGATGATGGGAAAATTGCTCACGATGCCTCCCGGGCGACGGCCTTTCGACAATCGGATCACAACGCGATGCCTGTGGATAGAATGGCCCTCTTGGATCATTGTCGCGACTCCAATCTTGTAAGAGGAGGCACGAGTCGCGCTGGACCCGAGACAATGGCGGCATGGGCTCGAACCGAGTGAAAACCGCAACGCCACGGCAACAACGACGAGAGAAATCGGAATGATGGAATTGACCGCGCGGCCCCTGACGGCAGAGGCGTTCGCGCCGTTCGGGGACGTGATCGATGCGCGCACCAGCGCCGCTTTCCCGATCAACAACGGGCGCACCCAGCGACATCACGATCTGGCTCGGGTGGAGATTCTGGACGCGCCATCACGAGCGCTGATCAGCGTGTTCGTGAGCCAGCCGGTCTCGTTGCCGCTGGAGATCGAGCTGCTGGAGCGCCATCCGCTGGGCAGCCAGGCGTTCATGCCGCTGCACGAGGAGCGCTTCATCGTCGTGGTGGCGCCGCCGGGAGACGAGATCGATCCGATGAGGATCTGTGCCTTCGTCACCGACGGTCGCCAGGGCGTCAACTATCGCGCCGGTACCTGGCATGCGATCCATTCGGTGCTGGAGCATGAAGGCGAGTTTCTGGTCGTCGACCGCGGCGGCTCGGACAATCTCGACGAGCGACCGATGACGATCCGGGTGGTGGTCTGACGCGTGATACTTCTCAGGCCCAGCTAGGCCCGATTACGCCTCGCTCGCGTTTGGGATCACAGCTGCGATGGGCGAACCTCGACGGATATTCGCCTATCGCATTATCGGTATTCTTCCATAACCCTTCTTTTGGCCGAAGTTTGCGTTATTGCATCGTTTTTTTGGCCCATCTCTCACACGTTTTGTTGCTTACCGCTGACAAACATTTCTCGCATGATTCTTTATCCTGATCCCTCTGCACATTTCCTCTGACCATCGTCGCCCGGCTTGGCCACCGCGATCAGGAAAGCCGTATGCTCAACGACCTTCTCGACACCTTCGATATCGGGCTGTCGCAGTCCCAGCGGCTGCTGACGCTGGAGATCGCCGGGGCTTCGTTGCTGCCCCATCGGCTGGTGGGCGAGGAGCGGGTGAGCGAGCCGTTCACCTACACCCTCGACTGCATCTCCCAGCAGGGCGACATCGAGCTCAAGACGCTGATGGCCCAGCCGGCCCGGCTCTCGATTCTGCAGGCCGACGGCAGCTACCGCCCGCTGCACGGGCTGGTCAGCGAGGCCGCATTGCTGGGCGAGGATGGCGGCGTCACCTACTACCAGCTCACCCTGGTGCCGTGGCTCACCATGCTGAAGCTCGGCCGCGACAGCCGGATCTTCCAGGATCGCAGCGTCGCCGATGTCCTCACCGCCGTGTTCGACGGCCATGAACTGGCCAAGGGCCGCTACCGCTTCGACCTGCGTCGCGACTATCCCGCCCGCAGCTACTGCGTGCAGTACCGAGAGAGCGACTTCAACTTCGTCAGTCGGCTCTGCGAAGAAGAAGGCCTCTTTTACTATGCAGAGTTTGCGGGCGACGACGATGAGTTCGATGGCCATCG
>NZ_MSDO01000055.1 GCF_001937195.1 Salinicola socius | reverse complement strand
CGTTAACATGCGTTAACACGGCTAAGCAAGACGGCCGCGCCCCCTTTTCGACTGCTACAGGCGACCTCGAACCACAACCTGTCAGAAACGCCAAAAAATCGATTTTTGGTTGCTTCCCCGCGACCGCTTCAACCTGGTATGGCAAACGGTCTATCCCGACTGCTTCCCATAGCCGGGTTTTTTTTGCAGCAAAATCAGGTATCAGCCAAAAGTTGTATACCACTACATCACTTTATTTAACGAAGGCTACTTTTCTTCTTGCAAAAGCCGTAATAGCATCAGCCTGTGCAACGGTTTCTTGCTCTTCGGCTCGTTCCTCCGACCTCAAGTCCGTCAGAGCCATTAATAGGCTCGCACCGAACTATAGCGACCATGAACAGCGCTATTACCTACACGACGTCCTGACTCGATCAGTTGACGCACCACTCGCCCGCACCGGCCTATGGCGCTACCAAGCCATATATCCAGTGCGGGTTTTTTGCAATCCTCTCATTACATATCTACAAACTGTTATCGCGATCTATCGCGCGATATTAGCCGCTCTTATTTATGCGACTAAAGTATCGTCAAAAACTGCGTTAATCTTGATTTCGCGGGTTTTTTTAATTGCCCGGGCGACGCTTATCGGCGACACTTTCCTTACTAGGCCTGAGTCATCATTACTCGACTCTGCCTTCATCGCGTTCATGGTCGCCTTCCACGGGAAGCGATCTTTTCCGGCCCCTAGGTCCCTCATCTCCACGATGACACTGACCGGGCCGTTTTTTTTGCCCCCGATTTCCGCCTCAACCGCGTTCCCTTTGGTCCGTGGCGTTTCCGCCTGCCCGCGCTTCCC
>NZ_MSDO01000054.1 GCF_001937195.1 Salinicola socius | reverse complement strand
CCGCGCTGGGTTCGATGCTCCACGTCGACTTTCACCCGATTGCGGATTGAGCCGGCAATGGCCTTGCCATCGATCAACTGAGCGGTCATCGACTTTCCTTTCTGAGTCCTGAGGGTGCCGGTAGCGGACCGACGAAGCGGGCAATTTTCGCACGCTTGGCGATGCAGTCAACGTAAGCTGAAGCGTAAGTGGAATTTGGTACCGGTTTTGGCCTTTCTGCCGATCGGGTCAATCGACGTTAAGTGCACGTAAAGGCTTGACCCGACAGAAAGGATCCGTAGAATACGCAGCGCATCGAAGGGCTCGTAGAGTCATCGGGCATGACAGACGTCTTACGGGGTATAGCGCAGTCTGGTAGCGCGCCTGCTTTGGGAGCAGGATGTCGGGGGTTCGAATCCCTCTACCCCGACCACGACGTCGCGTTCATGTTGATGAAAATGCAGCCGGTATTGGAATGCGCCTATAGCTCAATCGGATAGAGCAACGGCCTTCTAAGCCGTAGGTTGCAGGTTCGAGTCCTGCTGGGCGCGCCACTCTCCATCCAGTGTAGTGGTCCCGGTCGATGCAAAATCGGTATGGTGGGTGTAGCTCAGTGGTAGAGCCCCGGATTGTGGCTCCGGTGGTCGTGGGTTCGATCCCCATCATCCACCCCATTGCCGATCATGATTTTGAAGACCACAGTTTAGAAATGGTGGGTGTAGCTCAGTGGTAGAGCCCCGGATTGTGGCTCCGGTGGTCGTGGGTTCGATCCCCATCATCCACCCCATTTCTTCCCCGGTTGTCTCCCTTCTTTTTGACACTGCTCCTGCTATTCTGCACGTCATCTATCGCTGCCAGGCGTTTCCTGTCGACGCTTCAGCGAGATGCCGAGGTAGCCTAAAGTCGATTTTTATGGCCCTGGACTTGTATTTCGTCCCGATTAGCACCATTTACCGCGCTAGTCTGCTTGCCAGTAGGCATGGGGATTCATAAAATCGCCCCCTGTTTAGAAATGAGTGCTTTGAAATGACAGTTTTGAAGCCTGGTTTTTGAGTCGCAATCACAGAACGCCCCCGTCGGTAGAGGATCATCTATGCAAGTTTCCGTTGAGACGACATCTCAGATCGAACGTCGCATCA
>NZ_MSDO01000053.1 GCF_001937195.1 Salinicola socius | reverse complement strand
CTGTTCGTGCCGCGGATTGGCCAGGAAGTGCTGGTCGACTTCCTCGAGGGCGATGCGGACCGGCCGCTGATCACCGGCCGGGTCTACAACGGCGAGCAGAGCCCCGACTGGCACAGCCACGGCCTGCTCTCCGGCTTCAAGAGCAAGACCTACCGCGGCAGCAAGTACAACGAACTCGTCTTCGACGACGCCACCGATCAGGAGCGTGTCCGGCTCAACTCCGAAGCCGAGAAGAGCCAGCTCAACCTCGGCTACCTGATCCACCAGACCGGCAACACCCGCGGTGCCTTCCGCGGCACCGGGTTCGAGCTGCGCACCGATGCCTATGGCGCCATCCGCGCCAACCAGGGGCTCTACCTCTCAAGCTGGGGCCAGCTCGGCGCCAGCGGTGACCAGCTCGACCTCACCCCGGCCAGGCAGCAGCTCGACAGCGCCTACCACCTCAGCGACAGCCTCAGCCAGAGTGCCCAGGACCACAACGCCGACGCCCTCGACAGCCGCCAGAACCTCAAGCAGGCCGGGGATGACGCCGACGACCGCTACGGCAACAGCGAACAGCTTTCGGATGCTGATCAGAGCAACGCCCGTGGCGCCACCGACAGCGGCGGCCGGGGCGAAGCGGCGCGGATGAAAGCCCCCTGGCTGCACATGGCCTCCCCGGCCGGCATCACCCTGAGCACGCCGGAGTCGACCCACCTGGCCCAGGGCAGATCGCTGAGCATCTCCAGCGGCGAAGACGTCAACATCGCCACCGGCAAGAGCCTGGTCGCCTCGATCTCCGAGAAGCTCTCGCTGTTCGTGCAGAAAGCCGGGATCAAGCTGTTCGCGGCGCGGG
>NZ_MSDO01000052.1 GCF_001937195.1 Salinicola socius | reverse complement strand
TCACCGGTACCAACGACGCCCCGGTGGCCGTCGCCGATATCCAGACTACCGGCGAGAACAGCGTTCTCAGCGGGCAGGTTCCGGCAGCGACCGATGTCGATGGGACGATCGCCGGTTACGACCTGGCGACGGATGTCGGCACTGGCAATGGCAGCCTGACGTTCAATGCCGACGGCTCCTACACCTTCGCCCCCGGCACTGACTTCGATGGTCTGGCCGCAGGCGAAAGTCGCGACGTCACCTTCAGCTACACCGCCACCGATAACGATGGCGGCGTCAGTGCACCGAAGACGGTCACCATCACCGTCACGGGGACTAACGATGCGCCGGTCGCTCAGGCAGGCACGGCCACGACGGAAGAGAACAGCGTTCTCAGTGGGCAAGTTCCAGCAGCAAGTGACGTCGATGGCACCATCGCCAGCTACGCGCTCGACACCGGCGTAGGTCAGGGCAAAGGCAGCCTGACGTTCAACGCCGACGGCTCCTACAGCTTCGC
>NZ_MSDO01000051.1 GCF_001937195.1 Salinicola socius | reverse complement strand
AAGCACCGACTGTCTGACACAACGCCGGTTACTGCCCAACGATCTATTCTTCGCAAGATCTCTTTGCGCACGGTTTCTCTTTTTCCGGCGTCATCCTCTTCATCATCCCGATCCCGTATCAGCTCCTGCCATGAGCGCCTCTCCCGGCACCCTTCTCGCCGTTTGCGCGGATAGACTCCTGCCGACCAGCGCCCGCTCGATACGCCAGAGATCACTGATAGCGCCCCGGCCGCGTCGAGATCGCTTCCAGCCCCCAACCGTTCGTCTCCACGCGCCCTTCCAGCCGGCGCTCGACGGGATCGGCCAGTCGAGGAAAGAAATCCAGCCCGGTACGCGCCTCGATCTCGTCGATCGTGACCAGAAAGCGCGCCAGTGGTTCTTTTCCATTGACGTCCTGCGGCATGAAAAATGCCAGCGCCCGCGGCGTCTGGCCGGGTACGATCAATATTTTGTAGAAACCCACGGGAATCTGGGTGAAACCTACCCGATGCAGCAACTGATCATCGAAAACCGGCCCGGCAACGACCCAGACGCTCCCGAAACGCGGCACGAAATCGTCGATGACCGCTTCTTCCAGGCGCTGCCATAGCTGACGATTGAGCTTGGGGCGTTGCGGCGTGATGTTGGTCATCAGGAAGCTCGCCATCTGCGCATCGCGCCCATGAACGACCGACATCGCATAGTTTGGCGCCAGGTGACCGCGATCGTAGCCGCTACGGGTGTAGTCGTCGGCGCTGATGGGCCACAGGCTGCGCCAGTCGGACTCGAACCGATCGGGCCGTGAATAGCTGTGCGGATCAATGACCCGATTCAGCGCATAGCCGACCCAAAGCGGCTCGCCCCGCACGTCCGACCAGCCCACCAGGAAACCATCGTTACGCAGCACGCGATTCCAGCCCCGCCAGTCGTTCCAGTGCCATTCGGGAACGCCCATCCAGCTCAGCCGGTCACGGACATCCCCTTCCTGCCAGTACCACAGCCCGCTGATGACGATGACAAAAACCAGACCGATTCTGGACGAGCGAGCGAGCTGCCCCAGCAGCCCTCGCTTTCGACGACGCGCCACGCTGGCCTAGAGACCGACGGAGAACATGGCGTCGAGATCGTGGCGCGAGTGCACCTGCATGGCGTTGAGCGTCTCGGTATCGCGAATTCCTTCGACACTCATCAGGCGCTCGGTCACCAGCGTGGCCAGTGATTCGAAATCCCGCGTGCGGGCGATGGCAATCAGATCGTAGCGACCGCAGGTCGAATAGACCTCGCTGATCCCCTCGAGGTCGGCCAACCGCTCGGCGACACCGCGAATCCGGCCCTTTTCGACATTGATCAGAATGACGGCGTTCTGCATTTCCCTCTCCCACCGAATTCGGCCCGCGATCGACGGGCCAATCAACAGAATGATGATCGGCGCGAGTATATCAGCTCTGCGACGGGTCGCCTCCCGGCGTCAGCGGATGCCCGAGCCATTCCCAGCCGAAGCGGACGCGGGAGACTCGCCCTATCACGCCGATTCTCGCGACGATTCGGGAATCGGCCATTGATAGCGGCGCACGACATCGCCGCCTTCCATCGACTCTAGCCTGATCGGGAATCCCCACAGCTGATGCAGATAGCGCATGACAGGAAAGAGACTCTGGCCCAGCGGGCGCCGACGATCCTGCACATGACGCAGCGTCAGCGAGCGATCACCGCGGATATCGGCTTCCCAGACCTGGATATTGGGCTCACGAGCCGACAGCGCGTACTGCACGCTCAGCGCCTCACGAATGCGCCGGTAGCCGCGATCGTCGTGAATCGCCTCGACCTGAAGACTGTCGTCACGATCGTCGTCGACCAGACTGAAGAGCTTGAGGTCGCGGATCACCTTGGGCGACAGAAACTGCTGAATGAACGACTCGTCCTTGAAGTTCTGCATCGCGAAATGCAGCGTCTCCAGCCAGTCGCTGCCGGCGATGTCCGGAAACCACTCGCGATCCTCGCCTGTCGGTGCCCGGCAGATGCGCTGGATATCGCTGAACATCGCGAATCCCAGTGCATAGGGGTTGATGCCGTTGAAATAGGGGCTGTCGAAACCGGGCTGGCTGACGACCGCAGTATGCGACTGCAGGAACTCGAGCATGATGCCCTCGTCGATCTGGCCGTCGTCGTAAAGACGATTCATCAAGGTGTAGTGCCAGAAAGTGGCCCAGCCTTCGTTCATCACCTGGGTCTGACGCTGCGGATAGAAATACTGGGCCAGTTTGCGCACGATACGCACGATCTCGCGCTGCCAGGGTTCCAGCAGCGGCGCATTCTTCTCGAGGAAATAGAGCAGATTTTCCTGCGGCTCGCTGGGATAGCGGCCATGACGGTGCAGGCCCAGCGGATCGTTTTCGTGATCGTGCGGCGGCTCCTGGGCAAGCCCACTCACCGCCAGGGGGATCGTGCTCCAGAGCCGGTTGACCTGTGTCTGCAGGTACGCTTCTCGCTCGTCCTGACGCCTGACCTCCTCTTCGGCCGAGATCGGCGAAGGACGCTTGTAGCGATCGACGCCGTAGCTCTGCAGCGCATGGCAGGCATCGAGCAGCTGCTCCACCGCCTCGACCCCATGGCGCTCTTCGCATCTGGCGACATACTTTCGGGCAAAGTCCAGATAGTCGACGATCGCCGAGGCGTCCGTCCAGGCACGAAACAGATAGTTGCCCTTGAAGAACGAATTGTGTCCGTAGCAGGCGTGGGCGATAACCAGCACCTGCATCATCAGCGAGTTTTCTTCCATGAGATAGGCGATGCAGGGATCGGAATTGATCACCAGCTCGTAGGCCAATCCCATCTGCCCACGGCGGTAAGCCTGCTCTACCGAGAGGAACTGTTTGCCGAACGACCAGTGGTGGTAACCGATCGGCATGCCGACGCTCGCATAGGCATCCATCATCTGCTCGGAGGTGATGATCTCGATCTGGTTGGGGTAAGTGTCCAGCCGATATTCACGTGCCAGCGCGGCGATGGCGTGCTCGTACGCTTCGAGCGTCTCGAAGTTCCAGTCCGAGCCGGTGGCTAAAGGCTTGCGTCGCGTCATCGGTGACTCCTCGCTGCGTGGCGTCCCGCCGAAGATCTCCATGTCAGCTCTGCGCGCGCTGACGGAAAAGCTCGCGGAAGACCGGGTAGATATCTTCCGCCTGGACTATCTGCTGCATGGCGAAACGCTCGGGATACGCCGCTCTGACCGTGTCATAGGCCTCCCACAGCGCCTGATGGGCGTGGGGCGTGATCTCGACATAGGTGAAGTACTGCAGCTTGCGCATCAGCGACTCGTCGAGCAGCTCGAGGCAGGTCGAGGAATCGTCGTCCCAGTTGTCGCCATCGCTGGCCTGGGCCACGTACAGATTCCACTGCTCCGGCGCATAACGAGCCTCAATGATGCTGTTGACCAGCGTCAGGGCACTGGAAACGATGGTGCCGCCGGTCTCCCGCGAGTAGAAGAACTCCTCCTCGTCGACTTCCTTGGCCACGGTGTGATGACGCACGAACACCAGCTCGACTTTCTCGTAATTGCGCTCGAGAAACAGATAGAGGAGGAGAAAGAAGCGCTTGCCGATATCCTTGTGGGCCTGGGTCATCGAACCGGAAACATCCATGATGCAGAACATCACGGCCTGGTTCGACGGCATCGGCTGATGGGTAAGATGGTTGTAGCGCAGATCGTAGGTGTCCAGGAACGGAATCGACTCGATCCGCTTCTCCAACCGCTCGATCTCGGATTTGAGTTCACCGATACGCGCCGGATTGCGCAGCACCGGATCCTTTCGCTCTTCGCTCTCGAGCGCCTCCTGCGCCTCACGAAGGGCGCGCTTCAGCGGTGCCCGCATGCCGATACGCCGAGCCTGAGCCTCGCGCATCGAGCGCACGATATTGATCCGCGCCGGCACACCCTCTTTCGAAATCCCCGCGCGAACCGGCCGGGTTTCCTCCAGCACCTGCAGCTGCTTGCGTTCGAGGTGCGGCAGCTCCAGACCATCGAAGACAAAATCGAGAAACTCTTCCCGCGACAGCGAGAACACGAATTCATCCATGCCCTCGCCCTGATTTCCCGCCTGACCGTCGCCGCCGCCCTGACCACCGCCGCCGCCGCCCGGCCGTCGCAGCCGGTCGCCCTCGGCAAAATCCTTGTTGCCGGGACTCACCACCGTACGCCTACCGCCAGGCCCATGCTGGAAAGAGGGCTCGGAGATATCCTTGGCCGGAATCGACACCTTTTCCCCGCGCTCCATGTCGGTAATCGAGCGTCGATTCACCGACTCTTCCACGGCCCGCTTGATGTGGGAGCGATAGCGCTGCAGGAATCGCTGACGGTTGACCGCGCTCTTGTTGCGCGCATTGGGGCGTCGATCGATGAAGTAGCTCATGGCATCTCCTGCAGGCTGGCCGCAGACTGGCTTTGACAGCGACCACCCGCAACGGCCTCTGCCCCTGGAAGCGCGGCCCGGTCCGCGGCCGCCTCCCGGCTGACATCAGTGAATCGCCGGCTAGTGCGACTTGCGAACCCGCAGATACCATTCGGACAACAGTCGCACCTGCTTCTCGGTATAGCCGCGCTGCACCATGCGATCGACGAAGTCTTCATGCTTGCGCTGATCCGACACCGACGCCTTGGCATTGAACGAGATCACCGGCAGCAACTCCTCGGTGTTGGCAAACATCTTGTGCTCGATCACGCCCCGGAGTTTCTCGTACGACTGCCAGCTGGGATTCATGCCGTTGTTGTGGGCACGCGCCCGCAGCACGAAATTGACCACCTCGTGACGGAAGTCCTTGGGATTGGAAATGCCGGCGGGCTTCTCGATCTTCTCGAGATCCTCGTTGAGCGACTGGCGATCGAACAGCTCGCCGGTCTCCGGATCGCGATACTCCTGGTCCTGAATCCAGAAGTCGGCGTAGGTGACGTAGCGATCGAAGATGTTCTGACCGTACTCGGTGTAGGACTCGAGATAGGCGGTCTGAATCTCCTTGCCGATGAAGTCGACGTAGCGCGGCGCCAGATACTCCTTGATGAAACGCAGATAGCGCTCGTGCACTTCTTTCGGCAACTGTTCGCGCTCCAGCGCCTGTTCCAGCACGTAGAGCAGATGGACCGGGTTGGCGGCAATCTCGTGAGCGTCGAAGTTGAATACCTTGGAAAGAATCTTGAAGGCAAAGCGGGTGGAGAGGCCGTTCATCCCTTCGTCCACGCCGGCGGCGTCACGATATTCCTGGATCGACTTGGCCTTGGGATCGGTGTCCTTCAGATTTTCGCCATCGTAGACCCGCATCTTGGAGTAGATGCTCGAGTTTTCCGGCTCCTTGAGCCTGGAGAGCGTCGAGAACTGGGCCAGCATGCGCAGCGTGTCCGGCGCACAGGGCGCTTCGTTGAGCGACGAATGCTCCAGCAGCTTCTGATAGATCTTGACCTCTTCGGAGACGCGCAGGCAGTACGGCACCTTGACGATATAGACGCGGTCGAGGAAGGCCTCGTTATTGCGATTGTTGCGAAACTGCTGCCACTCGCTCTCGTTGGAGTGGGCCATGATGATGCCTTCGAAGGGAATCGCGCCCATGCCCTCGGTCGGATTGTAGTTACCCTCCTGTGTGGCGGTCAGCAGCGGATGCAGCACCTTGATCGGCGCCTTGAACATCTCGACGAACTCCATCAGCCCCTGGTTGGCCTTGCACAGACCGCCGGAGAAGCTGTAGGCATCGGGATCGTCCTGGGAATAGAGCTCCAATTGGCGGATATCGACCTTGCCCACCAGCGACGAGATATCCTGATTGTTCTCGTCACCGGGCTCGGTCTTGGAAACCGCGATCTGGTTGAGGCGTGACGGATGCAGGCGCACCACCCGGAACTGCGAGAGATCGCCGCCGTACTCCTTGAGTCGCTTGGCAGCCCAAGGCGACATCGGCCCTCTCAGATGGCGCTGGGCGATGTTGTACTCCTTCTCGAGCAGCTCGCCATCCTCTTCCGGCGAGAACAATCCCAGAGGAGACTCGTAGACCGGCGAATCCTTGATCGCGTAGAACGGCACGCGCTCCATGAGCAACTTCAGGCGTTCCGCCAGCGACGACTTGCCACCGCCGACCGGACCCAGCAGGTAGAGAATCTGCTTGCGCTCCTCGAGCCCCTGGGCGGCGTGGCGAAAATAGGAGACGATCTGTTCGATCGCTTCTTCCATGCCGTAGAACTCGGCAAAGGCGGGATAGCGGCGGATGACCTTGTTGGAGAAAATTCGCGACAGGCTGGGATCCTTGGCCGTATCGATGGCTTCCGGCTCCCCGATCGCATTGAGCATCCGCTCGGCGGCGTTGGCATAGACTCGAGGATCCTTCCGGCACAGCTCGAGATATTCCTGCAGGCTCATCTCTTCCTGTTGAACCTGCTCGTAACGGCTCTGCACGTGATCGAAGATGCTCATGGAAGCCTCCTGGTCGTGACCCCCGACCGCTCAGGACCCAGGTCCTGCCAGCCGGGTTAGCTGACTATCAGCATAGACAGATTCACGAAGCGTCGGGTAGACCCATTTTGCGAGTCTTTTCAACGCAGCGTCGGAATTGACCCTTTAGAACACGCTATCACGATCCGGTTTCGATGCACGGGGAATTTGCATGGATAAAACGTGCCAATTCAGGCAGACGTCGCTAACCCATCGAAAAACCTGGATAAATTCGCTGGCGCATCAACAAGGGAGGGAGGCGAGAAGTGACCGGCGCCCGAATCGACCGGGCGCCGGCGTGCATCAGGGCGCGTCGAAGGCGGCGCGGGCGTCTTCCAGTAGCTGGTCGAGCAGCTCGGAAGTCGTGTTCCAGGAACACACGAATCTCGCACCGCCGGCGCCGATGAAGGTGTAGAACGTCCAGCCCTTGGCACGCAGCTGGGTGATGACCGGCTCCGGCAAGCTGACGAAGACACTGTTGGCCTGAGCCGGAAACATCAGCGAGACACCGGGCAGAGACGCCAGACCGTCGGCGAGGTAGCGGGCCATGGCATTGGCATGATCGGCGTTGCGCCGCCAGGCACCGGATTCAAGCAGCCCCAGCCAGGGCGCGGCGATGAAACGCATCTTGGAAGCCAGCTGCCCCGCCTGCTTGCAACGGTAGGCAAAGTCTTCGGCCAGTTCCTTGTTGAAGAACAGAATCGCCTCGCCCATCGGCAACCCATTCTTGGTACCGGAAAAACAGAGCACGTCGACGCCAGCCTGCCAGGTCAGCTCGGCCGGGGAGGCATCCAGCGCACTGCAGGCGTTGGCGAAACGCGCGCCGTCCATGTGAACACGCAGGTCGTACTTGTCCGCGACGGTGCGGATCGCCAGCAGCTCCTCGCGGGAGTAGACCGTTCCCACCTCGGTGGCCTGTGTGATCGAGACGACCCGCGGCTTGGGGTAGTGGATATCGTTGCGCTTCACCACCAGCCGCTCTATTCCCTCGGGCGTCAGCTTGCCGTTCTCACCCGGGCTGGTCAGCAGCTTGGAGCCGTTGGAGAAAAACTCCGGCCCGCCACACTCGTCGGTCTCGATATGGGCCAGTTCGTGACAGATCACGCTGTGATAACTCTGACCCAACGCCGCCAGCGACAGCGAATTGGCGGCAGTGCCGTTGAAGACGAAAAAGACGTCACAATCGTAGTCGAAGAGTTCGCGGAAACGATCCGCGGCACGGTGAGTCCAGGCATCGTTGCCATAGGCGAGATCGTCGCTGGCATTGGCCCGAATCAGGTAATCAAGCGCTTCCGGACAGATGCCGGAGGTATTGTCGCTCGCCAGATAGCGAGGGTTACAGTCGGATGTCATCTGGGGGTCCTTGTTCGATCCCTCCATCGAGAAAAGCGACTCGAGCCGGTCAAGGCGGAAAGAGTACACGTTTCTGAGGGTCAGGCATGGCGGTCGGAAATACACGGCAGCCTGAATAACAAGAAGCGCGGCCAGGAAAGCGACGGGGTCGCCGTCACACGGCTCGCGCTTACTGGTGAGCCCCAAGTCTAACATCTGTCTTCGCGCCCCGGCAGCGCGTATCTATCCGCCACTCACGCTGACTCAACGCAACCCGGCGAGGCTCACAGCGACGCCGCCAGCCGCACGCCCTGATCGATGGCACGCTTGGCATCGAGCTCCGCTGCCAGATCGGCGCCGCCGATACGATGAACTCGCGCCCCGGTTGCGACCAGCGCCTGATGGAGCGCCTGCTGCGACTCCTGCCCGGCGCAGATCACGATGCTATCGACCGCCAGTAGCCTGGACTCCCCATCGACATCAAGGTGCAGACCGTCACTGTCGATGCGCCGATAGACGCAGCCCGACAGCGTCTCGACCCGCCGAGCCCGCAGTGCGGCCCGGTGGACCCAGCCGGTAGTCACCCCGAGCCCTGCCCCCGGCTTGCCGGTCTTGCGCTGCAGCAATGTGATCTGTCGCGGCACCGTGGGCTTCAGCCGCGGCTTCAAGCCGCCGGCGTGTTCAACCGTCAAGTCAACGCCCCACTCGTCACACCAACGCTCGATATCGAGCGCCGGCTGCTCGGCATGCGCCAGCAGTTCAGCGACATCGAAACCTATCCCGCCGGCACCGATGATGGCGACGCGACGTCCCACGCGCTCGGGATGCTGGATCGCCACAGGGTAGGAGATCACGCAGGGATGCTCGATACCCTCAATGTCGAGCGCGCGCGGCCTGACCCCGGTGGCAATGATGATCTCGTCGAACTCCTGCAGTTGCTGGATATCGGCCTCGGTGCCGAGGCGCAGCTCGACGCCGTGCAGCGTCAACTGGGTGGCGAAGTAGCGCAGCGTTTCGGCAAATTCCTCTTTCCCCGGTATTCGCTGAGCCAACCGGAACTGACCGCCAATCTGCGGATCGCGTTCGAAAATCGTCACCCGATGGCCACGCTCGGCGCAGGCGGTGGCCGCGGCCAGGCCCGCCGGACCGGCACCCACCACGGCGATGCGCTTGGGCGAATCGGTCGGCGGCAGCGTCAGCTCCGTTTCATGACAGGCGCGCGGATTGACCAGACAGGAGGTCAACTTGCCCTGGAAGGTATGGTCGAGGCAGGCCTGATTGCAGGCGATGCAGGTATTGATCTCATCGACTCGGCCCTGCTCGGCCTTGGCCATCCAGGCCGGATCGGCGAGAAAAGGTCGTGCCATCGAGACCAGGTCGGCGTGCCCCTCGGCCAGTACCGCCTCAGCGATCGCCGGCATATTGATACGATTGGTGGCGATCAGCGGTATCGAGATCGCCTCGCGCACCTCCCGGCTGACCGGGACGAAAGCGGCACGCGGCACGCTGGTGACGATGGTCGGCACGCGCGCCTCGTGCCAGCCGATACCGCTATTGATCACGTCCGCACCGGCACGCTCGATCGCCAGCGCCAGCGTCACGACCTCGTCGCCGGTACTGCCCTCCTCCACCAGATCGATCATCGACAGCCGAAAGATCAGCAGAAAATCCGGACCGCATGCGTCACGGACGCGACGCACGATCTCGATGGCGAAGCGTTGCCGGCGCTGGCTATCGCCGCCCCAGGCGTCGTCGCGGTGGTTGGTCCGGCGGCACAGGAACTGATTGATCAGATACCCCTCCGACCCCATGATCTCGACGCCGTCGTACCCCGCGCGCCGCGCCAGCTCGGCACAGCGCACGAAATCATCGATCTGCCGTTCGATCTCGTCGCCACTCAACGCGCGTGGCGTGAAGTGGTTGATCGGCGCTGCGATCGCCGAAGGCGCCACCAGATCCGGGGAATAGGCGTAACGGCCCGCGTGCAGAATCTGCAGGCAGATATGCGCGCCGTGTGCATGGACAGCTTCCACCACCGGGCGATGCTGCTCGGCCTCGGCCTCGTCGGTAAGCTTGGCTGCGCCCTGAAAGACAGCCCCTTCAGGGTTGGGCGCAATGCCACCGGTGACGATCAAACCCACCCCATGACGTGCCCGTTGTGCGTAGAACGCCGCCAGACGCTCGAAGCCGCTCGGTGCTTCTTCCAGGTTGGTATGCATCGACCCCATCACCACACGGTTGCGCAGCGTCAGCGAGCCAACTTGCAGAGGACGAAAGAGATTGGGAAAACGCGTCACGAATCGGATCCACTCATGTCGAGGCGCACACCGCCGGCAGCGGTTTCAAACGCGCGTATGAGGGCCAGTGTAACGAAAACCACGACGAGAGCCATTCCACCAAAGCGGTAGCACCGTACGGGTGATATCGAGCGCAAGGATAGGCGTGCAAAGACAGACAGGAGCGACGATTCGCCCGACAGACGGAGGCGGGACCATGGCAAAGGACAGCGGAGAGTATCGAGAACTTCAGAAGTCGAAGCGCAGAACACCGCGGTTATCGCGGTAGCGCCAGACTACGAGGCGTGAAACGTATTGAATGCAGCGAAGCGTGAAACGTATTGAATGCAGCAGAAGACGTCGATAT
>NZ_MSDO01000050.1 GCF_001937195.1 Salinicola socius | reverse complement strand
CTTCAGAAGTCGAAGCGCAGAACACCGCGGTTATCGCGGTAGCGCCAGACTACGAGGCGTGAAACGTATTGAATGCAGCGAAGCGTGAAACGTATTGAATGCAGCAGAAGACGTCGATATGGCGGACCGGACGAGACTCGAACTCGCGACCTCCGGCGTGACAGGCCGGCATTCTAACCGACTGAACTACCGGTCCACTCTGTGCATCAAGAATTCATGTCGAAACAAGGACCCCTGATACGAACTACGCAAC
>NZ_MSDO01000049.1 GCF_001937195.1 Salinicola socius | reverse complement strand
CAGCTAATATCGCGCGATAGATCGCGATAAAAGTTTGTAGATATGTAATGAGAGGATTACAAAAAACCCGCACTGGATATATGGCTTGGTAGCGCCATAGGCCGGTGCGGGCGAGTGGTGCGTCAACTGATCGAGTCAGGACGTCGTTTAGGTAATAGCGCTGTTCATGGTCGCTATAGTTCGGTGCAAGCCTATTAATGGCTCTGACGGACTTGAGATCGGAGGAACGGACCGAGAAACAAGAAACCGTTGCACAGGCTGATGTTAAACCGACTTTTGGAAGAAGAGAAGTAACCTTTGTTAAATAAATTGATTTAGTGCTATGCAACTTTCGGCTGATGCCTGATTTTGCTGCAAAAGAAACCCGGTTATGGGAAACGATCACTAGGTAGCGTTTGCCATACCGGGTTGAAGCGGTCGCGGGGAAGCAACCAAAAATCGATTTTTTGGCGTTTCTGACAGGTCGGGGTTCGAGGTCGCCTGTAGAAGTCGAAAAGGGGGCGCGGCCGTCTTGCTTAGCCGTGTTAACGCATGTTAACGACAAGCTGCGCGAAAAATGAAGGCCTTGGCCTAAATATATTTTGGACAGTCCGATAGGAGATCGACGATTCATGACCACTCCTCCGACTGGAGGCATTCAGCGGTCAGGAGAGCGATGTTGACCATGCGGCGACGGCCGATCTTGAACAGCGGAAGGTTGCCGAGCTGTAGCTGCCCTTTGATGGCGCTATAGGACATGCCGGTGAGCTCGGAGAATCGCTCGATGGTCATGACTGGCACGGTGGCCGAGACCTGAGGCGCGTTATTCTTTTCCATTGTCGTATCGGCTCGTTTTGGCTCGCTGTGGTATGTTCTGGATTGCGTGACATTGTCACGATTAAACCAGCGGGTATCCCCATTAGTTGGTACCCTACGTAGTCAGTATACTAAGAAGTTGGGTCATGTCTAGTGAGTTGGCAAAAAGAATGCGTGAAATCCGCGAAGCCGAGACGTCTGGACGTCACGAGTTTTCGCAACTCATTGGTGTGGCGAAGAAAACTGTAGAAAGCATCGAGCAGTCAGGCAGACCGCCTAAGGGTGAAATGCTGGAAGCGATCTGTATGCAATGGCCGAAATACTCCCTGTGGTTGATGACGGGGCAGGTCAACGAAGCAGCAGGGCAGGTCAGCCCGGAGATAGAGCGGACCAGAGATCGGCTCAAGCCGACAGGAACGGATACCGGGTCGCGAGGCGAGTAGCCGAGCGCTGGTACCAGGGAACAGGGAACGAGTGATGGGCGGGGAAAGGGAAAGGGCGCGCTAGACGCTCAAGAATCCCAAGGATCTACCGATGAACCTGGAATACAGATAAGAAGCAGTAACGGGCGTCGGGGGCACAATGCAGTTAAACGATCTGATCGCGTACGCCGCGATTACCTTCCTGCTGGTTGGCGTTTTGTGTGTCGCCTTCCTGGCAACGCTGAATGGCCTATTCAGGAGGATTGTTTACTGGGCCATCGTTAGCGGTTTCAAGAAGGGTTATCGAGGCAAGCCCAGCAAGCAGCCAAGGAAAGTCACGGCGGCGGAGTTGATCGAACGTGGCGACGCCTACGTGAAGAAGGGGCGATTGCTCACCGAACTCGAGCAGATGCTGTTCAAAGTCCTGCAGTACAAGTATGGCGAGACACACCACGTGTTCTGTCAGGTGCGCGTGGTCGACGTCATTCAGCCCAATACCTCCCTCTACAAAGAACGCAGCCGCGAATGGATGGCCCTGTTTCGACAGGTGTCGCAGTGGCATTTCGACTTCGTGATTTGTGAGAAGGATACGATGGAGGTGGTGAGGGTTATTGAGTTGGACGACAACTCACACAATATGTCGAGACGCAACAAGCGGCATGATGGCTTGCTAAATGCGATATGTAAAACAGTCCATGTTGAAATGGAGAGAATCTCCGTAGATCGTTTAAGATTTGTTTTTGCTAAGGAGTGGTGAATGCGTCTTTATAGGTATATGGCCATTGAGCATAAGCCATTAATTAATAGCGATGGGGTCGTGACTGGCTACAAATCTAATGCTCTAGATAGTATTGTAAATAAATATCTTTACTTTAGCGATTTTACTAACCTAAACGATGCATCAGAAAGTCGGTTAAGGATCGAGTATCAAAAATGTCGCACTAATAGGGATAGAGATGACAGGAAAAAGTTAATACAAAAATATATGAAGGGCGCTAGGAAATATGCAATGGAAATAGGGGTTGGTTATCCAAAAATTGACAATATCCCCAGTAAGTGGCATATCAATCACCTTGATCAGAAAGGTGTTGATGATCAAATAGAAGAAATAATGCGTAATTTCTCAAGCGCTGTTAGAGAGCATGTTCACAGAAACAGGGTTTGCTGCTTTTCGAGGGATAATAGAAGCGAATTAATGTGGGGGCATTATGCAGATGGAATGAAAGGGGTATGCGTAGAGATCTATGTGCCTGATGGTGAAGGGGGGGCAAAGGCATTTATGGAAGTCGAATATAGCAATGATGTTGTAAATGCAAACTTTTTGAATTTTTTTGAAGATCAGGATGCTTTTATACGGAGCATACATAAGTATAAATCAAAATCTTGGGAGTATGAAGAAGAGGTTAGGGCTATTTATACAAAAGAAAAGCTCTACCTAAGAGAAAATATGTTTGGGACGATAATATTGGGGTTTAAGTGCTCTCTTGAAAATGTAGAAAAAGTGGTTTCAAGCGTTAGGGCGGCAGGAGTTGAAGAGGATTTTAAGATTGCATACCCTAGCGCCGAAAATTATGGCGTTAATTTAACAAAAACGATGGATTCCGATCAGTTGTTAGCCTTGTTTAATTTGCTAAATGGTTCTGAGATGCGCACTATGCAGGCAGTTGATAAGTTGGAAAGGTTTACAGAAACAATTTCCTGATGATTTTTAGTTGCTAACGTTTTTATGCGGTTTATTTAAAATACACCTGGTGCGTTTTTAATAATGTTTGGTTTTATCTCTTTTTAATATAGGGGTAGAGTTTTGAAAGCGACCACATTGTGTCCACCTCAAGGAGGCACAGCTAGCCATAGCAGACCAGTACGGTGAAGGTAATCGACTGATTTCACTGAAAACTGGCCATGGCGAACCCGTGGGGCTTCGCTTTCAAAATCCGCCGCTGGAGACAGTGTGTCGGTTCGAGTCCGACCGCCGGCACCATCCGTGAAATCAGTAATTTAGCTTTTTTCCTTCCCTTCGCTCGACTCTCGTTTTCATGATCGACTGCAGTCTGGTCGTCAGCCTGAACTCAGAATTTTCCTGCATCGTCTTCTTTCCTATCGCGCAACGATCGAGAAGCACGAAATGTCGATTGCCTCTCTGTTCGCGTTTCTTGTTCGGCTATCGATGTCTATCCGCATTTGCGCTTCCGGCCACAGAAATTCGCCCCGATAAAAAGAAACCCGATTATGGGAAACAGTCAGCAGGGACCGTTTGCCATACCGGGTCAAAGCGGTCGCGGGGATGCAACCAGAAACGAAAACATTTGAGCCAAACAAGCCGTACGGTATTTTCCTGAAAACCGTTGCTGAAATAGATTCCTATCAGTAACCGGCAAACGATTCCTGGCGGGATCAACTTTGATGCCGAGTGTAATGGTTTTTTTGCCCACGGGAACCTCCTAATTAAATTGAGAGCTTGAGCTTCTTGTCCGGTATTGCTGTGGGAAATCGCCAATTGCCGCTTTTATTCGATAAACCATGGTGGGCGGGTGGTGCGACCCCGCGTCGTGCGAACGCAGTGAGTCACTATCGGCTCACGGGCGCTAATTTTACCGAAGTCGTATCGACTTGCGTGGGTCGGGGTGACGGGTTTATCTGGTTGGATGGAAAACGTATGGAAAACGTATGGAAAACGGATGCGACACAAGGCGAGGCGCAAGGAGCCTCGAGCTGACAAGGGAAGACGCACGACGTGTTCCACCAGATCGGTCGAAATTCCAGATGGAGGCCGGAATGAGGTTTGTCGAAACTGAGTATAGCCTTGGGTAACTGGCGGCAAGAATCTTTCTTCACGCGGGGTTTTATGCGGGTGGGTCTATATAAACAGGTTTATATAAGTAGATCTATATAAGTAGATCTATATAAGTGGATCTATATAAATGGGCTTTGTCCGAATGGGTGTGTGTGAATGATTTTTGCATGGTTGACGCTGGGGGGTGTATATCGGTCGCTCGTGGTTACGGTCTCGCGTAGTGCTTGAATTTCGGTTTCAAAAGCTGCCATGTAAAGTGAACTCGATCGGGGGCGGTCATCACCATCAGCAGCCCTGCGACTAAAACCGTATAGTGATGGATTCAAACGACCGTTAGATTGCGGTTAGGTTTCCTCCTGGAGTGATGTCGATGCGCCAACCCTGGCAGTGGATTTCCCATGACTGTTTCTCTTCTTATCGTCTGATGGCACGTCGGGCGTCTTCGATGCCACTGCTCGTTACGATATTGCTCGCCTCGATGCTGATCGGTGGGTTCGGGATTGCCTCGGCGGCGGCGCAGATGCCGGATTCGACGCTGTTCTCGTTGATGCAGCGGTGGGGAAATGTCGAATATCAGATGCAGGGCGACGCCCAGTTGAAAGCGTTCGAAGATCTTGCCGGTGAGGTGGACATGCTGGCCCGGAGTCAGCCCGACGACTCCCATGTGCTGACGGCGCAGGGCGTCATTCTGGCGTCGTTCGCCAAGGCGAAAGGCGGCCTGGGCGCACTGGATCTTGCCAAGCGGGCTCGTACGGTGCTGGAAAGAGCGATCGCCATTGATCCACAGGGTGAAGACGGCTCGGCCTACGTGACCTTGGGTGCGCTCTACCAACACGCGCCGGGTTGGCCGATCGCTTTCGGTGATGACGACAAAGCCAGACAACTGCTGGAGCGGGCGGTATCGATTCGTCCCGCCGGGATCGACACCAACTTCTACTACGCTCAGTTTCTCGAGGACCAGGGCGAGGATGCCAAGGCGTTGACGTATGCCCAGCGCGCCGTTGATGGTCAACCTCGGGCTGGCCGCCCGTCCGATGAAGCGCTGCGCCAAGAGGCCCGCCACTGGGTGGCCGAGCGCCAGTGAGCACCCACCCCGGTGCAGGTTGACGATCATGCGTACCGGTTGACCGTGATCAGTACAGATTGGCCTTGAGCAGCGGCTTGAGCAGATAGTCCAGCACGCTGCGCTCGCCGGTCTGAATGTCGACCTGGGCGATCATGCCGGGAATGATCGGCAGCTCTTCGCCTCGATGCGTCAACGAGCCGCTGTCGGTGCGGATATAGACCTTGTAGTAGGATTCCGTGCCGCGCGGCGTTTCCTCTTCGATGGTGTCGGCACTGATCTGCTCGACGGTGCCCTCGAGATCGCCATATATGGTGTAGTCGTAGGCGGTGATCTTGACGCTGGCGGGCATGCCCGGTGCCAGGAACGCGACGTCCTGCGGCTTGATCTTGGCTTCGAGCAGCAGTTGATCCTCCAGCGGAATCACCTCCATGATCGTCTCCCCAGGTGGCACCACGCCGCCCTGAGTGGTGTAGTTGATGGCGTTGACCCGGCCATGGACCGGTGAATGCAGCTCGGTGCGCTGATACTGGTCCTGTCGCTGCACCAGCACCTGCTCCAGCGAGGAGAGTTCGCCTTTCTTTTCGGTCAGTTCGGTGTAGGCATCCTGCACATAGCTGTTCTGGATCTCGGCGCGTTTACCCCGAAGCGATGCCATGTCCTGCTGAAGCTGCAGCGCTTCCATTTCACTGACGGCCTTACGCGCCACCAGTGGCTGGATCAGATTCAGCCGACGCTGTGCCATCTGAATTTCGTGACCGAGCGACGCGGTTGCCTCGCGGAGTTTTTCGCGGCGGGCATGGAACAGTTCGCGCTCGGACTGGGCCAGCGAACTTTGCGCATCGACGTCCTCCGGGAACGTGATGCTGTCCTTCTCCAGCACCTCGGCCTGGAGCCTGGCAATGGCTGCGTCCAGCGCCTGTACCTGATTTTCCGTTTCCTGATAGGCGCTGCGAAACCGCGTGCCGCTGAGTCTGACCAGCAGTTGACCCTGATCGACGATATCGCCTTCGCGAACCTTTATCTCGTCGATGATGCCGCCCTCGAGGCTCTGTATCGACTGGATACGGCTGACCGGAATCACGCGGCCCTCGCCATGGGTGACCACCGCGATATGCGCCCACGCCGACCAGCCGATGAAGGTGACCAGGCAGATCAGGACGGCCCAGACAACCGGGCGGGCGAGCGGGTGGCGCAGATTGGCGCTCGGGTCGCCGAGCTGGCGTTGCAGTTCCTGATCGCTGAGTGTCGTGGCCATCTAGCGTCTCTCTCTAGAATTGGAACCGGGGCCAGAATGGGAACCGGGGCCAGAATGGGAACCGGGGCCAGAATGGGAACCGGGGCCAGAATGAGGGCCGAGGCTGGATCTAGGGCTGCCGGTAGCGGTGACCCGGTTGCCGTTGACTACCTGATCGAGATTGCCCTGCATCGCCAGCTTGCCGTCGCGCAGCACGATGGCGCGTTCGGTCAACTCCAGTAGCGGCTTCTTGTGGGTCGAAACGATCAAGGTGCGGCCTTCCATCCACCGCTTGAGAAAGGCGACTGCACGCTTTTCGTTGTTCTGATCGAAAGCGGCGGTGGGCTCGTCCAGTAGCACGATGCGCGGATCCTGCAGTATCAGTCGAGCGAGGCCGATGGCCTGGCGCTGCCCGCCGGAGACACTGTTGCCGGAGGCGATCGGTAGCTCCAGTCCTTGCGGATGCGAGCGCACGAAGCGGCCCAGGCCGACCCCGTCCAGGGCCTGAAATATCTCCTCGTCGTCGTAAGCCGCGCCGTCCAGGGTCAGGTTGTCTCGCAGCGTGCCGTAGAACAGCGCGATATCCTGGGGGAGATAGCCGATCGCCTGACGGCGGTCTGCCGACTCGATCTGGGTGATGTTGACGTCGTCCAGCATGACACGGCCGCCGGTCGGTTCGATAAAGCCGGAGAGCAGCCGCAATAACGTCGATTTGCCGGCGCCGTTTCCGCCCAGCAGCGCGATTCGCGAGCCGGCTTCGATCGTCAGCTCGTCGATCTGCAACGCCGCCGGACCCTCCTCATGATGACGAACCACCACCTCTTCCAGTTGATAGTCACCCTGGAGCCGAGGCTTGCGAACCTTCTGCCCGGCGCCCTGTTCGTTAGGTGCCTGCATCAGTTCATCCAGACCTTCGACGGCAGCCTTGACGTGCTGCCAGCGGGCGAGCAGGGCGCTGGTCTGGCCCATCGGGGCGATGGCCCGCGAGCCGAGAATGGAGCAGGCGATCAACGCGCCGATCGTCATGTCGCCGGCGCTGATGCGGTAAACCCCGACGATCACGATGCCGACGTAGCCCAGTTGCTGCAGCAGAGACGCTGAGTGGGTCAGCATGCTGGTGACCGAGCGCAAGCGGATCGATGCCGTCGACAGCTGCGCCGAAAGCGACTCCCACAGTGCCAGGTTGCGGCCCTCGGCTCGTGTCGCCTTGACCGTCTCGAGCTGATCCAGCGACTCCAGCAGCACGCCGTTCTTGACCGCGCCTTCGCGCAGGTTCTCCCGCGCCAGTTTTGCCAGGTAGCGTTGCAGCAGCAGCCCCGGAATGATCATGCCGGCAATGGCTGCCACCGGCACCCAGGCCACCGGCCCGCCGATCCAGGCGATGATCAGCACGAACAGCGCCACGAAGGGCAGGTCGCTGATCGCCCCGGCGGTGGCAGAAGTGAAGAATTCGCGCACGGCCTCGAACTCACGAACCTGACTGGTAAAGGCGCCAGTGGAAGGCGGCTTCGCGGCCAGGCGCAAACGCACCGCCTGTTCGAACAGCTTCGATGACAGTTCGAGGTCCAGACGCTTGCCGATCACCTCGAGCAGGTGGGCTCTTAGCCCCTTGAGCAGAAACTCCAGCAGCACGGCGAGCGCGACGCCACTCGCCAGTACCCATAGTGTATCGAAGGCGGCGTTGGGGACGACGCGGTCGTAGACCTGCATCGCGAACAGCGCGGTAGAGATTGCCAGCAGGTTGGCGGCCAGCGCGGCGACGCCGACTTCGGCATAGGCGGGCCAGCACGCGCGAAGCGGCGCCTTCAGCCAGTGCTTTGGCGCGGCCTTGGCAAAGTTGCCGGCGCGATCATCACTGCGGGGAATCGGGCGTGCGAAGATCGCGATGCCGCTGTAGATCGCTTCCAGCGCCTCGCGCGTCATCACTTCTTCGCCGCCACCGGTCTCCGGCAGCACGAGAGTGGCCTCCTCGGCAGTCAGCGACTCCAACAAGGCGGTATCGCCGTCTTCGAGAATCAGCAGTGCCGGCAGCAAACGGGAGGAGAGCCGTGTCAACGGACGGCTGGTGACGCGAGCACTGACTCCGGCCCGGCGCAGGGAGCGGGGAATTTCCCTGAGCGGAAGCCTGCCGCTCTCCAGCGGCAGGCCGTCACCCAGCTCGGCAACAGATGTGGGGCGATCCAGGCGCCTACAAAGCAGCGCCAGGCCATCCCGGAGCGGATCGACGCGGGATTCGGCCGGATCTGGATAAGCGGTCTGATCGCGTTCTGGAGCGGAAAGGCTCATGGGGCGTCACCTCTCAGGCGACCCGTGATCAACGGGTTTATCAGTCCCAACTGCGAGGCTGCGCGATATTGAATGCGCTTTTGCTGGCTCTCGAGATCGACCAGCTGGCGGCGGGCCGAGAAGGCCTCCTGGCGGATCGTCAGCAGATCGTTGACGTCGCGAAGCCCTACCGAGAATTGATCGTCGTAGAGATCACCCACGGATTGCGCTTCCTCGACCTGATTCGTCAGCGCTTGCTGGCGTTGGCGGTAGACCTCGGCGTTCTCGATCAGCGTCAGCACGCTGCGGCGAATCTCGCGGCGCTGATCGTCGATGCGATAACGGGCTGCCTCGAGTCGCTGCCGCGCGGCGTCTGGGCGCTGAAAGCTGGCCAGGCCCTGCAGCGTATCCATGCGCAGGCGAAGCCCGATGACCGAATCGTTCTGCAGTTCACCGCCGATCTGACGACGTTCGAGCGATCCCTCGAGATTGAGCTGAGGCTTCAATGCCGCCTGGGTTTCATCCAGCTCCGCCTGAGCCTGCTCGGCGCTTGCCACGGCCTGACGATAGGCGGGCGCAGCGACGATCCAGTCATCCAGTGCGGTGTCGGCTTCCAGACGATCCGTCAGTTCGTTGGGGGTCGGGTCTTCCAGCTCGCCCGGCGAGACACCCACGAGAACCCGAAACTGACGGCGCGCATCGTTGAGCGCGCCACGCTCGGTGGCCAGATCTCCCTGGGCCTGAGCCAGGTCCAGGGCCACGCGGCCTTGTTCGCTACTATCGGTATAGCCGTTACTGCCGCGATCCACGGTCAGATCCCGTAGATTCTCGAGGTCGTCGACATATTGCCCGGTCACTTCCAGCCGGCGCTTCGCGGCGAGTACGTCCAGATAGACTTCCGCGATATCGAGTGCGGCTTCCTCCTCGGCCACGCCTACCGATCGACGCGCTTCTCGTTCGGCCGCATCCGCACTGGCGACCTGGCTGTCGACGCGGCCCCAGTCGTAGAGCATCTGGCGGGCCGAAGCGTCGTAGCCGAATTCACTGAACGGGAACTCCTCAGGGCCGGCGGAAAGATCGACGGTGGGGAAGTAGCCCCACTCGGCGATATCGACCTCGGTACCGGCGGCATCGGCGTCGGCGACGGCCGCACGCACTGCCGGATTGATCGCCAGACCGCGGCGTATGGCCTCCTCGAGCGACAGGGGCTCAGATCGAGGCGCGGCAGGGTTCCGATCTTCGACGCTGGTATCCGTTTTTGCCGATGTCATCGAAGGCGACCAGGGCTCGCTCGGCAACGCCGTCCTGACCCTCGATGCGACCTTTGGCAAGGTTTCGGGGTCGTGGGATTCATGATCGACGGCATTCCACCAGTGGGTTTCCTGACCTTGCGTGATGGAAGGCGCCAGACAGACGACGATTGCCAGCATGCGTAGAGACCACCTTTCTGCGTGTTGGATTGAGTCGTCGATGACCGTGTTTCCTTGTGTCTACGATTTTCCTCGAGGGCGACTTCGGGCGCCCCCTGATGCGTGGTGGAAGTGGAACCGGCCCTGACTCCGATGTGTCGGACTCAGGGCCTTCCCGCTCAGGTCTCTACCTGAACGGTGTCCTGCTCGACCCGGATGGTGGTATCTCCAAAAGTGTATTGGTCGTAGGCGGTGCCGCCCAACGTCACGGCGCCGTCGGCGGTTGCGCCTTGAATGTTGAGTGTGTCCTGCTCGTCGCCAGTGATCTGCAGGACGTTGTCGTCGTCGGTCATGGCTTCGACGTCGGCTGCGCTCAACGTCGCCCTGCTGGCGTTGTCGCCACTGCCCAGGTCGAGCCGTTCGATATTGCCGATCGCCCCAACGTCACCATCGACCATGTCCAGATCGATCCCGCCATCGAGCAGCAGGATATCGAAGCCGTCACCGCCGTCGATCGAGTCGAAATTGATACCGCTGGTGACCATCAGGTCGTTTCCGGCGCCGCCGTCGAAGGTGTCAGTGCCATTCCCGTCGATCAGCAGATCGTTGCCGGCACCGCCGTTCAAGGTGTCGTCGCCCGCGCCACCGCGGAGCAGATCGTTGCCGTCACCACCGTTCAGCGTATCGTTGCCTTCATAACCGTAGACGCGTTGGCTGCCGGTGTCGCCGGTAAGCGTCTCGTTGCCGCTGGTGCCCTCGATGATGTTGTCGTTGTTACCGAGCAGCGTGGTCAACGCATCGAGATCGGCCAATTCGCCAAGCGAGTCCGTTGCCGTCCGGCCGTCGCTGTCGGTGGCGGTGATGGATGTGGCGTTCAGTAGCGAGAGTTGAAGGTTGGCATCGAGTCCCAGCAGTCCATCGGTGTCGGCGAATGCCACGGTCCCCAGCAGTTCGTTGATCGCCAGATTGTCGATGGTGCCGCCGTCGGCGGCAGTGATGGTGACACTGGCCGACGGTGCCACCAGCCCGAGCAGGCCGGGATCGTTATCGAAGGCCAGGCTCAGCCCCAGTTCATCGGCCATCTGCTGGGAGGCGCTGAACTCCAGCGCGGTCAGGTTGAGGCTGAGCAGGGGTTGGTAGGCCACCGTCACCGACTGCAGGTTGCCGTTGGCATCCGCGGCGAACAGATCCTGATTGCCACCGATATCGATCAGTCCCAGCAAGTCCGCGCCAGCGATGCCGAGTAGAGAGGACGAGTTGGCCTGCACGACCGGCGCGACGTTATCCGGATCCGGCGTCGGTGCCGGCTGGCCGGTGCTGTCGAAATCGACACTGGTGCCGGCAGTATCACCATCGTTATCGGAGATCACGGCGTCGACGCCAGTGGAGACGCTGCCGGAGAGATCGGTGTCCGCCGAGGCGTCATCGACGATCAGGTTGCCATTGGCCAACAGGGTTTCGATGATAGCCAGATCGCTCGCGCCACCGCCGGTCAGATCGACGCCTTGGAGCGTGATGATCTGGTCTGCCGAGGCCTCCTTGGCCGAGGCATCGGTAACACCCTGGAACGCGCCCGCTGTGCTGATGTAGACCAGCGTAGCGGTACCGACCAATGCGAAGTGCAGGTAGTTGGTCAGGTTGCCGGCGTTCTTGCCGATCCTGCCTTCGCCCTGCAACAGGTTGCCAAGATCGAGGAGATCGCCACCCCCGGAGACCCGCGCGCTATTGAAGTCGGTGATGGTGTCGTTGGCGGGGGTGCCGACACTGCCCTGATTGCCATCCTCCCAGCGGAAGACATCATTGCCGCTGCCACCGGTCAGCGTGTCGTTGCCCACGCCGCCGATCAAAATGTCGTTGCCGCTACCACCACTGAGCGTATCGGCCCCGGCGCCGCCACGAAGCAGGTCATTGCCCTCGCCGCCGTTGAGCGTGTCGTTACCCCCATAGCCGTAGAGGCGGTCGTTATCGGCGGTGCCAGTCAGCGTATCGGCGGCACTCGTACCCTGGATCAGATAGGAGGGCGAGTTGCTTTGCAGCAACCCGAGGCTGAGAAGGTCGCTGCTGGAGGTGCTCGTAGTGTTGTTCTCGGCATCGGTGGCGGAGATGGATATCGTCGAGGCGAGTCCCAGGTTCAGTACGGAACTGCTGAAGTAGACCGAGCCCAGAAACTCGTTCAGCGCCTGATTATCGATGGTGCCACCGTCGGCCGCGCTCACAGTGATCGAAGCGTTGAAATCCAAAACGCCGAGGTTATCGACGGTGTAGGTCAAGCCAAGGTCATTGGCCAGCGCCTGTGAGGCGCGGAAACCGGCGCCGAGGCTGATATTGATCGCTGTCAGAGACACCGTGACCGAGCGAATGTCGTTATTGGCATCGGTAGCCGCGAACGCCTGCTCATCGCTAAAGTCGACCAGACCCAGCGCCTCTGCGCCAATCAGGCCCAGCAGACTATCGTTGTCACCCAGCGCCACGACTGGGTCGGCTTCCGGCTCCGGATCGAGCAGGTTGGCGCCGGACGCGTCGTAGTCGTAGCTGCCATCCTGCAGATTGACGACCAACGTCTCGCCCTTGATGGTCTGGATCGTCAGCTCCCCGGAGACACTGTCGTAGTTCCCCTCTTCGAAGGGTACGACCAGCTCGGAGTTACCGGTCGTGGAGATGCTGTCCGTCTCAGGGTCGTAGTTGAACGTATAGCCATCGATGGTGAGTTCGGAGACGTAGCCGCCATCGGCACCATAGCTCTCGACGAAGCTGCCGGAAGCCGTCGCCGAGTCAGTGTCGATCTCGAATAGCGCCGGCTGAGCCGCGACAGGGAGATCATCGGTCAGGTTGACCGTCAACTCGCCGATGGACTCGTTACCCAACTGGTCGCTGGCGGTGACATCGAACCCCAGCGCCAGAACGTCGGCGCCGGCCAGCGGGTGATCCAGCGCTTGCGCCTGCGTGAAGGTATAGGCGCCGGTGGTGCTGACACTCAGGGTCGCTACGGTCGTGCCATTCGCCGTGCCGGTCAGGGTGTAGGTGTCATCGTTGAAACTGCCGCTCCAGACCACGGACTCGCCGTCGGCAGTCACGCCATCCGGGCCGCTGATGCTGATCGCATCGACCCCCGTACCGCTGTCATCGATCGCCATGGTGCCGGAGACCTGGGTGCCAAGATTCGCCTCGCTGGCATTGGCAGCAGCATCGTCGATCGTTGGGGCCAAGGTATCGAGCGTCGTGGTGTCGGTGATTTCACCGCTGTTGCCGGCGGCATCGATCAGCCCGAGGGTGGCGGTCAGAACACCGTCGTCCAGCGTGCTCAGATCCTGCGCCGCGACGCTCACATTGCCATCGGCATCGACGGTGATATCCGCGGGATCGACAGTAACGGTATTGCCGCTGGCGTCACTGATGATCAGCGAGCTCACGGTCGCATCGCTTTCGAGGCTGCCGCTCAAGGTGACGTTGCCGGCCTCATCCGGGGCCAGCACCCCGTCCCCGCCGTCGTTGAACTCGATGTTGTTCAGGCCATCATCGTTGCTCGGCGGAATGCCGTCGACGATTGCCATGGCGGGGTCACTGGTATTGCCCGACGCGTCCGTGGCCGTGGCATTGATCGTGTCGCCATCGGCGAGCGGGTCGCTCGGCGTTACGCTCCAGTTGCCGTCGCCATCGACGAGGGCCGGGTCACCGATCGCGTTGCCCGCATCATCGGTCAAGGTGACCGTGCTGCCGGGTTCGGCGGTGCCGGTGATGATGTCGCCGTTGGTCGGGTCGATCGCCGGCGCCATCGGATCGACGGTATCCACGTTGAGGGTGAAGCTCGGGCTGGCCGGGGAGACGTTGCCGGCGGCATCGGTGGCAGTGGCGGTGAAGTTCACCTCGCCATCGGGCAGGGCGTTCGCGTCGCCGATGGTGAATGACCAGTTGCCGTCATCGTCGGCATCGGCAGTGCCGATCTGCGTGCCATTGGCGAGGATCGCCACCGTGGCATTGGCTTCGGCGGTGCCGGTCAGTGTCGGCGTGGCGTCGTTGGTGCTGTCGCCATCGCCGAGCGTGCCGGTCGGATCGATGTCATCGGTGGCGCTGTCGATAACTGGTGCCACCG
>NZ_MSDO01000048.1 GCF_001937195.1 Salinicola socius | reverse complement strand
TCAGCTGGGAGAGCACCAGCCTTACAAGCTGGGGGTCACAGGTTCGAACCCTGTACCACCCACCATCATGGTTTCATGATGCTCGGGTATCACGTGTTGCAAGTCGCAGTAGCGGGAAAAGCGTTGGAGTCTGCGGACCGGTAGTTCAGTCGGTTAGAATGCCGGCCTGTCACGCCGGAGGTCGCGAGTTCGAGTCTCGTCCGGTCCGCCATATCGACGTCTTCTGCTGCATTCAATACGTTTCACGCTTCGCTGCATTCAATAC
>NZ_MSDO01000047.1 GCF_001937195.1 Salinicola socius | reverse complement strand
AATACCTTCGATCTTGGGGTGGCGTTCGGACGGGCCCGAAACGGCAGCAACCCCGCCGGCGGGTTCAACACCTCCAGCCTGGGGAATGCGCTGTCCGTGCCCGGGGCCTCGTTCGGGATCTTCGATGGCGACACCCTCGCGCTCGCCGTCAACGCCATCCGCCGCGACTCCAATGCCCGCGTCCTCTCCACGCCGCAGATCCTCACCCTCTCCGGTCAGCGTGGCACCATCAGCGTCGGCCAGAACGTCCCGTTCATCACCGGGCGGATCACCGGCCAAGCGGCCAACATCGAAAACCCGTTCCAGACCATCGAGCGCAAGGACATCGGCATCACCCTGAACGTGTTCCCGGTGGTCACGCCCTCCGGACTGGTGGTCATGGACGTCAACACCGCCGCCGACAGCCTGACCGACTCGCTGCTGGCCTCGGACATCATCACCAACCAGCGCAGCATCGCCACCACGGTCCAGATCCAGTCCGGCCAGTCGGTGCTCCTGGGCGGCCTCGTCTCCGAAGAAAACCGCCGTCAGGAGAACTCCGTCCCGGTGCTCTCCGGTATCCCCGTCATCGGCGGCCTGTTTCGCTCCACCTCGACCAGCAGCCAGACCAGCAATCTCTATGTGCTGCTCCAGGCCACCGTGCTACCGACTCAGGAAACCGCCTCATGACCTCGACAACGGCTATCGATAGCTTTTCCCGCGACGATCGCGGCGGATCTCATAGACAGCCACTATCCAACGCCTGGGTACCGCTCGCCCAATGGCTCGCGATCCTGGCCATGACGGTCGAGCACGTCTCCAAGTTCCTCTGGCCGGATGCCGCGTTCACGCCCTGGGCTATCGCTCTCGGCCGTATCGCCTTCCCGCTATTCGCCGGCATGGTCGCGTGGCATCTCCTCCACAACACCCGCCGACCGGCTCGCTACGGCCTCCGGCTGCTCTGGGTAGGCTCCCTGGCGCAACTGCCCTATGCCCTGGTGATCACACCCGACAAGCTCAACGTCTGCTTTACCCTCGGCCTGGGCATGCTCTCCGTCATCGCCCTGCAGCAGTTCCAGGAACGCACCCTCCAGGCTGCCATCGGCATCGTCCTGGTCATCCTGGCTCTCTCGATCAGCCCCCACGTCGAGTACGGCCTGTTGGGCCTGCTCCTGGTGCCGGCGTTCGTGCTGGCCTACCGCTACCCACACCGAACCGTCGCCGCGATCCCGGCATTGCTCCTGGCCGCCATGATCAACGGAACACCGCTTCACATGCTGATCAGCACCGCCACGGCCATGACGCTCGTCCTGCTGGCCAGCGGCTCGATACGCCTCGACGTTCCGATCCCGGCCATTCCGCGTCCGCTCCGGCTCTCCTGGTACCCGCTGCATCTCGCCACTATTGCCGTCATCACCTGGGGAATCACGCCATGAGGATCTTCATCACGGACTGCCGGGGATCGATGACTAGTGAGCCTGGGCGAATCTGTCGTGGATCAACGGGAGTCAAAGCACGTTATGCCCAACACGACATAACAGGAAAAACCACTGGTTCACTGCGTGTCATTACATGTCATTGGCAAAACCCGATGCACATATCGGAACAGGTACTTACGGGGGAGCACCTCATAAATGATTATCCAGCCATACCACTCGGCGAGACCCTCCCTGTAACACGTCTCGCAGATTAACTAACGAAACCGTCATAAACCGTCATTGACCGTCATTGACCGTCATTACAAGGAACATGCCATGAAACGCTGGGAACGCTACTCCATCGAGTCACTCATCGAAGACCGTGAAGACCCCAGGGGTCGGCTTTTTCTGAGTCCCAAGGGCCAGCAGCAACTCGGCCACATCAAGTTTCTGCACTCTGGCGTCGACACCGTGCGTCAGCTTTACGCCGGCAAGCCGTGCATGCACCTGTTCGATCAGATCATCGAGACGTATCGCGAAGGACGTGGCGCCACCATCGAACTGTTCGGTACCACCTGGATCGTCGGCGCCGGCAACACCAACAGCGGCTTCCGCTACCGGCTCCAGAACAACGAGCTTGGCGTCATCGTCCTGTTCTACGCCCGGCACACCAAGGCCGAAGACATCGGCACCCACCTCAAGATCGAGCTATCGCCCCACTTCATCCACGAGCGCAGTACCGCCGATATCCAGACTTACCTGGACAGTATCGCCAAGGAACTGCTGGCCCACGTCGAGCCCATGGGCTGTGCCGTTCACCTCGCCCTGGACGTCCAGGGCTGGAAGCCCCCGAAAGATTTCATGGACCGCTTCGTCACCCGCTCCAAAAAGGTCACCAAGATCGACGGCATCGGGGACTTCACCTTCAACCACGGCACCAT
>NZ_MSDO01000006.1 GCF_001937195.1 Salinicola socius | reverse complement strand
CATTTAAAGTGGTACGCGAGCTGGGTTTAGAACGTCGTGAGACAGTTCGGTCCCTATCTGCCGTGGGCGTTGGAGATTTGCGAAGTGCTGCTCCTAGTACGAGAGGACCGGAGTGGACGCACCTCTGGTGTTCCGGTTGTCACGCCAGTGGCATCGCCGGGTAGCTATGTGCGGACGGGATAACCGCTGAAAGCATCTAAGCGGGAAGCCTTCTTCAAGATGAGATCTCCCCGAGACCTAGAGTCTCCTAAAGGGTCCCGCAAGACTAGCTGGTTGATAGGCACGGTGTGGAAGCGCTGCAAGGCGTTGAGCTAACGTGTACTAATGCCCCGTGAGGCTTGACCATATAACCCCAAGGGGTTTACGAGAGACGGAAAGAAAGATCCCTTCTCCGTTCGGTGATCATCACCGACATTGCCGGATACGCGCTGCCCTCAAGAGCGGGCAGCCAATAGACGTCGCTCAGCAGCATGATCCGAATCAGTGGGAATGAGGGCCGGGTAGGCAGTGAAGGCTCATTATTTCTGCGTCAGTTTTGCCTGACGACCATAGCGAGCGGGAACCACCTGATCCATGCCGAACTCAGTAGTGAAACCGCTTAGCGCCGATGGTAGTGTGGGGTCTCCCCATGTGAGAGTAGGTCATCGTCAGGCACCTATACCGTACCCCAGCTTCGAAAGAAGCTGGGGTATTTTTATGGTGCGACAAAAACCAAGGGGTTTCCCCGTGGACCCGTTTATCGGGAATAAACGGGAACCGCTTTAGCGGGCCCGAAGGGCGAGACTCAGGATGAGCTGAGTCAAGCCCCGGAGCGCCGGCCGGGTATCGTCACGCTTCTATCCGAAACCCCGGCCAACAGGCTGGGGTTTTTTATGTCGGTTTTTTCCAGAGATGAATGCCAGCGCAGCGAGGCGATTGTGAATCGAGTGCCCAACGAATGGCTGTTATATTGTCGAGCGGGTTTCGAGCCCGATCTGGCCGCCGAGGTCAGTGCGCGCGCGCATGAAACCGGTGAGTCTGGTGAAGTCGTTGCGGCTGATCCTGATAGTGGCTTCGTGCGCTGGCAGACCCACGACGCTCAGCCAGCAAACAGCGTTCACCGTGAGTTACCGCTGATGTCTCTGGTGTTCGCGAGGCAGTCACTCATTGCCTTCGAACCACTCCCGCTCTCTCGAGACGATCGGATTTCACCTATCTTGAATCTGATCAAGGAGAGTGGCTGGAATTTCGAGTCGATCTGGCACGAGACGCCGGACACTAATGATGGCAAGAGTCTGGGCCGTCTCGCCAAGTCGCTGAGTCGTCCGCTGGAAAGTACCTTGAAGCGGGGTGGCGGGCTGCGCCGCAAAGCCGGCGGACGTCGCCTGCATCTGTTCTGGCTATCCGGCGATTCGGTACAGGTCGGAATGAGCTTTCCAGGCAATCGCAGCGATCACCCGGGTGGTGTTCTGCGCTTGCGTCATCCCGCCGATGCCCCGAGCCGTTCCACGTTGAAACTCGAGGAGGCCTGGCATACTTTCGTGCCGAAGGATGCCTGGGAATCTCGTCTGCATAACGGTATGCAGGCCGTGGATCTCGGCGCAGCACCGGGTGGCTGGACTTATCAATTGGTGCGTCGAGGGATGTTCGTCTACGCCATCGATAATGGACCCATGGCGCCGGGACTCATGGCGACAGGGCAGGTCGAGCATCTGCGTGAAGATGGTTTTGTCTGGGAGCCGCCATATCGGCTTGATTGGTTGGTGTGCGATATCGTCGACAAGCCGATGCGTGTGATCGACATGGTCGAGCGCTGGTTGGTCAAACGTTGGTGTCGAGAGGCAATCTTCAATCTCAAGCTGCCGATGAAAAAGCGCTGGGAAGAGGTTCAGCGCTGTTTGAATCGGCTGGAAGTGACGCTGAAAGCCAAAGGCGTAGTGGCCAGTATCGCCTGCCGCCACTTGTATCATGACCGTGAAGAGGTCACCGTCCACGTTCGACTGGACGGCTAACGACGGTAAATCGTGTGAGGCAACCATGAACAATGCGGCAACCCATCCAGATGAAACGTTGGATACACGAGGGCTCTACTGTCCCGAGCCGATCATGTTGATGCACAACAAGGTCCGTGACATGACAGCTGGAAATACCCTCGAGGTCATCGCTACCGATCCGGCGACCACCCGCGATATCCCCAAGTTCTGCAGCTTTCTCGGCCACCAGCTAGTCGAACAGAGCCAGGATGGGGATGAATACCGCTATCGCATCCTGCTCGGATGAGATAGCGGTCGACTTTACCACCCGTGGGATGGGGCGCCTTCCCGATAACGCGTCAGTTTCCCGGCGCAACCATCAGCGCCAGCGCCTCCAGCGTGTCCGGATCTTCGTTTCGGATGCGGTTAGCGATATTGCGCTGGAAAAAATAGAGCGTGCGGTGCCGGCTGCGGCCGGGATAGAGACAATCGTCTCCCATCAAAACGGGAAACGGCGTGGCTTGCGTATCGTCGACCAGCATCGCGTCGACAGTGCCATTGCGGTAAAGGTGCCAGCCGACGATCTGCTTGAGCTGCCAGGGCCTGCCGTCTTCATCCATGCATAGCGCATGCGTTCCCTGCGTTTCCGGGAGCTGCTGAGTCAGTGAGACTTCCGGGGTTTCTTCATAGTCGAAGTAGGCCGCCGCATGTTCCAGTTCAGCGATCTTATGTTCCGGCGCATCGTGGAATATTTCGTGGGTCTCGGGGTCCCGATAACCGACGAAATGACCATACTCGGGATCGTCGAGTTCATGGCATGGCGCCAGCGACTCCATCCATGGCACCAGCCCGACGACTTCGTCATCTTCACGCAGGCCCCATGCCAGCAGCGGCATGCCATACAGCGTGTCGGGATCGGAGGCGAGATAATAGAGCATCTCTAGACCATCGAGTTCGGGCGATAGCCGGACCAACCGCTTCCTGGCTCTCAGCCGGTGCCTCATGGTTTCCAGATCAATGATCTGCGCAGAGCGAGGGGAAAGTGGGACACCCATGGCTACCCTCCTGGTCGGCAATGTCTCGGCTTGAGGCATGACGCCAGTATTAGCATAGCCATGAAGGGCGTGTTAAGTCCCACGGCAAACTCAATGCAGATAAACTGCGTTTTTCGCTGAACGTTGACGGCTGACGCGCCAGAGCCGCCAGGCCAGTAGGCCTGCTGCCGTCGTCAAACCGGCGTTGAGACCTATCCAGTAACCGTAGATGCCCAGAGAAGCGAACGTACTGTCCATGCCGCGCCCCAGCAGGTGGCCACAGCCTAGCCCGACGAACCAGTAGGACAATAACGTGATGCCCATGACCACCCGCGTATCCTTGTATCCTCTCAAGGCGCCTGCCAGGTTGACCTGCAGCGAATCCGAGATCTGGAACAGCATCGCCAGCAGGATCAGCGACATCGCCAAGGTTCGTACTTCGACATTATTGGTGTAGAGCGATACCACCGGTGCTGCCAGCAGCCAGATCAGCAGACTGTTGAGCAGCGCCAGCGCGAAGCCGACGCCGATGCCGTTCCAGGCCACGAAGCGCGCTTCCGCCATGTCGCCGGCTCCCAGCCGATTGCTCACTCTGACGGTCAGCGCCATGCTCAGCGACAGTGGCAGCATGAACAGGATCGAAGTCACGTTGAGCGCGATCTGGTGTGCGGCGACCGTGATCTCCCCCAGGTAGGCGACAAGTAGCGTGATTACCGTGAACAGGGTGACTTCGAAGAAGATGGCCAGCCCAATCGGCAGGCCGATGTATAAAAGCTC
Organism: Salinicola socius; assembly: GCF_001937195.1. Taxonomy (GTDB): domain Bacteria; phylum Pseudomonadota; class Gammaproteobacteria; order Pseudomonadales; family Halomonadaceae; genus Salinicola; species Salinicola socius. The sequence continues at coordinate 46,345 of NZ_MSDO01000006.1, read as the reverse complement.
TGCGATGTCTTTCCAGCGCGGCGGTGTCGGCGACGCCCACAGCGAGACTGGCGCGTAGGCTCGACTGCGCGTCGTGTACCAGACCATTCCCAGGCACATTGCCCACATCGAGATCGCAGTCGCGATACCGCAGCCGAGTGCCCCCAGTGCTGGCAACTGCTGGAGAAGCGTCGGAATATCGTCGCCCCATAGCTCGACCAGTCCGGGACCGCCGTAGATCAGCAGGAAATTGGCGGGAATATTCACGGCCAGACCCACGAGGCTCATCCACAGCGCGGGCCGGGTATGATGCATGCCGTCGGAGAAGGCGCGCAGTGCCTGGTAGAGTGCCACGGCGGGGATTCCGAAAGCCACCGCACTCAGATATTCGATCGCGAGGCCGGCGACGTCGGCAGGGATCTGCATCAGCTGGAAGATGGCTCTAGCGCCCAGCGTCATGGCCAGCGCGCTTAGGCATCCAAGGACCAGTGCGACCCACAGAGCCTGATGGACTTTTCCCCGCACCTGATCGAAATCCCCGGCACCGGCCCGATGTGCAACGATGGGCGTCACGCCCATCAGCGTGCCGGTCATCAGCAGCATCAACGGTACCCACAGGCTGGCGCCCACCGAAACCGCTGCCAGGTCAGTGGCGCTGGCGCGTCCTGACATGATGACATCCGAGGCGCTCATGCCGGCCTGGGCCAGTTGCGCACCGCAGACCGGCAGCGCCAGCCGCACCAGGCTCGCGGTCTCCCGCCGGCAGCGGTAAAAATGATTGGCGGTCGACACGAAGCGCTCCTTGACCGAACGGACAGGGCGGCGATTCTAGCAGGAGTCGTTGACAGACGCTCGGCGCGCGCCGACAACTTACGTATACTGCCGCGGTGTTCTGGAGGCCGTTCATGACCCACGACATCGAAGATTTGATCGTCCTGTTCGACGGCGTATTCGCCGACAGCTATCGGACCCGCTTGATTCGCGGCGACGTCGAGCCGATCTACCTGCCTGCCGATGCGCAGCACGATCACCATCGGATCGTCTTTGCTCACGGTTTTTTCGCCAGCGCACTGCATGAAATCAGCCATTGGTGCATCGCCGGCAAGGCGCGTCGGCAGCTCGAGGATTACGGTTACTGGTACGAGCCCGATGGACGAGATGCCCGCCGGCAGGCCGACTTCGAGCGGGTCGAGGTCGCGCCCCAGGCACTCGAATCGATGCTCAGCGACGCCTGTCGCAAGCCGTTCCAGGTCAGCGTCGACAATCTCGATGGCGTTGAAGTCGATCGTGACGCATTCGCTGCGAAGGTGACGGCACGGGCGGCGCGCTATCGCCGCGAGGGTATCCCTCTGCGGGCGCACGCACTCATCGATATGCTCGAGGTCTTTTATTCCGGAAAGGGCGGGGTTCTGCAAGCCGTCGCCGCCGGGCGGCGACGGCTCGGGGCGGGTAGCGCTACTCGTCCTGCTGCACGAGTCGCTGATGCAGATAGAGCATGACCTGCACTTCATGCTCCGGACGCAAGGGCTCGAGACCCATCTCGCCGAAGAGTTCACTGCGGGCGCGAGACCATTCGCCGGCATCGAGCTCGGGATAGAGATTCGCCGCCGGTTCCAACTCCACGAACGGATCGACGCCGAAGTCGTCGAACATCAACGATAGCGCCGCTTCATCGTCCTGAACGCCGGCGGTGTAGAGCGTCTCGCTGAAGTGATCGTTTTCCAGCTCTCGGATGACGTCCAGCGGACTGATTCCGAGATGGCGCAGCTCGTCGAGATCATAGCCGCCGAGCGACAGCAGCTCGTCTTTCAACCATTCGTCGTCCGGCTGAATCAGGGTGTTCTTGATCTGACCATTGGGGAGCGCCCAGGCGATGGCCAGTGGCAGCGAATTATCGCCGCCAGTTTCTATTGCGATGAATCCCGGATAGTCCGTCATTTGCCAGCGTCCTCCTCGAGCCTAAAGAAACGCCTGGCCGTGAGCGTGGTTTGTTGTGCCAGCTCGGCTTCGCTTTCGCCGCGCCAGTGAGCGAGTTCTCTGACTATCCAAGGTAGCAGAGCCGGTTCGTGACGGCGTCCTTTAATCTTCGCCGGCAGATTTCTTGGCAGCAGGTAGGGGCAGTCGGTTTCCACCATCAAACGCTCGCCGGGGATATCGGCGACGAACTCGCGAAGATGATGGCCGCGGCGTTCGTCGCTCAGCCAGCCGGTCTGGCCAATGTGCAGATCCAGGTCGAGATAGCCATGAAGTGTCTGCTTGTCACCGGTGAAACAGTGAACGACGGCGTCGCTGATCCTGCCCCGCCATTCATGCAGAATCTCCAGCATTCGACGGCCGGCGTCCCTTTCGTGCAGGAACACGGGTAAACCGGTTTCCGCTGCGAGAGCCAACTGGGCTTCCAGCGCGTGCTCCTGATCTGCAGGCGTCGAGAAATTGCGGTGGAAGTCGAGACCACATTCCCCCACGGCAACCACGACATCCTGCTGGTGGAGATTGCGCATCGATTGCTCCAGCTCGCCGGACCAGTCGGAGGCGTGGTGGGGGTGCAGACCTGCCGTGGCATGAAGGCCCGAGAAGCGCGTCGCGAGTCGAGCTGCCCTGGTTGCCCCCTCGAGGTCGGCACCGGTGATCACCAGAGTGGTGACATTGGCATTCGTCGCCCGGGCCAGTGTGGCCTCGAGATCCCGCTCGAAGCTTTCGTGGGTCAGATTGGCGCCGATATCGACCAGTGGCGTCGGCGATGTGATTCGTAACGCTTCTGGCAAGGGAGACTCGCCGTTCGAAGCTTCATGCTGGGGCGTGTCGCTCACGCGGCACTCCTTTTGAGTCCATGGATTGGTTTGATGGTTTTGGTTTGATGGCTTTGATGTGACGGGTTCGCGTCAATGGGAAAATGTCGGCATGCATTGTAAAGCGACAATCCTCAGGGACGAAGCCTGCGCCAATCCATTTCGGCGAGAGTGGGCGAGCAAGGTACAATGCCGATCAAGACACACGTTCCGCAAGCGCGACACGCTAGGCGTTTGCAAGCGATACGCTTTACAGATGCAACAGTCAGCTTTTTCGAAGACTCACGATCGCGAGGTCCTACGTGGCTCTGCTACGCCTTGAACAACTGCAACTCGCCTACGGGCATCATACGCTTCTCGACGGCGCCGATCTGGTGATCGAAAAGGGGGAGCGCATCGCGCTGGTCGGGCGTAACGGCACCGGCAAGTCGACCCTGCTGAAACTGATCACGGGCGAAAATCAGGCCGATGACGGCCATATCTGGCGTGCACCGGGGTTGAAGATCGGCGTTCTCGAACAGACGCTGCCGGACGCCGACGATGCGACGATCTTCGAGGTCGTCGCCCAGGGGCTGCCCGAGACCGGTGCGTTACTGGCCGAGTATCACCGCCTCGTGGCGATGGCCGAACCGGACATGCGCCGGCTGGAAACGCTGCAGACCCGTCTGGAAGCGCAGGATGGATGGTCCTTCCACCAGCGGATCGATACCGTGTTGACCCGACTGGGCCTGCCGGCCGATGCCATGATGAGCGGTCTGTCGGGTGGCTGGCGTCGGCGCGTGGCCTTGGCGCGCGCAATGGTTGCCGGCCCTGATCTGCTGCTCCTCGACGAACCGACCAACCATCTCGATATCGATACCATTACCTGGCTCGAGGAGCAGTTGCTGGCATTCGACGGGGCCGTTCTTTTCATCACCCACGACCGTGCCTTCCTGTCCAAGCTGGCGACCACCATTCTGGAGCTTGATCGCGGACGCCTGGGTCGCTATCCCGGCGACTACGCCACCTATCAGGCCCAGAAAGCGCACGAGCTCGAAGTCGAAGCCCGTGAGCGCGCCGAATTCGACAAGAAGCTGGCTCAGGAAGAAACCTGGATCCGGCAGGGTATCAAGGCCCGCCGTACGCGTAACGAGGGGCGGGTGCGGGCGCTGGAGAAAATGCGTAACGAGCGTTCGCAACGGCGCGAGCGGCAGGGGAAAGCCTCATTTCAGGTGGATGGCGGCGAGCGCAGCGGCAAGCGTGTCGTCGAACTGAAAGCGGTCACGCAATACTACGCCGATGCCTGCATCATTCGCGATCTGTCACTGGAGATTCAGCGCGGCGATCGCATCGGGCTGATCGGGCGCAACGGCGCCGGCAAGACGACGCTGCTCAAGATTCTGCTGGGCGAGCTCGAGCCCAGCGAGGGCGAGGTCCGCATGGGGACCAATCTGTCGGTCGCCTATTTCGACCAGCTGCGCGAAGGGCTGGAGCCGAACAAGAGCGTCTATGACAACGTCGCCCAGGGTAGCGACAAGGTCACGGTCGCGGGCAAGGACAAGCACGTCATCAGCTACCTGCAGGATTTCCTGTTCACGCCGGAGCGCGCGCGGCAGCCGGTCAAGGCGTTATCCGGGGGTGAGTCCAATCGGCTGCTGCTGGCCAAGCTATTTACCCAGCCGGCCAATGTGCTGGTGCTCGACGAGCCAACCAACGATCTCGATGTGGAAACGCTGGAGTTGCTGGAAGAGCTGCTGCTCGATTTCGAGGGCACCTTGCTGCTGGTCTCGCATGACCGGGCGTTCATGGACAACGTGGTCACCGACGTGTTGGCGTTCGAGGGCGACGGCATCGTGCGCAGCTACGTCGGCGGGTACACCGACTGGGTGCGGCAGGGCGGGCGTCTGCCGCCTGCGCCATGGGAATTGGCCGAAGCGCGCAAGGCTCAGGAAAAACTGGCCGAGCGACAGATGGCAGCCGCCCCCTCGGCGACGGCCGCGGGTGACAATAACAAACGCCGCCAGAAGCTTTCCTACAAGCTGCAGCGAGAGCTGGAGATGTTGCCGGCAACGATCGAGTCGCTGGAGGGCCGGATCGAGACGTTCGAAGCTCAGATGGGCGCGCCGGATTTCTATCAGCAGGATAGCGAGACCGTGGCCGCTGCCATCGAGGCGCTTTCAGAAACCCAGGCCGAGCTGGATCGGGCGATGGAACGCTGGATGGAACTGGAGGCGATGGCGGAAGGGGACGGCTAGCAGTCGGTGACGACAGTACCGGGCCCCTTGCCCGTCAGCGGCGGGCAAGGGGCGAGTTGAGTCACGGGGCGAAGGCGGGGTCACTCTTCCGTTTCGCCATCCTTGCCGACGCGAACTGCCAGCACGTCGCACTCCGCTCCGTGGAGAACGCCGGTGGACGTCGAACCCAGCAGTAGCGCGAAACCGTGACGCCCGTGGGAACCCACGACGATCAGATCGACATCGTGTTCCTTGGCAAAGCGCTGGATTTCGGTGTCAGGCATTCCCACTACGATATGCTGATCTTCTCGCGGGATATCGTAGGGGTCGGAGATGTCTGCCAGCCGTTGCGTGGCATGCTCGTCGAGTTGATCCTGGATACTCGTCAGGTCCATCGGGATATCGCCGCCATAGGCGAATCCCAGAGGCTCCAGCGTATGGATGATCGAGAGCTTGGCCTGATTCCGGCGCGCGATGGGAATCGCTCGTTCCAGTACCTTATGCGAATCCTTGGTCAGATCCACGGCAACCAGCACGTGATGGTATTCGTTGCTCATCGGGTAATCCCCCGTCCGGCGAAAGAACATGACTAACTGTAAGCGCGCCTCATGGACGACACAACGTCATTTCCGACAATGGTCTGCGGTCAGGCGCGCAGACGATCATCAACCATGCGCTGCCGTGACGCAACGCGATGCAATCGTTTGCGGACAGATGGCATCGCGTCATGCATCGCCGTCGTTCGGCGCCGGCGGATTCGGCGTCCATCGGCCCCGACGCCACAGGTCCGGCATCCGCCAGGTTCGGGGACAGGCGGTCGAGACAGGAGGGGAGAGGTAATGGCGGTATTGGGTTTTCTATTGGTTGCGGTGCTGTTGATTCTGTCACCGATGGTGTGGCTTCGACCCAGTCGAGGCGAATCCATCCGGGGCCAGATGCGGCGGCACGTCAAGGCCAATGGCGGGGAGCTGAATTTCACCAAGGCGCCGCTGGCAATGCCGAATGTTGCGCTCACCGGTTATCGGCTGCGTTATCCCGGTACGGAGACGGGTAGCGATTTCACCGTGATCCGTAACGACGTCGCCAGTGAGGCGCTGGAAGCGGCGACGGATCAGTGGCGCTGGCGTCAGGCGCCGTTGCCATCGTTGGATGCAGATCGGCTGGCGGCGCTGAAACAGTGGCTGGAGCAGTTGCCGGCGGATGCGCTGATCGTCGAATCCGGTAAACACACGATGTGCGTCTGGTGGCAGGAAGCGATGAGTCTGGAGCGATTTCAGCAGGATTGGGCAAGCTGGCTCTCGATGCGTGACACCCTGGCCGGTAGCGGCAGAAAAGTCGAGGTTCCGACCCGGCCGCTATGAGCGCCACGCACCGCCAGACGGGAATACGGAGAGTGGGTTTGCCGGGGCGCGGCCAGCACCGAACGCGTCGAGCCGGTCGGAATTCGAGCCGGCTAGAATTCGGGCTAGAGCCGAGCCAGGACGGGATCAGCTCGCCTTGGCCTCCTCGGACTGCCGTTGCAAGTCCAGCCCGTTTTTTTCGATACGGTCCAGCATGCTCTCGAACGTATCGACCTCTTCCTGCGTGAATCCACCCAGCATTTCATCGCGGACGGCGTTGACGATCTCTTCGATCTTCTCGAGTAGCGGCGTCGCGTCATCCGTCAGATGAAGCCGCTTGGTGCGACGATCCTCGGCGCACGGACGGCGCTCGATCAAATTCTGCTCGGCCAACTGGTCCAACGTGCGCACCAGCGAGGGCGCCTCCACACCGATGGCCCGCGCCAGATCGCACTGGGCCTGACCTCCACCCATGTTGCGCAGGTTCCAGAGCGTCACCCAGCGTGTCTGGGTCAAGCCCAGTGGCGCCAAGCGTTCATCGATGACAGCGCGCCAGAGTCGCGGCAGGCGTGCCAGTTTAAAGCCGATATGCTGTGCCATAGCGGATTACCTGAATCGTGAACGTCCTAACATTCTCCAAAGCGCCGCAGGATAATGCAAGCCACAATGGTTGGCGATTAGTCGTCCTGTTCACCATCGTTTCCTAATAGATGACGGATATTCCAGCCCGGGATGCCCGGTGGACGCTGTATTCTGCCGTCGGCCATCGTGGCATCGTCATCATCGGCCACCGTGAAACGGACGCTGCCGATTCGTTGGCCGGTCTGGGTCATCACGTCGATCTGCCAACGACCCTCCAGTTCGCCGGAGAAATTCTGCTTGTGGGTCCAGGCCCGGTACCCCTGATCTCGCCCGCCATGAATGACCAGTGCGATGCGCTCCACCACGTCGCCGTCATGACGCCACACGTGATAGATCTTTTCGCGCAGACCACGCGGCGCCCGGATCGCTGTGTAGACGTAGAGCCCACGGGACTGAAGGGCTTGCGGCGTCAACTTCATGCTACCGCTGGGCTCGCGCGCGGCCGTGTCGAAGCCGGGGGAGAGCGCGCTGCCTGACAACCACAGCGTCGCCGGTGGTATCCAGCTTCGCCCGGTCCAGGCAATGCCACCCAGCACGATCAGCAACCCTGCCATGGCGAGCCAGCGGACAATTCCCCCTGGCTTGAGCAGCCCCACGACGCTAGGGAGGCTGAAGAACATCATCGCCACAATCGACAGAATCAGACTCTCCCCGGTGGTCAGGCTCAGCATGATGGGCAGCGTGACCAGCATCACCACGAACACGCAGAGCGCGTGGAGCAGGAAGTAGAGCCAGCGATGGCGGTTGGACAGACCGAAATACAGGGGATCCAGAATGGCGAGGATCGAGCAGATGATCAGCAGCCCGGTAAAGATGGCCTGACCGCTGGTCCAGATGGTCGTGGCAAGAAAGAACGGGAGAGAGAAAAACAGCGTTTCCTGATGAACCATCTGTGCGATGAACGTCGCCGCGGCGCGAGGCAGCGCCGCGTTGCGGCCGTGTCGTGTCAGCCATTTACTGGCAACGCTTTCGACAATCAGCAAGACCCAGGTCAGCACCAGTCCCAGTGCAAGCAGCGCGCCCAGCCACTGCTGTCGATTGACCAGGAAAAATCCCAGCAAACCCAGCACGAAGGCGACAGGGGGCCAGATCCAGTGGTAGCGGCGCAAGCGAGCAACCAGCGGTTCCAGCCGAGCCAGTGTCGAAGACGTCATGGGTGCTTTCACGGCCACGGGCCAGGCTCCTTGGAGTGATTCCGGATTCGAATGATTCCCGCATCGGGTGATTGCCACGGTCGCCAGCCGACATCCGTGCGATGGAGAGACAGCGGGCTGACGGGTGAGGCATTCTAGCGGGTAAGGCACGGTTTTGCGCGAAGACGGCGTAGTGCGCCCCGTATCGCGGGGGGGCTGCGCCGGCGCGAGAGTTCGAGCGGTGCCCGAGAAGAGCCGTGTAAGTATCCAGGCCGAGACTTTGGTTGAGCTTGACGAGGCCACTCGCGCGGCTCAAGCTTTCGATATTCAAACAGTCGTATGATTCGCCTCGTCGATGCCAACACGAGGCGTTTTCGCAGCCATGGCACGGAGATTTCCCATGCTCTATCAAGGCGATGCCATTCGGGTCGAGCGTCAGGACGGCGATCTTGCGCTACTGACGCTCGATCTCAAGGATGAGGCGATCAACAAGCTCTCGTCTGCGGTCATCGGTGAGTTGTCGCAAGCCGTCGACGCGCTGGAAGGTGAGTCGGGCCTCAAAGGGCTGATCATTGCCAGCGCCAAGGACGTATTTATCGTCGGTGCCGATATCACCGAGTTTCATGCGATGTTCGCCAAGGACGAAGCTTTCCTGGTCGACATGAACACGCGAATCCACGCGCTGTTCAACCGCATCGAGGATCTGTCGTTCCCGACCGTTACGGCGCTCAACGGCCTGGCGCTGGGTGGTGGGTGCGAGCTCAGCCTGACCACCGATTTCCGCGTGATGGCGGAAACGGCCCAGATGGGATTGCCCGAGACCAAGCTGGGTATCGTGCCGGGATGGGGCGGTTGTGTCCGGCTTCCGCGGCTGATCGGTGCCGACAACGCCATCGAATGGATCGCTGGGGGGGCACAGAACGATGCTGAGACGGCCTTCAAGGTCGGAGCCGTCGACGCCGTGGTGCCGCAGTCCCATCTGCTGGCGGCGGCCCGCGACATCATCGACAAGGCCAACGCCGGGGATCTCGATTACCGTGCGCGCCGGGTCGAGAAGCATTCGCCGCTGAAACTCAATGCGGTCGAGCAGATGATGGCATTCGAGACCGCCAAGGGGTTCGTGGCCGGCAAGGCGGGGCCACACTATCCGGCGCCGATCGAGGCTATCCGGGTGATCCAGAAAGGCGCCGGTGAAGGCCGCGAACGCGCCCAGGCGATCGAAGCCCAGGCGTTTGCGAAGCTGGCCAAGACCGACGTCTGCTACAACCTGGTCGGCCTGTTCATGAACGATCAGGCGGTCAAGAAGAAGGCCAAACAGTACGAGAAGGACGCCAAGGCGGTCGAACAGACCGCGGTGCTCGGCGCGGGCATCATGGGCGGCGGCATCGCCTACCAGAGCGCCTACAAGGGTACGCCGATCCTGATGAAGGACATCAGGTCCGAGGCGATCGAACTCGGTCTGAAAGAGGCCCGCAAGCTGCTGACCAAGCAGCTCGAGCGGGGCAAGCTCAGCCAGACGCGAATGGCAGAGGTGCTCGGTAACATTCGGCCGACGCTCTCTTACGGCGATTTCGGTGAGGTCGATCTGGTGGTCGAAGCCGTGGTCGAGAACCCCAAGGTCAAGGGGGCCGTTCTCACCGAGGTGGAGGCCAATGTCGCCGCCGACACCATCCTGGCGTCCAACACCTCCACCATCTCCATCGATCGGCTGGCGGCCAACCTCAAGCGCCCCGAGAACTTCTGCGGCATGCACTTCTTCAATCCGGTGCATCGGATGCCGCTGGTCGAGGTCATTCGCGGCGCCAAGACCTCCGATGCCGCGGTCGCCGCGACCGTCGCCTACGCCCGTCAGATGGGCAAGACGCCGATCGTGGTCAACGATTGCCCCGGCTTTCTGGTCAACCGGGTGTTGTTCCCCTACTTCGGTGGCTTCAGCGGCCTGGTCGAGCACGGCGTGGACTTCGAGCGCGCCGACAAGGTGATGGAGCGTTTCGGTTGGCCGATGGGGCCGGCCTATCTGCTCGATGTCGTCGGTATCGATACCGCGGTGCACGCCAGCGAAGTGATGGCGGAGGGCTTCCCGGATCGGATGGCTCACGATGGCAAGTCGGCGATCCAGATCATGCTGGACAACCAGCGTCTCGGTCAGAAGAACGGCAAGGGCTTCTATCTCTATGAGGAGGACAGGAAGGGCAAGCCGAAGAAAGTGCATGACGATGAGGCGCACCGGCTGGTGGCCGAGGTCGTGCGGGAAACGCGTGAGCTCTCCGACGACGAGATCATCGCGCGAATGATGGTGCCGCTGTGCATGGAGACGGTGCGCTGTCTGGAGGACGGCATCGTCGGCTCGCCTGCCGAGGCCGACATGGCGTTGATCTACGGCATCGGCTTCCCGCCGTTCCGTGGTGGCGCGCTGCGTTACATCGATGCGATGGGCGTTGCCGAGTTCGTGGCGGTGGCCGAGCGGCTGTCCGGCGAACTGGGTGCGCTGTATGCGCCGACGGCGCGACTCAAGGAAATGGCGGCCAGCGGCGAGCGCTTTTACCCTGACGTCAGCGATCGCTGAGCCCACCACCAATCGGAGTCACAGTCATGAGTTTGAACGCAAGAGATGCCGTGGTGGTCGATGCCGTACGCTCCCCCATGGCCAAAGCCAGGAACGGGGCGTTCCGTCACGTCCGCGCCGAGAATCTGTCTGCTGCCGTGATGCAGGCGCTGTTCACGCGTAACGCCGGGCTGGATCCCGCAGGCGTAGACGATATCCTCTGGGGCTGCGTGAACCAGACGCTGGAACAGTCGATGAACATCGCGCGTAATGCGGCCATTCTAACCGGCATCCCGCGCACGGTGCCGGCGCAGACCATCAACCGGCTCTGCGGTTCGTCGATGAGTGCGCTGCACATTGCGGTGGCCAATATCCGCGCCGACATGGGCGACTGCTATCTGATCGGTGGCGTCGAGCACATGGAGCATGTGCCGATGACCCATGGCGTCGATGTCAATCCGGCAGCCAGCAAGAGCACGGCGAAGGCAGCGATGATGATGGGCCTGACCGCCGAGCTGCTGGGCAAGATGCATGGAGTGACTCGAGAACAGCAGGATGAGTTCGGGCTGCGTTCCCATCAGCGTGCCAGCGAGGCCAATCGTCAGGGTTACTTCGATAACGAGATCGTGCCGATCGAAGGCCACGATCAGCAGGGCTATCGCAGCCTGATCAAGCACGATGAAGTCGTGCGCGAGGATGCCACGCTGGAACAGATGGCATCACTCAAACCGGCGTTCGATCCCAGGAATGGCACAGTGACAGCGGGTACTTCCTCGGCGCTTTCCGTCGGTGCTTCGGCGCTGATGGTGATGAGCTACGAGCGGGCCAAGTCCCTGGGTCTCGAGCCGTTGGCCAAGATCGTTTCCACCGGTGTGGCCGGTTGCGATGCGTCGATCATGGGCTATGGCCCGGTTCCGGCGACACAGAAAGCGCTGGCAACCGCCGGCCTCAAGATTGGCGATATCCAGACGGTCGAGCTCAACGAGGCTTTCGCTGCCCAGTCGATCCCGGTTCTGAAGGATCTCGGGCTGCTCGATCGCCTGGATGAGGCGGTCAACCTGCACGGGGGAGCGATTGCCCTCGGTCACCCTTTGGGCTGCTCCGGTGCGCGAATCTGCACCACCTTGCTCAACGTGATGCGCCAGCAGAACACCACCTTGGGTCTGGCTACGATGTGTATCGGCATGGGCCAGGGGGTGGCGACGGTGTTCGAGCGTTTGTAGACGTCAGGCCGGTAGTGACGGGCATAGGGCCGCCTCGCATTGTGCGAGGCGGTTTTTTTGCGGGGCCGGACGCCGTGAACGATGTGGCGGTGAAAGACTCAGCCGAAATGAAGCTGGTTGGCGGCAATGCGTGCGTTCGTCCCGTAGCGCCAGGGCAGGTTGTCGCGCCCATGTCCTATCGGCAGGCCGGCGTAGAGTGGCAATCCGCGGGGCGCCAGCCACGTCTCGAACAGCGTCTCGATATGCAGCTCGCCGTAGGGAACGCAGTCTTCGAAAGTGCCGATGCACACGGCAGCGGCATCATCCAGTGCCCCTGAGTAGGCCAGTTGCCAAAGGTCGCGTTCGAGTCGGTAGTAGGGCTCACCGACATCCTCGAGAATCACGATGGCACCCGGCGGCGCGCGGAACGCCAGCGAGCTACCCGCAACGCTGGCCAGGGTCGAGAGATTGCCCCCCACCAGCGGCCCTTCGATGGGGTTTTCCAATGCGCTCGAAACGGGCGTCAATGTCACGCTTTCGGCAGGCTTGCCCTCGAGAAGTGCAAGCAGCGCGCCGAAATCGCGATGGCTCGCGGCACGCAGGGCTGGATCATCGGCCGTGAGCTTCACGCCCTCTTTCATCACCGGTCCGTGAATGGCCGGCAATCCGTGACGGTGGCATTGATCCAGCAGCACGCTGAGATCGGAATAGCCGATCAGCGGCTTGGCAGACAGTCTGTCCCAATCGATCTCGGTGGCCAGGTGTGCGCATCCGTAGCCGCCGCGAACGGCCCACACGGCGTCAGTTCCGGGATCGGCGTAGGCGTCGTAAAGCGTCTGCAGGCGATGGTCGACATCGCCTGCCAGGTAACGCTTCTGGTTCTGCAATCGAGCGGGGAAGCGTACGGCAATACCGAATGACTGCAGGGCTTGAGCGGCCTGCGCCAGTATCTCGGGGCGAGTGTACGATGCGGGCGCTATCAGACTGAAAATCGGAGACATGGCAACGGCTTCGTGAAATCGATCGAGGGAATCCAGCACGTTACGTCAGCACGACGCGCAACGCCACCGGTGCGGTGCCTGCATCGCCGCCGACGAAACGCGATTTTCAGAGGGTGTCGTGATTTCAAAGAACGTTGCGATGAACGGTGACCTGACACGTAAAGACAAGTCGGGCCAGGGAGGAGATATCGGTCTCAGGTCTTCAGCCGTTCGATCAGCTGCTCCATCGCCATGGGGCGCCCCAGAAAGTAGCCCTGATACTGCTTGACCCCCAAGGCTTGAAGCAGTTGCCACTGCTCTTTTGTCTCGACCCCTTCGGCGACGGTCTCCATGCCGAGCCGGTCGCACAGCCCGACGATGCCTGCCAACAGATGGCGGGATCGGGGATCCGCCTCCAGATCCTGCATGAAGCTGCGATCGATCTTGATGGTATCGAAGGGGAGTCGTTTGAGATAACCCAGCGACGAGTAGCCAGCGCCGAAGTCGTCCATCGCGACACGGAAGCCCAGGCTTCGGAGATGCTCGATCCGGGCTTCCGGTGCTCGCGAGTTTTCCATGAACACCGATTCCGTTACCTCGAGCTCGAGCTGGTCGGCGGTGATACGGTGGCGCTGGCAGGCGCTGCGCAACGTGCCCGCCAGGGCGTCATCCATGACGTGCAGTGCCGAGATGTTGACCGCCACCGGAAGCGGATTGCCTGTTGTTGCGAGACGCGCGGCATACTGCGCAGCACGTTCGATGGCCAGATTTCCCAGTGCCGACGCCATGCCATTGTGTTCGGCGAGGGGCACGAAAGTCGTCGGGGGAACTTGCCCGTACTCGGCGCTCAGCCAACGCGCCAGGAGTTCTGCGCCGATCACGCGATTGTTGCCATCGAACTTGGGTTGAACGACGAAATCCAGCGACTCCCTGACGATGGCTTCACGCAAATGGGAGAGCATCGAAATCTGCTCGAGATTGTGATGCTTCAACTGATCGTGATAGGCGACGATAGCGTTCTTGCCGCTATCCTTGGCTGCATACATGGCGACATCGGCATGCTTGAGCAGCGTTTCGGTATCGCGTCCATTGCGTGGGGCGTGTACGACGCCGATGCTGGCCGTGACGCTGATCTGATGGCCGCTGATCACCATGGGGTGGGCCAGTGCCTCGAGCAGGCGCCGGGCGATCTTGTCGGCCATCTCCGCGTCGCTGCCGACGTCGATGACCACCACGAATTCATCGCCGCCCCAGCGCGCGACGAGATCCTTGCTACGCAGCGTTGCACGCAGGCGCTTGACCATGATCTTGAGCAGCGTGTCGCCTGACTGGTGGCCCAGCGAGTCGTTGATGTGCTTGAAACCGTCCAGATCGATGAAGAGGATCGCCAGCCCGTGTCCCGGAGCGAGTTTCGGCAAGCGACGATTCAGCATCTGCTGCAGTGTCGCGCGGTTGGGAAGCTGCGTCAGCGTATCGATTCTGGCGAGATGCTCGAGCTCGCGCTCGGAGCGCTTGCGTGCCGAGATGTCTCGAAGCGCGGCGATGTAATGCGTCTGGCCAGTCTCGTCCAGGGTGAAGTGGCTGAGGGTCAGTTCGACCGGTACGGGGGACTCTCCCTCGACATGAAAGACGCCCTCGTGATGCTGGATCCGGTCACTCCGCGCGATGGTTGCCAGGTCGCAGTGAAGGACATCGGCTTGGATATACTGCTGCAGCGCGCGACCGATGATCGTGCTGGACGGCAGGCCGCCGAGCTCGGTGAATGCATCGTTGGTTTCGAGAATCCGCCAGCGCTCGTCGACGACCAGCATCGGATCGCGCGAGGCGGCAAACGCGTGGGCCCGGATACTGCCGTGGTTTCGTTGATCGCGTGGGTCATCGATCACTTCCCAGATACCGGTTGCTGTCTCGGGAGCGGATTGGTCATCGCGAGCGGTGATGGCACCGCGAATGCGCCACCAGATTGATGTCTGGGTCGCGTCGGGCTGGATCAGGATGTCGACGCGGTCCTGTTCGCCACGATTGATTCGTCGCCACAAGATAATCAGGCGGCGACGCTCGGTCGATGGCATTGCCTTCAGTAATGTCCACCAATCGAGGCGCATGGGCTCATCGGCGTGATGAGCCCGAGCATCCAGGGTGCCGCAGAGGAAACTACGGTCGGGAGAGTTCCATCTCCAGTAGGAGTTCTGGGCTGCCGCCATGGCCTCCAACGCCCACTGCCGATGCGAGTCCAGATCGACGATATCCATAGGTTCCTGCATCGGCACGAGCGAGGCCGATTGTTCGGCACCAGCATCGTCATGAGCGGGCGATTCACTATGAGATTCATAGTCGGTGGACATGGACTGGATCTCGATGGTTCTGGAATGGCGGAAGCGACCCCTGGCCTGCAGCTCGAATCCTATCGGCCCATTGCGTGAAAACTTGATGGGCTCCATGGACTTTCGTTTCCCTGACGACGGTTCTCCAACTGCCGGGTCTCCCGCACCGATATCTCGACCTGGTTCGACTAGACGAGCGCCGTCAGAAACAGACACAGCACGGCAAGGAACGCGACGATAAACAGGGACGATCGCAGTGTGGCCATGTCCATGGCATAGCAGATCCCGTGCCCGATTCGAGCCAGCACGAAGATTACGCAGGCGATGTCCGCCAGCCAGCCACCACCGGCTGTCTGGATCGCAACGATACCGGCCGTGAACAGTGCCAACGCCTCCCAGGCATTGCTCTGGGCTGCCCATAGGCGAGCACCCTTGCCCGTCATCTGCCCATACTGCTGGCGGGGATGATGGTTATCGAGATGCCCGAATTCCTGTCGCCGGACGTTGCTGCCCCAGAAAGCCAGCCAGAATGGCAACAAAGCCGTTATCAGCAGACACCACAGCGGTAGACTCATGTCGATCCTCTCGTCGATCCTGCTGGACACGATGACCAGCGACTCTTACCCAAGGTAGCAGATCGCGTTGGCGGCGCGTGCTTCTCGAGCGAGGCCGAAGCGTCACGTCTCATCCTGGTTTTTCGGCTCGTCATTGGCGCTCGGCCCGATTTTGCGGCGTTCTCCCGGCACCTGATACCCTCCTTGCCTCCTTGCCTCCTTGCCTCCTTGCCTCCTTGCCTCCTTGCCTCCTTGCCGTCGCTGCCAACTTAGCCATTGGATGGTCGTGCCGTCTTTTCGACCCGGGTCAGAATGCTCGATATCTCTGCCAGGGTCGTCGTGTCGAGCTGGTCGGCGGTCGCTTCGAGATAGGTGCGGTCCCTGAGGTAGAGACACAGCGTCTCGATGACGCGGATTCGCAGATCGTATAGCGAAGAGCGGGCATCGAGAACGTCGACGAGATCTCGCAGGCCTAGGGATTCGCCGCGAATCGCCGCCTGCAGGAACAAGTTGCCGGACTCCACCGAGCGCTGCAGCGCCTCGAGCTGGCGCAGATCGCCCTGCATGCTGAGCAGCCGCTTGCGAACTTCCTGCTGGGCCAGGCGCCGTTCGTTCTCCATCGTGGCCGCGCCGGCCTGCGCTGTCAGTTCACCCTGACGAATGCTGGCCGTGGTATAACCGCCCTGGTAGATCGGCAGATTCATTTCCACGCTGGCGCTGAGATCGTTGCTGGTACTCAGGGGATCGTTACTGTCGACATCGCTGTAACCGACCACCAGGTTGAGCTCTGGGTAGCGCGACGCGCTCCGGATGCCGGTATCGCGCTGTGCCACGCGCTGACGCTCGGCGGCGAGACGCACCTGCACATTGTCACGCGTCAGTGCCAGCCAGCTCTCCAGAGGGCGCGATTCCGGGGCAATGTCCAGATTCTCCGGCGTCTCGACCAGCACCGGATCGAAGGTCAGCGAGGCTCCCGTCAGTCGCTCGAGATCACTCAGCGCATTGGACAGATCGTTTTCCGCCGACGTCTGGTCGGCAACCGCTTGATCCAGCCGCGACTGCGATTCCAGCAGATTGATGCGATCGCCGATGCCCAGATCGTAGGCGCGCTGTGCCTGACGCTGCTGCAACACCAGTGACTCACGCTGGGCGATCAACAGCCCCACTTTGCGCGAGGCCTGATAGGCATCGAGGTAGGTCTCCACCACCGTGACTGCCAGATCACGCTCGGCGACCGCAACCTGTAGCGCGGCGGCATCCAGCTGGGCGCGGGCCTTGCCGACTCGGCGCCAGCGCTCGAGACTGAACAGCGGCTGCGTCATCCGCAGCTCCCAACTGGTGTTCCGGGTCCTGCCGGAAACGCGATCGTCGTAGACCTCGTCGGGGTAGTCGTCGGGATTGTCGGTGTAGATGTTGTCCGCATCGGTGTAGCGATAGGCGGCGGTGGCATCGAGACGTGGCCGCAATCCGGCTTGCGCCATGGGAACTTCCTGCGCCACCGATCGACTGTCCAGGCGCTGGCTCTGCAAGCCGCTATCGTAAGTCAGCGCCCGTGCAACCAGTTGCGAAAGAGACGGGGGAGCTGTCGGTGCGGCGCTGAGCGACTCGGGCATCGGCGCGGCGATATCGAGTGGCTGCGCCTGCGCCGTGGCGCTCGCTGCCGCCAGAAATCCGGCCACCATCCAGCAATGAAATGACGGCATCACTCTTCTCGCATCGCGCGGGCCAGCATGTCGCTGAACGGTTTGAACATGTAGCTGGCAAAGGTGCGATCGCCGGTTCTCAGCATCACTTCGGCAGGCATGCCGGCCAGCAGCTGCATCGAAGAGGTCATTTCCGCATGGCCCAACTCGGTGACGCGGATGCGCGCCTTGTAGTAATGATTGTGCGTGGCTTCGTCTTCGAAACTGTCTGCCGAGACATGGGTGACTTCACCTTCGATGACATTGGATAGTCGCTGATTGAAGGCGCTGAAACGGATTTCGGCAGATTGCCCGGCGTGGACGTTGTCGATGTCCCGATCCGGGATTCGCGCCTCGACGACGAACGCCTCGTTGGACGGAACGATCTCCATGACCGTATCGCCGGAGCGAATGACGGCACCTTGAGTGTGGACCTGCAGACCGACCACGGTCCCGGAGACGGGGGCGACGATAGCGGTTCGCTGGACCTGATCGCGCAGGGCAGTGACTCGCTCCTCCGCGTCCGTTACCTGGGATTGGATATCCTTGAGGTCCTCGCCCACTTCCTGGTGATACTCCTGTCGGCGGATTTCCTTCTGAAAGCCGTTTTCGCTGATTTGAGAACGCAACTGCGCGACTTCGGCGGTGTGCTGGGCATTTTCCCCCTGATACTCGAGGGCTTGACGCTCGAGCTCGCGAAGACGCTGGTTATCACCCAATCCCTCCTTGAACAGGGTGCGATAGTCGCTGGCCTCTCCGGACAGGGAGTTGATCTTGGATCGATTGACCTGTTGCAGTCTTTCGAGACCGGCGATCTGCTCCTGCATCTGCCGGGCCTTTTCATCCAGCGCGGAGAGTGCGTCCTTCAATGACTGTCGGCGAACCTGGAACAGGCGTTTCTGCACGTCGACCACCGCCCGGACGCGAGACGAAACACCGTCGAGGAGCATGTCGGGAAAGGTCAGCGTGTCACGGTCGCTCTGTTCGGCCAGCAGTCGCACCTCGCTTGCCAGCGCGATCCGGTACTCCGATTCGGCGATGGAGAGCTTGGCCAGCGGCTGGGTGTCGTCGAGCACGATCAGCGAGTCGCCGGCGTCGACCTGATCGCCGTCTGCGACCAGGATGCGTTTGATGATGCCACCTTCGAAGTGCTGGACCTTCTGAGTCGAGCTCTCGACGGCGACCGACCCCGGTGCCACCACCGCGACTGCCAGGTCCGCCGTGAGCGACCACAGCACGAAGCCGCCCAGTGCGAAGACCAGAATTCCCAATCCCCAGCCCCGGCTGGCGCGATCGCTGGTGGGCAGTTTTGGGGCAGGGGCGCCGAGCGTTATCGGTGCAGCAGAGGAAATCGTCATGACTTCGGCGGCTCCGGAGAGAGGGAAAGAGGGGGGCGCGAGTCGTCCGGCTTGCCCCGGGCTCGCATCCGGATGGAGTGGATGGGGGTATCGGTTTCCCGAGTGGGCTGGGGCATTTTCGGCGCCGGCGGATGAGCCGGGGCGCAGGACACCATGCGTCCTTCCTGAAGCACCAGAACGCGATCGACGTGCTCGAGAATGGCCGGCGAATGACTGATGATGAACACCGTGGTGCCCTGCGTTCTGAGCTGGCGCAGGCAGTGCTGAAGCGCGCGTTCGCCGCTGGCATCCAGGTTGGCGTCCGGCTCGTCGAGAACCACCAGTACCGGGTTGCCGTAAAGCGCTCTGGCCAGACCGAGGCGTTGGCGTTGCCCGCCGGAAAGGACGCCACCGCTACCGCTGATCTGGGTGTCATAACCGGCCGACTGACGCAGGATGATGTCGTGTACACCGGCTTTCTGGGCGGCTTCGATGACCTGAGCCGGGTTCACATCACCGAAACGGGCGATATTCTCGCTGATGCTGCCGTCGAACAACTCCACATCCTGTGGCAGATAGCCGATGAAAGGACCCAGACGTTCCCGGGGCCATTGGCTGATATCGGTGCCCCCCAGTCGAACGCTGCCACTCTGAACCGGCCATACCCCCAGCATGACGCGAGCGAGCGTCGACTTGCCCGCGGCACTCGGCCCGACGATGGCGATGTGCTCGCCGGGATTGGACTGCAGGCTGAGATCCCATAGGGTCGGGCGGTTCTCGCCCGGCGGTCCTGCGGTCACCGTTTCGAGCGCCAGACGCCCGACCGGTGGCGGAAGCGGCATTCGCTGAGGTTCGGCCGGGACCGCCGACAGCAGGGCATTGAGTCTGGCATGCGCGGTGCGCGCGGCGACGAATCCTTTCCATCCACCGATCATCTGATCGATCGGCGCCAGCGCCCGACCCATCAGGATCGAGCCAGCGATCATCATGCCGCCGGTCAGGCTGCCTTCGATGACCAGAAACGCACCCAACCCCAGAATCAGTGACTGAAACATCACGCGCAGCGTTTTCGACACGTTGCTGAGCGCGCCTGCTCGGTCACTGGCATGAGATTGATGTACAAGGTAGTCATGATGCTTCCCTCGCCAGCGGGCGAGCAGATTGGGCAGCATGCCCATCGCCTGAAGTACTTCGGCGTTGCGCAGATTGCTCTGCGCGAGATCCTGGGATTGAACGTGCTCTCGATTGGCCTCGCTCAGCAACGACTGCGTGCTCTTTTCATTAATCCAGGCCAGCACCATCAGCACGCTGGCGGCAACGGCCGCGAAAATACCGAACCAAGGGTGAAACAGCGTCAGTATGGCGATGTAGACCGGGATCCATGGCGCATCGAAGAAGGCGAACAAGCCATTGCCGCTGAGAAATTGGCGCAACGTCGTCAGATCATTGAAGGGTTGCGCCGACGGTTTGCCCGGGACCAGCAGCGCTCGCTTGAACGTGGCTTGATATAGCCGATCACTGATTTGCATATCGAGCCGATTACCGACCCGAACCAGGATGCGCGAGCGCACCAGATCCAGCGAGCCCATCACGATAAACAGAAACACCACCACCAGTGTCAGCATGAGCAGCGTTTCCGGACTCCGTGTGGTGATGACCCGATCGTACACCTGCAACATGTAAATCGATGGGGCCAACATCAGCAAGTTGATGAATAAGCTGAATAACAGGATATAAAGAAACGCCTGGCGGCTGGCGGCAAGGGCCAGCTGCAAATCGGTCTTGTCCGGGGATGTTGCCACGGCATGTTCCCTTCTGACGTCTGAGGTGAATGTTAGCGTTGAAAATCGATGTTGTTAGAAAGGCAGCATTGGCATGTCGTTTTGGGGTGTCAGCATGCGTAAATTGTGAACACGTTTACAAGCGGAATTGTTGGCGACTTTTCTCAGAAAACATGAGGTTTTGAATTGCTGATTTTTTAATTACCTGTTTTATAACAAGGGAGTATGTTCGTGTCCATATCTCAGATTCCGCGATTTATTAAAAGACGCGCGAATAAAATTAGCGAGTTTGATGAACAGGAGGTCACGGTTTTGTGCTGAGCGGCGTAATGGGTTTTTGCGCTTTGAGCATGAGGTTTATCAGTCTTGAAAATTTATGTAATCGCGTTTTTTATAGAGCTGCGGGAAGTGGCTGACACAACGGTAAGTTGTCGGAATCGAGTCATGGAAACGCTATTTTCCATGAGTAACTCGTTAAACTCGTTTTGAGGGTTGTAGAAGTTTCAACTTTGCGCGGGGAGTGAGAAGCGCTAGTTTGCCATCGGTAAGACTCCATTGGTAAGACTTTAGTCACGTCAGTCCCGAGCCTTTCGGCCCATAACGATCAGCGACAGGGAACTTCCGTCACCCACTACGCGGAAGGTCGGCATCGTGTCGGTTAGCGCCGGGCGGGCGACGATCATCGTCGCTCGTTTCATCACCACCCACTCAACGCGTAGGGACTCCATTCATGTTCACGTTATCCATCATCGATGCTCAGACAGGGGACACCGTCGAGACATTGACTCAGGGCGCTGCCATCACTCGTGAGCTTCTCGGCGAGGATTACTGGCTTGAGGTCACGCCCGTCGACAGTAGCGGCTTTCTGGCCAGCGATGTCGCCGGCATTTCGCTGACGGTAACCGACTCCGCAGGTAATCCTGGCGAGCAGCTGAGCTCGGAAAGCCCCTATCGGTTCATGTTGTCCCCGGATATGGATCGTGGTTTGACGAATCTGTTGCTGGATGCACTGGACGAAAGCGGTCAGCTGTTGACAGGGAGTGAGCAGTCGGTCGATATCGAGATCGTCAATGCCGAAGGGTGGTCCGGGGACGTCTTCACCCTACAGGGCGAATCATTGATACCCGACGATGGCGCCTCGGCCGCCGATACGGTCGTTCGCGATGGCGATAACCCGGATACCAGCGGGGCAGCGGGTAGCGATGGGTTATGGGACGGCTCCAGCGGGCCCGGGTACCTGGACCTGGGCGGACAGATCGGGGACGCCGCCTATTTCGAGGTTGACGTCGAAACCGCCGGCACCTATCAACTCGACGTGCGATATGCCGGCAGCGGCGCGGTTGGCGCTTCTCGTCCGATGGCCGTGTCGGTCGACGGCATCGATCAAGGCAACCTGGCCTTTCCCTCGACCGGTAGCGGTACCGCCGGCTGGCAGACGTGGCAGCATGCAACGTTGTCATTGTCCCTGGACAGCGGGATCAATGTCATTCGCCTGGAAAACCTCGTGGGTGGCGGCCCGAACATCGATAGCCTGACGTTGACCGCGATCGCTGACGACGACGGCCCGGCATCTCTGGTCATCCAGGCCGAAGATATGAATCTGGTCTCTATCGACGACAGTGGGGCGACGAACAGCCCCGGCTTGACCCGAGTCGTCGACAGCCAACATCCCGATGCCCAAGGTGTCGTCAGGGCGGGCGCGATCGACGGTGGCTACGTCGACTTCGGAACCGATGCGGGGGACGCGGTCACCTTCCAGGTTTCGCCCGATGACACCGGGGTCTATACCGCCACGATCCGTTACGTCAATGGCGGGGCCGGTGACCGCCCGTTATTGCTCTCCGTCAACGGCGCGGAACCTACCCTGGTCTCGTTTCCCCCGACCGGGGCCTGGACGAGCTGGAACGAGATCAGCGTGTCGGTTCCGCTATCCGGGAGCGACAACACAGTGACGCTGACGCTGCCGTCTACGACACAGGGTGGCGCTCCCAACGGTCCCAATATCGATCAGATCAGCTTCGATTATGCCGCGGCGCTTCCGGCGGATCCGACGCTGGTGTTTTCGATCGAAGGAGAGGCACTGGCGATCGACGACGGCAATTCAGTTGCCGATACCGTCGTCCGCAACGCCGGCAACCCGGAACCGAGTGGCGGTGGCGCCGACCGGCTATGGGGAGAGTTCAGTGGATCCGGCTACCTGGATATGGGATCGCAGGCGGGGGACGCGGGCGCTTTCACAGTCAACGTCGCCGAGGCGGGCACGTATCTGCTGACGATTCGCTATGCCGCCAGCGGAACGAACGATCGCCCGATGGCGCTTTCGGTGGATGGTGATACCCAGGGTACGATCGCTTTTGCCTCGACTGGGGTGGGGAGTGCGGGTTGGGAAAACTGGACGGAGACCACCGTCGAGATCGATCTCGGGGCGGGTGACAATCTGGTTCGACTCGCCAATATCGGCAATATCGGACCCAATATCGATACGCTGTCGATCCACACGCTACCCGACGATGGTGGTGAGCCCGGCGTCGAGCCCGGCGATCGCTTCGAAGTGAAGATCAATTTTCAGCCGAACGGGGCGACCACACCGGATGGCTATATTGCCGATACTGGTCAGGCATTCGGGCAGCAGTCGCTGCAGGTGGACGGCCAGACGTATCAATATGGGTGGGTAACGGCGGGATCGATCGCCGACGGGACCGCCAACGGCACGACGCCCATGGCCATTGCGGGTCAGGATGCGGATGCTCTCGGCGACCGCAGCGGCACGTTGCCTGGTGTCGATCCGCTGCAGGCAACTTACGCGGGCTTCGACAAGCCGGGCTACAGCCAGGCTGCCGGCTGGGAAATCGAGCTCGAGGATGGCTATTACGAAGTCACTATTTCCATCGGTGACAGCGGCGGCGCCTACGACAGCGTCAATCTCGTCAACGCCGAGGGCGAGGCTTTCAATACGCCCTTTGCCTCGGGACGTCCGGATGGCTTCCCGGCGGATAACGACCCTACCAACGACAGCGATGGTTATCGCTCGACACTGGTGACTCGGATCGTCCAGGTGAGCGACGGGCGACTGACACTCGATTCGCTCGGTGTCGACGGCAACAACACCGAGATCCAGTACGTCGAAATCCAGTCACTACCCGACCTCACGCCGAACGACGATCGCGAGGCGCCGGAGGATTATGCCTACTTCACCGATCCCAGAGCGGTGGCCGGAGTCGGGCCGCAGCAGGTCGAAGTCCACCTCCAGGCGGAAGACGGCACGCCGCCGGTCGGCGTCGATCCGACGTCCGATATCTTCATCGGCATCTCGGTCGTCGAGGGCCGCGGCGGCGCCCTGCTCGAAAGCCTGAACGATGGTTCGGTCAAGCTCTTCAATACCGTCACCGGTGAAGAAGTCGCCTTCAATATCAATACCACCGGCGGGTTCGATTCGCTGACCATATCACCGGTCGGCGAGCTGGACGAATACACCAGCTACACCCTGGTGATCGATGGGTTCCAGGATCGGGGTGACAATAGTGATCCCGATGCGCCCACCCGTGAATTCCAGAAGTTCACCACGACATTCGTCACCGGTGCCGAACCGGCAGTTCAGGATAGCGAGGTGGCCTTTGACACGGCCGTGGAGTTGAACGGCGCCGAGGATGGCGCCTACCTGTTCAGCTCCATCACCATGTCTCCCGATTATTCCCAAATCTACGTTTCGACCCTGAACGGCGAGATCAGGCGCTACGATGTCGATGCCACGACCGGCGCACTGTCCAACGAGCAGACTCTGGCGCTGGATTACTTTCAGACCGATGCCGGCGCTCGCGGCATCGTCGGACTGAGCTTCGATCCGACCGATCCCAATGTGATCTGGGTAACCGACAACTATCCCATTCCGTTGAGCGGGCGAGACAATGGTGTTCCCGATTTCAGCGGTCGGGTCAGCAAGATCACCATCGGCGACAGTGACGATGCCTTCACTGGCACCGCAGAGACGTATATCACCGGCCTGCCGCGTTCCAACGGCGATCACGTCACCAACAGTCTGGTGTTCCACGCCAATCCGGCATTCGACGCCGAGACCAATCCTGACGTTCCGCCATATCTGCTCTACGTCTCGCAAGGTGCCAACACCGCCATGGGTGGCGATGATAGTGCCTGGGGCAATCGTCCCGAGCGGCTGTTGAACGCGGGCGTTCTCGAAATCGATCCTTCTCGTGATGCGCCGGAGGGTGGTTTCGATGTGTCGACCGAACCGTTGCCGACGGACGGATCCAACACGCGCTACGGAGACGATGACAACGATCCCAAGAATGGCCCCATCGACATGGGGGGCGGCCAGTATCTGGTATTCGCGCAAGACGGCACCGCAACGATGCAGGACGCCGACGGCAACGTATTGATCGAATACTACGACCCGTATGCCGCGGATGCGGTACTCAAGATCTATGCGACCGGTATTCGCAACGCCTACGATCTTGTATGGCACTCCAACGGGAATCTGTACGCGCCGACCAATGGCTCCGCGGCCGGTGGCGTCACCCCCGATGACCCTTCAACGGCCTATAACGAGGCGTTGATCAACGTCGGTATCGAAGACGACTGGCTGTTCAAGATCGAGCAAGGGGGATACTACGGTCACCCCAACCCGATGCACGACGAGTACATTCTCAACGGAGGTAACCCGACCGCCGGGGGGGATATCAACGAGACCGACGAATACCAGGTTGGCACGAACCCTGACAGCAACTATCAGATCGACGATGCCTACTCCCTGGGTACCAACCGCTCGCCGAATGGCGCGATCGAATACACCAGCAATGTCTTTGGCGCGACGCTTGACGGAAGCCTGTTGTTCGTCGAGTACTCCGGAGGCGACGATATTCGCTGGATCTCGCTGGATGAAGACGGCAACGTCTCGAGCGACAACGTGTTGCGCGATGTGAACGGTAACGTCATCAAGTACGTCGACCCGCTGGATATCATCGAGAACCCGCTCACTGGCCAGCTGTATCTGATGACACTCAACCGCAGCACCGGCGAGAGCCAGGTCATACGCCTGGATCCCGTACCCGGCGATATCATTGACCCCGGTGAAGGAGATGCCGACTTGACCACCATTGCTACCATTCAGGCCGAGGACGAGTCCCAGGCCATCATCGCCTCCGGTGCTGGCGCCCAGATCGTGATTCGCGATGGCGACACGCCCGAGGTCAGCCCGACCAACCCGCCCTACGGTATCCGTCCGGGAGCATACGGGCTGGACGGCAATACCGATTACAGCGACGGCATCGTTGGCGGCTATGCCGACTTCGGCTCGACGACGGCGGATTTCATCACGTTCAACGTCGATGTCAATGCCGCCGATGCGGGCGATGCCGTACTCCGGGTTCGCTACGCCAATGGGGGAGAGACGAATCGACCGCTGGAGGTGTTCGTCAATGACGTCAGTATCGGCGTCTTCGGATTCTCGCCGCCTGCGGGCGTCAGTGGCAACGCGGCCTGGAATACCTGGCAGGTGCTGGATATTCCGGCGGAGTTGCTCGCCGGGGCCAACACCGTCCGGCTGCAGGCGACCACCAACACCGGCCCCAATATCGATCAACTGGAAGTCCTGATCGAGGATACGACACCCGGGTACGCCGTGTATGAAGCCGAGACGGCAGCGCTGCAGGGCGGTGCGGTCGTCGTGCCGGAATCACAGACGGATCGGGATGCGTCCGGTTCCGGGTTCGTCGATTTCGTCGGCTCCGGCGATCAAAGCATTACCTGGGATGTGGACGTCGATCAGAGCGGCGTCTACGAGGTCGCTTTCCGTTACGCGCTGACGACCGGCAAAGCCGACCGTCCCATGGCGCTGACGGTCAACGGTGTCAGCTATCCCGCCGTCAATTTTCCCGCCGAGAGCCAGACAGTCAGTGACTGGGTCTACCAGACGGTCGAAGTGACGCTGGCTGCCGGTAGCAACACGATCTCGGTGACCGCTCCCAACGGCGTCGGGCCCGATATCGATTCGCTGGAGGTGCCCGGTGAACCGTTGGCCACCGTCAGCAGTGGCGAAATCAGTGTGGTCAGTACGGATCCGGCGTATTTCGACGACCGTATCGCTTTCAATTATCTCGAGGACAACGATGCCACCAGCGCTTCTCCGGTGGCGCGGGAATACAAGGATAGCGGCTCGGTCATCATCACCAACACGGGTACCGGAGAACTATCGGTGAGCAGCGTCTCGCTGAGCGGCCCGTTCATGCTGGCGGATGCCCATTTGCTGGACGATCTGAGACTGGCAGCCGGTGAATCCATCGAGGTCGGCGTGCTGTTCAATCGCGGCGCCTATACGCCCCCGACCAGCAACGCTGCCGATGGGGTGTTCGAGGGCACCATGACGATCGTCTCGGACGATGCCGACCAGCCCGTCACGGAGATCCAGCTGGCCGGCTTCTGGCAGGCGCGCGACGAAGGTGGCTGGGAGCCCAACCTCAACGAGATCTGGCGAGTCTTCGGCTTCGGCAACCACATCGAGGGTCTGTCGACACTGGACGGTGGCGGTGGGTCCGTCCTGCAGGATTTCGATCTCTACCGGGCAGCCAACGATCAGGAAGTGCTGTCTCGCTACTGGCAGATCGCCGACGGTGTGGAGTCTGCTACGGTCACGCAGTTGGCCGCGTTGCACGGATACAGCGGTGCACTACTCGCACTGCATGCGCCGGGCGACAAGGCAGCAAGAACGGCCCTGAGCAATCACGACAGTCTTTATAGTCAGTCATTTCTCCCGCAGGTGGCCAATGGCGACTATGCAACCGCGACGTTCAACCGGGGTCGGATTCCCGACGGCTGGGCAGGCGACGATATTTTCGGTATCTCCATTGCCAACCTGTCGACCGACCCGTCGTTGAACCCCTCCGGTGGCAGCACACCGCCGGCGGAGGATGCCGGCATAGAGCGTGGCCATACCGTGCGTGTTTTCCAGGCCTACGACACTGACGGCAACGCCATTGCCAATACCTATTTCGTGGTCATGGACTACACCGGCATCAACTACGACTACAACGACAACGTCTTCCTCGTCGAGGGCATCGAGCCGGCGGCGCGAACCCCGTTCAACGAAGCGGCGACCCCATGGTTCGTCGATCACGACGGCCTGACGCTGGATGCGGCGCTATTCGACGAGGGCGCGCCTTATCTGACCTACGAGGATTCCAGCGAGACACAGCTCGGCTCCAACTTCCGCGAGGGCGGGGTGGACATCCGCGGTAACGGCGATGCCATCGGCTGGATCGAGAACGGAGAGTGGGTCGAGTACACCCTGGAGGTCGACCAGGCCGGCGTCTACGATCTCTCTTTCCTGTCCGCGCTGGGTGCGCAGACCGGGGCGGCACGCTCCATCACGGCCACGTTCGACAGCGGCGCCGGCGTCTACGAGGTCGCCACCATCGATGTCGATTTCACGGGCGGCTGGAACACCTTCGCGCCAACCGACAGCCAGCACGTGGCCTTGGAAGCCGGTACGCAGACGTTGCGGCTGACTTTCAACGGAGGCTCGCAGAATCTGGAGTCCTTCAACTTGGCGCCCGCCACGCAGTCGGCTTTCAATGCCTCGGGTACGCCCTGGGCGGTCGACGAGGGTCTGACGTTGAACGCGGGGCAATACGATACCGGAGGAGCTGAGGTCGCCTACCACGACAGCAGCGAGGCTCAACTGGGCGACAACACCAGAAACGAGGGTGTCGATCTACGCGACAACGGCAATTCGATCGGCTCGATCGCCAATGGCGAGTGGGTCGAGTACACGATCGATGTTGCCACGGCGGGTACCTATCAGCTGTCGTTCGCCGCTGCAACGATGTCCAACGGCCGCACCGTCACGGCCAGCGTCGAGCAGGACGGCGCGATCTATACCAGTGCTGCACCCCATGCCGTCACCAACACCGGTGGTTGGAACAACTATCAGGCCAACAACGGCATCGAGCTGGATCTGGCTGCCGGCGAGCAGACGCTGCGGCTGACGTTCAACGGTGGGGCGATGAACCTGCAGTCATTCACGCTGACGCCGGAAGCCAATGCGGCGACAACCTCGATGGCATCGTTGATGTCGATGATGACGGAGATCGAGGACAGTGGCGGTCTCGCGCCGGCCGCCGAGGATCTCTCCGTGGCCAGCGACGATGTTGCCCTGGCCGGCGTTCATCACAACCCGGAGGCCATCAGCATCGCCTAGAATCTTGCGTCAGTTGGTCGCTTTACAGGCCGGGCATTCGCCCGGCTTTTTGTATTGAGAGGACTCCTGGATGGTCATCCCCGGATCATCGGACCCGACGTGGACGCAACGCGCCCACGATGACGATCACGCAGACGAGCGAACAGACGAACATCGAGGCGATGACCCAGCCGAGAGTTTCCGGTAGCAGGGTCGAAAGTGCACTCAGCGTGCCGGCAATCCCGAACTGGCTGGCGCCCAGCAGTGAAGCCGCGGTGCCGCCGTGACGCTCGAAGTATTCCATGAAACATGCCTGGTTGTTGGGCGCGACGGCGCCCTGGGCACCAATGGTCAGCATCATGGCCGGCAGAAATAGCCAGACCGAGACCTCGAGCCAGGTCGCCAGCGCGAGCATCAGGATGCCCAGGAATTGCGCGCAGAGACAGGTGATCAGAATCTGGCGTGACGTGAACCGATTGAGCACGGCGCGGTTGGTCAGGTTGACCAGCAGCATGATCAGAATATTGGCGCCGAACATCAGCGAAAAGGCGCTTTCCGATTGACCGAAGTGGGCCTGATAGATGAACGATGCGTGGGTGATGAACAGCATCATGACCGAGAAGGCGAAGGCCTGCAGGGCAATGAAGGGTAGCGCGGCTCGAGTGGCCAGTACGAAGCGATAGCGGGTCAGCAGCGAGTCGTGATGATGCGTCACATCGATGGGTCTGGCGTGGCGCAACACCACACGCGCCTGCAGCGGGATCACGCCAAGCGCGTAGAGAGCGAGAAACCAGAAGATGGCATGCCAATCTCCCATGGCGAGCAACGCACTGCCGAGACTGGGGGCGAGGCCAGGCGCGACCACCATGATCAGGCCAATCATGCTGAAGAGCTTTGCGGCGTCGCGTCCGCGCACCTGATCCCTGACCAGAGCCGGTACCAGCACCATGATCCAGCCGCCTCCGAAGGCCTGGAGGCCGCGCAGCATCAACAACAGGTTCAGATCGTCGACCTGGGTGATGCCCAGCGACGCCGCGATGAAAATAGCCAGGCCCGCGTACATGACGCGAGGTCGCCCGATTCGGTCCGATAGCGGCCCGCCGACCAGCTGACCGATGGCGAGACCGAAGATGTAGATCGAGAGGCTCCGGGCGACTTCGCCGATGCCGACGCCCATCGCCTCCGCCATGGCCGGGAAGGCGGGGAGGTAGGCATCAATCGACAGCGGGCCGAGTGCCATGGTGACGGCCAGCACCAGTGGCAAGGCAAAAGAGTACGAACGGGACATGGCGACCTGCGAAGCCTATTGCTGGATGGTTGATTTCGTCAACTATATCGGTCCGCCAAGGCGCTTTCAATTCAGTTGTACGGCTATGAGCCTGCCGGCGCCTCCAGCGAGCGCTATGCGCAACCGCGGAAGCCAATCGGAACCACGAGCGCGATGGGAGACGATACGCATCGAACGGCCCGACAAAGATCGAACGGCACGATAGAGGTCAGGCGTTGCGATAGACGTCAGGCGGAGCGATAGGCATGCGGCATTTCGGCGAGGATACCGCGACCGCCGGCGAGAGTGAGGGCCAGGTCCTGGAGACAGTCCCAGACGGGCAGGGCGATGGCCCCCTTGATGGCGAGATCGATACGCTGGGAGAACATGAGCAGCTTGTGCAGGCGGCGCTGGGGAAGACGCTTGAGCGCTTGCTGATAGCCGGGACGGCGCTTCTCCGGAATCATCGGTCGCTGCGCCTTGCAGGCGTGCTCCAGGCTCTGGCCCTGATCGAGATGCTGGAAAATCGATAGCAGGGTGCGCAGCTCACGGGTCAGTGCCCACAGGATGATCGGCGCTTCGACGCCCTCCTGACGCAGGCCACGCACGATTCGGACGACGCGATCACGCTCGCCTTTCAGGCAGGCATCGGCGAGCGTGAAGACATCGTAACGGGCACTGCTTTCGACGCCGCTGGCAATCGCTTCGACATCGAGGCGCGCATTGGGTGGCAACAGCAACGCCAGCTTCTGCAATTCCTGATCGGCTGCCAACAGGTTGCCCTCGGTGCGCTCGCCGAGAAGGCGGGCCGCTTCCATATCCATCGTGAAGCCGTAGCGGTTGGCCCGGTCGCGCATCCAGAACCCCAGCCGCTGATGGTCAACCGGCCACACCGGAACGAAAAGCCCCAGCTTGTCCAGGGTCTTGAACCATTTGCTGGATTGCGCCTTGCGATCCAGGCGCTGGCTCGACAGCAGCAGCACATTGTCGCTATCGCCGGCCTGTTGCGCGTATGCTTCGAGCGCCTTGCTCCCTTCCTGGCCGGGAGACTGGCTACCCAGGCGAACTTCGATCAGCTTGCTCGACGCGAACAGCGACAGGCTGGAGGCGGATTCCAGCAGTTGCGTCCATTGGAAGCCGGATTCGACGTGCATGACCTCGCGTTCTTCGATCCCGCGTTCGCGGGCGACGCGCCGAACGGCATCGCAAGCCTCCAGATGGATCAGCGGTTCATCGCCGGCCACCATCACCACCGGCGGCAGACGCTTCTTGAGCGAGTCTTCCAGCTTGTCGGGAAATACCTTCATGGTGTCTCGAGCGCGTCCAGCCGGTCGATCAACTGGGTCGCCGCGTCCCGGCGCAGCTGTCTGGCAGCCTCCTTGCGCACCTCTTCGCTGGAATAGATGTCGTCGGTCGAGAGCAGTACCGTCGTCGACGTTTCCAACTGCTGCTGGTTCAGCAAATAGGCGCTGTCGGATACGCGTTGAACGGAGAAGGGGGCGGTCAGCGTGATCCGGGTCTCGCGGCTGCCGGAGTCGGATCGCGTCAGTCGATTCTCGCTGATTTTCTCGTCACCCAGATTGAGTCGAAGATCGGCATCCTCGGTGACGGCCGTGCCGGCGCTCTCCAGCGATCGGCGAACTTCCTCGCTGAACGGAGAGACGTTGGCGCTGAGGCTCAGTTCAGAGATACCCAGTGTCGGTTGATCCAGGCCACGGAGCTGAAAGCCGCAGCCGGTCAGCGCGGTCAGCGACACGGCCACCAGGCCGGCCACAACGGTGCGACGCATCATGAAAAGCTCCTTCTGACATGACGGCACTGCCTGGCAGTGCCGATGGGTGCCCAGTATCGATGCTATCGACTGCAACGATTCGACTGCGATCGTTCAGTCGGCAAGCGTTCAGTTGGCGACGATGTTGACCAGTTTCCCGGGAACGACGATGACCTTGCGCACGTTCTTGCCGTCGATATGTCGCTGCACGTTGTCTTCCGCCAGGGCGAGAGATTCCACCGTGGCCTTGTCGGCCTCCGCCGGCACTTCCAGACGGGCCCGCAGCTTGCCATTGACCTGTACCACCAGTTCGACACTGGCCCTGATCAGCGCTTGGGTATCCACCGTCGGCCAGCTTGCATCGATGACCGGCGTCTGATGACCCAGCGATTGCCACAGCGCGTGACCGACGTGCGGCGTGATCGGCGCCAGCAGCAGCACGCAGGCTTCGATAGCCTCGCGACTGACGGCAAGACCCTGCGGTGACGTGTCGTCGAAACGGCCCAGCGCGTTGGTCAGCTCCATCACCGCCGCGATCGCGGTATTGAACGTGGTGCGACGGCCGATGTCGTCACCGGCCTTGGCGATGGTTTCGTGGGTCTTGCGGCGAAGATCCTTCTGAATGTCGTCGAGACTACTCACATCAAGCGCCGGCGGCGTTCCCGCCGCCACATGGTCGGCAACCAGCTTCCACAGCCGCTTGAGGAAGCGGTGCGAGCCTTCGACGCCGGAATCCGACCACTCCAGAGACTGTTCCGGCGGGGCGGCGAACATCACGAAAAGACGCACGGTATCCGCACCGAAGCGATCGATCATCGCCTGCGGGTCGACGCCGTTGTTCTTCGACTTGGACATCTTTTCGATGCCGCCCATCTCGACCGGCTGGCCGTCGCTCGCCAATCGGGCGCTGGTCGGGCGGCCCTTGTCGTCACGCTCGACTTCCACGTCGGCTGGGTTGAACCACGCCTTGCCGCCGTTGGTTTCTTCGCGATAGAAGGTTTCGGCGATTACCATGCCCTGAGTGAGCAGTCGCTGGAACGGCTCGTCGCTATTGACCAGACCTTCGTCGCGCATCAGCTTGTGAAAGAAACGGGCATAGAGCAGATGCAGGATCGCGTGTTCGATACCGCCGATGTAGAGATCCACCGGCAGCCAGTAGTCGGCGCGGTCGTCGAGCATCGCTTCCGGGTTGTCGGCACAGCAGAAGCGGGCGTAGTACCAGGACGATTCCATGAAGGTATCGAAGGTGTCGGTTTCTCGCGTCCAGCCGTCGCCCAGATCGTAGAAGGATGGCATCTTCTTGAGCGGCGAGCCCGACGCGTCGACCTCGACTTCCATCGGCAACGCGACCGGCAATTCGTCGTCGGTGAGGGGAACGGTCTGGCCTTCCGGGCCGTACTTGACCGGAATCGGCGCGCCCCAGTAGCGCTGGCGGGCGACGCCCCAGTCACGCAGGCGATAGTGGGTCTTGGTCTTGCCGAGGCCTCGGGACTCGAGCTCGGCAGCGATGGCATCGAACGCGGCATCGAATTCGAGACCGTCGAACTCGCCCGAGTGAATCAGCTTGCCGTGATCGACATAGGCACTGGCGGAGAGGTCCGGCACGTTGCCCTCGGCGTCGGCGATGACCGCCTGAATCGGAAGCTCGTACTTGGTAGCGAACTCCCAGTCGCGCTGGTCGTGTGCGGGCACGGCCATGACGGCGCCGGTGCCGTACTCCATCAGCACGAAATTGGCGACGAAGATCGGCACTTCCTGGCCGGTCAGCGGATGAAGCGCGCGATAACCGGTGTCGCGACCCCGTTTTTCCATGGTCGCGAGCTCGGCTTCGGAGTTGCCACCTTGCTGACATTCGATCAGGAATTCGGCCATGGCCGGATCCTGCTCGGCGGCCTTTCTGGCCAGCGGATGGCCGGCAGCCACAGCGACGTAGGTGACGCCGAAAAGGGTATCGGGGCGGGTGGTATAGACCTCGAGCCGCTCAGGCTGATCGTCGCCGTCGCCGTCCCCGGCCTTGACGGCAAAGCTCAGCTCGACGCCGCGAGACTTGCCGATCCAGTTGCGCTGCATGGTCTTGACCTGCTCGGGCCATTCCACCTTGTCGAGGTCGGCCAGCAGCTCATCGGCATAGTCGGTGATCTTCAGAAACCACAGCGGAATCTCCTTGCGCTCGACACGGGCGCCGGAGCGCCAGCCACGGCCGTCGATGACCTGTTCGTTGGCGAGCACGGTCTGATCGACAGGGTCCCAGTTGACCGTCGACATCTTCTTGTAGACGACGCCTTTCTCGACCAGCTTGGCGAAGAACCACTGCTCCCACCGGTAGTAGTCGACATCGCAGGTCGCGAACTCACGACTCCAGTCGTAGGCGAAGCCGAGTGACTTGAGCTGGCCGCGCATGGTATCGATGTTTTCGTAGGTCCACTTGCCGGGTGCCACGCGGTTCTTGATGGCGGCATTTTCGGCCGGCATTCCGAAAGCGTCCCACCCCATTGGCTGCAGCACGTTCTTGCCCTGCATGCGCTGGAAACGGGTCACCACGTCGCCGATGGTGTAGTTGCGCACGTGACCCATATGCAGCTTGCCGCTGGGATAGGGGAACATCGACAGGCAATAGAACTTCTCGCGCGTCGCATCCTCGACGGCCTTGAAGCTCTGGTTCTGGTTCCAGTATTGCTGTGCGGCGTTTTCAATCGCTTGCGGGTTGTACTGTGCGTCCATCGGTTTGGTCAGGCACCTTGCGTTCGGCGTGTGGGAGCGCCAGAGTCCCCGCGAAAAGCTATACTCATGGCAGACGAAAAGAGCGGGGCCGGCTTGATTTTCAGGGCCACAAGCATACCCCAGACCCATCGTCGCAAGTAAGAGCCTGGCATCAAGGCCGGGTGAATCGATCCGCAGCAGAAAAAGGGGATAGCCATGGATGAGCAACAGTCACGACCCGAGGCGCGTTCCCGTCTCAGCGAAGCCTATGAACGCATTCTGACCCGTTTGAAGGACGGCGGCGGGGAGCTCTCCTGGGACAGCTTCCAGCACGAACTCGACGAAGCCGTAGCGTTCGAGGCCGAGTTCGAGGAGTTCACCAAAGATGAGATGGCGTTGCTGCGGGCCTGGGTCGAGCGCGACATGCGCGACTTTCGCCAGTTTCTCGCCAAGGGCGGCGAGGGTGTCGCGTCCTGGCTGGGGATCGATCTCGACGTGCTCTCGCGCCGAGTCAGCGAAGCGCTGTTCTCGATCGCCGATCGCACTACCATCGACCGTGATCGCTTCGAAGACGATCTCGAAGCCGCGCGTGCCGACTATACGGCCGGGGAAGTGGCCCTGCCGGGCCGGATGAGCTGCGTTCACTGCGGGGCGGGCGTATTGCTCGAGCAGGTCGCGCGACTCGATGCCTGCCATGCGTGCGGACACCGCTACTTCCAGCGTGACTCCGATGCCCCCCGGCCTGATCCCCGGTCCTGAGCGGGCGATCGACGTCTTCGACCGACGGGCCTCGGCCCGTCGGTCGTATCGGCGGAAGCCAATTCAGGCGACGGATCACGTCGTGGCGCGGTTCAGGTCGCGGGTTGGGCGAGAGGTTTCGGTGCGCGTTGCCATTCGGACTCGTCGGCATCCAGCGCCCGGTGCGATGACTCCGGCAGGCGTAGACCGCCCCACATCGCCAGTAGCGTGATCGCGATCAAGTAGATCGCTGGCGACAGGTTATTGCCGGTGCGCTCGATCAACCAGGTCGCGACCAGCGGTGCCGTTCCGCCGAAGATCGTGTAGGAGACGTTGTAGCAAAGCGCCGAGGCGGTATAACGCACGCGCGTCGGAAACTGCTCCGACAACAAAACGGCCGTCACCACGCCGCAGATCACCGCGCCTACCGCCATCAGCATCGCGCCGATCAGCGATGCCCACCATTCGCCGCTACCGGCCAGCGTGTAAGCAGGGAAGACTGCCACGATGAGGCAGATTCCCGCGGTCAGTATCGTCTTGCGGCGTCCGACCCGGTCGGTATAACGGCCCACGAACGGACACAGCGCGGCCGCGAACAGCAGCGCGCCGAGGCTGGCCAGCAGCGCGGTGGGACGTGAGGCGTGCCCCACGACCTGCATGTAGGTCGTGAAGTAGGTGGTAAACATGTAGAACGACAGTGCCGTGACCGAAATGAACGCGCTAAGACTGACGATGGTTGCAGCGTGCAGACGGACAGTTTCCTTCAGCGGTGCCTGCGGCACGGCATGTTGCGCCTTCAAGGCGCGGAAGGCGGGAGACTCGTCCAGACGCAGGCGCATGTAAAGGCCGACCAGCCCCAATGGTGCAGCGACCAGAAAGGGGATCCGCCAGCCCCAGGCATTCAACGCCTCATCGGTCAGCAGGGCGCTGATGATGAAAGTCAGTGCCGCCGCGGTGGCGAAAGCCAGAAAGGTCGAAACCGGGACGAAACTCCCGTAGCGGGCCTTGCGGCGGGTTGGCGCGTGTTCCATCACGAAGGCGCAGGCGCCGGCATACTCACCGCCAGCGGAGAAGCCCTGAACGCAACGGGCGAGCGCCAACGCCAGCGGCGCGAACAGTCCGACGCTGGCATAGGTCGGCAGCACGCCGATCAGTGTCGTCGCGCCGGCCATCAGCAGCACGGTGATCGCCAGTACGCGCTTGCGCCCGATTCTGTCGCCGAGCATGCCGAAGAAAACGCCGCCCAGCGGGCGAAGGGCAAACGAGACCGCGAATACCGCAAACGTCTGCAGCAACGCCAGTGAATCGTCGCCCGGAGGAAAGAAATGCTGCGAGAGGATCACGGCCAGAAAGCCGTAGACGGCGAAATCGAACCACTCGACGAAGTTCCCGATCGCCGAAGCCGCGATCACCTTGCGTAACGTCGGAAGATCGACATCACTCGGGGCCGAAGCGGTCGCATTGTTATTGTTGACCGAAGCCATTGCCTGTCTCCATGGGTTTTCGAGAGGGAAGCTCTCAGACTATGGTGACGGGCGATGGGCTATCGCCATTCAGGCGACGACAACTGTTCTGGCCGCGACTTTCAACGAATCGATACGGTGGCTTCTTTCAGCCATCGAGCCCCAATTGCTGACGCACTCGTGTCAGCGAATCTTCCTGCAGTCGGCTGTACAGCTCGAATTCGTCATGGACCGGCCGGCCGAGGGCGAGTTCGAAAGCGCCCTGATTGGACTCGCTGGCATAGGCTTGGTGCTGGGCATCGCCGAGGTTCGACTGGAAGATGCCTGCGGCGCTGACCGGCAGAAAATCCTCGTAGGTGATCGGCGTGGCATCGATCCAGTCAGCCTCCATGGCATCGTCGAGCGAGGCCGGCGCCGTCTCCCCGCCGGCCAGCCGCTGACGACCGTTCTCGCTGATCCGATAGCGGAAATAGGCGAGCGCCTCACGTCGAAGCGTTGGCAGGTCGTCGGGAAACGCGGCGAAACACTCGCTCAGCTGGCGCTGATGGGAGAGGTTGTCGCTGGCGGTCGGCGCCTGACGGGATCGGGTCAGTAGCTCGTCGTACAGCGCTCGTCCCTTGGCTGTCAGCGCGACGCCACGCTGCTCGATCTCGCCGAAACGGGCGGTGTGAGTGCCGCCGTCGCTGTCGGCGAAGCGCACGGATTCTTCCAGCGCCTTGAAACTGGTCTGGCGCAGCAGGATGGGCCATTCGCGTCGGGGCGGCCCTTCGATGACCGCCTTGGGCGTGATGCCGTAGTCGGGCATTGCGGCCTGAGCCGCGTCGATATCCAGCGTACGCGGGGTGAGATGGTTGATATGCGGGCCGCGGAAGCAGACCACGTCCGCCACGAGGCGGTGCGCGTCGTGCAGCGCCTGGTAGGTTTCGTGATCGACGGTTGCGTCGCGATGCCAGCGGAAGGTTTCCAGAATTTCGGTCACGAACCGCTCGGCCTGGTCGCTATCGAAACCGCCCTGACGCTCGCCGATCGCGACCAGCGCTCTCGCACCGGACGTGAAGATATCGCGCTCGGCCAGAATGGCAGCTGCCTGGCGGCGCAAGGCGTCTTCCTCGATCAGCTCCAGACGTAGCAGCGAGGTGAACACTCGGAACGGGTTGCGCTTGAGCGAGTTTTCATCGATCGGTCGAAAGGCGGTGGAGTGAACGGGAACGCCAGCCTCCGACAGATCGTAATAGCTCACCGGAAACATGCCCATCAGCGCAAAGACGCGTCTCAGCATCGACAGCTCTTCGGTGGTGCCGACGCGAATCGCGCCGTGGCGCTCGACGTCCAGACGCGACGTCTCGTCGTGGGCGCTCAACCGGTCGGCCAGCGCCGGATCCGCCTCGAGCGTGGCGCGGTTGATATTGGCGACCAGCTCGAGCAGATCGCCATATTGCGGCACCTCCTGGCGATACATGTCGGACATGGCTTGCGAGAAGGCGCTGCGGATATCGTCGGGGGAGACCAGTGGCAGTGTCATGACACGCTCGATGACCGGAAATGAAGACCTCCATCCAACGCTATCGGTTGTCTGGAGGCAAGTCCCGCACGCTGGCTTGGAACCAATCGATAAACGCGCGTCGCATATCCGGAATTCGTCGGTCGCCCCAGAGGAGGCGGCCACGCCTCAGGCACTCGATGGCCTGGGGTGTGGCGGCGTGGAGCGGTCGCTTATCGAGACCGATGGGCCTTTCTCACCACCGCCGGGGCCAGCAGCAACAACGATAGCAGCCAGGTCGGCCAGCTGCCGATGCGCGTGAACGGCGTCAGCCCGGTCATCGGCACGACGTCGCCGACGA
The DNA here is from genome assembly GCF_001937195.1 of Salinicola socius. Classification (GTDB taxonomy): domain Bacteria; phylum Pseudomonadota; class Gammaproteobacteria; order Pseudomonadales; family Halomonadaceae; genus Salinicola; species Salinicola socius. Next base: position 7,876 of record NZ_MSDO01000006.1, on the reverse strand, counting down.
CGCTGACGGTCTCGAACTGTGGGCCCCGTTCCTGCAGCCGTCCTTGATCGTCGATGATCGCGGTGACGCCGTTGCTGGTGGCACGAACGACGTAGCGTCCATTTTCGAGGGCGCGTAACCGGGCCATCTGCAGATGCTGCAGCGGTCCGATCGAGCGACCGAACCAGGTGTCGTTGGAAACCGTCAGCAGCACATTGGCGTCGCGGGCGCGCTCGGCAACCAGGTCGGGATAGACGATCTCGTAGCAGATGGCGCTGCCGATGGCGATGCCATGGGTCAGGATTGGCGGCTGGGAGTCGGCACCGGCAGTAAAGTCAGACATCGGCAGGTTGAAGAAGTCGATGATCCCGCGCAGCAGGAAATCCAGCGGCAGGAATTCGCCGAATGGCACCAGATGACTCTTGCGGTACTCGCCGCGAACATCGCCGACGCCGGTAATCGCGTTGTAGTAGCGTCCGGCTTCGTCACGCTGGACGATACCGGTCAGCAGCGACGTCTCCGGAGGCAGCGTCGACTGCAGGCGCGCCATGAACGGTCGAGCCTCTCTCTCGAACATCGGCAGCGCGGTTTCCGGCCACAAGATGACGTCGACGTCGTCGGGCAGTTGACGCGTCATCCGGCTGTAGGTGTTGACGGCGTTGCGCTGCCCCTCGGCGCTCCATTTGGAGAGCTGGGGCAGGTTGCCTTGCAGCAGTGCCATGCGCACTGGATCGGCAGCCTGCGTCGTCCAGTGGTTGGGCAGGGCCAGCGGCACCAGCCACAGCAGGGCGATGGGGGCGATGGCCCACCAGCGTCGACGACAGAGTTCGACCAGAAGCGTGCCGCTGAGCGCGACGATCAATGACAGCAGGTAGACGCCGCCGATCGGCGCCCAGGGTGCCAGCGGCGAGTCGACCTGCGCGCTGCCCAGCAGCAGCCAGGGAAAACCGGTGAATGCCCAGCTGCGAAGAGCCTCACCCAGCACCCACACGCCAGCGAAGCTGAGAAACGCCAGGCGCGGTGAAGTGAATCGTCGGTAGAGGCCGAAAACCAGCGCGGGAAACAGGGACAGCGTGCCGACGAACAGCGCGGTCAGGAACAGTGCCAGCGGTACACCGGTGTAACCGTAGTCGTGGATCGAGACGTAGACCCAGGACGTGCCGCTACCGAAAAGCCCGACCCCGAACAGCCATCCGCGCAGGGCAGTCTGACCGACGCTCAATCGGTGGTGGCCGAGATACATCAGGGCCACGGCGATCGGACCCAGCCACCATAAGTGGAAGGGGGCGAAGGTGAGCGTGGAGAACCCGCCGGCGAGCAGTGCAGCGAGATAACCCGGCCAGGGTCGGCGGTCGGAAATCAACGGCTTGGCTTGCGGCATGTCAGGGGCACTCCTTGCGAAAAGTGCCCTTATATCAAAGTTGCTGCGGGAATGCGCTGGTGTCATGGCACCAGCGCGGGGGAAGCATCGTCAGGGGATCAGCTCTCGATGCGTCGTGGCGACTCCGTTTCGACCTCGGCCGGTACCGGTTTGGCCTGCAGCAGACGAATGCGGCGATTGTCGGCGTTGAGCACGGTGAAGCGCCATTGGCCGAGATCGGTATACTCGTTGCGGCCGGGTAGATGGCCGAAACGTTGCATGATCAGGCCGCCGACGGTGTCGAACTCGTCGTCGGAGAATTCGGTATCGAAGTGTTCGTTGAAATCCTCGATCGGCGTCAGCGCCCGTACGGCGTAAGTGCCGTCGCCCATGTTGCGAATGTCCTCTTCCTCGTCGGTATCATGCTCGTCTTCGATATCGCCGACGATCTGCTCGAGGATATCCTCGATGGTGACGATACCGGCGGTCCCTCCATACTCGTCGACCACGATCGCCATGTGGTTATGCGTATCGCGAAACTCCTTGAGCAGACTGTTGAGGCGCTTGGACTCGGGAACGAACATCGCCGGACGCAGCACCTCGCGCAGTTCGAACGTCTCGCGCTCATCGGTATTGTCCTTGAGCAGCGGCAGCAGATCCTTGACCAGCAGGATGCCCAGCACGTCATCGAGGTTGTCGTCGATGACCGGGTAGCGCGAGTGGGCGGTCTCCAGAATGATCGGCAGGCAATCTTCCGGGCGCTGCGCCACGCTGATGGCGGTGACCTGGGAGCGGGGAATCATCACCTCGCGCACCTGCTGATCGCTGATCTGGAACGCGCCTTCGATGATGGTCAGCGCATCCTGATCGAGATTGAGCCGAGGGCCGGCCTCGCGCAGGAAGGTGAGTAGCTCCTCGCGGGAGCTGGGTTCATCGAAATCGCTAGAGAAGGTACTGATGAGTTTTTCAAGCCAGGAACGACTGCTCTGGCTACTCGATCGGTCTTCGCTCATGACTGTGGTCTCTTGTCCTCGGATGACGCACGGAAAGGGGAAACGATACTGCGGGGGCGTAGCAAACGAAAGCATGGCCACGCCGAACTCGGCGCGCGCCCGATGTTGGCGCGTGCTGAATCGATGATCGTTATCCAAAGGGGGCCGTCCGCGATCCGGAGGCGGCCAGGCGGAGGCTCGTCGGGCGGTTCGGCCGGCAAGCCAGGGGTCTCGCTGGATCCTTCCCACATCAGGCGGGAAGATCGGGTCGGTGTCGGCATGGTGCTGAGTATTGGCGCTTCGCGTCGAGGTCTAGGCATCGGATTCCGGGTCGACCAGGCGATACGGGTCCGCAATGCCAAATTGAGTGAGCAGGGTTCTTTCCAGCGACTCCATCTGCTCGGCTTCCTGATCATCTATATGGTCATAGCCGAGTAAATGCAAGCAGCCGTGTATTACCAGATGGGCGTAGTGATCGTGGGTCGACTTGCGCTGTTCCCGTGCTTCATCCACCACGATGTCGTGACAGATCACCAGGTCACCGAGCAGGGGCAGCTCGAGCCCGGGCGGCGTCTCGAACGGAAAGGAGAGCACGTTGGTCGGCTTGTCCTTGCCGCGATAATCGCGGTTGAGCTGTCGACTCTCTTCGCGCTCGACGAAGCGGATCGTCAATTCATGACGTGCGTCACCTTCACGCTCGAGCACCGCGCCGACCCAGGCTTCCAGGTCCGCCCGCGTTGGCAGCGCGACTTCGGCCGCGGCGCTGATGACGACCTGGCGATCGATCTCGGGGCTCATGAGTCGTCGCGGTCCCGATGGGGTTCGGCATCGAGCCGCGCCTGGCGACGATCTTCCCGGCGTTGACGCTGGGCGCCTTCCTCGGTCGCCTCGTGAATGTCGTAGGCTTCGATGATGCGCTGCACCAGCGGATGCCGAACGACGTCCTTGGGCGCGAACTGCGTGATCCCGATGCCCGCGGTATCGCGCAGCACCTCGAGCACGTGGATCAGTCCCGAACTCGAGCCTCGCGGCAGATCGACCTGGGTCGCATCGCCGGTGATCACGGCGGTCGAACCGAAGCCGATCCGGGTCAGAAACATCTTCATCTGCTCGCGGGTGGTGTTCTGGCTCTCGTCGAGAATGATGAAGGCATTGTTGAGCGTTCGGCCACGCATGTAGGCCAGCGGCGCGATCTCGATGATCTGTCGCTCGATCAACTTGTTGACGTGCTCGAAGCCCAGCATTTCGTAGAGGGCGTCGTAAAGCGGGCGCAGGTAGGGATCGATCTTCTGCGCCAGATCGCCCGGCAGGAAGCCGAGCTTCTCGCCAGCCTCTACCGCCGGACGCACCAGCAGAATACGTCTGACTTCCTGGCGATTGAGCGCTTCGACCGCCGCCGCCACCGCCAGATACGTCTTGCCGGTGCCCGCGGGGCCGATACCGAAATTGATGTCGTGGCGACGAATGCTGGCGACATACCCCTGCTGATTGAAACCCCGGGGTTTGACCAGCGTTCGCGGGGTCCGGATGAGCAGACCGCCAGCTTCGATGTCGCCGGTCTCCTCCTCCAGCGCCTCGACGCCCGACTCCTGCAGATAGAGATGCACCGTGTCCGGTGTCAGCTCGTCGGCTTCGGTTTCGCGGTAGAGATGCTCGAGCACGTTCGCCGCCGCCTTGACGCTGGCGTCCGGCCCGGCCATCTGGAAGACATTGCCACGATTGCGCAGCGTGACGTCCAGGCGCGCCTCGACCAGCTTCAGGTGTTCGTCGCGTTGACCACAGAGATTGGCCAGCCGCATGGGATCGTTGGGTTCGAGTGTCAGAGACACGACGCGATTGTCAGACTGTTGGTCTTGGGTCAACGCAAAGAGATCCGTTCGGTTGAAATAAGTTGATTTGGAAAAAGATGCGATCTTGAAAAGCTGTCACCAGCTTACTGCGCCGCTTCCTGCCGGAGCAATGATCAGGGTTAATCCTGTTCGGGGCCGGCAGGAAGCGGTGCATCGACCTTAGATGAGGTCGATCGAGGCTAACTCAATGGCGCTCGGCGGATATCAGTTCGCCGCGCAGCGAATTGGGTAGCGCTTCGGTGATGGTGACGTCGACGAAATAGCCGATCAGCGAGGTCGGATCGTCGGCCCGGAAATTGACCACGCGGTTGTTTTCGGTCCGCCCGGACAGCTGCGCCGGATCCCTGGGTGAAAATCCGGTGACCAGAATCCGCTCCCGATTCCCCACCATGCGGCGGCTGATCTGCAGCGTCTGTTGATTGAGTCGATCCTGCAGGAGGGCCAGGCGCTGCTTCTTGGTCTCTGCCGAGATGTCGTCCGGCAGGCCGGAGGCCGGCGTGCCGGGGCGCTTCGAATAGATGAAGCTGAAAGAAGCATCGAAGCCGATGCGCTGGATCAGGTCCATGGTGTCTTCGAAGTCGGCGTCGGTCTCCCCGGGAAAACCGATGATGAAGTCCGAGGAGAAGCTGATGTCCGGACGCAGGGCGCGGATGCGCTCGAGCTTGTCGATGTACATGTCGCGGCCATGGCCACGCTTCATGGCGGCTAGGATGCGGTCCGAGCCGGACTGGACCGGCAGATGCAGGTGGCTGACCAGCTCGGGTATCTCGCCATAGGCTTCGATCAGGCTGTCGGTGAACTCGACCGGATGCGAGGTGGTGAAGCGGATGCGATCGATACCGTCTACAGCCGCCACGCAAGCGATCAGTTCCGCCAGATCGATCTCATCCCCGCTCTCGTCCAGACCGCGATACGCGTTGACGTTCTGGCCCAGCAGGTTGATCTCGCGCACGCCCTGTTCGGCCAGATGCACGATCTCTTCCATCACCGATTCGAAAGGTCGCGACACCTCTTCGCCCCGGGTGTAGGGCACGACGCAGAAAGTGCAGTACTTGGAACAGCCCTCCATCACCGAGACGAACGCGGTCGCGCCATCGGATTTGGGCTTGGGCAGATGGTCGAACTTCTCGATCTCGGGGAACGTCACATCCACCGTCTGGATCGGTGACGCGCTCTTGCTGCGGGCGTCCAGCATGGTGGGGAGTCGGTGCAGGGTCTGCGGGCCGAACACCATATCGACGTGAGGCGCGCGCTTGCGGATGTTCTCGCCTTCCTGGCTGGCGACGCAGCCGCCGACGCCGATGACCAGATCCGGTTTCGCGGCCTTCAGCTTTTTCCAACGGCCGAGCTGGTGAAACACCTTTTCCTGCGCCTTCTCGCGAATCGAGCAGGTATTGAGCAGGATGACATCGGCTTCACTCTCGTTGTCGGTCAGTTCCAGACGATGAGATTCACCGAGCAGATCCGCGATACGGCCGGAGTCGTACTCGTTCATCTGACAGCCGTGGGTCTTGATGAAGAGCTTTTTCGTCATAGATTGCGTTGCTGCGACCATGCGCGCGTCACCGATGCCCCGTGGAGAAAAGAGAAGATGGAAACAGAAAGCGGCTGAGGCGGAGAGTGCGCCGTTAAAGCCATCTCGAAAACGCGGCATTATACGGGGGATGGCACGATACAGCCAACCCGCGCTGCTCGCATGGCGCGGTGGCTGTGGTAACCTTGCGCCTATTTGCCGCGCCAGGATCACGGGTGAGTCGCCCGACGATATGGCGATGATATCGAGAGAGCCGTTCATTTATGCCCAGCAAGCCGATCTATCGGGTAGTGTTCCACAATCAGGGCGAAGTCTGGGAACTCTACGCCAGAGAGATCTTTCAAAGCGATCTGTGGGGCTTCATCGAAGTCGAAGCGTTCGTGTTCGAGGATCAGTCCAAGGTGGTCGTCGATCCCGGTGCCGAGAAGCTTAGACGGACGTTCGATGGCGTCAATCGCAGTTATATTCCCTACAGTGCCATCGTGCGTATCGACGAGGTCGAACGCGGTGGCGTGGCAAAGGCGGTCAAGGCGGAGGGCAATGTCACCGAGTTCCCGCGCCCGATGGCCTGGCCGCCCCGGGATGATGGCTGAGACGACAGAGTTCCACGGATCGAGCCTGGAAAGGCGGATCCGGGATACCTCGCGTTGGTTAGATTTTCACCAATTTGTCGTCAATGCCGAGGCAGCCGGCGGATGGCACGATCGCTACGCAGGTTGTCCAAACGGTTATCCACAGAAAGTGTGGATGATTGATTCACCGGCTTCGCAGGAAGCGAGGCCGGTCTCATCGTCGCCCAATCCATCGTTACGTGAACAGCGTTACCCAACCGTTATCGACCAGCCACTTAAGATCACGACGATATGTTGAAAATTCGAAATGCAGTAGTGGGTTGCGCCCTGAGCGCGGCTCTGTTTTCCGCTTCCGCCGTGGCTCAGGATGGTCACTGGATCAGTGATTCGTTGACCACGTTCGTGCGCAGCGGCCCGACCGACGGTTATCGCATCGTCGGCACCCTCACCAGCGGTGACCCGGTCACGGTGCTGCAGACCCAGGGCGACTACACCCAGGTCCGCGGCCCCGAAGGCGACGAGGTGTGGGTCCAGTCCCAGTTCGTCCAGGATGAGCCCAGCGCCCAGCAGCAGCTGCCGGCATTGCAGAAGAAGGTCGATCAGTTGACCACGCGTCTCAACGGTATCGATGACGAGTGGAATCAGCGTGTCGCCGATATGCGCAGCGAGCTCGAGAGCCGTCAGGCTCAGGCCGACGATCTCCAGGCCACCAACAATCAGCTCAACCAGGCCTATTCGCAGGCGGAGAGCAAGATGCGTGAGATGCAGGCGCGTCTGGACACCCAGGAAGAAGATCTGCTGATGCGCTATTTCATGTATGGCGGCGGGGTCGCTGCCGCGGGCCTGATCGTCGGGCTGATCGTGCCGCATCTGCCACGTCGTCGGCGCAAGCGTGACCGCTGGTTCTGAGTCTCCGAGAAGCGTCATGACCACGACCGACTGGCTGCAGCGCTGGCAGCAGGGGCGCATCGGCTTTCATCGCGAGGCGGCCCATCCGGCGTTGCCGGCCCACTGGCAGCGGCTCGAGATCGAGGCCGGTGCCAAGATTCTGGTGCCGCTGTGTGGCAAGAGTCGTGACATGCGCTGGCTGGCCGAGCGCGGCCATCCAGTGCTGGGTGTCGAATTGTCGCCGCTGGCCGTGGACCAGTTCGTCGCGCAGCTCGATCAGCCGGCGCTGCGCTATCGTCAATCGGGCTTCGAATGCACTCGCCAGGGCAGTGTCGAGTTGTGGTGTGGCGACTTCTTCCATTTCCAGGTGGATCAGGCAGCGGAGCTCGCCGGCTTCTATGATCGTGCCGCCCTCATCGCGCTACCGCCGGCGACGCGTCAGCGCTACGCCCATCATCTGGCGCAGCTGCTGTTGCCGGGCACGCGAGGCCTGCTGGTGACGTTGACCCACCAGGATCCCGAGCGTGGCCCGCCGTTCAGCGTGAGTCATGAGGAGGTGGAGGCGTTGATGGCACCCAATTTCGAACTGAGTCTGCACGACGTATCCGCCGCCGAAGAGGGGCTGGTCGAAAGTGTCTGGGAGCTGACGAGAAGGGGCCCCGCGATCTAACTGATGTTGATGCGCCAACCGTTGAAGTGCC
>NZ_MSDO01000046.1 GCF_001937195.1 Salinicola socius | reverse complement strand
GGCATCTCCCGCGACGCCACCATCAACGTCGGTGGCCTCGAAGGCGGGGCAACGTGGGAATATTCCACCGATGGCGGCGATAGCTGGACGCCCGGCACGGGTACCGCCTTCGAACTGCCGGAAGGCGACTATACCGCCGACGCCGTGCAGGTGCGTCAGACCGATGCCGCCGGCAACACCAGCGGGGTGGGTAACCTCGGCGCGGTCACCATCGATGTCACCGATCCGGTGGCACCAGTTATCGACAGCGCCACCGATGACATCGATCCGACCGGCACCCTCGGCGATGGCGACAGCACCAACGACGCCACGCCGACACTGACCGGCACCGCCGAAGCCAATGCCACGGTGGCGATCCTCGCCAATGGCACGCAGATCGGCACTGCCGATGCCGACGATGACGGCAACTGGTCATTCGCTATCGACGACGCGAACGCCCTGCCCGATGGCAATGTGGACTTTATTGCCACAGCCACCGATACCGCGGGCAACGTATCGCCGGCCAGCCCTACCTTCACGCTGACGGTGGATACCACCGACCCCGCTGCTCCGATACCCACACTGGCCAACGACACTGGCGAGAGTGCGGAAGACGGTATCACTAGCGATACCACGGTCAATGTGGCCGGTCTCGAGTCGGATTCAACCTGGGAGTACTCTACCGACGCTGGCATCAGTTGGACCACGGGGGCCGGTAGCCGCTTCGAGCTGGATGTGTCGACTTACGCCGACGGCGACATCCTGGTGCGCCAGACCGATGCTGCCGGCAATACCAGTGATGTCGGTAGCCTGGGGCCGATTACGGTCGACCAGACCGCTCCGGCGGCACCGACCATCGTCAGCGCCAGTGACGATGTTGCGCCGATCACTGGCGAGCTCGCGGATGGCGATGCAACCAACGATGCGACCCCGACACTGGCCGGTACCGCCGAAGCCAATACCACGGTGACCATCTTCCAGAACGGTACGGAGCTCACCAGCGTTACCGCGGATGCCGACGGCAATTGGGAATTCACCCCCGACACACTCGACGACGGCGACTACTCTTTCTCCGCCCGGGCCACCGATGCTGCGGGCAATGTCTCACCGGTCAGCACCGAATTCACCTTGACGGTGGATACCCAGGCGCCCGCCGCGCCGACGCTGGACGCCACCGACGGCTCGCCGATCACGGGTACTGCCGAGGCCGGTGCCACGATCACATTGACTGTCGATAATAACGTGATCGGGACAGCGACTGCCGGCGCCCAGGGCAATTGGTCGTTCTCCCCGGAGACACCGCTGACAGACGCCACCGTGGTCAACGCCACGGCAACCGATGCCGCCGGCAATGTCGGGCCGTCCACCAGCACTACCGTCGACGCGGATCTCAATGACGTCACCCCGCCCGCCCCTCCGACTATCGAGTTCGCGGTCGACGATGTCGCTCCGCAGACCGACGATCTCGCCGACGGCGACAGTACCAACGACCCGCTTCCCGTACTGCAAGGCACGGCGGAAGCCGGCAGCACGGTCGCTATTTCACTCAATGGTGCCGAGCTTGGTTCGGTCACTGCCGATGATCAGGGCAACTGGTCTTACGCCCTGGTCGATGCACTGCCGGAAGGCGACGCCGTCTTCACCGCGATCGCGACCGATGACAACGACAATACATCCGGAGCGAGCAATTCGTTCACGCTGACGGTCGATACCGGCATACCGGACGCACCCACCATCGACAGCGCCACCGACGATGTCGACCCGGCCGGGGCGCTCGGCGATGGCGACAGCACCAACGACGCCACGCCGACACTGACCGGCAGCGCCGAAGCCAATGCCACGGTTACGGTTTCGGCCAACGGTGTCCAGATCGGCACCGCCCTTGCTGACGGCGACGGCAACTGGTCGTTCACGCCGGATGACATGGACGCCCTCGCCGACGGCGAAACCACTTTTACTGCCATGGCGATGGACGCCGCCGGCAACGCCTCAGGAGCCAGCAACGAATTCTCGTTGAGCATCGATACCGAGATCCCGGCTACGCCCACGGCAACGCTGGCCGACGATACCGCCATCGACGGTGACCGCATCACCAGCGACGCCACCATCAACGTCGGTGGCCTCGAAGGCGAGGCAACGTGGGAATATTCCACCGATGGTGGCGATAGCTGGACGCCCGGCACGGGTACCGGCTTCGAACTGCCGGAAGGCGACTATGCCGCTGACGCCGTGCAGGTGCGTCAGACCGATGCCGCCGGCAACACCAGCGGAGTGGGTAACCTCGGCGAGGTCACCATCGATGTCACCGATCCGGTGGCACCAGTTATCGACAGCGCCACCGATGACATCGATCCGACCGGCACCCTCGGCGATGGCGACAGCACCAACGACGCCACGCCGACACTGACCGGCACCGCCGAAGCCAATGCCACGGTGGCGATCCTCGCCAACGGTACCCAGATCGGCACTGCCGATGCCGACGACGATGGCAACTGGTCATTCACCATCGGCGACGCGAACGCCCTGTCCGATGGCGAGGTGGACTTCACCGCCACCGCCACCGATGCCGCTGGCAACGTCTCCCCGGCCAGCCCGAGCTTCACCCTCAACGTGGATACCGTCGATC
>NZ_MSDO01000045.1 GCF_001937195.1 Salinicola socius | reverse complement strand
AGATCGCTCTGCACGCCCTGGCCGGCGGCCTGGCGGCGGAAGCCACCGGCGGCGACTTCAGCACCGGCGCGGCGGCGGCGGGCGCCAACGAAGCGCTGGTCAAGCAACTGGATACGCTGGTCGCCAACGACCCGCAACTGCTGGTTGCCGCCTCGAAGCTCACCGGGCTGATGGCGGCGGGGCTGGTGGATGGCGACGTGGCGCAGGGCGCTGAGATCGCAGGCAACGCGACGGCGTATAACTACCTGACGCACCGTCAGGTAGCGAAATATGTCGAGGAAGCAAAAGACTGCGAAGTGCGTGGAGATTGCGATCAGGTCCAGGAAAAGTATCGACAGCTCAGCCTGGACCAGCAAGATGAACTCATCGAAGCCTGTGCTGGTGATCGCCAGGGATGTGCGGCCCGTTATCAGCCATTGGTCGAGGATAGCCAACGCTTTAGGGAGGAGTTGGATAAGCTCGGTGGGAGTGAACTGTCATTGCAGATCAGCCTGGATGCCGGTCCGTTGCTGGGTCAGTATATGGAGGCTGAATCCGTTGTCTCACAGGGGGGCTTTGCCCAGTTCCTTCAGGACCGTCATGGGCTCGATAGCGAGCAGGCATCGGTGTTGTCTGCCATGGCGGCTGGGGTATTGCCTTTAGGCAGTAAGCGCCTTCAGTTGAATCAGCCGAAGAATCCGGAATACCAGCCTGTTCGTAATACACCGACTAGTATTGCTGGGCGTGAATACTCTGGTCATGCTCTCGATCGAATGCAGGATCGTGGAATAATGCCCTCTATAATAGAAAATACAATTCGAAATGGACAGTCCTATCCTAGCAGGGGAGGGACAACTGTTTTTTATAGTCCTAAGAATAATATAAGTGTTGTTGTCAATAGTAAGGGCGACGTTGTGACAACTAGGTATGGTAGGTGATATGAGTAGAGAGTACATTGAAAAGAGTTCTGAAACTGCTCTGAATGGCGTCTTTAGCTTTGCTAAATTTGTCGCAGAAACAGAGTTTCTTGCTGACATGATGTGTATAGAATTTCAAGAACAGTATCATCGAGCTTGGTTCGAGATGGAGTTGGTAAATTCATTGGCTTTGGCAGATTGGGAACAAGATGGTAGCCCTAGGGAGTGGGATAAGATATGGAATGAAAGATATAAAGAAGAAGCCAAGGAAACCTTGGGTGAGTTTTTAGAAGTAGTTAAAAAATGGCCTAGTTGAAAGTAAATTGCTACTTCGTCAACAACACCCACCCATCGTCTGGCCGAACTGGTCAACGACAACCCCGGTCTGCTGGCGGCAGCCTCCCAGGTCGTCGGCGTTATTGCTGCCGAGATGACGAAGGGGGATATCTCCCAGGGTGCCGAGATCGCGGCGCAGGGAGGGCTGATTGCGGCGACCGATGGGCTAAGCGTCTCGGCGGGACGAGATCTGATCAACCGTGCGGATCTCGTCAGCGGTGGCGACATCGATCTCTACGCTGGGCGTGACCTGAACCTCGCTGCGGTGCAGGACGTTCGTGGAGAGGACTTCACCCGGGGTTATCGGCGCTCCTCGAGCGTCGAACAGCAGGCCAGCCGCGTGACATCGGCACGTGACATCCATCTGGCGGCGGGACGTGACATCGATATCGTTGCCAGCCGTGTCGATGCCCGAAACGATCTTTCGGCACTGGCAGGACGGGATCTTCGTGTGCGCTCGGCGGCCGATGTACACAATAACGAGCATCACTACCGATCTTCTCGAACCCGCAAGGATGTCGTCGACACCCATACGCGCCAGCAGGGAAGCGAACTCAGCGCCGGCGGCGATCTCTCCCTGATTGCGGGCAATGACCTGACTGCGCAGGCCAGCCGTCTCAAGGCTGGCGATCAGGCCTATCTGGTCGGCGGCAACGATGTAGCGCTCGTAGCTGCCAACGATGAGGACTACCACTACTACTACAAGAAGAAAAAGAGTGGCGGGATGATCAGTCGCAAATCGATGAAGCGCGACGAAGTCACCGACACCCGCGCGGTCGGGACGACCGTCGAGACCGGTGGTGACCTCACCATCGTCAGCGGCGGAGACCAGACCTACGAGGCCGCCAGGCTCGATAGTGGCGAGAATCTCAGCCTCACCAGCGGCGGCGGCATCACCTTCGCCGGGGCATTGGATACTCGCACAGAGTCTCATGATAAGAGCAAGAGCAATTGGGCGTGGCAGTCGGCCAAGGGTAAAGGCCAGACCGACCAGACGCTGCGCCAGAGTGAGCTGCTCGCCCAAGGGCAGACGCTGATCCAGGCAGCCAACGGCCTCAACATCGACGTTAGCCACATCGACCAGCAGACGGTCAGCCAGACCATCGACGCCATGGTCACTGCCGACCCCGACCTCGCTTGGCTCAAGACGATGGAAGATCGCGGCGATGTCGACTGGCGTGCGGTCAAGGAGATTCACGACAGTTGGGACTACAGCCAATCGGGGCTGGGTCAGGGAGCGGCGCTAGCGATCAGTATTGCCGCCACGGCCATGATGCCTGGCATTGGCGCTGGCCTGAGTGGCGCCATGATGACAGCTGGCGCGGGATCGCTGGCCGCCACCGGCGCGGTCAGCCTG
>NZ_MSDO01000044.1 GCF_001937195.1 Salinicola socius | reverse complement strand
GCCGGCCTGGCCGACGGAGACGTGCAGCAGGGGGCTGAGATCGCGGGCAATGCGACGGCGTATAACTACTTGAGCCATTGGCAGGAGGCCAAGAAGGACGAGGAACTCGCGGCTTGTAAGGATGACCTGCTGTGCAAAGCGGGAACGCGGGCCAATTGGGCTATGGTGGATGCCCAGCAAGAGGCAGGGCTGCTTATCGGCTCGGCGGGTGGCATCGCGCTTTCCGCCAAGGAAGCGGCGGAAGGCGTCTATGCTCTGGTCACCAACTTCCCCGAAGTCATGGACGGCCTGAAACAGCTGGCCACTTCGCCCGAGTTCCGCCAACAGTTCGGGGAAAACTACCTGAACGATCTGCAAGTACGTGCCGACCGTCTGGCTGAAGCTTACGAAACCGCCGGCTGGGATGGCTCGATTACGGCCGGTGTCGAGGGAGGGCGCTTCGCGGCGGAGCTTGTCGGTGTGTTGACAGCGGTCAAGGGCGGGGCGCAGCTGATTGCCAAGCTGCCATCGTCAGCGGGTAAGCTGGTCGATGCGGCCAAACCGTCGCCAAATGTGGTTGCGGGAGGTAAGGTTGAGTCGGGTGCTAGTGTTTCAAAGGAATTGGCCGGTGTTCCTGGCCGCGTTCAATCAAGAATAAATGTTCCCAACGAGGGTTGGGCGCATGTTCTGAAACGTCATTACTCAGGCAAACCTAATGCTAGTCAATTTTCTGTTAGCCAAAGTGAGTTAAAGTCTTTATTGCATAGCAAGCAAGTCGTTAAATCTCCAGTGACTAGAACCGTCGAAAGCGTCGATGGTCTTCGATATGTGCGTGAGATTGACATGGGGCGGGCTATTGGGGTTGACGCAATGAATGGGAATGCTACTACTTCTGTTATGACAACTATGTCCGATAAGTACGGTAACTTAATAACGGCTTTTCCTGGTGTGTTAAAATGATGTCATCCTCATTGAAAGCGGAGCTGCTGCAGTCAAAGGAAAAGCTGTTAGGCGGCATAAAAAGCGCTGAGCTATTATCAACTCTTCGCGACAAGTTTCCTGATCTCACAGACAATGTTTTTATTGTTGGCTGGATTCCTGAGCAGGGGGAAGATATTTTTACTCTCCTAGTTGATGGGGAAAAAGTTGTAGAAGTTGAAATATCAAGGATAAGTCCTGGTGAAAATCCTGTGAGATTTGATGTGCTAACAGTGCAACAGTACTTAAAGCAGAATCCTGCCCTCTCTAAGTCTGCGCGGCGAAAACTGGATGCAGCTATTCAGCTTTCACACATGGGGTAAATGCGAAAGTCCATTTAGGGGCTTTGTGTCAAGATCGCCCTGCACGCCCTTGCCACCGGCGGCGACTTTAAGAGCTGCGCCCTGGCCGCTGGTGCCAACGAAGCGCTGGTCGAGCAGCTGGTCACACTAGTCGATAACGACCCGCAGTTGCTGACGGCGGCATCGCAGATCACTGGCGTCGTCGCAGCCGGCCTGGCTGACGGAGACGTGCAGCAGGGTGCCGAGATCGCGGGTAACGCGACGACGTATAACTACCTGCAGCACGCACAGTTCCAGGACATCGCCGATCGGCTGGAACAATGCACTACGCAATCCTGTCGCGACAACATCATCGACAAGGCTCTCGCACTAAGCCAGCAACAGGATCTCGCAGCCCTGCAACTCTGCGCCAGCGGAAGTACAGGCTGTGGGGACGCGGTTCTGGCCTCGATGACCACCCCTTTCGAAGGTGTCGAATTCAGCAAGCCGGAGACGGCGGCCTCATTGCGCGAACTGATGTGGGAGAACCCCGGGAAGAACGGCGCGTTTGCCATGGCTGCGGCAAATCAGGACGCAGCAACCGTGGTAGATGCATTGGACCCAGAGGACCGACTCTCGCCGGAGCAACGGGCACAGGCAGAAGAAACACTGGCCGGCGTAATGAGCAGTGGCGGTATCGGTGCGGATCGGGGCGGGTATACTGGTGGGAGGGGCGTGACCAAGCCGTTGTCAGGAGCTCCTGGTTCGGGAGAGAAGGGAGAGTCGGGCGGTTTGGATGGTGCTATTACAAGCGGAACCAAAGGGGGTCCTTCAGTCAAGCATGCGTCTGGAGTAGAGCTTCCTAAAAGTCAATCACAGATGATTGCTAACTTTGAAACAGCGGGATATCCATCAAAACCTGTAGTCTCACCAACCAGCGGTAAAGTGGTTGGTACGCAATATACGTTACCGGATGGTTCGCGCGTTCGAGTGATGCAAGCGGATAGCCGTAATTCTCAAAGGGCTTCGTTTGAAAATGCTAATGGTGGGCCAATAGATCCGACGACGGGTAAGCCGCCGCAGCCGCCGAAAGGTCTCTCTAAAGCTGAAAGAAAACAGTGGATCAGAGAAAAAACGCATATTGAGCAGGTGAGCTGATGTTTGATTTTATGAACCTAGTTGTATCTTTTGCCCCGCTTCACATTAAAAATGTTGAGTGGGATGGAGATTTTTTGGTTATTTCTGGTGATAATTGGAAATTTGTCACTAATAGTGTTTGGAGGATATCCCAAGGTAAAGAGCTATTGTTTGCATGTTGGGATGACCAGGTAGACACAACCATAGAAGAATTAATAGGGCTTTCAGTTGTCAGTATGTCATGGGTCAACAATGATCAGCCAATTGATCCGTCATTTATCCTTTCTGATGATAGAAGACTAGATGTGTTTTGTTCTTACTCTTCTGAGCCTTGGGTGATGGATCTTCCCGATAATAGTGTTTATGTTGGTAACACATAGAGAAGCGGCGTCCTGGCCGCTGGTGCCAACAAAGCGCTGGTCGACCAACTGGCCACGCTAATCGATAACGACCCGCAACTGCTGGTTGCCGCCTCGAAGCTCACCGGGCTGATGGCGGCGGGGCTGGTGGATGGCGACGTGGCGCAGGGCGCCGAGATCGCAGGCAACGCGACGGCGTATAACTACTTGAGCCATTGGCAGGAGGCCAAGAAGGACGAGGAACTCGCGGCTTGTAAGGATGACCTGCTGTGCAAAGTGGGAACGCGGGCCAATTGGGCTATGGTGGATGCCCAGCAAGAGGCAGGGCTGCTTATCGGCTCGGCGGGTGGCATCGCGCTTTCCGCCAAGGAAGCGGCGGAAGGCGTCTATGCCCTGGTCACCGACTTCCCCGAGGTCATGGACGGCCTGAAACAGCTGGCCACTTCGCCCGAGTTCCGCCAACAGTTCGGGGAAAACTACCTGAACGACCTGCAAGTACGTGCCGACCGTCTGGCCGAAGCTTACGAAACCGCCGGCTGGGATGGCTCGATTACGGCTGGTGTCGAGGGAGGGCGCTTCGCGGCGGAGCTTGTCGGTGTGTTGACAGCGGTCAAGGGCGGGGCGCAGCTGATTGCCAAGCTGCCATCGTCAGCGGGTAAGTTAATCAAGGCGGCCAAACCGTCGCCAAATGTGGTTGCGGGAGGTAAGGG
>NZ_MSDO01000043.1 GCF_001937195.1 Salinicola socius | reverse complement strand
GCTGACCGCGCCGGTGGCGGCCAGCGATCCCGCGCCAGCTGTCATCATGGCGCCACTCAGGCCAGCGCCAATGCCAGGCATCATGGCCGTGGCGGCAATACTGATCGCTAGCGCCGC
This sequence comes from Salinicola socius, assembly GCF_001937195.1. Taxonomy (GTDB): domain Bacteria; phylum Pseudomonadota; class Gammaproteobacteria; order Pseudomonadales; family Halomonadaceae; genus Salinicola; species Salinicola socius. The sequence continues at coordinate 22,505 of NZ_MSDO01000043.1, read as the reverse complement.
TCCCTGACCCAGCCCCGATTGGCTGTAGTCCCAACTGTCGTGAATCTCCTTGACCGCACGCCAGTCGATATCGCCGCGATCTTCCATCGTCTTGAGCCAAGCGAGGTCGGGATCGGCAGTGACCATGGCGTCGATGGTCTGGCTGACCGTCTGCTGGTCGATGTGGCTAACGTCGATGTTGAGGCCGTTGGCTGCCTGGATCAGCGTCTGCCCTTGGGCGAGCAGCTCACTCTGGCGCAGCGTCTGGTCGGTCTGGCCTTTACCCTTGGCCGACTGCCACGCCCAATTGCTCTTGCTCTTATCATGAGACTCTGTGCGAGTATCCAATGCCCCGGCGAAGGTGATGCCGCCGCCGCTGGTGAGGCTGAGATCCTCGCCACTATCGAGCCTGGCGGCCTCGTAGGTCTGGTCTCCGCCGCTGGCGATGGTGAGGTCACCACCGGTCTCGACGGTCGTCCCGACCGCGCGGGTGTCGGTGACTTCGTCGCGCTGGTTGCTGCCACCGAACAGACCGCCTCCCACTTTCTTTTCATAGAAGTCGTAGTCTTCATCTTTGGCGGCCAGCAGGTTGACGTTACCACCGCCAACCAGATAGGCCTGATCGCCCGCTTCCAGGCGGCCAGCAGTGACATTGACGTCACTTCCAGCGACCAGCGTCAGGTCGGCGCCGGCTCGGAGTTCACTGCCTTGCTGGCGAATCTCTCGATGAATTTGCTTGGTCGAGCTGGACCGGTAGTTTTCCTCCAGACTATCGGCGGCTGAATTCAGCGTAAGATCACGACCGGCGCTCAGGCGCAGGCTCTCACCAGATTCCAACCGGCTGGCGACCATGTCGATGTCACGGCCTGCCGCAACCGTCAGATCTCCCGTGGCATCGATTCGGCTGGCGACCTGTTCGACCCGCTCGCTCGTCTTTCGATGACTGAATCCGGCCGATTCCGTTCTTCGGTTCTGCTCCCCGGCCGCGATTCGGACATCGTTAGCGGCCGTCAGGCTGATATCCGCGCCGCTGTCGAGCCGACTCGCGCGGATATCGATATCGCGCCCCGCAGCCAGGGCGGCCCTGCCATCGCTGAGCAATTGACTGGCGGTTTGCGTGGTGGTGCTCTTTTCTGCGAGCTTTCTCCCACCCGAACCGGTATCGATACGCTGGTAGCTGTCCTTCAGTGCACTGACGGTAATATCGTCGCCGCTCCACAGCTCCAGCGCTCCTCCTGTGGAAACTCGGCTACCCAGAACCGAAATGTTTTCACCGGCTGTCAGGACGAGATCGTTGGCCGCTTCGAGTGAAGATCCCAAGTGAGTGGTCGCTGTCTCGATGCGACCCGCACCATAGGCAGTATCTTCTTTCCAGGAGTCCTTGACGGCATCCAGCAGGATGTCGCGGCCGGCGTTCGCTTCAATGGCGCCGAGACTGAGTATCTCGCTGCGGTTGATCAGATCGCGACCAGCGTCTAAACGAAGGTCCTCTTGGGAAAATATCAATCCTCCGGCGTCGAGATAGGTCTGGTAGGACTTGCCATACCCGGCGGTAATTGCCGTACGGTCATTGACGATATCGCCCTTCAACGTCTCCAGAGAGACGTTTCGGCCGCGTATCTCCCCGGCTACGGCGTTACGAATATCGTTGACCGCGCTCATGTCGAGGCGATTCCCGGCTTCGACCAGCCCTCCCTGAAGGATGCTGCCCCCGCTGTTCATTGTCAGGTCGTTGGCGGCCTTGATGGTGCCAACATTGATCAGATCGCCCCCGGCTATCAGCTCGATATCGCGACCTTGAATCAGACTGCCGCCGCGGACGTTGCGCTCATCTACCTGAGCCAGATAGAGCACGGGAGCCAATACCGTTTCGCCATCGATCTCCTGGCTTTCCAGCCAAACGATATCGTGGGTCAGGGCCGCCGTCTGCTCGGGTGTGAGGCCAACCCCAACCGTCAGTTGCAAGGCATCCTGAGCCGTAATGGCGTTGTCCATCAGGTAGCGATACTGCTGGTAATCGTCGTCGAGGCGATCATCCAGGAAACGGCTACCCGTCGACGCTTGAATCGCGTCTCGAATCAAACGAGATTCATAACGGCCATCACCAAGCAATTGGTAGGCGCTGTCATCGCTATAATCGAGTTTGTCGAGCAGATAGTCGGAACCAATGACATTCTCGACGGCAGTGAATTCGGGATTGGTCTCGATCAGGTAGTGGCTCTTTGGCGCCGTGCTTTTGACAAACAGACCATAGTCACCCTTGGGAAGACGGAAGCTCGACAGGGATGCCGGGGAGACACGCTCGAATTCCACCCCGTGATAATCGACAGGGGCAAAACCGACTCCCGAGGAAGGCAGTGTGGCAACTTGGCGCCCCTCAATGCCATCGCCCACGACGGGAGCGAGCGAAGCAGCGCTATCACCGCCATCGGTTGGCTGATCGTGGATACGCTGAACAGCAACGCTGTTCTCCAACCCTTTCGGCGACGTCTGCCGGGGGGTATCGACATCAACATGCCGAACGACACTTCCATCTTCTCCTTTCGACCACACCTGTCGGGAGGTATCGGTGTCAGTTCCTGCACCAACGTCTATCGGTAACGATACCGACGCTCGCTGACTGTCGACGACTGGGGTTTCAAAGTCATCGGGATCAGGGTTCGAAACCGAAGAGCCAGGGACATAGTGCGTTGCAACGGCCTCGTCGTTACTTTGGCTAATCCTCGAAGGCGTTCCAACGTTTTTATCAATGCCGATATTGAGGTCTTGCTGGCGTCCTACCGATGTCCTCTTGGCATTGCCTTGCAACGACTCTGTATCGCCGAAATCGAAATCGCTCCCTGTAGCATCGAGATCGTAACGATCATGAGAAACATTGATTGTCGGTTGCGAACTCGTAGGATGGGCACTCTTGCGATGTCCGAGTGAAATATCTACTACGGAAACGGCTGCGTCGATGTCGGTGTCAGCGCCTTTTCCTTGTAATTGAACACCCTGGCTTTCTTCAACCTCACCATTGCCAATACTCTCAGCGGCATGAATGGATATGATTCCTCCGGCCTGTATTGTGGCAGGTGAAAGTGCCCCTATGCTTTGACGTACCGTGACATCGCTCTCGAGTGTTTTTTTAGCCACCACATTGGGGATGTCAAGCGGATTTCTATCGTTATCAAGTCCACCTTTTTGATTCCAAACAACAATTTCTGCCGGCTGAGTCTTGTTCTCAGGCTCCCCCTCCGATAGCAAGGCTTCCAAAGCTGTCTCAGCAGCAGGTCGCGCTTGTCTATTGGGTGAAAAAGTGTCTTTCTCTAGCTCCTCAACATCGTCTTGGTAGGCTTTCTTGAGATCACTGACCTGACGAATTTTATAACCACTTAAATTACTGGGCTTTCCTGCGTAAACGGTTATTCTTGTCTTTTTCTCTTCTGTTTCTCCACGGTTGATGAGTCTATCCACTCTAATAGACAAATCCCCACCGGCAGCAACAAAACTATTTTCATTGACCATATCTTTTGCTGCAATATCAATATTGCCGCTAGAAATTATTTGCGACGCCGCTGAATCCAAAACTATTTTTTTGTCAGACTTTTCTATTACTTTGTAGTCTTGAAAAACCCGTCTGATGATAGGAATTTTATCTTTAGGCCAATCCTGATTTTTATTGTTCCTGGCCGCATAAGTTCGATATTTTTTCGCCACATAGTTGGTCGTTTCTATTTGACGACTTTCAATATTTTCAGATGTTTCAAAAACCTCTTTTTTATTGATTATATCTGCAACCTTTAGGTAAATATTACTCTCTGCTTCAATAGTCCCTGAACTATTTTCAAGTCTGTCTGCAAAGTTACGCTGATCGTCCAGTGCGAAATCGATGCCGCCCCGGCTGTAGATATCGCCATAAGTATTGGTCAGACGCTTGCCCCGAAGGGTCATTTCCTCGCCGGAGAACAACAGCGTATCTGCATAATTGTCGATACCACTTCGACTAACGAGACGAAGATCTTGCTGGCTGCCTAGAGTGCCGCGATTATCGATATCCGCTGCCTGGAGGTCGATATTGCCACCGGCGACGAGCCTACCGAGATTATCCAGTCCACCGCTCAGACGGTAGGTTGCGTTGCCTTCGCTCGCTATTCGGCCGTCGTGCTGGGACAGGCCGCGCGCCATGACATTGAGCGCGGCCTGGCTCGAAATCGTCCCAGCGTTGACGATATCTCCTCGACTGGTGAGGAAAAGATCGCCATTAGCGAGTAGCTTTCCATTGTTATCGATAGCTGTCGCATCCAGCGTCAGGTCACCGGCACTCGCAATGCGCTCGTCGCTGTCCAGATCGAGAATATCATCGGTTCTAAATGTGATCGCGTCGTTGAACTGCCATCGCCCCGTACCTACCAGATGATCGACATCGAAGCTGCCGCTCGCAGTGCCTTGCACGTCGCCATCGCGATTGTTGAGCGAGTCCGCCAGCAGAGTGAAGAGCCCCGTGCCGGCATGCAGCATGGTGCCAAGGGAATTCAAGAGATCGCCGGCTTCGAGTTGGAAATCGTGGCTACCAATGCCGATCTCCCCGCTACGATTGTCCAGGGTGGCTTCGACCTTCAGAACGCTACGTTCCCCACCCAGCGACCGCAAGCTGCCATTGTCATTGGCGATCGAACCGGCGTCGAGGCTAAGCTGGCTCTGTGCTTCGACGATACCGCCGGCGTTGACCAGTCTTCCCGCAGTGAGCGCTATTTCCTCTCCGGCAATCTGGCCGTTGGTGTTGTCCACCAGCGGTGGGTCGATATCCAGCATGCCATTGGCCAGAATGCGTCCGGCCACATTGTTCAAGCGATCGCCGAGCACGATTTTCAACAACCCCTGGAGACTAGAAAGCAGCCCTCCATTCCCGTTGTCGAGACGGTCGCCTTGCAGGTTTACACTGTCGCCCTGGATCAACCCGCCGCGATTGTCGATAGCGGCGGCACCAAGCGTCAGCGCGCCATTGTCGGCGATGATCCGGCCACTGCGGTTATCGAGCAGGGAGTGTCCTTCGAGTTCAATTTTCCTGCCAGCGATTTGGCCGTTGGCGCGGTTATCGAGGCGGTCGACGGAGAAAGTGAGTTGTTGACCACTGAGAGAGCCGCCCCGATTGTCGAGCGTTTGATCGTTGGACGATATTTGCAACACACCGCCTTGGGCATCGATCACTCCGCGACGATTGTCCCCAAGGCCATCGAGTGTCAATGTGACCCCATCTTTCCCCCCAAGTATCGCGCCCTGGTCATTGACGAATCCGTTACTGGTGAGACGCACACCGTCCGCCAGCAGCACTCCCTCGGTGTTGTCTAACGTTCCGGTCTGGACGTCGATTCGGCCATCGGCCTGGAGTCTGCCTTTCGAATTGTCGAGACTGGCGGCATCGATCAACATCCCATCTCCGCCGGCGGCTATCAGGCCCTCGTCGCTGTTGTCAATCTTGCCTCCATGCAATTCGAGACGGTCGCCAATCAGTTGTCCTCGACGGTTGTCGAGATCGTCCACCATCAGCTCGAGATGAGAAGCCGATATTTGTCCATCGTCATTGATTAGTGTCTGGGCCCGATGGATATCGATAGTGCCGTTTTTCGAAAGGATATGACCGGCACTATTATCGATGGATCGGGAGACGATAAGTTCGAGTTTGCCAAGGCTCGACAAGGCTCCCTGTGCATTGTTCAGCTCGTCACTTTCGACCCGTAACGTGTCTGACAAGAGGACACCATGAGCGTTATTCAACTGACCGGTTTCCAGGCTCATGGGCCCAACGGCCTGCAACTGACCTCCGCGGTTGTCAACGTTCTGCTCGATCTGCAAATCGAGCGGCCCGTCAGTGGTGCCGATCAGTCCCGACTCACGGTTGACCAGTGTTCCGAGGCCCACATTCACGCTGGCGCCCACGGCGAGGCCCGCGTCGTTGTTCCAACTTCCAGCGATCACTTTTAGCCCAGTGGCGGCGCGAATATGCCCCTCACTGTTGAGTAAAGCGTCGTCATTGGCGACGTCGAGGTTCAGTTCTCCTCGATCGGCGATCAGTTCACCCTGTCGGTTATCCCACCGGCCCTGGGTCCCGAGATCGAGAACTCCTCCGACCATTCGCCCCTTGCGGTTGTCGACGCTGTCTGCGGCTAAAATCAACCGTCCCGAATCACCATCGCCGGCCTGAAGAACCCCATCCCGATTGTCGATCCCTTCCTGAATGTGCAGGGATAACGGACCCTGGGCAGCACTGACGATACCGCGGGTGTTATCGAACGCTCGACCGGCCAATTGCAGCACATCCGCAGTCATGATGCCGGCAGCGTTGAGAATGGCTGCTCCAGCATCCAAGGCCAGTTCGCCCGCGGCTTGCAGCCTGCCGTCATCATTGTCGATATTGCTCTGTGAGGTCAGCTTGGCATCGCCGGACGCCGAGGCGATCACGCCTTGCTGGTTGATCAGGGAGCCACTCAGCAGTTCCAACTTGCCGGTGGCGGCCAGGGTACCGCCAGTGTTGTCCAGGCTGCCCTGTGAATCGATCAGAAGCGAGTTATCGGACGCCAGTATCCCGCCACCATGGTTGGACAATACCCTGTCGATAAACAAAGCCAAGGAAGCCGCGACCAGCTTGCCATGATCATTATTCAGATCGCCTGCTCGCATTGTCAGACCATCTTGTGCCTGAATTTGCCCCTGTTCGTTGACCAGGGAGCCTTCCAGTAGCAGGTCGATCAACCCTTCATCAGCACCGAGATATCCGCCGGAGTTATCAAACGAATTCCCGGATATCCGAACACTCTTGCCTTCGATGGCCCCATTGTGATTATTCAGTTGTCCATCGGCGTCAAGCATCATGATGGCGCGGTCTGCCAACAGTATCCCTTGGGTGTTATCCAGATCGCCACGCAGAGTCAGGCCGACTTCGCCTGCGACCACCCGACCATGCCTGTTGTCGATGCCATTTGCCTGGATCTGGACGATATCCTTGCGTCGACTCGCTTGATACGTATCGTCATGGGCCTGAATGGCGCCACCGATATTATCGAGGTTACCCTCCAGATCCAGCGTCAAACCTCCTTTATCGGCTGTTATCAGACCATTGTCGCTATTGATCAGCGACGCCGCCCGGATACCGAGAGCATCACCGCGTATCGCGCCCCCGGTATTATCGACGCTACCTGCCGCTTCGAGTGTGAGATTGCCACGACGTGCGGATATTCGACCACCCTGATTCCGAACATTACCCTGGGCCAGGAGATCGATGGTATCTGCCAGCAGAGTTCCGTTGCTGTTGTCGAAAGTATCAGTTACCAGATCCACAACACTGTCTAAAGCCTGAAGATAACCGCCAACATTGTTGAGAGTCCCGAAAACCTGCAGCGAAAGTGATCCAGTTTCAGCACTGACAACGCCATCGTTGTTATCCAGCGTATCGGCGTCGACAGACACCTGATTGGCGACCAGGGTACCGCTACTGTTATCGAGAGATTCGCTTGAGACGGAGAGGGTATCGCGAGCCTGCAACTGGCCATTGCGGTTGTCCAAATTATCGACAGCTATAGAAAGATCGCCGGCATCGGCGGAAATCAGCCCTTCTTCCCGATTGTCCAGTGTCACTGCGGTGATATCAACATTGTCGGAAATCAACTCTCCGCGACGATTGTCGACATCAGCCACTGTCAGCTCGAGACGAGGCGATGCCAGCCGACCCCCTGTGTTGAGGAAAGTCGCCGCCCCTTCGATCGTCAGGCTGCCATCTCGGGCGCGAACGCTTCCGGCGGTATTGTCGAAAATATCGGAGACGCGTAGCGTCATGTCGTCGATACTCGACAGTATACCTTGTGCGTTGACGAGAGAGTTGCTTGCCACTCGAAGCGTGTTGGCCAACAGGATTCCATGACTGTTATCGAATCTCGAGACATCCATTTTCAGATGTGTCGCGGACTGCATTCGGCCACCAATGTTCTCAATGGTGCCTGTCGCTCTCAATTCGAGTGGACCATCCGAAGCGACAATCAACCCCAACTCATGGTTGGCCAAGTTCTGGAAATTGCTTTCTACGTATCGACCAGACGCGGTACCCGAGGTATTGTTCCAATTACCTGCATCGATACCGAGACGGGAGAACGCTTGGATCGTTCCGCCGACGTTGAGCAGGTCCGCTTTACCGCCGGTTTTTAGATCGATCGAACCAATATCTGCGATCAATTCTCCCTGGCTATTGTCCAATTTGTTGTGGCCAGTCAATTGCAGAGCGCCCGCAATCATTCTGCCGGTACGGTTATCTATCGTGCCGGCATCGATGCTCAACGTTTCATCGCTATTTTCCCCCGTCTGAATGGCACCATCGACGTTACCGAGCCGCCGCTGGACATCGATTCGCAGCGGCCCTTGCTCCGAACTGATAATGCCTCCGTCGTTATTAACCTCACCTCCCGCCAACTCCAGCGCGCCAGCGCTCACAGCACCCGCTTCGTTAAGAATTGCTTCCGTCGCACGGAGGATCAGGACACCGGCAACCTGCAGCGTTCCCCCTCGATTGTCGGTTGTACCCTTTGATGCCACCTCGGCGTTACCTGAAACGGTTGTGATCAGTCCTTCCAGATTGATGACATCGTTGGCGACCAAGGTCAGGTCTCTATTGGAAACCAGTTTGCCGCCCGTGTTATCGGTGCCGGCGCCGGCGGTGAGCAAGAGTGCCCCCCGGGTAGCCAGCATTTCTCCCCCGGCATTCGATACGTCTCCTTCCGCATGCAGCTTCAGCGCCGGTGCCAACAAGCTACCGAGAACGTTGTTCAACGTTGCTGCAGTGAGCTGCATTTCCTCCTGTGCCTTTAGTTGACCCAGTCGATTGAGAAGAGTGCCCGCAACGGAGAGGTCAAGCGATGCTTTGTCTGCCAGCAACACACCCTCCGAATTATCGAGATCGCCGTTTACCGTCACACCGACATTGCCCGCGATGATTCGTCCCGCGCGATTGTCCAAACTGGCGCTTTCGAGCTGGATCCGGTCCTTGCGGGTTTCGGCCTCCTGGGCTTGGATCGTACCACTGACGTTGTCCACGGCATCCGCCACGACCAAGGAGACCGATCCTGCATCCGCGGATATCAATCCCTCTTGGTTGTTCAGCGACAGCGCCTTGATGTTGACTGATTGACCACTCAGGTTGCCCTGCGTGTTGTCGAGCATCTTCTCGATGTCGATACTCAGGTTGCCCTGCTCAGCACTGATACCACCTTCCCGGTTGCTTAGGGCACTACCATCGACATTGATACTGTCGGCGATAATAATGCCCGCGTCGTTATCAATCTCTGCGCCGCTATCGAGCGTCAAATCCTGCAGAGCCTGCAACTGCCCATTGGCGTTAACCAGCTCACCGCGCACGACGAGTTGCAGGTCGCCCTCATCTGCCGAAATTAGGCCGTCTTCGTTGGCCGCCAAGCTTCCCGTTTCGAGTCGAACGTCATTACCGCGAAGTACACCCTGGGTATTTTCGAGGCCGCCATTAATACTGATGGCGAGGTTGCCCTGCTCGGCGCTGACGTTCCCTCTTTGGTTGCTCAGGGTATGGCCACTAACCGACAGACTGTCTGCGATTACGGTGCCTGCATCGTTGTCGATGTCGCCTTCGCTGGCGAGAGTCAACTCATTCATGGCCTGCAACTGACCGTTGGCATTGTTCACTGCACCATGCGCGATGATCTCCAAGTTACTGCCATCGGCCGAGATCAGACCGGACTGGTTAGCCGACAGTGTTCCCACTTCAATGCGCACGCCACTGCCTTGCAGAACGCCTCGGGTATTGTCGAGGCCACCGTCGGCGGTAAGATCGAGATCTCCCTCGGTGGCGGCGATGCGGCCACCGCCATTGTCCAACGAGTGCTTCACGTTTACGTTGGCACGCCGCCCCAGCAGATCGCCCTGAAGATTGGTGAGACTCCCGGCAATGATCCCGGCGACACCTTGCACCGCCTGTATGAGCCCTCCTTCATTATCGAGGCCATTGCTGGCATCAATATTGATATCTCCCTGCTCAGCGCTGATCGCACCGCCTTCATTGGTCACGGCGGACGCTGTGAGTGTCACGCTATCCGCGACCAGTGTGCCGCCGTCGTTGTCCAGGTTGGCGGCATTGACCTTGAGCGTGTCCTGCGCCTGAATCTGCCCCTGAGCGTTATCAAGATCACCAGCAACGTCGATGTTCGTAGCTGCTGCATTGGCGGAGATCAATCCATCCTGGTTAAACAGCGAAGCAGCGGATAGGGAGAGCGTATCGGCGATGATTCGCCCTTTGCGACTACTCAGGTCGCCGCCTTGATAGTGCAGATCGTTGGCCGCTTGGAGGGTACCGCCATCATTATCTAACCGCCGAGACAGTATCAGGGTGGCATCGCCGTGTTCGGCGCTGACGATACCTGCACGACGGTTATCCAGCTCTGCCGCAGTAAGCGCGATGTCCTTGGCAATCACACGCCCATTGAGATTGCTGATTTTCGCGGCATCGAGTGACAGCGCTTTTGTGGCTTGGATCAGCCCACCATCATTGTCGAGATTATTGCGGAGCTTGGCCGTAACGCTTCCATCCTTGGCACCGATAACACCACCCTGGTTACTCGTCATTGCTTCGGACTCAAGATTGAGCGCGTTCCCGATCAAGATGCCGTCGCGGTTATCCAAACCACCGCCAACTTTCATCAGGAGATCGCCCTCACCAGCTACGATCCTGCCACCCACGTTGGCGACATCGTCACTAGCGGCCAATCCGATGGTATGGGCTGAAACTGTACCTTGATCGTTGATGACCAAACCGGCGTCGAGCCGTACATCGCCGGCGAGGGCTTGCAGATATCCACTCGTATTGTCTATCTCACCTCCAACCTTGATGGTGAGATCACCCCGCTCGGCACTGATGGCACTTTTCAGATTACTCAGGGAACTGCCATCTATGCCGACGCGGTCGGCAACCACGGTGCCGGCGTCGTTATCGATGGTTCCAGTACTATCTAGCGTCAGTTTGTGCCGGGCCTGTAACTGGCCGCTGGCGTTATTCAGTACGCCGTGGGTGATGAGTTGCAGGTCCCCGTCATCTGCCGAAATCAGACCGGACTGGTTAGCCGTCAACGCGCCCATTTCGAGACGAAGATCGCTACCTCGAAGCACACCCTGAGTGTTGTCGAGGCCGCCGCCGGTGGTCATATCCAGCGCGCCCTCCGTGGCAGTGATACGTCCGCCATCATTGTCCAGCGAGCGCTTTACGGTGACATTGACGAGCCGTCCGAGCAGGTCGCCCTGACGGTTGGTAACAGTGTCGGCACTAACGATGACTTCACCTCGTGCTGCCTGCAGATGACCGCCATCATTGTCGAGGTTCTCCCTCGCCTCGACGTAGAGATTCCCTTGCTCGGCACTGACCGTTCCCGCTTCGTTGGCGAGGCTGTCGGCAGCGACCTTGACGCGGTCGGCGAGCATGACTCCGGCGTGGTTATCTAAGCTACGGGCCTTAAGCGTCAACGCTTCCTTAGCCTCGATGTGTCCTGCGTCGTTATCCAGCCGACGGGTGACACCGATGGCAACGTCGCTGGTGCGGCTCGAAATCAGCCCATTCCGGTTGTCGAGCGAGTCGCCTTCGAGGGTAAGAGTGGCGGCCAAGATCTTCCCTCTGCGATTGGAAACGTCCCCGCCGGTAAGGTGCAGGGCGCCGGTCGCCTGAAGCTGGCCCGAGGAGTTGTCGATCTGCCGATCGAAATCGAGCTTCGCACCGCCGGCCGAGGCATCGATCAGGCCGCCGTTGCGATTGCTCAGAGTCTGGCCAGCCATTGACAGCCCGTCGGCGTGAACCACGCCATCGTCATTCACGAGCTCGACGGCTTTCAGGTCGAGATCGCCATCGTCGAGCAGGAATCGGCCCTTCTGGTTATCAAGGCTATCGATATCGAGAATGACGTCCTGGCCGCTACCGAACCGCAGATCGCCCCGGTTGACGATCCGCGGCGCGCGCAGATCGAGGTCCCGCTCGGCCGCTATCGTGGCGTCGGACCGATCGTTATGCAGCGATGCGGTGTCGAGACTGACGCTCTGTCCCTGAATGGTGGCGGTGTTATCGATCGCGTCGCGGGCCGTCACCGCAATCTCGTTGGCCAACAGTTGCCCATGGTTGCTGGCGACACGTCCATCGATCTTCAGTTGCTGGGTGGCATCCAGCCGCCCGTGGTTGTCGATGCGATCGGCGTGCACCGTCAAACGTCTTCCCTCGAGACGCTTGCTCTCCTCGACGCCGGCAATCACCTCTCCTTGCTGGGTGATCTTGCCGCCGGCTTCGAGAGAGATGTCGCCAGCGCTGGAGACATTGCTGTAGAGGGCCATGTCGCCAGTGGCATGGATTGCCAGTCGCCGCTCTCCACGTAGCTGTCCTTCAGCGTCGATGGACGCAGCCCGCACGTCCAGACGCCGCGCCGCGGCGGTGTCGGACAGTTCCAGATGCCCCGCGGCATCGATGACGATATCACCCGCGCTGGCGGCCATATCGCCTGCCACGCGGACACCCACACCCGCTTCGGTCCCGATCAGAGAGATACGGTCAGCGTACATCCCCCCCAATGTCGAAGCATCGAGGGCCAGCGCGGGAGTGGCTCCCTTGCCCGCACGTGGCGTCGCGGAGAGGTCATCGGCAGAGACATCGTTGGCCCCGGTAACGATATCCAGCCGATGGGCATGAATGTCGGCGTTCAGTTTGGCGGCGCGCGTGATGATGTCGAACTGATCGACCTGGGTCGCGTCCAGCCCCAGCCCTTCGATAGCCACCTGTCCTCGCTCGACGGCGTAATGATCGAGTTCGCCGTTTTCGACTATCGGCTTGCCGGTAGATAGCGTGACCCGGGGGCTGTTGATGAACCCGCAACCGTCACAGGTGATGCCGTAGGGGTTGGCAACGACCACGTTGGCACGGGCTCCGGCCACCTCGGTATAGCCGGCAAGTCGACTGGGGCTGCCACCGTTGACCTCGTTGACGATCAGGCTCGCTGCCCGATCTCTAAGGTTGGGGTTGCCGACGATCTTGCCGGCGAGCTGGGTGTCTTGCCATTTGGTCGTGGCGTTGTTGAGAATCAGCCCGCGCTGGTCGACGTTGTAGTCACTGAAAGTATTGTGGGAGAGTCCCTTGCCATTGGGGGTCGCAATATCGATGACAGGAACGCCGTTACCGGCCTGGTCCAGATGCGTGTTGCCGCCGCCGGAGGACACGACAATGCCATCGGCCAGCACCAATACCGGATGCCAGAAGAGCGCATTGATCAGGGTGATGGCAAGGTAACGGAATCCGTTGGATCTGGCGTTCATTGCTGACTAGTCCCTTCGTCTCTTTTTGTGTTTCTTTACTTTTTCTTGCCATTCACCGGCTACATCGACCGGCGCTCAGATATCGAGCCGGATGTCGAAATAAACGGGGGTCTCTCTGGAATCGATGACGGCAGGCCGTTCCAGCGAGTGAGCAAAGCTGACGTTCGCCGAAAGATGCTTCCCGCTCAGCCCCAGCGAGAGCGCATATCCACTCATCCGGCCGTGGAGCTCCGGGTTGTATTGGCCGTGACGAATGACCCCAGCGTCATAAGCCAACGACAGGTTCCAGGTATCGAACAGCGGTCTGGCGATATCGAAGGGGTGTCGCCAGCCGATCTCGTTGCGCCAGTAGCCACCGCTGTCACCGCTGAGCGACTGTTCCTTGAAGCCACGTACGGTACTCTCGCCACCGATGGTCAGCCGTTGCGGGCTGTAGAGCACATCGTGACTCCATTGCCCATAGGCAAAACTCGTGAAACTCAATGATTGATCGAACAGGGAGAAGGGCTGCCAGTAGCTGAGCGCCAGGGTATTCTTGCGATACTGGGCAGAAGGTTCGGCAGCGGATCGATCTACGTCTCTCTGCGCGCCGAAGCTCGTCAGGCCATGCTGCCACCCCAAATCGAAGTTGATCAGCGCACTGCCCACTCGGCGCCCATGATTGATCCCCAGTTCCAGCTCACTGAGCTCCTGGCTACTGACCTCGATGCGGGTACCGTCAATGTTGTTACGCGTCGACGACTTGCTGAGCCCGACCCTGACGCCGGTCTTGCTGGTACGGTCGCGGAGTATCAGCCGCTCGAGGCCTATTGCATGCTTTTCGCTGATGCCATCGAGCGCAAAGATGAAGCCATTGGCTTCAGCGTGCGTGCGGTATTGGCTTCGACTGTAGCTGTAATCGAAAGTCCAATAACCGTAGGGCACTTCATATCGGATATAGCGACTGTCGGAGTCGGCATCGTCACGTCGGGTCACGGCTTGCCCGAGTTGAAACGTCAACTGGTCGGCTAACCCGAGGGGGCTGTCCCAGCGTATTCCTGCCTGCCATTGCTGCTCCCCGGTGCCTTGACTGCCACCGTTGTTGCGGCCGAGCGACACGTGCAGCGGGCGCCCCGGAGCGTTGTCGATACCGACCACGCTGCCACCGATCTCATCACCAGGCCGAAGCGCCAGTCTTGCCTGATTGGAGGGCAGTCGATTCAACTGATCGATCAACTGCTCCAGATCCCGGATATTGAGCAGGGCCCCCGGTTCTACCGGGGTGGCCATCGTCAGTTCCGTGTCGGATATGTCGTCGTGCTGGTAAGAGAAAGCTTCTATTCGTCCTTCGACGACAATGACACGAAGATGTCCGCTGGAGAGATCCTGCTGGGGAAGATAGGCGCGGGAGGTGACGTAGCCATGATCGAGATAGGCCTGGGTGACTGACCTCAGCAATTCGTTGAGGTCGTCCGCGGTAGCACACCGGTCGCGAATGCCGTCGGCCAGTGCCCGCCTCTCCCGTGAGTTCAGCAGTGTGACGCCTTCCATGTCGACTTCATGAATGGGAAGGCAGGGCTTTTCCGCCGATGGTGAGGGCGAAGTTCGGGAGGCGGGTTCAGACCCTGGCAGGCGATCGAGTGCCTCGAGACGCCGTTTCTGCTGTTCCAGTCGACGCTGGGATTCATCGAGTTCGAAATTGACGTTGCCCGTCATTCGATCGTCGTCGCCTACGGCCAGAGTTGGCCACCCCCACATCGTGACGATGAAGAAAAGGCTGGCTGCAAAAAAATGACGGACAAACACCGATCAGGCCCCTGGTTTTTGCTGAACGCAAAACCATTAACGGCCAGTTACACTGTCGCTTGAAACGAATAGGGCGAAAGCGCCAATCTCCTACAGAAATTGGCGTAAACCGATTACATCAAGAGAGCCGGTACCCGGCACGACTCTCTTTTGCACGCCACCATAACGCACTCACTCCACCGTCACGCTCTTGGCCAGGTTGCGCGGCTGGTCGACGTCGGTGCCCTTGAGCACGGCGACATGGTAGGAGAGCAGCTGCAGCGGAATGGTGTAGACGATGGGGGCGAGCAATTCATCCACAGGCGGTACGTGGAGCACGCGCAGGTTTTCGGCGGCGGTCAGCGCCACGCCTTCGTCGGCGAACACGAACAGCTCGCCGCCCCGGGCGCGGACTTCCTGCAGGTTGGACTTGAGTTTTTCCAGCAGTTCGTCGTTGGGCGCGACGGCGACCACCGGCATGTCGGCGTCGACCAGCGCCAGCGGCCCGTGCTTGAGCTCGCCGGCCGGGTACGCCTCGGCGTGGATATAGGAGATCTCCTTCAACTTGAGCGCACCTTCCAGGGCGATCGGAAACTGGGTGCCGCGACCCAGGAACAGCGCATGGTGCTTCTCGGCGAAGGCTTCCGACAGTTCGGCGATCGGGCCATCCATGGCCAGCGCGTTGTCGAGAACCGCCGGCAGGCCGCGTAGCGCCTGAACCAGAGCCGCTTCGCGCTCATCGCCGCGAGACTTGCGTAGCGAGAGCGTCAGCAGCATCAGGGCGACGAGCTGGGTGGTGAATGCCTTGGTGGAGGCGACGCCGATCTCCGGGCCGGCCTGGGTCATCAGCGCCAGATCGGATTCCCGCGTCAGCGAGCTGCCGGGCACGTTGCAGATCGCCAGCGTCCCCAGATAACCCGATGTTTTGTCACGGCTCTTGGCACGGCTCTTGGCATAGCGCAGCGCCGCCAGGGTATCGGCGGTCTCGCCGGACTGGGAGAGCGTGACGAACAGGGTGTTTTCCGGCACGACGACTTCGCGGTAGCGATACTCGGAGGCGACTTCGACCGTGGTTGGCAGGCCGGCGAGCTTCTCGAGCCAGTAGCGTGCCACCATGCCAGCGTGGTAGCTGGTGCCGCAGGCAACGATATGCACCTGCTTGACCCGCTCGAACAGCGCCCTGGCGCCGACACCGAAGCTGCTCTCGAGCACGTGGGAACCGCTCAACCGGCCTTCCAGCGTGGCGGCGATCACCGTCGGCTGCTCGTGAATCTCCTTGAGCATGAAATGACGATACTCGCCGCGGCTGGCGGCGCTGTCACCGTGCTCGAAGGTGTGCACCGGGCGTTCGACCGGCTGGCCGTCGGCGGCGAAAATCTCGATGCCGTGGGCATCGGACAGGCGGACCACGTCGCCCTCCTGCAAATAAATGAAGCGGTCGGTGACCTGCAAAAGCGCCAGCGCATCGGAGGCGAGGAAGTTCTCGTCGATACCCACGCCGACGACCAGCGGGCTGCCCTTGCGGGCGCCAACGATTTCTCGCGGCGCATCGGCGTGCATCACCGCCAGCGCGTAGGCGCCGTCGATACGGTCGAGGGTGGCCTGTACCGCCGCCAGCAGATCGCCGGTCTCGCCACCGTCCTGATTGGCCCTGTTCTGATGGCGAAAGGCGCGATCGATCAGGTGGGCGACGACCTCGGTGTCGGTCTCCGATTCGAACGTCACGCCATCGGCTTCCAATTCATCCTTGAGCGGCTCGAAGTTCTCGATGATGCCGTTGTGGACGATCGCCAACCGCTCACGCGCCAGATGTGGGTGAGCGTTCACTTCGGAGGGCTTGCCGTGGGTCGCCCAGCGGGTGTGGGCGATACCGATGCTGCCCTTCAGCGCCCGCTGGGTCAGCTTCTCCTCAAGCGCCGCGACCTTGCCGTTGGCGCGTTGGCGCACGAGTGTCCCGTTCTCCAGCACTGCCATCCCGGCGCTGTCGTAGCCGCGGTACTCGAGTCGCTTCAGCCCTTCCAGCAGGATGCCCTGCACGTTGCGCGCAGCCAGCGCGGCGACGATTCCACACATAGTCGATACCTTTCAGAATTCGTTGACGGTCTTACTGATTCGCTTTACTGATCCGCGGGCCGTTCGCCGACCACCAGCGCCACGTCCTGGCGTTCGATGGCGGTCGCCGAGACGTCGTCGAGTCGCCAGTCGGTGACCAGCGTGTCGATGCGCGACCAGGGCAGTTCCAGATTGGGGATACGGCGGCCGATCTTGTCGGCCTCCACCATCACCACCACCTCGCGGGCGACCTCGGCCATCACCCGGGTGAGGCCGAACAGCTCGTTGTAGGTGGTGGTGCCGCGTTCGAGATCGATGCCGTCGGCACCGACGAAGAGCTGGTCGAAGTCGTAGGCCCGCAGCACCTGCTCGGCGACCTGGCCCTGGAAGGATTCCGAATGCGGGTCCCAGGTGCCGCCGGTCATCAGCAGCGCCGGTTCGGACTCCAGCTCGCGCAGTGCACCGGCCACGGCGAGCGAGTTGGTCATCACCACCAGACCGCGCAGACCGCCCAGTTCGCCGATCAACGCGGCGGTGGTGGTGCCGCTGTCGACGATGATTCGGTTGTGCTCGCGGATGCGCGCTCGCGCCGCCCGGGCAATCGCCTGTTTGAACGGCGACAGCGACTGCGCCGGTTCGCTCAGCATCTCCTGGGGCAGAGGCGCCGCGCCGCCGTAGCGCCGTAGCAGCAGGCCGCTGCGCTCGAGCGTGTTGAGATCCTTGCGGACGGTGACTTCTGAGATCGCGAAGCGGCTCGCCAACGTCTCGACCGGGGTTTCCCCGTGTTCGTTGACGTAGGCGAGAATGGCATGGCGGCGCTGAGCGGTGTCGCGTTTCGGCATTCTTTCACTTCGTAAGATAATTCGATCACATCGAAACTCCACCGGCAGATTTTGTCAAGGAAATCGGTAAGCGCCAGAGCGTCTTTGAACCGCAGATCTGCGAAAATGGCCCCTCCCTGAAGTTGATCGCCCCGCCAGGAATGTTCACGATGCGTTGTTTCCACGCCGTTGTTTTGACTTTCGTGCTGATCGTCATCGGAGGATGTTCGCGGCCACCCGACATCCAGAAGTATCAGGGTGATGCCGAAGGCACCTCCTTTCATATCAGTTGGTGGACCGAGGGTGATGTCGACGGCGATCGGGTGAAGCAAGCCTTTGACCAGGCTCTGGAGCAGATCGGCCTGTGGATCTCCAACTATCGCGATGACTCGCTGATCGCGCGCTTCAATCGCAGTCGCTCCACCGACTGGCAGGATTTGCCGCCGGAGGTAACGCAGCTGCTGGCGATCGCCCGGACCGTCCATCGCGATTCCCGGGGATGCTACGATCCGACGATCGCGCCGCTGTTCGATCTGTGGGGTTTCCGGGCGGACGAATTCCAGCCTCCCGACCGACAGCAGATCGATGCGACGCTTGCCGAGACTGGCTATGACCACGTCACGCTGGATGAAGGCGGTAGCCGGATACGCAAGACGCTGCCGGCACTCTCCATCGATATGTCATCCATCGGCGAGGGTTATACCCTCTGGCGCCTGCAGCGCGTACTGGAAAACGCCGGCGTTCACGATTACCTGATCGAGTTCGGCGGTGACACGCTGATCAAGGGCCACAAACCGGATGGCAGCCGCTGGAAGGTCGCGATAGCACGCCCATCGCCGGGCAACCTCGCGGTACAGAAAGTGCTGGAGATAACCGGCGAGGATGGCGTTTCCATCAATACCTCAGGGACGTACCACCATTTTTTCGATGCGCAAGGCCATCGCTATTCGCACATCCTCGATGCCCGTACCGGATCACCGGTCAGCCACGATCTGGTCTCCGCCAGCGTGATCGGAAGCGATCCGCGCGTCGGCGACGCCTGGGCGACCGCCATGCTGTGTCTGGGGCAGCAGGCGGGCATGCAGGTGGCGCGCCAGCAACATCTGGCGGTGTTGTTCATTCGAGAGGATCGGAACGGAAAGCTGATCGAAAGCCGCAGCCCGGCGCTGGTCGAGTCCGGGCTCGTGAAGGAGATGAAGTGAAATCGACCTAACCGAACGAACCGAGTCGATAGCCGATGCCGGCTTCGGTCTGGATCAGCCGTGGCGCGT
This sequence comes from Salinicola socius, assembly GCF_001937195.1. GTDB lineage: Bacteria > Pseudomonadota > Gammaproteobacteria > Pseudomonadales > Halomonadaceae > Salinicola > Salinicola socius. Next base: position 3,286 of record NZ_MSDO01000043.1, on the reverse strand, counting down.
CGGGATCGTCGCCCAGCTTCTGGCGCAGACGGCTGACGACGATACGCAGGTAGTGGGTGTCGTGGACGTGAACCGGACCCCAGATCTCCGCCAGCAGCTGATGCTGAGTGACGACACGATCGGGTTGGCGTGCCAGCATCGCCAGCACGCTGAACTCGCGTGGCGTGAGATGGACGGCCTCTTCGCCCCGAACGATCCGGTGTCGAGCCAGATCGATGGTCAGCTCGCCGAGCTTCAGTCCCTCGCCGAGGGTGCCGGGTGTGGTCGTGCGTAGCGCGGCCCGTACCCGCGCCAGCAGTTCCTGAATGCCGAACGGTTTGGTGATGTAGTCATTGGCGCCGGCATCCAGCGCGGCCACCTTCTCCGCTTCGCTGGCACGTGCCGATACCACCAGCACCGGCACCTCGCTCTGGGCACGCAGCGCATCGAGCACTTCCATGCCGTCCACGTCCGGCAGCCCCAGGTCGAGAAGCACCAGATCGGGGCGCTGATGATTGAACGCCGACATGCCTGTATTGCCGTCTTCCGTCTCGATCACCTCGAACCCCTGAGAGGTCAGGCTGATTCGCATGAAACGACGGATCTGACGCTCATCCTCGATCAGCAGAATGCGCGGCCCGCGTTCCCCCATCGCCGAATCACTCATTCCTGCTCCTCTCGACCGCGTTGCCGCGATTCTCCATGGCCGTCCCGCCATTCTCTATCGCCGTCACGTCATTCTCCACTGCATTCCCCGAAGGCTGGTGCTGCCCCTCCGCGGGCACCTCGCTGGCGGGAGGTTCCCAGATCGGCAACCGGATCTGGATATCGGTGCCCTGCCCCCAGTCCGCCGGGCCGGCGCTGATCTCGCCGCCGTGGGCGCCGACCATGCCCCGACAGATCGCGAGTCCGAGACCGCTGCCCTGTGGGCCGCGGTCGCCCTCGCCACCGCTGAAGAACATGTCGAAGATGCGTTCTCGCAGCGCCTCGTCGATACCCGGCCCCTGGTCGGTGACATGGATCACCACCTGATCGGCCTCCCTGGCACCGGAGATGCGCAATCGCCCACCCTGGGGTGAGAATCGCGCGGCGTTCTCGATCACGTTGATCAATGCCTGTTCGATCAGCGCCGGATGGACGTATAGCAGTGGCAGGTCGGCGCCAAGATGACGCTCCACCGTCAGCGGTTCGACCACCGATTTGAGACGCTTGAGGGCGGAGGCGATGATATCCGATAGCGCGACCCAGTCTCGCTCGAGCTTCAGTCCGCCATGACCCAGCCGGGTCATGTCTAGCAGGTTCTGAATGTAGCGATTGAGTCGTTCGCTTTCACTGAGAATGCCGTCGAGCAGTTCCTGGCGGTCGGTTTCGGCCAGCTGCGACCAGAGCTCCCGCAACGAACTGGCGGAGCCGATGATCGAGGCCAGCGGCGTGCGCAGATCGTGGGAGACCGACGACAGCAGTGCCGAGCGCAGACGTTCGTTCTCTTCGGCCAGCCGCGCGGTGCCGAGATCGGCGACCAGCCGGGTGCGGGCCAGCGCGCTGCCCAGCTGGTTGACCAGATTGTCGATCAGCGCCTCTTCGGCGGCATCGAGCGGACGCTCGCGATCCCCCAGCGCCAGCCCCAGCACGCCGCGTAGCGTGTCGTTTCCGACGACAGGCACGAACCGCCAGCGCTGCGCGCTCAGGGTCTGGGTACCGTGACCGCTCGGCCGCGCATGCTGATGCGTCCATCGCGACGCCTGCAGCGCAGGGGGTTCGAGCGCAATCTGTCCCGGGTGGGAGGCCGTGACCCGGGGCGGCCCGGCAGCATCGTCGCTCTCGACGAACACGCAGGGCAGCCCGAGCGTGTCGGCCAGCGCCTTGACCGCAATGTCGCGAACGCGGGCGTGATCGGCCGCACTCGCCAACGAGCGCGAGATCGACAGCATCTCCTGGATCCGATGGCGACTTTGCCGAAGTTCGCTCAACTGCCGCCGCACCTTGCCCGCCAGCTGGCCCGCGACCACCGCTACCAGGCAGAAGATCAGCACCGTCAGGACCTGATCCTGATGGATCATGGCCAGCGTGAACCGCGGCTCGGTGAACAGGAAGTTGTAGACCAGAGCGCTGAAAACCACCGCCAGCATCGCCGAGCGCGTGCCCGCGCGCAGCGCACTGGCCAGGACGGCAGCCAGGAAGATCAGCGACAGATTGGCCAGTTCGACCTGGGTCGAGAGCAGCTGGGCCGCCAGCGCCGCCAGCGCTGTGCCCACCAGCGGCCACAGCCACTCCCGCGCCAATGGTGGTCGCCAGCGGGGGCGAGAGGGCCGCGTCATCGCCTCTTCGTCGGCCAGCACGATCAGATCGAACGGCGGACGCCGCGAAAGCAGCCGGTCGACCAGCGGTCGTCGCCATCCCGATCGCCACCAAACGGGTTGCCACCACGCCTGTCGCCGTGAAGTCGCCCGCCCGATCATCAAGGCGGTGATGTTGTGGCGTGCCGCGTGGTCCAACAGCTCCGCCAGCGGGTCGTCACCGCTGAGAGTTTCCCAACGCCCGCCCAACTGCTCGGCCTGCTGGCGCAGATTGCTCGACTCGCTGGCCGTGGCGGGATCGACATCGCGAAGCGGCGTGACCTGCACGGCCTGCCAGGGTGCCTGGTGACGCTGGGCCCAGCGGCTGGCAGCCCGCAGCAGTCCGTGATCGCTACGCTTGCCTTTCACCGCCACCAACAGTTTTGCCCGCACCGGCCAGGGGCCCGCCACGCCGCTGGCATCCATGACCTGGCGCACGTCGCTGTCGAGGCGATCCGACATCACGCGTAGCGCCAGTTCACGCAGCGCGGTGAGGTTGCCAGGCGAAAAATAGTGCTCCAGCGCCGTCCGCGCCTGTTCCGGCACGTAGACCTTGCCCTGCTGCAGGCGCTCGATCAGCTCCTGCGGCGTGAGATCGATCAACGAAATGTCCCGGGCTCGAGCGATCAGCCGATCGGGTACGGTTTCGCGCATCCGAATACCGGTAATCCGCGCCACGTCGTCGTTGAGACTGTCGACATGCTGGACGTTGAGCGTGGTCCAGACATCGATACCTGCATCGAGCAGCTCTTCGATATCCTGCCAGCGCCGGGCATGACGACCGCCGGGAATATTGCGATGGGCCAGTTCGTCGACCAGCAGGATCTGCGGTCGACGCGCCAGCGCAGCGTCTAGGTCGAATTCATGGAAGGTGCGCCCATGACGTTCCCTGGGCGTCAGCGCCAGACTCGGCAGCCCGTCGCACAGGCGTTCGGTCTCATCGCGGCCGTGTGCTTCGATGACGCCCAGCA
>NZ_MSDO01000042.1 GCF_001937195.1 Salinicola socius | reverse complement strand
GTATTCACCGACGACGTCGACACCACCCAGCCGGTCAGCCCTCAGGCGATCCGCTTCCATCGCCAGGATGCCACCGAGACGGAAGACGCGCTGACCCAGTGGGGCGGCGTGCGAAGCCAGCAGCCCACCCGCGTCAGCGTCGGCACTTTCGACTACAAGCAGCCGTCACTGACCAAGCGCACCGGCCTCGATACCCTCAGCGATCAGGGCAACCTGCCCGACACCGAGGTCTACGACTACGCCGGCGAGTATTACTACCACGGCTATGCGCGCGGCGAACGCCTCACCGAAAACCGGCTGGAAGCGCATGAATCCCTGGCCAAGCGTTTTCGCGGCAGCGGTGGCGCGCGCCAGCTCCAGGCCGGGCGCTGGTTCGAACTCACCCAGCACCCGCTGCACGACCTAGGGGGTGAGGAAGAGCGCCAGTTCCTGCTGCTCGGGGTGACCGTCCACGCCGAAAACGCCCTGCCGGTCTCGGCCCAGCTCCAGGCGCTGCCGGGTAGCCTGCAGCCGCAGCTCGACGCCGCCAGGAAAGCGCATGGGCTGGAAGACGAAGGCGATAGCGATCGTCTCTCCGACTACATGAGTGGCGGCACCGGCCACTTTCTGGTCGATCTCGACGCCCAGCGCCGCACCCAGCCCTACCGCCATCCGCTGGCCCACCGCCGCCCGGTGATCGGTGGCCCGCAGAGCGCCACCGTGGTCGGCCCCGCCAACGAGGAGATCCACACCGACCATCTCAACCGCGTGCGCGTCCAGTTCCACTGGGACCGCCAGGGTCAGAACGATGAGAATTCCAGCGTCTGGCTGCGGGTCTCCCAGCCCAACGCCGGCGCCGGCTGGGGTGGCGTGTTCGTCCCGCGCATCGGCCAGGAAGTGCTGGTCGACTTCCTCGAGGGCGACGCCGACCGGCCGCTGATCACCGGCCGGGTCTACAACGGCGAGCAGAGCCCCGACTGGCACAGCCACGGCCTGCTCTCCGGCTTCAAGAGCAAGACCTACCGCGGCAGCAAGTACAACGAACTCGTCTTCGACGACGCCACCGACCAGGAACGTGTCCGGCTCAACTCCGAAGCCGAGAAGAGCCAGCTCAACCTCGGCTACCTGATCCACCAGACCGGCAACACCCGGGGTGCCTTCCGCGGCACCGGGTTCGAGCTGCGCACCGATGCCTATGGCGCCATCCGCGCCAACCAGGGGCTCTACCTCTCAAGCTGGGGCCAGCTCGGCGCCAGCGGCGACC
>NZ_MSDO01000041.1 GCF_001937195.1 Salinicola socius | reverse complement strand
CTCGTGAAGCGGCATCCCCGTTCTCTCGGGATTTTTGCGTTGCATCCGTCGCGTAACCCCGCCACACGGCTCGCTATCCGTCGGCTCGACTGACCCTGTCATATCGAATCTTCTATTCGTCTGCTAAAGATTGAACCCGGTGGAATTGCCCCCATATCGACGGCACTTCGTCTCGATTGATTTTGCAAACCCTGATTTCGCGAATTTCGATTTCTCAAACACGGCAGGAATCCCTGATGGCAGAACCAGCACTGTCCATCCGCGGGCTGACCAAAGTCTACGGTAATGGTTTTGAAGCCTTGAAAGGCATCGATCTCGATGTCGCTCAGGGCGATTTTTTTGCGCTGCTCGGTCCGAATGGCGCGGGTAAATCCACTACGCTTGGCATCGTCTGCTCGCTGGTCCAGAAGACGGCGGGGCAGGTCAAGATATTCGGTATCGATATCGACAAGGATTTTGCCAGGGCGAAATACCATCTGGGGGTCGTGCCGCAGGAGTTCAACTTCAGCCAGTTCGAGAAGGTCGAGGATATCATCCTGACCCAGGCGGGCTACTACGGCATGCCGATGAAGGAAGCCAAGCCGCGCTCCGATCGTCTGCTCAAGGATCTCGGTCTGTGGGACAAGCGCAATGGCGCTGCCCGCATGCTCTCCGGTGGCATGAAGCGCCGCCTGATGATCGCGCGGGCGCTGATTCACCGCCCGCGTCTGCTGATCCTCGATGAACCCACCGCCGGCGTCGATATCGAGCTGCGTCGCAGCATGTGGGAGTACATGCGCCGGATCAACGAGGAAGAGGGCACCTCGATCATTCTGACGACCCACTACCTCGAGGAAGCCGAGAGTCTGTGTCGCAACATCGCGATCATCAATCGCGGCGAGATCATCAAGAACACCTCGATGCGGGGTCTGTTGACCGAGCTGGACACCGAAACCTTCCTGCTCGATCTCGCCGAGCCGTTGACGGCCGCGCCGGCGATAGAGGGCTTCGACGCCGAACGCGTCGACTCTCACCAGCTGGCACTCTCCGTGCGCAAAGGCACCAATCTGAACGATGCCTTCCAGCAATTGACCGAGCAGGGCGTCCGCGTGCTCTCGATGCGTAATCGCGCCAATCGCCTGGAAGAGCTGTTCGTGTCGATGACCTCGCAGCCGGAGGCCACGGCAGGCATCGATAAGCAGTCCGAAAAATCCGCTCAGGCCAAGGAGACGGCGTCTTGAATACCCGGCAACTGCTGATTTCTCTCTGGACCATGGTCGTGAAGGAAGTGCGCCGCTTCGTGCGGATCTGGCCGCAGACGCTGGTGCCGCCCTCCATCACCATGACGATGTACTTCATCATCTTCGGTAATCTGATCGGCTCGCGCGTGGGCGAGATGCACGGCATCTCCTACATGTCCTACATCGTGCCCGGGCTGATCATGATGTCCGTGATCACCAACAGCTACTCCAACGTGGCCTCGTCGTTCTTCTCCAACAAGTTCCAGCGCAGTGTGGAAGAGATGATGGTCTCGCCGATGCCCAACTGGGTGATTCTGGCCGGTTTCGTCATCGGTGGCGCGGCACGCGGGCTCGGCGTCGGGCTGATCGTCACGATCGTGTCGTTCTTCTTCACCGACCTGAATTTGCATCACCCGTTGGTGACCCTGGCCGTCGTGATCATGACCGCAATGCTGTTCTCGATCGGTGGCTTCATCAACGCGTTGCTGGCCAAGAAGTTCGATGACATCTCGATCATCCCGATCTTCGTGTTGACCCCGCTGACCTATCTCGGCGGCGTATTCTACTCGATCGATCTGCTGCCGCAGTTCTGGCAGAACGTGACGATGATCAATCCGATTCTCTACATGGTGAACGCCTTCCGTTACGGTATTCTCGGCATTTCCGATATCCCGGTGGGCGGGGCGCTGGTCGCCATTGCTGCGTTTATCGTCGTGCTTTGGACCGTGGCGCTGTGGATGCTCAATCGCGGCAAGGGGATTCGCTCGTGAACCAGGATCGCCCAGAGACGCTGGTCGACGCGCCACTCGGCCAGGAATCCGCCTATCCCGATCGCTATGACGCTTCTCTTCTGTTTCCCATCGAGCGCGCAGCCAACCGTGCGCCTTTGGGTATCGAGGCGTCGTCGCTGCCGTTTGTCGGAGGCGACGAATGGTGGGCATTCGAACTCTCCTGGCTCGATCTGCGTGGCAAGCCGGTGGTGGCCATTGCACGATTCCGCCTGCCGGCCGACTCGCCCCGGCTGATCGAATCCAAGTCGTGGAAGCTCTATCTCAACGGCTTCAACCAGACGACGTTCGCCGGTCGGGATGCCGTCATCGACTTTCTGCAGCGGGATCTGGGCGCTGCGGCCGGCGCCCCGGTCACGGTGGAGCTCTTTGGTGTCGACGACGCTGCGCTGGCCCCTCGGCCGATGCCCGGTGAGTGCATCGACGACATCGAGATCGACATCGATCGCTACACGCCATCCGCCGATCTGCTGGTCTGCGATGGCAACGATATCGTCGAGGAGACGTTGCACTCGCATCTGCTCAAGTCCAACTGTCCGGTGACCGGCCAGCCGGACTGGGGGAGCGTGCTGATTACCTATCGCGGCCCGCGACTCGATCGGGCCGCGCTGCTGCGCTATATCGTTTCCTACCGTCAACATCAGGATTTTCACGAACATTGCGTCGAGCACATCTTCGTCGATCTGATGGCACGCTGCCTTCCACACGAACTTCTGGTGATGGCCCGCTACGTGCGCCGCGGCGGGCTCGACATCAACCCCTGGCGGGCCACGCCGGGGTGGATGCCGGAGCTGCCTGCGCGGCTGCTGCGGCAGTGATACGTTTGCCGTAGAATTTCGACGACCAGATCGGCGTTTACGCAATCGAGTCTTTATCGCTACCGCCAGAGGAGGGCAACCATGGATGCCATGACACTGCTGCACGAGCGTCGCTCGATGGGCAAGCTCGCCGGGCCCGCGCCGAGCGCCGAGCAGCTCGATGCCATCTACCGCGCGGCGCTGCGGGCGCCGGACCACAAGGAAATGACGCCGTACCGGTTCATCGAGATCAGCGGAGAAGGGCTCGACCGGCTGGGCGAACTGTTCGCCCGATCCGATTATCAGGCCAATCCGCATATCGATGACGGTAGCCTCGATGCCGCCCGCAAGAAACCCAGGCGGGCGCCGATGATCATCGCCGTCATTGCCAGGATTACGCCGGATCTTCCCAAGGTGCCCCCGGTCGAGCAGATCATCTCTGCCGGCTGCGCGGCCCACGCGATGCTCTACGCCGCGTTCGCCCAGGGCCTCGGTGCCATGTGGCGCACGGGGACCTACGCGCATGACAGGACCGTCTGGCGAGGTCTTGGGCTTGGCGAGCAGGAAGAACTGATCGGCTATCTCTATCTGGGCCAGCCCGGCGGGCGCTACCCCGATGCCCCGGCGCGCAACCCGGCGGACTTCGTAGAACGATGGAGCTAGCGCGGCGCCCCAGTCCTGGACGATGAACGTAAAAGGTCGCCGGGAAAGGAAAAACGGCTTGCGATCACGGGCTTAGCTCGATACTATGTGCGCCGTTCTGAACGCACCGGCACAGCCGTTACGAGAAGAGCGAAAATGCGGAGGGGTGTCCGAGTGGTCGAAGGAGCACGCCTGGAAAGTGTGTAAGTC
>NZ_MSDO01000040.1 GCF_001937195.1 Salinicola socius | reverse complement strand
TAACGGTGACCGGCACCAACGACGCCCCGGTCGCCCGCGCCGATACCGGCAGCACCGGCGAGAACGCTACTCTCAATATCGCCGCGTCCCAGGGCGTGCTGGCCAACGACAGCGATGTCGATGGCGGCACGCTGAGTGTCAGCGCGGTCAACGGCGTAACAGGTAGCGTGGGGCAGGCCATCACCGGCTCCAACGGTGGGACCTTTACCCTTAACGCCGACGGCTCCTACAGCTTCAATCCGGGCACGGCGTTCGATCGCCTGGCCGCGGGTCAGACCGATACCACTAAAGTCAGCTATACCGTCAGCGATGGCCAGGGCGGCACCGCCACCTCGACGCTGACCGTAACGGTGACTGGCACCAACGATGCGCCGGTCGCTCAGGCAGGCACGGCCACGACGGAAGAGAACACGCTGCTGACCGGTCAGGTCCCGGCGGCATCGGATGTCGATGGGACGATCGCCGGTTACGACCTGGCGACGGATGTCGGCACCGGCAACGGCAGCCTCAGCTTTAATAGCGACGGCAGCTACAACTTCACGCCCGGCACCGACTTCGACGGTCTCGCCGCGGGCGAGAGCCGCGACGTCACCTTCAGCTATACCGCCACCGATAACGATGGCGGCGT
>NZ_MSDO01000039.1 GCF_001937195.1 Salinicola socius | reverse complement strand
CTCGATACTGGATAGTTTGCTCGACACCTTCGATATCGGGCTGTCGCAGTCCCAGCGGCTGCTGACGCTGGAGATCGCCGGGGCTTCGTTGCTGCCCCATCGGCTGGTGGGCGAGGAGCGCGTCAGCGAGCCGTTCACCTACACCCTCGACTGCATCTCCCAGCAGGGCGACATCGAGCTCAAGACGCTGATGGCGCAGCCGGCCCGGCTCTCGATTCTGCAGGCCGACGGCAGCTACCGCCCGCTGCACGGGCTGGTCAGCGAGGCCGCATTGCTGGGCGAGGATGGCGGCGTCACCTACTACCAGCTCACCCTGGTGCCGTGGCTGGCGATGCTGAAGCTCGGCCGCGACAGCCGGATCTTCCAGGACCGCAGCGTCGCCGATGTCCTCACCGCCGTGTTCGACGGCCATGAACTGGCCAAGGGCCGCTACCGCTTCGACCTGCGTCGCGACTATCCCGCCCGCAGCTACTGCGTGCAGTACCGAGAGAGCGACTTCAACTTCGTCAGTCGGCTCTGCGAGGAAGAAGGCCTCTTTTACTATGCAGAGTTTGCGGGCGACGACGATGAGTTCGATGGCCATCGCATCGTCTTCACCGACGACGTCGACACCACCCAGCCGGTCAGCCCCCAGGCGATCCGCTTCCATCGCCAGGATGCCACCGAGACGGAAGACGCGCTGACCCAGTGGGGCGGCGTGCGAAGCCAGCAGCCCACCCGCGTCAGCGTCGGCACCTTCGACTACAAGCAGCCGTCACTGACCAAGCGCACCGGCCTCGATACCCTCAGCGATCAGGGCAACCTGCCCGACACCGAGGTCTACGACTACGCCGGCGAGTATTACTACCACGGCTATGCGCGCGGCGAACGCCTCACCGAAAACCGGCTGGAAGCGCATGAATCCCTGGCCAAGCGTTTTCGCGGCAGCGGTGGCGCGCGCCAGCTCCAGGCCGGGCGCTGGTTCGAGCTCACCCAGCACCCGCTGCACGACCTGGGCGGTGAGGAAGAGCGCCAGTTCCTGCTGCTCGGGGTGACCGTCCACGCCGAAAACGCCCTGCCGGTCTCGGCCCAGCTCCAGGCGCTGCCGGGTAGTCTGCAGCCCCGGCTCGACGC
>NZ_MSDO01000038.1 GCF_001937195.1 Salinicola socius | reverse complement strand
CGGCAGCGCCTGGAGCTGGGCCGAGACCGGCAGGGCGTTTTCGGCGTGGACGGTCACGCCGAGCAGCAGGAACTGGCGCTCTTCCTCACCCCCTAGGTCGTGCAGCGGGTGCTGGGTGAGTTCGAACCAGCGCCCGGCCTGGAGCTGACGCGCGCCACCGCTGCCGCGAAAACGCTTGGCCAGCGATTCATGCGCTTCCAGCCGGTTTTCGGTGAGGCGTTCGCCACGCGCATAGCCGTGGTAGTAATACTCGCCGGCGTAGTCGTAGACCTCGGTGTCGGGCAGGTTGCCCTGATCGCTGAGGGTATCGAGGCCGGTGCGCTTGGTCAGTGACGGCTGCTTGTAGTCGAAGGTGCCGACGCTGACGCGGGTGGGCTGCTGGCGGCGCACGCCACCCCACTGGGTCAGCGCGTCTTCCGTCTCGGTGGCATCCTGGCGGTGGAAGCGGATCGCCTGGGGACTGACCGGCTGGGTGGTATCGACGTCGTCGGTAATGACCAGTCGGTGGCCATCGACGGTCCGACGCTCACCCTCGGCGCCGCCGTCAGCGCCGTCGTTGTCATCGCCATATTCGAAGTAATACCAAAGCCCTTCTTCCTGCATAAGACGACTGACGAAGTTCAGATCGCTTTCGCGATACTGCACGCAGTAGCTGCGGGCGGGGTACTCTCGACGCAGGTCGAAGCGGTAGCGGCCCTTGGCCAGTTCGTGGCCGTCGAACACGGCGGTGAGGACATCGACGACGCTGCGATCCTGGAAGATCCGGCTGTCGCGGCCTAGCTTCAGCATCGCCAGCCACGGCACCAGCGTGAGCTGGTAGTAGGTGACGCCGCCATCCTCGCCCAGCAATGCGGCCTCGCTGACCAGCCCGTGCAGCGGGCGGTAGCTGCCGTCGGCCTGCAGCATCGAGAGCCGGGCCGGCTGCGCCATCAGCGTCTTGAGCTCGATGTCGCCCTGCTGGGAGATGCAGTCGAGGGTGTAGGTGAAAGGCTCGCTGACGCGCTCCTCGCCCACCAGCCGATGGGGCACGAAGGCGGTGCCGGCGATGTCGAGGGTCAGCAGCCGCTGGGACTGCGACAGGTCGATGTCGAAGGTGTCGAGAAGGTCGTTGAGCATGTTCTCTTCCTGATGACGGGACTCAGGTATTAGTGTGGCCTGGGCAACCGGCTACGCTCTGTCCGAAAAATGCCTGCGCTCACCCATACGGCGTTAAAAATCGACTCAAAATGCTCATTTACCCGCGTAAACTCCATTTTTTCGACGATTTTTGCCTTGTCTGGCCATCGCTCGTCGATTTTTCAGACAGAGCTGGGCGATGACCGTCAAAGATACCTTTCGGTAGGATAATGCAGATCATTAAAAAGGTTTGTAAGAGAATTGCCATTGATGACTAAGATTTTTGATGAATTGACGGCTCTCTCGACGAGTCGGGGTCATTTGAAGACTGACGAGTCGAGGCAGATCGACATGGCCCGATATCATTCGGTGTTGACTCCATGACTGCGCCATCGCCTAATCCAGGTCGATTCGTTCACACGTCGTCTCGATAAGAGATATCACTGTATGGCGCCTGCCATCCCGCAGACTTTCTCGACCTTCAATATCCCCCCGACGCGAAGGCATGTCGAAACCATCGACTTTCTGCTCGCGCGACCGTCGCTGGAGCTGCTGCCGGAGGCGTTGCGTCCCGCTGCCCGGGGCTTTCTGTCCTATCTCGCCACGTTACCCACCAGTGCCCCTCACGAATGCCCGGCCTGCGCGAGCCGCTCGATCGCCTTGGCCACACCCGCTGGCACGCATGGGTCAAGGCGCGATGGCTATTACTGCCGGGACTGCAACAAGCGATTCAATATCCTCAGCGGGACTCCACTTCGCCTGCTGCGCTCGGAAGAGAAGTGGAAACCCTGGATGAGTTATCGGTACCAGGGGTTCTCGCAAGAGCTGATCGCAGCCTTCCTGGGTATCAGCAACAAGGCTTCCATGACCTGGAGCCGGGCCTTCATGGCGGCGATGGCCGACTACGACACCCAATTGCATCGGTGGTGGGAGGATCATCAGTCCACGCATATTTCCGAGCTGACCGATGAAGCCGAGAGGGCCTTGGAAGCGTGTGTCGCGACACTCACCGAGCTCGCCGTCCTGACCGACAGGCACTGTCCCTACCGCGGCTCTTCCTCGACCCAGGTGCTGACCAGCCGGCGCGCCACGGAGTATCAATGCCATGGCTGTGAGCGCCGCTACAACAACCTGACCGAAACGCCGCTTTCGCATATCCAGCACATGGAACTGTGGCCCGAATACCTGCGCCTTCTCGTGGTGGGTTATCACGATACGGAGATCGGAGAGCGATTGGGGTTGAGCAAATCGCTGACCAACCTGTGGCGGCAGCGCTTTCTCGAGTTCATGCAGGCCCGCTGGCCGCTCCTGGTTCACTGGACCCTGTGGCAATGGTCCCGGCGTCGCGTCAGCGTACCGAGCGGGCCGCAGACCTGAAGCGCATTGCGAGCCGGACAAGGCGTGTCGGCGAACACCAATGACATCCACTTGGCAGCCTGGCTCATCATCGACCATGCTGAGAGCCCCGAATTCGGCAAGGAGGCCAGCATGAAACCCCATACGCTCTGGACAATAATCGGCACTTCCACGGCGATTCTCTCGGGCGTGGCGACGCGACAGGCCCTCAAGCACACCACCCGCCGTCACGCCTTCGAGCCGCCGGTCAATCCGGACGACCCCGACGTGCGCTGGCGCGAAGCACTCCTGTGGGGCGCCGCTTCCGGTGTCGCGGTGGGCGTGGCTCGTATTCTGGGCTGGAAAATGGCCGCCAGCGGTCTACGTCGCGCCCGCCGGACTCGCCGCGGCCGACGCCTGCTCTCGCGCATCGAAGATTGAGGGCGTGCCCCGACAGCGGGCACGTACGTCATTCATGAACGCGAATCTAACTGAGAAATATTATTGATTGCACGAAGATCTCTAAGGATAATCCCCTAGCCCGCCATTAAAAAAACCGCGGGCCTATAAGAAGGGATCATTTACTTTTGGGGATCATCACGATGAGCGGTCGCAATCGCACGATCGTGAGCCGCGGGAACCCGCCTTGGTGGCACCAGACCACCACGGCGCTTCTCTGCGGCTCCGTACTATTCGCCATTCCCGCCATCGGGTGCGCGCAGCAGACAGACGACGGGGCGTACCGACTCTCTCCCGTTATCGTCAACGCTCAGGCAGCGCCCGATGACGACGCCGATACCGTCGTCGCCCGCGAGCTATGGGTTGGCGGCAAAGTCGCCACGAGCATTCAGGACACGCCCGCCTCCGTCTCGGTGATCACCCAGCAGGAGATCGAGCAGCGCGGAGCACAGACCACCGAAGAAGTGCTGCAGTACACCCCCGGTGTCGTCACCGATTATTACGGCACCGACGACCGCAACGACTACTTCCAGATTCGCGGCTTTCAGGCAACGACCTATCGCGACGGCATGACGCTTGGCTCCATGCGCGGCGTGCGTGAAGATCCTTACGCCTACGAGCGCATCGAAGTGCTGCGCGGTGCGAATTCCACACTGTTCGGGCCAGCCGATCCGGGCGGCTCGGTCAATTTCGTCAGCAAGCGACCGCGTTTCGAGCGCTTCGGCAACGGCTTCCTCTCCTACGGTTCATTCGATCACAAGGAAGCCGGCATCGATGTCGGTGATGTCCTGGATTCGGACCAGACGCTCGCCTACCGTTTCACCGGCAAGATTCAGGACAGCGATCGCGAGTACGACCACTCGAAGAACGACAACGGGCTGCTGATGGGTGGCCTGACCTGGGAACCGACGGATCAGACCTCAGCGACGCTGATCGTCGACTATCTCAGTCGCGATGACACGCCCAATAGCGGCGGCTATCCGCTCGACCGGGAGTACGACCGGGACGATTTCTTCGGCGAACCCGATTTCAACGACCATGAGGTCGACCGCACCAGCGTCACCGGCCAGTTGATCCACGATTTCGAAAACGGCCTGACGCTGCGCGCCAACGTCCGCTACAGCGATCTCGAAGACGACTTTCAGTACGTCTATATCACCGATTCCGCGGCACGTACCGGTACGCTACTGGATCGTGACTACTTCGGCACCGATACCGACGCGCACGAATTCATCGGCAACACGATCCTGCAGTACGATGCCAGCTTCGGCGATATCGACAGCAGCACCCTGGGCGGCGTCGAGTACCGTGATGCCTCGACCGATACTCAATCCATCTACGGCGATGCAGCGTCCATCGATATCGCCAATCCGGTCTACAGCGGCGGCCCCGATAACCTCACACCCTACCGTTACGAAAACCAGGATTACCGAACTCGCTCGGTCTTCCTGACGCAGAATCTCTCCTTCTACGATCGCTTCGTCGTCAGCGCCGGGGTGCGCAACGACTCGATGGATCTCTCGAGCGAAGGCGAATCCTACGGCACCGCTTTCGATGACAGCGACGATTTCTCGGAGACCACCGTTCGCGGCGCGCTGACCTATATCGTCAGCGATGAGCTCTCCACCTACATCAGTTACGTGGAGTCGGTCGCGCCGCCCACCATCGGCGTCACCCCGGAGCGCGGCAAGCAGCAGGAGGTTGGCCTGAAGTACTCGCCCGACGGCATGAAGGCCCAGTTTTCGGCAGCAGTCTACAACCTGGAAAGAGACGACGTGACCATCGCCGTGGTGCAGGACAATGGTGCCATCGATCAGCAGACCGTGGGTGAATCCCGCGCGCGCGGGCTCGATCTCGAAGCCAAGGCCGAGCTGACCGACAGCCTGAGCATCGTCGGTGGCTACTCCTACCTGGATACGGAAGTGCTGAGCGGCACGCTCAACAGTGGCGCATCGATCGAAGGCAACGACTTCGCCATCGCTCCGAAACACACCGCCATGCTGTGGGGCTACTACACGCTGCCGGGCGAGAAGATGAGCGTCGGCCTCGGCGCCCGCTATACCGATGGCTACTACTTCGACGCCGCCAATACGTCGAAGAGCGATTCGGCGACACTGATCGATGCCGCGTTCGACTACCGGATCGTCCGGAACACCGACTTCACGGTCAACGTCAGCAACCTCTTCGACGAGCAGCACGTCGTCGGCTCCGGCACGGCCAACTACTACAACCCGGGTCGCGAGATCCGCGCGAAAGTGAGCTATCACTGGTAACCCCGGTGATAGCGTGTGGCGCCACCCGAGCGGCCCCGGCCGCTCGGGGTGTCTGTCGATACCGCTCTCTTATCCCTCGTCGTACCGATCTTTAGCGACAGCGAGCGATCTGTACGACGATGACCTAGTGTTGCCCGAGCGCTCCAACCACGGATTCGGTCAGACGCTGCAGCGAGAGCAGACCACCGAATATCCACACCGGTTCGATTTCGCTGACGCGCCCTTCGCGAACCGCCGGCAAGTGCTGCCAGATGCGATTGTCGGAAAGCTCGCCGCCAACAGAGCGGGGAAGCGGCTTGATGATCACGATGTACGCATCCGGTCGCTCGGCGAGGCGATCGATGGAAATGCTGGCAAACCCCCAGGCGTTGGTGGGCCCGGTCCAGGCGTTCTCGAGCGGCGTGTTGCCGGTGAGCGTCTCTACCATGCCGCCGTTACCGAAAACGCGCACGTGCTGAGCGTCGCTGAACTGGACGATGTAGACCGGTGCATCGACGCTTTCCAACGCTTGTGCCGCCGAGGCCAGAATCCGGTCGGTGCGGGCAATCAGCGCCTCGGCCCGATCCGAGGTCCCCGACACCTTCGCAATTTCCCGCGTCATCGCCAGCGTCGCCTGGTAATACGGCTGGCCGGAGGAGAAGTTGTCGATAAGGCGTACCGACGTCATGCGATCCAGACGCGCATTGTCGCGGGAGAACAACGCACTGCTGATCAGCAGATCCGGCGGCTTCTGCGCAAGCAATTCGAGATTGGGCTGATCGCGAAGCCCCATGTCGAACGTCTCAGGCGGGATCGCCGGTGACTGGACCCAGTCGTTGTAGTTGGGGATGTCCGCGACGGCATAGGGCGTGACGCCCAGCGCGATCAACGTCTCGGCGACACTCCAGTTGGTGGCGGCGATACGCGGTGTGGCGTCGGCATCGGTCACGAGCGCCGGTAGCCAGGGTACGGTCGCCATCACCAGAGTCATGGCCAGTGAAAAGCGGCTTCGGCGGCCGAGCGGCCGCCGAGAACGTTGAGGAAACGACATTTACCAGTGGTATCGCAGCGTGGTCAGCACCGAGCGGCCATCGCCGTAGTAGCTGCTGTTGCTGAACGTGTCGATGTAGGAGACGTATTCGCGATCGAACAGGTTGGTGGCATTGACTGCAAGATCGAGGCTCGGCGTCAGCGCATAGCTCGCCACGGCATCGACCAGCGTATAGGAGCTGGTCTTCTCGCTATTGGCGTCGTCGATATAGGTGCCACCGACGAAGCGCGTGCCCAGCCCCAGGGTAACGTCCCCTCGATTCATGTTGCCGGCAATCGTGTAGTCCGCCCATACCGAGGCGATATGCTCGGGCACGAGCGAGGGGCGATTGCCCTGGTTGCCAGCCAGGCCATCCTCTTCGATCTCCGAATCCCAGTAGGAATAGGCGGCAGTCAGATTGAGCCGATCGCTCAGCGCAAGCTTGCTCTCCAGCTCGATGCCACGGACATTGACCTTGCCGATCTGACGGTAAAGATTCTCGCCTACTTGCGAAGCGACGTTGGTCTGGGTCAGATCGAAGACCGCCAGCGTGAACAGCGCGTTGGTATTGGCCGGGCGATACTTCATGCCGACTTCATACTGCTCGCCCTCCTGAGGATCGGCACTCCCCGACACCAGATTGCGACTCGTCGGCGGCTGGAACGATTCGGCGTAATTCGTGTAGAGCGACAGGTCATCCAGCGCCTTGTAGGTCAGCCCGACACGCTTGGTGAAGGCGTAGTCGTCGGCCTCGTCATCGGCAGTCTGTGTGTTGACGTCGTCGTAGCGCCCGCCCAGCGTCAGGATCCAGCGCTCCGCGAATGTCAGCTCCTGCTGCAGATAGAATCCTTGGGAAGCCTGCTTCTGTCGAAAGTCCGGCTGCCTGGCCAGATCGACGCATGCCTCGCCGCAGTATTGCGGGTCGTAGATATCGATCCCGCCGGCAGTGCCATAGAGACTCGTCTCGTGCACGTCGTCGTGGGTGTAATCGAAGCCGGCCAACGTGCGGCTGCCGACGCTATCGATATCGGTGTCGTACTGGAGCTGGTTGTCGATCGTGTATTGATCGCGCTCGCCGTCGACCACGAAGGCCGTACGGCCATTGGCGGGATCGGGATCGCTGAGGTAGACGTGGTCGTAGTCGAGATCCATGTGGGTGTAGCGCGCGTTCTGACGAAAAGTCAGGCCGCTGCCGAACTGGTGCTCGAACAGGTAACCGATGTTGCGCTCGATCCTGTCCATGTCGTTGTAGCCCGGCTCGCCGAGGAAGGTATCCGGATCGATGCCCGAGCCGCGCGGAATGGAGTGGGCGGCATTGGTGTCGCGCTTGTTGAAGTCCGCCAGCAGCGTCAACGACGTCGCATCGTTGGGCTTGTAGGTCACCGCCGGGGCGAAGTAGAAGCGGTCATCCTGGGTATGGTCGGCGCTGAGTTCCGCATCCTGCCACTTGGTCGTGACGCGATAGCTCCACTTGCCCGCCTGATCGATAGGACCGCCGAAATCCGCACCGGTTTCGGTATGTTCGTTGCCGAGCGTGGTGTAGATCTCGCCGAATTCGTAGTCCAGAGGACGCTTGGTGATCGCATTGACCATGCCGCCGGGCGCATTCAGTCCAAACAGCGTGGAGGTCGATCCCTTGAGGACATCGATTCGCTGAAGGCCGTAGGGTTCGAGCTTGCCACCGGTGAAGTTGACCGTCCGGCGCGACATCCCATCGCGGTAGGTTCCCAGCGACGTGGCGTTGAAGCCGCGGATCATGAAGTAGTCGTAGCGATCATCGGACGCGTACTGATCGACCGTCACGCCCGCCGTGTAGGAGAGCGCCTGCTCGAGATTCTGGACGTTGCGGGTACGCATCTCCTCTTCGGTCACCACCGACACGGAGCTGGAAAGATCGAGAAGATCGGTATCGGTCTTGGATCCGGTCGCGGTGCGCTCGGCAACGATCGTCGAGTCGGGGCCGACAGCGCTATCGGCAATGGCGGCCGCTTCGACCGTGACCGTGTCCAGCTTGGCGGCATCAGCGCTGGATTGTGCCCACGCCGACGATGCCAGCAGCATCGAACCCGAGGAGAGCAATGCCAGCGACAGCGTGCGACGGCATAGCCAGCGGGTGTCGGACGAGACCGGGCTGCAAGCCTGGCTCGAAGCCCATGACGACAATTTCATTGTGTTCCCTTGATGACGCGTCGGGCGCGCCGAGTTTATTAGTCGGTATTCGGTGGAGAATTGTGAAAACCTGGCACGTAAGTGTCAACGATTATGATAAATATTCGCATTTGCATTGATTCCAGCTGACTTCAGAACGTGACTCGTGAGGTCGATAACGCTTGAATGACCGACGCCATCCCGACACGTTCGCGCATGGGTGCTGGCTGGCGAGCGCTTGAAGGCGTTGGCCATGACGAAAAAGGCCGCTGCCGCCGATACTCAAATGGATCGATCCGAACATGGCGTTCGACCCTCCCACGATACTGACACTGACCATTGCCATCGCCGCTGCCGCCGCGCTCTACCTGCTGCTGGAGTGGCGCAGCACCCGAGACGCCTCGCTGCTCTACTGGTCTACCGGCTTTGCCTCGATCACGGTGGGATGCTCGCTCGCGCTGCTGCGCGCCAGCGGCTATTTCATGATCGGCGTGTGGTTCGCCAACGGCCTGCTGGTATTCGCCCACTGGATGTTTCTGGCGGGTGTCGCGCGCTTCGTCGGGGCACGTCTGCCACGCGCGTGGTGGTTGATCATCGCCGTCTGGTGTGCCCTGCTCGTGCTGCCGGATGGGCCGACGTCGGCAAAGATCTATCTGATCGTCAATTCGCTGCTGGTCGCTCTGCTCTCGCTGAGAGCGAGTCTGCTGCTGCGCCTGCCACCGGACGTGGCCACGCTAGGCACGCGTCAGCTGCATTACACCCTGCTCGTCCACGGGATCTTCTATCTCGCCAAGGTGGCACTGACGCTTGTTCCCGGTGAGCTGATCGATCTCGTCGTCTACCGCGGCATGGTGATTCGGGTCTCGCTGGTCGAGGGCGTCATGGCGATTCTGCTGATCGCGCTGTCGATGACCGGGACGGTGCGATATCGACGCGAGCGACAGATCGAGCATCTGGCCGAGCGAGATCCGCTCACCGCCCTGTTCAACCGGCGGGCGTTCGAGGCGCGGGCACCACGATATCTGGAGCGGGTCTCGCAACACGGCGACGGGGCGCTACTGCTGATCGACGTCGACAACTTCAAGCTCGTCAACGACCTCTACGGCCATGCCGCCGGGGACCGATTGCTGGTGACATTGAGCGAATTGATGCGCCACGTGTGCCCCGACAATGCGCTGACGGCGCGCCTGGGAGGAGACGAGTTCGCGATTCTGCTGGACGATGCGCCCTCGGAAAGCGTCACCCGGCTTGGCGATGAACTTCGCGCTCGCTTCCATGACCACGCTTCGCGAACCTTCGACACGCCGGACGCAGTGACATTGAGCATTGGCGCGACCCTGTTCGACCAGCCGAGTGATCTCACCGCGTTGATCGATCGTGGCGATATCGCGCTCTACGAGGTCAAGCGGAGCGGTCGAGACCGGCTGCGCGTACTCGACCTGACCGAACCGGAACAGCGCCGCGCGGTCACGGCTTCCGGCATCGAATCGACCGGCTAGGCAGGCAGTGCCGGCTCGACAAGCTGCTCAACAAAACGTGCCGGTCGTCGCAATGACGACCGGCACGTTTGCCAGAGGCCTTGTCCTTCGAGGCCTTGTCCTTCGAGGTCTTGTCCTTCGAGGCCTTGTCTCGAGGACAGATCTCCTGGAGAGGTTCGAGGACAGGTCTCTACCGCCAGACAGGCCTCACAGTGCCCCGTCGGCGATCGCTCGCGCCATGGTCGGAGACAACGGCAGGCGTGGCAGCAGCGTTGCCTGATAGGCGTGGTAGAGATCCGCCTTGCCGCTCCATACTTCGCTTGAAGGGTTGTTGTGGCGGTCGAGTTCCTGCCACCAGCTGCCGCGCTCGCGATCGATCAGAAAACGATCGATGTAATCCCAGAAACGGCGGTACCAGGTCTCGTAAGCGGCATCGCCGGTGCGCTTGAGCAGCGCGGCTGCGGTAGCGGCGGCTTCGGCGAGCGTCCAGTGCATGCGTTCATGGACCACCGGCTGATTTTCCCAGTCGTGGGTGTAAACCAGTCCCGGTTCGCCGTCGACGTTCCACGCAAGCTCCGTCGCGCTGCGAAAGAGCCCCTGGGCATCTTCCAGCAGCCAGGCCGGTGTCTCTTCGCCGTGACGCATCAGCCCGCCTTCGAGATGCAGCATCAGCCGCGACCATTCGAAGGCATGACCCGGCGTTGCGCCATAGGGTCGAAACTGATCCTTGGGCGTCTCCTGGTTGTAATCGCGCCACTCGTTCCACTCGCTGTCGAAGTGTTCGACGACGCGGTAGTCGTTGGGTCGGGCATGAGCGTGAATGATCTTGTCGACGATGGAGAGCGCACGTGCCCGCCACTTCGGCTCGTCGAGAACGTCGGCCAGCTGCAGGAAGGCTTCGGTCGCGTGCATGTTGCTGTTGCCGCCGCGATACGCTTCCTCCTTGCCCCAGTCGCGGGAGAAACCCTCGCGCATGCGCCCTTCGTCTTCCGCCCAGAACCGCGTTTCGATCACCGCGATGATGTCGTCGAGCAGCGGCTTGGCGTTCTCGTCGCCGGCCTGCCAGGCACTGGCCGCCGCCAGCGCGACGAAGGCGTGAATGTAGGCTTGCTTGGTTTGCGTTTCCCCCGTCTTCGGCCGTGCGCCGTACCAGCCACCGTGCTCGGCATCTCGCAGATCGCCCTTCAGCGCCGCAACGCCATGCGCCACCAGCGGTGCCATGCCGGGCTCGCCGCGCATGGCGGCCAACGCAAAGCAGTGGGTCATGCGGGCGGTGATCATGGTGTCGGGGTTGGCATCCGCCGGCAGCCGGCCGTCTTCGTCCAGTGCGGCGAAACCGCATTCGGCATGACGCGAGGCGCGATAGAACGCCAGCAGGCGCTGCCCCTCGCACTCCAGCCAATGGTGATGCGCCGGCCGGTCGAGCCAGCTCTCCTGCCGGGGCGGCAGATTGGAAGTCGTACCTGGCATGTTCGGGGCCTCCTTGGCCCGAGAATTGCTGTTGGTGCTCGAAGACCCTTGGCGATGCCCGAGCGAGGTGACGATAGCGATCTTCGGCGGTTCGTTCTCTGTTCGATGAATCGTGCGATCCTCGATGCTGCCTCAACCGTTGACGATCATGCCGCCGTTGGGATGCAGCGTCTGCCCGCTGATGAAGGAAGAATCCAGCGAGGCCAGAAAGACGTAGCACGGCCCCAGTTCCGAAGGCTGAGCGGCCCGCCCCATCGGCGTGTCGGATCCGAAATCTTCCAGCATCTGCGGATCGTGGGCGCCCAATGTCGCCGGTTGCAGCGGCGTCCATACCGGGCCGGGCGCAACGGTGTTGACCCGGATTCCGCGAGCCACCACCTGATTGGAGAGCGCCCGCGTGAAACTGACGATCGCCCCCTTGGTGGCGGTGTAGTCGATCAGGAAATCGGGCCCGATATACGCATTGACCGAGGCGGTGTTGATGATCGAATCATCTTCACCCAGATACGGCAATGCCGCTTTGGTCAGATAGAACATGCCGTGGATGTTGGTGGCAAAGGTCCGTTCCCACTGGCTGTCGTCAAGATCGGTGAGATCGGTACATACCTGCTGGGTGCCGGCGTTATTGACGAGAATGTTGAGCCCGCCGAAAGTGTCGACGACCTGTGCAAGCGCGGAGCGGCAGAACGCGGCGTCGCGAATGTCACCCGCGATCAGCAGGCAACGCCGCCCTTCTGCTTCGACCAGCCGCTGCGTTTCCTTGGCGTCCTCGTCCTCACTGAGATACATGACCGCGACATCGGCGCCCTCCCGGGCGAAGTGGATCGCCGCAGAGCGGCCGATACCGCTGTCGGCGCCGGTGATCAACGCAATCTTGCCCTCCAGCTTGCCGCTGCCTCGATAGCCCGGCCGAATGAATTCCGCCGGCGGCTGCATCAGACCTTCCTTGCCGGGTAGTGATTGCTGCTGTGCATGGATCTCGGTCTTCTTGACCATCTTGGACGCTCCTTGTCTGAACCTGGGTAGACAGGTTGGCTCTGGATGGACAGGCTGAGCCTGGGGCAACCCACTGAATCGTGTCAGCCAACTGGCAGAACTCGCCCTGGAATCCCGCTGAATATGTGTAGATTTCCTACGCCTGGCCCTAATTTGTAGTTGACCGATGACGCGCCGGCAAACCCGATCAGGCACTGGAGACGCCGAACAGCCAGCCCACTCCGGCCGTCGCGCCCATGGCCAGCACACCCCAAACGATGATCCGAACGACGGCCACCGAGATGCGAGACCCGCCCACTCTGGCCGACAGCACGCCCAGCAGACCGAGCGCCACCAGCGACCCCAGGGCAACCACCACCGCGAGACTCTGTCGGGAAGCCCCCAGCGCGGCAATGAGCGGCAACGCCGCCCCCGCAAGAAACGTCAGTGCCGAGGCGATCGCTGCCTGCAGGGGGCGAGCTTCGCTGACGTCACTGAAGCCGAGCTCGTCTCGCGCGTGCGCGGCCAGCGCGTCGTGATGCATCAATTTTTCGGCGACTTCCTGCGCCAACGGGGAGGAGAGCCCCCGCGCCTCGTAGATTTCCGCCAGCTCGCGGGTCTCGAACTCGTAGTTCGCGGCCAGTTCGCGCCGCTCGCGCGCCAGATCGGCGTGCTCGGTGTCCTTTTGCGAACTGACGGAGACATACTCACCCGCTGCCATCGACATCGCCCCGGCAACCGCACCTGCCGCACCGGCGGTCAGCACTCCCGCCAACGTCGCCCCCGCCGTCGCCATGCCGATGATCAGGCTCGCGGTGGAGACGATACCGTCGTTGGCTCCCAGCACCGCTGCGCGCAACCAGCCCACGCGATCCGAGTAATGCATTTCCTTGGGTATGGACATACCCGGCTCATGTCGCAGGTCCGATTTCATGGAATTTCCGTTGATCGCCGACTGGATGCAGGTCGATAAGTATCGCGCTTTACCCTGTCATCCTAGGCCAAGCCGGCACATTCGGGGAATTCGTCCAACGGCGACCCTTGCCGAATCGCCCTATCCACTGTCCGATATCAACGCCGACCTTCACAAAACGCCCTAGAACGACGAACTCCTCCCACACGAACTCCACCCACACGAACTCGGACCCCACGGCTCGATCCTTTCATCCTGCAACCTTTCAACCATTACCCGGAAATTTCGACAACTAGGTCGATGACCTTCTGGCAATAGTGCCAATTTCCTCATTCTAAAAGGGTCCATTTATTTCGTCATAGAGGTATCCATCCTGCCGAAACACCTCATTTTACGACGCAGCGAGCGCACGTCTATCACAATCGGCGATTGGTAACATTTAATACTTTGGTATGTAAGATGTCGATTACAATCTTTTCCGGACACACACAAACCATTGTTATTAAAAATAAAATGTCAAAACCTCAAAGAGTTAGTTTAGACCTTTGTCTTTATAGACCATGGTTACAATGAAAGTTTACGAAGTAATAGAAATAATGGCGCTCAGCTCAGGGAGTCACAATAACGAAAAGAGAGGCTGCGACGGACTAAAAAGGAAGCTGATGGATCGCAGCGAAAGGCGAACCTGGTGAAATCCTGTATCGACGCTTTCGGTCTCGATGTTCACAGGATGCCTGCCGACATTTACACCAGCGAATAAGCGACAGACATAACGTCCCTGGCGAGACCATTTCCGTCGAAGCGAGCCTTGGGTAACGGCAGAAAGATTCTCGCCGAGCCATGCAGAAGGGAATGCAGGCGGGGCTACCGACAATTTCTGAAAGACGTATCGGCTCATGTCTTTCTTGCTATCAAGCCTGATATGAGCCCACCGAGCACGACGCTTTGGCAGCGCCACGCGCGTGTCCCTGACACGTCGGTTGCGAATTTTTCCAGGGCGCCTTGCGCAGCCGCAGGTTTCATCCGGCTGCCGACGACAGCAACAGTCATTGACAACCGTCATTGGCAACAACGATTGACGAAAGCGACCAACAACAGCAATCAACGACAAGACCACGAGGGACACCAATAATGATTGCCTCACACAACGTGCTACGCCGGCCATTCCTCGCCGCCGTCATCGGCGCCTCCTGCGTCGTGCCGGCCCTGGCTCACGCCGATATCAACCCCGAGTTCTTCGGTTACGCTCGATCCGGCATCGGCTCGACCTCGGGAGGCGGCAGCCAGACCTGCTTCAAGTCGGCGGGCGCTCCTGCAAAATACCGCCTGGGCAACGAATGCGAGACCTATGCAGAGATCGGGCTCGGGGCGCAGCTGTATCAACAGCAGGACACCTCCTTCGACTTCGCCAGCCGGGTGGCCTATGTCACCGCGCAGGACAACGACGACGAATCGCTCAAGGACGACGACAACAATATTTCCCTGCGGGAGATGTATGTCTCCGGCAACAACGTCGTCGGCGGATTGCCCGGTGCCACGCTGTGGGCGGGCAAGCGTTTCTACCAGCGCCATGACATCCATATGAACGACTTCTACTACTGGGACGTCTCGGGTCCCGGGGTCGGGATTTCGGATATCGACGTCGGCACCGGTAATCTGAGTTTTGCCTGGACCCGCAGCGAAGGTAACGACGATGGCGATGGCCTGTTCCCCGATTCAGGCCAGCAGATCTCGGACGATACGCTCGATGCACGCTGGAGCGACATTCCCGTCAATCCCGGCGGCACGCTGGAGCTGGGTGTCGACTACGGCCGCTCGTCGCTGTCCGAATGGCAGAAGGACTACTACGACGATCAGGATGTCGATTACGACGAGGGTGACAAGGGCTGGATGGGGACCATCGAGCACACCCAAAGCGGCTGGTTCGGCGGCAGCAATACCTTCGCGGTTCAGTACGCCACCGACGGCATCATCACTCGTGACGGTAACGCTGTCGGACGCGGCACCGGCGCGCTTCGTCAGGAAGGCAGCATGTGGCGCGCGCTCGATCACGGTCAGATCTGGCTGGTGCCTGACCAGCTCGACATGCTCTACGCCCTCGTCTACGAGGATAAGGACATGGACGACAACACCGGTCGCAAGTGGTTTTCCGCCGGTGTCCGCCCGGTCTACTACTGGAGCGACATCATGAGCACGGCGGTCGAGCTGGGCTACGACCGTATCGAGCCGCAAGGCGGCGTCAGTGGCTACGATAGTGGCGATCACCACCTGACCAAACTGACCCTCGCCCAACAGTGGTCGGCGGGACGTGGCGCCATGATTCGCCCGACCATCCGTCTGTTCGCCACTTACGCGCAGTGGAACGGCGACGCCTACACCGATGCCCGTAACGCCAACTCGCTCGATACCGGTGCCGGCCCCAACAACGTCGACATCGACGACAACAACGGGCTGACGTTCGGCGCCCAGATGGAGGTGTGGTGGGGTAGCTGAGCCCCGACCGCGAGATCCACGCTCGCGCTGTTTCGATCCCTTGGGCTCCGGAGGCTTGCCGCTCCGGAGCCGTTTTCGTCTCCAGCAGGAGTTACCGAATGTTGAGTTCGTATCGCCTCGCCGTGCCGTTGAGCACGCTTCTGTTCGCCCTGGCGGGATGCAGTACCCCGCTGATGGCACCCCAAGCCCCGACCATTCCTGCCCAGCAGGGGCAGCAGGCCCTGTCCAGTGCGCCGGACTGCTGCGCCTCGCTGGCCTCGCTGCCGTATCAGCCGTTGACGGCGCGGGAGACACTGACGCTGGACTTCACGCCGCAGACCCCGGTTCACGACTTCGGCGATGGCAAGAGTTTCTTCCAGGCGTTCGAGCTGCCCCGCCATGCCGGTCCGGTGGCCTTGAGCGTCACCAGCCCGATCCGGGACGGCCAGGTCTTCGCACCCACGATCATGGTGCTCGATGCCGCGTTCCAGCCGGTCAGAAAGCTATCGAGCGACTCGCTCGAGGTCCGCCGGCCCACCGGTTTCTCCAGCGCGCGGCTTGATGGCCAGTTCAGCCTGATGCCTGGCCCGGATGCCCAGTACGTGGTCATCTATTCGAGCGAGCAGGATCGCCGGGGCTCGACGAGCTACGAGTCGGAAGCCAAAGCCTATGCCCGGGTCAGAGGTCTTGCCGAACCCGCCGGCCCCGATCCTCGCGCCGAGCATGCTGCCACCGGTCAGGTCATCCTGGAGATCGCCTCGCTGAGCGGTGGTACCGGCATGACGCCCCTTCCGGGTACCGGCGCGGTGCCGACGCGCCAGGCAGCCGCCCCCCCAGCGCAGAATGCCGCACCGGCGCCGACCCCAGCGGCGGCGAACGACACCGCGGATTTCGATTACCGCCGCATGATCGATGCCGCTCTCAAGGCCGGCGATGTCGAACTGGCCCTGGAACTGGCGGAACGCGCCGAACGCAGCGGGCATCCCGGCACCCGAGCCTGGCTGGCCGAGCGACTGCAAGCCAGGATGCCCTGACAGCCTCGGGGCGTTCATGACGGCCGATCACTGGCGTGGCGTCCTGGACACGCCACGGCAGCCGGGGCGCGCTACTCGAGGATATGGAAGCCGTCGAGGTAGCGTTCGTTGAGGGAGAGACCGAGCCCCGGTAGGTCGTCGGCGAGGTCCAGATAGCCATCGACCGGGGCCGGGTCGCCTTCGAACAGGTAGTAGAACAGTTCGTTGCCGATCTCGACGTCATGCACCGGGAAGAACTCCGACATCGGCGAGGCGAGCGAGGACATCGTCAGATGGTAGTTGTGCATCTGCCCCGCATGGGGGATCACCGGCACCTCGAACGCTTCCGCCAGGGCATTGATCTTGCGCGCCACGGTGATGCCGCCGACCCGATTGGTGTCGTACTGGATCACCGAGACCGCGCGCTTCTCCAGCAACTGACGGAAACCGTGGACGGTGTACTCGTGCTCGCCGCCGGAAATCGGCATCGGCGCGATGCGGTTGAGCTCGGCGTAACCGTCGATATCGTCAGCGATGACCGGCTCTTCCAGCCAGCGCAACTCGAACGGCGCCAGCCTGGGCAGCATCCGCCGGGCGTAGTCGAGATTCCAGCCCATGTAGCAGTCGGCCATCAGGTCGATATCTTCGCCAATCACCTCGCGAACCGCGGCGACGCTCTTGAGATTCTCGCGCATGCCTTTTGGCCCGTCCTTGGGCCCATAGCCGAAACGCATCTTCATCGCCTGGAAACCCTGATCGAGATAGCCCTGCGCCTCGGCCTGCATGACGTCGAGATCGTCGTGGTAGAGCTTGGAGGCGTAGCACGGGATCTTCTCCTTGGTGCGCCCCCCGAGCAGCTTGAACACCGGCTTGTCGAGCGCCTTGCCCATCAGGTCCCATATCGCGATATCCACCCCGGAGATCGCCGCCATGCCGATGCCACGTCGACCCCAGGCCAGGGTGGCGCGGTACATGCGCTGCCACAGGTATTCGTAGTCGAACGGATCCTGCCCCACGATCAGTGGGGCCAGATGCTGATCGACGATGGTCTTGGCGACCCTAGGGGCCAGCGCCACGTTGCCGAGACCGACCAGACCGCTGTCGGTCTCGATCTCGATCACCGCCCAGCCATGAAAGCGGAAGCTCTGCATCGCATCGCCGCGATCCCACAGCGCATCCATGGCGTTGGTGCAGAAGTGTGCCTTGGGCGCCACCGTCTCGCCCTTCCATTCGAAAACCCGGGCGCGGACTCGAGTGATTTTCATTGCATGACTCCTGTTCACTGAGGGAAGTCGTTGGCCTTTTTCCCTCAACCCACGAAGGCGTTGGCGATCAGCAGCGCCACCAGCCCGGTGGCCCAGCCCAGCGTCGTCGGCACCGACAGCACCAGTAGCTGATGCTTGGCGGTCTTGACCCCGAGCAGGCGGTTGACCACCCAGAAATAGCTGTCGTTGAAGTAGCTGAAGAAGAGCCCGCCGAGACACGCCGCCTGGGCCGCCAGCACCATGTTGACATCCGGCATCGAGGCCAGGATTGGCGCCGAGATCGACGCGCCGGTGATCATCGAGACCGTGCCGCTGCCCTGCACGAAGCGCACCAGCGTGGCGATGATGAACGGGATCAGCACCGCCGGCAGCGCAAGCCCGGCAATGCTTTCGCCGATGTAGTCACCGGCACCGCTTGCCCGCAGCACCGCACCCAGCGCGCCCCCGGCACCGGTCACCAGCAGAATGATACCGGCGCTTTCGACGCCTTTTTCCAGATGCGCCAGGACCTGGTCCTTGGGCATTTTCGGCACCAGACCGTAGACCGCCACCAGCACGCCGATGCCCACCGCGATCACCGGGTTGCCGATGAACTGGACGACCTGAACGACGATACCCGGTGCATCGCTGCCACCGACCAGCGCGGTGACCAGCGTGTTGAGGAAGATCAACAGAATCGGCAGCCCGATCGGCAGCACCGACTTGAACAACGTCGGCAGCTCGCTCTCCTCCAGGTGCGCCGCGAGCGGGTCGTCTTCCGTATCGCGCTTCAGCGATCCCGGCACGTCACGCTCGATCATCGCCTCGATACGCGGCCCCATGAAACGGGCGTAAAGCACCATCACGATCAGCGCCGGCGCGGTGAAGACCAGGCCCCAGGCGATCATCAGACCGATGTCGACACCGAAGATACCAGCGACGCCCAGCGGCCCCGGCGTTGGCGGTACCGCGCTATGGGTGACCGCCAGCCCCGAGGCCAGCGCGATGCCGAGCGTCAGCACCGAGCGCCCGCTGTTGCGCGCCAATGCCCGCACCAGCGGATTGAGGATCACGTAGGCGGAATCGCAGAAGATCGGGATCGAGACGATATAACCGGTGAGCGCCATCGCCCAGTCCTCGCGCTCCTTGCCGAGCAATTTGAGAATCGAATAGGCCATGCGCTGGCCGGCACCGGAGACTTCGAGAATTCGCCCCATCATCACGCCGAAACCGATGACCAGGCCGATGGTGGAAAGCGTCTTGCCGAAGCCGGTGGTGATCGAATCGATCACCGCATTGGGCGACATGCCGCCGATCAAACCGGCGATCGAGGCGGCGATGATCAGGGCGAGCAGCGCATGAACGCGGGTCTTCAGCACCAGCGCGATCATCACGAAGATAGCGATACCCAGGCCGATGATGACCTGGGGGCCAGCGACAGTGTCTGTCATGGCGTGACTCCTTGTGGGCTTTATTGGGTGTTGTTGCCTGCTTGGGTGTTGTTCCCTGCTTAGTTCAAGGAACGGATCTACCGAGTCCGGAGCGTCTTTCCAGAAACCGGTTCAGTCGTCGAGCTCTTCCTCCCGCTCGTCCTCGAGATAGGCACGAATGATCGCATCGAAGTCGGCATCTGCCTGGAACCCCAGTGCCAACGGCCGCTCGACATCCAGCCCGCCCGGCCAACTGGCCACGATGGCATCGATGCCGGCATCCGGCTCGAAGCGCACGAGATCGCGCGCGGGCGCACCGGCCTGCCGCTCGAGCGCGTCGAGCATCTCGTTCACCGTCACCGTGATGCCGGGCAGGTTGAGCGTGCGCCAATCGCCCAGCGCCTCTCCCTCGAGCGCCAGCGCATGGACCAGATTGGCGACCACGGCGCGGGGCGAGGAGAGCCACAGCGGCAGGCCGGCAGCCACCGGGCAAATCGCCTCGAGGCCGGACAGCGGCTCGCGGATGATCGAGCTGGCAAACGACGAGGCCGCCTGATTCGGTTTGCCGGGGCGAACCACGATGGTGGGCAGGCGACAGACACGACCGTCGACGAAACCGCGCCGGCTGTAGTCGTTGACCAGCAGCTCCCCGATCGCTTTCTGCGCGCCGTAGGAAGAACGTGGCTGAGGCCCGACGGCTTCCGGCACCGGCTGGGATCGCTTTTGGGAGAGTCCTTGAGATAGCCCCGGACCGAACACCGCCAGCGAGCTGGCGAACAGGAATCGCAGCCGCCTTGGATGCGCCCGGCACGCTTCCAGCAGCGTGCGCGTGGCATCCAGATTGACCCGCATGCCGAGTTCGAAGTCCGCCTCGGCCTGGGAACTCACCACCGCCGCCAGATGACAGACGGCGCCGGTATCGTCGGCCAGTGCCTGCTGGATCAGCCCAGACTCAATGAAATCGGGATCGGCGATGTCGCCGGTCAGCGATTCGACCCGACCGTCGGTTACCGGACACGGCGCCAGATCGATCGACGTCACCCGCGTGATGGCCTGCCCTTCAATCGACGCCTCTCCCGCAAGCAGCTGTTGAATCAGTCTGGCACCGAGAAAACCGGCGCCTCCCGTCACGATCACATGCATGGCGTTGCTCCTTTGAGGCGCTGCCTTCGTTCACTGGATGGCGCTCAATTGACGAAAGGCGAATTGCGCTGAGGTTTGAGATTTAACATCTTGTCTGACAAATTGAGCGAACAGGCAACACCGCCATTGGTCGGAGAAGATCGCCACATGCCGTCACGACGGCATTCAACGTGCCGGCCATTCGACGAACGCATGAGGATTGGGGATCGCGAGTGACAACAAATGAGTGAAAACATCGAACAGCCATCGCGCGGCCCGCAGCTTTCCGAACAGGTCGCCCAGCGCTTGAGCGACGCCATACAGGCCGGCGAATGGGGCCGCGGTGCGCGGCTGCCCACCGAGGCCGCCTTGGGTGAGCGTTACGGCATCAGCCGCTCGGTGGTACGCGAAGCGATCTCGATGCTGCGCAATGGCGGCCTGGTCACTTCGCGACGCGGCAGCGGCAGTTTCGTCGCCGAATCCCCGACGATCTCGCTGCGCCTGCCGATCCCCGACCCCGATCTGCAATCGGTGGTCGAGGTGCTGGAGTTGCGCCGGCCGCTGGAGGTGGAAGCCGCACGGCTCGCCGCCGAGCGATGCACGCCATCGCAGCTCCGCCGTATTCGCAATGCGATGGTGGATATCGACGAAGCCGTCGAGGCGGGGCTTTCCGGGGTCGATCAGGATCTTGCCTTCCATCGCGCCATCGCCGAAGCGGCCAACAACACGCACTTCACCGCCGTGCTCGATTTTTACAATCGCTTCCTGCATCACGCGATCCGCGTGACGCGGACCAACGAATCGATGCGCGAGACCTTCATGCAACAGGTGGTTGCCGAGCATCAGGCCATTCTCGACGCCATTGCCGCCGGTAATGCCGATGCCGCCGCGCGCGCCGCCGCCATTCATCTGGAACACGCCGAAATGCGACTGCGGCAGGCGCCCCCCGATCTGCTCAAGAGCGTGCTCGAGCGAGCCGAGGCGCCAGCTGAACCGTCGTCGACATCGTCGACTCAACAGGGAGAAAGACCATCATGACCACCACACAACGGCCCCGCATCGGCGTGATCGGACTGGGTTCGATGGGAATGGGCATGGCCATGTCGCTGGTGCGTGCCGGCTTCGAGACCTGGGGTTGTGATCTGCGCGAGGAGGCGCGGGCCAGTTTTGCCGGCGCCGGCGGACACGCCGTGGCAACACCCGCCGAAATGGCGGCCGAGGTCGAGATCGTGCTGACCGTGGTGGTCAACGCCGAGCAGACCCGGGCGGTGCTGTTTGACGACAACGGCCTGCTTCCGGGATTGAAGCCTGGCAGCCTGGTCATTTCCTGCGCGACCTGCGCCCCGGATGCCGTGCAGGCGCTGGGTAGCGACCTCGCCGCCCACGACATCCACCTGCTCGATGCGCCGATCTCGGGCGGTTCGGTCAAGGCGGCCGCCGGTCAGCTGACGATCATGGCCTCCGGCCCCGCGACGCTGTTCGCGCGCGCCGACAGCGTGCTCGACGCCCTCGCCGCCAAGGTGTTTCGTCTGGGAGAGGGGCTGGGGCAGGGCTCGCAGGTCAAGCTGGTCAACCAGCTGCTGGCCGGGGTGCATATCGCTGCCGCCGCCGAGGCGATGGCCTACGGCATTCGCGGCGGCTGCGACCCGCAGACGCTTTACGAGGTGATCACCCAGAGTGCCGGCAATTCTTGGATGTTCGAGAATCGCGTACCGCACATCCTGGCCGGCGACTACACCCCGCACTCGGCGGTGGATATTTTCGTCAAGGATCTCGGCATCGTTCACGACACCGCTCATCGCGACAAATTTCCGCTGCCGCTCACCGCCCAGGCGCTGAGCCAGTTCACCCTCGCGTCGGCCCAGGGGCTGGGACGGCAAGACGATTCGGCGGTGATCAAGGTCTACCCGGGTATCACGCTTCCCGGCACGGCCGCCAACGATGCCGGATTCGATTTCGATGGCGGTCCCAATGACCACGGAGGTGCTTGAGCGATGGCGAACTCTCTTTCAAAAGCGGATGAGCGACGGCCCAGCATGCGGCCCATCCTCGGCTGCATCGCCGACGATTTCACCGGCGCCACGGATCTCGCCAGCCAGCTGGTCAGCGCCGGGATGCGTACGCTGCAGACCATCGGCATCCCCCAGGCACCGCTGGAAGCGGGCGTGGACGCCGTGGTCGTGGCGCTGAAATCGCGCACCATTCCGGCCAGGGAGGCCATCGAACAGTCGATCCAGGCGCTCGACTGGCTGCGAGAGCAGGGCTGCGAGCAGTTCTATTTCAAGTACTGCTCCACCTTCGATTCGACGCCGGCCGGCAATATCGGCCCAGTGACGGAGGCGCTGATGGAAGCGTTGGGCACTGACTTCACCGTCGCCTGCCCGGCCCTGCCGGCCAACCGCCGCAGCGTGTTCAACGGCTACCTGTTCGCCAATGGCGTCCCGCTCAACGAAAGCGGCATGCAGGACCACCCGCTGACGCCGATGACCGACGCCAACCTGGTCCGTGTGCTCAACGCGCAGACGACGCGCAATGTCGGACTGATCGACTACGCCACGCTGCGCCAGGGCGATGCTGCCGTCACCGCGCGCATCGACGCACTCAAGGCCGACGGTATCGGTATCGCGATCTGCGACGCCATCGATAATGACGACCTGTTCATGCTGGCGCGAGCCTGCCGCGATCTGCCGCTGGTGACCGCGGGCTCCGGCCTGGCGCTGGGGCTGCCGGCCAATGTCGCCGAACGTCTCGATCACACCCAGGATGCGGCTCGACTCGAACCCATCGCCGGTCGCGAAGCGGTGTTGAGCGGCAGCTGTTCGCGGGCCACGCTGGCCCAGATCGAGCACGCCCGGCAGCACATGCCGAGCGTTCACCTGGATGCCCAGGCGCTGGACGACGACTATCAAGGCGTCGTCGATGCCGCACTGGAATATGCTGAAGGCAATCTGGATGCCGGCCCCGTGCTGATCTACGCCAGCGCCTCACCCGAGGAAGTCCGCCGGGCGCAACAGCGGCTCGGCGTGCAGCAGGCCGGCGAGCTGGTCGAGCGCGCCATGGCGGAGATCGCCGCCGAGCTGGTCGGACGCCTTGGCGTGCGCCGGCTGCTGGTGGCCGGGGGCGAGACCTCCGGCGCCGTGGTCACCGCCCTCGACGTTCAGGGACTGCGGATCGGCGAGAGTATCGATCCCGGCGTGCCGTGGACGACCACGCTGGGTACCGAAGAACCGTTGGCGCTGGCGCTCAAGTCAGGCAACTTCGGCGCCCCCGATTTCATGACCAAAGCCTGGAAACTGATGCCATGACCGCGATCCACACCTCGACATCATCCACCGAAAACCGCCTGCGCGAAGAGATCGCCGAGATCGGCCGCTCCTTCCGTAACCTGGGCATGGCGCCAGGCACCTCCGGCAACATCAGCGCCAAGCTCGACGACGGCTGGCTGATGACACCGACCAACGCCAGCCTCGGCGCACTCGATCCGGCGGAGATTTCCAAGCTCGACTGGGACGGCAACCTGCTGGCCGGCAAGCCGCCGACCAAGGAGTCTTTCCTGCATCGGGCCTTCTACGAACAGCGCCCGGATACCGGCGGGATCATCCACCTTCACGCCACGCATTCGGCCGCCGTGTCGTGTCTCAACGGGCTCGATGAGCACTCCTGCCTGCCGCCGATCACACCCTACTTCGTGATGCGCGTCGGCCGCCTGCCACTGGTGCCCTACTACCGCCCCGGTGATGCCGCGCTGGGTGACGCCGTGCGCGACTATGCCTTGGATCATGCCGCGGTGCTATTGGCCAATCACGGCCCGGTGGTCGCCGGCAAGACGCTGGAAGCGGCACGCAACGCCATCGAGGAGCTGGAAGAAACCGCCAAGCTCTATCTGCTGCTGCGCCAGCACGATGTGCGCACGCTGAACGAGAAAGAGATCGACGAGCTGCGCGACGCCTTCGGCGCCCAGTGGTAGCCGCGCATTCGTCTGCCCGTACCATCACTGTCAACAGGGTCATCGAGGAAATCAGGCCATGCCGCGTTTCGCTGCCAATCTCAGCATGATGTTCAACGAAGTCCCGTTCATGGAGCGCTTCGCCCAGGCCGCCGCCAGCGGTTTCGAGGGCGTCGAGTTTCTGTTCCCGTACGATTTCGAACCCGAAGCGATCGCCGCCGAGCTCGAGCGTCACGGGCTCGAGCAGGTGCTGTTCAATCTGCCGCCGGGCGACTGGGCAGCCGGCGAGCGCGGTCTGGCCGCGCTCCCTGAACGCGAGACGGAGTTCCGGGCAAGCGTCGATACCGCGATTCGCTATGCCAAGGCGCTGAACTGCCAGCGCCTGCATGCCATGGCAGGGCTGGTGGCGGAATCGGGCTCAGCGCCGGACAATGTTTCCCGTGAAACATTGTCGGGCGGTCATCGGGATATTTATCTGGAAAATCTAAGGTTTGCGGCCAGAAAACTCGCCGAGAACGACCTGACGCTGCTGATCGAGCCGATCAACACTCGCGACATGCCGGGCTATTTTCTCAACCATCAGGCCGATGGCCACGCCATCGTTGCCGAGCTGAGCGAGCCCAACGTCAAGGTGCAGATGGATTTCTACCATACCCAGATCATGGATGGAGATATCTGGAAGACCTACCAGCGCTATCGCGACGGCGTGGGCCATATTCAGATTGCCGGCGTACCCGAACGGCACGAGCCGGATAGCGGCGAAGTGAACTATCCGTGGCTATTCGAACAGCTCGACCGCGACGGCTATGCAGGCTGGCTCGGCTGCGAGTACAAGCCGCGCGGTGACACGGAGGCAGGGTTGGGGTGGTATCGCGCCTGGCAGCAGCGCTGACAGGCGGGGATCAATTGCCCTCGATCAGCCGGATCCCGTTGTCTTCGATGACGATCCGGCGCTGCTTGTAGAGCCGGCCGATGGCCTGCTTGAAGGCGTTCTTGCTGACGCCGAGGCGGGCCTTGATGGCGTCGGCCGGGCTCTTGTCACCGAGGGCCAAAAAACCGTCGTTGGCGGCCAGCGCTGCCAACACCTTGTCGCCGACCACATCCAGACGCGCCTGCCCAGGTGGCAGCAGCGACAGATCCAGGCGAGCGTCGTCGCGTACACGGCGAACATAGCCATCCATACGATCGCCCCGGCGTAGCGGG
Source organism: Salinicola socius (assembly GCF_001937195.1). Lineage (GTDB taxonomy): Bacteria > Pseudomonadota > Gammaproteobacteria > Pseudomonadales > Halomonadaceae > Salinicola > Salinicola socius. The sequence goes on along the minus strand of NZ_MSDO01000038.1, from coordinate 1,819 downwards.
CGCGACATGTCATCGTGATACAGCAGCCCCCAGAAACGGCTGTTGACCACCGCCTTGGCACCGAGATCGGTCAGATCCGCGATCACCAGCGATACCCGGTCGCCTGCCTTCAGCCCTTCCGATTCGTCCTGCAGGAATTTGTCGAGCTTCATGCTGGCCACCGGACGCATGCGATCGTCGACATAGATCATCACCAGCACGCGCTTGCCCTCATCCGGGCGGAAGCGCTGCTCGCCGAAGGGCAGCAGCAGATCCTTGGGCCGGCCCCAGTTCAGGAAGGCGCCGACATCGTTGACCTTGGTCACACGAAGATAAGCGACGTCACCCACATTGACCTGTGGCTCGGCAGCGCGTGGTGATTCGGCGGGAGCATTTTCCCGAGGCGTGCGGGTCATGGCGTTCTCTGGCTGACAAGCGATGGAGGAGATGGCGCCATTATGGCGGTCGAAACCGTGCCGAGCAAAACCGCGAAAACCCGAACGGTGAGCCTCATGGATAACGCCAGGATTTTGAATTCACGCAAGAAGGATTACACTGCGCCTCTGCCGCATGCCTTATACCTTCGTATTAATCCCATCGATAGTCGAATTCACTACGCGTGATTAGCAGACTAAAGGATAGCCTCCCATAATGTCGTCATCGGTTAGGCCGAAAGGCCACTAAAAGAAGACATTATCTGGAGGTAACGCCATGAAAACTCGCATTCTCGCAGCCATCGCAATCGCCGTTGCACTGCCGACCGTCGCCCAGGCCAACAGTGCCGTCGAACAGCGTCACTTCGACCAGCAGAGCGAAGCACTCAATATCGAGCAGACCGCGCAGTACCACGCGCTGCCGACTCGCTACAGCGTCGACACTGTCGATGGTGGTCACAGCGTCGCTGCCGATCAGTCACTCAAGAACGTTGCCGAGTCCAGCCAGCTGAGCACTAACGTGCAACCGTCTCACAACGGTCTGATCGGTGAAGGCCAAAGCGCCGCTGCCGGCCAGGCGCTGCAGAACGCCACGCAGACCGTCAGCAATGACAACGGCAACGTCGAAGTGAACTTCGCCAGCCTGTAAGACTTCGCCTTCGGGCAACATAGCAGCGCTAGTCCATTCAGGGAGCCAAACGGCTCCCTTTTTGGTGTTATGCGCTGCCACATCGAAAAATTTCAGATATCCCCGCCGCCATCATTCGCATTGATAGTTCATTTCGTGCCATTCGATTTTAGTTAGACGGCTAACGGAATCATAATGACATCACAGGTCAAGGCCAAGAGCCCGACACCAAAACAGATGATCATTGGAGGCAACACCATGAAAACTCGCATTCTCGCAGCCATCGCTATCGCCGTCGCTCTGCCCACCGTCGCCCAGGCCAATAGTGCCGTCGAACAGCGTCACTTCGACCAGCAGAGCGAAGCGCTCAACATAGAACAGACCGCGCAGTATCACACGCTGCCGACCCGTTACAGCGTCGACACCGTCAACGGCGGCCACAGCGCGGCAGCGGACCAGGCTCTGCAGAACGTCGCCGATGCCACGCAACTGGCCACCGACATTTCGGCAAGCCGCAACCCGCTGGTCGGTGAGGGGCAAAGTGACGCAGCCGCTCAAGCGCTACGGGGCAGCGGGCAGTTCGCCCACGACACACGAGGCAACGGCGAGGTCAGCGTCACCACGCTGTAAGCTCGCCCCCTCGCAGCACCCACGCAGCACCCACGCAACAGCCGCCGGCACGAAGCCGGCGGCTTGTCGTTCCCCGACAGGATCCCCTCATCCTCTTCACCTTGCCGCTTTTCACCTTGTCCTCTTGCCCCTTGCACCTCTTGCCCTT
>NZ_MSDO01000037.1 GCF_001937195.1 Salinicola socius | reverse complement strand
CCGTAAAAACAGCCAGTTATGAGAACCGAAACCGTCAATGCCCGTCTCTAAGCGTCAACGCGGTTGACAGTTGGTTGACGCAGTCTTGACGCATATTCATCTGCATTTATGTTCATTGTGAAAGCTGGTGAACGAATCGTTTCCCCCCCAACTTCAAAAGATTCCGTTTGATACTCAAAGTCTTCCCCTTCTTTAGGAAGCCAGCTTAACGATCTGCAAGTCTCGTAAACTTCAGCCAACTTGTTCTCATTGTTAATTAATTTTTCGAATATATCTGAATTAACAACAGGTATCTCCGATACAATAGATTGCTTTCCTCCGTAATTCATTACAAGTACAATAGCTTCAAATCTGTAGTCATTAAACCTCGTCTCATTAGCGACTAGACTGCCCATTACTTCTACTTTATTTCTGTTAAAAAACCTTTTCTTCCTTTCTACCTGAACCACTTTCTCGTCGCATACCTTTTGTCTTTTAACTAGCTCACGATAATCTCCGGGCTGAATCATCCATCTCATCTCTATAATCAGACAAAATTTTTCCTCAGAATCCAATACGACTAGATCTACTTCTTCCTTGTCACCATTGGCTGAATAATGTCGATTTTGAAAACACCTCCCTAAATGGCTAACTTTTTCACTTATATGCTCCACCATTTTTATTTCAAAAAAACGGCTACTTCTATCGAAGAGCTTTTTATCCAACCTAGCACTAAGAGATAGAGCATTTCTCTGGCAATTAGATGTCATAAGCAGAATGCTAGGAATAAGCAGCGCGCCAGATCCTGTGGAGTAGATGGGTTGCAAGGCTGGGTCCGGCGTTTTAACGCCAAAGCCATAAGTTAAGCTATCAACAAACTTTTCAATTTTATCATCCCCAACCGAAGCCACTATATCTATATCTCTTATAAGCTGCTTTTTATTAATTTTTAACAGGATTGAACTTTCCATTCCGCCTTTGATATTTTTTTCGGACGCCTTACAGTGGACAGATAGCACATGAAATGCGCACCTCACCCACAACGCGTTGATAAGACATAAGGTTTCGAACCCATCCCCCCAAGGGAACTTGAAATCCCTAGGTATTATCTCATCTCTTTGAGGTAAATATTTCAATAGCATTTTTATTGAAGCGGGTGTGTATTCATACACTGGCTTTCTTTTTTTTATGCGCGTATTCCTGCAAATGGATTTAACCACATCGTTATCTTTATTTTCATCCTGCATCAAATAAACAAATACACTGAACATGTCAACCTCTGAACCCTTTCCATGGTTCAGATACTCAAGCGCCACATATTCTGCAGTATTTTCATTGAGATTTTTTACTTCGTAAACCCCATCGATCAATTCAACTTTCACTCGATTTTCGTAACATCCCAATACAATCCTGTGTAGCCTCTCATATTCAAGACCTGCCATTATTAAGGCTGAAGACTTTCTATAAAATAATGGATAAACCTTTTCCGGAAGTTTAACTCCGCTATTCTCACTGTTTTCTAGCACCAACAGCAGCGAATGCTTTAACGAATACTTCAATTGATCAAAAAATATTAGCAGCGAATCTTTAAACTCTACAGCATCTTTTGCAACCGAGAATCTTGCAAGGTCTTCAGCTACAGTTAGCAGATACCAAGCTGATATATCTCTTATTTTTGAAGGAATCAGATCTTTTTCAAATCCTTTATCAATGATTCCTTCTAGCTCAGCAAATACCGCCTCATTCGTCAGTGCGACTCTATCATTCATGTCCCTGCCCCCACCCAACACTAATTCCCTGTTCCCCGATACCAGCGTTCCGCTACTCGCTTCGCGACTCGGTATCCGTTCCGGTCGGCTTGAGCCGATCTCTTGCTTCCTCTATCTCCGGCGACGTCTGGCCATCCCCTTCCTCTAGCGGTATCTCGTTGAGCCATTTCCGAAACTGAGGGTAGGAACGCTGCACGGCACGCAACACCTCTATGGAGCATTTCATGCGCTCCAACTCGATGCTGGTGATCGTATTCACGCTTATTCCAATACGTTCACTGAAGTCCTTTCTGCTTATTCCAAAAAGTTCTCTTATGGCACGTATCTTCTTGCCTTCTTCCATTGATGTACGTTCCTACACTGTGTAAGATCGTATCAAGTTGTACGAATGTACATGCTACGTTCTTGATACATAAAAAGCCTAACACAGACGAATAAAGGCGGCTTACGACAATGGAAGCAAGCAAAACGCCCCAGGTCCCACCGATCGTGCCGGTCATGACCAGAGAGCGCTTCTCCCAGCTTTCCGGGATGTCCCTCGACACCATCGAAGGCCATGTCCGTCGTGGCTACATCCCGGTCCTGAAGGTCGGCCGCCGCAGCCTGATCAACATCGCTCTTCTCCAGGCCGAGTGCCTCGAAGGGGAGGAATGGTCATGAATCGTCGATCTCCTTCCCAACTGTCCAAAATTTATTTAGGCCAAGGCCTTCATTTTTCGCGCAGCTTGTCGTTAACATGCGTTAACACGGCTAAGCAAGACGGCCGCGCCCCCTTTTCGACTGCTACAGGCGACCTCGAACCACAACCTGTCAGAAACGCCAAAAAATCGATTTTTGGTTGCTTCCCCGCGACCGCTTCAACCTGGTATGGCAAACGGTCTATCCCGACTGCTTCCCATAGCCGGGTTTTTTTTGCAGCAAAATCAGGTATCAGCCAAAAGTTGTATACCACTACATCACTTTATTTAACGAAGGCTACTTTTCTTCTTGCAAAAGCCGTAATAGCATCAGCCTGTGCAACGGTTTCTTGCTCTTCGGCTCGTTCCTCCGACCTCAAGTCCGTCAGAGCCATTAATAGGCTCGCACCGAACTATAGCGACCATGAACAGCGCTATTACCTACACGACGTCCTGACTCGATCAGTTGACGCACCACTCGCCCGCACCGGCCTATGGCGCTATCAAGCCATATATCCGGTGCGGTTTTTTTGCAATCCTCTCATTACATATTTACAAACTGTTATCGCGATCTATCGCGC
>NZ_MSDO01000005.1 GCF_001937195.1 Salinicola socius | reverse complement strand
CACCGGACGACGCTTGTTCTTGTCGCGGCTCCAGCGATTTTTCTCGTCAGGGGTCAGCTCCGGCACCTTGCGCGGTTCGAGGCCGGCCAGGGTCGACAGCTCGTCGATCTCGTCCTGGGTCATCTCGGTCCACTCGCCGGCCTTGGCCCGCTTGTCGAGGAAGATGTTGCCATAGCGCACGCGCTTCAACCGACTCACTGTCAGCCCCTGGGACTCCCACAGCCGGCGAACCTCACGGTTGCGCCCTTCCAGGATCACGACGTGGAACCAGGTATTGATGCCTTCACCACCGAACTCCTGCACGTCGGAAAAACGCGCCGGGCCATCCTCGAGCATCACGCCCTCGACCATGGCGACCACGTGCTCGCGCTTGACCTCGCCCATCACGCGTACCGCGTATTCGCGCTCGATCTGGTGGGAGGGATGCATCAGCCGGTTGGCCAGTTCGCCGTCGGTCGTGAACAGCAGCAGCCCGCTGGTATTGATATCCAGCCGGCCGATCGCGATCCAGCGCTCGCCTTTCAGTCGCGGCAACCGCTCGAACACGGTTCGCCGCCCCTCCGGATCCTTGCGCGTGCAAAGCTCGCCTTCCGGCTTGTTGTACATGATGACCCGGCGCGGGACTTCCTCGACCGCCCGCAGGTTGATCGGCCGATCGTCGAGTGCCACGCGATCACGCGAGCCGACCCGGTCACCCAGCTTGGCGACCTGACCGTTGACCTTGATCCGGCCGGCGCTGATCGCCGTTTCCATTTCCCGCCGTGAGCCATGGCCGGCACGCGCGAGCACTTTCTGCAGCTTTTCGGTATTGATGTCCGTCATGATGTTTCATTGCCTCATCGGCTCGAGGAGCCACCGGTGATCGCCTGCCAAAGGGCAACCCGATCGGTCGTGGTGACGCTCATGTGTCCGTGTCCGACTTGCCATCCGCCGGGGCGGAGTTCGACTCCGCTTCCTCGGCCTGACGCTGTCGGGCACGTTCGGCCAGTCGCGCTTCGAGCTCGGCAAAACTCGGCGACTCGCCGGGGGACGCCATCTCGGCGTGTTCGTCATTGTCGGAACCTTCCGACGTTGCCGATATATTTTCCGTATCATTCGATCCGTCATCGATATCCGCGCCGCCCTCGATACCCGCACTGAGGTCGCCCCCGATCGTCTCGTCATCGGAGGGCCCGGCATCCGATGCATCGCTGCCATCGGACACCTCGGGAAACGGCTCGGCCATGCCGGTTTCGAACGTTTCGAACGTTTCGAACGTCTTGAGCTCATGCATCGGCGGTAGCGAATCCAGCGTCTTCAGCCCCAGATCATCGAGGAAGGCCCGCGTGGTCGCATAGACCGCCGGCCGCCCCGGCACGTCGCGATGACCGACGACGCGAATCCAGCCGCGCTCCACCAGCGTGCGCATGATCGAGCTGCTGACCGCCACCCCGCGCACCTCTTCGATATCCCCGCGGGTGACCGGCTGGCGATAGGCGATCAGCGCCAGCGTCTCGAGCAGCGCCCGGGAATAGCGCTGCGGTTTTTCGTCCCACAGCCGCGATACCCAGGGTGAATAGCGCTGCCGGATACGCAACTGATAGCCCGATGCCGATTCGTTGAGCTCCAGCGCCCCGCCAGCTGTCAGCCGATCCGAAAGCTTGTTGAGCGACTCGCGAAGCGCCGCTCGCGAGGGCGGCTGCGCTGACTCGAAAAGCCCCTCGTCGAACAGCGTCTCGAGTCGCTCCAGCGATACCGGCTCGCCGGCGGCCAGCAGCACCGCTTCGAGAATGTCGTCCAGCATGGGGGTCACGTAGGGGTCGGTCAGGCGGTTCATGCCTTCGCCTCGTCGTCGCTGCCGGTCTCGAAGACACCCTCTGCTTCGCCGGGAGCGCCTTCGGTCTCGTCGACGATGCCCGCTTCCAGCGCCAGCCGCGCCCGCAGGTGAATCGGCGAGAGCGGCGCATTCTGCACGATTTCGATCATCGACTCACGCGCTAATTCGAGAATCGCCATGAAGGTCACGATGACCCCGGCACGCCCCTCGGAAAGCGCGAACAGCGCCTCGAACGGAGTGTAATGATCCGCGTTCAGCCGGGCCATGATCGCGAGCATTCGCTCGCGGGTCGAGAGTACTTCACGACTGATCCGGTGCGACTGACGCAGATCGGCCCGCTTGAGCATGCCGCCCAGCGCGCCCAGCAGATCGTTCAACGAGACATCCGGATGCACCACCCGCGATTCGAGCTGCGGCAGCGCCGCCTGGGCCGAGTGCCAGTCGCGTCCCATGCGCGGCAGCGCATCGAGCTCCTCGGCGGAAAGCTTGAGCTGCTCGTACGCCTGCAGGCGCCGGATCAGTTCGGCCCGCGGATCGGCTTCTTCATCCTCGTCGTCACCCTTGGGCGGGCGCGGCAGCAGCGAGCGCGACTTGATCTCGGCGAGCATCGCGGCCATCACCAGATACTCGCCGGCGAGATCGATCTCCATCGCCTGCATCAGATCCACGTACTCGACGTACTGGTGGGTGATCGCGGCGACATTGATGGCCAGGATGTCGAGATTCTGCCGCCGGATCAGATAGAGCAGCAGGTCGAGCGGCCCTTCGAAGGTCTCGAGAAAGACCTTGAGCGCTTCTGGCGGAATGTAGAGATCCTGCGGCAGCTCGGTCAGCCCTTCGCCATTGACCCGCGCCACGAACTCCAGCGGCAGCTGACCGGCAGGCGACGCCTCGGCGGCATCGGGTCGTTCGGATTCGATAACGCTCACGCCGCCTCCCTCTTTGTCGCGCGATGAAAAGCCGCTGCTGAATGAAAGGATGTCCAGTCTATCAAGCGTTGGCAGCGTGGCCTATCGGGAGGAGGCGATCGCTCTTTTCGGCGGCGTTGTCAGGCAAGATCGTCTTAGGCAGGCTGGCGCGCAAATCGGCGATAGGTAAATTCATCGTCTCGACTCGAATCGATGATCGCCAGCGTCTGGATCTCTTCGTGATAGGGCGAAAGTTCGCAGACCGGGTCCATCTGGGTGGCGTCGCCGGTCAACATCAGGGCCTGGCAGCGACAGCCGCCCCAGTCGATCTCGCGGCGCTCGCAGCCCTGGCAGGCGTCGGGCATCCAGTCGGTGCCGCGATAGGCGTTGAACGCGGGGCTGTGCTGCCAGATATCGCCCAGGGCGTGCTCGCCCACGTTCCAGAACTCGAGTCCGGGGATCGTCTCGGCGGCGTGGCAAGGCAGCACCTTGCCCGCGGGCGTGACGTTGAGCGACTGGCGGCCCCAGCCGTTCATGCACGGCTTGGGCAGCCGCGCGTAGTAATCCGGCACCACGGCGTCGATCACCAACTTGCCCTTGAGGCGCTCGCGGGCCGCCTCCACCAGATCGAGCGCCTCCATTACCTGTTCACGCGGCGGCATCAGCGCGCCACGGTTCTGAAGTGCCCAGCCGTAGTACTGCGCGTGAGCGATCTCGAGACGCCGCGCGCCCAGCGCCAGTGCCAGTTCGACCAGATCGGGAATCTGATGCAGGTTGACGCGATGGATCACGCTGTTGAGCGTCAACGGCAGCCCGACGTCGGTCACTTCCGCCGCAAAGGCCAGCTTCTTGTCGAAGGCCCCGGGGAGATTGGCGATATGATCGTTGACCTCGGCAGTCGCGCCCTGCACCGAGAGCTGCACGTGATCGAGCCCGGCATCCGCCAACGCTTCGAGCCGCGCCCGGCTGATATTGACGCCGGCGGTGATCAGGTTGGAGTAGAGGCCGTGCTCGGCACAGCTCGCCACCAGCGCTTCCAGATCCTGGCGCAGTGCCGGCTCGCCACCGGAAAGATGCACCTGCAGTACGCCAAGCTCGGCCGCCTCGGCAAAGACCCGCTGCCAGGTCCCGGTATCGAGCTCTTCGCGCTTGCGGCTCAATTCGACCGGATTGGAGCAGTACGGGCACTGCAGTGGGCAGCGGTGGGTCAGTTCCGCCAACATGCCGATGGGGGGTGGCTGCATCGAGGGCGACTGTCGCGCTTCCGGCTGAGTATTCATACCACTTCCAGGACGTTCTTGGTGATCAGATCGGCGAGCATCGCCCCCACGTCGACGAGTATGCGATCCCGCGGCGCGGCGAACGTCTGCGCAAGATCATCGACGATGGCGGCGACATCGCGCTCGCCATCGACGCGGGTGAGCACCTGCTGGGCGATGGGATCGAGCTGGAACACGCGTTCCGGCGCCAGCAGCACCCAGCCACCGCGGGCCTTGTCCTCGCGCAGCCGAACGCCGCGCGGGATCTTCACCACGTCGGATTCGTGAAGACCGGGCACGCCGCCGGTGTCGCCATTACTATCGGTATCGGCACTCATCGGGCATGCCTCCCGTGGTCATTCAGGCCGTCACTCGCGTAGCCACTCACGTAGCCACCCAGGCCGTCACCTTCGATTTCCTGCCCTTCGATGCCACTGCCCCAGGCGCCCGGCGGCACCTGGCCCGCTGCATTCGAGCCGGAACCGACATAGGCGTGTTGCAGCGCATCGAGCATCGCCCACAGCACGCTGCACTTGAAGCGCAGCGCATCGATCACCGCCTGCTGCTGGTCGGCGCGCTTGGCATGGCGTTTGACGTAGTCGAGCGCCATCTCGGCGTCGCGCGGCGCCTGGGTCAGACGCGGCTCGAAGTAGGAGAGCGTCTCGCGGGAGACGAAGTCGTAGTGTTCGAGCATGCCGCGCACGCGCTGGCCGATCACCATCGGCGAGAACAGCTCGGTCAGCGACGAGGCGATCGCCTCCAGCAGCGTCCGATCGCGCACGAAGTGGGTATAGGCTTCGACGGCAAAACGCGTCGCCGGCAGGATGCCGCGAGTCGAGACGACCAGCTCACGCGACAGGCCGAGGCCGTCGGTCAGCTTGAGCCAGCGCTCGATGCCGCCCTCGCCCGCCACTTCACCGTCGTGATCGACCAGTCGCGAACGCCAGGTTCGGCGCAGGTCAGGATCGTCGAGCCTGGCCATCAAGGAAGCATCCTTGATCGGAATCATCGCCTGATAATAGTAGCGGTTGAGCGCCCAGGCCTGGACCTGACGCTTGTCGAGCTCACCGTTCTGGAGCATCAACTGGAACGGATGACGATGATGGTAGCGGGTCTCGCCGACCTCGCGCAGGCGCGCTTCCAGCGCTTCGATGCTCAGCGGTTCGACGAGATCGGGATGGTTTTCGAAATTCAGCAAGAGAGCTCCATGCCGTCATGGGCGATGTCCCAGCCGGCGCGTTCGGCCGCCTGACGCTCGGGAGAATCCGCGATCAACACCGGATTGGTGTTGTTGATATGGACGAAGACACGCCTGCCCAGCGAGAGCTCGGCCAGCGCCGCGATGCTGCCCTCGGCGCCGGACATCGACATGTGGCCCATGCGCTGGCCCGTCTTGTGGCCGACGCCCGCGCGTACCATTTCGTCGTCGCGCCACAGGGTGCCGTCGAACAGCAGCAGGTCGGCACCTTCGAGACGCGCAGCGAGTGTCGGCGTCATCGCGGCGCAGCCGGGGATATAGTAGGCGCGCTTGTCGCCGCTGATCAGTTCGACGCCGACGGTACTCTCGCCTTCGACACCGATCTCGACCCGGTCGCCCTCCAGAAAGAGCGCGGTCTTGCCCGGCACCGCGAACAGCCGAGCCTGCAGGCCGTCGAGCAGCGTGAAGGGTTGATCCAGGGCGATCGATTCACGACTGACATGATCGGGGTTCAGCACATCGAAGATCGGGCTGCCACGCAGCACATCCTGGATCATCGGCGTCGCCAGCAGCCGAAACGGCGAGCTTTCGCGGAGATTGAGCAGCCCGCCAATATGATCGACGTCGGCATTGGTCAGCAGCACGCTGGCGATCGGTGTGTGCCGTCGGCCCTCGCGCGGATGCAATGCCGGCGTCTGTTGAATCTGTTTGAGAATATCGGGCGCGCAGTTGATCAGCGCCCAGTTTTCGCCGTCGACACTGACGGCAATCGAGGATTGGGTTCGCGGCGTCACGCGCGGATCGCCTTCCCAGACCAGGCGGCACACCTCGCAGCGGCAGTTCCACTGAGGCGAACCGCCACCGGCGGCCGCCCCCAGTACGCGCAGCTGCAGAGCAGCGCCGCCGCGCGTGTCTTGCTGTTGGCTCAAAATTCAGCGGGCATGTAGTCGTTGATTTCCATGCCGACGCAGATTTCCTTCACTTCCGGGGTCGTCCAGCTCATGGGGAGCTCCTTGATCTTCGGTTTGGGGTGAGCGCTCGAACGAGCGGCACTTCATTCTAGTCAAAGGGCGCGATTGGCCCAATGCTTTTATTAGCAAGAAAACGATTCTACCCTTCGGCGCCTGCCGTGTCCGCCGTGCGATAACGCCCGACATAGTCGAACAGCTTCTCGTCGACCCGCCAGTGACGCCCGGTCTTGCGGCCGATGACGAAGTCCGGCGCGCGCAGACGCGCCGCTTCGGCAGCCGCCTCCTCGGCCGAGCCTGGCCGCCAGCCGCTGCCCGGAGCGCGCAGATGCTGGCGTAGAAAGACGCGTGCAAAGACATGCTGCTGAGCGGGCGTGTCGAGCCCGAACCATTCATCCAGCGTCTCGCCGTCTTCATCATGGTAGGTCACCTTGAGCCGCGGCACCCCGCGCCCGTTGGTGGTCGCCTCGAGCTGCATGCCACTGACCCGCAGGACCTTGGCGTGACGCAGCTTGAGCGCATCGCGCAACTTGTCGTCCGGGTCGACCAGGCGCTCGCCGCAGTGGCCGCAGGCGCGTGCGGCGATATCGTTCTCGCCGCCGCACTGCTCGCACACCTTGAAACGAAAGCGAAAGGTGCACTGGCTTCCCCCCTCCAGCCCCTGACAGCGCCGACCGTGATGTTCGATCACGAAGTCGCCGTCGCGCTTGCCCCAAAAGATATTGGCGAAGCCGCATTCGGGGCATTCGACCTGCACCGGTTCGCTTTCGCCGTCCGGGCGCGCCTGGGCAATCTCCGGCGCGTAGAGCTCCCAGGGGTTGCCGGCGTAGTCGAGAATCAGGCAGTCGCGCTTGCCTGGCGAGAGCCGCAGGCCGCGCCCCACGATCTGCTGATAGAGCCCCACCGATTCCGTTGGGCGCAGAATGGCGATCACATCCACGTGGGGCGCATCGAAACCGGTCGTCAATACCGCCACGTTGACCAGATACTTGAGCTCGCGGGCCTTGAACGTCGTGATCAGGCGCTCCCGCTCCGGCCCCGGCGTCGCCCCGGTCACCAGCGCGCTTTCCCCTGAAGGCAACAGCCCCAGCACCTCCTCGGCGTGAGCCACCGTCGCCGCGAAGATCATCACCCCCTCTCGGTCCCGGGCACGTTCGATCACGTCGTGAATGATCTGTGGCGTGGCACGATTGCCTCGAACGACGCCGTCGAGATCGCGCTCGGCAAACTGGCCGTTGCGCTGTGGGGTCAGGCGCGAGAAGTCGTAGAAGGCCATGGCCCCGTCGATGCGCCGGGGTTCGGCGAGATAGCCCTGGCGCACCATCACGCGCAGCGGCTGCTCGAACACGCAATCGCGAAAGAACGCCGCCTCCGGCCCTTTCACCATGCCGTGGTAGTGGCGGTGATAGAGAAAGCCCTCGCCAAGCCGATACGGCGTTGCCGTCAGTCCCAGCACCTTGAGGTTGGGCCGCGCCTGGCGCAGTCGCGCGATCACCTTTTCGTAGGTGGAGACGGTCCGCTGACCCGCTTTTCCCGACGCTGCCGCATGGCGCTCCGAACCGCCCTCTCGAGTGAACGTGACCCGGTGGCACTCGTCGATCACCAGCAGCGTGAACTCGCCGGTGGCGAAATCGTCCAGACCGTTGACCACCGACTGCACCGAACCGAACACCACCTGGCGACCGCTCTCCTTGCGGCCCAGGCCGGCGCTGAAGATATCCGCCTCCAACCCATAGGCGAGGTACTTGGCATGGTTCTGCTCGACCAGTTCGCGCACGTGGGCCAGCACCAGTACCCGGCCACGGGCACGCCGCGCCAGCTCGGCGATGACCAGAGATTTACCGCTCCCGGTCGGCAACACGACCACGGCCGGGTCGTCGCTGCCACGAAAGTGCGCGATGACGTTATCGACGGCTTGCGTCTGGTAGGGCCGCAACTGGGGAGCGTGGGAGAAGGGGGCGTCGTTGACCATGGCGGCAGATTATATACGTCCATCCACCCCGATGCTTACAGCGACGCCCCCGCACACACGGTCAACGTCTGCCCCGTGATCGAGCGCGCGTCACGGGAGATCAGGAACTCGATAGCGGCGGCAATCTCGTCAGGCGCAATGAAATGCCCCATTGGCGGCGCTTGAGGCGGCACGCCAGTTCGAGCCGGATCATTGAGCATCGGCGTGTCCGTCGGCCCCGGGGCCACCAGATTGACCGTCACGCCTTGGCCCACCAACTCCATCGCCCATGAGCGCACCAGCCCCTGTTGCGCCGCCTTGGATGCCGAGTAAGCGCTTTTCCCCCTCGCGCCCTGCTGTGTTCGGCTGCCCACGAGGATGATCCTCGACAGCGGGTGTCGCTGTGCCATCAGCCTGTCGACCAGGCGCGAGGGCGCCTCCACGTGCAGCCGCCACATCGTCTGCGCTTGTGCTGGATTCAGCGCCCCCAGATAGGCCGTATGCATGAAGCCGGCAGCATGGACCAGGGCTTCGATGGCCAGATCCTCGACCAGCCACGCCATCCCATCATCGGAATCCAGCAGATCCGCCGGGCACCATCGAAATCCAGCGGTCTCGATGGGTGGCGGCCGCCGACTGATGCCGATCAACTCATGGCCTTGATGGAGCAGTCGACGGGTCGTTGCCAAGCCAATACCTGAACTGCAGCCGGAGATCAGAATGCGCATGTCGGTCAAACACCTCGGCAAAAATGGAAGAATCAATCATACTCGATCACCATGCCGAAGCCGTTAGACCAAAGCACTATCTTTTATTTTTCATTTAAAAACATAGAATTATAGACAAAATGACTAACAGCTAGACCTTGGTATAAGCTTGTCTTTCTTGCGAAAAAAGATCGAACTGATCAGATTTGTCGCCACCAAAAAGATCGAATCAATCAGATGCTGGAGGCGGCATTCATGTCACAACGCTCAGTCACCGCACAGGCGATTCCGCCCGCGCCGCAAGCCGAAGGCAGCTCCGAGCCCCTGCTACCTCGCACGGCAGGCGAATACATTCGCTGCATCGGCCCTGGACTTGTCCTGGCCATGGCTTTTCTGGGCACCGGGGATCTGGTCAGTTCCACCGTATCGGGCGCCAACTACGGCTATGCCCTGATGTGGACACTGGTCGTCGCGCTCTTTGCGCGCTACTGCATGATCTCGGCCATCGCCAAGTACAAGCTCGAGAACCGCTTTGGCGACACGTCGGTCCTGCAAGGCTTTCAACGCGTCTGGCGAGGATTCCCGATGTTCTTCGGGGTGGCGATTTTCTTCTACGCCATCATCATCCAGATGAGTTTCCTACGCGCCTGCGCGGTCGCGCTCTACCATCTTGGCGGTGGTATCGGGACGACTACCTGGGGTTACTTCATCGGTGGCGCCATCGTCGTGGTACTGACCATCGTGATGCTGTCGAGAAGTAACGCCTACCAGTGGCTGGAGTGGACGGCACGAATCGCATCGGTGGTCATCATCGTGACCTTCATCGGCGCGATCGCCGCGACCGGGCATATCGATCTGGTGGAAATGGTCAAGGGGCTGACCTTCTCGATCCCGGCCAACAACGGTCCCTTCGACGCCATTTTCATCGCCGTCGCGACGATCGGCACCATCGGTGGCTCGGCACTCAATCTGCTCTACCCTTACTTCATGGATGAACGCGGCTGGAACGGCCCCCGGTATCGTCGTCTACAGCAGTTCGACCTGCTGGCGGGCATGTTGCCGCTGCTGATCATCAATGTCCTGTTCTGGATCGTCGCAGCGGAAACCATCCGCGGTACCGGCATGACCGTCTCCAACGAGAACGACCTGGCGACCATGATGGAAATGGCCGTCGGCCCGCTCGGCCCGCCGCTGCTGTGGATTAGCCTGTTCCTCGCGGCGTTCTCCAGCTTCCCGGCCAACGCTCGCGGTTTCGCCAACCTGATGTTCAACGGCCTGCATCTGGCGACCAAACGCGGCAAGTCCTTTGCCAAGCCCGTGGACGATCCCTGGTACAACCGCGTGCTGATCGCTGCCTTCATCGTCGTGCCGCTGTTCATCTGCATGCCGCAGGCACCCAACCTGGTCTATCTGAGTGTCTTCGGCACCAGCGTGATCACGGCGATTCTGTTGCCGCCGATTCTCTATGGCGTGCTACGCATGACCAGCTCGCGTCGGTTCATGCTGGACGAGCACGTCAACCGCTGGTGGCAGACGCTGATTCTGATGGTGCTGTCGTTGATCGGCCTGTGGTCGCTTTACGCCATCGTCGACAATCTCATCAAGGCAATTGGCCAGTTGAGCTGATTGGGAAACAACGAGGAAATTTCATGAGCAACGAATTCCAGGGCATCGTGCCTGCCATGATCAACCCGCTGGACGAGCACGAGGAGATCGACGAGCCAGGTCTGCGTGATTTGACCGAGACCCTGATCAACAAGGGCGTCCACGGGCTCTTCGCATTGGGCACCAACGGTGAATTCTTTTCGCTCACCGATGATGAAAAAGTGCGCGTCGCCTCGATCGTCAAGGACCAGGCCGCGGGGCGCGTACCGGTCTTCGCCGGCACCGGTGGCTATACCACGCGTGGCGTGATCGCACTCAACCGCCGGATGGAAGAGGTCGGCGTCGATGGCCTGTCGATCATCACGCCCTATTTCAACGGCGCCACCCAGGCCGAGCTGATCACCCATTACGAGCGCATCGCCGAGGCCACCGACCTGCCGATCCTGCTCTACACCATTCCGGCCAAGGCGGGCGTGACGCTGACCATACCCAGCGTGGCGACGCTCTCTGAAATACCCAATATCCGCGCGATCAAGGATAGCGGCGGCGACTTCGACCGCCTGGTGCAGCTAATCCGCCTGCGCCGCGACGACTTCGCCGTCTTCACCGGCACCGACTCGATGATCCTGTGGACGCTGATGGCTGGCGGCGACGGTGCCGTTGCCGCGACCACCAATGCCGTGCCCGATGTCGTGATGACGATCTGGAACGCCTGGCAGGCCGGCGATTTCGAGACCGCTCGCGAAGCTCAGGAGAAGCTCCGCCCCCTGCGCAACGCCTTTGCGCTGGGCACCATGCCGAGCGTGCTGAAGACGGCCGCCGGTCTTCTCGGCATGCCGGCCGGCCCGGCCCGCTCACCGGTGCAGGCACTGGAGCCGGAAGCGCTGGAGAAGCTCAAGCAGGCCATCAAGGTCTACGACCGTGTCGAACGCTGAGCCCGCACCGAATGACGAGTCCACCGGCGTCGAGACGATACCAACGCGCCTGCTGATCCTCGCCGATGACCTGACCGGCACCGCGGACTCGGCCATTGGCTGTGCCCGGGCGGGGCTGGAGACGACCGTGGCCCTGGACGCCGAGGACATCGTCGGCACCGAGGCCGTGGCCATCGACATGGATTCTCGCGGCCGCACGCCCGGCGAGGCCGCCGACCGTCACCGCAAGGCACTAGCGGCCTGGCGTGGCCGCCACCACTATCTTTACAAGAAAGTGGATTCGACCCTGCGCGGCAACGTCGCCGCCGAGATCGCGAGCCTGGTGGACGTTGCCGGCATGGCGATCGTCGCCCCCGCCTATCCGGCCACCGGTCGCACCACGCGTGACGGTCGTAAATGGCTCCATGGCCGGCCGGTGGAAGAGACGGAGGTCTGGACCAACGAAGGCATTACCGGCCAGGCCGATCTGGTGGCGATGCTTCGGGGGACGGCGCTGCGCACCGGCCATCTCGATCTCGTCGCGCTCAACGGCCGCGAGGAGGATGTCGTCGCCACACTACGCGAGCAGCAGCGGCTGGGCGTCCAGGCCGTGGTCTGCGATGCCGAGACGGACAGCGACCTCCGCCGTCTCGCGGCGCTCAGCGCCAGGCTGGAAAATGTCTTCTGGGTCGGTTCCGCCGGTCTTGGCGAGAGGCTTCCCGAGGCGCTGAAACTCGTCGGAAGCGTGACCGGTCAACCGGCGCCGCGTACGCGTACGCGTACGCGTCCGACGCTGATCGTCATCGGCAGCATGAGCGGTATCTCTCATGCCCAGGCCGATGCGCTTGTCGGCCATGCCAATGGGCTGGAGGTCATCGAGATCGAAGCCGCCACGCTGCGTCCGCCGGCCCCGCAGAGCGCCGTGACGGCACTGAATCGGCGTGTCGCCGGGTCGCTCGCCGAGGGGCGGGACGTGATGGTACGCCTGCGTCAGAGCGAGGATCGCGATGCCGCCGAAGGGCCCCAGCTCAGCCTCGCGCTGGGCAGGCTGTTGGCTCCCCACCTGGGCACTGTCGATCGCCTGATTGCCACGGGCGGCGCTACCGCCAGGGCGCTGCTGATCGCCGCCGACATCACCGAACTCGTGCTGCTGGACGCCCCCGATACCGGTATGGCACGGCTGCGCTGCCAGCTTGGGCAGCGCCAACTGGAGGTCGTGACCAAGGCCGGCGGTTTCGGCGATACCCACGCCTTTCAACGGGTCTGGAACGACAGGCCCATCGCTACTGCTTCTTCGTCCACACCTTCGCCCACACATTCGCCCACACATTCGCCCACACATTCGCCCAACCCAAGGACACTGTCATGAGCGAACGTCCCGTCATTGGTATCACCATGGGCGATGCCGCCGGCATCGGCCCCGAAGTCATCGTCCGCGCGCTCGCCCACGACGCGGTTCACGATATCTGCTGCCCGCTGGTCATCGGTGACGCCGGACGCCTGCGCAAGGCAATGGCCATCGTCGGTTCGAAGCTCGAGCTACACACCGTCGAATCCCCCAGTGAAGCGCGCTTCGAACGCGGCACGCTGGAGTGTATCGATCTCGGCCTCATTCCGGACGATCTCCCCTGGGGTGCCGTCTCCAGCGTCGCCGGCGATGCCGCCTACCAGTACATCGCCAGAACCGTGGAGCTGATCGAGTCCGGCGAGCTGAACGCGATCTGCACCGCCCCGCTCAACAAGGAAGCGCTGCACGCCGGCGGCCATCTGTTTCCCGGCCATACCGAACTCCTGGCCCACCTCACCGGCACCGATGAGGTCTCGATGATGCTGGTGACACCGAAAATGAAGGTGATACATGTCACTACCCATATCGGCATCATCGACGCCATCGCACGCATCGAGCCCGGCCTGGTGACTCGCACGATCGAACGTGCCCACGAAACGCTGGCGCGTGCCGGACAGCACGATCCGCGCATCGCGGTCTGCGGTATCAATCCGCATGCCGGCGAGAACGGTCTGTTCGGTTATGGCGAAGAGGAGGAAAAGATCGTCCCGGCGATCAAGGCGTTGCGCGAGCGCGGCTGGAACGTCGAAGGCCCTCTGCCCGCCGACACGCTGTTCTTCCGTGCCGGCCGCGGAGACTTCGACTGCGTGGTGGCGATGTATCACGACCAGGGCCATGGCCCGGTCAAGGTGATGGGCCTGGAAGCCGGCGTCAACGTCACCGTCGGCCTGCCGGTAGTACGTACCTCGGTCGATCACGGCACCGCCTTTGACATCGCCGGCAAGGGTATCGCCGACGAACGCAGCCTGATCGAGGCGCTGCGTCAGGCGGTCGAACTGGCGAGCCACCGGAAGCCGAAGGCGGCGTGAGCCGTAAACACGACAAATCTTATCGAGCACATAGGAGACAGACATGCCGACCATCGGTTTTGCAGGACTGGGACTCATGGGAGCCGGCATCGCCGGCAATATCCTGAAAGGTGGCTATCCTCTCGAAGTTCTGGCGCACCGTAACCGTCAACCCATCGACGACCTGGTCGCCAAAGGGGCCACCGAGGCGAGAGACGCCGCTCAGCTTGGCGCCGATTGTGACATCGTCTTCCTTTGCGTGACCGGCGCACCCCAGGTAGAGGCGCTGATCGAAGGGGAAGCGGGCATCCGCGCCGGCGCCAAACGGGCGGGTCGTGATGCGCTCGTCATCATCGACTGTTCGACTTCGGAGCCGACGGTCACGCGCAGGCTCGCCGAATCGCTGGCAGCGGAGGGGTTCGACTTGATCGACGCGCCGCTCGGCGGCACGCCGACCCAGGCCACGGCCGGCGAACTACAGGCGATCGTGGGCGCGGATGATGGCGTGCTGGAACGCGTAAGGCCGGTCCTCGAGACCTGGACGTCGAAGATCATCCACGTCGGCCCGGTCGGCGCCGGTCATACCATGAAACTGCTCAACAATTTCCTCGCCATGGGCTATGGCGCGATCTTTGCAGAAGCGCTCACCATCGGTGCCAAGGCTGGCATCACGCCGCAGACGTTCGATAGCGTTATCCGGGGATCGCGCATGGACAGCGGTTTCTACCGCACCTTTTTCCAGTACGTCCTCGAGCGCGATCGTGACGCCCACCGCTTCACCTTGAGCAATGCCCACAAGGACACGCGCTATCTGGCCTCGCTGGCCGAGGCGATGAACGTGGAGGCCGGTGTCGCCAAGGCGGTCCGCGATCTCTATGCCAGCGCCGAATCCCAGGGCGACGGTGAAAAATTCGTGCCCGAACTGTCGGATATCGTCGCATCCCGCCATCACCTGTCACTGGCTTGATCTTTCCACTCGATGCCAAGGAGCGACCATGACGACCGTAAGTGAAGTCACTTTTGATGGCGAGCTGCGCCCCGCCTTGGGGGATTCGGCACGACTGAATGCACTGCTGCCCTCCCCCTGCGTCCAGAATCACGCTGCCAATCTTCACGTTCTCCCCTCGGGCGAGCTGCTCTGCGTGTGGTTCGGCGGGACTCAGGAAGGCATCCCGGACATTTCGATCTATCTCTCGCGTCTGCCGACCGATGGCGAGCGCTGGAGCGAGCCGGTCAAGCTGTCCGATGACGACACGCGGTCCGAGCAGAACCCGATTCTGTTCGACGCCGGCGATGGCGAGCTCTGGCTGCTCTACACCGCCCAGCTATCGGGGCACCAGAACACTTCGATCGTGCGTCGACGCATCTCTGTCGATGAAGGAAAAAGCTGGGGGCCGGTCGAGACGCTGTTCGATCGCCCCGGCACTTTCGTTCGTCATCCGCCGGTGATCCTCGATAACGGTGACTGGATATGCCCGGTCTTCTATTGTCGTACGCAGCCGGGTGAACGCTGGGTCGGCAACGATGACATCAGTGCCGTGCTGGTTTCCAGCGACCGTGGTCGCCGTTGGGAGGAGCATGAGGTGCCCGACAGCGTCGGTTGCGTCCATATGAACGTGATCGAACTCGAGGCCGGCGAACTCGTGGCCTTCTACCGAAGCCGCTGGGCGGACAATATCTACCTCAGCCGTTCCCACGACGGTCGCCATTGGAGCGCTCCGGAAAAAACGACGCTTCCCAACAACAACTCATCGATCCAGAGCATTCGATTGGCAAACGGCACGCTGGCCATGGTTTACAACCATATCAATGCCGACGGCGTCACGGAGAGGAGAACGTCACTCTACGACGATATCGAAGATAGCGAATCTCACGGTGAGCTAAGAGACCAGGATGCGATCCATGGCAAGAGCGCGTTCTGGGGCGTACCTCGCGCGCCAATGAGCCTGGCTCTTTCACGGGATGGCGGCAAAACCTGGACACGACGCCGGGACCTGGAAGTCGGCGACGGCTACTGCATGACCAATGACTCGGCGACGCGGGCAAACCGGGAATATTCCTATCCATCGATCGTCCAGAGTGCCGACAACGCCTTGCACATTGCCTTTACGCGATTTCGGCAGTGCATTCAGTACAGTCGAGTCACGCTGGACTGGATCGAGGGTTGAAACCGGGATCCCGGTCACAGGGAGGGCGCTATGGCATACTATCGTTGATGTTCAGGAGTCTGTTATGAAAGTCGCCAAACGCCGCCATGACATGCTGGAAGCCGTCCATGCCGGCATCACCAGTATCGAGGCTCTCTGCCGCCACTTCGGCATCTCCGAAGCGACCGCCCGGCGCGATCTGGGCGCGCTTTCCGACCAGGGCCTGCTGGTGCGCACCTATTGTGGGGCGGCAGCCCACATCGGCCATCGCGAACCGGAGCTGACGCTGGAGCAGCGACGCACGCGCCAGGGCGACGTCAAGGCGCGCCTGGCGGACTGCGCGCTGGGTTGCATCGAAGACAACGACACCGTGCTGCTGGATGGCGGCACCACCACAGCGGCGCTGGCCGCCAGGCTCGGCGAGCGACGCGGCCTTCACGTGGTCACCAACAACCTGGCCGCCCTGCCCTGGCTGACACAGCTGCCGGAGGGACACACCACCGTGCTCGGCGGCGACCTGCGCGCCTCGAGCATGACCGCGTACGGTCCGCTGGCGCACGCGGCCCTGTCACGCCTGACGGTCGACCGACTGTTTCTCAGTGCCGACGGTGTCACCGAGCTGGGGCTGTGCGAAGCCAGCCCGGAACAGGCGTGGCTTAAGGAAGCGATGATCTCCCGGGCGGCGGAGGTCTACGTCATGGCCGACGCCACCAAGCTGGGTCGCGCGAGCCAGCAGCACTGGACCCCGTTCCCCCATCAATGGACGCTGATCACCGATGCCTCGGACGAACGCCTGGAGTCGTTCAGAGCCCTCGGCGCCACGGTCAGACATCCGGCAGCGACCGAAACCTGACCGCCTTGGCGCCCTGCCTTACAATGGGGGTCATGGCGCCACCGCGCCCACGACATGACTCTGCCCGGAGCGCTTTCATGCAGGCTGATACTTCCCACCCCTCCCCCACGCCACTCGAACGTTACATCGAGCAGCTGCGCGCCATGGAAATCGACATCGAGGCGATGGACGCGCAGGCCGCACGCATCCGTCAGGATCAGCTGGAATTCGTGCTGGTCGTCGCCACCGACGAGCCCGCGTTCTTCCAATTGATGCTGCCCGGCGTGTGGCAGGCTGCTCCTGCCACCCATCGCACGCTGCTGCTGGAAACCGCCAACGATGTGATGAACACGCTGAAAGCCGCCAAGCTGGTGGTGCACAACGAAGCCGTGCACGTCAGCGTGGAGCAGTTCGTCGAGGGGCCGGATCAGGGCGTGGCGCTGATTCCCGGACTGCTGGAACTGCTCAAGAGCGCCGTTGCCGAATTCCAGGAACGTCTCGGCATGGGCGAGGCACCACGCGTACACTGAGGTCAGTAAAGACGCGCTGGCGGCAACCGCTCCGCAGCCCGTTCCCACGACCGTTTCGACATCGATAAGGGAGATCATCATGGCCGATGCCACCCACTTCGTGGTCATTGCCGAATTTCAGATCAAGCCGGGCCAGATGCCGGCCTTTCTCGCGCTGGCGCACAACGACGCCAGTGAATCCCTGACCAACGAGGAAGGCTGCCTGGCATTCGACGTGCTGACCCCGGAGGGCAACGAGGATGTCGTCGTGCTTCATGAGGTCTATCGCGATCGTGCTGCCTTCGAGCACCACATGCAGATGCCGCACTACCCGCCGTTCAAGGCAGGCACCGCGCCGCTGATCGACGGCGAACCCTCGGTCCGTTTCTTCCATACTGCCAGGCGTCCCGAATAGACCCGCCGAGAACTGCGTCCCGCGGCATCCGCTAGCCGGGGGATGCCGCCCGCGGCTAAACTCGGCGCTCCATCAGTTCAATCGGACGCCGCTGCATGCCCCCGAACATCCCGCAGGTTACCTTCGGCCCCACGCCGCTCTCCATCGAATCCGTCATCGCGCTGAGCGAGCGCCGTGCCGAATCGACACTCGAGGCGGATCCGCAATGGCGAGCGCGGATCGACCGGGGTGCGTCGGTGGTCGACGGCCTGCTGGATCGCGAGGGGCAGATCTACGGTATCACTACCGGCTACGGCGACTCCTGCGTCACCGCGATTCCGCTCTCTCAGGTCGAGGCGCTGCCGCGCCAGCTGTACACGTTCCATGGCTGCGGGCTGGGTCGCTTTCTCGAACCCGAGGCGGCACGCGCGGTGCTCGTCGCTCGCCTGCAGTCGCTGTGCCAGGGAGTTTCCGGCGTGCGCTTCGCGCTGCTCGAGCGTCTTCACGCCTGCCTGCGGGAAGACCTGCTGCCGCGCATTCCCGAAGAGGGCTCGGTCGGGGCCAGCGGTGACCTGACGCCGCTCTCCTACGTGGCGGCGATGCTGTGCGGCGAACGCGAAGTGATCTGGCGAGGCGAGGTCCGGATGGCAGCCGACGCGCATGCCGAGCTCGGCTGGGAACCGCTAAGGCTGCGCCCCAAGGAGCCCCTGGCGCTGATGAACGGCACCGCGGTGATGACCGCGCTGGCCTGCCAGGCCTTCGGCCGGGCCGAATACCTGCTGAAGCTCGCCACCCGTATCACCGCGCTCAACGTGATCGCCCTGCGCGGCAATTCCAACCATTTCGAAGCCCGGCTGTTCGCGGCCAAACCGCATCCGGGTCAGTCGCGCATCGCGGCGTGGCTGCGCCAAGACCTGGAAAGCGAGAAGTCCGATAGCGATGACCTGCCATCGCGGCAGCGCCTGCAGGATCGCTATTCGTTGCGCTGCGCGCCGCACGTGCTGGGCGTGCTGGCCGACAGCCTCGGCTGGCTGCGGGGGTTCATCGAAACCGAGCTCAACAGCGCCAACGACAACCCGTTGATCGACCCGGATGCGGGAGATGTCATGCACGGCGGTCACTTCTACGGCGGCCATATCGCCTTCGCCATGGATAGCCTCAAGACACTGACCGCCAATGTCGCCGACCTGCTCGACCGCCAGCTCGCGCTACTGGTCGACAGCCGCTACAACCACGGCCTGCCGAGCAACCTCTCCGGCGCACCGGCCGAGCGCGCGATGATCAATCACGGCTTCAAGGCGGTACAGATCGGCGCCTCCGCCTGGGCCGCCGAAGCGCTCAAGGGCACCATGCCGGCGAGCGTCTTCTCCCGCTCCACCGAGTGCCACAACCAGGACAAGGTCAGCATGGGCACCATCGCCGCCCGCGATGCCCTGCGCGTGCTCGAACTCACCGAACAGGTCGCCGCCGCCGCCCTGCTCGCCGGGCTCCAGGGCGTCCATCTGCGCGGCGATCCTCTGCCCACCCCGCTTGCCGCCATGGTCGAAACGCTGCGCGAAGATTTCGCCCCGGTGGCCGAGGACCGCGCGCTGGATGGCGAGCTCAGGCTCTGTCTTGAGCGAATACGGGCGCGGTATTGGGCGCTTTATTCGGAAATCTGAAAGGTGGTCACGACAAGTTCAGCAAGGACACTACTGCCTACGGTCCTACCACCCTATCGCACGGTCTGAAGAGAGGACTTAACGCTCGCCCTCTCTTCGCTCTCCCTCTTTCTCGCGCCCGAAATCGCGAAACCCTGGCAGATCGTCGGCTACGCTTCGGGTCGGCGCGTACGGACATCCTGTCCTGACGCGCCTCTTTCGACATCCATGTCGAAAGACCCGGCTAACCGTCGATCCGCCAGCGCGCTCTCGAAGGCGCTGGCGGATATAACGATCCATAGCGACATCCTCATAAAAAAACCGGCTTGCCCCAAGGTTATAAACCCCAGGACAAGCCGGTTTTCGTCATGACGCCGGTTCCAGTGTCAGTCGACCCTCACATCAATCAACCCACACGCGGGCATTGCGGAACATCCGCATCCACGCGCCATCCTGCGTCCACGCCGACGGGCGCCAGGAATTGGTCACCGCGCGGGCGACGCGTTCGGGGTGCGGCATCATGATGGTGACGCGCCCGTTCGGCGTGGTCAGGCCGGTGATACCGGCCGGCGAGCCGTTGGGATTGGCCGGATAACGGCTAGTGACCTGGCCTTCGTTGTCGATGTAGCGCATCGCGATCTGGCCGCTGTTCTGCATGCTGCGCAGATGGCCGCTGTCCTCGAACAGCGCCTGGCCCTCGCCGTGGGCGACGGCGATCGGCAGGGTCGAACCGGCCATGCCGGCCAGCAGGATCGACGGGCTCTCCTCGACCTGGACCATCGACACACGCGCCTCGAACTGCTCCGAGCCGTTGCGCACGAAGCGCGGCCAGCGCTCGGCGCCGGGGATCAACTCTTTCAGCTGCGAGAACATCTGACAGCCGTTGCAGACGCCAAGGCCGAAGGTGTCCTCGCGAGCGAAGAAGGCCGCGAACTGATCGCGAGCGCGGGGGTTGTAGAGCGCCGACTTGGCCCAGCCGCCGCCGGCGCCGAGCACATCGCCGTAGGAGAAGCCGCCGCAGCCGACCAGCCCTTTCATCTCCTCCAGACCGACGCGACCGGCAAGAATGTCGCTCATGTGGACGTCGACCGCCTCGAAGCCGGCGTGATCGAAGGCCGCGGCCATCTCCATGTGACCGTTGACGCCCTGCTCGCGCAGGATCGCCACCCGCGGGCGTACGCCACGTTGAATGTACGGCGCCGCGACATCCTCGTCGACATCGAAGGTCGGATTGGCCGAAAGGCCCGGGTCACGCAGGTTGAGCAGGCCGTCGAACTCGCTCTTGGCAGCCTCGGGATTATCACGCAGCGCCTGCATTCGATAGCTGGTTTCCGACCAGATGCGCTGCGTCATGGCGCGGGTGGTTTCCAGCAGCGGCTCTTCGAACAGCGTCACGCGGATCTGGTCGTCGTAGCGCGGCCGGGCGATCACGCCGCAGGTCTCGATGCCGGCGGCGGCAAACTGCGCCAGCACGAACTCGGTCTCCTGACGGTTGACCTGAATCACCGCGCCAAGCTCTTCGGCGAACAGGGCGTCGACCGCGCCGACGGCATCGTCGGTGAGCCAGTCGAGCTTGATCTCGAGCCCGCCGCGGCCGGCAAAGGCCATCTCCAGCAGCGTCACGATCAGGCCGCCGTCGCTGCGGTCATGGTAGGCGAGCAGCTTGCCGTCGGCGTTGAGCCCCTGAATGACGCTGAAGAACGCCGCCAGGTCTTCGGCCTCGTCGAGATCCGGGCAGACGTTGCCGACCTGGCCATAGACCTGGGCCAGGGCCGAGCCGCCGAGACGGTTCTGGCCACGACCGAGATCGATCAGGATCAAATCGCTTTCGTCCTGATCGAGCCGTAGCTGCGGCGTCAGCGTTCTCAGCGCATCGGTGACCGGCGCGAAACCGGTGATGTTCAGCGTCAGCGGCGCGGTAATGCTCTTCTCGTCGCGGCGATCGCCCTCTTCGACCTGCCAGGCCGTGCGCATGGACATCGAGTCCTTGCCCACCGGCACGGCGATACCCAGCGCCGGGCACAGCTCCATGCCCACCGCGTGGACGGCGTCATACAGCGCCTGATTCTCGCCGGCATGATCGGCAGCGCTCATCCAGTTGGCAGAGAGCTTGATGTCGGAAAGCGCCGCGATCGGTGCCGCGGCCAGGTTGGTGATCGCCTCGGCCACGGCCAGCCTCGCGCTGGCGGCAGGATCGATCAGTGCCACCGGCGGACGCTCGCCCATCGCCATCGCTTCACCCGCGTGGGTGTCGTAGCTCGACGTGGTCACCGCGCAGTCGGCGACAGGCACCTGCCACGGGCCGACCATCTGGTCGCGCGCGACCATCCCGGTGATCGAACGATCGCCGATGGTGATCAGGAAACTCTTGGACGCCACCGTGGGCAGACGCAGCACCCGATCCAGCGCTTCGCGCAGATCGAGGTTGTCGAGTCCCAGCCCCGGCAGGTTAAGCGTGTGGCGCTCGAAACCGCGCTGCATCTTGGGCGGCTTGCCGAACAGCACGCTCATCGGCAGATCGACCGGATCGGCCTCGAAATGACCATCGCGCACGGCCAGATGGTGTGCCTCGGTGGCCTCGCCGACAACGGCGTAGGGGCAGCGCTCGCGGGTACACAGTGCATCGAAGACATCGAGCTGTTGCGGTGTCACCGCCAGCACGTAGCGCTCCTGGGCCTCGTTGCACCAGATTTCCAGCGGGCTCATGCCCGGTTCGACGTTGGGCACCGCGCGCAGATCGAACAGGCCGCCGCGGCCGCCGTCCTTGACCAGTTCCGGCAACGCGTTGGAGAGGCCGCCTGCACCGACGTCATGGATGAAGGCGATGGGGTTGTCGTCACCCAGCGCCCAGCAGCGATCGATCACTTCCTGGGCGCGGCGCTCGATCTCGGGGTTGTCGCGCTGCACAGAAGCGAAGTCGAGATCCTCGCTGGAGGCACCGGACGCCATCGACGAGGCGGCGCCGCCGCCCAGGCCGATCAGCATCGCCGGGCCACCCATCACGATCAGCTTGGCGCCAACCGGAATCTCGCCCTTGAGCACATGACCGTCACGGACATTGCCGTAACCGCCGGCCAGCATCACCGGCTTGTGATAGCCGCGACGCTCGATCCCGTCGGCGCCCACCGCATCAAGCTCGAAGGTGCGGAAGAAGCCGTTGAGATTGGGCCGGCCGAACTCGTTGTTGAACGCCGCGCCGCCGATCGGACCCTCGAGCATGATGTCGAGTGCCGACTGAATCCGCTCGGGCTTGCCGTAGTCGAACGCTTCCCACGGCTGCACGAACTCGGGAATCCGCAGATTGGAGACGGCGAAACCGGTCAGGCCCGCCTTGGGCTTGCCGCCACGCCCCGTCGCGCCCTCGTCACGGATCTCGCCGCCGGCACCGGTCGCTGCGCCCGGATGCGGCGCGATCGCCGTCGGATGATTGTGGGTCTCCACCTTCATCAGGATATGGATCGGTTCCTGAGTCGCGCCATAGACCTGGGTCTGTGGCGCGGGGAAGAACCGCCCCGCCGTCGGCCCTTCGATGATCGCGGCATTGTCGCTGTAGGCCGAGAGCACCTTGTCGCCGGACTGCTCGAAGGTGTTCTTGATCATCTTGAACAGCGAATGGGTCTGCGGCTCGCCGTCGATCACCCAGTCGGCATTGAAGATCTTGTGACGGCAGTGCTCGGAGTTGGCCTGGGCGAACATCATCAGCTCGACGTCGGTCGGATTGCGGCCCAGTTCCCGGAAGGCGTCGACCAGATAGTCGATCTCGTCGTCGGCCAGCGCCAGCCCCAGCTGATCATTGGCGTCCGCCAGCGCCGGGCGCCCGCCGCCCAGCACATCCACCGTCGCCAGCGGTGTCGGCTGGTGGTGCGAGAACAGCTTGGCCGCATCGCTCGAATCGAATAGCACCGTTTCCGTCATCCGATCGTGCAGGCGCGCCACCAGAGCATCGTAGGCCTCGGCGGCCGGCGCACTTTTCAACGTCACGCGGTAGGCGATGCCTCGCTCGAGACGCGCGACCTGCTCGAGCCCGCAGTTATGGGCGATGTCGGTGGCCTTGGAGGACCACGGCGAGATCGTGCCGACACGCGGCACGACCAGAAACAGATGGCCGTCGGCGGGTGCACCCTGGTCGGCGTCGACGCCATGGCCTTCATGGTTTTGGAAACCATGGCTTTGAGAACCACGGTTTTGAAAACCATCGCTTTGAAAACCATAGTCCAGCAGCCGATCCAGCACCTGGCGTGCCTGGTCATCGAGTTCGTCATGATGGTCGACGAAGTGAACATAGTGCGCCTTGAGAGACTCGACTTCGGGAACGACAGCGCGAAGATCGGCGAGCAGTTTGGCGTGACGGAATGCAGATAGCGCGGGAGCGCCTTGCAATTCGAGCATGGCGTGAAAAGCCTCCAGGACGGTCGAGGATCGCATCTGTCTGTTGCGAGACGGGGCAGCGATGCCGGGATCAGGGCGACATGATACTGGAAAGCGGCGGCGCTCGCTAAGGCAACGCATCGATCGGCAACAGACGTGACGGAGCCGCGAATCCATGGCACCAGCCCGCCGGCGCCGATGCCGTCGAAGTCCCGCGAACAGCGGCCCGTAGCAGACTAGCCAATAGATGACAGCGAGACGGCGGCCGGCTATGGTGTGCCGTCACGCTGTCACCGATCCCATTGCATGTCCAAGCTCCTGACACGTCTGCGACTCGCGCTGACGGTGCTGCTGACGCTGGCGACCCTCCTTTGTCCCGCTCAGCTGGCGCTGCGTTACAGCGACGGGCTCGACCCGATTCGCAAGCGCGATTTCCTGCAGGTCGCGACTCGCAATGGCCCCATCACCTTCTATGCAGGCGGGCATGGGCCGACCGGCTTCGAATACGAGCTGATGCGGCGTTTCGCACACTCGCTCGGTGTCAGCCTGGCAGTCGACAGTGATACCCGTATCGGTGGCGTCCTCGACGACGTCCGCAGCGGCAAGGCGGACATGGGCGCCGCCGCGCTGTCGCTCGACCCGGCTCAACCGGGCATTCGCTACAGCCAACCGATCCTGACGTTGCAACCGCTGGTGGTCTATCGCCGCGGGCTGCCACCGGTGCGCACTCTGGATGACCTGGTGGGGCTTCGAATCGGTGTCATCGCCGACTCCGGCAATGCCGAGGCGCTGCGCACGCAGCAGCAGAACCTGCCGGGGCTGGGCTGGCGCGAAGCGGACGGATTGACCATCGCCGATCTGCTGGAAATGGTCGAGCGCGACGATCTCGACGCCGCCGTCGTCTACACCCACCAGTTCAAGCTCAATCGCCTGTTTTTCCCCAACGTCGAGCGGGGCTTCGCGCTCGGCGAGCCGATGAGTCTGGCTTGGGCCTTCGCTGCCAATCAGCCGATCGATCTGCTCGACGCCGCCAACGAGTTTCTCCAGTCGCAACGCCGCCACGGCAGACTGGACGAGCTCATCGGTCGATACTTCGGCCACGACGATTACCTCGAGTACGTCGGTGCCCGGTTGTTCATCCGCCATGTCGGCACGCGTCTGCCGCGTTTCTTGCCTTACTTCAAGGAAGCCGCGCGCGAAACCGGTTTCGACTGGCGACTGCTGGCAGCGCTGGGCTTCCAGGAATCGCACTGGAAACCCGATGCCGAATCACCGACCGGCGTTCGTGGACTGATGATGCTGACACGTCCGACCGCCAGGGAGATCGGTATCGATAATCGCCTGGATCCGCGCCAGAGCGTCGACGGCGGCGCGCGGTATCTACTTCAGGTCAAACAGCGCCTCTCCGAGGACATTCCCGAGCCGGATCGGACCTGGATGGCACTTGCCGCCTACAACGTCGGACTCGGACACCTGTTCGATGCCCAGGAGATCGCACAGCTGCGCGGCGGCGATCCCGACCGCTGGGCAGACGTTCGCGAAGCGCTGCCGCTGCTGCAGGAACGGGAATGGTACTCGCGGGTACACCACGGTTACGCTCGCGGCGGGGAACCGGTAATCTACGTGCGTAACGTGCGTCGATACTACGAGATCCTCAAGTACGTCAATCGCAGTCAGCAGCAGTTCAATCAGTTGGGTGAGCGCGCACTGGACGGGAGCACCGCTCCCCTCGAGACCGTCGCTCCTCTGCTGTAATCGGGTTGTCGTTGGGCTGCCGTTGGCGGTTGCGGTGGAGAACCACAACGCCTATGCCCATGGTGGTTTCACGCCTGTCGCTGTATCTGGCGCTGCCGATTCTGGCGTTCGCCATCTGGCCGAGCGACGAGCCGGATCAGCGTTGGGTATTGATGCTGCTGCTGGGCGTGCTGTGGCTGGGTCAGCTTGCGGCCCTTCACCACTGCCTCAAGGTCAGCCGCTGGCTGTTGATCCCCACCGGGATACTGACCCTGACGATCATCGCCAGCTTCTTGATCGGCGAGGATTGGCTGAGCGTCGATGCCTGGCAGCGCTGGCTCGATATGCTCCCCGGCAACTGGGAACTGTTCCGCAGCCGCCCTCCCATCCTCGCCCTGTGCATGGTCTTCGGGCTGATCCTCAATGTCCTGCTGCTGTCGCGCCTGGGCCTTGGCTCGCCGATCCTGCTGCTGCTGGTCGCCATGGGCGGTGCCTGGCTCAGCTACCGCTCGCTGACCCCGCCCCCCCAGTATGCCTCCAGCATGAACGGCGTCCCGCTACCGATCCTGGCCGCATTGTGGCTCTTCTGGGTCGCGCACTGCGTGGCACTCTACCCGACGCTACGCTGCTACTGGCGGCGAATCCTGCCGCCCCTCATGGTCGGCGGGTTGATTGCGCTGCTGGCCATGATCAGCTGGCAGGAGCAGCGCCAGACCGACAATCGGCGTCTCTACGAGATCGCTGCCAGCGAAGGCAGCAATATCGCCACGCTGATGGCCACGGAAACCTCGTCTCACCTCGAGGCGATGCGCAGGTTTACCAGCTTCTGGAACATGCTGGGGCACGTCCCCACCCGTTCGGAGTGGGAACAGCAGGCCAAGACCTATCACGACGACTTCGGCTACTTTCGCAACATCGCCTTCATCGATCTCGATGGCACCGTGATCCGTGTCTATCCGCTGCGTGGCAACCAGTCAGTGCTTGGCGTCAACCTCTATGACAGTGACCCCCAGAGCCGCGACGCGCTGGATCGGCCGCTGGTCTACGGCATCGAAGGTCAGACCGGTATCGTCGATTTCATCCAGGGCGGAAGGGGTGTCATCAGCTATCTGCCGGTGCGTGACGTCGTCGACGGCACGCTCCTGGGCGCCGTGGGGATGGTGGTCAGCGTGGACAACCTGCTCAATTCGCTGCTTGCGCAGACGGACAATCAGGATCGAGCCGTCACCCTCAGCGGCGCCGGTCAGCTCTACTTCCACTATGGTCCGGTGGGCGATCTTGCCGACTGGCGCTATCAGCAGACGGTCGCCCTGGGCACCGACCGAATGACCCTGAGCGTGAAGCCCTCTTTCCACTGGCTGCAGGCAATGCGGGCCAGACTGCCGGAAATCACGCTGGTCTTCGGCATTTTCCTGGCCTATCTGCTGCACATGGTGCTCTACATCTACCGGCGCCTTTCGAATCAGCACCATCTCGCCAATCAGGCGAATGCTTCGCTGCGCGAGGAAATCAAGGAGCGCGAACGGCTCCAGCAGGAAATCGAGTGGATCGCCAGACACGACGAACTGACCCAACTGCCGAATCGTCGTGAGCTGCTGCGCTGGATGGACGCCTATCGCGATCCGTTGCCAATGGCGTTATTGATCTGCGATCTCGATCATTTCAAGAGCGTCAACGACCACTTCGGTCACCTGGAAGGCGACCGCTATCTCCGGACGATCGCAAAGTCCTGTCGCCTGCCGGTCGAGCGAGCGGGCGGCATGTTCGCTCGCTACGGTGGCGAAGAGTTCGTGGCATGCCTGCCCCATTGCGATCGGCAGACGGCCGGAGAGATCGCCGAGACGCTGCGTCGAGCCGTTGCCGAAAGTGGACTGATCCGGCCCGATGACGAACCGGTCACGCTGAGCATCGGAGTCAGCATCGCCGACACGCTTCCGCTGCACCGCGACCGGATCTTCCAGGCTGCCGACGATTCGCTGTACCGCGCAAAACAGGGCGGGCGCAACCGGGTGGTTCTCGCCGAGGCAATCTGAACCTGCCCCATCTGAACGGCACGACCGTTTCGCTCGAAGATTTTTCCCACTTATCCCCGGGATTCCGCTGACGAATCGCCCTGACGACGTTCCCGGAAGAACTGCTGGAGAAGCCGCCTGGCGGGCGCGGCGAGCACGCCACCCTCGATCTCGACGCGGTGATTGAACCACGGCTGAGCAAAAAGGTTGGCGCGGGATTCGACCATTCCGCCCTTGGGTTCGGCGGTGGCATAGACGACCCGCCGAACGCGAGCGTGAATGATCGCCCCCGTGCACATCAGGCACGGTTCGAGCGTGACGAATAGCGAACAGTCATCCAGCCGATAGTTGCCCAGCGTCTGCGCCGCGCTGCGCAACGCCTGCACTTCGGCGTGGGCGGTAGGATCCTGGCCGCTGACCGGGCAATTGTAACCGGCACCGATCACTGCACCGGCGGCGTCGACCACGACCGCGCCGACCGGCACCTCACCACTCTCGAACGCCCGTTGCGCCTGCTCGAGCGCGCGGTGCATGTAGAATTCGTCGCTACGTATCATGATCGTCCCGTATTGCGGCATCCGGCGTCGCGCCGAGTCGCCGTCGGGCAGGATATACTCGCGGCAAGTCTGATTCGAAAAGCCTGATTCGAAAAGTCTGATTCGAAAAGCCTTCACTGACGCGCATCAAGGATACCCGAATGACACAAGCGCTGAACGACCTCATCCAGCTTCTTGGCCTGGAAGCGCTGGAAGAGAACCTATTCCGCGGCCAGAGCCAGGATCTGGGACTGCCGCAGCTGTTCGGAGGCCAGGCCCTGGGGCAGTCCGCCGCCGCCGCGACCCGCACGGTGCCCGAGGATCGCTATCTGCACTCGCTGCACGGCTACTTTTTGCGCCCCGGCGATGCACGACTACCGGTGATCTACTCCGTCGATCGCGTTCGCGATGGCGGCAGCTTCACCACGCGGCGGGTCACGGCGATCCAGAAAGGCAAGCCGATCTTCTTCTGCAGCGCCTCTTTCCAGGGGCCTGAACACGGTCTGAGCCACCAACCCATGGCGCCCGAGGTGCCGTCGCCGGAAGCACTGCTGGCGGAGGGCAAGGCGGTCCACCAACGGTTTCGCGGCCACCCCGTCGAATTCATCACGGTCGAGGAGCGCCATGACTGTCCGCCCTCGCGAATGATCTGGTTTCGCATGGGCGGCGGGACTATACAGAACAAGGGCATGCCGGCGGACCCGGCCCTGCACCGCTACCTGCTCGCCTACAGCTCCGACTTCAACTTGCTGCTGACCTCGCTCCTGGCCCACGACGTGGAGTTCGGCGATCCGCGTCTGCGCATCGCCAGCCTGGATCACGCGTTGTGGATCCATCAGGACCCGAAGATCGACGAGTGGCTGCTGTACGTGATGGAGAGCCCTTGGGCGGGCGGCGCACGCGGTTTCGCCCGCGGCAGCTTCTATGATCGCGAAGGCCGCCTGATCGCATCGACGGCGCAGGAAGGCTTGGTGAGGGTTCAGCCCTGAGCCTCGAAATCATCGGCTCTCTACCCGAAACGGAATATAACGCAAATACACCACTGGCTTGGACTGGAGACACACCCTGGCGCAGATCACTGACTGTCGCCAGCGATGCTTCGTTTTGAGGAGTAACTGTACCGTCTGCCTGGCTTTCACGAGCCGTTGCCACGCGAGCCCGGTAAAAAGTCACGGGCAGCAGGCCCTATTTATCACTACGGGGCAAGATCAATGAGTTCGTGTAAGCCGTACCCAAATTGCCGCCGTCCAATAGTCCCGGACCCATAAGGAGACGTCGAATATAGAGGGGGACAACATCCAAGCCCCATTTATTCGTTCATCCAGGCCACAGTTCATGCACAATGCCCTATCCTTTCTCGAAGCGCAGCTCGTCTTTAAAGTCCATCGCCCATAGCGGAATGACAAGCACGATAGCAATGACCATAAACGCAGGGGTCGGGTCTCCAGCGACATCCAGAGCCAGTCCCAACCATGAACCCAGCATAAAACAAACCGAAGAAAGTGTGTGGGATAAGCCAAGTGCGCTGGCAAACTGCTCACCAGAGTACCTTTTTTGCCGCGCAGTCACATTCACAACGTATATCCAGCTAGCAAAAACCGAGCTCACAAAAAAATAAGCTGATGACAGCATGATAAATACCAATTTTTCGCAGAAGGAAAAATAACCTGACAACGCCAGGACAAAGGCCATGAGATTGAGCACCAACAAAACAAAAAGACAAACAGCAACATTAGTCGAAAACTTATAATCTCTGATAGACCTTCTGCCCAGCCACGGCCCGAACACCGTCCCAACCCCACCAACCATAATAAAAAAGGCAATCGCCTCACCTGTGTTCTCAAAGTGTTGAGATATCCATATCACCAGATACATACTCGTCAAACCGGACGTTAACGACATCGTAGGAACCAACAATGCGGCACCAGGAGCATAGCTAAGCAGCTCCGTGCGGAAGGGTGTTCGAGAACTGCCCTTATCTAAAGACTCACTATCCACCTGGAGCTCAACGAAACCAGAACATCTCAACGATGCCAGTCTGAAGAAAAGACCTACCGCAGAGAAAACAGCATTTGCTAAAATCAAAAGCAAGATAGAAGACTCTACAATCAAGCTTCCTAGAGGCTTTGCCACTATTGACGAAACAGCAGGAACCAACATAAGCACAGTGGCGTTGAAATTGAGCGCAGCAGTTTCCGACACTCTGGATATACTTTCGGCATACATCTCTTCCGCCAAATCGACTAGCGTTGGAAGAAACGATACGGACAATATGTATACCGGCAAAACCAGCACAGGGTTAACAGGGACCAACCAAATCATCAAAATTGCCACTACCGAAAAAACAATGTCGACAACTTCACAGAGTAGCAATATATTACCTGCTCCAAATCTTGCCAGGTACTTGGCAACAAAAACACTCGATGAGTCTAGCAGGCGTGTAAGAGTAGAATATACTGGCACCCAGGCTAGCGGCAAAAAACCCAATGCAATCATGGAAGGCAGACTACCTTCAACAAGCATCGTTCCAAAAAAAGATGAAAGAAACCCCAGCAACATCAAATTGCTAGAGTTTTCAAAGCACGAAAAATAGTTGTTACCGACATGCCATCACCCATTGGCGAGCGGTGTCATTTAAGCCATAACTAGGTATTCGTAGACTGTCCATCCAAAGAACAAGGTCTTTGGTAGCTGCAGAACCACCAATTATTTCAACAGGAAAACAGGCTCTTGCACCCAGATTTTCTCACTGCCTTTTTACCTACGAATTTCATGCCAAAATAACTTATTCTCTTGATTTTCATTGCCTTGAGCGGCGCGCACAAAAATGCGTGCCAGATATCTCTTCATTTTTGTGCTCGCGCGCGATCCGCTGCACTTGCTCAGTGCAAAACTATTGTTGTAGCGCGTCGACTGATGACGACGCCCAGGCAAGACCGATAGGGTTCGATTGGCAGCTCGTTTTTAGTGAGCTGGCATGGCTAGCATTCTTGCCAGCATGGACTCGAGATGGTCACGCTTGGGGCGCCGTACCTGCGAACCCTCTCCTACGCCAGAGCGATGCCGCTCGTCTGATATCGTGAAGGCGGGTTGTGCCGAAGATATATAAAGGTGTGTCATCCTGAAGACAACGACCCACCGAAGCCGGCGAGATCTTCAGTAATCTGTCGAGCGAAAACCGCCAGCGACATCGTTGCTGGCGGTTTTCATTCAAAGCGCTTAGCTCTCCTTGATCGACGCCATGTCGATCACGAAGCGATACTTCACGTCACCCTTCTGCATGCGCTCCCAGGCTTCGTTGATCTGATCGATGCTGATCATCTCGACGTCGCAGGTAATGCCATTCTCGGCACAGAAATCGAGCACTTCCTGGGTTTCCGGCATGCCGCCGATCAGCGAACCCGCCAGCACGCGGCGACGGAATACCAGGTTGGCGCCGGAAACCGCCGGGTCGAGCGGCTCGAGCAGGCCGACCAGAATATGGGTGCCATCCGGCTTCAGGGCATTGAGATACGGGTTGATGTCGTGCTGCACCGGTACCGTATCGAGCATGAAGTCGAACGTCTCGGTGATTGCGCCCATCTCGTCTTCGCTGGTCGAGATCACCACGTGATCGGCGCCCTGCTGCTTGGCCTCGGCCTTCTTGGATTCGGAACGGGTGAACAGCGTGACCTCGGCACCCAGTGCCTTGGCCAGCTTGACGCCCATATGACCCAGACCGCCCATGCCGATGATGCCGACCTTGTCGCCAGGCTTGACGCCGTAGTGCTTCAGCGGCGAATAGGTGGTGATACCGGCGCACAGGATCGGCGCGGCGGATTTGAGATCGATACCGTCGGGCATGCGCACGACGAAGCGCTCGCTGACCACGACCTTGTCGGAATAGCCGCCCTGGGTCAGCGTGCCGTCATGCTTGTCGGGGCTACCGTAGGTCATCACGAAGCCTTCGGCACAGTAGTTCTCGAGGCCATCGTTGCAGGCCTTGCACTGGCGGCACGAGTCGACCATGCAGCCGACGCCGACCAGATCCCCGACCTGGTACTGGGACACCTGGTCGCCGACGGACGTCACGCGACCGACAATTTCGTGGCCCGGTACGACCGGATAAGAGGCCATGCCCCAATCATCTCGGGCGAAGTGCAGATCGCTATGGCAGACGCCGCAGTAGAGAATGTCGATGGAGACGTCGTCCGGGCGCGGGGCGCGGCGCTCGAATTCCCAGGCTTCCAGCGGCGAAGTGGCGGAATGTGCGGCGTAACCCTTGGCGGGTGTTTTGGTAGCTTGTGCCATGATTCTGGCTCCCCATAACGATGGGTGAATGAACGGGATCGTGCGCACAGTGTGGTCGACAACTGGCCTGGTAGCCATGCCGTTTCCTCTGCAACATCTGCTCGATCCTCCTGAACCCGGCAGACTGCTACCCCTGGCGGGCCGGACTCATGCACAATACGCTGACCTTGATTATCATCGTCAGTGCGAGGTCGCCATGCTGGATCGTCTTCCCGAACCCTCTCGTCTGGATCGCGCGCCCCGGGACGCCGCAATCGGACCATCGCCCATGTGCGACGCCCGGGCGTCGCGGCTGGCGCGCACGCTGGCTCCGCTGGCCACGACCGACGGCTTTTCCGATACGGCCATCGACGGCGTCAAGCTGATCGCCTCGGGATGCAGCCATCCGCGGACGCCACTGATCTACGAGCCGGGGCTGTTCGTGATCGCGCAGGGAGACAAGATCGGCTATCTGGGGGATCGAGTGATTCACTATGGCCCCGGCAACTACCTCGTGCAGGCGATGCCGCTGCCGTTCGAGTGCGAGACGCTCGCCGATCCCGATACCCCGCTGCTGGGTCTATCCATCGGCGTGGATCCATTGACCCTGAGCGAGCTGGTGCACCATCTACCTGCGCCCGCCAGAGCCGAGCGCGGCAGTCCGGAACCCATGGCGGCAGTGGCACTCGATGCGCCCATGGCAGAAGCGGTGCAGCGCCTGGCCGACTGCCTGCAGGACGAGTATTCCAGTCGCGCGCTGGGCGAGGGGCGGGTGCGCGAGGTGCTGTTTGCCGCACTCAACGGGCCGCAGGGTCACTCGCTACGCCAGCTCGTCCAGCAGCACGGACACTACGCCCGCATCGCCGAATCGCTGAACTACCTTCACCGCCATTTCGCCCTGCCCTTGACGGTGGAAACGCTCGCCGAACGCGCCAACATGAGCGCCTCGCACTTTCATCATCATTTCAAGCGAGTGACCCAGCTTTCACCGGTGCAGTACCTCAAACGCCTGCGGCTGCTCCGGGCCCGGGTTCTGCTGGGTCAGCAGCGCGTCAACGTCGCGCGTGCCGCCGCCGACGTCGGCTATCGCAGCACCTCGCAGTTCAGTCGCGAGTACAAGCGCTATTTCGGCGTCAGCCCGTCGCGGGGCTAGGCACAAGGCGAATTCCGGCACTAGCCGAAAAGCCCCATCAGCCCACGTATCAGGTAATAGGCACCGACGACCGTGACGATCCAGCGCGTCCAGTAGCGGAACCCGTCATCCGTCAGTCGCGACAGCACCAGATTGCCGGTACGCGTGCCCAGGAAGGCGAAGGGAATCGCCAGCGCCACCCAACCCCACTCGCCGCTGTCCATGGCCATGGCTGCCTGCCAGTAGAAGAGGATCTTGAGGCTGTGCGCGATCACCTGAATGGTGGCCTTGGTGGCGACCACGGTGCGCCGGTCGAGCTGGGTGCGGATGAATCCGATGTCGATGGTCGGACCGGAAACCCCGACGGCGATGGTCAGGCCGCCGGAGACGAGGCCACACATGACGGCATGTCCGGGCCGCGAGACATCGAAGTGGAACCAGCGCTTGGGAATCCACACCATCACTGGCATCAACCCCAGCACGATCAGCACCACCGTCTCGCTGGGCGAATAGCGCACCAGTGTCAGCAGCGCCGCCGCGATCAATACCCCGCAGGCGATCATGCCGACGATTCGCCACTCGATGAATCGTCGCGATAACCAGGCCCGCGAGGCGTTGGCGGTGAGCTGGATCACCCCGTGTACCGCGATCGCCGTGGCCGCCGGCAGCCAGGCCAGCAGAAAGCCCAGCAGCACCAATCCGCCGGCCATGCCGAACACGCCGGACAGCACCGACGTCGAGAACACCACGGCCAGAAACAGCAACGCAACGGGGAACGCCATACGGGTTCTATACTCCAATGACGGGCCTCGGCGGCCCATGAAAAGATTCACGTCCGATGATGAATCCGCCAGGCTGACAGGCGTGCCATGCTCATCGGCACTTCACACACCGGAACAGGGAACGCTCCCGATGCGTCGTTCTGAATTGAAGCCCAATCCTCTTTTCCTGGCCGCGGCGCTACTGACGCTGGCCGGTTCCGCCAGTGCCTCCAGCGATGCCGCATGGCAAGAGCACGACCGTGCGGTCATCGAACAGTGCCAGCAGGCCAGCCAGTTTCCGGACGCCGCGCCGGCGGGCGACCCCGTGCTGTTCGACGATGAGGCGGGGATGACGGCACTGCTGATCCAGGGTCACTATCCACAGAAACAGATGAACGGTCAGGCCGGGCAGGAACTCTGCCTGTTCCTGCGCAGCAGTCAGGAGGTCTTCATTGCCGACGCCGACAAGCTGGCAATCGGCTCCGATGCCCTACCCAGTACCCCGACAGACGCCATCAGTGACGATGCCGAGTCCAAAGAGAGCGACCAGCCCCCCTCGGCGCCGAGTGGCGATACGCCCTGATCAGCCCCCGAGAGGCTCTGCCGGCGTCGACAACACCCGCTGATAGAACGCCAGATCGAGCCAACGATCGAACTTGTAGGCGGCCTGACTAACGGTTCCCGCATGGCGGAAGCCCAGCTGTTGATGCAGCGCGATACTCGCTGCATTGGAGGCGTCGATGCCGCCGATCAGGGTGTGATACTGCTGGGCCTCGGCGCGCTCGATCAGCGCCTTCATCAGCCGGCGGGCGACGCCGCGCTGGCGGAAATCCCGATCCACGTAGACCGAGTGCTCGACGCTGTAGCGATAGGCGGCGTGGGGACGGAACGGGCCGTAGCTGGCGAAGCCCATCAATCGGCCGCTGGCGTCGTCGAGCATGCCGATGACCGGCAAATCGCCATCGCGTTTGGCCTGAAACCAGCCCTCGACGAACGCCGCGGTCCGCGGCTGATATTCGTAGAGCGCTGTCGTGTTGAGAATGGCATCGTTGAAGATCGCCAGCACGGCATCACCGTGGCGGTCGAACTCGCATTCGATCAGGGTCAAGGGTTCGATTCTCGTCGTCGGGTCGGTGTTCGCCGTGCAGTTCAATAGAGCGCATTGGCCTTGAGTTCGGCCAGCGCGTGATCGCCGGCATCTTCGAGAACCAGAGACTGACCCTCGATCGAATAGTGCGCCGTCTCCGACAGCGTCGCCAGCCAAGCCTGTTCGAGCGCCGCCACCTCACCCGGGCACGCCATGCGAGTCGAGGCAAGCTGGGAGAAGGTCAGCGTATCGTCCTGCAGGGTATAACTGCCCATCAGTCGATTGCAGCCGGTCGAACCAGTCACACGCCCCTGGGCGTCGAGAACCAGATGCGCTTCACGCATATTGTCCGCGACGGTTACCGGTTTGCCGTCGAGCGTCATCAACTTCCAGTAGGTACCGACCAGCGCCTCGCTGGCGGCCCGAGTGTCGCTGTCGGCCCGAGTGTCGGGAACGGTATTGGCATCGCTGGCGCCAGGATTCGTGGTACAGCCGGAAACGGCCACGCCGGCGGCCAGAGCGGCAGCGACGGTCAGCAGAGAAAAACGTGTCAGCACGGTGGCGTCCTCTTGTGTAAGCGGATGAAAAGCGCCTCTCGGCGGGCAATCACGCCGGCAATGCGGATTGCCCGACGGGCGTCGATGGATGCGCTAGGCACTGTCTGAAAACTGCCTGCGCTCGCCCATACGGCGTTAAAAATCGGCTGGTGCGCCAGCCCGGTCAAGATGCTCATTGACACCGCGTAAACGGGTACGCCAGCCCGGTCCGTCTTCATCGATTCTTGCCTTGGCTACGCGCCCCGGTCTTGCCGTCGCTCGTCGACTTTTCAGACAGCGCCTAGTGGCGTTCGATCATCGCGGTCAGATCGTCCGAAATCATCGGCAGCGTCTCCCGCCAGGAGAGGTACGGCGTCGACCCGGTGCCGTTGACGAGTACCGCAAAACTGCCCCAGCGACCACTCTCGGTTCGAAAATAACCAGCAATGGCCCGCACGGTCACCGGCTCGTTGAGCGTACCCGTCTTGAGCATCACGTGATCCTGGAACGTCTGGCTACCGCGCCGGATGAAGTGCATCGGCCCGTTGGTGGGAACCTGCATGCCCGCCACGAAAGTGGGAAACAGCGATGCGCGTCCATACATGGCACCGAGCAGCGCATTGACGCTTTGCGCGGAAACGCGGTTTTCCGGGGTCAGGCCACTGCCGCTGCGCAGCGTGACCGCGCCATGCCCTGGCAGACCGGCGGCGAAGCGCTCCAGCGCCCGGCCGGCATCCGGCAGATTCTGCTGGGTGCCGGCGGTCAGATCCAGCGCCAGCGTATCGGCCATGAAATTGTTGGAGTAGTTGAGCGTGCGCAGCAGCAGCTCCTGCAGCGGCTTGCCCTCCACCGCCGCCAGCGACTGCGCAGAAGGCGGCGGCGCCTGACGACTGATCGCGTAGCCACCGCTGATCGGAATGCCAGCCTGACGCAGCAACGACAGCAGCGTCTGGCCAGTCTGATCGGCAGGGTCCGAGCTCGCCTTGTAGACCGGACGCGGATAGCTGCCGGCGGGGATCTGACCGCTGACGCGCAGCGTATCGCCCTGACTATCGGTGATCCGCTTGGCATCGAGACTGGCCGAACCCCCTGCCGCCACCGTGGTCACGTCGTTCTCGATGCGAATGGTCGGCGCCACCGTGTCGCAACTGGTAATGCGTGCCGGCTGACCGACCACGCCCGGCATCACCGTAGCGCACCAGCTGCCGTAGTTGATCGCGGCGGAAGAGAGTAGCGAGGCGTAGGCGTTGGTGCCTTCCGTCTGCGTCTGGCAGCGATCGGTGGTGGCACAGGCCACCGGCCCGAAGCGCCACTGGCTGACAACCAGTTGGCCGTCGACGCTGGAAACGCCGAGCTCCCGCAGCTTCTGGATCAGGCGCCAGAGTTCTTCCGAAGTCAGCGCGGGATCTCCGCCGCCTTCGAGCACCAGATCGCCGTGCAGCACGCCGTTGGCATCGAGCGAACCGGTGGACACGAAACGCGTGGTAAAGCGATGCTGCGGGCCCCATCGATCCAGCGAGGCGGCAGCGGTGTAAAGCTTGGTGACCGAAGCTGGCGACAATGCCTGGGCCGGATTGATGGCACCCAGCACTTCGCCGCTATCGAGCAGTTGCGCCTGGGCGCTGACCACGAAACCTTTGTCGGCCAGCCGGCCGACATGGTCGAACCCGGCCGCTTGCACAGCGATGGAGACAACGGAAAGGGATAACGCACCGACAAACAGAGAACTCCGACCTAGCCATCGCCGCATAATGGGGTGCTCGCTCCAAAGAAAAATGGGGGCCTATCTGATCCAGAGCGTACCAACTAACGGCCCCCGGAAGCGATGGCTGGTGCCATGTTAAAGTACCAGAAGACAAAAGCGCGAAAAGATGACAGCGCTACCGGACGTCAGTGCGACGAGAGTCGAGAGAAGATCTGGATGACGGCGACGCCGGCGATGATCAGCGCCATTCCCAGATAGGCGGGCAGATCCGGTCTCTCGCCATAGACCACGATCCCGATCAGCGTCACCAGCACGATACCGAGACCCGCCCAGATCGCGTAGGTGATGCCGATGGGCAGCGATTTGAGCACCAGCGACAGCGCATAGAACGAGAAACCGTATCCCGCCACCACGATGATGCTCGGCAACAGCCGTGAAAAGCCGGCGGAGGCCTTCAGCGAACTGGTCGCCACCACTTCGGCGATGATCGCCAGGGCGAGCAGAAGATAGCTCATGAGATCGGCATCCTGAATCGGCTGGTAACGATGGCTGGGAGCTCGACACGATAGCACCACAGCGCCTGGCCACTCTCGAAGTACTTCTGTTCGAACGGCGTCAGAAAAGTCTGCTCGCGCGGCGTCGTGGATGCCCCCCCCGGTACGAAGGGCGCGATCTCGCCATCGACGCCACAGAGCGTTTTCACCCCCAGCGCGAACTCCTGCACGTAGATCTCCCAGTTGGAGCGCAATTCGAGCGTACCACCGAGGGCGAGTATCGCCGGGAAGACCGGATGACCCTGCCAGCGCTTCTTGAGCTGCGTGCTCTTGGGGTAAGGATTGGGATAGAGCAGATAATGCCGCGCCG
The DNA here is from genome assembly GCF_001937195.1 of Salinicola socius. GTDB lineage: Bacteria > Pseudomonadota > Gammaproteobacteria > Pseudomonadales > Halomonadaceae > Salinicola > Salinicola socius. The sequence goes on along the minus strand of NZ_MSDO01000005.1, from coordinate 161,311 downwards.
GTCGCCAGTCGGCGTCTCTCGCCAGACGCCAGAAGTCGACCAGATCGGCGCGTACCAGCAGCGCGTTGTCCGGCAGCGCGCCGTGATCACGGGACAGCCGCTGCTCGCTACGATCCACCCCGATCACGGCATGGTCCGGATGGTGCTCGGCCAGTCGACGCGTGGAAAGGCCGACTCCACAGCCGGCATCCAGAATCAGCGGCCGATCCTGAGCCGCCAGCCAGCGGGCCGCCCCGTCGAAGGCATCACGCGTGTGCTCGGCGGGTGGGCGCTGCCACTCGCTGTCGCGGGCACGCTGAACGCGGCGGACCAGATCCTGATGCGGCCCCTGCTGACTGGAGATGATGGCGCGCGAAGACGCTTGCATGACAAGTCCCGTTGAATGATGAATACCACTAAATGATGAATACCGTTTACGGGCTGATGACAGTCGCGCACTCTAGACAGTCGCGCATTCTAGACAGTCGCCCATTCTAACAGCGACGGTGCCGTCGTTCTCGCGGCCACTGCCACGATATTCCCGCAGCGACCCGGCCGGCCTCGTCGCAGCCATTGCAGCGGTAGACGCAGAAGGAGCGCAAAGGAATCGGGCACCAACCTATCCATTGGCGCGGCATGACGGCGCACGCGCGCAGGTGTATCATCCCTGCCCACATTCAGCCAATCCTGGCAATACGGCCTTCGATGGCTTGCACGATGACGGTTTTTCACTGGTTCAGGGCTGTTTTCCAATGGCTCCGCCGCCGATAGCGCCAGCCTCGGCCGGGAATGCCCTTTCATCGCCGTTTCGTCATCCCCATGCCAATCGTTTACCGATTGCCCCCAATATTCACGAGGGACGTGGCTTGTCACATTTACCGGTCATCGTCGGCATGGGCGGCGTCAACGCCGCGGGTAGAACCTCCGGGCACCAAGCCTACCGCCGTACGATTTTCGACGCTCTGCCATCGGCCGAACAGACTCAGACACTCGTCGCACTGGCAGCCATGATGCAACTGGTCACCTCGGACGAGAGCGGCCAGTGGCAAAGCGCCGATGGCGAAACACTGAGCGAGCAGGCGGTCGCCAGCCGCTACCGCGAGCATATTCTCAAGCACACGCTGATCCGGCGCATCGAGGACGACGCCTTCCAGGAAGCCGGTATTCCCGGCAACCGCGAAGTTCGGATGACGCTCGGCGAACCGCTGCGCTTCACCACCTCTCGACGCCAGCTGCCACAGCCCCTGCCCGGGGGCTGGGAAGTTCGCGAGCTCGACAAGCAGACGGTCGAGGTCAACGTTCCCGCCGGCACGCTCGATGCGCTGCTGCCCGAACGGCGCCAGGCCCTGGTGCGTGCTGCCGGTCGACTGCCGCAAGGTTTCGCGCCCGATACCTTCTATCGGAGCGTTCATCACCCCCGCGGCCTGTCGATGGCGATCTTCGGGGTCAGCGACTGTCTCGGTCAGAGCGGACTCGACTGGGAGTCACTGCGCGATCGAGTGGATCCCGACGCTATCGCCGTCTATGCCGGCAACTCCATCGGCCAGCTCGACGACGCAGGCTGGGGCGGCATGCTCAAGAGCTTCGTCACCGGCCAGCGCACGACCTCCAAGCAGATGCCGCTGGGCTATGGCCAGATGCCGGCGGACTTCCTCAACGCCTATGTGCTGGGAAGCGTCGGAGGAACGGGGGCGATCCAGGGCGCCTGTGCCACCTTCCTCTACAACCTGCGTCTGGGCATCGACGACATCCGCCAGGGTCGCCGGCGCGTGGTCATGGTCGGTACCAGCGACGCGCCGGTGACGCCGGAGATCATCGAAGGCTTCCGCGCCATGAGCGCACTGGCCGACGATCAGAGCCTGATGGCGCTGGATGCCCTCGAGCTGCTGACCGATGAGGACTATCAGCGCGCCTGCCGCCCGTTCGCGCGCAACTGCGGTTTCACCATCGCCGAAGCCTCGCAGTTCATCCTGCTGATGGATGACTCGCTGGTGCTCGAGACCGGCGCGCAGATTCTCGGCGCCGTGCCGGAGGTCAACGTCAACGCCGATGGCTGGAAGCGCTCGATCTCCGCCCCCGGCATCGGCAACTACCTGACGCTGGGCAAGTCCGTCGCGCTGGCCACCTCGATTCTCGGCGAGCAGAGCGTACGTCATCGCAGCTATCTTCATGCCCATGGCACCAGCACGCCGAAGAACCGCACGACCGAGTCGCATATCTTCGATCAGGTCGCTCGGGCCAACGGCATCGAGAACTGGCCGGTCGCCGCGATCAAGGCGTTCATCGGCCACTCCCAAGGCAGCGCCGCCGGCGATCAGATCGCCAGCGCCCTGGGCACCTTTGCTCACGGCTGGGTGCCGGGCATTCCGACACTCGATGCGGTCGCCGACGATGTACATGCCGAGCGGCTGCGCTTCTTCCAGCAACCGCTTGCGCTCGAGACCGACTGCAGCTTCATCAATGCCAAGGGCTTTGGCGGCAACAACGCCACCGGACTGCTGCTGTCGCCGCAGGTGACCGAGCGTCTGCTGGCCAAGCGCCACGGCCAGCGTGCGCTCGACGACTGGCGCCATCGTCGCGAACAGACGCTCGCCGCGGCGGCACGCTATGAAGCTGCCGCCGATGCCGGCCGGTTCGAGGTCATCTATCGCTTCGGCGAGGGCGTTCTGGAAGGGCCGGAGCTGGAAGTCGGCCGCGATTCGATCCGCATCCCCGGTTACGCCAACCCGGTGTCACTGAAGGTCGACAATCCTTTCGGTACACTGGACTGAATTCGAGCACGGAGTGCTTTGAATGCACAATATCGTCGTCTACCCCGGTACCTTCGATCCGATCACCAATGGTCATCGCGATCTGATTCACCGGGCCGCGCGGATCTTCGACAAGGTCGTGATCGCCGTCGCACAGAGCCCTCGCAAGCAGCCGACGCTGTCGCTCGAGGAGCGCGAGGCACTGGCCCGAGAGGTCGTTGCCGAATGGACCAACGTCGAGGTGATCGGCTTCAGTGGCTTGCTCACCGAGCTGCTGGTCCAGCAGCGGGCACGCATCATTCTGCGCGGGCTGCGGGCGGTATCGGACTTCGAGTACGAGATGCAGCTGGCCAACATGAATCGCGCCCAGGCGCCGGACGTCGAGACCCTGTTTCTGACGCCGGAGATCGAGAACTCCTATATCTCCTCGACGATCGTGCGCGAGATCGCGCGCCTCGGCGGGGACGTTTCCCAACATGTATCGCCATGCGTGGCCGAGGCCCTGCGGCGGCGATTCGCGGCAGACGGCGACCGTCCGTCAGGAGGACATTGATATGGCTCTGATGATTACCGATGAATGCATCAACTGCGATGTCTGCGAGCCGGAATGTCCCAACGATGCGATTTCGCCCGGCGAAGAGATCTACGTCATCGACCCAAGCCGCTGCACCGAATGCGTCGGCCACTTCGACGAGCCGCAGTGCCAGCAGGTGTGTCCGGTGGACTGTATACCGCTCGACCCGGAGCGCGAAGAGAGCAAGGATCAGTTGATGGAGAAGTACAGGATCATCACGGCGGCTTGATATTTCACCTGGGATGTCAAGACATTGGATCCCCACCTTCTCCGGCGGCGCTCGTCCTTATGCCGTACAGCTTCCTCGCGCAGTGGCGATAACCGCCCATTCATCTATCTGATATCTGACGGTCTAGCGCCTGAACAGATGAATGCGCCAAACAGAATGATGAGAGGCAAATAGCGCCGTGGGCCGCACCGACACGTTTTCGCCTGAACCCGGAAACCACACCAGGCGCTACACCACCGGGCATATCTGGAAGCTGGCCTGGCCGATCATTCTCTCCAATATCACCGTGCCACTGCTCGGCCTGGTGGATACGGCCGTCGTCGGCCACCTGCCGGATTCGCGCTACCTGGCCGCGGTGACGCTGGGCGCGACGCTGTTCAGCTTTCTCTACTGGGGCTTCGGCTTCCTGCGCATGGGTACCACCGGGCTGACCTCCCAGGCCGTTGGACGTGAGGACGACAGCGGCGTGAGACTGCTGCTGGCCCAGTCGCTGGTCATGGCGGCAGTGATCGGACTGGCGCTGATCGTGTTGTCAAAACCGCTGATCGATATCGGCCTGTGGCTGCTCGATGGCAGCGAAGCGGCGATGTCGCTCGCCGCCAGCTACGCGCATATCCGGATCTTCTCGGCGCCGGCCGTCCTCGCCAACTACGCCATTCTGGGCTGGTTCATCGGGCAGCAGAAGACTCGGATCACACTGGCGATTTTGCTGCTCACCAACGGCGTCAATATCGTGCTCGACCTGCTGTTCGTGGTTGGCTTCGGCCTGTCCAGCGATGGCGTGGCCTGGGCATCGCTGATTGCCGACTACAGCGCGCTGGCCTTCGGCCTGTGGCGGGTCGCCGTCCACTGCCGCGAGCTGGGCGGGTCGCTGTCACGCGAGGCGCTGTGGGTGTGGGAGCGCTATTCGGCGCTGATCCGTGTCAATCAGCACCTGTTCGTGCGGACGTTGGGGCTGCTGTTCGCCCAGGCGTTCTTCATCGCCCAGGGTGCCAACTTTGGCGATACCGTGCTCGCCGCCAATGCGGTGTTGCTGCAGTTCATCATGCTCACCTCCTTTGCCCTGGACGGCTTCGCCAACGCCGCCGAGGCCCTCACCGGACGTTCCGTCGGCCGACGCGACTGGGACGACTTCGGCGACGCCGTGCGTGCCGCCGGCAAGCTGTCGCTGCTGGTGGCCGGCGTTTCGATGCTGCTGTTCGCGGTCGCCGGCGACGGTCTGATCTCGCTGCTCACCGATCTGCCGGAAGTCCGCGCCACCGCCGCCGACTATCTGCCGTGGATGATCGCGATGCCGGCATTGGCGGTCTGGAGCTACCTGCTCGACGGCGTCTTCATCGGCGCGACCGAAAGCCGCGCCATGCGCGACACCATCTGGCTGGCAATCGCCTGCTATCTGCCGATGTGGTGGCTGACCCAGAGCTACGATAACCATGGCTTGTGGTTCTCGTTCCTGTTTTTCACGCTGGTGCGCTCGGCCTCGTTGGGCGCGTACTACCTCCGGTATCGCCGCAGCAAGTGGTCTTCGGCCGCGGCTCGTTGATTCGGCGCGTCAATCGGATGGCGATACTCGACCAAGGTTGACTGATGGGGTCGCGATGGATGGGGTAGCCTGCCGCTAATCTCTCCCTGACACGAGTCTCCACCATGCTGCAGCGCGTCTCCCGTCCGGCGGTCAAGCTGGTCGAGCGCTATCTGCCCGACCCCTATATCTTCGTGCTGTTGCTGACACTCATCGCCGCGTTGGCCGCGATGCTGTTCGAACAGCGCTCCCCGCTGGCGGTGATGCAGTACTGGGGCGACGGCTTCTGGGGTCTGCTGTCGTTCTCGATGCAGATGCTGCTGGTACTGGTCACCGGCTTCATGCTCGCCAGCTCGCCGCCGATCAAGCGGATGCTGGACAGGCTCGCCGCCACCGCCAGAACGCCTGCTCGCGCGATCATTCTGGTGACGCTGGTTTCGCTCGCCGCCAGCTGGATCAACTGGGGCTTCGGTCTGGTCGTCGGAGCACTGTTCGCCAAGGCGCTGGCCCGCCAGGTGCGGGTGGACTATCGCCTGCTGATCGCCAGTGCCTATTCCGGCTTCGTAGTCTGGCACGGCGGTCTGGCCGGTTCGATTCCGTTGACCATCGCCACGCCGGGCCATTTCAGCGAGGATCAGATCGGAATCATTCCCACCTCTCAGACGATCTTCGCCGGCTACAACCTGATCATCCTCGTTGCGCTGTTCATCATCATGCCGCTGGTCAACCGCTGGATGCTGCCGCCGGAAGACGAGAGCGTCTTCGTCAGTCGCGAGCAGCTCGCCGAGCCCGCGAGCCTGGATCCGAACGCCGTCACGCGTCCGGCGGACCGGCTCGAGAACAGTACGCTGCTGTCGATGCTGGTGGGTATCCCGGGGCTGCTCTATCTGGTGCACTACTTCGTGTTCGCCGGCGGTGGGCTCAACCTCAACAGCGTCAATTTCCTGTTCCTGTCGCTCGCCATCGTCCTCCACCGCACGCCGCGCAGTCTGCTCGCGAGCCTCAACGAGGCGATCCGGGGCGGGGCCGGCATCGTCATCCAGTTCCCGTTCTACGCCGGGATCATGGGCATCATGATGCAGTCCGGTCTGGCGCAGTCGCTCTCCGAGGTGTTCGTCGCCATCGCCAACGCCGATACCCTGCCGTTCTGGTCATTCATCAGTGCCGGCGTGGTCAATCTGTTCATCCCTTCCGGCGGCGGCCAGTGGGCGGTGCAGGCCCCGGTCATGCTGCCGGCCGCCGAAGCGCTCGGTGCCGATGTCGCGCGCGTCGCCATGGGCGTTGCCTGGGGCGATGCCTGGACCAATCTGCTGCAACCGTTCTGGGCGCTGCCGGTGCTCGCCATCGCCGGCCTCAACGCCAAGGACATCATGGGCTTCTGTCTGATCCAGCTGGTGGTGACGGGCGTGGTGATCGGGCTGGGGCTGACCCTGTTCTAGTGTGGTGTCTCACAAATACCATCCAATAATATCGGTCCCTGGCGCCGCCATGCGGCGTTGCTCGTCGTTGCCATAGACCCCACTATGACGCCTCCTCGCGCCTTGCCTGGCAACGCCATGCACCCGATATTTCTTCGCGTTACTTGCGAGACGCCACACTAGCTTCGGTACGATAACGTCCTCCCGTGGCCTGGCGGACGCCGCCCGGGGGCTGATCGATGAGCCGATCGATGGGCAGTCGTGGTGAAACGTGTTACATCTGGCGCACAATAACGTCTTGCATCCATTCCGAGGACACCGTGACGCCAGATGACCTGCCTCGACAGCACGAGCTGTCGATGACCGTACTCATGACCCCCGACATGGCCAACTTCAGCGGCAAGGTGCATGGCGGGGCCATTCTCAAGAAGCTCGACGAAGTCGCCTACGCCTGTGCCAGCCGCTACGCCGGGAGCTACGTGGTAACGCTGTCCGTCGATCAGGTGCTGTTCAAGCAGCCGATCCATGTCGGCGAGCTGGTCACTTTCCTGGCGATGATCAATCACGTCGGTCGCTCGTCGATGGAGGTCGGCATCAAGGTGCTGGCCGAATCGATCCAGGAGCGGGTAATACGCCACACCAACAGTTGCTACCTGACCATGGTCGCCGTCGACAGTGAAGGCAATCCGGTTCCCGTACCGGCGCTGGATCTGAAGACCCCGCTGCAGAAGCTGCGCTTCGAAAAGGCGGCGTTGCGCAAGAAGTTGCGCAAGCAGGAAGCCGAGGAGGAGCGCAGCGCCGTGGCCGCTCATCTCAAGGCCTATCCGGCCGGTCATTGAAACCGTCCCCCTCGCAAGGTACTCGCCAATCAAGCCGCTTATACGGACAAGGACGTTCGATGTCTGAAACCGACCCTCGTCAACCTCGTGCCACAAGACGGCTCAGCCCGTTCGGCGAGCGGCTGCTGCTGATCTGGGATCTCGCCGTCGTCGTATTGGTGGCGATCAACCTGATGCTGCTGCTGTTCGACAGCCTGTATCTGATCCCGCCGCTCAACGCTGCTTTCGATGCCGTAGCGCCGGGTCTTCACGATGCCTACGCCGAGAACATCCGGGCCAATTTCTTCGAGATCGATCTCTGTTTCGTCGCCATCTTCATTCTCGACGTGCTGCTGGGATGGATAATCGCCATCGCCCAACGACGCTACGCCCGCTGGTTTTTCTATCCGTTCGTGCACTGGTATGACGTGCTCGGCTGCATTCCGCTGGCCGGGTTCCGCCTGCTACGTATCCTGCGCGTCGTCTCGCTGCTGATACGTCTACAGCGCCTGGGCGTGATCGATGTCACCGGCTGGCGTCTCTACCGCTTCTATCGCACTTACTACGGCGTGCTGATGGAAGAGATTTCCGATCGCGTCGCGCTCAATCTGCTTGGCGACATGCAAAACGAAATCCGCGACAGCGAGCATCTGGCCCAGCGTATTTCGACCGAGGTGATCCAGCCGCGCAAGGCGGCGCTGGTCGAGGAGATCGCAGCCCGCCTGGAGCGCACGATCAACAAGGGCTATGCCGAAAATCATCAGCAGGTTCATCGTTACGTCGCCGCCCTGGTCGCCAGAACGGTGGAGGAGAACGACGAGCTACGCCGTCTGCGCCGGCTGCCCATGGGCGATGCCGTAGCCGAGAGTATCGAGCGCAGTCTCAGCGATATCGCCAGTCGTGTCGTCCACGAGGCGATCGACGGCCTGCGCTCACCGCATTTCCATTCGATGTTGACCGACCTCGTGGGCAGCGGCATCGACGCCTGGCTGCACGTCGACGACAAGGCGGATCGAGTCACCCAGCAGGTGCTGATCGACATGCTGGAACTGCTCAAGGAGCAGGTCGCGGTCAAGCGCTGGAAGAGCGAATTCAGCGCACCGCAGACCGTCAATGATCATCGCCCCGGCCGCGATGCATCGGTCTGATCGAGACAGAACGGTGTGACCGATACAGAACGGTCCGCTCGAGACAGATCAGCCCGACCGGGTGTCTCGGTCGTCGCCTCTGCGACCGAGCATCCGGTGCAACGTGCCATCCCTCAGTCGGAAGTGGTGGAACATCGCCATGCAGACGTGACCGACGATCATGAACGTCAGTAGCCAGGCAAAGGTGCCGTGAAGCTTGCCGAAGCCAGCGGCCCAGGGCGCATCCGCGCCCTCGAACCAGGCGGTGCCGAATACGTGGACGCCGTAACCCATTCCCCAGGTCATCAGCGCACCTGACAGCGGCATCAATATCAGCAGGGCATACATGGCGACGTGCCCGGCAATGGCCAGGCGCTGCAGCTTCCCTTCATGGGCGGGCCGCCGCGACAGCTGCGACAGTGCCCACAGCGTGCGTATCGCCATCACGGTCAGGACACTGACCCCGATCGTCGTGTGCCAGGGCAGAATCAACTGGCTGAAGACGTTGTTCTTCCAGATAAAACCGAGAAACACGCTGGCCAGCTGTGCGATGACCAGCAAGGCGATCAGCCAGTGCAGCGCTCGCGTGACCGACCCATAACGTCGCGGGGAATCCTTCAGCATCATTTTCTCTCTCTGAACGGCGTGGACGCGACGGCGTCAGCCGAGGATCCGCAGCACGGTGTAGGGCGCTTCGCAGGCTTCCCGTTCGTCGCGCTCGTCGATCCGACCCAAGGTCATGTCACGGTCATTGTCGTAAGCCACGAACAACCGCGCGTTATCGAGCACGGCCAGGCCCTCGGCCTTGTGCTCGAACTCCAGCACCTCGCCGTGGACGTCTTCGACGATCGACGGACTGCCGCCCTCGATCAGTTCGGCCAGCGGCATCGACCACAGATAGCCACCGGTCTGCTCGCCATGCGCATCCTCGACCTCGAAACTGGCCATCAGATAGAGACGATCGTTGTGGGGGTCGTATTCGAGACTCGACAGGCCGCAGATGTGACGGACACCGGCATATTCGGAGGGCTCGAAGCGATAGCGCTCGCAGAGTTCATCGACGAACTCGAGGTTACCGTCGGCCGTCATGCGATAGTGAACGCCCACCACTCGCGCCACATAGTCGAAATCATCATAGCTCCGACCCTGCTCGCGTACCCCGAACAGCAGCAGGCCGTCGCTCTCGCGGTCCAGATCGGGACGCGCCGGAACCGCCGCCAGTCCTTCGATCTTGTAATAGGGCAACCCAATGGCGTCATCGAGCTTGCGACGCAGCTCCAGTGACCCCTCCACGCCGTCGCGGGGGTCGGGATCCACGACCTGCACGCGGTCCGGCTCGCCCACCGGCCAGATCAGCAGGTGATTGTAGGCGTTGAGCGCATGACTCTCGTCGTCGATACGGTCGAAGCCGGTGGTCGCCAGGATGTAGCGACCGTCCACGGTCAGGGCGAAGTCCTCGTATTTGACCGCCCGCCGGATGGTCTCAGCCGTCAGGTACTCGAGGCTCTCCGGATCGGGCAGGCCATCGACCAGATCGAAGGCGAACGCCGCGGAACGCTGCTCGCCAGGGATCGGCTTGTCGCTGGCCAGGATCAGACGCGATCCGTCGAAGACCACTGCCGACACCTCGACGTTGACCAGCGAACCATTGTCGTACTTCAGCCCGGGCGGGAAGCAGTTAAGCGTGCCCTCGGTGATGACCTCGGTGCGTAGCATGGGGAAACTCCTGATCGACTCTTGCGGGCGCTCTGCAGGCCGATGGGGCCTGCCGGCTGCCGCGATGGCGTGGCATTGAAACAGACGGTATTGAAACAGACGCTATTGAAACAGATGAGGCTCAAACGGATAGACCTGAGACAGATAGACCTGAGACAGATGAAACTCGAACAGATGAAACTCAAACAGAAAGAGCCGGTGGTCAGCCGGCCCTCTTCGCATGTCCCAGCCTGCCTCCCCTCGTTCAGCCGCAGGAAATGTCCGTGATCTTGCGCTGATCATCGACCTTGATGTTGAGCCGCTCCGAGCGATAATCCATCGTGTAGGCTTGGCCGGGTTCGATCACTCGAATGTCGGCGGCGCGCGAACGATCCGCGATTCGTGCCCGCACATCGTCGTCCAGCATCGTGCCGACCAGACTGCCTACGGTCTGCGCGCCGCAGGCGTCCGCGGGAACCGGCTTGACGTCAGGGGGCCGGGGCGCCTCGTCGGGCTTGGGGGCGGTACTGCAACCGGCCAGTAGAAAGCCGCTCACGATCAACGCCGCGCCGGTAATCTTCATGTCCTACTCCTTTCTGTCTTGGTGTCCTATTCCTGATCGAATGGACTTCGGATCGCTCAATCCTAGCAGCTAGCGGGCGGCTCGGCATCGGCTGGTCGACCGGGCGCACTACCGCTAGACTCAAGCCTTGGCCTGGACAGGTTCGTCCCCCGGCCGTCGACAACAGCCGTCCCGGACGGACGACCGATAATCATCGAGTCTTCAGGCTCCTCACACGAGCCTTCACGCTCACCGATCGCAAAGGAACGCCGCCATGCGCCCGTCGCTCTCCACTCGTCTCATCACCTCCGTCGCCGCCGCCGCGATCATCGCCAGCGTCGGCTTGAGCCAAGCCCTGGCGCAGGACGATCAGCAACCGATTCGCGTTGCATCCAAGATCGATACCGAAGGCTCCCTGCTCGGCAACATGATCGTCGACGTGCTGGAGAACGCCGATCTGCCGGTCGACAGCCGTCTGCAGCTAGGCCCGACCAATATCGTGCGCCAGGCGCTGGTGGCCGGCGACATCGATCTCTACCCCGAATACACCGGCAACGGCGCATTCTTCACCGATACCACCGACGATCCGGCGTGGAAAGACGAGCAGGCGGGATACGACAAGATCAAGGCCGCCGACAGCAAAGCACACCAGTTGGCATGGCTGACGCCGGCGCCCGCCAACAACACCTGGGCCATCGCCCTGCGCCAGGACGTGGCCGATGACAACGACCTTTCCACCATGGCCGACTTCGGTCAGTGGGTCGGCGACGGTGGCGAGATCAAGCTGGCCGCCTCGGCGGAATTCGTCGAGAGCGACGCCGCTCTGCCGAGCTTCCAGCGCGCCTATGACTTCACGCTCAGCGAAGACCAGCTACTGGTTCTCTCCGGCGGCAACACGGCTGCCACCATTCGCGCTGCCGCCGAAGGCACCAGCGGTACCAACGCGGCGATGGTCTACGGCACCGATGGCGCGATTGCCGCCGCCAGTCTCAAGGTGATGGACGATCCCCAGGGCGTGCAGATGGTCTACGAGCCCGCCCCGGTGGTGCGTCAGTCGGTGCTCGACGCTTATCCTCAAATCGAGGAACTGCTGAAGCCGGTGTTCGAATCGCTAGACCGGGAAACGTTGCAGCGATTGAACGGCAAGATTCAGGTCGACGGGCTACCGGCGGACCAGGTCGCGCATGACTATCTCGTCGAACAGGGTCTGCTGGACTGATTTCGCTGATGGCGTCGACACGAAGCCGGCAATGGGTCGGCAACCGGGTACTGATGACGCTGCTGGTTGCCGCCGTCGCCAGTGTCGGGCTGCTGCCCTTCGCGAGTCTCTCTCCCAACCGGCTGGCCTCGGGTCAGTCGGTGATGCTGTGGGAGGCGTCGGCGAGCTGGCAGCTCGCCGCTTTCGCCCTGATCGGGCTGGCCCTGCTGCTCGCGGCGCTGGCCAGGCCTTTGAGCGTGCGCACTGCCCTTTGGCTTTCGCTGATCGCCACCCTGCCGCTGCTGGCGCTCGATTTCCAGGCACTGGGGGGCTACGCCCACCGCGCGCTGGTCGATGCCTCGCCGGCCGCCCGGGTGTCGCAAGGCGCGACCTTCTGGATCCTGCTGTTCGTCTGCGTGCTGATCGCCATCGATGCGTTACAGCGACTGCGTCTCGGCATGGCCGGACGCGCCCTGTACGGCATGGCGGCGCTGGCCGTGATCGCTGCGTGCTTTTGCGGCGACCTGCTGGCACCGCTGTCGATCATGCGCGAATTCGCCAACCAGCGGGATAACTTCGTCGATCAGCTCATCCGTCATCTACTGCTGGTGGGGGGCGCTCTGGTGCCGGCGCTGCTGGTCGGCCTGCCGTTGGGACTGATGGCGAATCGCCGCGCCCGGCTGCGCAACGGCCTGTTCAGCGTTCTCAACGTTTTCCAGACGCTACCCTCGATCGCCGTGTTCGGCCTGCTCATCGCGCCGCTTTCCGCGCTTGGCCGCGCCGTTCCCTGGCTGGGTGATCTCGGCGTCAGCGGTATCGGGGTGGCACCGGCGATCATCGCGCTGGTGCTCTATTCGCTGCTGCCGATCGTGCGCAACACCTACTCGGGCCTTGCCGGCGTCTCCAGCGGCGCACTGGAGGCGGCCCGCGGGATGGGCATGACCCCACGCCAGATTCTGTGGCAGGTGGAAATCCCGCTGGCGCTGCCGGTGATTCTCTCGGGACTGCGCATCGTCACCGTTCAGGCGATCGGCCTGGTCGTGGTCGCGGCGCTGATCGGTGCCGGTGGCTTCGGCGCCTTCATTTTTCAGGGGCTGGGCCAGTACGCCATCGATCTGGTCCTGCTGGGCGCCATTCCGACCATCGTGCTGGCGGTAATCGCCGACTTCGCGCTGCAGATTCTGGTCAGTTTGAGTCGCCCGGCCGGCACTCGCTGACCCCCGTTTCAGGATCCGATCAGGAACGATCCTCATGATTGAATTGCAAGGGTTGACCAAGACCTACGCGGGCAAGCACGTCGTCGACGATGTGTCGCTGACACTGGAGACCGGCGAGTTCGGCGTATTGATCGGGCCCTCCGGCTGTGGCAAGTCGACCACCCTGAAAATGATCAATCGCCTGATACCACTGAGCGGTGGCCGTATCATTCTCAACGGCGACGACGTCAATACGCTACCGACCGAGCAGCTCAGAAGACGGATCGGCTATGCCATCCAGTCGACCGGACTGTTCCCCCACTGGAGCGTGGCCCAGAACATCGCCACCGTGCCGCAACTGTTGAAATGGCCGAAGTCGCGGATCGACGATCGGGTCGACGAGCTGATGGCCATGTTCCATCTCGACCCGAGCGAATTTCGCCACAAGTACCCGCACCAGCTCTCCGGCGGCCAGGCCCAGCGCGTCGGCGTGGCCCGCGCGCTGGCCGCCGATCCCGAAGTGCTGCTGATGGACGAGCCCTTCGGCGCGGTCGATCCGATCACCCGCGAAGTGCTGCAGGCCGAGATGAAGCGCGTTCATCAACAGACCGGCAAGACCATCGTGTTCGTCACCCACGACATGGACGAGGCGCTGCAGCTGGCGACCCGCATCGCGCTACTCAATGGCGGCCGGCTGGTACAGTACGACCGACCGATCGAAATGATGGTGACGCCGGCGGATGATTTCGTGCGCGAGTTCATCGGCCAGGCGGATCTCGGTCTCAAGCTGCTCTCGCGCCGCTGGGTGCATCAGTATCAGCGGCCCCCGAGTCTCGCGCACCATGCCACGCTGCCCGGCCTCGATCATTGCTGGCAGCTCGACGACGCCGGCCGGCCCGTCGCCCTCGAAGGCGCCAGGCTGGACGACGGTGGCGTGACTCCGGTCAAGTCTGAGTGGACGGCCACGCCCGACATGAGCCTGAAGGAGGCGCTTTCGCGCATGGTGTGGTATCGCGTGATGGTGCTGCCGGTGATCGATGAGGCGGGCAAGCTGATCGGCGAAATCGGCATGCAGGGCGTCATGGGCATCCAGGCCGAACAGCGGGTGCACGCCTCATGAAGGGGTCGACTCTCGGCGTCGGGCGGCTTCGCGCTGCCTCGGCCGGCAACGGCGTTCTGGGCGTGCTGGTGCTACTGCTGATCGGGCTGACGCTGGGCATGGGCCAGCTTGAGCCGCTGTTCCGGGCGCTGTTTCCCGATCTCGGTACCCCGCTCTACTCGCGCGACAGCTTCCTCAACCTGATGCTCGCCCACATCGGCCTGGTGCTGGTGTCGTCGCTGATCTCGGTCACGATCGGCATCGCCGCCGGGCTGTTCGTGACCCGTCCGGTCGGGCGCGAGTTCGAACCGATGGTGTCGTCGCTGGCCGCGATCGGCCAGACCTTTCCGCCCGCCGCGGTACTCGCCATCGCCGTGCCGCTGGCCGGCTTCGGCTTCGCCCCGACCATCATCGCGCTGTCGCTCTACGGCCTGCTGCCGGTCATCCAGAACACCATCGCCGGCCTGGGTACGGTGCCGCAAACCACCCTCGAAGCCGCCCGCGGCAACGGCATGAGCCGCTGGCAGATTCTGCGTCGAGTCGAACTGCCCCTGGCAATGCGGGTGATCATCGCCGGGATCCGGGTCTCGGTGATCATCAACATCGGCACCGCCACCATCGGCTCCACCGTCGGCGCCAAGAGCCTGGGCACGCCGCTGATCGCCGGCCTGGTCGGCAACAACCTGGCCTACGTGATCCAGGGCGCGCTGCTGGTCGGTTTGCTGGCGATCGTCACCGACCTGCTGTTCGAGCGACTGGAGCGGCGATATTCGTTCGGGGGTTGATCTCAGCCAGAGCCCTTAACCGATCAGCCAGAGCCCTTAACCGATCGGCCAGAGCCCTTAACCAAAGTACTGGCCGCCGTTGATATCGACGATGGTACCGGAGACGAAAGCGGCGCCGTCGCTGGCGAGCCACAGCGCTGCCGAGGCAACGTCTTCGGGCAGGCCGGCGCGTCCGGCGGGGATCGTGTCGATGGTGGCGCGTTTCGATTCATCGGTGGTAAAGGTCGCATGGAACGGTGTCGCTTCGATGAAACCCGGCGCCAGCGCGTTGACCGTAATCCCCCGCCCCGCCACTTCCTTCGCCAACCCGCGGGTGAAGCCGAACAGCGCCGCCTTGGCGGTGGCGTAGGCCGTGGCACCGGGATGGCCGCCATTGCGCCCGGCCAGCGAGGAGACCGTGACGATGCGCCCGCTGTTTTCGCGGAATAGCGGCAGCAGATGATGGGTGACAAGAAAGACCGAGTCGACGTTGAGCGCCTGAACCTGGCGCCACAGCGAGAACGGCATCTCCTCGATGGTCGAACGCTGAATCAGGCCACCGGCATTGTTGATCAGGATATCGATACCGCCGACCTCTTCTTTCAGCCAGCGCGCGAAGCTCTCGACCGCAGCTTCGTCGGTAACGTCCAGCGATCGGGCCAACGCCGTTTCACCGCCGCTGGCGGTCAACGCTGCCAGCGTGTGTGAATCGGGTTGATGAGAGCGATAGGTAATCACCACCCGTGCGCCGGCGGCCGCCAGCGCCCTGGCGATAGCGTAGCCGATGCCTACACCGCCGCCGGTGACCACGGCGACTCGTCCCTTCAATGGCTCGTCTGGCATGTCTTGCTTCCTCTCCCCGGTGATCGAAACATTCATCGATACCGGCATTGAGTCAGCAAGTGGGCGTCAAAATCAACCGCAAGGCAGGGCTGGCACCGCCGACCGGCTGCGCCGAAACCCAGCCGCCGGTTTCGAGTTCGGCAGCCGCACGACGAATCAGCGCGTGTTCGAGGCCCAGGCGGCGCGACATCAGTGCCGTGGAGACGCTGCCGTCACCCGGCGCGTCGGACTGGCGAAGCGCCAGCAATACCAGTGCAGCGACCGGATCGAGCTGGGGATGCTCGATCTGCAGCGCTTCCCAATGACGCTGCAGATCGGTCAAGGCGGGTCGATCAGGCAAGTCGCGTGCTCGCCTCGAGCTTGACGGCAATCGACTTGGAGGCCGGGGTATGGCTGAAATCGCCCTTGTGGGAGAGCGGAATCAACGGGTTGGTCTCCGGGTAGTAGGCAGCGGCACAGCCCTGCGGCGTGTCGTAGGCGACGATCTTGAAACCGTCGACGCGTCGCGTCACGCCGTCATCGGACTCGCCGATCAGATCGACCCACTGGCCGGCTTCGAAACCGAGCCGCGCGATGTCGTCACGGTTGAGGAAGATCACCTGGCGGCCGCCCTCGATGCCGCGATAGCGGTCGTCGTAGCCGTAGACGGTGGTGTTGTACTGATCGTGGGAGCGCATCGTCTGCAGCGTCAGCCAGCCCTCGCGCGTCGCCAGCTGCTGGTGCATCACCGCACTTGGCAACGCGTCATCGGAAAACTCGGCCTTGCCGGTTGCGGTGCCGAATTCGAGCCGGGCCACCGGGTTGGCGAGCCAGAATCCGCGCGGCACGCGCACGCGGGTATTGAAATCGTGGAAGCCCGGAATCACTGCGGCGATATGCTCGCGGATGACGTCGTAATCGTCGCGCATCGCGGCCCAGTCGACGATCTCGCTGACGGACTCTTCATCGTCGATCCCGTCATTGGCGAACAGCCGCTCGGCGATGCCGGTCAAGATGGCGATCTCGGAGCGCAGCGCGTTGTCCGCCGGCTTATTGATGCCGGCGGAGCCGTGCACCATGCTCATCGAGTCTTCCACCGTGATCAGCTGCGACTTACCGGCCGTGTTGCGATCGATCTCGCTGCGACCGATACACGGCAGAATCAGGGCCTGGTCGCCGGTGATCAGGTGGCTGCGATTGAGCTTGGTGCTGATGAAGGCGGTCAGGCGGCAGTTGGCCATCGCCTTCTCGGTGACGACGCTATCGGAAATCGCGCGGGTGAAGTTCCCGGCCAGACCGATGAACACCTTGCCCGGCTGATCGCGCATCGCCTCGACGGCAGCGACGGAATCGACACCATTTTCACGCGGCATCGGCCGGCCATACTGCGCTTCCAACGCATCGAGCAGCGCCCTGGAGGGCTTCTCGAAAATGCCCATGGTGCGGTCGCCCTGAACATTGGAGTGGCCGCGCACCGGTGAGGTGCCTGCGCCGGGCTTGCCCAGGTTGCCGCGCAACATCAGCAGATTGACGATCTCCCGCACGGTCGCGACGGAATGCACGTGCTGGGTGATACCCATGGCCCAGCAGGCGATGGTGGCCTTGGAGCGCGCGTAAAGCTCGGCAGCCTCTTCCATCTCCAGCTGCGTCAGGCCGGACTGCGCTTCCAGGGTTGCCCATCCGGTCGCTTCGACCCGCGAGCGGTAGGCCTCGAAATGGACGGTATGGGCCGCCAGAAAGTCGTGATCGAGCACCGTTTCACCGGCGGCATCGCGGGCCAGCAGCGCCTTGGCCATCCCTCGGACCACGGCCATGTCGCCGCCCAGCTTGGGTCGGAAGTAGTGCGAGCTGATGCGGTGGCTGCCGTTGTGCAGCATTTCCAGCGGCTTCTGGGGATCGGCGAATTTCTCGAGTCCCCGCTCCTTCAGCGTGTTGAAAGTGACGATGGTCGCACCACGCTCGGCAGCTTCGCGCAGCACGCCCAGCATGCGGGGATGATTGGTACCGGGATTCTGGCCGAAGACGAAGATCGCCTCGGCCTTCTCGAAATCTTCCAGACGCGCACTGCCCTTGCCGGTGCCGAGCGCAGCGTTGAGCGCCACGCCGCTGGCTTCGTGGCACATGTTGGAGCAGTCCGGCAAGTTGTTGGTGCCGTAAAGGCGCGCCAGCAGCTGAAACACGTAGGCGGACTCGTTGCACGCCTTGCCGGAGGTGTAGAAAAGCGCATCGTCCGGCGTGGGCAGTGCCTTGAGTTCCGCGGCGATCAGATCCAGCGCCGCTTCCCACTCGATCGGCTCGTAGTGATCGGTCTCGGCGTTATAGCGCATCGGCTCGACCAGCCGCCCCTGATCCTCGAGACGGTAGTCGTCCCATGTCTTCAACTCGCTGACACTGTGCCTGGCGAAGAACTGTCGCGTAACGCGCTTGGCTGTCGCTTCCCAGGTCACCGCCTTGACGCCGTTCTCGCAGAACTCGAACGAGGAGGCGTGCTCCGGATCGCCCCAGGCACAGCCCGGGCAATCGAACCCGTCAGGCTGGTTGAGTTTGAACAGCGAGCGCGCATTGAGCGCCGGCGAGCGACTGTGCAGCAGATGCTTGCCCACCGACTTCAGCGCGCCCCAGCCGCCGGCCGGGTTGTGATAGTCGAATATCTTGGGGGTTTTGGCCGCAACGGCGCTCGGAGCCTCCGGGCCGGACCCTCCTGCAGACTCTCGCTGGGACTCACGATAGGACTGGGACATGCTTCTCCTTACACGCTCGAGAGGGCGACCAGGACGAGCGAAAATGATGACAGGAAACGACTGGCACGCTTGCTCGGCCAACCGCGACGATCGGCACGGCTGCCTCGGCAACCGGTAGTCGCTATCGCGGCGAAAGACATTCGCCGATTGGCGGGCAACGAACTGGCTGTCAACGTTGGTCGTAATACCAAAGTATATTACGCCGCTAACGTTTTTGCTGTCGATATGCGGGGTGGCGAGTGCCTGCGCACCAAACGGAATAGCGTATCGGCCGATACGCGCGACGCTTGAGGACGATGGGACGGCTGGGACGATAGAAGACGTTCAGTCGTCGCCGCGGCTCAACAGTTCGAGCCGTCTGCCACGGTGGCAGTTGATCAGCGTCAGATGGCAGCTGCGTGCCACCTCGACCGCCAGCCGAGAAGGATAGGAGAGCGTCGCCAGCGCAGCAATTCGCGCACGGACGCTCTTCTGCACCAGCTCCAGACTGCAGCGGCTGGAGGTCATCACCAGCGCAGGCATGCTGCCGGCCATCAGGCTGGCGCCGATCACCTTGTCCAGCGCGTTGTGGCGACCGATATCGCGGCCGAGGGTGACGACCTCGCCGGCTCTGGAAATCCCCAACGCCAGATGCATGCCGGGGGCGGACTCGTTTCGCAGTGCCTCCAGCCCGGTGGCGAGCGTCGCCGTTTCCGGCAAAACCGTGGCCGGCAGGCGGGTCAAACCGAACAGCAGCTGGGACTCTTCCTGCACGCCGCAGGCCCCGCAGCCGCTGGTCGATAGCGTCGCCCTCGCCTGACTCCCGGCACGCCTGGCAATCCGCTCGGCGACCCGCAGGCGGACCCGGAAGCCATGCCGACTGGTTTCGATATCGAGCGCTTCGACATCGGCATAGCGATCGATCACCCCTTCGCTGAACGCGAAACCCACGGCCAGCGCCGCGAGTTGATCCGGCGTCGCCAGCACCGTGGCGTAAGCCGTATCGTTGAAAACGATGGAAACGGGCGATTCCTGCGGACCGGGCAGCGTATCGAGCGCCAGGCCGCAGGCATCCTCGAAAGCCGCCAACGGCTCGAGTTCGCGCCGGGGATCCTGCGAGGGACTTTCGGTGCGAGAGGATAGCGGCGCTGTCATGGGTCACTCCATTCCGTCGACGGGCGTCGGGAAGCAGTGAAACCATATCACGTGTGAGGTTGACGACGCGGGGTTTCTGGCGAGAGGGTCGTGCTGACGAAACGATCAGTCTGACGAAACGGCCGAAACGCCCGATCCTGGGGATCGGGCGTCGCGAACTCAGCTAGCGGCGTCTTGTACGGCTTCGCCACCGCTCTCGATGTCCTTGCCAGCGCCATCGACGGTGTTGCAGCCCGCCAGGATACCGGCACTGAACAGTGCGAACAGAGAGAAAGCAATCAGGCGTTTCATGGTGTCGTCCTCCTTAACGGTTTGGGCGGATGAATGCGTGGCTCATCCGGGCCGTTTTGTTATCGGCCTGTCATCAAGGTAGCAGAGAGTCGCGAAAAGGCGTACGACAACTTGTCTAACTGCCGGATTTGGCGTCTAAACTGCTACCGTTCGCCGACTCGCCGTCAGCGATTCTGGACCTGACATTTTCCCGTCATTCATCGTTCTCACCCGGAGGCCGCATGCCCAACTTCACCCTCGACTCGCGCCTGCAGCAGGACAGCGTCCACATCATCGATCTAGCGTTGTGCCAGGTCCGCCTGAGTCGGGATGCCCGCTACCCCTGGGTGATTCTGATTCCGCAGCGCGAGCGGGTCGTCGAAGTCTATGAACTTGGCACCGACGAACAGGCGACGCTATGGCAGGAAGCGAGCCAACTGGGGCAGGCGATGATGCGCCACTACGGCGGCGACAAGCTGAACATCGCCACGCTCGGCAATCAGGTGCCGCAGCTCCATGTTCACCTGATCGTGCGCTTCCAGGATGATGCCGCCTGGCCCGGGCCGGTCTGGGGCCAGGGCAGCGCGGAGACCTATGACGCTGAAGCGCTCGAGCAGCGCCGCGAGGAGATCGCTCGATTGGCGAGCGACGCCGGCGTCGTACGCTAGGCACCGGCTGAAAACTGCCTGCGCTCGCCCATACGGTGTTGAAAATCGGCTGGTACGCCAGCCCGGTCCGCCTTCATCGATTTTTGCCTTGGCTACGGGCCCCGGTCTGGCCGTCGCTCGTCGATTTTTCAGACGGAACCTAGGGAATCTCTCGGCCTCGCGTCGGTTTGGACGTGGCCGATTGGATGGGCACGGATCCGAACGGTCCACGCGGGGATTGCGCCTGCTGCGCGGCAGGTGCACCGAGCATGGGTGGCGCGGCGGCCGGGCCACGCTGCCACTGGGCCAGCGTCAACGATAGCCCCAACATCAGTATCAGCGCCCCACCCGCGAGCCCGACCCACGCCTGCCACTGTCCGCCGCCCGTGGCGGGCTTGAGATGGCGCTGGACCCAGTCCCGCGCCAGCACGCTGAGCAGTGCCAGCGAGGAGACGGTCAGCGCCGTTCCCAGCGACATCGCCAGCACCGCGACGACGCCTTTGCCGAACTGATCGAGCAGCGCCGCCGCCCCCAGCAGCAGCACCGCGCCACTACAGGGGCGAATACCGATCGACAGCACCGTCAACAGCGCGACCCGCCAGTCACCGACCTCACGCGGGTCGATATGATGATCATGGCCGCAGCCGCAGTGTGCACCGGGAGAGGCGCCGGGAGAGTGTCGCTGCGCGGGCGACGCTCCATCCAGCGCGCCCTGGCTCGGTGTCGGCGCTGCGGACCACGCCGACACCGACGAGAAGTTCGGCGTCACGCGGGGTTCGGTGGCTGTCGGCGCGTGAGCTGCGACAGCATGACGGGCGCGCCACAGTCGCCGTAGCGAGCGCACGCAGAGCCACAACCCCACCAGCGCGACGATCACGAAACTCGCCAACTCCGCCTGATCGATACTGCCCATCGCCTGTCGGGTCAGCCACCCCAGACCGAACACCAGCACGCCGATGATCGCGATCGCCATCACGCCCTGCAGCAAGGCCGCCAGCACGGAGAGGCCCAGCGCACGCCGCCAGGCTCCGCCCTGAGACGCCAGATAGGTACTCAACACCACCTTGCCATGCCCCGGCCCCGCCGCGTGAAAGACGCCGTAGCCGAAGCTCACCCCGAGCAGAACGCTCCAGGTCGTGGCGCTCGGTGCGCGATTCAGCGCGGTGACCGCTTCGATCAGGGCGTGGTAGAACTTGCCCTGCCAGTAGACGATCTGCACCGCAACGTGTTGCCACCAGCCCAGCGAATATCCCGCGGCGGCGATCGCGCCCAGCAGTGCCAGCGGGATCAGAAATCTCAGCGTCGCGTTCAGGCCGGGCACGTGATCTCTCCGGTTTCGGCGAAGAAGCGACCCAGGTTCGGTTCGCCCGACTCGCTCTTGTCCAGCATCGACGCTTCCATCACCTTCTGGGGATCCGGTTTCGGCTTGGCGATATGGGTGGTGCAGCCGGCGGGCGGATGATCGAGCGTCAACGCCTCCGGCCGCGGCTGGGAACCATCTTCAGTGGCCTCGTGAACCATCTCGATGTAATAGGTGGGATCGAAGATCCGGTAACTCAGGGTGTGGCCGGCCAACGCCTGCGGTGCCGCCAGCGGCAGCACGAACTCGAAGATCAGCCGGTCATCGCGATAGTCGGTATTGGTATCGGTGACATCACCCTGCGCCACGGGCTGTCCGTCGAGCGCAATGTGGGTCAGATTGTCCTGGGTGGCGAGATTGTTGCGAATCTCGACGCCCAGCGCATCGAGGCGTTGCGCCATGCTGGTACCGTCGTCGACGTTCGCCATCTCCTCCATCACTACCTGGCTATAGAACGGATCCATGCGCCAGCGCTGGCGTAACCCGGTCAGGCTTCCCTGATCGTCGAAGATCCCCTCGACGCTCATGTCGACCCAGCCATGCGGATGCGCCTGCGCCGCCGAAGACATTCCCAGACACAAGCCGATTCCCAATCCCAACAAGCCGTAGCAACGCAACATCAAACGTTTTTTCAAGGCAACAATCCCAACCGATTCTGGACATCGATGAACAATGGATCGAGCTCCACGGCCTCCAGCGGTTGGCCGCCGCGTCGACCGCTCAAGGTGAGATAGGTATCACCGTTCTGCATCACCAAGCCTGCAGGGCGTTCGCCGCCACTGGTGACCTGCGCATGAACTTCGTAGCCGGAGCGCGACGCCAGCACCGCATCGATCTGCCCCAGGTTCCCGTCACCGTGGCGAATCACGAACCCGCGTTCGGCCAGCATCGAAAGCGTCGCCTTGAGGGTCTCTTGCGCCGTGGCCTGCACCGAGATGCTCCTGGGTTGCGCCTGAGGCGATACCGCGCAGGCGCTCAACAGCAGACACCCGATCAGCACGCTCAGCCCGGCGACCTGCCGGAGTCCGGATCGCCGGGAGGTGGCGTCGCGATGCGTTGCCGGTTCACGAGGCGTCATGGCGTGACTCCCTGGGCAGGCCGTTGCAGGCGAGACTGGATATCGTCGTGCAGCTGCTGGCAGAACGAAGGCTGGTTATAGCTGCGCGCGTCGATCAGATAACCATTGTAATCGACCACCACCGAATCACGATCGACCAAGGTGGTCGTATCCGGCGTCACCACCGATACGCGCTCGATCTGTACCGGATCGGTGTTGTAGCCACCGCCGAAATTCTGAAACACGCCCAGTGAATAGCCATTGCGGCCACCCAGACCGAAACCGCCCCAGAAGCCGGTGCGCCCGAACGGGCTGTTCACGGCCCCCAGACCCGGCTGCGCCGTCTTGCGCTCGGCGCTGACCAGGCCCAGCGTGGCGTCGGTATCGAGAATGGCGTAACCCTGGCTTTCGAGGGCGTCCCGTGTCGCCCGCAGGCGCTCGAGCGAGTCGCCGCTGGCAGGCCAGCGGCAGGCGGCCGGCAGGGCATTGCCACCGGCCATCGAAGTGGGAGCCGGTGCCCCCATCGACTGGCAACCGCTCAGAACACCGAGCCCGAGACACACCGTTATCCAGCGTCCAAACCGGCATCGTCGATCGTTCATGACTGCATCCTCGCGGGGGATTGCGAACAGTGTTCAGCATGGCATTTTCCCGCCCTTCGATCCACGCTCATCGCCACGACTTCCGGCGGGCGACGTTAGCGATACTCTGGCGGTCAGCGCGCGACCGCCGCGCCGTGACCAGCCGTCGCCGCCAACCGCGAACGACGTTATGCTGACCGCTGTCACCCCTGAGCTCCGATTCACTCCCAGCCGAGAATGCCATGAATATCGTCATCGCCCCCGATAGCTTCAAGGATGCGCTCTCCGCCCGCGACGCCGCCGCTGCCATCGCCGCCGGCCTGAAGCGGGAGCTGCCCGACGCGATTCTGCATCAATGTCCGATGGGCGATGGCGGCGAGGGCACGCTCGATGCACTGCTGGCAGCGACCGGGGCCGAACGCCGCACGGCAAGTGTCCAGGATGCGTTGGGGCGCGAAGCCACGGCGGCGTGGGGTTGGCACGAGGCATCGCACACCGCGTTCGTCGAGCTGGCCGAGGCGAGTGGCTTGCAACAGCTCAAGCGTGACGAGCGTACTGCGCTCTACAGCACCACCTTCGGTGTCGGTCAGTTGATCACGGCGGCGCTGGATGCCGGCGCTCGCTCGCTGGTACTGACGCTGGGCGGCAGTGCCACCAACGATGCCGGTGCCGGCATGCTGGCGGCGCTCGGGGCCCGACTGCTCGACAGTCGAGGCCAGCCGCTCCCGCCGGGTGGCGCCGCGCTTTGCGATCTGGCAACCCTCGATCTCGAGGGCCTGGATCCTCGCCTGGCCTCGCTGGAAGTGCGGACCGCCGTCGACGTCGACAATCCGCTGCTGGGATCACACGGCGCCAGCGCCGTCTTCGGCCCGCAGAAAGGCGCCACCGCGGCCGATGTCGAACGCCTCGACCGGGCGCTGTCGCATTTCGCCGATCACGCGGCCGACGCTCTGGGCGAGGATTTTCGCGAACTGCCCGGCGCCGGTGCCGCGGGCGGCATGGGTTTTGCGGCCCGGGCCTTTCTCGGCGCCACGCTGCGTCCCGGCATCGAGCTGGTAATGGACCAGGTCGGCTTCGACGATCTGCTCGCCGAGGCCGACTGGGTGATTACCGGTGAGGGACAGCTCGATGGTCAAAGCCTGTCGGGCAAGACGCCGATCGGCATCGCCCGCCGCGCCGAGCGTTTCGGCGTTCCCACCGTCGTGCTGGCGGGACGCCTGGGGGAGCAATGGCAGGCCGCGTTCGAGCACGGCGTCACCGCGGCCTTCGCGCTGGCGGACGGTCCGATCACGCTGGACGATGCTCTGGCGCGCTGCGCCGAATTGCTGAGCGATCGCGCGCGGACGCTGGCCAGGCTGTGGGAGGTGGGCACCCGCTAGCCGCGCGGCATCCCGTTTGCCCGCTTCTCTTGCTTTTCCCGCTCGCCGCCCTGATATCCCAGTGACAGGGCGGCATCTCGCGACATGATAGAACGATACTATCCACCCCATACCGACACTTGGATGGGTCTCGATGCGGCGCCCGGTTAGACTACCCATCAGCACATTCAGGGAGAGATTTCATGTCCAACGCCTCCGTTTCCAATACCGGTGCTGCCGACAGCGGTGACACCAACGCTATCGGCCTGCATCCATCCAGTGCGGAACAACTCGCGGAAAAACTCAACGGGTTGCTGGCCAACTACCAGGTGTTCTACATGAACACGCGCGGCTACCACTGGAACGTCAAGGGCGAGCAGTTCTTCGAGCTCCATGCCAAGTTCGAGGAGATCTACACCGACCTGCTGACCAAGGTCGACGAGGTCGCCGAGCGCATTCTGACGCTGGGCTATCAGCCGCTGCACGCCTACAGCGATTACGCCAAGATTTCCCAGATCCAGGAACACAAGAAAGTCTCCGACGGCAAGCAGTGCGTGCAGGGTCTGGTGAAAGGTTTTCAGGTCCTGGTCGAGCTCCAGCGCGAACTGCTGTCCCAGGCCAGCGATGCCGACGACGAAGGCACCGCGTCACTGGCCAGCGACTACATCCGCGAGCAGGAAAAGACCGTGTGGATGCTCAACGCCTATCTGGGTTGATCGTCTTCCGCGCGAACCGATCGCTGTTGATGACCGCCGCCCAACCGGGCGGCGGTTTGCGTTCACGGGGCAGAATCGTCATCGCGGGCGGCGTCACTGCTCTTTTGCGATTCTTCGTCGCCTTGCGGTTCGCCCGGCTCGTTTTCGCCCTGTTCGTTTTCGCCCTGTTCGTTTTCAACATCGGCATCCACATCCCGAGTCAGGTGCGAAGGCAGATCGCGCTTCATCCGCACGCCCAGCTTGTTGAGCGCCAGCGCCTGGCCGACCAGGCTGCCCTGCCCGGTCGACAGTCGCCCCATGGCCTGCTCGTAGCTGACCTGGGCCCGCCCCAGATGCCGACCCACGTCCTCTAGACTGGAGACGAAACCCTGGAACTTGTCGAGCAGCTTGCCGGCGCGCTCGGCGATGTGCCTGGCGTTCTCGTTCTGACGCTCCAGATTCCACAGGCTCGCCACCGTGCGCAGGCTGGCCAGCAGCGTGGTTGGCGTCACCACGATGATGTCGCGCGAGAAGGCATCCTGAAACAGCGTCTCGTCGTGCTGGAAGGCAACGGCGAACGCCGGCTCCACCGGCATGAACAGGAACACGAAATCCGGCGAGCGTAGCCCGGGCAAGTGCGGATAGTCGCGCCCGGACAGCGCATCGATATGGCTTCTCACCGCCTGCACGTGGGCGCGCAACGCCTGTTCGCGCTCGCTATCCTCCTCCGCGTTGACGTAGCGCACGTAGGCGTTGAGCGAGACCTTGGCATCGACGATCAGGTGCTTGTCGTCGGGCAGATAGATGATCGCATCCGGACGCTGACGCCCGTGCTCGCCGTCGATCGAGACTTCGCGGCGATACTCGATATCCCGACGCAGACCGGAGCGCTCCAGCACCGACTCGAGCATCATCTCGCCCCAGTTGCCCTGCATCTTCTTGTCGCCCTTGAGCGCACGGGTGAGACTGGCGGCCTCCTCGGTGATCTGGCGATTGAGCAGGGCCAGTTGATCGATCTGCACCTTGAGCGTGGTGCGCTCGCGCACTTCCTGACCGTGGATCTCCTCGAGACGCTGACGAAAACCGCTGACCTGTTCGCGAAACGGTTTCAGCAGCGCTTCCAGACTGTCCCGGCTCTGTGCGCTGTAGGCGCGCTGGCGCTCGTCGAAAATGCGCCCGGCGAGGGACTCGAATTCGTGTCCCATCCGCGTCTTCGCCTGCTCCAGCAGCTGGAGCTGTTCCGCATGCTGATTCTGCTGCTGCTCGTGGCGGGTCTCCAACCGGCCATACTGCTCGCGTAGTGTCGCCAGGCGCTCGTTGAGCGCCTCAATCTGCTGTTCGCGGGTGCCGAGCTGCTGCTCCAGTTGTGCCTGACGCTCGCGCAGGTCGTCCTGCTGAGCGTCGCTCTGCGCCAGTTCCTGCTCCAGCCGCAGGCAGCGTGTCTCGCTGGCCTGCAGTCGTGACTCAAGGACTTCCCGCTGGCGCGAGTCGTGCCGGCGCTGCCACAGCAGCGCCAGACACAGCACCACCGCCACCAATCCGATCGCCATGGCTGCGGCAAGGCCGGTACCCGACTGCAGCCATCCCGCTGATACCCCATCCATCGTCTGCTTCCTTGTGACCTCGCTGCCATCGAGAGGCTACCACCCATGGGTTATTGACTCAGCGCAAAGCCGAGGCACCGAAAGTACCGGTTTCCCTTGAACTTTGCCCAGCCTATCCCAAACTCCTTGGGTAAGCCGAGACATGGACCGGGAAGGCCCATGGGCTTGCCATTCATCGAAACATCAAGCCGATTTATCAAGCCGATTTATCAAGACTGGGAGGTCAAGATGGCTCAGCAACTCAACGGCAAACGTGTCGCAATCCTCGCCGCCGATGGCTTCGAGGAGTCCGAACTGGCGTCTCCCCGCGCTGCGCTGCAAGGCCAGGGCGTCGAAACGCATGTCATCACGCCGGACGGCAAGGGCATTCGCGCCTGGGCCGAAACGGATTGGGGCGACACCTACGAAGCGGACAAGAGTCTCAGCGACGCCAGCGCCGCCGACTATCACGCGCTGCTCCTGCCCGGCGGTCTGTTCAACCCGGACACACTGCGCCTCAACGAGGACGCACTGACGTTCGTCAGACACTTCTTCGAAGCGGGCAAGCCGGTCGCTGCGATCTGCCACGCCCCCTGGATCCTGATCAACGCTGGTGTCGTCGAAGGGCGCAAGATGACATCCGTCCCGTCCGTCGCCCAGGATCTGAAGAACGCAGGTGCCAAGTGGTTCGACGAATCGGTCGTGGTCGATGCCGGCCTGGTCACCAGCCGCACGCCGAAGGATCTCGACGACTTCAACAGCAAGCTGCTGGAAGAAGTGGCGGAAGGCCGTCATAGCCATCAGCACGCCTGATCGTCGTTCTCGACGTCGAAACGAACGCCCACCGATCGGTGGGCGTTTTTGTGTCAGGCCGGTCTAAGCCCGTCCAGACTTTATCCGTCCAGACTTTGCACGATGGTCCGCGAGTTCCCATACTCACTGTTAACCAAACCTAGGATTGCCTGCCACCGTGCCCCACTTTCGCGATACCCATGCCGACACTTCCGCTTCGGGTTCTCTACCTCGGCTGTTCGTGACCAAGCTCATTCATTTTACCAAGAAACTGGTCCGGATCTTCACCCGCCCGATGCGCGGAGACCGGGGCGAAGGCGGGGTCATCGTTCATCCGTATCGCGGCTACGGCTCGCATTCGGAAGCCTTCATCATGGGGCGCGTGTTTCGCCAGCCCGGCCGATTGGCGGGCTGGAAGCAAGGTGGCGTCGCCAGTGACCTGGTCGATGTCGCCCGCCGCGTGGTGAGGCACGGGGTCAGAGATGCCCGGGTGGATATCCGGCTGGGCGCGACCCACGCGACCGTCACCACCGATCGCGACGGCTACTTCCACGCACATATCGACATTACCCACACCCTGCCCGCCGAGGCGATCTGGCATTCGGTCAAGCTACAGGTCGTCTCGGAAGACGACGCCATCAGCACTGAAACCGAAATTTACATTCCGCCGGCGAGTACCGATCTGATCGTGATCAGCGATATCGACGACACGGTGATGTACACCGGTGTCGCCAACAAGTTGAAGATGCTCTACCGGCTTTTCATGGAGAAAGCCGATCGACGCACCGCCTTTCCGGGCGTCGCCGCGCTGTATCGCGCTCTCTACGGCGGCGCGGAAGGCAATCGTCAGCGCCCCATGCTTTACGTCTCGCGAGGCCCTTGGAGCATCTACGAGGTGCTCGAGGCGTTCTTCAACCTCAACCATATTCCGGTTGGGCCGATCCTGTTCCTGCGCGAATGGGGCATGACCATAAAACGCCCCTGGCCACGCAAGGCCGAGGATCACAAGTCCGATGTCATCAACAACATGCTGTCGCTCTACGACTCGCTACCGTTCATTCTCATCGGCGACAGCGGCCAGCGCGACCCCGAGGTCTACACCGAGATCGTCAAGGCGCATCCGGATCGCGTTCGCGCCATCTACATCCGCAAGGTGGATAACGACCCGGAGCGAGACGTCGCGATCGAAGCCTTGGCCAACGAGGTTCGCCTTGCCGGCTGCGAACTGATTCTCGCCCACGACAGCGTCAGCATGGCGGAGCACGCGCTGTCGAAAGGGTATATTTCCGAGGAAAGTTGCCAAGCGGTACGCGAGGATACGCACGAGCAGCAGCGGCAGTAAGCCGTTGTTTACCGCCCTTTTGCTTCGTGCATTGTCGCCGCTGGCATGAGAGAGGCACCAACCTTGGGCGTTCAGATCAATGGAAATGGCTTGACGTGGGCCACGCCCCACTCACCGGAATTGTGCGAACGAAGCGAGTAGGATTTCAGTTTGTCGTGGTTTGCTTTGCATTGCGCTGTGCCTATCAAACAAAATTGAAAAAGCTTTCTTTCACCTGAAATGAGCGAAGGCGTGCTTGTTGCAAAAATACCGAACTGAACGGCATTTTCATCCCAGCATAGAAAAAGCGACTGACAGTATCTTCTTCACAATTTTCGGGTCCTCGCCACGAGCAAGCTGTGACGAAGCAGAGCTGATCTGTGCATCGATATAGGTTGCTGCAAACTCTGATGACATGTCTGCAGCAAACTCGCCTTTGGCCTTTGAACGCTCCACCCATTGCCTGAAAGCAGCCAACGCTTGCTCTTCAAGGAGATAAACTTGTGCTCGCGTTGCTTCACCCAACTGCGTACGTGATTCACGCATTTTAGTAAAAAGGCACCCCATTGGGGAATCATGTTGACAACCCGTTGAAGTGGCAAATGATACCAGGCTATCAAGGGTCTCTCGAAACGAATTTTCACTTTGCAACATCTGCTGCACAGGGTTTAGTACTTGTTCCTGATACCTGACAATGACGGCTTTCATCAAGCCATCTTCATTCGAAAATTCACGATAAAGCCCTGGCTTCGAGACACCGGATCTCCTGCAAATCTCATTCAGGGATAAGCTGCCGATGTCCCCTTTCCAATAGGCTTCCATTGCCACATCCAAAACGTGGTCTCGATCCAGGGTCTTGGGTCGCCCCCTTGAAAGCTTCGTTGGGTCTGAACTCATTTTTATACCGCTCGGTATTTTAATTTGACATGTGGTGCCTGCGGCATTATTGTACCACCTGGTATTTAATTGGCAACCTGGCAGGCATGAAAAATGAGCGACACAAAAGCAAACATAGTTATCACGGGAAGCAGTAGTGGGTTCGGCCAGAAGTCAGTAAAAGACTTTGCAGATAAAGGCTATCGGGTGTTCGCTACCATGCGTGGCCCAGAAGGCAAGAATGCTGCAGTGAAGGCCGAGCTGGAAGCGTATAGCGATTCCATCCATGTCGTTGATATGGATGTCACGAGTGACGAATCCGTCGAGACGGCCATTGCAGGTGTGCTGGCTAAAGTGGATAAGATTGATATTTTGCTTAACAATGCAGGCGTGATGTATCTCGGCATTACGGAAGCTTTTAGCATTGCCCAAGCCAGAGAACAGATGGAAACCAACTACTATGGTGCCATGCGCACTATACAGGCTGTTTTACCGGCTATGCGTGAGGCCGAGTCCGGACTGATCATCAATACCTCATCCATGGTTGGTCAGATTTCAGCACCGTATTTCTCTACCTACGCCGCCACCAAACATGCTTTGGAAGGCTACCTTCAAGGCTTACGCTACGAAGTGGCACCCTTCGGTATTGATATTGCCATCGTGCAGCCAGGCCCGTTCCCGACAGGCCTTACTGCAGCAGGGCAACAACCTAGACGCACAGACATACTGGTCAGCTACGGTGAACTGGCAAGGATTCCCGCCGCCATGTTCGAGGAATTCGGAAAATTCATGCAGAGTGATCAAGCGCCTGATCCACAGATGGTTGTAGATGCCTACTTGGCGTTAGCCGATATGCCTGCTGGCAAACGCCCTACACGTACAGCTGTCGGCATGGTTTGGGGGGTCGATGAAATCAACGCTGCCAAACAACCCATCCAGGACCGTGTGTTGAAAGAAATGCAACTAGACAAGGTACTAGGCGGCGCTGACGCGTAATGCCAGGTAACAGGGGCAAACCATTCTTTGCCCCTGTTACCGTCAGTCATATCACCATCGCATCCTTCGCTGGAGGGGTCCAGTAGCCGCTATCTAACTCCGATTAGCTCAGCGAAATTGAAGGCGCGCAAGGGTCACTACACGACCTGCATGACAAGTATTAGATAGCGCGCTCGTTTTCCCACTTGAACGAGCACGCACGTTCAATAACTTATCCAGCGCGCCATTTCTCACTTAACCCATTGATTTCAGGTCAGACTCAGAGTGATTCGGCGCGTCATGCAGGATTCGAGTGCTGACGGTTTTTGTCGGACCCGACAATTCTGTAGATAACAAGTATCGAAACCCAACTGGTCGTTACATGGCGAGCATCGATTCGAGAGAACCGCTCGCCATGTTCAGCTTCAGGTCGGTTTCAGGCGGCCCTGCCGGAGGCGATATCGGCGACCAGCGCCTTGAGCACGCGCCAGAACTCTTCGACGGATGAAAGCTCGGTGCGCTCGGTCGGTGAATGCGCACCGCGAATCACCGGGCCGAACGAGATCATTTCCAGCTGCGGGTACTTGCCGCCGATGATGCCGCACTCAAGCCCGGCGTGGATCACCTTGACCGCTGGATCTTCGCCCAGCTGTTCTCGGTGAAGGCGGCGAAAACGGGTCAGCAGCGTGCTGTCCGCGCTCGGAGTCCAGCCCGGGTAGACGTTCTCGACCCGCGTCTGGGCGCCGATCAGGCCGAACAGCGCAGTGAAGCGGTCCGCCAGATTGCGTGTCGCGCTATCGCGCAGCGAACGCACCAGCGCGCAGAGATGAAAACGCCCGTTCTCCAGCGAGACCACGCCGAGGTTGTTGGAAGTCTCGACCACGCCCGGGACTTCGACGCTCATGCGCTCGACGCCGTAGGGGGCGGCGTGGAGCGCGGATACCAGCAGCTCGGTGGCGGTATCGGTCAGCGCTTCCACGTCCTCGCAGGAGACCGCCGCCGGTGACAGCGTCAACGTCACGTCGTCGTCGACACCCGCCAGCTCTTCGCGATAGAGCCTCTGCAAGCCGGCAAGCGCGTCTTCCACCGCAGGCAGATGATGTTCATCGACCACGATCGTCGCGAACGCTTCGCGCGGCAGCGCATTGCGCAGCGTACCGCCCTGATAGTCCACCAGCCGAATCTCGAACTCGCCCAGCCTACGCAGCGCCCTGACCAACAACTGGTTGGCGTTGCCGAGCTCCTTGTGAATATCGGCACCCGAGTGCCCACCGACCAGACCGGTCAGGGAGACTCGCCGCATCACCTCCTCTTCGTCACAACCGCGCATCGGCAGGTCGGCGTCGACGACGACGTCGGCACCGCCGGCGCAGCCGATATAGACCTCGCCCCGGTCCTCGGAGTCGAGATTGAGCAGATAACGGCCTTCCAGCCAGCCTTCGTCAAGCGACAGCGCGCCCTGCAGCGATGTCTCCTCCTCCAGCGTGAACAGCGCCTCGATCGGGCCGTGATCGATATCGTCCGCTTCCAGAATCGCCAGCGCCGCCGCGACGCCGAGGCCATTGTCGGCACCGAGGGTGGTGCCGCGGGCGTGGAGCCAGCCATTCTCGACGTAGGTATCGAGCGGATCGGTAAGGAAATCGTGGGGATGATCGCTGTTGGCCTGGGTGACCATGTCGAGATGCCCCTGCAGGATCACGCCGGGCACGGTCTCGCAGCCCGGGCTCGCCGCCCGGCGGATCCGCAGGTTGCCGTAGCTGTCACGATCGTGGGCCAGACCGTTGTCGTCGGCCCAGCGCTCGAGAATGTCGATCAGCTTCGCTTCGTGGCCAGAGGAGCGCGGCGTATTGCAGAGCGTACGAAAATGACGCCACACGGGCTCGGGGGAGAGTTGCAGCAGATGATCGTTCATGGTCGATTCCAGCCTCGTCGTGCGGCGAGCGTGCCACCGCCACGGGTGTCGAAAGAAAGAGTGATGAATGCAGTCTGGGCCGGCAGCGCGCCGCGGCCCGTTTCGGAAAACGCTGCATAAATCGGCGAGCAGGATGAAGGGCAAGGCGCCCGGAGCGCAGGAACCGGAACCCATGGGTCATAGGTGAGGATTCCGACCGGGCTGGCGCTCCAGCCCCGCGCCACGAAGCGATTCGCCTGCGCAGACATGTATGCAGCGTTTCCCCTGAGGTGCCAATACCTTACTCGCCTGATCCCAGCTTGACCATATGCGATGAGGCGCGGCGGGAGCTCAAGGAGTGCGCGGGTCGCGATGGTTTTGGTGCCAGGCCAGCAACGCCGATGCCAGTCTTCGCGCCACCGCCAGCCCTTCTCGCCGCCCCAGTGTCGAGAGCGCCTCATCCCGATACTGGAACAGCGCCGCCACGACAGCGGCGACATGAGACGCCGCCGTCAGGTCGAGGTTCTCCCTAGCCGCTTCCGACATCCCCGCCTCCGGCGCGTCTTCTGCCCAACCGGAATCGAGTGCCGGCACAACGGTGGCCGATGGTTGTCGTCGCCACCAGGCGAGCCAGGCCGTGCGCAGCCAGGGCCGAATCAGCGCCAGTTCCCCGCCGCCCGCGGCAAACCAGCCAAGCCGCTCGCATAGATCGGCGGGAATCTGCGGCGGCGCACCCTCTTGCAGCCAGCCCACCACGACGCACGGCTCGATGTCCTTGAGCTCGCTTGCCAGCAGGTCCGGCAGATAACGGACGAAATCGTCGTTCATGCGAGCCAGCGCCTGCCCGGCCTCCGGCGTCAACCCGCGCCCCATCATCTGCGCCGGCTCGCCGCTGGAGGCCTCCCGCGTCAGCCCGACACGCAGCGAGCAGAACCCCAGCCGCCGCCAGAATCGAATCAACGACGGTTCGGCACCGAAGCTCACCCCCAGGCGGTCCAGGCCGCGAGCCAGCGCCGCCGCCGCGACCCGTTCGATCATCGACGCGCCCACGCCCCGACACCGGGCCGCCGGATGAACGGCAATCCGCGTGACCCGCCACCAGCGAGCCAGCGCGGCCGCCTCAAAGCCGCCGTGGGTCGCCAGAGACTGTGCCAGCAGATGGCCACGCGGGCGCCGCTGCCCGCGGTAGATGGCGTTGGCCAGCGTGGCGTCGAAGCCGCCCTCCTGCTGCACCACGCAGATGCCGATCGCTTGCGGCTTGCCCACGGCGTCGCCGACGAAAGCCGCCAGCAGGTGAAGATCGGGGCCATCCAGCAGCTGGCGCAGATCGCTCGGCGAGGTGCGATAGTGGGCCTGTACCAGCAGACCGAAAATCGATCTCAGCAGGGCATCGTCCCGGGCGAGTGCCTCCCGATCCAGCCAGACATACCTGACCGGCACTTCGCAGGCTGCTCCGAAGACCGATTCGGCAATCAACTCGGGAGCGGCGATATCGGCATCCAGACACAGGAGATCTCGTGTCAGCGACTCCAGCGGGTCTTCGGTGCCCCAGCGAATCGGTGTTTCGAGCTGCAGCCGCCGCCAGTCCGGCGTCAATCGGTCCAACGCGTCACGCAGGCGCACTTCGAACCCGCGCCCGGTGCCTTCGTAGCCGTGCACGGTGGTGGCGAAGGCAATGCGCGGAAAGTGCCGTAGCCAGCTCATCAACCGCGCCGCGGGAATCGATGCCGCCTCGTCAACGAACAGCGTCGGCGGCGATCGAGCGTCGATGCCGGTCGCCGCCAGCGCCGGCACCACCTGCTCCGGGGTCAACCACTCGCACCGGCAATCGCGGCCGTCCACGACGACCTCGAAGCGATTGGCCTCGCGCCGACCGCCGGGCAGCAGCTGCTCGAGGCGATCGAACACGGCGTCGACCGCGACCAGACTCGACGCCGTGATCCAGAGCCGCTGCTCACCCTGCCGCAGACGCCGCGCCGCGGCAATGCCCATCGCGGCACTCTTGCCACGCCCGCGATCGGCCACCAGCACCACGGGGCGTCGGCGCCGCATCCGGGTCAGTCGCGATACCGCCACGGCCTGATCCGAAGTGAGACAATCACCGGCGGCTTCGGCTTCTGTCTCACCAGCGGCTTCGGACTCGGTGCGGTTTGCATCGGATGGCGTGGGCGCGCCGGCATCCGCCCAGGCGGGCGCGATCGGCAGCGCAGCGTCTGCCGGCCACGCGGCCAGTTCGTTGCCGCGGCGCAGTTGGGTGGCGAGGCGGCGCAGGTAGCGCGTCGACAGGGTTTCCACCGCGTGGGGCCAATGCGCGAGGCGCCGATAATCGGCATCCGCACGCCAGTCCGGGCTGGCCGGCTCTCGCCAGTGCTCCGGCGTCAGCAGCACGAGCCAGCCACCGGCCAGCACCGTACCGCTGATGGCACCGAAGGCATCCGGATCGAAGCCGGCCCCGGCGGAGACCGCGTCGAACACTACCAGATCGTGCTCGCTACCTAACCGACTGCGGACGCGGGATGCGCTCAGGCGTTTCACCCCGGACGGCCAGGTCACAGCACCGTCGGGGGACGACAGCTCGGGGCCGATCCACAGCGGCGACTGCCAGTGCCCCGCGGCGATCCAGGTTCGCGCTTTCCGGATCGCGTTCGAGGCGTCGTCGGCAATCCACAGCACACCACGCCAGCGCCGCCGCCGGAGGACATCGCCTTGCTCGGTCAGCCAGGCGGAAAGTGAAGGATCCGTGTCGGGCGTGGTCATGGGCAG
Source organism: Salinicola socius (assembly GCF_001937195.1). Taxonomy (GTDB): domain Bacteria; phylum Pseudomonadota; class Gammaproteobacteria; order Pseudomonadales; family Halomonadaceae; genus Salinicola; species Salinicola socius. The sequence goes on along the minus strand of NZ_MSDO01000005.1, from coordinate 125,514 downwards.
GCCCTAGCCGAACGCACCGCCGAGATCGGGTTTCAGGGTCGGACAGTAGCGCGCGGCGAGAACCGCCAGCGCAATGCCGCCCAGCGTCAACGCCACCGGCAGCCAGCTGAAAACGACACCGGACGACGTATACAGATAGAGAAAGAATATCGCCATCACGCCGCCGCCCATCAGGCGCCCGGCCTTGATCCCTGCCAGATAGACGCTCAACAGCACGCCGACGAAAGGGATCAGCACGCTGAACAGATTGATCACGAATTCGCGCCCGCCGGCCGCCACACCCGGTAGAATCAGCTGCGCCACCAGTTCCCACCCGACCAGATAGACCACCACCGGCGCGGCAAAGCTGCCGATCAGACGCAGCACGGTGCGAGTCGGTTCGTCGGCGCCGGGTTTGGGTCGTTGCGGTGAAGTCATGGTGAGAATCCTGCCAGTCGTCGGTCGAGAGATTGGCGCTATTGAATCATTGGCGCCCGGGCCTTGCCAGCCGAGGGATCTCGAGGGTAAGCACAGAAGGGATCGGCGAGCGAGGCGATGCTCAAGGCGAACGACGCCGCGCCTTGCAGCGCGGACATTCATCACGTGTTTGCCTAGTGTTCGATCTTCTTGAGCAGGAACACCAGCGGCACGCTCAGCAGATAGATGTAGCCAAGCCACAGGAAGATATCGTTATAGGCCAGCACCTGGGCCTGAACGCCGAAGCGCTGCCCGAGCAGGGCCACCGCGCTGTGGTAGGGGTCGGCGACGTGCCCGATCAGCATCGACTGATAGTTGGCGATCTGCTGCTGCACCACGACACGCCCTTGATCGAGCGCCGGGATCAGCTGATTCCAGTGATAATCCACCCGCCAGTCGCGCACGGTGTCGAGCATCGCCAGGCCGACCGCGCCGCCCAGATTTCTCATCACGCTGAAAAGTCCGGCGGCGTTGCCCAGCTCCTGGGGCGGCAGCGTGCCCAGCGCAATTCGCGATGCCGGGATGATACACATGATCATGCCGATACCGCGCACGATCTGCGGCCAGAAGAACTGCCAGAAGCCGGATTCGCTGGTCAGATTGTTGTTCATCAGCGTGCCGATGCCGATCAGCATCAGGCCGAAGAACAGCAGCACGCGCAGATCGACCGAGTTGGTCAGCCGCCCCACGATCGGCGCGGTGAAGAACATCGCCACCCCGGTGACGAACATCACCTCGCCGATCTGCAGACTCGAGTAGCCTCTCACCCCGCCCAGAAACAGCGGCATCAGATAGACCAGACCGTACATCGCGATCCCGACCACGAACACCAGCCCGGTGCCGATCGAAAAGTTGAGATTGCGGAAAGCGTGCAGGTCGACGATCGGCGAGTGGTAGGTGAACACGCGCCAGAAGAATCCGATGCAGGAGACGGCACACAGCAGTGTCATCCCCACGATCAACCCGCTCGCGAACCAGTCGTCGCCGGGGCCCTCCTCGAGCACGAACTCGAGGCTGCCGAGGAACAGCGCGATCAGGATCAGGCCGCGGAAATCGAGGCGCTTGGCGACGCTGGCATCGCCCTCGTCGATATCGAGGAAGCGCCAGGCCGCCAGCGTGACGAGGATCCCGGGAATCACGTTGGCCAGAAACAGCCAGTGCCAGCTGAAAATTTCGGTGACATAGCCGCCCACGGTGGGGCCGATCGATGGCGCCATGGTCACCACCATGCCGATCACGCCCTGCACCGCGCCCATGGCGCGACGCGGAAACAGCGAAAAACTGATCGCCTGGGTGATCGGGATCATCGCGCCACCCATGAAGCCCTGAATGGCACGCAGCACGATCAGCTGTTCGATGCTGGTGGCAAGCGCACATCCCAGGCTCGCCAGGGTGAAACCGGCACACGAGATGACGAACGCGACACGGGTGGAGAGCCAGCGCATCAACACGCCGGAAAGCGGGATCATGATGATCTCCGCAACCAGATAGGAGGTCTGGATCCAGGAGATCTCGTCGCTGCTCGCCGCCACCCCGGCCTGGATCTCGTTCAGCGAGCTGGCGACGATCTGGATGTCCAGAATCGCCATGAACATGCCGAACACCGCCGCGATGAAGCCGAAGCGGTAATGCCACGAGGGCATCTCCTGCGGGCCGGCCCCCGTGGGCGCTGCCACCTCACTCATGATCGAGGCTCACGGCGTGCCGATGACTCTCCGTCTGTCATCATGAGCCGGGGCCGTCTTCCAGATGCGGGCCTGGATCGAAGTAGATCGCCTGACCATCGACTTCCCGAGTGTCGACCGAAGGCACGACCGAGAGGCCGGCCTGCAGCCGCCACAATTGATCCTCGGGACCGGTGACACGAATCTTGACCGGCACGCGCTGCACGATCTTGTTGAAGTTGCCGGTGGCGTTATCCTGCGGCAGCAGGCTGAACTGGGTGCCGGTGGCAGGCGCCACGCTGTCGATCTTGCCGGTGAACTCGATATCGGGATAGGCATCCACCTCCAGCGACACCGGCTGGCCAACTCGCATCCGTTCGATCTGGGTCTCCTTGTAGTTGCCGACCACGTAAGCGCTCGAGACCGGCACCAGCTGCATCAGGGTGAGCGACGGCTGGGCCAGATCGCCCGGTTCGACGCTCAGGTTTCCGATCACGCCATCGCGCCTGGCGACGATACGGGTCTTGGCGAGCTGGCTCTGGGCATAATCGATATCGGCCTGGGCCGCATCGCGGTTTGCCTTGGCGCTATCGATCGAGGCCCGATCGGCCGACAGCCGCCGCTTGGCCGATTCGACGCTGGCCTGGCGCGCCGCCAACGTCGCCTGGGCAACGCGAAGCGTGGCCTGATCGTCCTGCAGCTGCTGGCGCGAGGCGTAGTTGTTCGCGGCCAGCGACTGGGACCGTTCGAGATGCTGGCGCGCCTGGGATACGTCCGACTGTGCCGCCGTCACCTGCGCCTGCGCTTCGTCGATGCTGGCCTGGTCGAGATCGACCTGCCGCTCTGCCTGGATCACGTTGGCGGTGCTGACAGCCAGTTGCGCTCGGGACTGGGCCAACTGGCTGCGAGTATCCCGATCGTCGAGCTGCACCAGCAGGTCGCCCTGCTTGACGCGCTGATTGTCGTCCACCGCCACGTCGATGACTCGCGCGCTGAGCTCGGCGCGTACGGCGACGCTGTCGGTATGCACGTAGGCGTTGTCCGTCTCGACGAAGTAACGCCCGGTGTGCCACCAGCGCCACACGAGGACCAGCGCGACTGCCAGCACTACCAGAACGACTGCCGCCGAATAGAGTTTTTTCTTGATCTTCATGCCGAGCCTTTTTCGAGTCAGGGACGTACGCCCACTCAATGTGTAGTGTAGACTACACTATCTTTTGAAAAACGCCATCTCGCGCAACAAGAATCGCGCCATGTCGGCACGAGGAAACGCCATGCCACCGATCTCTCCCAAGGATTCACCGCCAACGACCGAGCGCGGCCGACAGCGCCGGGATGCGCTGCTCGATGCGGCACAGCGGCTATTTCTCGAGCGCGGCTACGGCCAGGTCAGCGTCAACGATATCGTCGCCCAGGCCGGCGGCTCGTTGTCGACCCTTTATCGCCACTTCGGCAACAAGGAAGGTCTGTTTCAGGCCATGATCGAACGTCGGTCTCATCATATCTACGACACGCTGACCGCAGAAGGCGTCGATGAACTGCCCATCGAAGCCGCTCTTCAACGGCTCGGGATCGATCTGCTGATCAAGGTCATGGACGAGGAAACCCTGGGCATCTACCGCGAAGTCGTGGCCGAGAGCCCACGCCAGCCCCAGTTGGCCCGGCTGTTCTTCGATGGTGGCCCGGGGCGTGTCCGTCGCGCACTGGCGGATTATTTCGATCGCCGGGCAAGGCGGCGGCTGATGCCGACAGGCGGCAGCGTCGAACTCGCCGGGATCTTTCTCGGCATGCTGCTCGGCGAGTGGCACCTCATTCGCGTGCTGCAACTGGAATCGCCGCCCTCTCGGGCGGCGATTGAAGCGCGTGTTGCGCGCTGCGTCACGCTGTTCCTGCACGGCACTGAAGACCTTTCGTCAGGACGAAGCCAGTAGCGCTTCTATCGTGATCGGCAGGTCCCGATAGCGCTTGCCGGTGGCGTGATAGATCGCGTTGGCGATCGCTGGCGCCACCCCGGTGAGACCGATCTCGCCGACGCCACGGCCCCCGAATTCATTGTGCTTGAAGTCCGGATAGTCGAGCAGTTCGACGTCGATCTCCGGCGCATCGGCATGCGTCGGCACGATGTAGTCGGCCACGTTGGCATTGATCAGCCGCGCGTCACGCGGGTCGTAGTCGAGCTTTTCGAGAAGCCCCATGCCGAGCCCCATGACGATGCCGCCTTCGACCTGATTGCGCGCCGTCGGTGGATTGATCGCCCGGCCGATGTCGATCGTGGACACCACCCGGGCCACGCGTACGCGCGATATCTCGGGATCGATACGGATCTCGACGAAGTGCGCGCCGAACGAGCGGAAACTGTACTCGCTTCGCTCGTCGCCCGGCGCGGCGCTCCCCTTGCCATTGACGCTCGAGAGCTTGCTGGTCTCGAGAATCTCCGCGAAGCTCACCCGACGCTTGCCATCGGTCAGGCCGCCCGCTTCGGCAGAAAGCGAGTCGGCATCGCTGCCTTCGAACGCGCCGCCGCTGCCAACCGCCACTTCCTTGATCGCATCCAGCGCGTCGCGCACCGCGGCGGCCACGGCCGGTAGCACCGTGGCTGTCGCCATGGAGCCGCCCGAGAGCGGCCCGGCCGGCAGGCTGGTCTCGCCCAGCTTGACCTCGATACGCGAAAGATCCGTACCGGTCAGCTCGGCGACGGCCTGCGCCACGATGGTGTAGGTGCCGGTGCCGATATCCTGGGTGCCGCAGGCGGCGAACAGCGAGCCATCGGCGCGCAGTTCGACCCGCGCCTCGCAGGGCTGGCGCCCGGCGGACCAGGTGCACGATGCCATGCCGTAGCCGATGATCTCGTCACCGTCGCGCATCGAGCCGATGGCCGGGTCGCGCTTGTCCCAGCCGAACCGGCGGGCCGCACTGGTAAGGCACTCGTCGAGATGCTTGCTCGACCACGGCAGACCGCTGGCCGGGTCCTGCTCGGCGTTGTTCTTCTGGCGCAGCGCGACCGGGTCCATGCCCAGCTCGACCGCCAGTTCGTCCATCGCCGTTTCCAGCGCGAAGATACCCGAGACTTCACCGGGTGCGCGCATCGGGCAAGGCGTGCCGTGATTCACTTCGAGCACGCGCTGGCTGGTCGAGACGTTGTCGCAGGCATAGAAGCTCGGGGTGGCGCTGCCGCAGGCATCGACGTATTGGTGCACCCATGATGTCTCGGTGGTGCTGTCGTGTATCACCGAGGTCAGTTTGCCGCTGCGATCGGCGCCCAGGCGAACGCGCTGACGCGAAGCCGGGCGATTGCCGCCGCCGGTCATGTCCTGCTGGCGTGGCAGCACCACCTTGACCGGCCGGCCGACCATACGCGCCGCCACGGCGGTCGCTACGGCATGGGGCCACATGAACAGTTTGTTGCCGAAGCCCGAACCGATGTAGTGCGAGATGACCTCGAGGTTTTCCTGGGCGATACCGAAGATGCGCGCCATCGCATTGCGCTGGAAGAAGACGCCCTGGGTCGATTCGTGCACCACCAGGCGCTTGCCGTCGTCGCGCCACTCGGCAAGCGTCGCGTGCATCTCCATCTGCAGATGACTTTCGGCCGCGATCTGGTAGGTCGAGTCGATTTTCACCTCGGCACCCCCGAACGCCGCCTCGGGGTCTCCTCGGGACGTGCCCGCGCTCTCCTGCAGTTCACCCTGGGTGTCGGTGTGCAGAAGCCCGACCACGGCCCCATCGTCTTCCCGGTAGCGAGCGACGACGCGCTGGGCGGCGGCCCGCGCCTGTTCGAAGGTTTCCGCCACGACGAGCGCCACGTACTGGCCGTGATAATAGATGCGCTCGTCCTCGAACGGCAGGCGCACCTCGCTGACCATGTCGCCGTGGGCCATGGAGTTGGGCGAACGGTGCAAGCTTTCGAAATGGCCGTGGTGGAGGATATCGACCACGCCCGGCATTGCCAGGGCGTCATCGAGTTCGAGCGATTCGAGCACACCGTTGGCGATCGTCGCCGGCACCGGATAGCCGTAGCGCATGCCCTCGGCCAGCAGTTCGCCGGTGTAGCCGGCCCGGCCGGTCAGTTTGTATTCGCCGTCGATCCGCGGCGTTCGCTGGCCGACCACGCGCGGCTTGGCAAATGCGGATTGGGTCAAATCGTTCATGCCAGGCCCTCCTGTTTTCCGCCCTGACGGGCGAGACGCGTCGCCTCGCGCAGCGCACGAATGATGGATTGTCGCGCCAGCGGAATCTTGAACGCGTTGTGCTCGAGCGGCGTGGCCCCACCCAGGGCAATGTCCGCCGCACGCTCGAAAGTCGCCATCTCGGCGGGTTGGCCGACCAGCGCCGCTTCGGCCTCGGGGCAGCGCCACGGCTTGGTCCCGACGCCGCCGAGCGCCACCCGGGCCTCGCCGATCATCTCGCCATCCAGCGACAGCTGCGCCGCCGTCGAGGCCAGGGCGAACTCGTACGACGCCCGATCCCGAAGCTTGAGGTAGTACGACCCTGCCGGCGCCAGCGGCGGATCCAGCGTGATGGCGGTGATCAGCTCGCCATCGGCCAGATCATGTTCGATGTGCGGGGTATCGCCGGGCAAACGATGGAAATCCTGGAACGCCACTTCGCGCTCACCCTGTGGCCCGCTCAGGGTCAGCGTCGCACCGATGGCGGCCATCGCGACACACATGTCGGAAGGGTGCACCGCGACGCATGCGTCGCTGCCGCCCAGCACGGCGTTCAACCGATTGAGACCGTGCCGGGCATCGCAACCGCTGCCCGGTTCACGCCGATTGCAGGCCGCGGCGGGATCGCGATAGTAAGGGCAACGGGTCCGCTGCATCACGTTGCCGGCCGTGGTCGCCATGTTGCGCAACTGGGTCGAGGCGCCGGCCAGCAGCGCCTGCGACAGCACCGGATAGTGCTGCTTGACCTCGGGATGGTGGGCCAGATCGGTGTTGGTCACCAACGCGCCGATCTGGAGGCGGCCATCATCGAGCCATTCGACGTTCTTGAGCGGCAGCGTATTGATATCGACCAGTTCGCTGGGGCGCATGACATCGAGCTTGACCAGATCCAGCAGCGTGGTGCCGCCTGCCACGAAAGCCGCGGTGGGCGTCGTCTGATGCGCGGCGTGTTCGACGCTGTCGGCACGGGAATAGGCAAAAGTTCTCATGCGACGCCCTCCTTGCGGGGAGCGGTCGCATCGTGAGCCAACTGCACTCGGGCCTGCTGGATCGCTTCGAGAATGTTCTTGTAGGCGCCGCAACGGCAGATATTGCCGCTCATGGCTTCCTTGACCGATGCATCGTCTGTGCCGATGCGATCATCCTCGAGCAGCGCCGAGGCCGACATCATCTGACCCGGCGTGCAATAACCGCACTGGAAGGCGTCGCACTCGAGGAAGCTCTGCTGCACCGGATGCAGCTCACCGTCTCGCGCCAGCCCTTCGACGGTGGTGACATGCTGTCCTTCGCACATCACCGCCAGCCGCAGGCAGGAATTCATTGCCTGACCATCGACCTGCACGGTGCAGGCGCCGCACTGGCCATGATCACAGCCTTTCTTGGTACCACCTAGCCCGAGCTGTTCGCGCAACACGTCCAGCAACACGGCGTTGGGGGCGACCTGCAGGGTCAGCGGCTCGCCGTTGAGCGTCAGATTGAGTGACAGCGTCTCGGAAAACGCGGTCCGGGAATGCACGGAATCATCCATCATGCCGGCTCCTCATCAGGAATCGAAAACCGCGGCAGCGAGGCGCGTCACTGCGCCATGCCACGGTTCGTTGTCAGGCGTCGTTATCCAGCACCGTTGTCGTCAATGGGGTTATCGACAGCGATACGCGGGGCGACGATCTCGGGTTACGGTCTTTGGCTCAGATCCTTGGATACCGTCTCGAGCTCAGTTCTTTTGCTCAGATCTTTTGTTCAGATCCTGGGTGACGATGTTCGATGACAGTCCGCAGGCCTGGCCGACGGATCGGTTGTTCATCTCGAGAATCATCGGATAGCCGGTGTTGTCAGGACACCGGGGCGATCCATCGACAACAGCATAGACACCCCGCCCGGATCTCGCCCGGCCCGGCGCCGAGAAATTTTGTCGCACCGTGCCCCAGCGCGTTCGACTTCCGTTAAGCTCGTCGGCCAACGAATGTCTACCGGTTGAACGGGTCGATGAATACGCTGCTGCTGGTTCTGATTTTGCTGTTGGTCGCCTCGGCGACCGGGGTCATTACACGCTTTGTCCCCGCCCTGCCCACACCGCTGATCCAGATCGCCCTCGGCGCGGTACTGGCCTGGCCGGCCTCGGGGCTGCATGTCGAGCTCGAGCCGGAAATCTTCCTGTTGCTGTTCATTGCCCCGCTGCTGTTCTCCGATGCCAGGCGATTCCCTCAACGAGAATTCATGATTCTGCGCGGGCCGATCCTGGCCCTGGCCCTGGGGCTGGTGCTGTTCACGGTGGTCGGCGTCGGCTTTTTCATTCATGTCCTGTTTCCGACGCTGTCGCTGGCGATCTGCTTCGCATTGGCAGCGATTCTTTCGCCCACCGATGCCGTAGCGGTATCGTCGATCTCCGGACGCCTGCCGGTGCCGCCGCGACTGATGAGAATTCTCGAGGGCGAGTCGTTGATGAACGACGCCTCCGGCCTGGTAGCGTTCAAGTTCGCCGTCGCGGCGGCACTGACCGGCACCTTCTCGCTGACCGATGCCGCCGGGAGCTTCCTGCTGATCTCGATCGGCGGCCTGGTCGTGGGCGGGCTGCTGGCTTTCGGTTTCAACGTTCTGCGCACGCGGCTGATCGAGCGACATCTCGGCGAGGCCACCACGGTGCAGGTCATTCTGCTGGTGCTGCTGCTTCCCTTCGCGGCCTACCTGCTGGCGGAGCACCTGGGCATGTCCGGCATTCTCTCCGCCGTGGCCGCCGGCATGGTGATGAACCGCGCCGACATCAAGCGCGTCGGCCAGCTGCATACCCGCATGCAGACCCAGGCGGTGTGGGAGATGCTCGAGTTCGTGCTCAACGCACTGGTCTTTCTGCTGCTGGGTTTCCAACTGCCGGCGATCATCAGCGGCGCGCTGGATCATTCGCTGCACGATATCGGTGACTACGAGTTTCTGCGCCTACTGGGTTACGTGGCGGCGATCTCGATCGCCCTGCTCGCCTCCCGCTTCGTCTGGATCTGGCTCGCCAGCGCCACGGGTAGAGAGCTGTCGCGATTGATGGCCATCCTCAAGCGCCAGCCGCGTCTGCCCTCGCCGGATCGGACCGGGCACGTTCCGCTGAAGCTGATGCTGGCGGCGACACTCGCCGGCATCCGCGGCACGATCACCCTGGCCGCGGCCTTGTCGCTGCCGCATCTGATGAACGACGGCAGCGACTTCCCAGCCCGCGAGCTGATGATTTTCCTGGCCACCGGGGTGATCCTGTTCACGCTGATCACCGGCAGTATCGGGCTGCCGCTGGTGCTGCGGAATCTGAAGATCCCCAATGACACCCATGAGTTCGAGGAAGAGCGCAAGGCGCGCATCGCCGGGGCCGAGGCGGCGATCTATCGCATCGAACGCTACCATCACGATCGCACGGGCGAGTTTGCGCGCAGCCAGACCAACGACGAGACGATCCTCGCCTTCAACGAGATCAGCTCTCAGTTGATGAACTACTATCGCGAACGCCTGACGCTGCACTCGGCCGATACGGCAACGCCTCAGCTCGCCACCTCACGCCAGCTGGAGCGCGACACCCGTCTGGAAGCATTGCGCGCCGAACGCCGCCAGTACTACAAGCTGCGACAGCGCGATCGCATCAACGACAACGTCCTGCGTAAACTGGTCCGCGAGGTCGATCTCGCCGAGGCCGCGCTGACCGGCGACCAGGGCGCGGCACATCACTGATCGCATCACTGACCGATACCTTCAACACGCCGACAGATATCAATACCTGGAGACTTCGCATGCCTCGATTCCTCGCCCACTCGGCACGTGCCGCGTTGTTCGCCGCCGCGCTATTGGGGTTGGCCAATTCCGCATCGGCCCAAGCGCCCGAGTCGACAGCTTCGGGAGACACAGCGCCCTCGGTGCCGGGGCTGATCGTCGCCAGGAGCGACGCCAGCGTTCACGACACCGCCACCCGGTTCGCCGAACAGGTGCGCACCAGCGGCATGACCGTGTTCGCCCGTGTCGATCATCGTCAGAGCGCGATGTCTCGCAGCATGGCGCTGCTGCCCAACGAGGTCATCATCTTCGGCGATCCCAAGAGCGGTACACCGCTGATCCAGTGCGCGCCGAGTGCCGGCATCGACCTGCCGATGAAAGCGCTGATCTGGCAGGACGACGACAACCAGACCTGGCTCGGCTACAACGACCCCGCCTGGATCGCCGAACGCCATGGCGCCGCCGACTGCCCGGCGGTCAAACCGTTGCAGCAGGAGATGCGGAAGCTCGTCGAAGCGACATTGCAGCAGTAGTGTCGCACCCGAAGTCGCAGCGCGACTGAAAAAGCCGCCGCCCTCCGGTTGTCATGTTCAAAGGGCGGCGGCTTTCGTTTGCCGCTGGACACCAAGCGCTTCGCGTCGGTCTATCTGTCTGTCTACTACTACACGCTTCGCAACTTTTTATTCATTACGCACTCCGGATCCATCTATTACGCGCCTCCATCTACTAAGCACTTCGTGCCTGGGGCACGTCGTCCATCAGCTTGTCGAGGGTGATCGGCAGTTCGCGGATACGCTTGCCGGTGGCGTGATGGACCGCGTTGGCGATGGCGGCCGCCAAGCCGGTGACGCCGATCTCGCCGATGCCGCGGGCGCCGTACTCATTGAACGCCAGATCCGGGTGATCGAGCAGGATCACGTCGATTTCCGGCTGGTCGGCGTGCACCGGCACCACGTATTCGGCGTAGTCGTTGTTGACCGGGCGGGCGTTGCGCTGGTCATATTCGGTCGCTTCGAACAGGCCCATGCCGATGCCCATCACCACGGCGCCTTCGACCTGATTGCGCGCGGTGGTTTCGTTGATCACGCGGCCCACGTCGATGGCGCTGACCACCCGCGCCACCCGCAGATGCGAGATACCCGGATCCCAGCGCACCTCGACGAAGTGGGCGCCGAAGGAGCGGTAGGAGTATTTCGAATCGGCCGCCTCGGTATGCGCTTCCCCATCGGCGCTGCCGTAGCGACCGGCTTCCAGAATGTCGGCAAAGCTCACCAGCTTGCCGTCGGCGCTGCGCAGGCCGCCGTCCGCGACTTCCAGATCGTCGCCGGACGCCCCGGCGAAGACGCCATTGCTGCCGGTGGCATAGCGCTTGATCTCGTCGAGCGCCTTGCGCGCCGCCCCGGCGATGGCCGGCAGCGTGGTCGCCGTCGCCCAGGAGCCGCCGGAAACCGGCCCGTCCGGATAGGAGGAGTCCCCCAGCTTGACGGTGATGCGATCGATGGGGATGCCGGTCACGTCGCTGACCGCCTGGGCGACGATGGTGTAAGTGCCGGTGCCGATATCCTGGGTGGCGCAGGAGGCAAACGCCGTACCGTCGGCACGGATCGAGACCCGCGCGTCGCATGGACGCTTCAGCGCTTCCCAGTTGCACGCGGCCATGCCGTAGCCGACGATCTCACGCCCCTTGCGCATGCTGCCGATCTCGGGATTGCGGTCGGCCCAGCCAAACTTCTCCGCCGCCCGGTTCGTCGCTTCGACGATATGGTTGCTGGAGAAATCCAGATCCTGGCTCTCGTCGCGCTCGGCGTAGTTGTCGAGCCGGAACTGCACCGGGTCGACACCGGCAGCGTCAGCCATCTCGTCGATCGCCGATTCCAGTGCGAACAGCCCCGGCGCGGCGCCCGGTGCGCGCATCGAGGTCGGCGTGCCGCGATTCACCTGGGTGGTTTCGTGGCTGACCGTAAGGTTAGGACAGCGGTAGAGACTCTTGGTCACGCTGCCGCAGGTCTCGACGTACTGATCGGTATAGGACGTGGTGTTGATCGCTTCATGACGCAGCGACACCAGCTTGCCGTTCCCGTCCGTCGCCAGGCGCAGGCGCTGACGCGTTTCCGGCCGATGCCCGGTGGTGGTGAACATTTGCTGACGCGGCACGACGAGCTGTACCGGACGCCCGAGTTCCCGGGACACCGCCGCCGTGGCGATGGCGTGCGGCCAGGTCCACAGCTTGCTGCCGAAACCGGAGCCGATGTAGGGCGCGTGCACGGTGATCCGCTCCGGCGGCATGGCGAAGATCTTGGAGAGCGCGTTGCGCGCCACCACCACGCCCTGGGAGGCATCGAAGATCGTCAGATGCTCGTCGTCCCACCAGGCGGTGGAAGCGTGCATCTCCATCGGATTGTGGGTCTCCACCGGCGTGCGGTAGGTCACATCGATGGTGGCCGCCGCGCTATCGAACGCCGAGGCCGCGTCTCCGCGATCATGATTGCCGCTGCCGGCCTGGGTGCCGTTGGCCTCGACGCCCTGGTCGAGATTGGCCACGGCCTGGTCGGTCGAGTAAGTCACCTTGACCCGCCGCGCCGCCGCTCGCGCATTCTCGAAGGTGTCTGCGATCACCAGTGCCACGAACTGCCCTTCGTAGTAGACGCGTTCGTCCTCGAACGGCAGCCGGGTCTCCTCGACCTTGTTGCCCTGGGCGAAGCTCGATGGCGTGTGGTACAGCGTCGGGAAGTGGCTGTGGTGGAAGATATCGACGACGCCGGGCATCTTGCGGGCTTCGTCGACGCTCAACTGCGAAACCTTGCCACTGGCGATGGTGCTGAAGACGCCGTAGCCGTAGGCCAGATTGGGCGGCAGGTTGTCGGCTGCATAGTTGGCGCGGCCGGAGAGCTTGTCCGGGCCGTCGATACGCGGCACACCCGCACCGATGATGCTTTGCTGTTTGTCGCTCATGTTCGATTCTCCTCGCAAGCGATCAGGCGGCGGTCAGGTCGGAAAGATTGCGCACGATGGCCTGCTGGCCGAGCGGAATCTTGTAGCCGTTGTGGGCGTAGGCGATGGCATTCTCGAAAGCGAGCTTGGCGGCATCGGCAAAGAGCTGCTCGCTCGCGGCCCTGCCCTTCAGCGCCGCTTCCACCTCCGGCGCGCGCCACGGCTTGGTACCCACGCCGCCCATGGCCACGCGGGCATCCGCAATGGTGTCGCCATCCATCCGCACGATCACCGCGCTGGAGGCGAGGGCGAACTGATAGGACTGGCGGTCGCGCAGCTTGAGATAGGCCGAGCGGCTGCCCTCGAGCGGCGCGTCGAGAACGACGTGGGTGATCAGCTCACCCGGTTCCAGCGCGTGCTCTCGCGCCGGCGTCTTGCCGGGCAGCAGATGAAAGTCGGCGAAGTCGATCTCGCGCGCGCCTTCCGGCCCCTGAACCTCGACGGTGGCGCCGATCGCGGCCATCGCCACGCACATGTCCGAGGGATGCGTGGCGATGCAGGCGTCGCTGGTGCCCAGCACGGCGTGAACGGTGCGGTTGACGCCGCCGATCGCCGCGCAGCCGCTGCCGGGCTCGCGCTTGTTGCAGTCGGAAACCCCATCGCGGAAATAGGGACAGCGCACCCGCTGCATGACGTTGCCGCCGGTGGTGGCCTTGTTGCGCAGCTGCGTCGACGCACCCGCCAGTAGCGCCTGGGACAGCACGGCGTAGTCATCGACCACGCGCTTGTCCCGCGCCAGGGCGGTGTTGGTCACCATCGCGCCGATACGCAGGCGGCCATCGTCGAGTCGCTCGATCTCGTCGAGGGCGACACCGTTGATGTCGACGATCTTGTCGGGCTGCATGACGTCGAGCTTGACCAGATCCAGCAGCGTCGTACCGCCGGCGAGAAAGGAGATCTCGCGGTCGCTGCCGTGAGCCGCCACCGCCTGCTGCGCGCTGTCGGCGCGGGCGTATTCGAAATGTCTCATGCGTTGCCTCCCTTCACGGCGCCTCGAGCTGACTGGATCGCCGCCACGATGTTCTTGTAGGCGCCGCAGCGGCAGATATTGCCGCTCATCGCCTCGCGCACGTCAGCGTCACTCTTGCCGATGTCATCATCCTGGAGGATCGCCACCGCGCTCATCATCTGACCCGCCGTGCAGTAGCCACACTGGTAGGCATCGTGCTCGAGAAACGCCTGCTGAATGGGATGCGACTGGCCGTTCTTCTCCAGCCCTTCGACGGTGGTGATCTCGTCACCGTCATGGGTGACCGCCAGACTCAGACACGAATTGATCGCAGAGCCGTTGACCAGGATCGTGCAGGCACCGCATTGGCCGTGGTCGCAGCCCTTCTTGGTGCCGGTCAGCTCGAGCCCGTGACGCAGCGCATCGAGCAGAATCACGTTGGGCGTCACGTCTAGTTGCTGGCGCTGGCCGTTGACGGTGAGCGTGATGCGCTTTTTCCCCTCGGCAGGTGGCGCATCGGTCTGCGTTGCCGGCTGGTCCGGCGAGCCGGCGTAGCTCACCTGGGAGAGCGCCGGTGCCGCCGCCACTGCCAAGCCGGAGATACCGGCCGTCTGCAAGAAGCGACGGCGGGCGGGCGAACTCGGTTGCGCCGCGTGATCGTCGGGATCGTAGATGGCTACGCTCGAACTCGAACGCTGGTTATCGTCCATGGAATCGTCCTCATCAGTTTCTGCCCGGTCGTTTTCGTTATGGCTATCGGTATCGTTCGGATCGGGTGCGCCTCGCAGCGCGAGGCGACGAAGGCAGCGAGAATTCGCTGGCCGGGAAGTCGGTAGACGCCGTCGTGTCAGGCGACGGAGACTTTTTCACCGTAGGGGAGGAAACCAGGCGGTGCAAAGCCCGCCGGCGGATTCAGGAGTATCCCACCGCGATTGCGGAGAAATGGGCATGAAGAACGGCGTTTTCCACGACTAGCCTTTTTACCTACACTGCCGTATGTTTTCGCCATCTCCCGAGTCCGCCGCAAGGATGAAAGACATGATCGATTCACGGAAATTGGCCTGGCAGCTCGCGCTTGCCGCAGGCAGTGTCGCTATCAGCTCGGCGGTCCTCGCCGCACAGCCCGAGTGGGAAGGCACTGTCGGCGCCGGGGCGATCTACAGCCCGGACTATCTGGGCAGCGACGATTACGAATGGAACCCCTGGCCGACACTGGATGCCACTTACGGCGATACCTTCTTCGTCAGCGTCACCGACGGTATCGGCTGGAACGTGATCAAGCAGGACAACTGGAAGGTCGCACCGTTCATCGGCTACACCTTCGGGCGTGACGACACCGGCGACATCGATGACCTCGACAAGGTCGACGGCGGCGCCACCGCCGGGCTGCGCGTGAGCTATCTCGATGACGCGTGGCGCTACAGCGCAGCTGCGGAAACGCCGTTCACCGGCGATGTCGACGGCTACCGCGTCAAGTTCAAGGCGACTCACGTCACCAAACTCGGTGAGCGTGCGGCCTTTACCATCGGACCGCGCTTCGAGTACACCAGCGCCGCCTGGACGGACGACCTGTTCGGCGTCTCGCGCGGCGAGAGCGCGCGCTCCGGTATCGATGCCTATGATCCGGATGACGGCTATTTCGCCATCGGTGGCGACGCCTCGCTCAGCTATTACCTCACCCGGCAGTGGTCGATCACGGGTCTGGTCGGCGTCTCACGCCTGACCGGCGACGCCGCTGACAGCCCAATCGTCGATGATCTCGGCGATTCGACCCAGTGGCGGGCGGGAGCATTCATCAACTACCACTTCTAAATCGTAGAGACATAAAAGCGCCCGCCCCGGTGTCAGCCGGAGCGGGCGCTGTCGTTTTCCAGCGTAAAAAGCCTAACGGCGTTTGAGTTCGGCCCCGAACTCGAGCATGCGATCGAGCGGCACGAGGGCTCGCGCGGCGATGGCGGCATCGACGTGGATTTCCTGACCGCAGCCGTTGGCGTCTTCCAGCACCGCCAGCGTGTTCTCGAGCCCGTTCATCGCCATCCACGGACAGTTGGCGCAACTGCGACACGTCGCACCGTTGCCCGCCGTGGGCGCGGCCATGAAGGTCTTGCCGGGCATCAGTTGCTGCATCTTGTAGAAGATGCCGCGGTCGGTGGCGACGATGAAACTGGGGTTGTCGAGCTTCTGCGCGGCGACAATCAATTGTGAGGTGGAACCTACTACGTCGGCGATTTCCACCACCGACGCCGGTGATTCCGGATGCACGAGCACCGCGGCCTCCGGATGCAGCGCCTTGAGATCGAGAATGCCCTGCGCCTTGAACTCGTCGTGGACGATGCACTCGCCGTCCCAGCAGAGTACGTCGGCACCGGTGCGCTCGCGGACGTAGTTGCCCAAATGGCGGTCCGGCGCCCACAGGATCTTTTCGCCCTGCCGGTCGAGATGGTCGATCAGCTCGACCGCGATGGAAGACGTCACGACCCAGTCGGCGCGCGCCTTCACCGCCGCAGACGTATTGGCGTAGACCACCACGGTGCGATCCGGCTGCTGGTCGCAGAAGTCGGAAAAGGCATCGGCCGGACAGCCGATATCGAGCGAGCAGGTCGCTTCCAGCGTCGGCATCAGCACCCGTTTTTCCGGGCTCAGGATCTTGGCGGTCTCGCCCATGAAACGCACGCCGGCGACGATCAGCGTCGTCGCCGGGTGATCCTTGCCGAAGCGCGCCATTTCGAGTGAATCCGCCACGCAGCCGCCGGTGGCTTCCGCCAGCGCCTGGATCTCGGGATCGGTGTAGTAGTGCGCCACCAGTACCGCATTACGCGCCTTCAACTGCGCCGCGATACGCGCCCGATAGTGCGCTCGGGCACTATCGTCGAGCGTCGGCGGCGTGTTACCCGCCAAGTGCTCGCGAACCCGATCCCGTTCCAGCTCCGCCATCGCTTCGTCTCCGTCAGTCCTGCAGCCACTGGGTGTGGAACGTCCCTTCCCGATCGACACGCTTGTAGGTGTGGGCGCCAAAGAAGTCGCGCTGGGCCTGGATCAGGTTGGCTGGCAGTTTCTCGCTGCGATAGCTATCGTAGTAGGCGATCGCGGAGGAGAACGTGGGTACCGGGATGCCGTTCTGGACCGCATGAGAGATCACGTCCCGAAGCGCCGATTGATAGTTGCCGGCGATCTCGCCGAAGTACGGCGCCATCAGCAGGTTCTTGAGCTCGGGGTTCTCCTGGTAGGCGTCGGTGATCTTCTGCAGGAAGCGGGCGCGGATGATGCAGCCGGCGCGGAACAGCTTGGCGACCTCGCCGTAGTCGAGATTCCAGTCGTACTGCTCGGACGCCGCGCGCATCTGGGCGAAGCCCTGGGCGTAGGAGGCGATCTTGCTGAAGAACAGCGCCTTGCGCACCTTCTCGATGAACTCGGCCTTGTCGCCCTGGAGCGGCGTCTCCGCCGGCCCTTTCAGCACCTTGGCGGCTTCGACACGCTCGTCCTTCAGCGCCGAGATGAAGCGCGCGAAGACCGACTCGGTGATCAGCGGCAGCGGCACGCCGAGATCCAGCGCGCTCTTGCTGGTCCACTTGCCGGTGCCCTTCTGGCCCGCGGAGTCGAGGATGATGTCGACCACGTCCTGGTCGCTCTGGTCATCCTTCTTGGTGAAGATCCTGGCGGTGATATCGATCAGGTAGCTGTCGAGTTCGCCTTCGTTCCAGTCGCTGAAGATATCGGCCAGCTCGGCGTTCGACAGCCCCAGCGAGCCCTTGAGGATCGCGTAGGCTTCACTGATCAGCTGCATGTCGCCGTATTCGATGCCGTTGTGGACCATCTTGACGTAGTGGCCGGCGCCATCCGGGCCGACATAGGCCACGCAGGGCTCGCCGTCGTCGGCGCGCGCCGCGATCTCCTCGAGGATCGGCGCCACCATGTCGTAGGCTTCCTTCTGACCGCCCGGCATGATCGACGGGCCTTTCAGCGCGCCCTCCTCGCCACCAGAGACACCGGTGCCGATGAAGTTGAAGCCCGCTTCCGAGAGCTCCTTGTTGCGCCGGATGGTGTCCTCGAACGGGGTGTTGCCGCCGTCGATGAGGATATCGCCCTGGTCCAGATGCGGCGTCAGCGACGCGATCGTCTTGTCGGTGGCATCGCCCGCCTTGACCATCAGCAGGATGCGGCGCGGCGTTTCCAGCGACGCGACGAACTCCTCGACGCTGTAGAACGGCACCAGCTTGCTGTCGGGATTTTCCTGCATCACTTCATCGGTCTTCTCCCGCGAGCGGTTGAAGATCGACACCGTGTAGTCGCGGCTCTCGATGTTGAGCGCCAGATTGCGTCCCATGACGGCCATGCCGACGACACCGATTTGCTGTTTGGCCATTACCTTGTGCTCCTTGCGAAAATAAAGCCGTCACGCGGCGATAAACGATACGTCAATGTAAGTCGAATCCGTACAGGTCGAACCAGTGTAAGGCAGCCGGGCGCAGGTTTCAGTGCGCTTCGTCCCAGTTCGCCCCACTGTTGGCCTCCACGATCAGCGGCACGTTGAGCTGGGCGGCGTTCTGCATCCGCCCACTGATGGCGCCGAGGAAGTCCTGCGTCTGGCTCTCCTTGACCTCGAACACCAGTTCATCGTGAACCTGCATCACCATCCAGGCGTCGAACGCCGCCTGCCCCTGGGCCGGGTTGAGCCAATGATGCACGTCGATCATCGCCAGCTTGATGATATCCGCGGCGGTGCCCTGCATCGGCGCGTTGATCGCGGTGCGCTCGGCGGCCTGACGCCGGGCGTGGTTCTGGGCCTTGATCTCCGGCAGATAGAGGCGCCGACCGAACACGGTCTCGACGAAGCCGTCTTCGCCGGCCTGGGCGCGGATGTTGTCCATGAACCTGGCGACGCCCGGATAACGGTCGAAGTAGCGATCGATATAGACCTTGGCCTGCTTGGCCTCGATATGCAGCTGCCTGGAGAGACCCCAGGCGCTCATGCCGTAGATCAGGCCGAAGTTGATCGCCTTGGCGCTGCGGCGCTGATCGGTGGTGACCTTGTCCAGCGCGACGCCGAAGACCTCGGCGGCGGTAGCGACGTGAATGTCGCGATCGTTGGCGAAGGCGTCCAGCAGTCCCTTGTCGTCGGAAAGATGCGCCATGATTCGCAGCTCGATCTGCGAGTAGTCCGCCGCGACGATCCGGTAGCCGTCGCGGGCCACGAACGCCTGACGGATCTTGCGGCCCTCTTCCGTTCGGATCGGGATGTTCTGCAGGTTCGGGTCGGACGACGACAGCCGCCCGGTCGCCGTCACCGCCTGGTGGTAGCTGGTGTGCAGCCGGCCGGTCATCGGATTGACCAGCCGCGGCAATTTGTCGGTATAGGTCGACTTGAGCTTGGTCATGCCGCGATGCGACATGATCAGCTTGGGCAGCGGGAAGTCCAGCGCCAGCTCCTCGAGCACCGCTTCCGCCGTGCTCGGCGCCCCCTTGGGGGTCTTCTTGATCACCGGGATCTTCTGCTCCTCGAACAGAATCTCCGCCAGCTGCTTGGGCGAACCGAGGTTGAACTCCTTGCCGGCGAGCTCGAACGCCTCACGCTCCAGCTCGCGAATGCGTCCTTCGAGCTCCTGGCTCTGGGTGTGCAGGCGCGTGGCGTCCAGCGCCACGCCATTGCGCTCGATATGCGAGAGCACCGGAATCAGCGGCCGCTCGAGGGTATCGAGCACCTCGGCCAGACGTCCGGCTTCCTCCACCTTGGGCCGCAACGCCTGGTGCAGGCGCAGGGTGATATCGACGTCCTCGCAGGCGTAGGGCACGGCTTCTTCGAGCGCGATCTGGTTGAAGGTCAGCTGCTTGACGCCCTTGCCGGCGATATCCACGAAGCTGATGGTCTTCTCGCCGAGATACTTGAGCGCCAGCGAATCCATGTCATGCCGGGTGGCGGTAGAGTTCAGCACGTAGGATTCGAGCATGGTGTCGTTCAACGCGCCGGCGACCCGAATCTGATAGCGCGCCAGCACCGAGATATCGTACTTGAGATTCTGGCCGATCTTGGCGATCGCCGGATCTTCCAGCAGCGGCTTGAGCGCCGCCAGTACCGCCGTTCGGTCGAGCTGCGCCGGCGCGTCGAGATAGTCGTGGCCGACCGGGATGTAGGCCGCCTCGCCGGGTACCAGCGACAGGCCGATACCGACGATATCGGCTTCCATGTAGTTGAGACTGGTGGTCTCGAGATCGAAACAGAACGCGTCGCTGGCTGTCAGCCGTTCGAGCCAGGCGTCGAATTCCGCCTGGGTCAGCAGCGTCTGGTCGTGACGTGCCGGCTTGGCCAGCGTCACGTCTTCGTCGATTTCCGATGTGCCGGCGTTCTCGGCCCCCACATCATCAACGCCTTCGTCCCGGCCCTCTAGCAGTTCGGTCAGCCAGTTCTTGAACTCGAGCCGCTGATAGAGCGACTTCAGTACCTCGCGATCGGGTTCGGCCAGATGCAGGTCGTCGAGCCCCACCGGCAGCTCGCAGTCGGTCTTGATCGTCGCCAGCTGGTAGGAAAGGAAGGCCTGCTCGCGGTTCTCCTCCAGCTTTTTCGGCATCGTCTTGGCGCCACGAAAACTCAACGTCGTGACTTTTTCCAGGTCGGCATAGATCGCATCCAGCCCCCCACCGATGCCCTGCAGCAGCCCCAGCGCCGTCTTGCCACCGACGCCGGGGACGCCGGGAATGTTGTCGACCTTGTCACCCATCAGCGCCAGATAATCGATGATCAACGAGGGCGGAATGCCGAACTTGGCCTCGACGCCGGCAACGTCGAGCGTCTCGCCCTTCATGGTGTTGACCAGGGTGATGTGCTGATTGACCAGCTGGGCCATGTCCTTGTCGCCGGTGGAGATCACCGCGTCGCGGCCGGATTCGGTGGCCAGTCGTGCCAGCGTGCCGATCACGTCATCCGCCTCGACGCCTTCGATGCACAAAAGCGGCAGGCCGAGCGCGCGGACGCAGTCGTGCAGCGGCTCGACCTGCGGGCGAAGGTCGTCCGGCATCGGCGGGCGGTGGGCCTTGTACTCGGCGTAGATCTCGTCGCGGAAGGTCTTGCCCTTGGCGTCGAACACCACCGCCATGGGGCTCTGCGGGTACTGCTTGATCAGGCTCTTGAGCATCGAGAGCACCCCGCGCACAGCGCCGGTCGGCTGCCCGTCGGAGGTGGAGAGCGGCGGCAGCGCGTGAAAGGCGCGGTAGAGATAGGACGATCCGTCGACGAGGACGATGGGGGCATCTGCCATGAGCTGCGTGATCCGTGGCTGGCTTTCGATGCCCACATGATACGCAAGCCACGGCTCGGCGTCAGGGCATCGGTCGATGCGTCGGTCGGGCATCGGGCCATCAACCGGATCATGCGTCCGGCCGGGGGAACGCGATACAATGGGACGATTCAGGTTCCGGTCAGATCCCGGTGGATCCCCAACCCACAGCGAGCGAAGGAGTCTGCGATGAGAATGTGGTCGCGAACGAACTCGTGGTCGCCAATGACCTCATGGCCACGAATGAAGCTGTGGCTGCCCGTCCTGCTGACGGCGCTGCTGGTCGGCGGCGTCTCGTTGCCTGCCCTGGCCCAGTCCGCGGTGCGGCCCAGCATTACCTCCCACCACGACGGTCAGCGCACGATCGACGAGTACCGCGTCAACGGCAAGCTCTATGCGATTCGTATCGTCCCCGGCGGTGGCAACGACAAGGGCGCCATCTATTTTCTCTACGACGACAATGGCGACGGCGACTTCAAGCGCGTCGACGCGCCCAGCGTGCCGGTCCCCGACTGGGTTCAGAACGATTGACGACGAGCGCGGGGCGCCTGGACATCGAACGCGGCGTCTGCCCGGTAGCCAATAGCCGGTGGGAGCGCGCTCCGCTAGCCGCTACAATGCGCGCTGCTTTTTCATCCTGCGGTTTTTCATCAGCGGTTTTTTATCACTAATGTCCGCCCCAGACTCCGAGATCCCATGGCCGTATTCACCCCGTTGAGCGACGATCAGGTCGCCGAGTTTCTCGAACGCTACACCGTCGGCCGCCTGCAGACGCTCAAGGGCGTGCCGCAGGGCACCGAGAACAGCACCTTCTTCGTCACCACCGACCAGAACGACTGGGTACTGACGCTGTTCGAACAGGGGGGATTCGAGGATCTGCCGTTCTTCGTCGAACTGCTGGATTACCTGGCCGAGCGACAGCTGCCGGTGCCGGGTCCGGTTCACGATCGCGACGGCGTCGCGCTGCAGCGCCTGGCCGGCCGCCCCGCCCTGCTGTTTCCGCGCATGCCGGGCAGCCACCCCAGCGCCCCGAACCTGGTTCAGTGTGCCGCACTCGGCGATACCCTGGGTCGGATGCATCAGGCCTCGCAGCACTTCACCGGCGAACGTGCCAATCCGCGGGATCTCGACTGGCTCACGCGGCGTCATCGCGAAGTGCTGCCGTTTCTGTCGGACGACGACCAAGCGCTGATGAGCCGCGAGATTGCCGGCCATGCCCAGGCGTTCGCCGATATCGCGTTGCCGCAGGGTGCGATCCACGGCGACCTGTTCCGGGATAACACGCTCTATGACGGCGACCGGCTCGGCGGCATCATCGACTTCTACAATGGCTGCACCGGCGATCTGCTGTTCGATCTGGCGATCGTGATCAACGACTGGACCAGCGATGCCGACGGCGACATCGACGAGGCGCGCTACGCCGCCATCCTCGGCGCCTATCTCGCGCATCGCCCGCTGACCGAGCAGGAACGAAAGCTGTGGCCGAACATGCTGCGGCTGACGGCGCTGCGCTACTGGCTGTCGCGGCTGCTGGTGATCCATGTCGATCCGCCGGCCCACGACATCACGCCCCACGACCCGGCGCGCTTTCGCATGTTGCTGGGCAGACGGCTCGACGGCCGCGTGCCGGCGCTGCCCCTCGCCGGCGAATGATCGTGGTTTTCACCTCAAAGGCTTTACCGATGGCGACTTTCGACTAGCTTTTCCCTGACATTCAGTGGTCGTAGCGTTCCCGCGCCGTCATAATGCGCGCCATTCGCGTTCCCGGCCTTTTCGTCACCATTCACGCCGGGGGCTATCTGTTTTCTGTTTTGTTGCCGGCCGACCGGAGAGCGTCATGACGAATCCTTCACCCGCTGCACGGGCTCGCCGTACCTACAATATCGATCAGTGGGGCAGCGGCTATTTCGATGTCGATGACGAGGGCCGCACGCTGGTCCGCCCGCTGGGCAGTGAAGTTCCCGGCCCGACACTGGTACTCGACACCCTGGTCGATCGCCTGCGCGACGCCGGGCTGCGCCTGCCGGTGCTGGTGCGCTTCATCGACATTCTTCACGATCGCGTCGAACAGCTCTGCATGGCCTTCGATCACGCGATGAAGGAGGAGGATTACCAGAGCAGCTACACGGCGGTCTATCCGATCAAGGTCAACCAGCAGCGCCGCGTGGTCGAGGAGATTCTCGCCACCCAGGAGCGCGGTCGCGGTCGTGTCGGGCTGGAAGCGGGCAGCAAGCCGGAACTGATGGCGGTTCTCGCCCTTTCCGGCGACGAAGGCTCGTCGCTGATCGTCTGCAACGGCTACAAGGATCGCGAGTACATTCGTCTCGCATTGATGGGCGAGAAGCTGGGCCACAAGGTCTATCTGGTGGTCGAGAAGTACTCGGAGCTGAGCCTGATTCTGGAAGAGGCCGAAAACCTCAAGGTCAAACCGCGCATCGGTCTGCGTGCGCGGCTCTCTTCCGTGGGCAAGGGCAAGTGGCAGGATACCGGCGGCGAAAAGTCCAAGTTCGGCCTCACCGCCAGCCAGCTGCTGGCGATCACCGAACGCCTGCGCAAGGCAGACGCGCTGGATTGCCTGCAGCTGGTGCACTTCCACCTCGGCTCGCAAATCGCCAATATTCGCGATATCCAGCGGGGGCTGCGCGAATGCGCCCGCTTCTATCACAGCCTGCGCGAACTCGGCGCGCCGATCGATACGGTGGATGTCGGCGGTGGCCTCGGCGTGGATTACGAAGGCACCCGCTCGCAAAGCTTCTGCTCGATCAACTATTCGATGCAGGAGTACGCCACCAACGTGGTGTGGGCCTTCCGCCAGATCTGCGAGACCCACAACCTGCCGCACCCACAGTTGATCTCGGAATCCGGCCGCGCGCTGACCGCGCATCACGCGGTGCTGGTCACCAACGTGATCGGCGAGGAGCGCCTGGGCCATATCGAGCCGGAGCGTCGGGTCGAGGGCGATGCCCACGTCGCCGAGCTGTGGCGCGTCTACGACCGGCTCGAAGGCATGCGCGAACCGCGCGATCTGGTCGAGGCCTACCACGATGTGGTCCAGGCGGTCGGCGAACTGCAGGATCGTTTCGTGCTGGGGCTGGCCAACATGCATGCCCGCGCCGAGGGCGAGTCGGTCTATTTCGCCGCCTGCCAGCGCCTGCACAAGCGTCTCGACAACCGTAATCGCGCGCATCGGGAAATCGCCGACGAACTGGCCGAAAAGCTCGCCGACAAGCTGTTCGCCAACTTCTCGCTGTTCCAGTCGCTGCCGGACGTCTGGGGGATCGATCAGGTCTTCCCGGTGCTGCCGCTGACCGGCCTGGATCGCGAACCGACCCGGCGTGGCGTGATTCAGGACATCACCTGCGATTCCGACGGCCGGATCGATCTCTACGTCGACGGCCAGGGGCTCGAGAGCACGCTGCCGCTGCCGGAGTGGGACGACGACGACGACAAGCTCATCGGGCTGTTTCTGGTCGGCGCGTATCAGGAGATTCTCGGCGACCTGCACAACCTGTTCGGCGACACCGACTCGGTCGACGTGGCCCTCGACGAGAACGGCGAATGGCGCCTTTCTCACGTCCAGCAGGGTGATGCCGTCGCCGATGTGCTCGGCTACGTCAACTTCGATGCCGAAGCGCTCAAGCAGAAACTTACCGAGCAACTGATCGCCAGCTCCCTGTCCGTCGAGGAGCGCGAGCTGTTCGTGAACGAACTGTCGGAGGGCCTCAGCGGCTATACCTACCTGGAGTGATGGGCCGCGACATCATCGGCTTGCCCCGAAACGAAAAAACCGCGACATCGTCGCGGTTTTTTTGCTCTTCGCCGAACCTAGCGCGTGCGCGTACCGACATCCAGCCCCAGCGATAGCGACAGCCCCAGCACGGCGTCGCGTGGCAGCTGGCCGACACCCGCCGGCGTGCCGGTCAGGATCACGTCGCCCGGCTCGAGCGTGAAGGTGCGGGTCATCTCCTCGAGCAGCGCCGGAATGGCGAAGAGCATATCGCTGGTCTGGCCGCTCTGCTGGCGCTTGCCATTGATATCGAGATGGAAGGTGACCGCGTTCCAGTCGACATCGCCCTCCACCGGTACGAAGCGCGAGATCGGGCAGGCACCGTCGAAGGCCTTGGCCCGTTCCCACGGATGCCCTTTCTCCTTGAGCTGGGATTGCACGTCGCGCAGCGTCAGATCCAGCGCCAGCCCCGCCCCGATCACGCCGCTCATCGCCTCGTCTGCGCTCACTTCGCTCATGCGCTCGCCGATCAGCAGTGCCAGTTCCGTCTCGAAATGAACCTCACCATGCGCGAACTGGCGCTCGATCGGGTCTTCCAGCTCGACGGCGCTGGTCGATGGCTTGATGAACAGGATAGGCGACTGAGGAACCGGGTTGTTGAGCTCCTTGGCGTGTTCGGCGTAGTTGCGCCCCACGCAGAGGATCTTGCCCAGCGGCAGACCGGTCTCGAGACCGTCGATGAATCGGGTGGTGAAAGGCATGTCGAACTCCAGAGCAATGGCGATGACCGTTGAGAATCTCTAAATGGAAACCCAGCTTCCAAGACAATCGAACCGCTTGACGCAAAAAAGCCGCCGCTGGCGGCAACTCATCGAGTCTACCTCCAACGGCGGCTTGTGGCATCTGCCCGGCCAGCCGGGAGTCACTGACGTTCAATGACTCTCGGCACCACCGCCAGGCGCCAGCTCAGTGCGTGTCCTGCTGCGGTGTCCACACCTCGTCCGGCTGATGCGCCAGGAACGACGGACGCTGCTTTCTGGCGCCGAAAGGCTGCACGCAGGCATTGTCGCGACGGTTGTAGACGAAGAACGCATTGCTGCGCGGGTCCGGCGACATGTTGGCATTGGAACCATGCAGCGCGTTGCAATCGAACAGCAGCAGCCCGCCGGCGGCGCCGGTCGGCGCTTCGATGCCGCGTTGCTTGATCAACTCGCGCAGCGCATCGTTGCTCGGCACGCCGAGCTCCTGCTGCTTCAGCGACTGCTTGTGGTTGTCGTCCGGCGTCTCGCCCAGGCAGTGCACGAACACCTTGTGCGAACCGGGAATCAGCATCAGCGGGCCGTTGAAATGATGGTTATCCGTCAACACGATGGAGGCGCTGACGGCATGCATCTCCGGCATGCCGTCTTCGGCGTGCCAGGTCTCGAAGTCCGAGTGCCAGTTGAAGCCCTTGCCGTGAAAGCCGGGCTTGTAGTTGATGCGCGACTGGTGCACGTAGACGTCGCCGCCGACGATCTGTCGCGCACGGCCCATCAGGCGCTCGTCTTTCGCCAGTTCATCGTAGCGCCGGGACAGATGGTGGATCGCGAACAGCGAGCGGATCTCGTGGCTCTGCGGCTCGGTGATCGAGAAGTCGCGATCACGGAAGTCGTCCCGGTCGAGCATGATCGCGAGCTCTTTCCGCAACTCGTCGAGTTCGGACTCGCCCAGAAAATTGGGCTCGAAAAGGAAACCGTCGCGTTCGAAACGGTTCAACTGAGCGTCGCTCAACGGGCCATCGAGATGGCGGCCCTTGACGACCTCCTCTTGACGCGGCTGCCAGAGCGCTTCCTGCGGCTGGCGTAAACGTGTCGGATAGCGATCCTGCTTCGTCCACGTGGCGTCTCGAGTTTTGGGGGATGCGGTCTGTACTGACATCCAATCACCTCCAAGTTTGTGATCAGGGTTCAGATCCAGTCCTACGTGCGATGCACTAAAGGGATAGTGCTTTGCGATAGTGCGTCGCACTAAACTTGCTTAGGAAAGGGTCAAAGGATCCTCAGTTATCTTCCAAAGGGATACTCATCCTAGAAAAGCGTTCGGGAATTTCAATACTCCGACAGTCTGAATCGCCGGCGCCTTTCCAGAGGGTGTTCACGGTGACAGTCACCGATCACGGCCACGATAACGTAAATCAATTAATGCCGAATTGTCGTCAGACCCAATCTCATGCCGACCCGATCCCGAATGGCGCTTTCATCATCGGGTCATACGGCGACGCCACACTACGGCCGCCAGGCGGCGGCCATGCGCTTCTCCCGCCCTCGCCGTTTCTTCCTCAACCTTCAGGGGATGCGCCATGATTCGCGTCACGCTCGATCTCACCTGTTCGATCTGCGATCACGACCAGTTCTTCCTCCCGGTGCGCGCCGAGGAGATACAGCAGATTCGCTGCGCCAACTGCACCGCGTTCAAGTGCTATTCGGCCGACCTGGAAAACACCATGATCGCCCTGAATCGGGATAGAAACAGCAGGGATAGCAGTAGTCGAGATAGCAACAGCCGGGATGAAAGGCACCCTTCCAGAAAGGAACGGTTGCGGCAGGATCGCGCCAACGCCGCCTGAGCGTCGGCGCTGCAAAAGCATCAGTGGCGCAAAGTGTCAGCGTCGGGCAACTCGCGTGCCCCTCAATGTTTCGATAACGACGTCTCTTCATTACCGCGCGCTTTATCCGCTTGCCCGGCAACGTTTCGCCTGCCAGCGCGAGCATTCGGCAACTTGCGTGCCGTGGGCTCCCAGTCGTGATAAGGCCGCATCGGCTTGACCACCTCGTCCCGATAGAACGAGACGAAGGGCGCGGCGATCAGAGGCGGGGCGGCCTTGGGCACATCCCCGAAGTGGCAGCGGAAATTGGCGCAGTTCATCGGCGCTTGCGCGTCCGCCCCACTGCCCCAGGCAACGCTTCCCATCAGGCTTGCGTTCATCACGCAGACAACGGTCATGCAGTATCCGAGGGTTTTCATGGCATCCCCGCCTTGTCGATCCGCCAGTGTCGACCCGCCGCTCGAACGGAAATCGTGACGAAAACCCCGAGTGTAGAGAGAGCCACGCCCCGCCGCCGCCTGAAAGGTGTCATACCGGGAATGCGAGAAGCGTGAGCCCCCGTGAAGAGAGCGGGTTTACCACCAGTGCAGCGGGTAGCGCCGATGCCGCGCCAGATTGTTGATCAGCACCGCGATCAGCACCATCAGCACACAGCCGGTCGCCACCGGAAAGAACGCGTAGGACCAGCCCAGCGTGTGCAGCTCCTGAGAGCCGATCACCGCGATCAACGCCGTCGCGCCGCCCGGCGGATGGAGCGTATGGGTCATCTGCATGAGCAGGATGGAGGTGGAGACCGCCACCGCCGCCGCGATCCAGCTATCGCCCAGCAGTTTCCACACCAGCACACCGCACAGCGCCGACAGCACATTGCCGAACAGCACGTTGCGCGGCTGGGCCAGCGGGCTTTCCGGCGCCGCGTAGAGCAGCACCGAGGTCGCGCCGAAGGAGCCGACCATCAACAATGCGTGCGCCTGGAGCGACTGCGAGCTCAGCCAACCCACGCCGGCCATACCCAGAAACGCCCCCAGCCAGGACCAGATCGCATCGCGCCAGTCCGGTGCCGGTCGGCTCGGTGGCGAGCCCTTCATCTTGCCGAGATATCGTTTGACCATCGTGGTGCCAAAGCCGGTAAAAAAGGAGCGCTATCTTGCCACCGGGTGACGAT
Organism: Salinicola socius; assembly: GCF_001937195.1. Classification (GTDB taxonomy): domain Bacteria; phylum Pseudomonadota; class Gammaproteobacteria; order Pseudomonadales; family Halomonadaceae; genus Salinicola; species Salinicola socius. The sequence continues at coordinate 96,800 of NZ_MSDO01000005.1, read as the reverse complement.
CTCACCAAATGGCGTTTGGCGATGGATTTAGCGTGCGACGCTGCAGCCTGATTCTCGCTGCTACGGTTTATCGCCCTACTGGCAGACCGAGGGATATGGCATTCCATTTGGCATCGAAGAGTACGAGCAGACGGCAGAGGTGATCGATAAGCTCAAGGGCAAGGCGATCATCAGCCTCAACGACCACCCCGACATCCGGCGGATGTTCGCCGGGTACCATATCGAGAGCACCGACATCCGCTACACATCGCATTGGGTCTAATGCTGGAAAGCCGAGGTGCCAAGTAGAGCGCAAGCAAGGTCAAGGAGAGCAGGCTGGCAGGAGGCCAAATCCGATACCAACACTTTGTTGACGAAATAGAGGCCAGACACGAAAAAACCGCTGAAAGCGGTATTGGGGATGTACGTAAGTGATTAACAACGAGGGAAAACCTGGTGCCGGTAAGTGGACTCGAACCACCGACCTACGCATTACGAATGCAAGTGCACTATGCCGAGAAATGCGGGCTACAGCTGACGGGATCAGTATTCATGGTCCTTGACCGCTAACCTGACAAGTCGCCGGTGGTCGCTTTTTGGCACACCGACTGTACCAACAATGCACCATGAGTAGATCAATGAAGTGGCCGCGTCGCACGTCGATCTGCGCTAGGCCTCGTTTTCTCAGGAGCAAGATGGCTTACCGGGTGTGGATAAGCCACCATTTTGCATAAATCCGCATAAAAGATCGCCTCCTTATAACCCCCACCGCGCCCAGTGCTGGCGCGGCTTCCACCCTTCTGCATGAGCGCATAATTTTCGCCCCCTTTAGCGCGCGGGCGGGGCGGGGTGCTGATCGCGCGCCTTGGGGTACGGTGGCGATCGGTGTGCATGCATAGCCTTCGAGAGGCACAATAGGCAATGCGTAAAGCGGGTAGGGCCTGAATCAGAAGTAGCGGGAGCATGTCGTTGGGCCGACCGCGCCATGAATCCCTGAATTGAGAGCACAGCTAGCGCGGGCGCGGCGCTGACTATGTCGCGAGGCTGGGCCTCGAGTACTGGGTTACGTCAGAAAGTTGACCTCGTCTACGAAACCCAAAAATTCAATAGGTTATGCAAAATCGACCAACGAATACCCGGTTCCCGGGCGATGTGGCACTTGATCCACCCCAAGAAAAGGCACTATAGTGACGGACCCGTCATTAGGGACCCGATGCAGTGGTTCCTACATTTGCCGGGAAATACTATACTGGGTAGGCGGCTAAGCTATCCGCAACGACTAGGATTTTTTGGTCGTAGAAATGCCCTCAAAACTGGAGAAAAGACTATGTCTTACATGATCGCATTCGATGAAGATTGGGGCGTATCCGATGAGGATTGGGGCGTGTCCTAATTCTCTAAATCCAGTTCGAGGGGCTTTCGAGCCCCTTTTTTTATGCCTAAATATAAGCAACACGTATGTGAGTGGATCTGATGGGTGATTTCTACGAAGCTTTAAAATCGATCATGTACAATCTCGCGATTGAGCACCCTACATTTTATTCGACGATATTGACGGGCTTACTAGCAGCTATATTCACCACTAGAACAATTGCGAAACAGCGGGAGCTGTCAAGGGAAAAAAACTCGCTGGACTTCCAGGCTACTTACAAGCATAACCAAGAGGTCAGTGATAGCTGGCATAAGATAAGAGAAGTTCGCGGCAACCTAGAAGAACTTAAAAGACTAGGCAAAGATGAATGTTCTGGCGAAGAGACCGCTAAAGCACTAAACGTAATTTGTAATGAGTGGGAGCGGTGCGCAAACGCAATAAAAAAGAATGTTTACGATGAAGATTTTTTATACAACTGCCACGGCTCAACTGTATATTTCATTTACAGAGATTTTCATCCTTATATAAATGAAAGACGAAAGAAAAACCCCAAGTTTTTCAACAATTTTGTTTGGCTAGCTGAGCGGTGGTGTAAGAAACGTGCTAATGAGCTCAAAAAAACCGACCACGAAGAGTTCGAGCAAATCGAGAAAGAGCATTTGAGTATAAAGCTTCATCTTGACAAGATTGCTAGAAAAATGAATCAAGGTTCATAATGCCAAGGCTCAATCGATAACCGCCCGGATGGGCGGCTGTCTTGGTCGGTGTTGACGCTGGTGCTACCGGATCGGCGGGTCGTCGGCCTGGGCCTCTTCGAGTGAGTACGGCCGGAACCTCACCACCTCTTCCCCTACCCGCTCGTTGATCTCGAGCATGGTTTGCTGCAGTGGCTCGAGCTCGTTGGCCACGAATACCCGGGCGGCCTTCTCGACGTCACCGAACCCGCCCGTGTTGCTCGGGATGATGCCCATCAGCTGCGGCGGGATCCGATGACCGGCCAACTGATCGTCGCGGGTGATGTTCTTGATGTGCCAGAACTCGTCCTTCGCGGCCACCTCCGATACCGGGATGATCTGGACGCCGTCCTTCTTGCCCTTCGGCGCGTACATGAACAGGTTCTTGAAGTTGCCGACGCCCTTCGACTCCTTGAGCGCAGTGCGCATCGCGTCGATATCCTTTTTGTCGTGCGCCTCGTCGTTCACGTACATGATGAACCCGGCATGCGAGCCGTTGAGGTAGTACCGGCGCCGGAACAGTGTCGCGCTCTCGTTGAGCCATGCCGACTGCAGCGAGCCCAGGTAGTCGGGCAGACCGTAGACCTGCTGGTCAATGTCAGGCTCCATCAGATGAATCGTCCGACCCTCGGGCAGTTCGGCTTTGTTCACCCAGTCCGGTACCCAGAAATAGCGATTCTGGTTGCCGCGACGCATGTACTTCGCCGGACGACGTTGCAGCTCGAGCAGCCGCCCGAGCCGGCCGCGAATCTCTTCGAGGTAGCAGTTGCCGAACACCAGATGATCGAGGGCCAGCGCGCTGAACGTCTGGCGATTCAGCAGCGGGTGCGGTTTGAAGGTTCGAAGCAGGATGTTCCGTTTCACCTGCAGCGCGGATCCATGGTGAGCGGTGGCGCGGTAGCTCTTCGAGAGGACGTCGAACGGTACCGGCGGCTCGTACCACTCGTTCGGCGAGAGCCAGACGCCCTCATAGAACACATCGCGCATGGTGGTGACAGGCTCCGGATCGCCAAAGCTGAATGCTTCGGCCCGGGCTGGCTCGCTAGACTGCCCCATGATCGCGGGCACGCGGACGCGTGGCTTGGCGGCGACTGGCTCGCTCATTCGAAGAACTCCATCATTGATTCGCTGGTTTCGCCGGCCGGGCCGTCGATCGGTTCGAAGTGCAGGGCGTGCATCGTCGCCCACGCGAGATCCGCGTGGCCGGTCTGTGCGTTGCGCCCGGATACGTAGGTGAACTGACGGCCGCTGGCCGTAAGCTGTTTCTTGATCGCCATGAACGACTGGGCGAGATCCACCCAACCGGCGTCGAATTCGAGACGGTCCTTGCGGATGATCTGCTGGGCCTGCAGCACCATCTGAGTCTTGAGCTCGACGGTGTAGTGATACCGCGTGACGAGCGGGAACCACTTCTCGACATGCTCGGCCACCGCCGCGCCGATCCCGGTGGTGTCGATACCGATGTGGTCGATGTCGTACTTGTCGGCGAACTTGCGGATGAACGCCGCCTGCTCTTCGTAGTCCTGCCCCTTGAGCCGGTGCCGCTCGAGAATCCGATGCTTCTCCCCTGCCGCTTGCGCGGGCAACACCACGACCAAACCCGCCCCGTCGCCATCTTCGTTGCGCCCGGTCGGGTCGTAACCGATCCAGACACCACGGTCACCGACCGGCCTCGGTGCATAGGGTCGATAGACGCTCTCCCACTCTTCCCAGGCATCGACCATGCAGCCGTGCATGACGCCCAGCGGGAACGCGGATTGGCTGTCATCGACGAACTCGCACTCGAACAGGTTCGCGAACTCGTCGGCGCTGTACTCGAACTGCAGATCCTCGACATCGAACAGGTTGCATCCGCCGGCTTCGGCATCATGGACGGTGACAATCTGCTTCCACTGCCGGTCACCGCACAGCGCACCGTCGGCGAGCGCGGCATGGCTCACGTCGATGTCGACCCGGTCGGCTTTCTTGCGCCGCTTGTTGATCCGCTCGCCCGTCCAGAACGTGTACGCCTCGTGCGCGATCGATGACGGCGTCGAAAAATAGGTCTGCCGCCACTGCTTGTGCGTCGCCATCGCCGAGGCGACTTTCCGGAACTGCTCGAACCCGTGGATCCAGAAGTATTCATCGAGATAGACGTCGCCGTGATAGCCCTGGGCGGTCTTCGAATTCGTGCCGAGGAAGTGCAACTGCGCGCCATTGTCGAGAACGATCGGATCGCCTTTCAGCTCGACGTCGCACGTCTCTTTGACGAACTGAATGATGTACTGCTTGAAGATATGGGCCTGAGCCTTCGAGGCGCTGAGGAATATCTTGTTCTTCCCCGTTTTGAACGCATCGACGATGGCCTCGCGGGCGAAGTAGAACGTTGCGCCGATCTGACGGCTCTTCAGGATGTTGCGGATCCGGTGCTTTTCGCCGGCACGTAGCCATTGGCGCTGGTACTCGAAAAGCGACTCGAGGAACGCCATTTCCAGCGCTTCGAACTGTTCCTCGGTCAGCGCGTTTCGCTTCGGCTTGCGCTTCTCGCCGGCATTGCGCGCGGCGATATTCGGATTGAGATCGCCCTCCTTCCCCGTTTCCTGATACCGGTGCACCCGCGCCAGGCGCTCGATTTGCCGGCCGAGTAGATCGATCTCCTTGAAGTCGCCGGGCGACTTCTTCTCCTTCCCGATCAGTTGGACAAGCCGCGACTCGAGCGCGCCTTCGACGCGCTGGGTCGGGCTCGCCTCTTCCCAGCCATCGCGGTCTTTCCAGCTGTGAACGGTGGCCGCTTTCACGTCGATGTATTCGGCAATACGCGCGACGCGCCAGCCCTGCCAGTACAAGTGGCGGGCCGTGAGTCGTGGGGAATCGAGAGTGTCGGGGGCTGTCGTCGTCATGCGGCCAGCGTACCCGCGCGCTAGACGTCGCCATCGGCGCGCGCGTTGTAGATCGCGAATCTACAACGCGGCTTGGTTGAGCGAATGAGAGTCGGCGCGGAACCTGACCGCACTTTGCACCGAAACCGACTTCGCCAAGCTCACCGCTGAGGAAACCCCATGCCCTGGCACGTTATCGCAACTGAAGGCGCCACCACCGACGGCCGTCAGATTCCGGCCGATTGGCTCGAGAAGATGGCCGCGAACTTCGACCCGAAGACCTACGGATGCCGCGTCAATCTCGAACACATCAAAGGCGTGCTTCCCGATAGCCCGTTCAAGGCGTACGGCGACGTGACAGCGCTCAAGGCCGAGAAAAACGACGCTGGCAAGATTCAACTTCATGCCGAAATCGACCCGACCGAGGAACTCAAGGCGCTGAACAAGCTGCGCCAGAAAGTCTATTCGTCGATGGAAGTCGATCCGGATTTTGCCGGCACTGGCGAGCCCTACCTGGTTGGCTTGGCCGTCACCGATAACCCGGCATCGCTGGGAACGCAGATGCTTCAGTTCAGCGCCAGCGCCGGCGATGCATCGCCGATTGCCAGCCGCAAGGCGCGCCGAGAGAACCTCTTCTCCGCGGCCGTGGAAACCGACCTCGACGGCTACGTCGAGCCGCCGGCAGACACAGGCCCATCACTGATGGAGCGCGTCTCGGCGCTGTTCAAAAAGCATGACGCCAAGACGAACCAAGGCTTCTCCGCATTCCGCACCGATCTCGAGCAGACGCTGGGGCTCTTCGTTCAGCGCCACGCGGCACTCGAGGCAGATATCGCCCAGCGCCCCACGGCCGAAGCCTTTTCGGAGCTGCAAACCGCGCACGAAGAGACGCGCACTAAGCTCGACGGGCTGTTCAACACGCTCGACAACACTCCCGACCAACCGCTCCGCTCGCTCGCTCTCGGCGGCAACGGCGGTACCGAACTGACTGACTGCTAAGGACCGCCACACCATGCGCAACGATACTCGCGTCGCCTTCAACCGCCTGACCGCCCATCTGGCCCAGCTGTCCGGCGTCAACTCCGCGACGGAATCCTTCGCGGTCGAGCCCAGCGTCCAGCAGACGCTGGAAACCCGAATCCAGGAATCGAGCGAATTCCTCAGCCTGATCAACGTGATCGGCGTCGACGAGCTCAAGGGCGAAAAGCTCGGCCTCGGCGTCACCGGCCCGATTGCCGGTCGTACCGATGTTTCGGCCAAGGACCGCTCGCCGCGCGACGTCACCGCACTGAACGCGAACACGTATGAGTGTGTGTCCACCGAGTTCGACACGGCCATTCCCTGGGGCAAGCTCGACGCCTGGTCGCGCTTCCAGGATTTCCAGACTCGCGTTCGTAACGTGATCCTGCGGCAGCAAGCGCTGGACCGCATCATGATCGGATTCAACGGCACGAAAGCCGCCGTCGAGACCGATCGCACTGCCAACCCGCTGCTACAGGACGTCAATAAGGGCTGGCTGCAGCAGTACCGCGATCACGCCCCGCAGCGCGTCATGACCACCGGCGAGGCGACGCCAGGTCAAATCGTCATCGATCCCACCGAGACGAAAGACGCCGAAGGCAAAGTGACCGGGATCGTTGGCGACTACGCCAACCTCGACGCCCTCGTCATGGACGCAGTCAACGAGATGATCGATCCGTGGTTCCGTGAATCCACCGACCTGGTGGTGATCATGGGCCGCAAGCTGCTCGCCGATAAGTACTTCCCGCTGGTCAACAAGAGTCAGCCGCCGAGCGAACAGCGCGCGCTGGACCTGATCATCAGCCAGGAGCGCGTGGGTGGCCTGCAAGCCGTGCGCGCCCCGTTCGTGCCCGATGGGACGATCTTCATCACCGCGCTGAGCAATCTGTCGCTCTACTGGCAGAACGGGAGCCGTCGCCGCTACCTGCGCGACAAGCCGGAGCGCAAGCGAGTCGAGAACTACGAAAGCTCGAACGATGCCTACGTCGTCGAAGACTACGGCTTCGGTTGCGTGATCGAGAACATCGACACCACCAAGGCGTAAGGGGAAGCCATGACCAGCCCAGCCCGCCGGCACTTCCAACGTGTCACCGCCGCTCAGTCGGCCGGTGGCGCGGAGGCCGGACAACAGCAGAGCGGCGATCAGTACGAACTGATGATGGCCGCGCTCTACGACGCCCGCCTGTCGCTGAAAAAGGTGAAGTCCACCGAGGCCAAGGTCGCGATGAAGCGCGAGCTGCTGCCGCAGTTCGAAGCCTACATCGCGGGCGTTCTCGAAGCCGGCAACGGCGCGCGCGACGAAATCGTAACCACCGTCATGATCTGGCGACTCGACGTCGGCGACCTTGAAGGCGCGCTGGCGATTGCCCGCTACGCCATCGAGCACGATCTCGACACGCCGGATCGGTTCGAGCGCGACACGCCGAGCTTAATCACCGAGCAGCTCGCCGAAGAGGTCTTGAGCCAGATCGAGAGCGTCAACGACGAGACACGCCAGCAGCTCGGTACGCGCCTCGCGGCGATCATGTCCGACGCCCGCGATCTCATCGATGGCGTCGACATGCACGACCAGATCACGGCCAAGTTTCACAAGGCGTATGGCTACGCACTGCGCGACGCCGGTTGCCCTGGTGCCGCCGTCGAGCAGCTGAAACGCGCGCTGGAGTTGAACGACCGTGTAGGCGTGAAGCGAGACATCGAGAACCTCGAGCGCCAGATCAAGAAGAACGCGAGCGGTCAGCCGAGCGTCTGACGCTGCAACCGAGTCGCACGCCGACGGCCGGGAGGCATCGGGGGGAGATCCGGGCCATGTGCCCCATATCGTCGATCCCCGATCCACCTCCCTTTTTTGAACGGAACGCGCCATGTCTCTAGTCGCCCACGGCGGCAGCAATACCCAGCCCGCCACATCGCCGCCGATCACGAACAACGGATTCTGGCCCGACATCGAGCCCGGCATCTTTCGCGACCGGCACCGTATCGACACCACCATAACCAACGGCCGCGTGGAGCATGCGCTCGGCACTTCCATGCGCGATATCAACCGGCAGCTCGCCGACTTCCAGGCCCGGCAACGTGACGCGGGCATCCTCGCCGCCAACGCGGTACCGGCCGAACCATGGCAGATCCCCGGTCACACGACCGAGCTCTACCAGCAGGCGGTGTTTTCCGAAGCACATGCACGGATTCTCGAAAGCTACCGGAACTACAGCGCGACGCGCGAAGGCGACGAGCGCGGCGAGATCAAAGACGAAGCGGCGGAGGATTACCGGCGGGACGCCCGCTGGGCGGTCTCCGAGATCATCGGCGAGCCACACACCACGGTGGAACTGATCTGATGCCCCGCATCGTCTACGCCCATCAGTACGACACCGTCGACGCAATCTGTCAGCGCGTATACGGCCGCACGGCGGGCGTAACCGAGCAGCTGCTCGAGCAGAATCCGGGCCTGGCTGACCTGGGGCCGATGCTTCCCCAGGGCACCGCGATCACGCTGCCGGATGTCGTCCAACAGCCTCAGCGCTCGACCGTCGTTCAGCTCTGGGACTGATGCCATGACCGCGAGACTACGCCAACCACGCAAACAGCCCGACCCGGTAGTCGTGCTGATCACTCTTCTGATAGCTCACGCAGGAACGGCCATGGCCCAGCAATTAAACATCACCACCGAAGCCATCAAGTCGACGCCACCCGCGATCGTCACGCTCCTGCATGCCGGGGGCATGACGCCCAGCGATTGGATCACCGTGCTCACGCTCGCGTATCTCGCCCTGCAGATCGGGCTGATCGTGCCCAAGTACATCGAGAAGCTGCGCGGCTGGCTGGATAGGGAGAAGTCATGAAGAACTGGACTCGTTGGCTCGGCGGCGCGGCAGGCGGCGCAACACTCGCGCTGTCCCTCTCGGTTAGCGTAGTCAAACATTACGAAGGCACCGAGCTGGAGAGCTACCCGGACCCGGTCGGGATTCCGACGATCTGCACCGGCCACACCGGGCCGACGGTCAAGCTCCACCAGACCAAGACACCCGAAGAGTGCGAAGCGCTGCTCGCCGGTGATCTCGGTACCGCCTTCGATGCCATCAATCGAAACGTGACGCCGGCGGTCAATGCCACCATGCCGCCAACGCGGCGCGCGGGGATAGCCAGCTTCATCTTCAACGTCGGCGAAGGCGCGTTTCGTCGCTCGACCCTGCTCGAGCTGCTCAATGCCGGCCAGCCTAGGGCGGCTTGCGATCAGCTCTCCCGATGGGTCTACGCCCAGGGCAAGAAGCTCGCCGGACTCGTCAAACGTCGAGCCGCCGAGCGCGAGCTCTGCCTCGCGGGTCTCGAATGAAACTCCGCATCGTGATTGTCGCTATCGCGCTCGCCATCGCCGCCGGTGGCGGGTGGATCTCTCGGGGCTGGTTCGCCGACGCCCAGCGACTGACCGAAGAGCGCGCCGCGCGTCTGGTCGTCGATGCCGCGATGGCACGCGAAGCGGATATCGCCGGCGTGGTCGAGGACCGCCTGGCAGAACTCGACGCGAACGAGCGCATCATCGACAGAGGGATCATCCGTGAAATTCAGCAGCCGATTTACCGCAACGTGTGCCTTGGCGATAACGCTGTGCGCTTGCTCAACGACGCCGCAGCCGGCAGAGCCCCCGACACAACAGAACCTCAAGCGCAAATGCCCGCCGACACTGCCGCCGCTGAATGACGGCACCGGCGGGGAAATCACACTCACGATGAACGCCTGGGCGTGGCAGTACCACGACTGCGCCACGCGTCATAACGGTCTGGTGGACGCCCTCGATGCGCAAACTGACTAGCCTTCGCCAACATCTGCTGACCAGCGTGCCGGGACTCGCCCACGACCCGGATCGGCTGCGCACCTACGTTCCCGACGGCAACATCAAATTCCACCGCGGGGCGAACCTCTCTCATGAATACCGCGTCACCGCCGAGGTGATCGTCATTGGTATCGGCGGCGACCTCGATCCCGTCGTGCTGCCACTTCTCCAGTGGCTCGCCCGCTATCAGCCGGATACCGATCCCGAGCAGGCGCTACGATTCACGCTCGAGATACACTCGAATACCGACATCGACGCCATTTTCAGCGTCGAGCTGACCGAGCGCGTCGTTGCCCAGGTCGACTGCGCCGCCGGCGCGATCCGCAGCGAGCACCGAATGCCCGAGTATGCAGCGGATGACTGCCCCGCCGAGCGCTGGCAACTGTTTGTTCGTGAGGATCCGGCGGCGGACTACCGGCTCGCCGCCGAGTGGGGCAGCGCATGAGCGATGACGCGGTGACCCAGCTCGACGAATGGGTCGAGCCCCTGCTCGACAAGCTCGAGCCGGCCGAGCGAAAGAAGCTCGCCCGCGAGATCGGGACCGCCCTGCGCAAGCGCCAGCAACAGCGCATCCGCAAACAGAAGAACCCCGACGGCACCCCCTACCCCGCACGTGTCGGCAAGAAGAAACGCCGGCGCGCGCGTAAGCGTCTGCGCTTCATCTACGAGAAACCCGGACACGAGGCGGAAGAGCGCGAGATCGTGAACTGGTTTTCCACGCCCGAGACGTATTTTGGGTTCGACCAGCGCCACGCCGGCGCCCTGCGCACATTCAAGAAACGCCGCGTCGTGCGCGTGATCGAGATCGATCTAACCCCCGTCGCCGATCCACGCAAGAAACGCGGCAGCTCGAACGAAGCGATGTTCGAGAAGCTGCGCAACGCGCGCTATCTCAAGATGAAGGCGTCAGCGGATCAAGTCTCGCTAGGCTACGAGGGCCGAATCGCTCATATCGCCCGCATCCATCAGGAGGGCAAGCGGGCACCGGTGAACGCCCACCTTGAGTACGACTACCCCGAGCGCAAGCTACTCGGCGCCACACCGGACGACATCGAGATGATCCACGACATGCTGGTACGACACCTCGGATCCGATATGTATGGCTAGGCCGTTGTAGATTCGGGATCTACAACGCCGCTCGCTTCCGCCGATCCCAACAGCGCGCAACCATCGCGGCATGAACAACGCCGCCGAACTACTCCGCCTGATTCACAACCTGATCCGCCTCGGTACCATCGCCGAGGTCGATCACGCGGCTGCGCGTGTCAGAGTCCGGTCGGGCGACATGCTGACCACATGGCTGCAGTGGCTGACGCTGCGCGCCGGTACCACCCTCGACTGGGATCCGCCGACCGTCGGCGAGCAGGTCATCCTGTTTTCTCCCGGTGGGGATCCTGCCTCGGGCGTCGTACTCACCGGCCTATTCAGCACCGCTCACCCCGCACCGGCCGATGCCGCCAATCTCTGGCGCCGAGTGTGTCCGGATGGCGCCGTGCTCGAGTACGACCACAAAGCAAGCCACCTGCGTGCCACGCTTCCCGGATCCGCCTCGATCGACGCCAAGGCCGACGTCACCGTGAACACCGCCGCCGCTCTAACCGCCACGGCCAGTGCCGGCGCAACGATCAATGCCAATACCGTCATCAATGGCAACCTCACGCTGAACGGCAACTTCAGCCAGCCCAGCGGCAAAACGGCCACGATGGCCGGCGATGTCGCGTTCAAGGGAGCCGTGACCAGCAACGGCAAAGACATCAGCTCGAGCCACACGCATGACGGCGTACAGCGCGGCGGCGACAAAACCGAGGGTGTCAGCTGATGGGCGGCATGAGTCGCGGCAACGGTACCGCCCTGAATGGCATCGATCACATCCGTCAGTCCATCGCCGACATCCTGACGACGCCCATCGGCTCCCGCGTCATGCGCCGTGACTACGGCTCGCTCCTGCCCAGCATGATCGACCAGCCACTGAATGACGCCACGCTACTGCAAGCCTACAGCGCCTCGGTGATGGCGATTCTGCGCTGGGAGCCGCGCGTCCGCGTCACCGCGATTCGCAAGAGCGTCAGCACCACCGAGCCGGGCCGAGTTACCTTCGAGATCGACGGCGTCACCGACGATGACAACGTCGTCGCCCTGAGTATTCCCCTATCGGAGCGCGCCTCATGAGTGGCGGTTTTACAGCGGTCGATCTCTCTCGCCTGCCGGCACCGGATGTCGTCGAGGCAATCGAGTTCGAGACTATATTCGACGCCATGCTCGCCGACCTGCGCGAACGCGATCCGAGCTTTGACGTTACCGTCGAATCCGACCCCGCTTACAAAGTCCTGCAGGTCGCGGCCTACCGGGAAATGCTGCTTCGCCAGCGCATCAACGAAGCGGCCAAGGGTGTCATGCTCGCCTACGCCATCGGCGCGGATCTCGACCAACTTGGCGCGCTCTACGGTGTCGAGCGTCAGACACTGAGCGAAGGCAATCCCAATGCCATACCGCCGGTCGAACCGACGTTCGAGACCGACGCCGACTTTCGCCGCCGTATTCAGCTCTCGCTCGAAGGGTTCAGTACGGCAGGCCCCGAGGGCGCCTACGTGTTTCACGCGCTGTCGGCCGATGGTGCGGTGCTCGATGCCAGCGCGACAAGCCCATCGCCCGGCGAGGTGGTCGTCACCGTGCTTTCCCGCAACGACAACGGCAACGCGCCAGCGTCACTGCTCGATGTCGTCGACGCGACACTATCCGCCGAGGACGTCCGCCCGCTCACCGACCACGTCACCGTCCAGTCGGCCGAGATCATCGAATACGCCATCGATGCAACGCTCTATTTCTACGCCGGGCCGGATCGCGAAGTCGTCATGCGCCAGGCCCAGGAACAGGCCGCAACGTACGCCGAGCAACAGCACCGCCTAGGGCTCGACGTCACGCTGTCCGGCCTCTACGCCGCGCTCCATCAGCCCGGCGTCCAAAGCGTTGAGCTCGCCGAGCCGGCGGCCAGTATCGTCGTCGACCGCACCCAGGCGACCTACTGCACGGCCATAGACCTGACCGATGGGGGCCTCGATGAGTGATTCAGACGCCCGAGGCCGCGCTGTCAGCCTGCTGCCACCCAACGCCACCACCGCCGAGCGCGCCCTCGAAGCGACCACGGCAACGGCGGCTGATCTGCCGGTGCCGCTGCGCTCGCTCTGGAACCCGGATACCTGCCCCGCCGATCTGCTGCCTTGGCTCGCCTGGGCAATGTCGCTGGATTCCTGGCAACCGTACTGGCCGGAACGCATCAAGCGTCAACGGATCCGCGATGCGATCGAGATCCAGCGCCGGAAGGGGACGGCCAAGAGCGTCCGGGACGTCGTCCGCTCGTTTGGCTCGAGCCTGACGATCCGCGAATGGTGGCAGCGCGCCACGCCCGGCGAACCGCACACCTTCGACGTCACCCTCTCGCTCGGTGCCGACGTCCCGAACACAGCCGAATACCAGCAGGACATCGTCGACGAAATAAGCCGGACGAAGCCGGTCCGCAGCCACTTCACCTTCACCGCCGGGCTGAATGCCACCGCCGGCGTCGGCATCGTCGCCGTCGCCCGCCCCTACATCTACCGCCGCCTGACGGCCACAGCAGACTGACGGAGAGCCCATGGCGATTCGATTCATCGTCACCGACGCCGGCCGCGCGGCGCTGACCAACGACGACAACACCGGCACCGGCGCGCGCCAGATCGCCGAGATCGGCCTCGGTCGCGGCCAGTATCAAGCCAGCGACCGAACCCGCACCGACCTCGTCGATCCGATCAAGCGCGTCGACACCATCGCCGGTGAAACCGTCGCGCCCGATATCATTCACGTCACCCTGCAGGATGAGACCAGCGACACCTACAGCGTCGGCGAGATCGGCCTATTCCTCGATAACGGCGTGTTCTTCGCCTATTTCAGCCAGCCCGACGACTGGATCATCGAGAAGGCCGCACCCGCGACGCTGCTGCTCGCCACGGATATCGAGATTGCGGATATCGACGTCTCGTCGCTCACGTTCGGCGACGCTGCCTTCCTCAACCCACCCGCGTCCGAAACCGTTCAAGGCGTGATCGAGATAGCCACCCAGGATGAAGTGGACGCCGGTACTGACCGCCATCGCGCCATCGTCCCACGCACTTTGAAAGTGTTCATCGATAAAGTGTTGGCCGCCTACGCCACGGTGAAACAGCTCACCGACCATGCAGCCAGCCGCGATCATCCGGCGGCCAACACTAACAATCAGGGCATGGTCGAGCTGGCCACCTCCGCCGAAACCAGGGACGGCGCTGACAACACTCGAGCCGTCACGCCTGCAGGCAACAAAGTCGCGCTCGATGCCCACCGAACGGAAACCGGCGCGCACGCGGCGGACCGGATCTCGCTCGGTGCGCTCGCCACGCTCGGCGACCCGAAGACCGTGCAGGCCGCGTTTGCGGCGCTGGGCTCGGCCGCGCTCAAGGATGAAGCCTATTTTCGGAGCGCCAGCAATCTCAATGCTGGCACCGTGCCAAAAGCGAGGCTTTCAGGCAGCTACGACATCAACGTCTCGGGAAGCGCTGGCGACGCCTCCAAGGTCGGTGGCCAGCCGCTGTCGGCACTGGTTCGCAATAACGTCGACGCTATGCAGTCCCTAGGTGGTCCGCTGACGGTCAGCACCGGCGGCCACTTCGATGACGGCAACGATTACGGCATCAGGGTGATGGCGTTCGAACCGTCGCTGTTGCTATTCGATAAATCGACGAACTCCGGCATGGGCGCGCTGTTCTACAACGGCGGCGGCATGGCCATTAAAATCGACGCCGATGGCGGAAATGCCGACGATGTCAGCGGATGCGTAACCGCGTTCGAATTCAAAGAAACGTATTGCCGCGCCTTTAAATCATTGGGTGTCGGGGGCGCAATTCCTGGTAATGATTTCGAGAACGGCGGCGCTATCGCACTAGTCGACAACGATTCTGGCATCCGTGGTGTCGGTGACGGCCAAGTCGAGATTTGGGCAAACAACGAGCGACAATTGGTCGCGACGAAGTCGACTATACGGATCGATAATCAGTTAGCTGTTTCAAATGTATTAACAGCAGATGCCGCCGGTGGGGTGAGATTGGTTAGCGGCCTGGAAATGACAAACCACGATATAACGGGCGTCAATAAGATCGTCATCAACGACGATGGCTTCGGCGAGGGATTCATGCTGCCCAACTGGGAGTTTTCAGAAAGCGGCGGTTCAGCATGGGTTAGAGACAGTAAAAACAGTCACATCGTGATGGAGTTTGCGCCTAATCACGTTCGTATCGTCGATGGCTTGGCAGTTGGCACTGGCGTCGACACCAGTAAGTCGTTTTGGAATGGCACGGGAATCGCGCTGGGCGACACCGACTCAGGCATTCGAGGAAGCGGTGACGGCCAAATAGAGATATGGGCAAACAATGATCGCCAGGCTTATTTCACATCAGATCTAGCGGTGATTTATCCCGAGCTGGTCGTTGCCAGCGGCCGACTGCGTCTTGGCTCCGGCGGTAGTACTAACTGGGACGGCATCGTTTACGACGAGGGTGCCAACACACTGGCGTTCTACGCCGACCAGGAACCCGGCAAGGACACGCCGCGCGTACTGCTCGGCCCTGGCTGGGTCGAAGCCGGCGGCGATCGTCTACTCAAAGAGAGGGACTACGACGCTACAAAAATAACCAATGGTGGAGCGCGACTTTCCGTCTCGAGTAGTGGCAACGTCGATTATCACGACGGCAGCGACTATCGGTTCCGTATCCGGCCGGACGGCCGTATTGATCGCGCTGATGGTGGTATCGACGCCGGCTTGCTAAATCAATCGCTTGGCGGAGTTGGCACATACGCTTTTTTCATGGCCGACGGCTCGCCCGGCGATGGTTCGGTATCACCGGGGGACACATTTTCCGGTAGTAATCTGCGTTACGCCGGCGCTGATGCGGCTACAAATCAACGCCCTAGCGGTACGTGGCGTTTAATGGGGTATATCCACGACGCCGATAATGACGGCAACAACTCGATTTCCCTGTTTCTGAGGATCTCCTAATGAGCGACGCAGTTATCGACGCGGTCGTGCCAGTCGTAACTACACCGGCATGGCGCAACCCGGTGCGCAATGTCGATAGCACTATCGACTGCGAGATCGAGCACCCTTCGCACGGCTGGATACCGTTTACAGCCTCGGCAGAAGACGCCGAAGCACTCGGTCAGCAGATCCATGCCGCGATCATTGCCTCGGGTCAGGAGATCCCACCGCGAGTAATACCGCTCGCGGTTATGGCAAGGCGTAAGCGATCCGAGATCGAAGCCGCACTTTCAGCCGCACTCGCCGCGGGCATGCCCTACCCCCTGCCTGGCGACACGGATGACGTGATCCAGACCCGCCCCGATCAGGACGAAGCGAACCTGCTCGGCCTGGCAATCGAAGCGCGGGATCTGCGCACCGCCGGTGAGACCGGCGCGGTGATGTCGCTGCGCGCGAAATCGAACACCGTCTACGCGCTCACGCCGGAGCAGATGATCGCACTCACCGACGCTGCGAAAGAGTTCAAGCAAGCGCTGCTGGCAAAGAGCTGGCAGCTCAAGGACGCGGTCACCGCAGCCGAGGCGGCAGGTGATCGCACCGCTCTCGAAGCGATCACCTGGAACACCGACACCACCATCGAGGAACTCGCATGAACCGAACCAACTGGCAGCACGCACTGATCGGCGCAGTCATGATGCTGGTCGCCTGGGCGATCCTCGCCCTATTCGATATCCCCGGCGCCGCGCTGATAGCCTTCGCGATTCCCGTTGTCTGGTTTCTCGCCCGCGAGTGCACCTCTCACGAGTACCGGCTCGGCGTCGCGCGTGGCTGGCGTTGGGGAAAGAAGCTGCCCGTCCGGTGGTGGGAGGGAATGGCACGGAGCTGGACGCGTGATTCGATGCTCGACTGGATGACTCCCGCGCTCGTTTGCCTGCTGCTGCTCTACGCCATACAGATCGGAGTCGATGTCTTTCTGACATAGTCCATCTGAGCCCAAGTCATCCAGATAAGCCCGCCGCGTGCGGGCTTTTTTCTCAGTAGCCGCGAGCAGCCAGGACACGATAGCAATCGGCCAGCAATCTCCTCATCTGAGCGATGAACACCGCGACCACCGAAACGAATGCCCATAGCGGCATGGCCTCTGTAGTAAAGCCGGCAGCCAGCGTTGCGGGCACCAGTAGTCCCAATAATGCGGCCTGCATCAGCTGTTGATGCTCATAAACGAGCCACGTCATCAGGCCCATCACGGACACCAACCACGTCGGCCAACGTTCAATCGGCGGGACAATGCGGACGAGACGAGTACGGATTCGTTGCAAATTTTTCATCGGATGTTCCTCGGTAGTGGGGTTGCCCCACCACCGTACCCCCGCCGCCGCGCCCCGCTGCGACGCTTGCCGCCCATTTTGGGAGCAAATTCACACCAATCGTAAAAAGTTGCCGCCACCTACCCCGCGTTGTAGATCACCGATCTACAACGCCCACCGCTAGAGCTCCGTCGCCGGCCGCGCAAGCATGGCCGCACGCATGCATCGAACCACCACCTGCGCAGGAGCTCGCCCATGGCGACCGATTACCATCACGGCGTTCGCGTCGTCGAGATCAACGAAGGCACCCGCCCGATACGCACCGTTTCCACGGCGGTGATCGGCATGGTCGCCACAGCGGACGACGCCGATCCCGATCAATTCCCGCTGAATACCCCGGTGCTCGTCACCGATCCCTATACCGCCATGGGCAAGGCTGGCGACACCGGCACTCTGGCTCGCTCGCTGGATGCCATCGTCGATCAAGCTAAACCGGTATCCGTCATAGTTCGCGTCGCCGAGGGCGAGACAGCCGACGAGACCAAAGCCAACATCATCGGCAACGTCGAGGGCACCGGCCAGAAGACCGGCATCCAGGCGCTGCTGGCAGCGCAGGCGAAGTTCGGCATCAAGCCGCGCATCCTGGGCGTGCCGGAACTCGACGACGAGGATGTCGGCGCCGCGCTGATCAGTCTCGCCCAGAAGCTGCGCGCCTTCGCCTATCTCTCCGCCTACGGCTGCACCTCAGTCGAAGAAGCGACGATGTACCGCCAGACCTACGGCGCTCGCGAGGCGATGGTGATCTGGCCGGACTTCACCGGCTTCGATGTCAACGCTGCCCAAACTCGCAACCTCTCCGCCGTCGCCCGGGCAATGGGCCTGCGCGCCAAGATCGACGAACAAACCGGGTGGCACAAGACGTTGAGCAACGTCGCCGTCAACGGCGTCACCGGGCTGTCGCACGACATCTACTGGGATCTGCAGGATCCGGCGACCGATGCCGGCGTGCTGAACGCCGCCGATGTCACCACGCTGATCAACCGCGACGGTTTCCGTTTCTGGGGCTCGCGTACCTGCTCAGACGATCCGCTGTTCGCGTTCGAGAACTACACCCGCACCGCTCAGGTACTCGCGGACACCATGGCCGAGGCCCACCTCTGGGCGATCGACAAGCCCATGCACCCGACTCTGGCGCGCGACATCATCGAAGGCATCAACGCCAAGATGCGCGAGCTGACTCGTCAAGGCTATCTGCTCGGCGGTAGCGCCTGGTTCGACAGCGAGATCAACACCACCGACGTCCTCAAGAGCGGCAAGTTGTACATCGACTACGACTACACGCCAGTTCCGCCGCTCGAAAACCTCATGCTGCAGCAGCGAATCAGCGACCAGTACCTGGTCGACTTCGCCGCGCGCGTCGCCGCCTGAACTGACTAGAGAGTAGGAGCCCGAAAACATGTCACTCCCCAACATCCTCAAGGACTTCAACCTGTTCGGCGACGGCAACAACTGGCAGGGCAAGATTCCCTCGCTGACGCTGCCCGAACTCGCCCGCCGCATGGTCGAGTACGAAGGCGGCGGCATGGATGGCCCCATCGAAGTCGATCAGGGCATGCAGCTCATGACGATGGAGTGGACCGCCGGCGGCCTGATCGTCGATGGCCTGTTCGACTCTTTCGGCTCCCCGGTTCACGACGCCGCCATGCTGCGCATGAACGGGAGCTACGAAAGCGATGAAACCGGCCAAGTCGTCCCGGTCGAAGTCATCGTGCGCGGCCGCCACAAGACCATCGGCATGGGCGAAGGCAGCAAAGGCGATAACAACACCATGTCGATCACCACGACCATCAGTTACTACAAGCTGACCGTCGACGGGGAAGACATCATCGAGCGCGACGTGCCTGGCTTCATCTTCAAGGTGCGCGGCGAGGATCGTCTCGAGAAGCGGCGAAAGGCGCTCGGCCTGTAATTCATGCACTACGTCCATCCGGATCGAATACCGCCACCCCCGCCGGGGTGGTACGACATCGCCAGTAGAGAGAAGACCATGACCGAACAAACCGCAGCCGTTGAAAGCACTGAAGCCACCGCCGTCAACTCGACAAAGTCCGACAGCGAAACCGTCATCACGCTGGACTACCCAATCAAGCGCGGCAGCAAGAGTGTCAGCGAGATCACCGTGCGCAAGCCGAAGTCCGGCGCCCTGCGTGGTGTCTCGCTGACCGAAGTGCTGCAGATGGAAGTGACGGCGCTGACCAAGGTGCTGCCGCGCATCACCGAACCATCGCTTTCCGAAGCAGAACTGCGCGATATAGATCCCGCTGACCTCTTCCAGTTGGGCGGTGCCGTCACCGGTTTTTTGCTGCCTCGGAAGTTCCGCGAAACGAACGACTGACGCTACCCAATCACGTCGAGGATGCCATGGCCGATCTCGCCATGGTGTTCCACTGGACCCCGAGCGACATGGACGCCATGTCGCTCGAAGAACTGACCGAGTGGCGAGAGCGCGCCCGCCTCCGTCACGACCCCCCGAAGAAAGCCCCGACCCGATAGGACGCCCCGATGGCCGGAAACCTGAAGCTCGACGTCCTCCTCCGCGCCATCGACAAGGCGACCGGCCCACTCAAGAAGATTACCCAGGGCAGCGGCGAAACTGCCGAGGCACTGAAGGCCAGCCGTGAGCAGCTGAAGACGCTGGAGCGCGCGCAGAAAGACATGCGCGGATTCCGTCAGCTCAAGGAGCAATCCCGCGAGAGCGCCCGCGCGCTGCAGCAGCAACAGGACGAGATCCGAGACCTATCGCGTCGCATGAACGAAGCCGGCGCGGATACCGCCGCGCTCGGCCGCGAACGCAAGGCCGCGATCCAGCAGGCACGCAAGCTCTCCGAACGATACGAAGACGAGCAGCGCAAGCTGCGTGACCTGCGCTCGAGCATGACCCGCGTTGAAGGTGTGACCGGCAGCTACGCCGACCAGCAGCGTGAGCTACAGCGGCGGATTCGCAGCACCAACGAAGAAATCGAGAAGCAGCAGCACGGGCTGCGCGAAGTCGCGCGCCGGCAGAAGGCGGCCGCCGATGCGGCGAAGAAGTATCACCGCACCATCGGCCGCGCCAACAACATGACCGGCGCGGGCATGACCGGCGTCGCCGCCGGTGGTGGTGGCGTCTTCGCGCTGACTAACCAAGCGTTTTCCGCCGAGATGTCCGGCGCCCGACTGGCCTCGCAATTTGGCGAAGACACGGATCGGGGCGTGGTCTATCAGGACGTCATCGCCGACGTCTACGGCACCGGACGCGGTGCCGACATGCAACAGATCACCGACGCGGTCGCCGCCGTCGGTGCTGCCTTCGGCTCGCTGGATGACATCAGCCAGGAAAACCTGACCGATCTCACCAAGCGCGCGTTGACGCTCTCCGACGTGTTCGGTACCGACGTCGCCGAATCGGTGCAGACCGCCCAGATCATGGTGAAGAACGGGCTAGCGAAAGATGCCAATGCCGCCATGGATCTGATCGGCGCCGGCTTCCAGCGTGTCTCCGTCGAGATGCGCGACGAGCTGCCAGAGATCCTGCACGAGTACTCGACCAACTTCCGCTCGCTCGGCTTCGACGGTAAGCAGGCAATGGGTCTGCTCGTCGACGCCGCCGGTCAGGGCAAGTTCGCGCTCGACAAGACCGGTGACGCGCTCAAGGAGTTCACGATTCGTGGCTCCGACATGAGCAAGGCCAGCGTCTCGGCCTATGAATCGGTGGGCCTGAACGCCCAGGCCATGTCGGACGCCATCGCCAGCGGCGGGCCGACCGCGCGGGAAGCCCTGCAGCAAACCGCCAAGGCGATTTTCGCCATCGAGGATCCCGCTAAGCGCGCCAACACCGCCATCGCGCTATTCGGCACGCCCATCGAAGATCTCTCCGTCGACCAGATTCCCAAGTTCCTCGAGGGACTCACTGGCGCCGGCGAGGGGCTGGGCGATGTCACCGGCACGATCGACGAGATGGCGAAGACGCTCGGCGATAACGCAATGTCGGCGTTGAAGCGCGTCCAACGCGCGCTATCCGGTGAGCTGATGCGCGTGCTGCGCGATGTCCGCGACGACATCATCGCCGTCAGTGACGCCGTGGTGACGTGGATCAAGGCCAATCCCGAGTTGGTCTCGTGGCTGATCAAGATCACCGCCGCCATCGCTGCTGTGGTTGCCGTATCCGGCGCGCTGACGCTGGCGCTCGCCTCACTGCTGGGTCCGTTCGCCGCCACACGCTGGCTGCTTGAGATGGTCGGCCTGCGCGCCAAGGGTGCCGATTCGCTGTTAGGCAAACTCGCCAAGGGCGGCATCAAGCTGCTCGGCGGCGCGTTCAAATGGCTCGGCCGTATCGTCGCCGTGGTCGGCCGCGCCTTCCTGCTCAACCCGATCGGTCTCGCCGTCACAGCCATCGCCGGCGCCGCGTACCTGATCTATCGAAATTGGGACGGCATCGCCGCGTTCTTCGCCGATCGCTGGCGCGACGTCAAAGCCGCGTTCGATGACGGCGTAGGTGGCGTCATGCGCCTACTGATCAACTGGAATCCGCTCGGTCTCGTCTACAAGGGCGTGATCGGCATCTTGCGCAAGATGGGCGTAGAAGTGCCGGAAAGCATCGCCACCCTGGGCGACGCCATCGTCAACGGCCTCGGCGCGGCGTGGGAAGGCATAACCAGCCTCTGGGACTGGTTCAAGGATGCCCCGGGCAAAGCCATCGACTACGTGGTGAGCCTCGTCAGCGACTGGGATCTGATGGGCCAGCTTGAGCAGAAGTGGGACGAGGCCATCGCCTACCTCAAGTCGCTCCCCTCGCGCATGTGGAGCGCCGGCAAAGACGTTGCGGTCGGCCTCGGCGAAGGGATCAAGAGCGGCGCGTCAGCCGTCGCGGATCGCGCTGGCGACATGGCCGATGGCGCGATCAAGAAAGCGCGCGAGCTGCTCCGGATCAACTCGCCCTCGCGAGCGTTTCGGGAGATCGGCGGTTACACCGTGGAGGGATTCAATCAGGGGCTCGATCAGAAGCGCGAAGAGCCGGTGCGCCGCGTTGCCGAGATCGCCAAGCGCATGACCCAGGCAGGCGCCGGCATCGCCATCGGCGCCGCGTCACTCCCGGTTGCGGCCATGCCCGGCTTCAACGCGAATCACGATGTCGCGCTGGATACTCGCCCGCCCATCGCCGCACCGGCGAGCGGTGGCGTTCAGATCACCATCGGCGACATCAACGTGCACCCCGCGCCAGGCATGGACGAGCAGGCGCTTGCCCGCTACGTCGCCGCCGAGGTGCAGCGCGCGTTGGCCGCTGCGCAACGCGACGCCGCCGCGCGCACCCGCCGCAATCTCTATGACAACGACTGAGAGGGAGAGGGCTTACGGCTATCAAGAATCCCTACTACTGCGCTCACCATGGATATGACAAACCCAAGATAGAAGGCGCAGCCCAACACGGCATAGGAAAGGCGAAGACCAAAGTCGCCATTCAAGTTCGGCAGGCCACCCAGGAGAAGTTTACTGAAAATAAAGACTGCGGCCCCCGACAACGTCCATATAAAGCTCAGCCGGCCAGCAGAACTTCGAAAGGTGGATGCCAAAGCCGCAGCTAATAACATTAGAATTCCGCTGATGTCGAATTCGCGGAGACTCTCAAGAAAAGAGTCCACGGAATCAATAGCATCCAGCCACTTCATAGCTCCAGCAGCAACCACTAAAGCAATAATTATCGTCAAGAAAAAGGTGAAGTTATCATTCAACTCTTTCGCCACAACTTCCGTTTTTTTCAAGGTAAAACTCCATGATGATGGTTTATGGAATGTTCGTTTTCTCCTTATCGACCGCTGCCTACCAAGACTTCAAGCGCCAAACCCAATGGCGCCAGTCCAGCCTCTCGCGAATCGGCAAGCGGCCAGCGATGCAGTTCCTCGGCCCGGGCAGCGACACCATCACGCTGACCGGCGAGCTCTACCCCGAGTTCACTGGTGGTCAGTCGAATCTCGACCAACTGCGCGCGATGGGCGACCAGGGCGCGGCGTGGCCGCTGATCGAGGGAACCGGCCGCATGTATGGGCTCTACATCATCGACTCGATGGACGAAGGCAGCGACCGCCACTTCCGCGACGGTGCCGCGCAGCACATCACGTTTTCGCTATCGCTCTCCCGCATCGACGATGATCGCCGCGAACTGCTCGGAACCATCAGCGAGACCACATTCCGCGCCGTCACGCAGGCACTGGCATGAGCAGCGTCGGCAGACCGGCTCGCTCGCCGGATTACCGCCTTGCGATCAACGGCCAGCAGATCACCCCGCGCGTTCGCGGCCGGCTCCAGCGTCTCACGCTGACGGATCGCCGCGGCCTCGAGGCTGACCAGCTGGATTTGGTGCTTACCGACGATGATGGACAGCTCGCCCTGCCCCGCCGCGGCGTCGAGATTCACGTCGCCATCGGCTGGAGCGGCGAGCCGCTGACCCAGCGTGGCACCTTCATCGTCGATGAAGTCGAACACTCGGGCGCGCCTGACATGCTCTCGATCCGCGCCTCGAGCGCGAACCTGCGCGGCCAGTTCCCGGTGAAGCGAACGCAGAGCTGGCATCGCACCACGCTCGGCGACATCGTCACCACCATCTCCAAGCGCCACGATCTGAATCCCAGCATCGGCCAGGCGCTGCGCATCGTCGGCATCGCGCATATCGATCAGACCGACGAGAGCGATATCAACTTCCTGACCCGCCTGGCCGAACGTTACGACGCCATGACAACGGTGAAGGCGGGAAACCTGCTGTTCATTCCCGCCGGCCAGTCCACCACCGCAACGGGCCTTGAGATCCCACCGATCATCATTCGCCGGCAAGATGGCGACCAGCACCGCTACAGCGTGAGCGATCGAGACAGCTACTCGGGCGTCATCGCCAGCTGGTACGATACCGAAGGCGCCGAGAGGCGCGATGTCATCGCCGGGTCCGACGATAACCCCAAGCGCCTCCGTCCCATCTACGCCAGTTCAGAAGACGCCCTCGCCGCCGCAAAGTCGGAGTGGCAGCGCCTTAAACGGGGCACAGCCGAATTCACGCTCAACCTGGCCGAAGGTCGCGCCGACATCTATCCGGAAACGCCGGCGCGCTGCGTCGGCTGGAAGCGAGAGATCGAGGAAACCGAGTGGCTACTCGTTGAGGTGAGGCACGAGATCAACGATGGCGGCTACACCAACAGCCTCCAGTTAGAGACGAAGCCGTCTATCTGAGTCTGTTGCAAGCCTGATACGATCTACCGGATACTGTATTTTTAACCAGCATCCGGTATCACATAATGTCGGAAATATCCGAACACATCGCGCGCTGGCGCGAACGCCTGCTGGAGCGTGGCTGGATGGATTGGCCAGGGCACTCTCCCCCGACGCATGACTGGATCGAATACCACGTCGTGTGGAATGGTGAGATTTGGTCGGGTCGTTGCATGCTGAGCCATCATTTGTGGTCGGATGCCGGCATTCCGGGAACACACCGCTACCTGATTGGAAACGCATTCCCCAATGGCGTCACAGTACGGCTATGGCGCATGGCGCCGGGCTCTGACTGAGGATCGAATGACAACACGCATCATCGCAGCTCTACTGGCGGCGCTACTCCACGCCCCGGCCGCCGTCGCCGATTACGGCAGCGCCACGGTCAGCCAAGTCACTAGCATCTACGACGGCGATACTTTCCGCGCAGACATTGCCGGTTGGCCGGCGATCATTGGCGAGCGGGTACCGATCCGCGTGAAGGGCGTCGATGCGCCAGAAATCCGCGCTCACTGCGATAGCGAGAAGCGTCTCGCGCGCCAGGCAAAACAGTTCACCGTGGCGGCACTACGCGGCGCGGATCATATCGAGCTGGAAGAGTTGGAGCGGGGCAAATACTTCCGGATCGCCGCGCGAGTCATGATCGCCGGCGAGGATCTGGCGACCGAGTTAGTCGCGGCGGGATTGGGCCGCCCCTATCAGGGCGGCCATCGAGCAGGCTGGTGTGAATCAGTGCTTTAAAGTTACTTGGTATTTACAGGTCATTAGGACTAGCCAACAACCTAATACCAGACCACGCAGGCTCATCAGCGACATTCGCAACGCGCAAAACCATTAGCCTATCGTCGTTATCGATAAAATGCTGGAAGTGCTCCCTCAACTTCTTCGCATTTGTTCCAGTGGCTTTAAAAAACCACTGAGACTCGGTCGTCTCGATGGCACCAAAGTTATCTAGTTCATCATATAGCTTCTGGTAATCACGCCTTTTCACTAGGTCGTACGTTAAGCAGAAAAGTGGCATAACCAACTCTCTCTGTTGAAATTATGAATTGCGGCTAGATATCTGCCCTGTGTCCGACAGATACAAGAAGATCACCTCGAAATCACTCGCATACTCTCCCAGCTTTTCTTCATGTAGCTCTAACCAATTACCATCGCCCCGGCGCGGTATCACATCCCGTAGATGCTCTCGGAACTCTTCTGCACCCGCTCGACCACCATGAACCTGAAAGAACTCATAGCAGCATCGGTAAAACGTTTTGTCATTGTTAGGGCCACGAGTGTGCCAAGTACTCATGCGATACCAAGGTTCGAACGCTTCAGCCAGTGTGATAGCCATCGTTGGTGTCTCTTGTTGGATGTCGTTTGCCGGATTGCGCGCCCGCCGCACCACGACGCCCACGCAATCAAGCGAAGTCGCCGGCACCGCCTGCCCGCCGCCCATAGGTACGAGCCGCAGATATCCGCCGATCCGGTGTGAGTGGTAAGCGCGCATCTCGTCGCACTCATCGCAGGCGAGAACCACGTCGCCATATTCAGCGATGCGGTTCTCGTCACCGACCAGCACATCGCCCTCGATCAGCTCGCCATCGACACCCGCATCCGGCGCGACTTCCACCAGAAAGCTCGAGGCCGGTAGATCGCTCACCGGCATTTCCTGAATCGCTGGGTGGTCGGCACACTCCGCCACCGGCCCGAGATAAGTCACTTTCATGATTCGTAGGTGGGCTCTTTTCAGCGGAAGTTATCGACGAAAGCCTGACGCATTTCGTTGCTATCATTGTCAGCGACAAACGATTGCCAACGGCGTTTGTCGCTGAGCTGCGTAAAGTCGACGCTGTAGTAGTCCTCGACCGCGCCGCGCTCGAGCGAAATCGCCCGGGCTTCTCCCTCAACCAGGATCGCCATATCAAGGCTCTTGAGCGTGGGCATGTCGCGGAAAAGTCGTGCGGACTCAAGAGCGAAAATCTTGTTGACCTTGTCTCCCGCCTCGAAGTAGTCGGGGAGCACCTTTGGTGCATGAAAAACGATCTCACCATGTCCATTCTTGAAATCCACGTCTTCGAGAATCGAGGGCGAAAAAATCCGTTGGACGCCAGCGCGGAAGCTGTCAACTTGGGCGAACTGCGATTCAGCTGCGGCGGGCTCTACATAGACTGTTTGGCCGAGTGAAAGCGCGAAAAATGCGCAGATTAGTCCCGCGAATTTCAATAGACGCATAGTATCCCCTTGCGTAGTGGCGCGGCTCTTTGTCCGCTGCCAGCTATATATTATTGGCCGACAACCTTAGTCACGTAGTTAACAAAAGCACTACACACCACGAGCATGTACAGAGCTTCATCGTAACCGATCTCATCCTCGTCGAGCATGCCGTGGCGAATGCCATTAGGCTGAGACGAAAATCCATATATCTTGCTGTAAGCCGCACTCATCGTTGGTGGGATCGTTTTCTGTTTCTCGAGCTCTTTCAACAATTGGCCCAGCGTGCCAGCTTTATCTCCGGTGACAATCTTACAAAGGCTCTCCAATGAGAGAACGGACTCTTTCACAGAGTTGCGATAGTCGCGATCAGTCTTACTCGTCAAGTAATGCAAGGCAGACGCAAGGTGCTGACCAACTGGAGAGAACCTGTCTGTTTGAGCGACGCCCTGTTCAATCGCTTTAATTTCAGTATCAGAAGTGACCTGAACCAATACAGTGCCTACGAACCGAAAACCTGAATTTTCGCGCTCGAGCTTATTGTTAAAAATATCTTTTAAGGCTACAGCATACTTCTCGATATTTTTGCTCTTAAACTCACCAATTGTCAGCGACCTTCTTCCATTCCCAATGTTTGATTCGACCCAATTAACCACAAACTCAAGAATGTCGTAGACTTCATACCAAGGTGATTCCGAAAATGTCCTAAATAATTTTTTAGCCTCGCTGTCGTGAAATAAGTCAATATAATGCGTGGGAAGTTTCAGGTGCGACTCGTATAAGGCGAGATAAAAGCGTCGTAGATAGTAAGATTCTTCGATGGCATGACCGGCGCGTAGGTACGATAAGAAGCCCTGATCAAAAGCATTCCACAATGAGTTCCTGAGCGCCATATCCATATCGTCAACTTGGACAGGACATTCAGCGTTAATTCCTAATACCCGCTGAGAAAATTTGCTCATACGAATTTAGCCCCCACTTTTCAACTGATCTCACCCAGCCGCGTTCTCACGCGACCAAGCACCGCAACCTCTTGCATCCGATCGCGCGCGATCATTTCTGGTTGGTAGTGCGTGTTATCGCTGATCAGGTACATCGCGCCACCGGCCAACCGCTGCACCCGCTTGATGCGCAGTTCCCCGCTGACCCACACCAGAAACACACCGGCTTGGGCAAAGTTCGTGTCGTCCAGATTGACGAACGTCCAGTCGCCATCGAATAGCGTTGGCTCCATCGAGTCGCCCCGCACCCGCACGCCAGCCAGACGAGCACCGACAAGATCGAGTTGCGACAGCGTCTCGGCGTCGATTGTGAACGTGCCTACGACGTTCTCGGTATCGAGCGAGCGGCCGGCACCAGCAGCGCCCTCAACATCATAAAGTGGGACAGCCGTGCCAGGGGGTGTTCGCTCTACTTCGAGAAGAGACGAATCGTTTCGGCTTTCTCCACGCACTCCCGTCAACACATATTGGACATCGACTCCCGCTATTGAAGCAGCTTCCAAATACTCGGCTCGCGGGCTTCTCTCGCCACTTTCATAGCTCGCCTGTGCACGTTTGGACACTCCACAAGCGCGCGCAAACTCATCCTGAGAAAGCGAAATGCGCAGCCTTTCGTGCTTGAGGCGCTCATGGATGTGCACCATTGTTCAACTTCCCTTTGACAAATGCTCGTTTGGGCTTTAGTTTTCTCACCAATGCACAAACGTGCACAAAAGAACGGAAATGCACCCTTAGGGCGTGCTCCAACGGGTACACACAACTCCACAAGGGAGACTAACACATGAACGTGCATTCCCCGGTAACGCGATCACCAAACGGCTGCAGTTGCCAGGTCATGACTCAAATCACCCCAGAGGAGCGTGATCAGCTCAAAAAGGTGGCAGCGGGTGAAAGCCGTTCACTATCCGCGACCGTGCGACTGATGACACTGCGCGGTTTGGAGCAGTACCAGAAAAGCCGTTCCGAAGCCGTCTCCTGATTCGCACAAGGAATCGTCGCCATGTACCAGGACCCAAAGCGCGTTCGCAGCAACAAGTGCACCGTTTACCTCGACGAGTACGAGGCCGCGATCATCCAGGCCCACGCCAACTACAACGGCATTTCTCGGGCCGAAATGATGCGCCAGCTCATGTTGCAGCAGGCCCGCACGGCACTCGGTATCGACCCGGCGTCGCTGAATACCACGGTGCCAGTGAGCGCCGGTTGAAAGAAGCCGTACATCAACCGTCTTTCCACCGTGCAAAACGGAGCTTCCATGCCGGAACAGACCATCGAATTCGATGAGCAGACCGCGGCGGTACTGGATGCCGTGCGCGAGCGCGAAGGCTTGGAATCCAGACAACAAGCGGCCGAGTTCCTGCTGCGCACCAGCATTCGCGAGAGCAACGCCAGACTCACCGGCCGGGGGCGAGCCCTCTACCAAGTAACAGGAGAACGACATTGAGGATCTGTTGCCCCCACTGCGGCGAACGATTGATGACTCGCACCAGCCGGCGCCCGTCGCCCGTGCTGTACGAGGTTTACGCCCAGTGCGCCAACGAGGCGTGCGGCTGGGGCGGCAAGCTCTATATCGAGTTCGCGAAGACATTCCAGTTGAGCCGCGCGCCGGACGCGGGCGTCTCGATTCCCATGCCGCTGGCAGTGCGCCGCCAAACGCTGGACCAGCTCGCCGCGCTCAACGGCTGACCGTCAACACAACGCCCCGCCGGGCACATCTCAGGAAAGACACCATGACTATCGCAACGCTCCCCGCCGGCCGTCAGGCTCGGCGGCTCCCAAAACTCGACCCGAAAAACGCCGCGACGGGCTATCTCCTGCGCTACTGCCGGGGGCTGGACCGTCGCGCAGCGCTCGAGAACTGCACGCTCTTTTTGATGAGCGAGCTCGCCATGCCGGAAGCGAAAGCCGAGCTTTCCGCGATTCACGCCAGCGCTGAACTCGAGTCACTCAATCAAGTCGCGTGGATCGATCTCGAATCCAGCACCGAGCATGTCGTCGTGCTGCGCACCGCCGGCGGCACGCCGATCTCGTTCACCGTTGGCGATCTACTCGCCACCCGTGAACAGGCCCGGGACCGGGGCGCGCTGCGCATCGTTCGCCCGCGCCCCCAGCAGTAACGCACCGCCCACACGCCGAACGCGAGGTCTCACCATGGCAGCCGCGACCCACGCCGTAACCGCCGAGAAACAACGTCACCTGTCGGTCGTCCAGCCGGACGGCCGCGCGGGCTTTGGCGCCCTGCGCGCCGAGCTGCACGCCCGCACCGAGGACAAGGATCTGGCCGAGCTGTGGGCCGATCTGAAACTGGCCGAGCGTAAGGCAGTTGCCGGAAGCGCCGGTATGGAAGCGAAGGATGCACTGCGCAGCATCGAGAGCCTGGGCAAGCACGATCGCGACGCTATCCGCGCTGCGATTGGCCGCATGAGCCGCTACGCCCAGCGCCTACGCCAGCAGCTGGAAACCTCGGCCCAGCCGTCATGCCAGATGGCACGCAATGCGCGCCAGGCACTGCTCGAGGATGACCGTCAGGCCGCGCTTCACTGGCTCAATCTGATTGAGCAGGGGGCGCAGTGAGCAACCTCACGTATCGCGATGTCGCTTACTCGCTGACCGACGCTCGCTTGCAAATCATTCAGCTCGCGAAGCAGGTCGATGAAGACGGCGATTCAGCAGCAGCCGACGTCCTGAGAGACGAGCAACGCCGCTTGGCGTCTTTCATCCACCAGATGGAGGGTCGCATTCTCGCTGCGCTTTCCCCACAAGTAGGTGAGCGCCGATGAGTGCCGTTGAACAGTCCCTTCTGTTCGGAACAACCGATTGCCACAAATGGCGTAAGGCCATCTTTGACCGTCTGCCGTCGCTCGCGGAGAGCCTTGCAGAGACGTTCGTAGAGATAGCCCAAAAACACGGTAACGCCGCCGGTAACACGTGGTTGCGCCGCCATAAATCTCGCTTCATCGATCCGGACCGCGTGTTCGACCGTTTCGAGACGCTCGCCATGGACCTGCGTCGGACGTTTGCCGAGATCCGCCGCCAAGGCTCCCGCACAAGTGGCCTGCTGGCCGCGTGCGACTGGCTGGCCGATGTCGAGAAATGTCTGGTGATCAACACGCTCAACGCGACGCATGACGACGACGCGCTATGCGACTACGCGAAGGCGCAGGCCATGGGCGTCGAGGATGCGCGCAACAAGTTCATCGGCAACATCGCCAGCCATAATCGCCGGCTGCGTCTGGGCCTGCTGACACCGCCCCGCCGACTGTCTCGTATTGAGGGTGAAACGACCTCGGCACGCGTGCGCTACGTGGCGGACATGATCGCCCAATCTCGCAATGCACTAACCCCACCACCGCCCAGCATTCCCCTGCTGGCCGTTTTCCGATGGGAACGTGCGCCGATCATGAGCATCGCGGTTGCCGATGAGATGGCGCTGAAGCAGGCGCGTGAACGTGCTCGCCTGCATGGCATCACACCGCCCAGCCCGAAGATGAAGCGCGGTGCGCAGATCTCCCGTCTGGCCTGCCCGAACTGGTGGCGTCGGCAACTGCGCCGACTTGCCGGTCGCCGAATCGAGCAGGTAATGCGTGAGGCTCGCCGCGTGCATAAACGCGCCGGTATCTACTGCAGCAACCTGACCATTGCACGCCGTCGCTCTCAGAAGATCCGCACCCGCTCTCTGTTGGAGATGTTCGAGGCGACCAATCAGGACGGCCAGACCTACACCCTCGCCGAGCTGGCAGAGCTAGGCCTGGCGAACCCGGATCATCGACGTGCCGAGCTGATGCTGAGAATCAGCGATACCGAGGCCGAGGCCAATCGCCTTGGGCATGTTGGGCTGTTCTACACCATCACCACGCCGTCGCGGTTTCACCCAGTTCAGGAACACAGCTCGCGGCGCAATCCTAAGTACGACGGCAGCACACCTCGCGAGGCACAGCAGCATCTGCAAAAGCTGTGGGCCCAGGCCCGCGCCTCTCTGGCTCGCGATGGACTGTCGATCTACGGCATCCGCGTGGTCGAACCGCACCACGACGGTACCCCGCACTGGCATCTGCTTGTCTGGGCGAAGCCAGATCATGTTGAGGCCGTGACGGAGACGCTGCGCAGTTACGCCGAGGCAGAGTCGCCGGAAGAGCTGTCGGACCGCTTCGGTCAGAAAAACACAGCTCGATTCAAGCTGGAGATCATGGATCGGGAGAAAGGCACCGCCGCCGGCTACGTCGCCAAATACATCTCGAAAAACATCAACGGCGAGCAGTTCGCCCGCGATGGCGTCGATGGCGACCATCTCGACAACTACGGCCACGATCTCGCCGATGTGGCGCCTCGAATTGAGTCATGGGCCGCTTGTTGGGGCATCCGACAGTTTCAGTTCGTCGGCCTGCCGAGCGTCACGGTCTGGCGCGAGGTGCGCCGCCTCACCGAGAAGCAGCAGGACGAGCTGAAGGCGTGGGAGGAAGCCACCAAGCCCCGAGCCTCCATTGCCCGCGTGCTGCATCAGATTCGTGAAGCTGCCCTTGGCGGCCACTGGGATCAGTTTCTCCGCCTGATGGGCGGTCCGAACACGCCTCGCAAGGATCAACCGATCAAGCCTTGGAGCATTCCCGCTTTCCGCACTGGTGAGGAAGAGGACGATTTCAGCCACGGCACCGGCGAGGTGAAAAGTGGGTTCGTCGAGCGCGGCCGTTACGGCGACGAGATCAAAGTGCCCAAGGGCCTAGTCGTGAAGGATCACAAGGGCCGCACGGCGGAGTACCTCACCCGTTTGTATCGCTGGAGCGTCCGGCCCAAGCGCAACGCCGCGGGCGGGAGTTTTTCGGGAGGCGGCGAAGCCGCCGACCCTTGGACTTGT
Source organism: Salinicola socius (assembly GCF_001937195.1). GTDB lineage: Bacteria > Pseudomonadota > Gammaproteobacteria > Pseudomonadales > Halomonadaceae > Salinicola > Salinicola socius. The sequence continues at coordinate 64,313 of NZ_MSDO01000005.1, read as the reverse complement.
GTCACTAACTGTACGGATCCCGGCACGGGGGCCGGCCAAAGCCTCATCCCTCGGAGCCTGCTGACGCCGAAAGAACTCACCCCGGAGGAGTTGGAGGCCCAACTCCAACGCTATCGAGAGTGGCGCGCCAGCGAACACGTCCGCCAAGAGATGGACGACGTCGATCTCGAGCACCGAATGATCCAGGCCGCCGTCCGGCGGCACCCGAAACCCGCCCCGCCGGAGAGGCAGGGCGTCCCCGAGTATTTCCCCGAGGGAATCTGACAGGAGATCGAACAATGCAGACCCAACGAATGATCGACCGCGGCGCCCGTGACGCCGAACGCCAGCGCCTGCTGGGCCACGACGAATGGTGCCGTCGGTTCGCCCTGCGCATCCACCGCCAGACCGGAGTTACCAACGACATCGCCAGCCAGGCGGCCGATGCAGCCTGGAATGACGCCGAGAACGAACGTCGCGCTCACCCAGCCGGCGGGCAGCCGGAACCGGAAACGGCAGCCGACGACGAACTCACCCACTGGAATGACTGACATGGCTGATATCGAGAGCACCCCAGTCGCGGAAAAAACCAAGATCTGCGTGAGCTGTGGAGAGGACTTCCCCGCAGACCGTGAGTTCTTCTACGGCGACCGTCGCCAGCCGGATGGCCTGAGAAGCACCTGTAAAGGCTGCTACAGCGAGTTGCCGAGCGTGCAAAAGCGAATGAAGGAGCGCCCCCATGGCTGATGCAGCAGACAACGCCGGTGTCGTCATCGAGCGCCATCTTTCCAACGCACTCGCCCAGCACCAACTGCCGGTGACCTTCGCCAGCGCGATGGATATCGACTGCGAGGAATGCGGCACCGAGATCCCCGAGGCCCGCCGTCAGGCCGCGCCCTGGGCAACTACCTGCATCGACTGCCAGTCGATCCGAGAAGCAAGGGGCCGTCATGTCCGGTGAACGTATCAAGCGGCTGTCGAATACCGCAGCCCTGCTTATCTTCGCGCTCGCAATCGGCATTGCTCTTCAGGCCGAAATCGCGCTGGCGTCCCGCGTAATGCCACGTATCGAGGTGATCGAGATCCGTGCGACCGATCGCGCCGAGACGGCGGACATGACCATCAACGATCCGCGCCCGGCGATGCCGGGCCGGTATCAGTACTGAGAGGCCGGACGATGGCTGGCAACCACCACGCCCGCGCGGCGGGCATCCTCTGCCGCGACCCCGTGTTCCGGCTCTACCTCGATCGCCGCGCCCGGGCCAAATTCGGCGCGGATGTGCCGGACGGCACACACACCGATCAGGACGCCAGCGAGTGGATCCGGAAGGCTTGCCGAGTGACGAGCCGAGCGGAGATCGACACTAACCAGCAAGCGGCGGCCACGTTCCGACTGATTCAAAACCGATTCAACCGATGGCGAGCTCGCCGCCCCAAAGAACAAGGAGCCTCCTCATGATGAGACATCACCAGGCAGAGATTCTCTACGCATCGGACGTGGCACAGCTGATGGGCAAGTCGCAGCAGGCGGTGACCAACCTCATCAAGCGGGAGAGCGACGCACTGCCGCCAGGCAGGTTTAAGGTCGGTCGCCTTTGGGCATGGAAGCGGACGCGAGTGATGGAATGGCTCGAGAACTTGGATGCCGAAGAGGCGACAGCGCAGCAAGAACCGCGCCGCCGACCGGGGCGACCACGCTCTACCCCAGCTTCTCCGCAAGCGCTGAGGGGTTGAGGTGGGTATATCGCCGCAGCATCCGCAAATCCTTGTGACCAGTGATCGCGGCGACCTCCATGATGTTGAGCCCTTTCTCGAAAAATCGCGACGTCGCCTCGTGGCGCAGATCGTGAAACCGCAGCCCCTCAACCTCCGCCGCTTTACAGCTCTTCTCGAAATAGTGCGTGACCGTATCGGGCCGCAGCGAGAAGAGCTGACCATCCAGCCTCGCCGGTAGCTCCTCAACCGCCGCGCGGGCCGCTCGCGAAAGAGGCACCGCTCGACTGGTGCCATTCTTCGTCTCGGCCAGGTAGGCCACACTCCCCCTCACATCCGACCGTTTCAGCCCTATCAACTCGCCCCGCCGCATGCCGCTCTCGACGGCCAGCGTGATCAATCGCGGCATCTCAACGTGAAGCGCGCCTGCTGCCTCCATCAGCCCGGCAAGCTCATCATCCGTTACGCGGCGCTCTCGATCCTTGTTCAGCTTCGGCTTTCGAATCTTCGCGCACGGATTGTCGACTGGCATCCCCCATTCTTTGATCGCGATGGTGTAAAGGTGCGACAGCAACGCCAGGTCGCGGCGAACCGTCGAACCCGACGCGATCTCGAGCCGTTGATCGCGATACAGTGCGACGTCGGATGACCGGAGGGTCGAGAGTGTGAATCGTCCGAGATCTCGTGCGAGGATCGCGAGCCGCGATCGCTCGTTCCGATAGCTCTTCTTATGGACCGATATCTCCCGCTCGTAACGCTCGAGCGCTGCCGCGATTGTCAGCGCGTCGGCCTCGCGAGTGTCGACGAACCGGGACTGGCTCATCTCGGTTTCGATCTGCTTCGCCCAACGCTCGGCATGCGCCTTCGTGTCGAACGTCGCGCTGAGTTGCGGATAGCCTTTCTTGCGAATGATCGCTCGCCAAGAGCCGGAGCGTTTTTGGAACGTAGCCATAGCGTTACCTGCGGAGATGTACCGCAAGTGTGCCAAATACTGGATAAAAAGGAAGTGGTGCAAGGCAGGATCGGGCGCAAACCCTTGATATACCTGGTGCCGGTAAGTGGACTCGAACCACCGACCTACGCATTACGAATGCGTTGCTCTGCCAGCTGAGCTATACCGGCCAGGCGGCGCCTATGATAATCATCAACGCCATGACGGACAACTGGAAACGTCATCCGCAAATCGTCGTGAAACAGACGGTTGGCGTTGAGGCTTTGGGTGTCACCCGCAGTCAATCCAAGGGGGTTGCGTCGGGGCCGGGCGCGGGGGCGATTCCGCCGTCACCTTGCGCTGCGCCGGTATCCAGCGACAGGCCGCCGCCCAATGCCTGGACGAGCTGAACCGAGCGGTCGAGGCGCTGGGTGTCGAGCTGGCTCAGCTTCTGCTCGGCGGAGAGCAGCTGCTGCTCGCTGCTGAGCACGTCGAGATAATCGGCCATGCCGGCGCGGTAGCGCTCTTCGGCCAGACTGTAGGCGGAACGGGCACTCTCCAGCGCGTTCTGCTGGCTCGCCCGTTGGCGGTCGAGCGACTGCAGCGTGGTGATATCGTCCGCGACTTCCCCCAGCGCGGAGACGATGGTCTGGTTGTATCGCGCCACCGCCAAATCGTAGTCGGCGTCGGTGCTTTCCAGATTGGCGCGCAGTTGGCCGCCGTCGAAGATCGGCAGCGAGATCGCCGGCGTGACGCTGCCGGACTTCGCCGCTTCGCTGAAGAAGTAGTCGCCCAGCACCGAGCGAAACCCGGCCATCGCCGACAGATTGATGTTGGGATAGAACCGGGCCTTGGCTGCCTCGATGCTCTTGGAAGCGGCTTCGACCCGCCAGCGCGCGGCGACGACATCCGGCCGATGGCCGATCAGCTCGGCGGGAATCACGCTGGGCAGCGCGGCGATGGCGGGCGAGAGCGCGGTGGGCCGGGGGATCGCCTCCCCGCGATCGGGCCCCTTGCCCAGCAGAATCGCCAGCGAAATGCGTTCGCTGCGGATCGACTGTTCGGCGGATTCCACGGCCTGGCGCGCACTGGCGGCGGTCACTCTGGACTGCAGGCTTTGCGACTGGTTGTTCAAGCCGGCCTGAAGCAGTTCGTCGTTGATGTCGTTGATCCGCTGCGCCCGATCCAGCTGGCGCTGGGCCACGTCTCGGGTGGCGTAGGCATCGGCCAGACTGACGTAGGCTCGCGCCACGTTGACCGATAGCGTCAGCCCGGCGGCGCGAAACTCGATCTCCTGCGCTCGCGCTTCGCCGAGCGCGGCTTCCCACGCGGCACGGGTGCCACCCCAGAGATCCAGGTCATAGTCGAACGACACCAACAGCGAGCGAGACGTGGAGTAGAAGTTGCCCTGCCCTTGCGGATCCTCGACTTTCGACACCCGAGATCGCGAGATGTCGGCGGAAGCATCCAGGCTCGGCAGCCGGCTGGCTTTCGCCGAGGCGATGGCGGCGTTGGCCGAACGCAGCCGCGCCTGGGCGATTGCAATATCCGGTGAGTCGCCCAGCGCTTCCTGAATCAGGTCGTCGAGTTCGGAGTCGCCGAGCTGCTTCCACCAATCGGCCTCGGGCCACGCCGCCGGCGATACCGGCGCATGGCCGAGGATCTGCTGTGCACTGAGGCGGCTGATGGGGGTCAGCGTCTGTTGCGGTTCGATACCGGCGTAGTTGGCGCAACCTGCAAGTGTGGTTACCGCGATCGTGGCGCCGCCAATCCACCGGGCGGTGCCACACATGAGTCGAATCGAGTCGGACATCCGTTTCCTGGTACTGATGCTATTGGGTAATAAAGCTGTCTGGTAATGATGCTGCCTGGGATGTGGCCCGAAGAGAGCGCAGCCAGGCGCAGCGATTTAGTTAGCATATTAACAATCAATCCACCCAGACAGCTATCGCATCAATACTCCCGGATTTCCGGCGTGGTCCTGGAGCCGTTCTCTGTCCCGGCTTCAGCAGACGAGTCCGCGGATGCCGTCTCGCCCGGTGGCAGTTTGGCGGCTTCCTCCTGCTCCTGGCGATAGAGCGACCAGGCAACGATGAACAGCGCCGCGATCAACGGGCCGAGTACGAAGCCGTTGATGCCCATCAGGGTCATCCCGCCGACCGTCGAGATCAGCACCACGTAGTCCGGCAGCTTGGTCTCCTTGCCGACCAGCGGCGGACGCAGGAAGTTGTCGACGAGGCCGATGACCACCACGCCGACGAAGATCAGGATCGCGCCCTTGACGTAGGCGCCGGTGATCAACAGATAGGTGGCCACCGGCACCCATACGATGGCCGAGCCGATCGCCGGCAGCAGCGAGAGGAACGCCATCATCACGCCCCACAGCAGCGCGGCTTCGATGCCCAATGCCCAGAACGCCACGCCGCCGATCGCGCCCTGCACGATGGCGATGATGACATTGCCCTTGACGGTGGAGCGCACCACGGCGGTGAACTTGTCGATCAGCTTGTAGGTGTACTCGTCGCTCAGCGGGATCGTGATACGAATATGCTGACCGAGCGAGCGGCCGTCCCGGAACATGAAGAACAGCAGATAGAGCATGATGCCGGAGCTGACCAGGAACTGAAGCGTGTTCTGGCCGATGCTCAACATGTGTGTGGCGATCAGTCGACTGCCCTGTTCGAGTGCGGATGCCAGGCGATTGCTGATATCGGACAGGCTCCCGAAGCCGGCGTCACCGAGCCAGGTCTGCGCCGATGTCGGCAGCGAACTCTGGAACTGCTGAATATAGGCGTTGAAGTCGATGTCCCCGCTGCCCACGCGCTGGTAGACGCTGGCGCCTTCCCGCACCAGGGCACCGAAGATCAGTGACATCGGAATGATGACGATGAACAGACAGGCCAGCACGCTGATGAGCGCCGCGATGTTATGTCGGCCTTCGAGGCGAGCTTCCAGTCGACGATGCATGGGCTGAAACAGGATTGCCAGAATCACGGCCCACAGCACGGCACCGTAATACGGCAACAACAACCAGACGAAGGCGATGGACACTAGCGTCAGCAATAGGATGAACGCTTTGTGCTGGCTCAGAGAACTCATGAGGATTCCGAATCGAAGGGACTTGTTCACCAAGCATAGCGGTCACAGCGTGCAAACGTTTAGTGAAGAATGCAGGTAACCGCATTCCCCCACGTATTGGTGACGAATCCGGTAAAAGTCAGCGTTAGCGAGGCTCGAAAACAAGGGCACGGGAACGATCACACGGACAGTAGGGGGACATGGACAGGAAAGCGCCAAGCCTCACGGCTGAGCGCTGGTCCTGAAACCTTTCCTTGTCCACTCGAACGAGCTTCCTGCTCTCTGCCTCCCTGCCGATGATATCGTCGCCTTCCTGGCTCTTGCCGTCCCAACGTGACTGATCTCGATGACAGAACGGTGACGCCCCACCCCATCCATTCGTCGTAGTCCTCGGATTTCATTGAAGAACTGACGACACCGCGGACACGACATGGCGGAATTACAAAAGTTTTCAAAATTCGCGAGTGCTGCCGTCCCAATGGATTCAGCGGCTTAGTGAACAAAATTTAACGCAGGATAACTTAGCCTGACACGGCGTCTCGTACAAGGCTTGTACAGCACTAGCGGGGTGTGCCAGCATGAAATCGTCAGCCGGCACGGAAAGCCGGGCAGCACCGGGCAAGGACGCCCAGCATCAAGCGGCAAGGATTGCCACCATTCTGGTTGGTCGATCGACCAACCCAAGCCAGGGAGGGCTGATCATGAAAGACACTATCTCATGCACCCGCTGCGGTAACGCTCAATCGGTTTCAGTCGAAGCACTGGAGGACTGGGACGAAATCAGTTGTTCCGAATGCGGAGATTTTCTCGACACCGTGGGTCACTGGACGGACTCGCACGCTCCCAACTACTCGATGCAGATTCTCAATCAGTGCCGCAGTCTGACACTGAAAATGGCACGAGAAAATCGTCCCCTGAACGATCACTACCCCACCCTGAGGGCCACGGCATGATCCGGGTGACATTGGAACTTAGCTGTTCGGTCTGTTCGCACCAGCAGTTTTATCTGCCGGTGAACGCCAGCGAAGGCGCCAATGTCCGCTGTGCCAACTGCAGCGCCTTCAAGTGCAAGACGCTGGATCTGGAGAAAGCGCTGAGCGCAATACAGCGCTCCCGCCTCGGCCATCATCCGGCGGCCGCCTGATCGACATCGACGTCTTTCGAACCGTCGTCGTCAAAGCCACAGCTTCGAAACCGCCTGCGACAGGCGGTTTTTTGTCGTCAGCAGACTACTATAGACATCGGGCCCGCAAGGGATCGATGCAAGGGGATCATCATGGTCGATATCGCGCAACTCCAAAGCTATATCAAGGACGAGATTCTCAACTGCCAGCAGCAGCTGACGGATTTCAAACAGGAACTGAATACCTGCAAGGAGCAGTTGCGCGTCTTGCAGAGCAACATCGAGGGGTGGATCGCGGCGCTGGAAATGGAGGGCATCGACGTTCGCTACGAAGATACTTCTCACACGCTCGAGAAATTCGACGAGACCTTCGAGCTGACCCTGCGCGAACTGACCATCTCGCTGGGTAGCTGCAAGCTGCACGTCGAACCGGAAGAACAGTACCTTCACGGCAATCGCGTACTGCTGTTTGCCTCATCGGACGAAGACGACATCAAGGAGATCATCGAGTCCGAGGGGGAGTATTACTTCACCGACCTGCAGTTCGGCCAGAAGCGTGACCTGTCCAAGTACGTGCCTCTGAATGAGGAAACCTTCTACAAGCTGCTTTACGCCTGGCTCAGAGCCTGAACCGACGCGTCTGCCGTCGGCTCGGTTGATAAAAAAAGCCCCGAACCGAGTCGGGGCCAAATGTGTTTCGCGGGAATCGAAACCGAGCGCAGCTTAGCTTAAGCGCTGCTTAATAAAACGCCGACAAGCGCGTCATTTCGCACTCAATTCGATATCAGTAGCGCTTTGATACGGCTAGCCGGGTTTTTAGTCCTGCTTGCGTGGTCTGCCCTGAGGGCCAATGGGCCGGTTCAACGCGATCTCGATTGCCCGCTCGCGCTCGATGCCACTGTCGATCAGTTTCCTGATTCTTGTCTTTAGCGTGCCGAGGGGGACGTTATTTATTATCGCCTTGGCGTTAAGGCTTCCTGCCACGGGAACATTCGTTCTTCTAGGGACGAGCAGCCGCTGCTCGTGAGACGTGATCTTCACCGAGGACTTCCTTGGAGACATGAGCTCCTGTGTTCAAGCGAGAGAAAACGACACTAACGGGGAAGCCGAGACCTTGCAGGCGGACTCGGAATCAGGAAACTAGTTCTTTTTATCGGCGCCGACCAATACTTTTATCGGCAGAATTCGATTCCCGATCATCCATTCGATTCTATCGGATCGAGACAGCGCCGGTGACCTCGCCACGGTAAGCGCGATTTCTCCTTTGTCGGCAGGAAAATCTCGGGACATCCGAAAAGTGAGTATTCGCTAATTCGCCAACCAGCGCCCATACTCAAGATCACGATCTGCTCGGATTCTCGCTAGACGCGTGCCGATCATCAAAGGTCGGTTATCACTTCCTGCGACTCCCCCCACCTCGTAGAACGCCGTGACGGTCGTTCATGGCTCACTCCACCTCGACACTCGACGAACCTTCGAGTGACACCGCCTAACGCCAGCGGGCGTGATTCGTTTTGCACCATGGCATGGAGTTATCGTCTCGACGCGAGCCCTGATCCCGCTCGGTCGAAGGCAGGAGATCACCAATGCATCCACGCGACAGGTTATCCCTCGTTCGATCCCGCCCCCCTTCCTGCGGAGGTGGACAATGAACGCCTGGTGGCGACGGGGTAGTGCCATCACCGAACTCTCGTCTCCATGGGACGCCAAGGCGCCGGTGCGCGAAGAGCTGTTTGGCCCCGAACGGCTCGAGCAACACGCCCAGAGCCTCGCAGTGGCACAGCCCATCACCTCGGATCCACCCGATGTATTGCCCTTGTACCGCCGACTGCGAGACAACACCGTGGCGCTGGAAGTCGCCTATCGGGCCATCACCAATGAAGTGAGCCACCGCCGTAGCATCGTGCCGGCGGCGGAGTGGCTGCTCGATCACTATCATCATGTCGAAAAGCACGTCAGCGATATCGTCGAGGATCTCCCCCCCGGTTATTACCGCCAGCTGCCGAAACTCGCCGATGGCCCCTTTGCCGGCTATCCCCGCGTTTTCGGTCTGACCTGGGGCTACGTCGCTCATACCGACAGCCACTTCGATCCATTGACGTTGAGTCGTTTCATCAATGCCTATCAGCGCGTCGAACCGCTGACCATCGGCGAGCTGTGGGCGGTGGCGATCAGTCTGCGGCTGGTGCTGGTAGAAAATCTGCGCCGTCTTTCCGCCCAGATCGTGCGTGGCCTGGAAGCCCGTGCCGAGGCCGACGCGCTGTGCGAACACCTGCTTCGCCCGGGCGCCGGCAGCGAACCGCTGCAGGCCTATGCCAATCTCGATATCGCCGATCCTTTTGCCTCCCAGTTCCTGGCCCAGCTGGCCAAGCGGTTGCGCGATCAGGATCCCGGCAAGACGCCGGCGCTGGCCTGGCTGGAACAGGAGTTCATTCGCCTCGACACCACGACCACCGCCGTGGTGCAGAACGCCCACCAACGTCAGGGCGCCTCCAACGTCAGCGTTCGCAACACCATCACCAGCTTGCGCCTGATCGCCGACTTCGACTGGGCGACCCAGGTCGAGCAGGTCAGTCTGGTCGATCAGCGACTGCGCGCAGGTAGCCGTTTCGCCGAGATGGATTTCGTCACCCGGGATCGTTACCGCAACGCCATCGAACAACTGGCTCGCGGTTCGCAACGCGATGAACTATCGGTCACCGAAGCGGCCCTCGAAGCCGCGCGGAAAGCGCCGCCGACGGATTGCCCGCCAGCCGAAGTGCAGCGACGCTCCGATCCAGGGTATTACCTGGTCGCCGACGGTCGCCGTGAGCTGGAGCGAACGCTCGGTTTCCACCCGCCATTGGGGCTTCGCGTCCGGCGTATCGTGCTGGCGGCGGGGCTGGCCGGCTATGCCTGTGCCACGAGCCTGATCACGATAGCGCTGCTGGGACTGGCGATCTGGGCGTTGAGCGCCACCGGCCTGGCGTGGTTGTGGCAACTGCCCTGGCTGTTGCTGATCTTTCTGCCGGCGTACGAGGTCGCGACGGCACTGGTCAATCGCGCAATGGGCATGGGCGTCGGCGGCGAAGCGCTGCCCGGGCTGGCGCTGGAGGACGGCGTCCCCACCGGGCTGAGAACGCTGGTCGCGGTCCCCGCCATGCTGACCGAGGCGGCCGCCCTGCGCGAACTGATCGAGCGCCTGGAAGTACACTACCTCTCCGGCAGCGGCGGCGATCTGACATTCGCCCTGCTGCTGGATGGCCGTGACGCCGATACCGCCGAGATACCCAGTGACGACATCCTGCTGGCCATCGCCATCGATGCCATGGCGCGCCTCAACCTGCGCCATGGCTCCGGCCCTGCCGGGCCGCGCTTTCTGCTGCTCTATCGCCATCGCATCTTCAACGCCAGCGAAGGCTGCTGGATGGGGTGGGAACGCAAGCGGGGCAAGCTGACCGAGCTCAATCGCCTGCTGCGCGGTGCCGACGACACCTCGTTCGTGGCCGTCGATGGCCATACGCCCTGGGTGCCGTCCGACGTTCGCTATGTGGTCACGCTGGACAGCGACACGCGGCTGCCGCGCGACACGATCGCCCGGCTGGTCGGCAAGATGGCGCATCCGCTCAACCAGCCGGTATTCGGTGGCAACGACCGGGTGGTGCGCGGCCATGCCATTCTTCAACCTCGCGTGACGCCTTCGTTGCCTATCGGTCGCCAGGGTTCGCGCTACCAGCGGCTGTTCTCGGCGCCCGGCGGCATGGATGTCTACACCGCCGCGGTTTCCGATCTCTATCAGGATCTGTTCGGCGAGGGGTCGTTCGCGGGCAAGGGCATTTATGCCGTGGACGCCTACGAGCACTCGCTGACCGGTCGAATTCCCGAAAACAGCCTGCTCAGTCACGACCTGCTTGAGGGCATCTTCGCCCGCGCCGGGCTGGCTTCCGATGTCGAAGTCGTCGAGGCCTATCCGGAACGCTACGACGTCGCGGCCCGACGCCAGCACCGCTGGACGCGCGGGGACTGGCAGTTGCTGCCCTGGTTCTGGGGCCAGCGCGCCGATCGCCAGGCGCTGACCGCGGTCGGCTGCTGGAAAATCGCCGACAACCTGCGCCGCTCGCTGCTGGCGCCGACCCTGTTCGCTGCCCTCATGTTCAGCGCGTGGCTGCCGATACCGGCGGCGCTGACCGCCATGGCCCTGACCCTGGCATGCATGCTGATTCCCGCGCTGATCCCGGTGTTTTTTGCGCTGAAACCGCATCGTCGTGATGGCAACTGGCGTCACCACTGGCGAACGATTGGGCGGGACCTGCGCACCGAGACGGGACGCTGCCTGCTGAGCCTGACACTGCTGGCGGATCAGGCCTGGCAGATGAGCGATGCCATCGTGCGCACGCTCTATCGCGTCTACGTCTCCCACCGTCATCTGCTGGAGTGGACCACGGCCTCCCAGTTGGCCGGAGGCGAACGTCTGGGCGTCGCGGGGTTCGGACGCGAGATGGCCGGCGGCACCCTGCTGAGCCTGTCGCTGGCGCTGGTTCTGGCGGTCGTCGAACCGCCGGCCTGGCCGCTCGCGCTGCCATTGCTGCTGCTCTGGCTGTTGGCGCCGTTGATCGCGCTCTGGACCAGTCGCGCACCCGCCGACACCACCGACAACCTGCGTCTGTCGCCACCGCAGGCTCAGGCGCTGCGGCGCATCGCCCGGCGCACCTGGCAGTTTTTCGATACCTTCGTCACCCCGGACTCCCACGCGCTGCCACCGGACAATTTCCAGCTGGATCCCAAACCGGTCATCGCCCAGCGCACCTCGCCCACCAATATCGGCCTGTATCTGCTGGCGTGCATTGCGGCACGGGATTTCGCCTGGATCGGCACCCATCGAGCGGTCGAACGTCTGGAAGAGACACTGGCCACCCTGCGCGAGATGGAGCGCTGCAAGGGCCATTTCTACAACTGGTACGACACCCGGACTCTCGCCCCGCTGGAGCCGCTCTACGTTTCCACGGTCGACAGCGGCAACCTGGCCGGACACCTGATTACCCTGGCCAGCGCCTGCGACGCCTGGGCCACTCACCCTCACGTTCTCGATCCCCGCGAGGGGCTCAGCGATACGCTATTGCTGTGTCGCGAGGATATCGCCGCCACCGAATGGGTGAGCGAGGAGACGCGAAAGGCACTGCTGGGCGAACTGGACACGCTTTCGACTCACCTCGAAGCGACCGCCTACGGCATCGAATATTGCGATTTCCTGCGTCAGTCGATCGACGCCTGCCAGCGCCTGCTCGCGACGCCGACCCCCGCCACGGCGAATGTCGGTACGCTGGATGTCGATGCCGCGACCGGGGAAGTCTCGCCGCAGCGCTGGCTGCTGATACTTCAGCAGTGTCTCGACGAGCATCGCCGCGACGCCGAGGATACCGCCCCGCTGTCACCGGAGCGCCACAACGGCGGTTCTCGCCGGTCGGACACCAGTGTGTCGGAAATCCACACGGCGACGCGCGCTCCCGACGCTCACCAGGACACCCTGACCCAGCGGCTCGGCGCCCTGGCCGGCGAAGCGCGCCGGCTGGCGCTGGAGATGGATTTCCACTTCCTGCTGGTGCCGGAGCGCAAGCTGATGTCGATCGGCTACGCCCCGCGGGAGGATCGCGTCGACGAAGGCTGCTATGACCTGCTCGCCTCCGAGGCGCGCCTGGCGAGTCTGCTGGCGATCGCCAAGGGTGATCTGCCCACCCGCCACTGGTTCCGGCTGGGCCGGGCGGTGACACCGTTGAAAGACGGCGTCGCGCTGATCTCCTGGTCGGGCTCGATGTTCGAATATCTGATGCCCTCCCTGATCATGCGGGCCCCGCTCGGCAGCCTGCTCGAACAGACCAACCGTCTGGTCGTGGCCAGCCAGCGCCACTACGCCAAGCGCCAGGACATTCCCTGGGGGATTTCGGAATCCGCCTACAACGCTCGGGATATCGACTTCACCTATCAGTATTCCAACTTCGGCGTGCCGGAACTGGGCCTCAAGCGTGGCCTGGGCGACAATCTCGTCATCGCGCCCTACGCCACCGCGCTGGCCACGATGGTCGCGCCCCAGGCGGCGCTGGAGAACTTCGCTCGCCTCAGAGCGATGGAGGCCGAGAGCCACTTCGGCTTCTTCGAGGCGATCGATTTCACCCCCACGCGCCTCCCCGTCGATCAGACCTTCGTCATCGTGCGCAACGTCATGGCGCACCATCAGGGGATGACGATCGCGGCCATCGCCAATGCTCTGCTGGAAGGACGCCTGCGCAGCCACTTCCACAGTGAACCGATGATCCAGGCCAGCGAGCTCCTGCTGCAGGAACGCCTGCCGCGAGAAGTGGCTACGCTGCCCTCGCCCAACGATGCCGACCATGCCGCGCCTTCGAGCACCATCGCGCCGGCAGCGGCGGTGCGACGACTCGAAGGGGAACCGGCCACGCCGCCGGTCACGCATCTGCTTTCCAACGGCCGCTACAGCGTGATGCTGACCGCCGCCGGTGCCGGTTACAGCCGCTGGCAGCAGCAGGCGATCACGCGCTGGCGGGAAGACGCCACCTGCGATGAATGGGGAAGCTTCATCCTGCTGCGCGATCATGACAGCGATGCCCGCTGGTCCGCCGGCGCGCATCCGATCAAGGGCCCGGCCGATCACCGGGAGGTGGTATTCGCCGAGGACCATGCACGCTTCACCCGGCGCGACGGCGATCTCACCACCATGCTCGAGGTGCTGGTCTCCGGCGAGGACGACGGCGAAGTGCGCCGTCTCTCGGTGACCAACGGCGGTCGCCATGAGGTCACGATCGACGTGACCTCCTACGCCGAGATGGTGCTCACCCAGCCGCCCACCGATGACGCCCACCCGGCATTCGCCAAACTGTTCGTCGAGACGGATTTCGTTCCCGAATACACCGCACTGACTGCGACGCGGCGTCGACGCGCTGCCCAGGAAACGCCGATCTGGGCGGCACATTTCGCGGTGACCAAGGGCGAATGCGAGGGTGAGCCGCAGTACGAGACGGATCGGGCCCGCTTTCTGGGCCGGGGGCGTCAACTCGGCAATGCCAGGGCGCTCGATCACCAGCCGCTGTCGAATACGACTGGCGTGGTGCTGGATCCGATATTCTCGCTGCGCTACACCCTTCGTATCGCACCGGGACACGTCGGCCATATCGATTTCTGGACCGTGGTCGCCGAGAGCCGCGACACGCTGCTGGCCCTGATCGACAAGCACCACGACATCAGCGCCTTCGAACGCGCCCGCACCCTGGCCTGGACTCAGGCCCAGGTGCAGCTGCGTCATCTCGACATCGATCTGGAAGAGGCCGCCGATTTTCAGCGTCTGGCAGCGCCGATCCTGTACAGCGATGCCCGCTTCCGCCCATCTTCCCAGGCCCTGAAGCGCGGGCTGTCGGTACAGTCCAACCTGTGGCCGATGGGCATTTCCGGGGATCTGCCGATCGTGCTGCTGCGCCTCGGCGATCTCGAGGAGATCGCGTGGCTCAAGACGCTGCTGCGCGCCCACGAATACTGGCGCGCCAAAGGGCTGGGGGTCGATCTGGTGATCATCAACGACCGCGCCCACTCCTATCTGCAGGAGCTGCAGGATGCGATCGAAACGGCCGTTCGCTCCAACCGCCCGCCGACGCACGTCGATGGCCATCTGGCGCTGGGCTCGGTCTATACCTTGCGCGCCAACCAGTTGAGCCTGGCCAGCCACGAGCTGCTGCTGGCCGTGGCCCGGGTCGTGTTGACGGCCCGCAAGGGAGCGCTTCCCGCCCAGCTCGATGCGCTGCTGGCGGCACCGACAATCCGCCACGATGCCAGTGTCGGTCCCGGGACTCGATCGGGGTCCACCCCACAGGATCGCGTCAGCCACAATGGCAAGACCGATACGCAGGCGCCTCACCACCGCCCGGCGGTGGCTCCCTCTTCGCGCCCGCCACTGGGGGACCTGATGTTCTTCAATGGCACTGGCGGTTTCGACCGTGGCGGCCGCGAGTATGTCTGCGTGCTGGACGATGGCGCTACCACGCCACAGCCGTGGATCAACGTGATCGCCAACGCCGGATTCGGGTTTCAGGTCTCGGCGGAGGGCGGTGGCTACACCTGGGCCGACAACAGCCGCGAGAACCAGTTGACGCCATGGTCCAACGATCCGGTCAGCGATCTGCCCGGCGAAGTGATCTATGTGCAGGATGCCGACAGCGGCGAGCTGACCACCGTCACCGCCAGTCCCGGCCGCACGGGTTCCCATCGTCGCGCAACCGATCATCCGATTCGTCATGTCGCTCGCCACGGTTTCGGCTATACCCGCTTCGAGCACGATACCGCCGAGCTCTCCATGGCGTTGTTGCAGTATGTCCCGCTGAACGATCCGATCAAGATCTCGCGGCTGACGCTGGAAAACCGTACCGCCAGGCCGCGGCGACTGGTCGTGACCGCTTATACCGCCTGGGTCATGGGGACCTCGCGGGCCACAACCGCGCCCTTCCTGGTATCGGAACACGATACGGCCACCGGCGCCCTGTTGATGCGCAACCCCTGGAATCAGGCGTTCCCCGGGAGGGTCGGATTCGTCGACCTGGATGGGCACCAGAGTGGCTGGACCGCCGATCGCCGCGAGTTCCTGGGTGAGGGTTCGCTGGCAGCGCCCGACGCATTGACCGAGCAGCGCCCGCTGTCGGCCAGCGTCGGCGCCGGGTACGACCCCTGCACGGTGCAGCAGCGCACGTTGACCCTCGCCCCCGGTGAAGCGGTCGAGATCGTCACGTTCATGGGGCAGACCGGCAGCGACGAAGCCGCGCGGGAGCTGATCGAGCGCTACCGAGGCACCGATCTCGATGCCAAGCTGGGCGAGGTCGAGGCTTACTGGCAAACGCTGCAGAGTTCGCTGCAGGTCAATACGCCGGACCCGGCCATGGACCTGATGCTCAATGGCTGGTTGATGTACCAGACGTTGGCCTGTCGGGTCGTGGCCCGCTCGGCGTTCTATCAGGCCAGCGGCGCCTACGGTTTTCGCGATCAGCTGCAGGATGGCATGGCGCTCACCTTCGCCATGCCGGCGCTGGCCCGCCACCATCTGCTACGTGCCGCCGGCCGCCAGTTCGTCGAAGGCGATGTCCAGCACTGGTGGCTGCCGCATTCCGGCCAGGGCGTTCGTACCCGGATCTCCGATGACCGGGTGTGGCTCGCGTTTGCCGCCGCGACTTACATTCGGGCGACGGACGATACCACCGTGCTGGACGAACGCGTCGGCTTCCTGGAGGGCGCCCCGCTCGCCCCCGAGGCTCACGACGACTTCGCGCAGCCGCTGGTGGCCGACGAGGCGGCGTCGCTGTTCGAGCACTGTGCCCGCGCCCTGAATCAGGCCCTCGAGCAGTTCGGCGAGCACGGTCTGCCATTGATCGGCACCGGTGACTGGAACGACGGCTTCAATCGTATCGGCGAGGCCGGTCGCGGCGAGAGCGTGTGGCTGGGCTGGCTGCTGCTGCGCACGCTTGCGCTGTTCGCGCCGCTGGCCGAGGCCCGCGACGCACCGCAAGATCGGGCCTGCGCCGGCCGCTGGCGGGAACGCGCCGAGACGCTGCGCCAGGCATTGGAAAGCGAGGCCTGGGATGGCGAGTGGTATCGTCGCGCCACCTTCGACGACGGCCAGTGGTTGGGAACCCGCGACAACGACGCCTGCCGCATCGACGCCATCGCCCAATCCTGGGCCGTGCTCTCGGAAGGCGCCGATCCCGAGCGCGCCGCCCAGGCCATGGCCTCGGTGGAACGCCATCTGATTCACCCGGAGCAACGACTGGCGCTGCTGTTTACGCCGGCGTTCGACGACACCGCGCTGGAGCCCGGTTACATCAAGGGATATCCGCCGGGGCTGCGAGAGAACGGCGGGCAGTACACCCACGCCGCGATGTGGTCGATCCTCGCCTTCGTCAAACTGGGCCAGGCCGAGCGGGCCCATCGCCTGTTCTCGCTGCTCAATCCGATCAACCATGCGCTGACGCCGGAAGCGGTGGCGCGTTATCGCGTCGAGCCCTACGTGATCGCCGCCGACGTCTATTCCGAGGCGCCTCACGTCGGACGCGGCGGCTGGACCTGGTACACCGGCTCCGCCGGCTGGATGTATCAGGCCGGTGCGGGCGGTATTCTCGGCATTCGCCGGGAAGGACTTCAGTTGATCGTATCGCCCTGCATCCCCGATGCCTGGCCGGGATTCTCCGCCACCGTCAATCTCGAGGGAAGCGCCTGCATGATTCGCGTCGAACGGCCCACGGCGGGCCACCCCGCCGGTGCCACGCTGGATGACGAACCGCTGGCCGACAGCGCCACCGAGGCGCGGCTGACGCTGGATGGCAAACCCCATCGGTTGATCCTTCGTCTTGCCGAGCGCGGATCCGATCCGATGTCATCCGATCCGGCATCGCCCGATCCTGCGTCTCGCACCTCGTCACCACGAACGCCACAGCCTGATCCCGTCGGCGACTGCCCATGACGACGGGTCGATCTCGATACCGCGAGAGACACGTCCTCGGCATGTCTCTCGCGCCCTTGCCCTCTCCGTCATCCGTAACGCTTTGGAGATTCCGCTCATGAGAATTCAACTCGGTTGCGAAATGATCTATCAGTTCGCCGCGCCCACACCGATGATCGCCATGCTCAACGTGCACCATTCCCGCTTCTCCAGCCTGGAAGGCCCGGATCATCTGATCACCTCGCCGAGGGTCAACCTGTCGAGCTACCGCGACAGCTTCGGCAACTGGTGCAACCGCATGGTCGCGCCGGCCGGCACTTTCACGCTCGGTACCAATGCGATCCTGCATGACGACGGCGGCTACGATCCCATCGGTCTCGATGCCCGCCAGCATCCGGTGGAAGAGCTTCCCTCGGAGGTGCTGCAGTACCTGCTGGGCAGCCGTTACTGCGAGACCGACCTGCTCAGCGAGATCGCCTGGAAGCGGTTTCAGGGCACGCCGCCCGGCTGGGCCCGCATTCAGGCCATCTGCGATTTCGTCAATCAGCACATCACCTTCGGCTACGAGCACTCGCGACCGACACGCACGGCTGCCGAGGCCTATCACGAAGGGGTAGGCGTGTGCCGCGACTATACCCATCTGGCGATCACGCTCTGCCGCTGCATGAATCTGCCTGCGCGCTACTGCACCGGCTACATCAGCGACATCGGCAAGCCGCCGCCCTATGCCGACATGGATTTCGCGGCCTGGATGGAGGTCTACCTCGGCGGGCGCTGGTGGACCTTCGATCCCCGCAACAACGCGCCCTGCATCGGCCGCGTGCTGATCGCCCAGGGCCGCGATGCCACCGATGTTCCGCTGACTCATACCTTCGGCCCCAACACGCTGAGCGGCTTCAGCGTATGGATCTATGAGCTGGCGCCCAAGGCGTGAATGGAGAGGGATACAAACGAACGGAGAGGCGTGAGCGGACAGGGAGGCGGGAACGGGAATGAAGCGATGACGCCGATGGGCTGAACGAACGATCCGCGAACCCCGAAGCGCCCCGACGGGGGCGCTTGGCAAGGATATCGCGCTCAGAATGTGGATTTCAGAAAGAGGTCCACTCTCCGGTTTCGGCTTTCTGCGGTGCGGTACTGGTCCGCGGGCGCGCCAGCGTCTGAGGCCGCACCGGCGTCATGGCCGAGGCATTCGATGACGCCGTGGCCGAGCCTGACGGCAACGCCTGCGTCGTGCCGCGCGCAGCCCCCTGGAAGAACGAGACCTCTTTCAGCAGGTTGGCAGCCTGGCCCTGCAGCGACCGACCGGCGGCGCTGGACTCTTCCACCAGGCTCGCATTCTGCTGGGTCACCCCGTCCATCTGCGACACCGCGGTGTTGACCTGGTCGATTCCCTGGGACTGCTCGCGGCTGGCGACCGCGATTTCCCCCACCAGCGTGGTCACGCGGGCGACACCGTCGACGATCTCTTCCAGCGCGTGGCCTGCACGATTGACCAGCACGGTACCGGTATCCACCTGACCGATGCTCTCCTCCACCAGTTTCTTGATCTCCTTGGCGGCATCGGCGCTTCGCCCGGCGAGATTGCGCACTTCATTGGCCACCACGGCAAATCCGCGGCCCTGCTCGCCGGCGCGGGCCGCTTCCACCGAGGCGTTCAGCGCCAGCAGGTTGGTCTGGAAGGCGATCTGATCGATCAAGCCGACGATGCCGGCAATCTTGCGGCTCGACGCGTTGATGCCTTCCATCGCCTTGACCGCCTGCCCGGCAACCTCGCCTCCCGCGTTGGCGCGCTGACTGACGTCATGGACGAGCTTGTCGGCTTCGGCGGCGTTTTCCGCGTTCTGGCGCACGGTGGAAGTGATCTCATCCATCGATGCTGCCGTCTGCTCCAGACTGGCCGCCTGCGCCTGGGTGCGCCGGCTGAGATCGTCGGTCCCCTGGGCAATCTCATCCGCCGCCGTGCTGACCGATTCGGCGTTATCCCGCACGCTCATGACGACTCGGGAGAACTGGCTCTCCATGGCCTTGAGCGAGCGTAGCATCACGCCGAACTCGTCCTTGCAGGTGATATCGATCGTGTTGTCGAGCTTCCCTTCCGCCATGGCATTGGCAAGTACCTGCGCCTTGCCCAGCGGCGTCATGATCCCGCGGATCAGCCACAGCGCCACCCCTATGCCCAGGATCAGTGAACCGATCATGATGGCGATGACGAGTGTGCGCGCCCATCGGTATTCGGTGGCTGCGCCTTCGAACGCCTCGGCGGCCTGCGCGCTGTTGCGCTCGATCAGCGTTTGAATGGCGTCGAGCGCCTCGGGATACTGGTCGCGCAACGTGGTCGTCGCGATGACCCGAGCTCGTTCGAAATCATTGCCGATCATCGCCGTGTTGAGCTCGGCAATGGTGACCCGCAAGCCGGCCAGCGCCGTGATGAAGGCATCCGCCATCTCGCGCTCCCGCGGGCCGCTGATGCGTTGCGGATAGTAGTCGCTCCAGGCGGCATCGATGATCGCATCGTTGTCGGCGATCTCCTGCTGTGTCGTCCGTGCGGACGCCGGATTTCGGTCACGCTGTTCGGCGGTGATCTTGACCCGATTGCTGAGCAGAGCCCGGTCGACGCGACTGAGATCCTTCAGGGTCAGCACGTTCCCTTCATAGGTCCGCTCGAGCGCATCGTTGATATGACTCAGACAGTACAGCCCGACGACCCCGACGATGAACAGCATGGCGATACAGGCGCCCAGGCTCGCAGCCAGGCGGAATTTCACGCTTCGATTGAGTAGCAGCATGGCAAAGCCCCGATAGGTGCCCTTGGCTTGAGCCTCAGGGCGAGTGGAACTGGTCTCGGCAGGCGAAAATTCTCTCAGGGGGAATTCACTTCATGCCGCGAGACGCTCTATCGGCCGATGTATAGATAAACTTAATTTTATTTAAGGTTCTGTAGCCTTTCCCCACCCTTCCCGACGACGTGAACCAGCGGCGCCCACCGCTGCGCGATATACCTAAAATTTCTTTGCTATCAGCAAATTGAGTGAATTCAAATTGTTAGTTCTTCGTAGAGACATCTTCGAAAATGGCAGTTCCCGGAGTGAGGCCTGCATGAATTTTTTATTACATTTCTGTCACAACATTATTTCTTGTACAACTTTTGGTGAAAAGCACCCCTCATCCACGGCGGCCGGACAGGACGAACGGGCTGGCGGAGATGACAAGGCGCAAGCGGAAAAGAAGGAAGGGAAGAAGGAAGGGAAGAAGGAAGGCAAGAAAGCCAGGTAGAGGGGAGCGGGCGACTGCCAACCGGCGTTGGCATCGGCGCCGTTTGCCCGAGTTCACCGAGCGCGCGCGGCTTTCTCGATTGGTTCAGTCACCGCGCCGTAGCGCTTCGATCAGCTGCATCTTGTTCATGTCGCTGCGCCCGCGAATCCTGCGCTGCTGCGCCATCTCATAAAGCATCTCGCGGGAAAGCCGGGAAAGATCGGATGGGTCGGCCTTGGAGGACTTCGTCCCCTTCCTGGACCTAGCGGTCGTTTTGGACTTGGCGGTCGTTCCGAGCCCGGACGTTTGAGCTCCGGCAGGAGTGGCAGCGGCTTTACCGTCTTTCCCCTCGTCGGCCTTCTTCCCCGTCGGTTCGATCCGACCCCGCTTGAGGCTGCGCTTGAGCACCTGCATCAGGTCGATGACCTCGGCGCCTTCCTCGTTTTCGCTGCTGTCATCCTCGGTGCCGGATCGGACGGGTTCGATCGGCGCGATATCCTGATGGCGCCGGCGTTTCTGGCGCACCCGCTTCTTGAGCGCCTCGATGTGCGGATCGATCAACTCGTCGGGATCGAACTGCTTCGCGTTGAGCCGGTCCATCGCCCGATGAATCTGGCGCTCGCGTTTTGCATCCGGCTCACCCGGCGCCGCCAGGCCGATGCTCCGGGGGGAACGCAACTCGTCATGAAAACGCAGCGCTTCAGCGCGCAGAATGCCGTCTTCGGCAAGAATCGCCACCAGCACTTCCCGACCCCGCATCACCAGCGTGGCGATGCCTGCCCGGCCGGCGCTTGCCATCGCCGCCGCGAGCAGCCGGTAGGGCTTCAATGCTCCCCCGCGGCCAGCTGAACGAGAGTCCGGTACCAGGAAGTAGGCGCGTCGGAAGTAGAGCGGATCGAGCTCGTCCAGCGAGACGAATCGACTCAATTCGATCTCGCGCCGGTGCTCGAGCGTGGCATCCTCGATCTCCTGATCCTCGACGATCGCGTAGTGATCCTCGCTGACCTCGATGCCTCGTGCCAGCTCGTTCGACTTGAGCGGTTGGCGCCCGGTTTCGCTGAAGAAGCGCCGGGAGAGTGGCCGGCCCTGGTCATCGACCTCTTTCAGCGTGACATCCCGCGAATGATAGGCGGCGTACAGCCCCACCGGCAGATTGACCAGCCCGAAGGCGATGGTGCCGGACCAGAACGGCCGTGGTCCGTGAAAGCCGCGATCCGGGTGCCGGTTCTTCTCCGGCCTGGGCGCCTTCGGCCGGGTCCTGTTCGACTTAGGCACGTTTTCGCTCCCGGGCAAGGCTGGCCTTGAGTGACGAGGCGATATCGTCGTCAGGCTGCTGACGTCGACGAGGCTTGACCTTGACCCGCTTGCCACTGCGTTTGGTCTCCACCAGGGCTTCCAGCCGCTGGCGATACTCGTCCTGATAGCGTTCCGGCTCGAAGTCGGCGGCATACATCTCGATCAGATCGGTCGCCATCCTCACTTCGCTGTCACTGAGTTCATCACCGCCGGGCGGCTCCAGAGCGTCGGCGTCGACGACTTCGTCGAGATGGCGCAAGGTGATCAGCAGCGGGTGACCGTCGTGATCGCGCAGCGCGCCGACGTAGGCCTTGTGGCGCATCACCCAGTGGACCAGACCTTCCCGCCCGCTGCCGGCGAGCGCGGCCGCAAAGGCATCGAACGTCTCGACATCGCCGTCGGGACCGAGAAAATAGGGTCGCTGATACCATTGGTGATCGATCGTTCCCGGGGGCAGAAAGTGCATCACCTCGATGTCGCGCGAGGGCGCCGGCGTCAGCGCGTCCAGCTCCTCGTCGTCGAACAGAATCCGATCCCGCTTGCCGACGACGGCCTTGTGCCGATCGTCGCTCGATACCGTCTTGCCGCTCTGCGGTTCGATCATCATTTGATGAACGGGACGATGCCGGCGCCGATCGAGCAGACGAAAGTGCACGTTGCGGTCGGTGACCGCCGTGTAGAGTTTGACCGGGACTCGCTCCGAGCCGAACCCGATGACCCCTTTCCAGACCGCGCGAGCACTCATCGTTCTTCTCTCCTGTCGGACAATCGGTTGCCACCCGTCGGCCATTCAGATTTCCATGCCGACGTCGCGACAGCGTTTCTTGGTCAGTCGCTGGCGAGCGTCGTCGAACCCGGCCCAGGGATCGCGCTTGAGTGAGGCAAGCCGGCGCGGCAGATTGGCCAGCGTATATCGATCGGCGCTCAGCTTCGGCCCCAAATCGGCCCAGCGAATCGGCGTTGCCACCGGCGCACCCGGTCTGGCACGAACCGAGTAGGAAGCCACCGCCGTGGCGCCGCGCCCGTTGCGCAGGTAATCGAGAAGCACCTTGCCGTGACGGGCCTGCTTGGACATGTTGAGCGTCAGCTGATCGGGATGCCGCTCGGCGCACCGCTCGCAGACGGCTTCGGCAAAGGCCTTGGCCGTCTCCCAGTCGGCGTGAGGCTTGAGCGGGACCACCAGGTGCAGCCCCTTGCCGCCGGTGGTGCGCAGGAACGCCGTGAGCTCGAGCTCGGCCAGCGCCTGACGCAGCTCGCGGGCGACGTCGATCACTGCCTGCCATTCGCAGTCCGGTGCCGGGTCGAGATCGAATACCAGCTGATCGGGGCGCTCGAGGTCATCGATACGGCTGTTCCAGAGATGAAACTCGAGGGTGCCCATCTGCACCAGCGCCACCAGGTCGGCGGCACTGCGCGCGTAGAGATAGTCATGCGTGCCGGACTTCTCGGCAATGGCCACGCTCGGAAGGTCGTCCGGCATGGTCTCGCCGGGGTGCTTCTGGACGAAGCACTCCTTGCCGACGCCACCGGGGCACCGCAACAGCGTCAATGGTCGCTCGGCGAGACCGGGTAGTATCCACTCGGCATGTTCGGCGTAGAATTCGGCAAGCGCGCGCTTGGTGATGCCTGCGTCCTCGAACAGCACCCGGTCGGGATGCGTCAGCCGAACGCCTTCGATCTCGATCTCACCGTTATCGGCTACCGCGGGGGATCGACGCTTCCCGCCGGCCGTCTCGCTTGAACCATCGTTCATGGGCCTCTCCGCCGTTTGCTGCTGACTCAGCCGGATGTCCGCAGGATCGCGATCCTCGCGCACGCCGCGAAAGCGCGGATGGCGCAGGCGTCCATCGCGGGTCCATTCGCCGAACGTGACGTCGATCACGCGCTTTGGCGTGACCCAGTGGCTGTTGGCCAGATCGGGAATATCGCGCTCGACGAAGGGCGAGGTCTTGCGCGGCGAGCGGGACAGCTCCCATTGCCATGTCGTCAGCTGATCATGGGAGAATCCTGCCCCGACCCGACCGCAGTAGCGCAGCTTGCCGTCATCGTCGTAGGCGCCGATAAGCAACGAACCGAAGCCGCTGCGGCTCCCCTGGGGATCGGTGTATCCGCCGACCACGAACTCGGCCTGATGCTCGGTCTTGGTCTTCAGCCAGTCCCGATTGCGCCGTCCGCGATACAGCGCGTCGGCGCGCTTGGAGACGATCCCTTCCAGACCCTGCCGACTCGCCTGCTCGTAGAACGCCTCGCCCTGCCCCTCGATATGGTCGGTATAGCGCAGCATGCCACGGTTGCCGATCCTCACGGCTTCGCAGAGCTGCGCCAATAGCGCCTTGCGATCGCGCAGTTTCACATCGTCGAGAACGACACCGTCCAACCCCGGCTCCTCAAGATAGCGAAGATCGAAGATCTGGTAGGTCAGTCCGGCACTCTTCTCTTCGCCAAGCGCTTGCTGGAGGCGCCGGAAATCGCTGACGCCATCACGACGCAGCGCCACGATCTCGCCGTCGAACAGCGCCTTTTCCAGCGGCAGCCCTTCGATCGCCTCGGCAATTTCCGGGAAGCGATCCCGCCAGTCGTGGCCGTTACGGGTCAGCAGGCTCACCTTGCCGTGATCGAGACGAGCCAGGATCCGGTAGCCATCGAACTTGATCTCGTGAAACCAGTCGTCATCCCGCGGCGCCTTTTCGACCAGGGTCGCCAGCTGGGCCGAGGGGTGGGCGGGCAAGCTCGCCTTGCGCGCGCCATCGATCTTGTCGGCTTCGATAAGTGGACCCGACTTCGCTTTGCGGCCACCGCTCGAACGCGTGCCTCGCACCTTGACGGACGAGGCTTTTTTCGCGCAAGAGGTTCCCGAGGCGGCGTCCTTTTTCGACGATGAAGATGCCGAAGACGTTGCGGGTTTCGCCTCGGCGATCGCCGCCATGTCTCGATCCGAAACGACGCTGATGTCGTCGAGACTGTCGGGCACCTGGGCGCCGGCATCGTCGTGACGCTTGATCATCAGCCACTGCTTGCCGTCCCGCGGCTTTCCGTTACCGCCACGCGCACCCATCCGCTTGAGCGTCCACGCCCCCTTGAGCTTGTCGCCGTCGAGCGCGAAATCGATCTGGTCGTCATCATGCTTGCCGGTGATTCGCCACACGCCGCGATCCCATATCATCACGGTGCCGGCGCCGTAACCCTCGGGAATCACGCCTTCGAAATCGCCATAGTCGAGCGGATGATCCTCGACCTGAACCGCCAGGTGCTTCTCCCCCGGTTCGAGGCTGGGGCCCTTGGGCAACGCCCAACTGCGCAGCACACCGCCCTCTTCCAGCCGCAGGTCATAATGCAGCTGGCTGGCATCGTGCTTGTGGATCACGAAGCTGGACTGCGAACGCTTCCTGCCCCGCTTGCCGCGCGGCTCCGGCGAACGCGAAAAATCACGTTTTTGACGATAGGTCTCGAGGTCAGCCATCCATTGCTCCCTCACGATGCCGGAAAAATGTCAGCGATCATCCGGCCAGTGGACACTTCAGCTTAGTCAACGCCACCTGGCGCGCCAGGTCATTAACGCAGGTGGGATAGGCGAGAGGATTTAGCACGTCCAATACGGCTCATGGGCTTACTGCCACTCGAAACATGATCGGAAATTAATGCTTGTTAATGGATGTCAATAAAAGACGTTTAAAGGCCCCCCATTAACCTGGATCAGTAGCGCATTTTTCAGAGCGAACTAGCTTCTAGGAGCATCCGCGATCCTTTGAATGACGCAAATGATTATCGGGTCGTGCAAGCCAGATCATTCCCTTGGATTCAGGATAATCGGATTCGGGATAACCACCCTGAATCCAAGATGATTACGCCGGATTCCTACGCTGCTTTGCCATCGGAGAACACCATGTTCCAGCATTCATCGAAACTTCAATACCCGGTCAAGGTCGACAAGCCCGATCCGCAGTTCGCCATGCTGCTGCAGCAGGCCATCGGCGGTGTCGAGGGCGAAATCCGTGTTGCCATGCAGTACTTCTTTCAGGCCATGGGCGCCCGCGGCGACGACCGCATCCGGGATCTGCTGATGTCCACGGCCACCGAAGAGCTGTCTCATATCGAGATGCTTGGCCATGCCGTCGCCCTGAACCTGGAGGGCGCGCCGGTCTCCTATCAGGAGGAATCCGCCAAGGATCCGATCATCAACGCGATTCTGGGCGGGGCCAACCCACGCCACCTGCTCTCTTCCGGCCTCTCCGCGATGCCGGTCAATGCCAATGGCGTACCGTTCGACATGAGCCACGTCTATGCCACCGGCAACATCGCCGCGGACATGATGGCCAATGTCGCCGCGGAGTCCGGCGGCCGCGTGCTGGCCTCGCGGCTGTACAACTGGACCAGCGACAAGGGCATGAAAGATTTCCTGTCGTTCCTGATCGCGCGCGATACCTATCATCAGCAGCAGTGGCTCGCGGTGATCGAGGAGCTGGGCGGATTCGAGAAGAACCTGCCGATCCCCAATTCGACGCCGGAAGCGCACGAGGCGATGGAGCATTCCTACTATTACCTCAACACCCTGACCGACAAAAAAGCGCCGATGGGCCGCTGGAATCAGGGGCCGTCGCTGGACGGAAGAGGCGAATACTCGACGCGTCAGAAGCCGGAACCCGAGGGCCAGGAACCGTCATTGGGCAAGGCTCGTGAAGGCTCCGGTGCCCAGAAAGAGCAGCTGTAACCCGGCGCTGGCGGAAAATCACGACGGGTCTCGAGATTTCGAGACCCGTTCGTCATTTGAAGGGTTGGTCAAGATGAACCACGCTTTGAACAACCGCGACCGACGCTA
The DNA here is from genome assembly GCF_001937195.1 of Salinicola socius. GTDB lineage: Bacteria > Pseudomonadota > Gammaproteobacteria > Pseudomonadales > Halomonadaceae > Salinicola > Salinicola socius. Next base: position 37,657 of record NZ_MSDO01000005.1, on the reverse strand, counting down.
CGCTCTGTCTGACAAAGGCCTGCGCTCGCCGATTTTTCAGACAGAGCTTAAGGCATCGGCTGATTTCCAGTTGCTGATTATCAGCAAGGAATAAGGGCGAGCTCATGGCAGCGCCGCATCCTCATATCATTGCGCTCAATGCCGGTTCCTCCAGCATCAAGCTCTCGCTCTATCGCCTCGGCGACATGGCGCCACCTGAATTCGTCGCCAAGGCGAAGGTCGAGAAAATCGGTGACTCGCCGCATCTCTCCGGCGAGCTCGCCGATGGAACCGGATTCCTCGATGAGACACCGGGAAATCATGAACTTGCGGACCACGACAGCGCCTTCGCCCGGCTCCATGAGGCCCTCGAGCAACAATTCGGCGAACTGGCCCTGGCAGCCGTCGGCCATCGCATCGTTCACGGTGGCGATCGTTTTGCCGAGCCGGTCGTCATCGACGAGGCGACCCGCGAAGGTATCGCGGCCCTGACCCCGATGGCCCCCTTGCATCAACCGCATCATCTGGAAGGCATCGACGCCGTCAGCCGGTTCGCGCCCGACACGCTGCAGGTCGCCTGTTTCGATACCAGCTTTCATCTCGAGATGCCGATCGTGGCCCAGTTGACCGGCCTTCCCTACGCCTTCTTCGCGCAGGGCATCCGCCGCTTCGGCTTTCATGGGCTATCCTACGAATACATCGCCGGGCGACTGCACGAGGTCGATGAACGGTTGGCCGAGGGTCGGACCATCGTCGCCCATCTGGGCAACGGCGCCAGCCTCTGCGCACTAAAAGCCGGCAGCAGCATCGATACCACGATGAGCTTCACCGCGCTGGACGGGCTGCCGATGGGCACTCGCTCGGGCGCCCTCGATCCGGGGCTGATGCTCTATCTCGAACATGAGCTCGGTTATTCGAGCGAGCAGCTGCAGTCGCTGCTCTATCACGATTCGGGACTGCTCGGTCTTTCCGGCCTCGACAGCGACATGCAGACGCTGCTGGAGAGCGACTCCCCCCGCGCGCAGCTGGCGGTGGACTTCTTCGTCTATCGCGTCGCCCAGGAGATGGGGCGCATGGCTGTCAGCCTGGGCGGCGTCGACGGCATTGTCTTCACCGCCGGTATCGGCGAGCACGCCGCGCCAGTCCGTCAAGCGATCATCGAGCGCCTGGCACCGCTGTGGTCGGTGGCGCTGGAGGACGCCGCGAACCGCTCCGCGGAGCCGGGGTGCATCTCGACCCGGGACAGTGCGGTCGCCGTTCACGTCATCCCCACCGACGAGGAGGTCATGATCGCCCGTCACACCTGGCAGCTTTCTCGGTCGAACGCCGGTGACGGCGCCCATGTCCCGGACTCTGCCTCTGACCAGAACTGAAGCTCGAACGCGGACCCGGGGGCGGTGAGCGTACCGCGCCGTTCAGGGCACTCAAGACACTCGTGGCGTCGAAACAGGAGACGCCGCCAGCCTCGGCTTGTTACGAAAGCCATTCACGCCACCCCTTTCCCAGGAGTCTGCTCCATGCCTCCCACCGTGAGCCAATCCACGACCCTGCCCCGCCTGCCGGTCGACAAGGACGAGGAGCTTCTGAAGCGAATCGACCACTGGTGGCGGGCAGCCAACTACCTCGCCGTCGGCCAGATCTATCTCACCGATAACGCGCTGCTCGAGACGCCGCTGACGCTCGAACACATCAAGCCGCGCCTGCTCGGACACTGGGGCACGGTCCCCGGGCTCAATCTGATCTACGCCCACCTCAACGCCCAGATCCAGCGCCGCGATATCGACGTAATCTATCTGGCCGGTCCCGGTCATGGCGGTCCGGCACTGCTCGCCAATCTATGGCTGGAGAACAGTTACAGCGAGCACTTCAGCCACGTAACGCGCGACGCCCAAGGGATGCAGCGCCTGTTCCGCCAGTTCTCGACGCCCGGCGGCGTGCCCAGCCATGTCAGCGTGCCGACGCCGGGCTCGATCCACGAAGGCGGCGAGCTGGGTTACGTGTTGACTCACGCCTTCGGTGCCGTGTTCGACAACCCCGATCTGATCGCGGCCGCGGTCGTGGGAGATGGCGAAGCGGAAACCGGCCCGCTGGAAGGGTCGTGGAAAGGCGTCAACTATCTCAATCCGACCCGGGACGGCGCGGTTCTGCCGATCCTGCACCTCAACGGCTACAAGATCGGCTCGGCAACGGTGCTGGCGCGCAAGAGCGATCATGAGCTGGATCACTATTTCCGCGGCCACGGCTATGCCCCGGTGTTCGTCGCTGGCGACCACCCGGATGCCGTTCACCGCGACTTCGCGGCGGCGCTCTCCAGGGTGCTCGATCAGATTCGCGAGATTCAGCGGCGGGCGCGCCACGAAGGCATCGAAACTCGTCCGGTGTGGCCGATGATCGTGCTGCGCACGCCCAAGGGCTGGACCGGGCCGAAGTTCGTCGACGGTGTGGCCGTGGAAGGCACGTTTCGTGCGCATCAGGTGCCAATGAGCGGCCTGAGGGCGCATCCCGAGCGTCTGCAACAGCTCGAAAGCTGGATGCAGTCCTATCAGCCAGAGGAACTCTTCGACGGGCAGGGTGCGCCGCGGGAATCCATCCTCGCCCTCTGCCCCGTCGGTGAACGGCGCATGGGGTCCAACCCGCATGCCAACGGCGGCAAGCTGCGCCAGCCGCTCCAATATCGGCCACTCGAGACCTACGCCGTCGAGTTCGACGAGGCGCAGCGGGGTCGCGAGCTTCACGGCTCCACCGAACGCCTTGGCCAGTTCATGCGTGATATCTACGTCGACAATCCGCACAACTTCCGGCTGTTCTGCCCCGACGAGGTCAACTCCAATCGACTCGGTGCAGTGCTGGAAGTCACCGATCGCTGCTTCATGGGGCCATTCGACGACAACGACGAGAAGCTGTCCATGGATGGCCGCATGCTCGAGGTGCTGAGCGAGCATAACTGCAACGGCTGGCTCGAGGGCTACGTGCTGACCGGCCGTCACGGTCTGTTCGCCAGCTACGAAGCCTTCGTCTCGATCATCGATTCCATGGCGATCCAGCATGCCAAGTGGCTGGAGCATGCCTGCGAGGTCTCCTGGCGCGCCTCGATACCCTCGATGAACTACCTGCTCACCTCGACCTGCTGGCGCAACGATCACAACGGCTTCAGCCACCAGGGGCCGGGCTTCATCGACACCTTGCTGAGCAAACAGCCGCAGGTGGTACGGATCTACCTGCCGCCGGATGCCAACACGCTGCTGGCGACCGCCCGGCACTGCTTCGGCAGCGTCGATCACCTCAACGCGATCGTGATCGACAAGCACCCTCAACTGCAGTATTTGACGATGGACGAGGCCCGCGAGCACTGTCGCGTAGGTCTCGGCATCTGGGAGTGGGCCAGCAATAGCGGCGAAGCGGAGCCGGATATCGTGATGGCATGTGCCGGCGATACCGCCACCCAGGAAACCCTGGCGGCGGTGGATATCCTGCTCTCCTATCTGCCGGCGCTGAAAGTCCGCGTGGTCAATGTGGTCGATATCATGACGCTACGCCTGGACCATCCGCACGGGATCAGCCAGGAACATTTCGTCGAGCTGTTCACGGCCGAGCGCCCGGTGGTCTTCGCCTTCCACGGCTTCCGTGGCGTGGTCCATCAACTGATTCACAATCGCCCCGATACCGAACGTTTCCACGTCCGCGGCTACCAGGAAGAGGGAACCACCACCACGCCGTTCGACATGACGGTACTCAATCACATGAGCCGCATGCATCTGGCGCTGGATGCCCTGCGCTATCTGCCGGAGCAGTGGGAGAACGCCGCCGAACTCATCGAGGATCTGCAGGCGTTACTGCAGAAACATCACCGCTATATTCGTGAGCATCTCGACGATATCCCGGAGATTACCCAGTGGGTCTGGTCGGGCGGCAAGATCGAACTTCCTCTGGACCAGAGCGACCGGGAGCGATGAAGAGCCATCGCGCGTGTTAGTTAAAAAGCCATCGAGCGTGTTAGTTAAAAGCCATCGAGCGTGTCAGGAAGCCATCGATGCCGGTGTTTCCCGATAGCGGGATCGCATCCACTGGCGCGCCAACAGATAGACCAGCAACGCTTCCGGCAGCTCTCCGGCGTAGAACATCAGCTCCGCGCCCTGCCGGACCTGATCGATCGGCATCGATGCGGGAAAGTGGAAACGATACATCCACTTGGACAACATCGCATGCACGGCCATCGATGCCACCAGCACGCCGAAGCGCCATTCCAGGGCGGGGCGTTTCGGCGCCGGGTCCGGCCCGGCGATGGCCCAGCTGAAAAGACAGCCGGCGATAATGAAATGCCAGTGCAACCACAGCGCGAATCCGGGCGAGTGAAGCATCGTCGCGTAGAGGTCGGTCAGGTACAGCACCATCATGCCGCCGATATTGAGCAACGCCGCCGTGACCGGGTGGCTCAGCACGCGGATGGGAGGCAGGGAGACAAACCCGACCCAGCGCCTGCCCCAATGCACGGGCACGTTCTTCAGCGCCAGACTCACCGGTGCCGCCATCACCAGCCCCAGCGGCGCGATCATCCCCGCGACGAGATGCACCACCATATGGCCGCGAAAATCCCTGTGCGCCCAATGCATCGATGGTGGCGACATCACCGCAATGATCGCCAATGCACTCAGCCAGAAGACCACCAGACGCCACAGCGGCCACTCTCGACTACCCCGCTTCAATCGCCACCAACCCCAGCCGTAAGCGATGGCCAGCGTGGCGAAAACCAGCGTGAATCCGTTCACCGCTGGCTCGACGCCGCGCCCCGCCGGGCCCGGCGCAGCAGCCAGTAACCGATGGCCAGCAGCAGCAGGCCGGCCGCGTTCCAGCCGAGGTCGTAGATCAACAGATTGTCGACGTATCGAACCTGGTGCAGCCCCAGAATCTTGTGGTCGACGATGCCGTCGAACAGCTGAAAGCCGCCCATTCCCAGCAGAAAGCCCGCGCCTCGAAAGCCGCCCGCGTGCTGCCCGGTTTCATGAAGACGCAGCATCAGCGCGCCACCGACGACCAGCATCACCAGTTCCAGCGTGTGCAGCACCCCATCCGAGGCCAGCGCCAATGCCGAGTTGTCGATCTCGACGAAATGGTGCCAGGCCAGTAGCTGGTGAAAGACGATCTCGTCGAGCGCTGCCATCACGCCAATACCCAGCAGAATCGCCGCCAGCAGCGTCGCGCCGATGCGTTGCCTTACTATCTCGTTCATCTCGTTCATCTCGATTCCCCTCGCGTCGCTTCGCGTCTCTCGGGGCGAGCAACCCGAGGTCAGCGAACGAACCCAACGACATCGCACAAAAAACCCCGACCGCTGGGGGCCGGGGTTAGATCGTAGCGGTTCCTTGCTAACTCGCCATGGCATCCTGCCATGCATCCCTGTGAACATCGCGTCCTGCGATTTCCATCCTTGGCATAACGTCTTCCTGACGCTGCACGTTCACCGTACGCCTTAACGTCATCGATGAAGTTCATGTGGGTTAAGCGAGCGCGACGAATATGTTTCTTTATGTAAAGCCAGGTCGGGAAACGATATTCTTCAACCTGCAGCTAGCATTGGCAGCCACACCGCCAGCGCGACGAGCGTCGCCAGCAGCACCGGCGGCGTGATCAAAAGTCCGATCTTCATGTACTGCCCCCAGCCAATCCTGTAGCCCTTGCCGGCCAGTACGTGCAGCCACAGCAGCGTTGCGAGGCTGCCGATGGGGGTGAATTTCGGCCCCAGATCGTTGCCGATCACGTTGGCGTAGACCATCAGCTCCTGAGTCACCGCCGGCACCTGGGCCCGGTCGATGGCCAGCGCGCCGACCAGCGTCGAGGGCAGGTTGTTCATCACCGAGGCAACGATGGCGGAAAGAAATCCGGTGCCGATGGTGGCAACGAAGTCGCCCTGCCCTGCCAGCCACTGCAGTGCCCGGGCGCCGTAGTCGGTCAGGCCGGCGTTACCCAGCCCGTAGACCACCAGGTACATGCCGATGGAGAACAGCACGATCTGCCACGGCGCGCCCTTGAGCGCCGCGGTGACCGACACGGCGGCGCCCTTGCCGCCCCGCCACCAGCGACCGGCGATCGCCATCAGCAGGATCGCCGCGGCCCCGGTCACGAAAGCGATGGGAATGCCCAGCGGCGCGGTGACGAAATAGGCGACGAGCAGCACCGCCAGCAGCGGGAAAGCGGCGCGGAAGACCAGCGGGTCGACAATCGCCGAGCGCGGGGCATCGAGTTCCTCGACCGAGTAGCGTCTGGGAATCCGACGGCCGAAGGCGATCCACAGCACGGCCAGCGTCGCCACCAGCGAGACCAGGTTGACCGGCACCATGACCGCCGCATAGCGATCGAAGCCGATATTGAAATAGTTGGCGCTGACGATATTGACCAGGTTGGAGATGATCAACGGCAGGCTGGTGGTGTCGGCAACGAATCCGGTGGCGATGATAAAGGCCAGCGCCGCCGGCGGAGAGAAGTCCAGCCGCAGCAGGATCGCGATCACGATCGGCGTCAGCAGCAGCGCCGCGCCGTCGTTGGCGAAGAACGCCGCGATCACCGCCCCCAGCACCACGATCAGCGGAAACAGTAGATGCCCGCGACCGTTGCCCCAGCGAGCGACGTGCAGTGCCGCCCAGGCGAAGAACCCCGCCTCGTCGAGAATCAGCGAGATGACGATCAAGGCCACGAAGGTGAACGTCGCATCCCACACGATATCCCACACCACGCCGACGTCGGACAACTGCACCACGCCCGCCAGCAGTGCCACCAGCGCCCCGCCGAGCGCGCTCCAGCCGATCCCCAGGCCCTTGGGCTGCCAGATCACCAGGACCAGGGTGACGACGAAAATAGCCAGTGCCAGCATCGAATGCCCCTGCGTTCAGTGAGTACTTTTTAGTGAGTACGTTTAGCCAGTACGTTCTAGGGTTTGTACGAAAAGTCGGCGAGCGAAGGCAAGACAAGGCAAAAATCGGCGAAAGCGCGGAGTTTACGGGGTGTAAATGGGCATCTTGAGCCGGTTTTTAACGCCGTATTGCCGAGTGCAGGCAGTTTTCGTACAGAGCCTAGTGAGTGCCTTGATTGACGCGACGCGAGAGTGCTTCCGCGCTCTCGACCCGCTCGGAATAGCGATCGGTAAGATAGGCCGAACGTCCTCGCGTCAGCCAGGTGAACTTCACCAGTTCCTCGCAGACATCGACGATGCGCATGTAGAGCGGCGACGGCTTCATGCGTCCGGCGTCGTCGAACTCGGTGAATGCCCTGGGTACGGAGGACTGGTTGGGGATGGTGATCATCCGCATCCAGCGCCCCAGAATCCGCAACTGATTGACCGCGTTGAAGCTCTGGCTGCCGCCGGAGACTTCCATCACCGCCAGCGTCTTGCCCTGGGTAGGGCGAACGCCGCCCAGCGACAGCGGGATCCAGTCGATCTGCGCCTTCATGACCCCGGTCATGGCGCCGTGACGCTCCGGGCTGACCCATAGCATGCCGTCGGACCATTCGGCCAGGTCGCGCAGCTCCTGCACCTTGGGGTGTTCCGCCTCGGCGTCGTCCGGCAGCGGCAGGCCCGAAGGGTCGAAAGTGCGCACCTCGCAGCCGTACCAGCGCAGCAGTCGGCCCGCTTCCTCGGAGACGAGCCGCGAGAAGGAGCGCTCCCGCAGGGAGCCGTAGAGCACCAGGATCTTCGGCGGATGACGCGGCGCGTCGGTTCCCACCAGCGCCTCGATATCGATCGGCTGCAGTTTCTCCGGATCGATATTGGGCAGATCGTCGGCATCGGCCGAATCGCTCATCGCACTCAGGTCTTTATCACTCATGCCCGGCCTCATCGGCCCGCACGACCTCGCCGTCTTCCTTGGTGAACGTCGCCACCGGGTTGGCCAGCAGCGCCAGCACGCGCTCCGAAGGTCGGCACAGCCGGGCCCCCTTGTCGGTGACCACGATCGGCCGGTTGATCAGGATCGGATGCGCCATCATCGCGTCGATCAACCGGTCATCGCTCAGGGCCGGATCGTCCAGGCCGAGTTCCTCGAACGGCGTGCCCTTGCGGCGCAGCAGCGCTCGCGGCGTGATGCCCATCATCGAGATCAGCTCGACCAGGCGCTCACGGGTGGGCGGCGTGTTCAGGTATTCGATCACGTCCGGCGTCTCGCCGGAGGCCTCGATCATCGCCAGCGTGTTGCGCGACGTGCCACAGGCGGGGTTGTGATAGATCAACGGTTTCATGACGCCCTCACGGTTTGTCTTCGAGGTTCCGTTCGCCGCCCTGCTCGTCTTCAGCGGCGCAGCCACCCAGCGCAGACAGGAACGGTTCACAGACCTCCGGATGCCCGGCGCAGCAGTCACGCACCAGGAACTGGATCGTCTCTCTCATGTGGGAAAGATCGGCGCGATAGATGATCGACCGGCTCTGCCGCCGGGAGACGACCCACCCCGCCCGCGCCAGCACCGAGAGATGGGCCGACATGGTGTTGTGCGGCACGCCGAGCTGACGCGCCACCTCGCCGGCGGGCAGCCCCTCGGGCTCGTGGCGCACGAGCAGCCGGTAGGCCTCGAGCCGCGTCTCCTGGGACAGGGCGGCAAAGCTTTGGGTAACGGCATATATGTCCATATGTCCAGAATATAAGACATATCAAACCCTGGCAATGTCATTGGAGGGAGATCCAACGGAATTGGCTCCCTCAGGAGCCCCCGGTTGCACCGATCTCAGCCGCTATTGTCGTTCAACTGACCGAAGTGAACGGGCCGGCAGATACAGAAGACCGGCGCCCCCGTTGCCTCGACGGCCGTCACGAAGCGCTCCGCCGTCTCCTCGTCCATCGCGTACATCAGCTCGATGGGCTGGTCGGCCAGGTCGAAGAAATGAGCGGAATGGAGCTTGCCATCCGCCCCGGTCCCCTCGACGTCGCCGCGCTGGGTCATCCGGCCGATGCCCAGGCTCTTTGCCGTCTCGACGATCCAGTCGTAGACACGCTTGCCGTCGTGGCGGCGTGATTCGGGCACGATGAATATCACCTCGTAACCGCTCTTGAGCCGATTCATTGTTGCGATCCTCCCAGCAGGTTCTGGATGACGCCGTAGGTCAAAAAGCCCAGGCCCGTCATGACGAGCGAGCCCACCACATGAATGCCGATGCCCAGCAGCGCCATCCCGTAACGTTCCGCCTGAATGTTGCCGAACATCTCGGCGGAGAAGGTGGAAAAGGTGGTCAGCGCACCCAGGAAACCGGTGATCACGAACAGCCGGAGCTCCGGCGACAAAGAGGGCAGTTGCGCGAAAAACGCGATGCCGATGCCTATCAGCCAAGCTCCCAGCAGGTTCGCCACCAGGGTACCGGGGGGAATCGCCGGAAACAGGGCGTTGAGCCACACGCCCAACAGCCAGCGCAGGTTCGCGCCGATCGCGGCACCGGCCCCGATCGACAGTACGGACAACCACATACCAACGTCCTCGATAAATCCATTTCGTGAAATGATCCGCTCGAGGAGACGAGCCAGCCAGGAAGGAAAGACGGACACCTGCTGACACGCCTCGACCGAAGCGCCTCGCAGGCATCATTAACCGATAGACGGTGGTTCGAGCGATCGGGAAAGCCGCTCGGGAGGAATGCCATCTCCCACGGCAAGACCTTAGCACCGAACGCGCCGGCCGCGCCACTGGCCGTCCCGGTACGCCACGCTGCCCGATTGATGCGCAGAACGGCGCCTTTTCACTCCCACGCCGCCCCATCAAGGGCATCCAGCGGAATCTTCAGATATCGCCTGCCGTTGCTCTCCGGCTCGGGCAGTCGTCCGCCGAGGATATTGACCTGCAGCGCATGCAGGATCAGCTTCGGCATCGGCAGTTCGCGATCACGCTTGTGGCGCAGCGCGACAAACTCGGCCTCGCTGCCCTCGCCCAGGCGATGCGGATTAGTCTCGCGCTGCTCGCGCACGGTGCTTTCCCACTGTGGTTCGCGATCGCCCGGCATGTAGTCGTGACCGGTGAACAGGCGCGTATTATCGGGCAGCGCCAGGATCGCCTGGATCGAGTGCCATAGCTGGTGCGCGCTCCCGCCGGGAAAGTCGGCGCGGGCGGTGCCGAAATCGGGCTGGAACAGGGTGTCGTGAACGAAGGCCGCATCGCCGATCACGTAGGTGATCGAAGCCAGCGTATGGCCCGGGGAGTGCATCACGCGGCAATCGATCTCGCCCAGCTTGAAGGTGTCCCCCTCGCCGAACAGATGGTCCCACTGGCTGCCATCGTCCTGCAGCTTCGGCCAGTTGTAGATGGCCTTCCATAGCGCCTGCACCTGCGTGACCGGCCGGCCAATGGCGGTGGGGGCGCCGGTCCTGTCATGCAGATAGCGCGCAGCGGAGAAGTGATCCGCGTGGGGATGAGTATCCAGAATCCAGTCGACCACGAGCCCTTCGCGCTCGATATATTCCAGCAGCGCGTCGGCCTGCAGCGTGGCGGTGGCGCCGGCCTTCTCGTCAAAATCGAGCACCGGGTCGATGATCACGCAGCGGCGAGTGGCAGGATCAGACACCACGTACTGGATGCTGAAGGTGCGGGGATCGAAAAAACCGGCGACATCGGGTCGATCTCTGTGCGCACCACCTCGGGAGAGAGCGAAGGTATTCATGACGGCTCCTTGGGAAAGCATCCCCCTAGAGTAACGCCTGAACAGTTATAACGTTATATCGATTTTAAACACCAAGGCCGGTTTGGCGCCTGCGGTCATACCTTCGGGGGCACGGTCGCTCTCGAGGCCAAAAAACGGCACCGGTGTCGCCGGTGCCGTCCGGGTTCCAGCATTCTTTTCCTGAGGCATGTGAGGTCCAGACGCGCGGAAAGCTAGAACAACGTCGCGTCCAGCCAACCCGTGGGATAGTGCAGGTTCAGTAGCGCCTGCATACCCAGCAGGAAGGCGCCGATACCGATGGCGATCAGCGCCGCCGTCGACCAGCGTGCCCTGGCGACGAACCGGATGAAGCCCAGTGTCATGAGGAACGCGGTGCTGATGAAACCGAGTAGCGAGGCGACGACGACCAGGGCAAGCAGTCCGCCGAGCCAGACCAACGGCTGGCCGATGGGCTGGCTGACCCAGCTCGCCTGCCCCTTCCACGCCTGGGCACCGGCCAGCAACGCGCCGGTGCCCATGATCGCGATGGCCAGCATCGGGAAGATGCCGCCGATCATCGACATACCGCTGACGTCGTACCAGGCACCAGCCGCCAGTGCGAGCAACCCCACGACCAGTACCAGATCGATCTTGCCGAAGGTCGGGACCGGTATATCGGCTGTCTGACGGTTGACATCGGCACCCACCGCCAGCGGCTGCTGCCGGCGCTGGAGCAACCGCTTGATCAGCGGGAAGGCAAACGCCAGCGCGATCAATGTCAGGATGATGATGACACCGGGGCGAAGAAACGCCGCCATGCCGTGGAACTGAACGCTCTGGTAGAAGTAGGTCTCGGCACCCGGTGCGAGGACGAAGCCGATCAGGAAAGCGGGACGAGACCAGCCGGCCTGCTTGAACAGCAGTCCGATCGCGCCGACGGCAATCAGCGTGTACCAGTCTCCCAGCGAACGGGTGGCCTGAAAGGCGGCGAACAGAATCAGCGTGGTGATCACCGGCGCCAGCAGCACGAAGGGGATGCGCGTGAGCTGGGCGACCGGACGCGCCAGCATCAGGCACAGCGCGGCACCGAGGATATTGGCCAGTGCCAGCGACCAGATGATGGTGTAAGTCAGATCCAGATGAGTGGTGATCATGCTCACCCCGGGCTCGAGTCCCAGCAGCAGCAGCCCGCCCAGAAAAATCGCCGCCGTGCCCGACCCCGGCACGCCGAACAGCAGCGTCGGCACCATGGCTCCGCAGGCACAGGCATTGTTGGCCGATTCCGGCGCGATGACGCCGCGAATGTCGCCCTGGCCAAAATGCTTCTCGCCCTTGGCCGTCTTCGATGCGAACGCATAGGTGAGCCAGTCGACGACCGAGCCGGCAAGCCCGGGAATGGTGCCGATGAGGCTCCCCATGCCGGCGCACTTGGCGACCAGGCCGCGATTGTCGACGACGTCCCGAATGCCCTGGCGCCATCCGTGCCCCAGCGAGGTCTGCTCCCGGGCGATGCTGCCGCGCCGGATGAGCAGATCGACGATCTCCGGCAACGCGAAGATCGCCAGCCCCACGACGATCAGCGGGATGCCGTCGAACAGATACTCGACGCCCAGGTTAAGGCGAAACTCGCCGGTCGCCGGCGCCGTCCCGATCGCCCCGGCCAGCAACCCCAGACCGCAGGCGGCCATGCCCTTGAACAGGCTGTCGCCGGAGAGCACCGCGACCATGGCCAGCCCCAGCAGCGTCAGCACGAACAGCTCCGCCGACGAGAACGCCAGCACCAGCGGCCGCGCGACCAGGATGAACCCGGTCAGCACGATGGCGCCGATGACGCCGCCGCACAGCGATGACAGGAAGGCACTGGCCAGCGCCCGCGCCGCCTGCCCCTTCTTGGCCAGCGGAAAGCCATCCATCACGGTGGCCTGGGAGGCGCTCGAACCCGGAATTCCCATCAGCACCGAGGTGAACGTGTCTCCCGTGGGGATCACCGCGACCATGCCCATCAGCATGCCCAGCGCCAACCCCGGCTCCATGCCGTAGAGAAACGGCAGCAGCAGCGCCATGCCGGCGATACCCCCCAACCCGGGGATGATGCCGACCAGCAGACCGATCATCACCCCCAGGCCCATGTAGACCAGATGCGAGGCGCTGAATACCTCGCCCAGACTTGCGACCAAGGCTTCCATCATTGTGTTGTCTCCTCATACCGTCTCGACGACGATCCCGTTAACGCGTCACGACCCGCACGCCATAACGATCCTTGAGCCAGTCGACGACCCATTGCCGACGGGCATCGCTGAGTTCCATCGCGGACGCCAGCTGCCTGGCGGCGACCTCTCCCACGACCGGCTCGTATGGCCCGACCTGCCGACGCGCGGCGGCCAGAAAGTCCTCGTTCGTCGTAAGGGCCTTGGCACCGGCGCGATAGCCCGCCAACAGCTTGGCGTCGACCTGCTTGGGTACCAGCAGCAGCTTCTGCAGGGCGTAGCCGGAGGCGAAGAACTTGTGGAAGACCTCGTAGGCGACGTCGTCTCGGCTGGCGCCGGGCTGGGCCAGATAGAGTTCCGAGAACGTGGGCAGATCGGGGAAGGCGGGGTCACGCACGATCACGCCCTCTTCGTTCATCACGCCCAGCGAAAAGAGCGGCACGGCCTGTCCGGATTCGACCAGCGGCGTGACGCTGCTGAAGTAGGCCGAGGTGGTCTGGAAATCGACCCCGGCTTCCCCGCGCTCGAACGCCAGGCGCCCCTCGCCACGACTGCGCATGCCGAAGACCGGCTCGACCGCCAGGCCCAGCATGTCGAATGCCAGCATCACCGGCATCTCGAGCCCGGTCGGCGTCTGCATCGCGAACTTCGTCGGCTCCTCGCGCAGATTGTCGAGGATCTCGCCGGTCTCCTGGCCGAAACGCGGCTGGACGTAGACCACGCCACCGGTGGGCGCGGCAATGATCGGGGTCCACTTGGCGTAATCGAAGCGGACCCGCGGATCCTTGAGCATGGCCGGGAACTGGGTGGAGGCCGAAGTGACCAGCATCGCCTCGCCATTGGGCTGAGCGCGGGTATAGAAGAGATTGGTACCGGTGATCGAACCGCCCCCGGGTACGTTGTCGATAACGATGGCAGGATGCTGGGGCAGCGACTGCGCCATCCAGTGCGACATGAAGCGCGCCCAGACATCGGTGCCCCCGCCGACCCCGAACGGCACCGTCCAGGTCAGCGTGTCGGGCGTGGGCTGGGCATCGTCGGCTTCGGCGAATAGCGGTAACAGCGCCAGCGCACAGGCGATCCACCAGCGCCGGCAAGGCATTCGCGAGAGTTTCGGCTTGGCGTGCATATCCTCTCCTTCTCTTGGTGTTGTATTGAATGGTGTGTCCGACGTCCTCAGCCGGCGGCATCCAGCTCCAGCGTTTCCGGGACGAATACCGAGCCGCTGAACAGCCGGCGAGCGGTACGCACCAGCGAGCAGCGCGGCCACTGCTGCCCCGCGGGCCAATGGCTGACGACGCCCAACCGGCCGCTCGGATGCTCGAGCTCCATCAGTCCGCTGTCGTCCGACACGCTGGCGAGACCGTCGGTGATCCCGCGACCGTCGACGCATGCCACGGCGAGACCCACGCCACCGGTGATGGCGAGCGCGCGATGACAACGATGCGGCATGAAATACCGAACCTGCAGAACACCGCCCGCTTGCGGTGCACTGATCAGGACAGGTTTGGGAATCACCTTGTTGGCGACATCGCCCAGACCCATGGCGATCCCGGCCTGTCGCCGGATCGACTCCAGCCTCGCCATCAGCTCGCGATCCCCGTCGAGTTCGGCCGGCGACTCGTCACCCCGCTTGCCGAAGTCCGCCGCCCGCATCAGAACCATGGGCATGGCGGCGTCGATGCAGGTCACCTCGACGCCGTCGATGACGTCTCGTGGATGGCCGGTGGGATAGAGCTCGCCGGTCTTCGCTCCCACGGCGTTGCGAAACTCCAGCAACACCGGCGCGGCCGTGCCGGGGACACCATCGATATGCGTCTCGCCGACGTAAGTGACCCGTCCGTCCGGCGTCTGGATATCGGCGTCGATGACGCTCTGGGTGTTGACGTTGCGGATCGTGACCCGCGTGACGTTGCCCTGGGCCGCCACCAGTCCCTGTTCTATGGCGAAGGGGCCGACAGCGCTCAGCATGTTGCCGCAGTTGGGAGAGGTATCCACGCGTCGCTGTTCGACCATGACCTGGACGAACAGGTAATCCACGTCGATGCCGGGCTCCGACGAGGGCGACACGATGGCGACCTTGCTGGTCTGCGGATAACCGCCGCCGATGCCGTCCACCTCCAGCTCGTTGCCCGACCCCATCAGCGCCAGCAGCATCTCGTCGCGCCGGGCAGGATCCCGGGGCAGATCGCTACCCAGAAATACCGGGCCCTTCGATGTACCACCGCGCATCAGCACGCAGGGAATGGCTTGCATAGATCGTTCCTTCCACGTTTCGGCCGACCCGCGGCCACTGGTGGAGGGCAAACTCGCATGCTTGTATCGAGCGATCCAATGCAATTATCGTGACGATTAATGCATCAAACACATCAATAGGCTCAGGAGAGTCAAGCCATTGATAGTCATGAAAAAACGGAGTCAGGCGATGAGCTTTCCCGAGGCGCCGATCAAGGTGGCATTAGACCAATGAACTATAAGTTTTGAGCCATGAACTATGAGCTGCAGCAGATCCAGGCGTTCCTCAAGGTCGCGGAACTGGAGAGCTTCCAGGCGGCGGCGCAGTCGCTCAATCTCTCCCAGCCGGCCCTGAGCCGGCGCATCAAGAAGCTGGAATCCATTCTGGGAACGCCGCTATTGGCACGCACGACTCGCAGCGTGTCGCTCACCACCGTGGGGCGGGACTTCTTCCCCCAGGCCAAACGCCTGGTGGATGAGTTCGACCATGCGCTGTTCAACATTCGCGCCCTGGCCGAGAACCGGATCGGCCAGATCACGCTGGCCTGCATTCCCACCGCCGCGTTCTATTTCCTGCCGGCGGTCATCCGGGAGTACAACGCCCGCTATCCCAATATCCGCATTCGCCTTCTCGACCTGAGCGCGAACGACGGGCTCGGTGCCGTGCTCAGCGGCGAGGCGGAATTCGGCATCAACATGCTCAGCGGGCACCATCCCGATATCCTCTTCACGCCGTTGGTGGTGGAACCCTTCGTGCTGGTGTGCCGGCACGACCACCCGCTGGCGGCGCATGACAGCATCACCTGGAGCGAGCTCAGCACGCACAAACTGATCGGTGTCGGAAAGATGAGCGGCAATCGGATGCTGCTGGACCATGAACTCTCGTCGCTGACCCAGCGACCGACCTGGTTCTACGAAGTCCAGCACCTGTCGACCTCGCTCGGCATGGTCGAGGCCGGACTGGGCGTCGCGGCGGTCCCCAGGTTATCGATGCCCGATCAGGAGCACCCGCTGCTGGTCCAGCGCCCCCTGGTCGAGCCGCTGGTGAAACGGACCCTGGGCATGGTGCGACGTCGGGACAGCGCGCTCTCCCCGGCCGCGGAACGCTTCGTCGAAACGCTGCTGAGACATTGGGACAAGAGTGGCGCCGAGGGCGGCGCCGGGCCAATCAATTTGTGATGATCCAGATATCGGCACGACCTGATGGGCTTGGAAGCGGTGACCGCCGCCAAGCGGTGATATGACGACGGCATCCATTGGGTGCGACAGGAAATCACGCAAAATCTCGAGGCACGGATAGCCATCGGTCGGATCGTCCGACCAATAGGCGAACCTGCAGACTCACGCCGTCACCCGGTTCGGCGACACGCCCCCATTCACGCCTCCCGTGCCAGACGGAAACCGGAAAATGCCCAACGAGCGCTCGGAGGAAAGAAGTTACGGTAGGTGGTGCGAATATGATCCTGCGGTGTGGCGCAGCAACCGCCACGCAGCACCATCTGGCCGGACATGAACTTGCCGTTGTATTCCCCCAGACTGCCCGCCAGCTTCTTGAATCCCGGGTACGGTCGATAGGCGCTGCCCGTCCATTCCCAAACGTCGCCGAACATCTGCCCCGATTCAGCCGACGCGCCAGCCACGGTTGGCTGCAAGTGATCCTGCTCGACGAAATTGCCCTGCCGGGGCGCCAGGCCTTCTGCAACCACTTCCCACTCGGCCTCCGTCGGCAGCCGGGCTCCGGCCCAATGCGCATAAGCGTCGGCTTCGAAATAGCTCACATGACACACAGGCGCCTCGAGATTCACGGGCATTAGGCCGCCCAGCGTAAAGTAATGCCAGATGCCTTCCCGCTCGAGCCAGTAGAGCGGACACGTCCAGCCCTCCTGCTTGACTCTTTGCCAACCTTCGGACAGCCAGTAATCCGGCTTTTCATAACCGCCTGCCCGCATGAATTCCAGAAACTCGCCATTGGTGATGGGCCGATCGGCGATCTCGAAAGCCTCGACGAACTGGCGATGCCGAGGCATCTCGTGATCGTAGGCAAACCCTTGGCCAGCCTCGTCATGGCCGATCTGGCGTACCCCGCCGGGATAGACACGCCACCCGAGCTCGCGGAATGCACATTCGGGGGCTGGCGCCAGGTCGTTGCGATAGATGGGGAACAACGGGTTCTGAGCGAGAATGTGCTTGATATCCATCAGCAACAGCTCCTGATGCTGTTGCTCATGGTGTAGGCCCAGCGTGAGTCGACGCTCGATTTCCTCGACATGTTCGGCCGGCGGCCCCGTGAGCAACTCGCTCATGGCATCGTCGACATGCGCCCGGTAACGGTAAACGTCGTCCACGGTGGGACGAGAGATCAAACCGCGATTGGCCCGCGGGAACGGGGTGCCATAGGTTTCATAATAGGAATTGAACAGGAAGTCGTAGGCGGGATCGAGTGTTCGGTAATCTTTCAGGAACGGCGTCAGCAGGAACGCCTCGAAAAACCAGCTGACATGCGCCAGATGCCACTTCGGCGGACTCACGTCATTCATGCTCTGGACGATGTAATCTTCTTTTTCCAGTGGCGCACAAAGCGACTCGGAGGCGTCACGAACCCGCTGGTACTCACGTAGCCAATCTTTCAAATGCGCGCTATCGGGCGTCTCGATAGCCATACCCGGTGTCGATGTCATAAGCCACTCCCCTGTGTATTGATTCAGCCAGCCGCTGTCATTCTCTCTGGCACTCGAGCGGTCACAACGATCAGTCATGGCGAATGCTCGCCATGCTCGACAGCTCGTACAAGGTGTAGCCACTCCAGCCCCCGCGAGCAAGCTCGCGGGGGTCGCCAGGCTCTATGGCGTGGCAAGCAGGCGCTCAGATGCTTTGGCAACCTCTTTCAAACGACATTAAAAACAAAAAATCAATGACGTGAATTCAAACTACACAACTAGGGCGATGAAAAGTTACTGAGTTGGCGAGCTCGTTCGATAGTAACTGGCACCCTTTTTCGAACTGAGCTTTAAAGGAAGGAGTGATGACAAAAGAAGAGCGTTCGCCCTGCAAAGCATGAAGCGGCGTGGCATGGCCAATGTGAAAAGCAATCGATAAGACAATCCGGGAGCTAACGGACATCGTTCTTCGCGGAAGATGGAGGACTCGAGCATCTCGCTGGCCAACACAAGCGACGTGCCACTATGTCATCTGCGCTGTCGTCCATATACCATAACCGAGATCAGCGCTTACTGTACGCCAAGCGCGCTGCGAATAGCAGAAACACCAGACCAGTAGTTCTATTCATCCATTGAACCACTCGCTCATTACGAAGAAAGCGGTCAAGCGGCCGAGTTGCTCCGATAAGAGTCAGGGACCATGCCGAGCCAATAACCACGTGAATTGCAACGAGTCCAAACGTCCAAACGATTAACGAACTGCCCTGGGGAATAAACTGTGGAAGAAATGACGCATAGAAGACACCTACCTTTGGATTCAGCGCGTTACCCAAGACTCCTTTGAGGAACCAGTTTTCACGCTTAATCGGGTGCGCACCGGCGGGCCCTATACCGCAGCGAGGCGAAAGCAGCATGTTCAAACCCAGCCAGCATAGGTAAGCAGCACCGCAATACTTCAGCACGCTGTAAGCGAATTCCGAGACGGCAATTATCGCGCCCAGACCAAAGGCAACCGCAGCCCCCCATAGAAAACAACCGACATTGATTCCCAGCGCGGCCTTCACCGCTTGCCCGGGACCTTCTATCGAAGCCGTTCTAAGCACCAACGCCGTATCGAGCCCTGGGGTCAAGGTGAGCAGCGTAGCGGCGAAGACAAAAGCAATTATATTTTCCATGGCGCCACGCGATTTGAAACTGTAGGTGGTCAAAGCCTAGCGGCAACAATCTCACGACCATTTGTAGCTATAATCTACGCACACGTAAAACAAAAAAACCGCCAAATTGGCGGTCTCTTGCAAGGCTAAAAAAGCCTTGTAAAACAATCTCTAAGCTCTGGTGCCGACACCAGGAGTCGAACCCGGGACCTACTGATTACAAGTCAGTTGCTCTACCAACTGAGCTATGTCGGCGAGCATAGAGACGTCAGCGATGGCTGGGGTAGCAGGATTCGAACCTGCGCATGCCGATACCAAAAACCGGTGCCTTACCACTTGGCGATACCCCAGCATTGATGGTGGCCAGAGACGGAATCGAACCGCCGACACGGGGATTTTCAATCCCCTGCTCTACCGACTGAGCTATCTGGCCTTCGCCAACGGGGACGCATTTAACCAGCAAGCCGTTTTGGGGTCAAGCCTTTTTATTTCAAAAAGATGAGTTCCTTTCACGGCGCCCGAAATCACTGGCCGGTCGGTACGTACCCCTCGGCATGATCGGTTTCCTGGTTGTCGAAGAAGCGGTTCATCTGGGTCATCAAATATGCCCGCGATTCCGGGTCCAGCATGTTGAGATGCTTTTCGTTGATCAGCCGGGTCTGCAACGCCTGCCACTCCTCCCAGGCACGTTTGGAAACCGTCTGCTGGATCTCCTGGCCCTTGGGGCCGGGCAGCGGCGGAAATGCCAGAGCGTCGAGCTCTTGCTGATACTTGCGGCAAAATACGGTCTGCGCCATGAAAACCTCCTGTCATGCGTTGAGTGCGTGGGTCTGGGCGAGCGTCGCCAGCAGCGCTTTCACCGGCGCAGCCAGACCGACGCTGGCGGGCTCGGCGGGATCGACCCACTGCCGATTGGACTCGGCCACCGCCGGGATGACGTGCTGGCCCGGAAGCCTTGCCGGGCGGGGGGTGATCTCCAGCCGAAAATGGGTGAACGTGTGCGTGAACGGCCGCCAGGCGGATTCGAGATGCACGCCCCGGCAGTGGCGTTCCAGCCACTCATGCAGCTCGCTGTCTCCCTCGAACTGGGGAAAGCCCCATAGACCGCCCCACAGGCCGCTGGACGGACGCTGCTCGAGCAGGACTCGGCCCGTGTCGTCCTGCAACAGTAACATCTGTGTCTGGCGCGTCGGCAACTCGCGCCTGGGTTTGGAACCGGGGTAGCGGCGCTCATCGCCCTGGGCGTGTGCCACGCAGACATCCTCGAACGGACACAGCAGGCAGCTCGGCTTGCCGCGGGTGCAGATCATCGCGCCCAGATCCATCATCGCCTGGGTGTAGTCCGGCAGTCGCCGGTGAGGCGTATAGCGTTCCGCCAGCGTCCATAGTCTCGCCAGAACGTCGCCCTTGCCCGGCCAGCCGTCCACCGCATGCAGGCGGGCCAGCACGCGTTTGACGTTGCCATCGAGAATCGCGGCCCGCTGGCCGGTACTGATGCTGACGATAGCGCCGGCGGTCGAGCGGCCGATTCCCGGCAAGGCGGTCATCGCCGCGAGATCGTGGGTCGGGAACTCTCCGGCGTACTCGGCCACGACGACCTTGGCAGCCTTGTGCAGGTTGCGCGCGCGGGCGTAGTAGCCAAGCCCCGTCCAAAGGTGCAGCACGTCATCCTGAGGCGCTTGGGCCAACGCCTGAACATCGGGAAAGCGCGCCATGAAGCGTTCGAAATAGGGAATGACAGTGGTGACCTGAGTCTGCTGGAGCATGATCTCCGACACCCAGATCCGGTACGGCGTCTTGTCGTACTGCCACGGCAAAGACTTGCGGCCGTGCGCATCGAACCAGTCGAACACGCGTTGGCGAAAGGCCTCGTCCGATAGGGCTATCTCTGCCAAACGGCACCTCTTCAGAATTGTGAAACCTACGGATTCAGGGGGGGAAACTCATGGATCGCGGCAGGGAGACCGACACCCTGTCAGCGAAGACGTTGCGCCGACAGGATGTCGGCGCAACGGGTAACCCTGGATCGAACTTACTGGAACAGGTCCCGGATCTTGTTGCCGAGCTTGTCGGCCGCCCCGTCTCCCAGCTTGTCGTCGATCTTCTGGCGGGTCTCGTCGTCGAGCTGCTTGTTCAGCTCTTCGTCGACCCGCTCCCCGGCCTTGCGCCTGGCCTCGCTCTTGGCGAGATTCGCCAGCGAACTCTGGAACGCCTCGCGGTCGAAGCCGCACCACTGGCCCGGGGCGTCGTCCAGACTGCCCTGGCAGCGGATCGGGAAGTCGACCTTGGCCAGCCGCGGGTTGACACCGCAGGCCGCCTCGTCGGCGGTATCGGTGAACCGCGCCGCGGCACGGTAGTCGAGGCGATTGGTCACCAGATTGACGTCGCCCTCGCCGGTCACGTCGATGCCCGGGATGGCGATGTCGAGATCGTCGTTGTGTACCACGCCGTTGTCGATCGTTACGCTGGCCTGCAGGCGGTCGAAGGCGGTGTCCTCGCTCCACTCGCGGGTCGATTCACGGCCTTCCAGGGTCGCCACGGCCGTGCACAGCTGACGCGACACGTTGACGTCGAGCATCGCGCCATCGTCGATCCGCAGCGCCGCCTGACCGTCGAGATTCTGCTCGAGACCCTGGGCGGTATTGGTCTGCGAATCGAAATCGCCCTGCAGGTTTAGCTTGCCACGCAGCGGTGATGCCTTGCCGCTGAAGTCCTGATAGAACGGCGCGATATCGACACCGCTCATGCGCTCGGTGAAGGAGAGCTTGATCGGCGGCTGACGCAGGTCCAGGGCGCTGGAAGCCTGCAGCGAACCGTCGTAGAGGCTGGCGGCGAGAGAGTCGATACGCTGGCGTCCGCCGCTACCGCTGGTGGACAGCTCGACATCGCTCAGCTTGATTCCCTTGGCCTTGAGTGAGTCCAGCGTCAGATGCCCTTCCTGCTCGAGTCCGGCCAGCCAATCGACGGGGAGCAGCTCTGCGCCTTCCGCTGCAGCCAGGGCCGGCGCGACGCCAAGCGCCGACAGCCAGGCGGTCTGTTTACCTTCACCACCCTCGCTCGACTCGCCGCCGCCCGCCTTCTGCGCTCGCGGCGCCAGATAACGGTCCAGGTCCAACTGGTCACCGGCCAGGTCGAAGTTCAGTGCCTGACCGTCGAACGCGGCGCCCAGCGAACCGCGGAGCTGAGTGTCATCCAGCGTCATCTGCAGATCGTCGAAATCGATACGCTGGGTATCGCCGGAGAACGGCCCGCTCAGCGAGAGCGCGGTGAGCGCCTTGTCGTCGGCACTGTTCACCTCGACGCCGAAGCGCGTCAGCCAGTCCCGAACCGATAGCGGAGCCAGTTCCATTCGTCCGTGGTATCGAGGCGCGTCGTCCAGTTGCGTGACGTCCAGGTTGCCTTTCAGATTCAGCCCATCGTCTCCGCTCAAGGCGAGATCGGAGAGCGTGGCGGTCTGGGCCTGCAGATCGGCCACGGCATTGGCCTGAAGATCCAGCGACAGCGGCGCTTCCTGCATGGCGGCGTGATAGAGCGAAGCGCCGAGCTGAATGCCGTCGGCGCGATACTGCTTCGCCTGCGTATCGGCGACCAGCGTCGCAACCTTCAGATTGAGCGTCTGGGCCTGCTCGGCCAGCGTCGGCATCTGGGCCTTGCCGTTGAGCGTCACGTTCTCGAAGGTGTAGCGCTCGGCGCCGAGATCCATGCGCATCTGGCTCTTGAGCTTCAGGTTGCCGTTCACGTCCGGTTGGCGTCCGTCGACGTCGAAGGAGAGCTGGACCGGAAACGACGCCTGGGGGCTGACGTTGCTGCTCTGCAGACTCAGATTGGCCAGTGTGATATCCAGCGACTTCTGCCGATCGACGTAGTTCACCTGACTATTGGAGACCTTGACGCTGGCGATATCGAACGCCACCGGCTGGTCATCGCCCTGCTTCAGACCAGGGCCCTTCTTCTCGGGCTGCGTCGGATTCTCTGGCGGTACCGGGTTCTCCGATGATGTCTCCGCGGGGGTCGCCGAGCCGCCAGCGTTCTGCGGCGACTGGCCGACGTTGTCGGTGGCGGCCAGCCGATCCAGCAGCACCTGCCAGTTGCCCTGGCCCTGTGCATCGCGGGCCAGGTTGAGGCGCATGCCATCCAGGATCAGACCGTCGACGGAGACATCTCCGGTCAGCAGCGGCGTGAACGCCACGCTGACTTCGGCGCTGTCGAAACCGACGAAGGGTGCATCTTCCTCGGGCTGCCCGGGGAGCCAGGCCTCGGCATCCTTGACGCTGACGCCGATGCGCGGATAGAAGGACCACGATAACGGGCCATCGAGGCGTAGCTCGAGGCCGCTTTGACTGCGAACCGCCTCGATCAGACGCGGCTTGAGATCGTTCGGGTCGAAAAACGTGGTGATGTAGACCACCGCCACCACGACAACGATCCCCAGCACCCCGACTGCCGCCAGCAACGCTCTGAACAGCCCCTTCATTCGAATCCTCCCTGTGCGCGGCCATCGACAGCCACCTGCGGACGGCAAACGGTGCATCGCCGGCATCTTGAAGCGACCATCGTGACCGAACCCGATGGCGATACGATGATAGCCGCTCGATAAACGCTGCCATTGTAGCGGATGCAGGGCCCGATTCACTATAATGGCCGATTCTCGCCAACCGTACCGGGAGATTCCCCACGCATGTCCGAGCGCATCGCCACGGTGTCACGCAACACCAACGAGACGCAGATCACGGTCACGGTGAACCTGGACGGCAGCGGCCGCCTGGATTGCCAGACCGGGGTCCCCTTCCTCGACCATATGCTGGACCAGGTGGCTCGCCACGGCATGCTCGATCTGACGATCGATGCCAAGGGCGATCTCGAGATCGACGAGCACCACACCGTCGAGGATCTCGGCATCACGCTCGGCCAGGCATTCGCCAAGGCGATCGGCGACAAGCGCGGCATCCGTCGTTACGGCCATGCCTATGTGCCGCTCGACGAAGCGCTGTCCCGCGTGGTGATCGATTTCTCCGGCCGTTCCGGCCTGTTCATGGATGTCGAATTCACCCGGGCGACGATCGGTCGACTGGATACCCAGCTGTTCTGGGAGTTCTTCCAGGGCTTCGTCAATCATGCCCAGGTCACGCTGCATATCGATAACCTCAAGGGCTTCAACGCGCACCATCAGGCGGAAACCATCTTCAAGGCGTTCGGTCGGGCGCTGCGCGCGGCGGTCGAACAAGACCCGCGCATGGCCGGCCAGATGCCGTCGACCAAAGGCAGCCTGTGATACCGTCCATCGATACCACCGAATCAGCGAGGGAACCGCAATGACGATCGCCGTGATCGATTACGGAATGGGCAATCTGCACTCCGTGGCCAAGGCGCTCGAGCACGTCACTCATGAAAACGTCATGGTGACCCGCGATCCGCGTTCGATTCGTGGCGCCTCCCGGCTGGTGCTGCCCGGTCAGGGCGCGATTCGCGACTGCATGGGCGAACTGCAACGCACCGAGCTCGAAGGCCTGGTCAAGGATCTGCTCGAGGAACAGGCCAAGCCGCTGCTGGGAATCTGTGTCGGTCAGCAGATGCTGTTCGATCGCAGCGAGGAGAACGGCGGTGTCGACTGCCTGAGCTTTCTCCCCGGCAAGGTACGTCGATTCGGGCACAAGCTGACCACGCCCGACGGCGAGCGGCTGAAGGTGCCGCACATGGGCTGGAATCGGGTGACACAGCATCACCAACATCCGCTCTGGAATGGTATCGAGGACGGTGCACGGTTCTACTTCGTGCACAGCTACTACGTCGAAGCCGAAAGGGATGGCGATATCTTCGGCACCACCGAATACGCCGGCATCGACGCCCATGTGGTCACCGGTCGCGGTACCGTCTTCGCCGTCCAGTTCCATCCGGAGAAGAGCGCCAGGGACGGCCTGCAATTGCTGGAAAATTTCGTCAACTGGGCGCCCTAGGCACCATCCGAAAAGTGGCTGCCGCGCCGGCTTTTCAGACGGCACCTGACTGACTCAAAGGACTCGAAACCATGCTGGTAATTCCCGCCATCGATCTCAAGGACGGCCAGTGCGTGCGCCTCAAGCAGGGCCGCATGGACGACGCCACCTCTTACGGGGACGATCCGGTCGCGATGGCCGCACGCTGGGTCGAGGCCGGCGCGCGCCGGCTGCATCTGGTCGATCTCAACGGCGCCTTCGAGGGCCAACCCGTCAATGGCGAAGCCGTCACGGCCATCGCCCGCGCCTTCCCGGATCTGCCGATCCAGATCGGCGGCGGCATCCGTAGTGCGGAGACCATCGAGCATTACCTCGCCGCCGGTGTCAGCTACGTGATCATCGGCACCAAGGCAGTCAAGGAACCGGCTTTCGTCGGCGAGATGTGCCGCCGGTTCCCCGGTCACGTGATCGTCGGTCTGGACGCCCGCGACGGCTTCGTCGCTACCGACGGCTGGGCCGAGGTCTCGACGGTCAAGGCGGTGGATCTGGCCAAGCGCTTTGCCGACGATGGCGTCTCCTCGATCGTCTACACCGACATCGCCCGCGACGGCATGATGCAGGGCGTCAACGTCGAGGCCACCGCGCAGCTCGCCCGGGACGGGGGTCTGCCGGTGATCGCCTCGGGCGGCGTGACCGACCTGGAGGATATCCGCGCGCTGGCCAAGGTTGCCGACAGCGGCATCATCGGTGCCATCACCGGCAGAGCCATCTACGAAGGATCGCTCGATGTGGCCGAGGCGCAGGCGCTAAGTGATTCGATTCAGGGTGATTCGATTCAGGGTGATTCGATTCGGGGCGACCGGATCGACGCTGCGGGAGTTCGCTCATGACATTGGCCAAACGCATCATTCCCTGCCTCGATGTCGATGCCGGCCGAGTGGTCAAGGGCGTCAATTTCGTGGGGATTCGTGACGCCGGCGACCCGGTCGAGATCGCCAAGCGCTACAACCAGCAGGGCGCCGACGAGATCACCTTTCTCGACATTACCGCCAGCCACGAAGATCGCGATACCACCGTCGAGATGGTCGAGCGCATCGCCGGCGAGGTGTTCATTCCGCTGACCGTGGGCGGCGGCATCCGTCGCTGCGAAGATATCCGTACCATGCTCAATGCCGGGGCGGACAAGGTCTCGATCAATACCGCGGCCGTCACCAATCCGGATTTCGTCCGCGAGGCAGCCGAGCGCTTCGGCAGCCAGTGCATCGTGGTGGCGATCGACGCCAAGAAGGTCAGCGCCGACGGCGAGCCGTCGCGCTGGGAAATTTTCACCCACGGCGGGCGACGCCCGACCGGGCTGGATGCTGTGGACTGGGCGCGCAAGATGGTCGAGTACGGCGCCGGCGAGCTGCTGCTGACCAGCATGGACCGCGACGGCACCAAGGTGGGTTTCGATCTCGGCGTGACCCGCGCGATAAGCGATGCGGTCGAGGTGCCGGTGATCGCTTCCGGCGGCGTCGGCAATCTCGATCACCTGGTGGCTGGGGTCAAGGAAGGCGGTGCCGATGCGGTCCTCGCCGCCAGCATCTTCCACTTCGGTGAGTACACGATTCCCGACGCCAAGCGTTACATGGCCGAACAGGGGATCGAGATGCGTCTCTGAGGCTATCTCGACCTGGAGCCTTTTCGGTTTTGAGGTCATCCCGGCGTTGAATGGATCCCGGCGTCGAGGTCATCAGACGGTGACGGTGAGCCACCGACGAGCGTCAAGACGAAGCGCCATGCCTGATTCAGGCATGGCGCTTTCATGGTTTCAGTGCATGTGCCGTTGCAGGGTCGGAGATCAAGGCAGGTAGCGCGGTTTGAGAATGCCATCGAGTTCGGGGTAAGGGATCATCAGCTGCGGCTGGCCCACTGCATACGGCGCCAGATCATAGACCTGATACTTGATCGCCAGACCCGCTTTCAGCGGTGCTACGTTATCCGATGTCGCGAACGGCCACTGCAGCTCGGACAATCCGAATGCCTGATCGGACTGGAGCCAGCGCCGGTGGGCGCGCTCGAGAGCTGCCTCATAGGCCGGACGCTGTCCCGGCAACAGCATGTCGTCAAGGTCAAGGACCTGCTGCTTATCGCGCTCGATCACCATGTAGGAAGTCAACGGCAAGCCGTGCGCACCGCCGCTGTAGAGGTAGCCATCGAGCTCGATCACCAGCAGACCATCGCGATCTGCCACGACGTCGGCCTTGAGATCGGCTTCGTAGCCGGGCAGTTCCGGCACATCCTGGCGAGCGCTCTGTGCGGCCGCGAACAGCTGGCTGGAAAAATCCTCGAAGGTCGTTGCCTGCCCCATGGGATTGCCATCGGGATTGTCGCTCAATCCGCTCGCCAGACCGAACAGGCGACGCTCGAGCTCGGCCGAGAGCAGTGACGACTCGGGGAAGCGCAGGTACGCGGCGTTGACGCTGGCACAGCCATCGACTTCACAGCCGGGCTCGTGCACGTGCTTGACGACCGGTTCGGTGCGCAGCGCATCGCCGCCCCACCCTGTCAGACTCTGGCAACCCGCCAGCATGACGCTGACCAGCACCATTCCGCCTATCCACCAACCTTTCTGCATGATGTTCCTCCTTGAACGTGATTCCTGCGGACCGCTCCCTGTCTCAGTCGGCATGATCCCGATGCCGCAACGCCTTGACCTTCGTCCACCGTCCACCGTCCACCGTCCACCGTCCACCGTCCACCGTCCACCGTCCACCGGTTCAGTGTCAGCATCCGGCACCCCGCAAACGGTTATCAACACCCTCTAGCGTAGCCGGTTTATCCACAGCCGGCTGGTCAGGCGGATTCGTCGAGACTCAGGCCAAGATTGCTGATGCCGTGATTACGCCCCAATACGCGCAGCGCCGAAAGATCGGCTAGCTTCGGATCGGCCTCGAGCGCTTCGAGTACCGCATCCTGGAAATCGCGCTCGTCCTGCATCAGTTCATGTTCACGGAACAGCGCATCGAGGCGCTCGGCCTCCTCGCTGCCCTCGGTCATCTCGATAAAGGCGCGTACACCGTTGCGGGAGACCCGACTCACCTCCAGCGCCGCATCCGGTGCCTCTCCGCGCAGGGTATCGAGCAACGTGGTCAGGGCCATGACACTCTCCGTCGCCCGTCGTGCCCCGAAGCTGTCGTCGGCCTCCGGGGGCTCGACCTCGGCCAGCTTCTCGGCCTGCTTGTCGAAATCGATCCTGGCGGAGGCGACCTTGAGCCGCTCCCACACCAGATCCAGCACGTTGTTCAACACGCCGGGGTTGCCGTGACCGCTCATCCCCGCATAGAGCGCATAGTTGGGCACCAGCCGCTCGCTCAGCGCGGCCATGAACGCGATCTGTTGACGCGCGTCGAGCTGACGCACTCTGGCGTTGAAGCTACCGCTGGGCTTGGTCATGAATTCCTCGTCATTCTGGCCACATCAAATGCATCGGTACGCGGCCGCTGGCGTCGAACACGACACCCTCGGCGCGCAATTGCTCGTGCTGGCGTTGGGCGCCACCATGGTCGGCAATTCGCCGACTGGCGCCAATGACCCGGTACCAGGGCAGATCGTGACCGGTGGGCAGTTGGCGCATCGCCGTGCCTACCAGACGCGCTGTCGCCCCTTCCGTCATTTGGGCGATCCGGCCATAGGTCGTGACGCGTCCCGGCGGGATCTGCGCCACGATGGTGTAGATCTGTTCGAGGATCTGGGCACGAATGGCCATTGCTAAATCCCCGTTACCCGCTTGTGGAGCGGCCTGGTCATCCCCATGATGGGCCTATCATGCATATCTATTTCCTCCAGCATAGCCCGTTGTTCGGCCCCGCCCGTCTGGCGGATTGGCTCACCGGCATGGGCCATAGCCATAACCACTGCCGACTGGACGAGGGCGAACTGCCGCCGCCGTTGGCCAACTGCGATGCGTTGGTGCTGCTCGACGCGCTCGAACCGCCCGAGGCGGCCCTGCTCAAGCGGGAACGCAAGCTGGTCGACCGCGCCATGAAGAGCAGCAAACCGGTGCTGGGCATCGGCTACGGCGCCGGCCTGATCGCCGAGTCGCTTGGCGCCATCGTCTCTCCCGCGGTGCAGCCGGAAATCGGCTGGCAACCGCTGACGCTGGCAGACGAAAGCCCCTTCGATCTACCGGAGACCTTCGAGGCGCTGCTCTGGCACCGCGATATCTTCGGCCTGCCGGATGGTTGCCTGCCGCTGGGCAGCACGCCAGCCGGACCGGTGCAGGGCTTTGCCTGGGACCTGGGGCGCGTCATCGCGCTGCAGTGGCATCTGGAGCTGACGGCTCAGGACACCACGGCCCTTTGCGACCACGACCTGCCAACGGCTGCCAATATTCCGACCATTCACACCCGAGACGAGATGCTTCGCGACCCCAAGCGCTTCGATCGGCAGGCCGCGCTGCTGGATCGGATCATGACGCAATGGCTCGAATACCGCTAGATTTCAGCCACGGCCCTGGCTAGCCGGTCTGCTCTCGCTCCCATTGTCGCGCCACCGCCAGACAGCTGTCCCAGTCGCCGACATGCAGCGTCGGCCGGGGCTGATGGTCGATCTGATGACGATACATGGGGTCGTAGTACTCCCGCAGCAATGGCGCGAGCCAATCGTCGTGTGCCTGAACGTTGCCGTGACGCTGGGCCGAGAACGCCCGCTGCTGGGCCTCGATCAGCCGCGCCAGACGTTCACCGCCCAGACGTTTACCCAAACGCTTGAGGGCGCCGGAGAGCTGCTTGCGAAACAGCACTTCGCCCAGATGCGGACCGTAATCGCGATGATAGGTCGAACTCAGATCTTCGATGTAGTCCTTGCGTATCTGTTCCAGACGCCACTCCAGCGGCATCTCGACACGAATGCACGGGGCCATCTTCATCGACTGCCAGAAAGTGGCCGGAACCGCCAGCCGGCCGATGCGCTGCGACTCGTCCTCGACCACCCGCGCATGCGGCAGGCGCACCAGATCCAGCGTCAACCCATGTTCGAAATCGATCTGCGACGGCCCGGCCAGCGGATGCTGGCCAAAGGCGGAGCCCTTGTGGCGCGCGTGGCCTTCCAGGTCCACACCCGAATCCAGCGAATTGATCAGCGCCGTCTTGGCGCAGCCGGTCAGCCCGGCCACCAGCAGCAAAGGTGCCTGACTATGGGATTCTAGCGTCTCGATCAGTCGGCTGCGCATCGCTTTCCAGCCGCCACGGATGCGGGGCAGCGGATAACCGCGTTCGGCGAGCCACTGCTGCGAAATCTTCGAGCGCATCCCGCCACGAAAACAGTAGATCACGCTATCCGGCGCCGCCTCGATGGCCCGCTCCCAGGCGCTCAGGCGCGCGTCGCGACTCTCCCCGGAAACCAGGCGATTACCCAGCTCGACCGCGGAAGCCTGCCCCGCGTGCTTGTAGCGAATACCGACCTCGCGACGCTCGTCGTCGTTCATCAGTGGCAGGTTGATCGCGCCCGGCAAGGCGCCGGCCGCGAACTCGATCGGCGCCCGCACGTCCAGCAGCGGCCGATCGAGCAGCGCGAGATCCGCATCGACGAATTCATTGGCCTGAAACTTTTCCTGGCGCTCGCCCTGACGCATTCCCTGGCGAGTGCCCTTGTCATTACCCTTCAACCGCGCACCTCGATCAGGCCAGGGCCGCCACGCGGGCTGACGCACTCTCCGAAGGCTTCGAGCTTGATCTGGTGGTCGCGTCCGATCCGTTCGACATCGTCCGCCCAGGCCGGATCCACGGCGAGCAACAGGCCACCGGAGGTCTGCGGGTCGCACAGCCACTGCCAGTGGGCAGCGTCCATATCCGGCAGCGCGGCCCCGATCGCCTCACGATTGCGTCCGGTGCCGCCCGGCACCGCGCCTTGACGACGATACGCTTCGGCTTCGGCGAGCCGCGGCAACTTGGCGAAATCGATTCGCGCCTCGACCCCGCTGGCCGCACACACCTCGCTTAGATGTCCGGCCAGCCCGAAGCCAGTGACGTCGGTCATGGCATGCACGCCGGCAACTCTCGCCAGCTCCCTGCCGATATCGTTGGCGATCAGCATGGTTTCGCGAGCAAGTCCGTGATGCCCGGCCTGCAGCAGGCCCTGCTTTTCCGCCGTCGTCAGCAGACCGACGCCCAGCGGCTTGGTCAGATAGAGCAGATCGCCGGGCCTGGCACCGCTGTTGAGCTTGAGATTGTCGAGATCGACCAGGCCGTTGACCGAGAGCCCGAAGATCGGCTCCGGCGCATCGATGGAGTGGCCTCCCGCCAGAGCGACGCCCAGCTCGCGACAGACGGCCTGGGCACCGGACATGACATCGCCGGCGATTTCCGCCGACAGCTTGTCGAGTGGCCAGCCGAGAATGCCCAGCGCCATGATCGGCGTGCCGCCCATGGCGTAGACGTCGCTGATGGCGTTGGTGGCAGCGATGCGGCCGAAATCGAACGGATCGTCGACGATCGGCATGAAGAAATCGGTCGTGGAAATCAGCCCGCGGCCGTCGCCCAGATCGTAGACGGCGGCATCTTCCCGCCCCTGGTTGCCGACGATCAGATGTTTGCTGTTGGCTCCCGGGCCCGCCTTGGCGAGGATGCGGTCGAGCACGTCGGGGGCGATCTTGCAGCCGCAGCCGGCCCCATGGCTGTATTGCGTCAGGCGGATGGCACTCATGATCTGACTCCTCGTCCCTTTTTTCGAAATATCGTTACGGGGATACCGTTATAGGCGATGTCGTTGCAGGAGATATCGTTGCTGGCTGCAGTTTAACCGACGCGGCGACGCGTCTCAGCGCCACCGCATGTCGTCGTCCCGGCCGCCAATCGTCGGGCTCAGCCGGTGCGGGGCGTTCACAGCGCTTCCAGCGCCTCGGCCAGCTTGTCGACGGCCACCACCTGCATGCCGGGCGGCGCTTTCTTGGGCGCGTTGCCACGCGGCACGATGGCACGCGTGAAGCCATGCTTGGCAGCTTCGATGATGCGCTCCTGGCCACTCGGTACCGGGCGGATTTCGCCGGAAAGCCCCACTTCGCCGAATACCACCAGCTCTCTCGGCAACGGTCGATTCTGGAGGCTGGAAACCACGGCGAGCAACACCGCCAGATCGGCGCTGGTCTCGAGTACCTTGACCCCGCCGACGACGTTGAGAAAGACGTCCTGATCGCCGGTGAACAGGCCGCCGTGCTTGTGCAGCACGGCCAGCAGCATCGCCAGACGATTGTGATCGAGCCCTACCGCGACCCGCCGCGGGTTGCCCAGTGCGGACTCGTCGAGCAGGGCCTGTACCTCGACCAGGATCGGGCGCGTGCCTTCCCACACCACCATCACCAGGCTGCCGGATGCCAGCTCCTCGCTGCGCGACAGGAAGATCGCGCTGGGGTTCTTGACCTCCTTGAGGCCAAGCTCGACCATCGCGAATACCCCGAGCTCGTTGATCGCACCGAAGCGATTCTTCTGACCGCGCAGGGTCCGGAAGCGAGAATCGCTGCCGCCTTCGAGCAGTAGCGAGGCGTCGATCATGTGTTCCAGAACCTTGGGCCCGGCCAGCGAACCGTCCTTGGTGACGTGACCGACCAGCATCAGCACGGTATTGCTCTGTTTGGCGAATCGCGTCAGCGCCGCCGCCGATTCCCGGACCTGGGCAACGCCGCCGGGCGCCGAGCCGATATCTTCCAGATGCATGGTCTGGATGGAGTCGATGATCAGCACCTCCGGGCGCTCCCGCTCGGCCACGGCCAGCAGTATTTCGATGCTGGTCTCGGCGAGCATCTTGAGCCCACGGGTCGGCAACTGCAGACGATGAGCGCGCATGGCGACCTGCGACAGCGACTCCTCGCCGGTGACGTAAAGCACGCGCTTGCTCTGCGCCAGTCGACACGCCGTCTGCAGCAGCAAGGTCGACTTGCCGGCGCCGGGATGCCCGCCCAGCAATACCGCCGAGCCGGGTACCAGGCCGCCGCCGAGTACGCGATCGAACTCCTCGAACGTCGAACTGAAGCGCGGCACCTCGGTGAGGTCGACGCCGGAGAGATCGACGACTTCCCGTGACAGCGCACCGGTATAGCCGCCGCGAGCGCCACCGCCGCTGGTCGACGCGCCGGGGCGGGCACCGCCGAGCCGAACCTCGCTCAACGTGTTCCATTCACGACAGTTGCTGCACTGGCCCTGCCATTTACTGTAATCCGCACCGCATTCAGTGCAGACAAAGGCGCTCTTCGCTTTTGCCACGCGCGTGGATCTCCATCAGGCCGGGAGGGGTTGCGAAACGCGTATGGTGCCATAGATGGCTTTGTCAGAACGACTCGACCCGAGCGGCATCTGTTCAACGACGTCCCTCAACGACATCCGTGAACAGCATCCATAAACGACGAGAGGCGGCCAGTGGCCGCCTCTCGAGTCACCAGCGCAACGCTTACTGGCGAGTCAGACGTAGCGTTTCCCCATTCTCGAAACGACGACGCTGAGGATCGATCAGCTCCAGCGTGCGGTCGTCGATCTTCTGGAAGTAGTAGATCTGACCTTCGCCATTCGGCGTCAGTTCGTAGACCGTCGCCTGCGGATCGACCGCGGTGCCGGTCATCGTTTCCCACTGACCTTCATACTGCTCGGGGTCCGGATTCTGCGGATGATTCTGATAATCGGCCTCGAGGGTGAAGGTACGATCGGCAGCGGGCGACGACTCGGTGCCCTTCAGATTGACGGTCAAATCGATACCGTCACAGCTACGGCAGGGCAACGTGCCTTCATAGGTAACGGCACTTGACGACATACCCGCAGATGAATCGGCGGTGCCGGTCTGCGTTTGGGTGCCACCGCTGGCACAACCGGCCAATACGGCTACCGTGGCGGCGCTGGCCAGCAACGTCCTGATCTGCATATTGGTTCTCCTTGCACTTCTGGGCCATACAGGCCGCCTGAGCGGCCACATCATGACAGGATAGCGGTAAGTCTCGCGCGTGACATCCCATTCGTCCGTCAGGGCTCAGGCCGCCACGCAGAAACGGCTCAATCCAGCGTCGGATAGTCAGTATAGCCTTTTGCACCACCGCCGTAGAAAGTCTCCGGATCCGGTTCGTTGAGGGCCGCGTCGCGGCGAAAGCGCTCGACCAGATCCGGATTGGCGATATACGCTCGCCCAAAGGCAGCGGCATCACCCAGACCGTGCTCGATCAGCGCCTCAGCGCGCTCGGCCGTGTAGTGCCCGCAGTAGATCAGCGTACCGGTGAAGCTCTCGCGCAGATTGCGACGGAAGTCATCGCTCAGCTGCGGGCCCTCGCCGGTCCAGTCGGGCTCATTGATGTGCAGGTAGGCGATCTGGCGACGGCTCAATTCACCGGCCAGATAGTCCATCATCGCTTCGGGCTCGTCATCCGATAACCCGAAGATTTCGATGAACGGCGACAACCGCACGCCGACGCGACCCGCGCCCATGACTTCGGTCACCGCATCGACGACTTCCAGCAGCAGACGGGCCCGGTTGACCACGCTGCCGCCATAGCGATCGGTGCGCTGGTTGCTGCCGGTGGCAAGGAACTGCTGCAGCAGATAGGCGTTGGCGGCGTGCACCTCGACCAGATCGAAACCCGCCCGCTTGGCGCGCTTGGCCGCCTGGCGGTAGTCGTCGATGACACTGGGAATTTCGTCGAGTTCCAGCGCCCGCGGCGTGCTGGTGGGGTGCTGGCCGGAACTGCCGTCTTCGAATTCGACGAAGCAGTTGGCCCCTTCCGCAAGCAATGCGCTGGGCGCGACGGGGGCCTGGCCCTCCGGCTGTACCATCTCGTGCGAGATACGCCCGACGTGCCACAGCTGGAGCGCGATTCTGCCGCCGGCGTCGTGCACGGCATCGACGACCTGGCGCCAGCCCGTTTCCTGAGCGTCGGTCCAGATCCCCGGTGTGTAGACATAGCCACGAGCGGTCGGCGAGATATTGGTCGCTTCGCTGATGATCAGCCCCGAGTTGGCGCGCTGGGCGTAATACTCCGCCTGCAGAACTCCCGGCACGCTGTCCGGCGTACGGGCTCGGGTCAATGGCGCCATCATGACTCGATTGGAGAGTTCGACGTCACCGACGGTAATGGGTGAAAGCAGCTTGTCGTAAACCATGAAATTCCTTGAATGACAGTGATGCAGATGGTGAATCGGATACTTGCTAGATGCGGCCGTTAGAGCACTAATCAACCGTTCCGCCCTTATTCCGTGAGACGGCTTGCGTCGATTCAGGCCTGACGTCACTATAAACGCTGCCCGAAAGCGCCGATTCGGCCCCCGCAACACACGTGCCCGCGAGAGATCATGAGTCAATTCTGGAGTCCCGCCGTTCGCGCTCTGACACCCTACGTACCGGGCGAACAGCCGCGCGAAAAACTGATCAAGCTCAACACCAACGAGAACCCTTATCCGCCCTCCCCCGCGGTCGAGCAGGTGCTGCAGCGGTTTGCGGTGGATCATCTGCGTCTTTACCCGGACCCCGAGTCGTTGGCGCTACGTGAAGCACTGGCGAAGACGCACGGCGTGGAACCGGAACAGGTCTTTGTCGGCAATGGTTCCGATGAGGTGTTGGCGCTGGCTTTCCAGGCTTTCTTCTGTCAGCCGAAGCCACTGTTGATGCCGGCGATCAGCTACAGTTTCTATCCGGTCTATTGCAAGCTGTACGACATTGCCTACCGCACCGTGGCACTGGACGATCAATGGCAGATCGCTCTCGAGGCATTCGAGAGCGATAACGGTGGCGTGGTGTTCGCCAATCCCAATGCCCCGACCGGCCATGGTCATCCGCGCCAGGCGATTGCGCAGTTGCTCGCGCGTATCACCGAGAGCGTCGTTCTGGTCGACGAGGCCTACGTCGATTTCGGCGGCGAGAGTGCCGTACCCCTGGTCGCCGATCATCCCAATCTTCTGGTCACCGGGACCCTGTCGAAATCTCGCAGCCTGGCCGGGCTGCGCGTGGGTTACGCGATCGGCTCCCGCGAACTCATCGAAGGCCTTGAGCGAGTGAAAAACTCGTTCAATTCCTACCCGATCGACATGCTGGCCAGTGAAGTCGCCATCGCTTCGTTGGAAGACGAGAGCCATTTCCGGGCCTGCTGCGACCAGGTGATCGCGACGCGGGAGTGGACACGCCAGCAGCTCGCATCGTTGGGCTTCGACGTCCTGCCATCGCAGACCAATTTCCTGTTCGTGCGCCATGCAGAGCATAGTGGCGCGACGATTTTCGGCGGCTTGCGCGAGCGTGGCATTCTGGTACGGCATTTCGACAAGGATGGACTTCGCGACTTCCTGCGTATTTCGATCGGCACCGATGACGAGATGAGTAGCCTGATCGAAGCGCTGCAAGCCATGCAGTAGAAGCGTGGCGGAACGCCTCCGGCACTAGAACGGTATCGGCTCACCTGCCCAGTCCCAGAAACTGCCGCTCTCTTCAGGGCGGCGGTCGTTCATTACATCCAGCAACCGTTCCGCCACGAAAGCCGGCGTGAATAGTTTGCCGTCCGGAACCCGGTCCTGAAAAGGTCGGGAAAGGCCGGTGTCGGTCGTTCCAGGATGCAGACTGAGTACGATTGCCTGCCGGTTGTAGCGGAAAAGCTCGATGGCTGCGGTACGCAGAAACATGTTGTGAGCTGCCTTGCTGGCCCGATAGCCGTACCATCCACCCAAGCGGTTGTCTTCTATCGATCCCACCCTGGCCGAGAGGCTGGCAATCATGACGGGGTGACGCCCCTTGATCGAGTCTGCCAGCGTCTGGATCAGCAAAATCGGCGTAATGGCGTTGACCTGAAAAAGTGTTGCGAGTGTTTCGGCATCGAGATCCTCGAGCCGTTTCTCCGGAGAGATCGCTCGGTACTTGTCATGAAGCAGGCCAATGGCATTGAACAACAGGTGCACAGGCGCGCCGTCCAACGTCTCGCCTAGCGCATGCCGCCCCTGCTGGGTCGTAACATCGGCCGCCAGATGCTCGAAGCGCGGATCATCATGTTCGGCAATATGGCGAGAGACCGCGACGACGCGTCCCGGGCGTTCACTCTCGAGCAGACGATGCACCATGGCCTGACCGATTCCGCCGCCGGCACCGGTAATCACAGCGGTAAATCCATCGGGTAACGTTTGCAGCATGCTGGCCTCTTCTACCTGGAGATGGTTATTGATAGATAGTTATCGATAGGGAGAAGGCTAGCTCATGCGGCGGCAGTGAGCCTTGAAGTGCGACTGCCCCAGCTTATGAGCATGAGGTTCTGAGCATGAGCTTCTGAACGCAAGGTTCTGGACATGAGGTTCTGGACATAAAGCTCCAGGCAAAAGACCCCCCGACCGGGAAGGCTTACCCCAAATGCCGGGCATAAAAAACCCCAGCCTGTTGGCCGGGGTTTTGGATGAGTGCCTGACGATGACTGCGTTGGTTTTCTGTCGCACCATAAAAATACCCCAGCTTCTTTCGAAGCTGGGGTACGGTATAGGTGCCTGACGATGACCAGGGCGGCTCTCCGCTACTCTCCATGGGCAGACCCCTAAAAACAAAGCCCCGACCAAATGGCCGGGGCTTCGTTAAATAAGTGCCTGACGATGACCTACTCTCACATGGGGAGACCCCACACTACCATCGGCGCTAAGCGGTTTCACTACTGAGTTCGGCATGGATCAGGTGGTTCCCGCTCGCTATGGTCGTCAGGCAAAACTGACGCAGAAATAATGAGCCTTCACTGCCTACCCGGCCCTCATTCCCACTGATTCGGATCATGCTGCTGAGCGACGTCTATTGGCTGCCCGCTCTTGAGGGCAGCGCGTATCCGGCAATGTCGGTGATGATCACCGAACGGAGAAGGGATCTTTCTTTCCGTCTCTCGTAAACCCCTTGGGGTTATATGGTCAAGCCTCACGGGGCATTA
>NZ_MSDO01000036.1 GCF_001937195.1 Salinicola socius | reverse complement strand
TATAGTCGCCTTCCGGCAGTTCGAAGGCGGTACCCGTGCCGGGCGTCCAGCTATCGCCGCCATCGGTGGAATATTCCCACGTTGCCCCGCCTTCGAGGCCACCGACGTTGATGGTGGCCTCGCTGGTGATGCCGTCACCGTCGATGGCGGTATCGTCGGCCAGCGTTGCGGTCGGGGCATTGGGCGCAGCCGTATCGAGCGTGGTGGTATCGGTGACCGTGCCGGTGTTGCCGGCGGCATCGGTCACGGAGAGGGTGGCTGTCAGTTCGCCGTCGACGAGACCCGACAGGTCCACGCCGCTGACCGTCAAGTTACCGTCGGCATCGACGGCGATATCCGCGGGATCGACAGTAACGGTATTGCCGCTGGCGTCACTGATGATCAGCGAGCTCACGGTCGCATCGCTTTCGATGCTGCCGCTCAAGGTGACGTTGCCGGCCTCGTCGACGTTCAGGAAGCCGTCGCCGCCATCATTGATCGCGATGCCGTTGTCGTCGGCATTGGGTGCGGTCGCGTCGACCGTGGCCGTGGCTTCAGGGCTGGTATTGCCGCTGGCATCGGTTGCGGTGGCGTTGACTTCGGTCCCGTCGGGTAGCGGCTCGTCTGGCGTGAATGACCAGCTACCGTCGTCGGGATCGGCGTCGACGCTGCCGATCGGGGTGCCGTCTCCGTCGGTCAACGTGACCGTGCTGCCAGGTTCGGCGGTACCGGTGATCTCGTCTCCATTGGTCGGTTCGATCGTCGGTGCCGCAGGGGCCGTCGTGTCGAACGTCAGCGTAAACGTCGGGCTGGTGGCGGAAATGTTGCCTGCGATATCGGTGGCGGTGGCAGTGAAGACAGTTTCACCGCCAAACAATTGATCCGCCTCATCGGTCGCGAACTGCCAGTTGCCTTCCGCGTCGGCCGTGGTGGTGCCCAGGTCTCGACCGTCGGCGTAGACGGTCACGATGGCATTGGCCTCGGCGCTGCCGATCAGCGTCGGTGTCACGTCGTTGGTGGTGTCGCCATCGTCAATCGGTCCGGCGGGAGGAACGTCGTCTTCGGCGCCTTCAATCACTGGGGCTTCCGGGGCGGTCAGATCGACCGTCACGGCACCGAGGTTGCCCGTCTCGCCGGTGTTGCCCGCGGCATCGGTCTGACGCACCTGCACGGCGTCGGCGGCATAGTCGCCTTCCGGCAGTTCGAAGCTGGCACCCATGCCGGTCGTCCAGCTATCGCCGCCATCGGTGGAATATTCCCACGTTGCCCCGCCTTCGAGGCCACCGACGTTGATGGTGGCGTCGCTGGTGATGCCGTCACCGTCGATGGCGGTATCGTCGGCCAGCGTTGCGGTCGGGGCATTGGGCGCAGCCGTATCGAGCGTGGTGGTATCGGTGACCGTGCCGGTGTTGCCGGCGGCATCGGTCACGGAGAGGGTGGCTGTCAGTTCGCCGTCGACGAGACCCGACAGGTCCACGCCGCTGACCGTCAAGTTACCGTCGGCATCGACGGCGATATCCGCGGGATCGACAGTAACGGTATTGCCGCTGGCGTCACTGATGATCAGCGAGCTCACGGTCGCATCGCTTTCGATGCTGCCGCTCAAGGTGACGTTGCCGGCCTCG
>NZ_MSDO01000035.1 GCF_001937195.1 Salinicola socius | reverse complement strand
TCTGGCTGATCGCCACGCTCTGCCTGACCACCGGATGCCGCTGGAGTGAAGCCCAAACCTTGAGAAGCGAAAACGTCCAGCATCGCCGAGTTACCTACGTCGGTACCAAGAACGGTCGCAACCGAACCGTGCCGATCAGTGACGACCTCTATGAAAAGTTAAAGAATCACGGAAAACGAAGCGGTCGTCTGTTCCCCCAGGACGCCTATCAGGCTTTCTCTGAGGCAATGAACCGAACAGGAATCGAGCTGCCTAAGGGCCAACGTACTCACGTCCTGCGCCATACATTCGCTAGCCACTTCATCATGAATGGCGGTGACTTGCTGACGCTGCAGAAGATCCTCGGACACCAGACGATTCAGATGACCATGCGCTACGCCCATCTCTCCCCCGACCACCTGGCCGACAGCTTGAAATTCGGGCCGAAAATGCCCGGTCGACACTTGGTTGACACCGACGAGAAATGGAACCCTGAAACGGGTCGGAAATTGAAGTAAGTTACTGATTTTATGGTGGGCCCAGTAGGACTTGAACCTACGACCAAGGGATTATGAGTCCCCTGCTCTAACCAACTGAGCTATAGGCCCTGAAACGCGGGAGCCGTATGATAACCAAAGCGGTCGGCACAGGCTAGCCGCTGTTGAACGGTATGCATGTCCAGGGAGGACAGGATGTCATCGAAAACGATTATTCGCCGCGTCATGGGCATCGGCTTGGCCGCCGGATTGACGGCGTTCGGCGGGCTGGCGCAGGCAGCGTGGCAGCTCGACCCCAATCAGTCCCGGGTGACGGCCACGGTGACCGAAATCACCAGCGGTGGCGAGTCGATCACCCATGAGCACGCACTGCGTCGCATGGAAGGTCAGATCAGTTCGGACGGTACGTTGAAGCTGCCCATTCGGCTCAACCAGACGGACGTGCTAGATCGTCTGGGCGATCTGCCGCCGTGGATGTCGTCATTGACCAACACCACGCTGGTCACTGTCGTCACGCAACTGCCGCCGGAGCGGATCAATTCGTTGAAAGTCGGCCAGTCGACGGTGGAAATACTGACGCTACGTACCGATTCCAACGGCGAGCAGCGCCAGGAAAAGCTACCGGTGCGCTTCACCCGCGAGTCGGACGACGCGGTGCGCGTGCGCAATGCCGAGCCGGTCTCGCTGGATGGCAAGGAATTGATGAAGAATCAGAACGTGCGTTCGATTCTGTCGCTGATGGGTTATCAGCAGATCGGCGACGAAGTGCCGGTGGAGCTGAATGCCGTGCTGGTCGATCGTTGATCGATGTCTGAAGTCAGACCACCGACCGAAACATTGCCATTCGGCTGCCACTCGCAGAGAAGCGAGTGGCCCTGGCAACTCGTGTTACCCGAGGCACGCTTTAGCGCACTGCGCTTTGAGACAGAAGCCTTGTGTGAAGCGGATCTCGACGGCTGGGATCTCCCGCTGCCGGAGCGCCTGAGAACGGCGGCGGCCAAGCGTCGGGCCGAGTTTTTGGCTGGTCGGTTAAGCGCCCGGCACGCACTCGCCGAACTGACGGGCTCGTCATCGACGCCAGCGCAGGATGCCGAACGGCTCCCTGAGTGGCCGGCGGGCACCCTCGGCTCGATCACCCATAGCCGGGGATTGGCAGCAGCGGTCGTCGCCAGTCGGCCGAACTTTCAGAGCGTCGGGCTGGATGCCGAGGTCGTGATGAGCGCTGAGCGGGCACGACGGCTTGCGCCTCAGATTCTGGTGGCGTCGGAACAGGTCTGGTTCGATCGGCTGCCCGCCGAGCGTCAGGGCGATTTCCTCACCTTGGTGTTCTCGCTCAAGGAGAGCCTGTTCAAGGCGCTCTATCCGCTGGTGCGTGAGCGTTTCTATTTTCCCCATGCGCGCTTGATCCTTTGGGATGCCGAAACCTGCGCGGTGTCGATCGAGCTGCTCAAGACCTTATCGCCGCAGTGGCCGGCGGGCACCGTTCTCCGCGGGCAAGTCACGAAAATCGATGACTATCTGTTGACGCTGATCGCGATCTCGGGAAAATAGTAAGCTGCCAAACTAATTTCGCAGCACGATGCTTATCCGTGCTCGGCCTGCCCGCGGAAGTCTACTCTATGATCAAATGGATTTTGATACTGCTTTTCGTCGCCAGCGTGCTCTATACGCACTATCGCGGCCGCGTGCGTCACAAACCGCTGCGCCAGCTCTCCGACCACTCCACGTTCATGTCGCCGATCAATGCATTGATGACGCTTTTCGGCCGTGACAAGGACCAGCCCTACCACGATCTGGCGAATTATCCGGAACTCGAGAGACTGACCGGCAACTGGGAGACGATCCGCGACGAAGCGATGGCGCTACAGGATCACATCAAGGCGTCCTCACGCTACGACGATGCCGGTTTCAATTCGTTCTTCCGCCGCGGCTGGAAGCGCTTCTATCTGAAGTGGTACGGCGAGAGCCACGCCTCGGCCGAGCAGCTATGCCCGCAGACCACGCAGCTGTTGGCGGGCATTCCCAATGTCAAGGCGGCGATGTTCGCCGAATTGCCGGCGGGCAGCCACCTGACGCTGCATCGCGATCCCTACGCCGGCTCGCTTCGTTACCACCTGGGGTTGATCACGCCCAACGACGACCGCTGCTACATCGACGTCGACGGCGAAAAATACAGTTGGCGCGACGGCGAGGCCGTGATGTTCGACGAGACCTACCTGCACCGCGCGGAAAACGGTTCGGAGCAGAATCGTATCATCCTGTTCTGCGACATCGAACGGCCGATGAAATACGGCTGGGCGCGAAGCCTCAACCATTTCTTTGGCCGGACGGTCATGGCGGCGGCCAGCTCGCCCAATGACGACAGCGACCGTACCGGTGGACTGAATCGGGCGTTCAAGTATATCTACGCCGTACGCCGTCAGGGCAAGGCCCTCAAGAAGCGCAACAAGTCGCTCTACTACGCCATCAAGTGGGCACTGTTCGCCATCGTGATCATTGCGATCATCGCCTGGTAGACGAATCCGGCGGACCGTTCAGGGTCCGCCGCCTTCCGTTTCTTTCTTTTTCTTTTTCTTTTTCCTTTCCTTTTTCCTTCCCCCTCCGCTCAAGAAACGCACCGCCGTCCTCGACCATCGTGTAGCGTCCCGATCCGGTTATTGAAAATAATTGTCATTGCGGTTCAGAAACCGGACTCCCCTACGTCTTCTTATTGGCAACATCCATGGATAAGAACGATTTTCATTCAAGGGGAGTCTGTCGTTCATGCATCATGTTCTACGTTATCCGGCAAGTGCACTGGCCTGCGCCTGCCTGTCGTTTCCGGTCTGGGCCCAGCAGACGAACGACAACATCGTCGCCACCACGGCGTCGGCTGAAACCGCCAATCTCGATACCGTCACGGTGACCGGGCAG
This sequence comes from Salinicola socius, assembly GCF_001937195.1. Lineage (GTDB taxonomy): Bacteria > Pseudomonadota > Gammaproteobacteria > Pseudomonadales > Halomonadaceae > Salinicola > Salinicola socius. The sequence continues at coordinate 36,743 of NZ_MSDO01000035.1, read as the reverse complement.
TCTGCCGCCACCAAGACCGAAACTCCCATCGTCGAAACGCCGCAGACCGTTTCCAATGTCGACCGCGAGGAGATGGACGAACGCGGCGTGCGCACGGTGCGCGAAGCGGCGCAGTACACGCCGGGTGTCTACACCAACCAGGTCGGCGCCTCCAACCGTTACGACTATCTGGTCATGCGTGGCTTCTCCGACGGCAGCCTGAGCAACACCTATCTCGACGGGCTCAAGGTGATGGGGGACGCCAACGGCTACAGCTCGATGGTGATCGATCCATGGTTCCTGGATAACGTCGAGATCGTCAAGGGGCCGGCGTCGGTGCTCTACGGGCGCTCGTCTCCCGGTGGGCTGGTGGCATTGACCAGCAAGAAGCCGCTGTTCGAGGACCGCAACGAGCTCCGTTTCAGCACCGGCACCAACAGCCAGCGCAGCGCAGCGTTCGACTTCTCCGGACCGCTGGACGACGAGCGGCGCGTCGCCTATCGGCTGGTCGGCATCGGCAGCAAGGCGGACACCCAGTTCGGCCCGATCGAGGAGGAGCGCTACGCCATCGCGCCGTCGATCACCTGGGACGCCACCGACGACACTTCCGTTACCTTCATGGCGTACCTGCAGAAAGATCCCGAGGGTGGCTATCACTCCGGCGTGCCCTATGAGGGAGCCGTCAGCAGCCATAACGGCCGCCACATCGGCAATGATTTCTTCGACGGCGAAGACGACTACGACAAGTTCGAACGCACCCAGCGCATGTTCGGCTACGACCTCGAGCATCGCTTCAGCGATGACGTCACCGCCCGCCAGAAGCTGCGTTATCTGAACTCGGATGTCGAGCTGAACCAGGTCTACGGCTACGGCTGGGTCTCGCCGGATTCCAACGAACTGAACCGCTACTACTCTGGCGGCCGCGAATCCCTCGACGCCTGGACGCTGGATAACCAGGTGGAAGCGAAGCTTCAGAGCGGCTTCATCGATCACACCGTGCTGGTTGGCGTGGACTACCAGAAGCGCAAGAATGATGTGGTCTGGACCGCCGGTAGCTTCCCCAGCCTCGATGCCTTCAACCCCAGCTATGGCGCCGATCCGATCGGGGAGATTGGAGTCACCAACGACGAGCGCCATGAACTCACCCAGACCGGCATCTATCTGCAGGACCAGATGGCGATCGATCGCTGGCGTCTGACCCTCGGCGGCCGCTACGACTGGGTCGATATCAAGAACACCGACCATCGGAACGATAGCGAAAGCACTCTCGATGACACCCAGTTCAGCGGTCGTGTCGGCGCGCTCTACCTGTTCGACAATGGCCTCGCGCCCTACCTGAGCTATAACACCGCCTTCACGCCGACCAGCTTCGTCGACGGTAACGGCGATCTGCTGGAACCGATGGAAGGCGAACAGTGGGAGACCGGGTTCAAGTATCAGCCGCCGGGAAGCCGGGATCTCTATACGTTGTCGCTGTTCCGGATCAACCAGGAAAACGTCGCGACCAAGGAGCAGCCTACCGACGATTACCGCTCCGTCGGCGAGATCCAGTCCCAGGGGGTCGAGTTGCAGGCGCGCACCTACCTGACCGACAACTTCCGCCTGCAGGCCGGTTACAGCTACACCGACATCACCTACGAAAAAAGCGACGTGCCCGGCGAGCAGGGTAACCACGCAATCTATGCACCGCGCCACCAGGCCAGTCTCTGGGGTCATTATGTCTTCAAGAACGGAGCCTTCGACAACGGCGCTCTCGACGGGCTGGATGTCGGCGTCGGCGTGCGGTACTACGGCGATATCTACGCCGACCGCGCCAACACCGAGAAGGTACCCGACTACACCCTGGTGGATGCCGCCGTGGGCTATGACCTGAGCCAGGTCGGGCTGCAGGGCGTCAGTGCCCGGGTCAACGTGGGTAACCTGCTCGACAAGGAGTATGTCGCCTCATGCAACTCGCTCGAATACTGCTACTTCGGCGCGGAGCGTAACGTCACCGCCACCGTTGCCTACGAGTTCTAGCGTGTAGCCGTTCTAGCACGACTCGTTCTAGAACGTCCCACGCTGATCGATCGCCGGCTGCAGGAAGCGGCCGGCTCTCATCGACACCGCATCACCCATCGTTTCGCTCTCTATCGACATGCGCGCTCCCAGCGTCGCATTGGCTGCGCCTTTGTCTGCAAAAAGGTCCGTCACAAACCAACGGACTGCCAAAGGCATCAGGAAGGCAATCAGGAGAAACGTCATGCCACATGACATGGAATTCGCCACGCCCATTCCTTTGCACCGGCTTCGTCCGCCCTGCTCCCCGGAGACATCGATGTTGTTCGGCGAGGCGAGTCTCGACGCCTATCGAGAAGGCATGCAGCGTTGCATGGAGCGAGTGCGCCGCACGCTGACCCGAGCGCAGGGCCCCTGCAGCGGTGTCGAACCCCACGAGTTGCAGCCCGCCTTCGAGGCGATCGATCTCGACCGGCCGCTGAACGATCTCGATGCCAGCCTGGAGGAGGTACAGCGGCTCTATCTCGACCACGCCGTCCATTTCCATCATCCGCGCTATGTCGCACACCTCAACTGCCCGATCACGCTGCCGTCGATCCTCGCCGAGGCAATCGCCACGCCACTCAACACGGCGGTGGAAACCTGGGACCAGAGCGCCGGCGCCACCCTGATCGAGCAGAAGCTGATCGACTGGACCGCGGCACGCATCGGGCTCGGCGACGAGGCCGACGGCGTGTTCACCAGTGGCGGCACTCAGTCCAACCTGATGGCTTTGAGCATCGCTCGAGACAGCGCCTGCGAAGCGATGCCCGGACACGCCGGCAACCGCCATCACGGTCTTCCCGAAAACTACCGCAAGCTGCGCATCCTCACCTCCGAGGTCAGCCACTTCAGTGTCCAGAAAGCCGCCGCGCTGTTGGGGCTGGGCTACGACGCCGTGATCAGCGTGCCAAGTGACGCCGACAAGCGCATGGATATCGACGCGCTTCAGGCGACGCTGGAAGATTGCGACGAGGCGGGGCTGATCCCGCTGGCGATCGTCGCCACCGCGGGCACCACCGATTTCGGCAGCATCGATCCGATTCCCGCCATTGCCGAACGCTGCCGGCAGCGCGGGATCTGGCTGCATATCGATGCGGCCTACGGCGGCGGGCTGCTGCTCTCCTCGCGCCATCGTCACTGGCTCGCCGGCATCGAGCAGGCGGATTCGGTCAGCATCGACTACCACAAGACCTTCTTCCAGCCGGTGAGCTGCAGCGCCTGCCTGGTCCGCGATCGCCGCCAGCTGCGCCATGTCACCTATCACGCCGACTATCTCAACCCCCGCGATCAGGCAGAGGAAGGCACGCCGGACCTGGTCAACAAGAGCCTGCAGACGACCCGGCGCTTCGATGCGTTGAAGCTGTGGATGACGCTACGCACCCTTGGCGCCGAACGCCTGGGCGACTGTCTCGACGAAGTGATCGAACTGGCGCGCCAGACCTATCGCGCGCTTCGAGCGCGTGACGATTTCGAGGTGCTGATGCCGCCAGCGTTGAGCACGCTGGTCTTTCGTTACCGTCCGGGCGGCATGGACGACGAAAGCGATCTCGAAGCGCTCAATCAGCGCATTCGCCAGACGCTGTCGCGACGCGGCGAGGCGGTCATCGCCGGTACCCGGGTCGACGGCCGCTTCCATCTCAAGTTCACGCTGCTCAACCCCATGACTCGCCTCGAGGATCTGATGCCCCTGATTTCGGAGATCGCCCGGGTCGGCGAATCACTCGCCCCGTCGACTTCTCATCCGTCCAACGTCTGGAGCCAGTCATCATGCTGAGCCGCATCTACGACTTCCTCGCCGTCGGCCTGGGGCCGTTCAATCTGGGTCTCGCCTGCCTGACCGATCCCGTCGACGATCTCGACGGCCTGTTTCTGGAGCGTCGCTCGAGCTTCGACTGGCACCCCGGCCTGCTGCTCGAGGACGCCACCCTGCAGACGCCCTTCATGGCCGACCTGGTCACGCTGGCCGACCCTACCAGCCGATTCAGTTTTCTCAACTACCTGAAATCCCAGGGTCGGCTCTACAACTTCTACATCCGCGAGAACTTCTTCCTGCTACGTAACGAGTACAACCGGTACTGCCAGTGGGTCACCACGCAGCTCGAGTCACTGCGCTTCAATCACGATGTCCAGAGCATCACCTACGACGACGCCGAGCAGTGCTATCGCATCCGCTGCCGGGATACCCGAAAGAACGAAAACCGCATCTACCGCGCCCGCCGGCTGGTGCTGGGTACTGGCAGCGAGCCGATGATTCCGGCGTGCTGCCAATCGGTAGCCGAGCGCGTGGTGCACTCTTCACGTTATCTCGACCACAAGGCGGCGCTGCAGACGAAGTCGGCGATCACGATCGTCGGCAGCGGCCAGAGCGCCGCCGAGATCTATCTCGACCTGCTCGAGGAGATCGATACCCACGGCTATACCCTGAGCTGGGTCACCCGCTCGCCGCGCTTCTTCCCGCTGGAGTACGGCAAGCTGACCCTCGAGATGACCTCGCCGGACTACATCGACTACTTCCATGCCCTGCCCGAGTCGACCCGTGACGAGCTGATGCGCCAGCAGAAGGGGCTCTACAAGGGCATCAATCTCGAGCTCATCAACACGATCTACGACCGCCTCTACACCAAGAGTCTGCAGGGCAAGGTGGATACCCACCTGCTGACCTGCGCCCAGCTGGAGAGCTGCCACTTCGATACCGCCCACCGACGCTTCGACCTGACCTTCAACCAGACCGAGCAGGATCGGCGCTTCGAACACCAGACGGAGGGCGTGATCCTGGCCACCGGCTACGCGGCGCAGACACCGGCCTTCCTCGCTCCGATCGAGGACCGGATCCGCCGCGACGGCGCCGGACGCTATGCGGTCGGCCGTTACTACGGCATCAGCACCGACGACGACATTTTCGTCCAGAACGCCGAGTTGCACACCCACGGCCTGGTGGCGCCGGATCTCGGCATGGCGTGCTATCGCAATGTCTGCATCATCCGCGAACTGGCCGGACGCGAGGTCTACCCGGTCGAACGCGGCTTCACCTTCCAGGACTTCGGCGCCCCCGACGAGCGCGTGTTCCAGCCCCGGCGCGCCACGGCATGACCGATACCTCGTTCCCCGATTTCCGCCAGGAGACAACGCCATGACTCTATCGAAAAATCGACTGCCCGCCGCCGAGACAACCAAGTCGCCGCTCAGCAGCCTTTATTCTCGGGAGCTGCGCTTTCGCCGTGAGTGGCCAGCCATCGGCACGCTCGCCATTCGCCCATTCGATCTCGATCGCGACATCGACACCGTCTTCGACTGGGTCAGCCGCGATAGCGCCCGTTTCTGGGGCATGAGCAACGACACGTGCGATCAGGTCACGGCGTTCTACCGCGACATGGCGCAGAGCGACAGCGCCCAGGCGTTCCTCGGCCTCCACGACGGCCAGCCGGCGTTTCTGGTCGAATGCTACGACCCCCGCCACGATCCGGTCGGCGAGCAGTATCCGGTCCAGTCGGGCGACCGTGGCATGCATTTTCTGGTCGCCCCGCTGGATGGGACCTCACGATCGCCGATTCACGGCTTCAGTCAGGCCGTGATCGATACCATCGTGGCTTTCCTGTTCAGCGACCCGGCGACACGGCGCATCGTCGTCGAACCGGATGTGAACAATGAAAAAATTCACCCGCTCAACCGCCGCGCGGGTTTCGCCTACCAGGGTCAGATCCAGCTGGGGGAGAAAACGGCGCATCTGGCGTTCTGCACCCGCGAGCGCTTCGAAGCGCTAGACACCTCGCGGCGCCCCGTCACCGCACTGCGCGAGGCGGTCGCCCATCTCCGTCCCGACCGCTGGCGGCGCGCCAATCGCGATCTGCTGGGCAAGGCGATCAGCGAGTTCGCCCATGAACGTTTGCTGAACCCGTTAGCGTCATCCGCACCCGAGAGCGATGGCTGGGCCGATTACCGGCTCACCACCGATAGCGACAGCATCGTCTATCATTTCCGCGCGCGCCGGATGGCGCTGGATCACTGGTGGATCGACAAGGACACGCTTGCCAAGACCCGTGACGGCGATCCACAAGCGCTGGACGTGGCAAGATTCCTGTTGGAATGTCGGGCGCGGCTGAACATCGATCCCGACAATCTGCCCACCTACCTGGAAGAGATCGCCAGCACCCTGGCCGGCGTGGCCTACAAGCTTGGCCGAGACGTGCCCGCGGCCGGTGCCCTTGCCACGGCCGATTTCCAGACCGTGGAGACGGCGATGAGCGAAGGCCACCCCTGCTTCGTCGCCAATAGCGGCCGGATCGGTTTCGACGTGGAGGATTATCACCGCTACGCGCCGGAAGCCGGCGCCGCGATTCGCCCCGTCTGGCTGGCCGCCGCACGCCACTGCACGGCATACAGCGCCATCGACGGGCTCGACTTCGAATCGCTCATCGAAGACGAGCTGGATGCCTCGGTTCGAGAGCGTTTCATGGCCCGGCTTCACCAGCTCGGCCTCGATCCCGATGACTACTTCCTGATGCCGGTTCATCCGTGGCAATGGCGCCACAAGCTCGCCATCACCTTCGCCGGCGAAGTGGCCGAGAACCGCCTGGTACTGCTCGGCGAAGCGGACGACGACTACCGCGCCCAGCAGTCGATCCGAACCTGGTTCAACGTCTCGCAACCCCGGCGCCGCTACGTCAAGTTCGCGCTGTCGATCCTCAACATGGGCTTCATGCGGGGGCTGTCGCCGCACTACATGAAGGGAACGCCGGCGATCAATGCGTGGGTAGAGGACCTGGTCGCAAGCGACGCCGAACTGCAGGCCCAGGGGTTCAGCGTGCTGCGTGAAGTCGCCACGCTGGGCTACCACCACGCCGGTTTCGAGGCTGCCACCGACAAACAGCATCCGTATCAGAAAATGCTGGCCTGCCTGTGGCGCGAAAGCCCTTACACCCGCATCGGCCCCAACCGACGGCTGATGACCATGGCCGCGCTGCTGCATCGGGATGCCAATGGCGATGCGCTGCTGCCCGCCCTGATCGACGCCTCCGGCATCGGCGCCCGCGCCTGGATCGCACGCTATCTGGCGGCCTACATGACGCCGCTGCTGCACTGCTTCTTCGCCCACGATCTGGTATTCATGCCCCACGGCGAAAACCTGATTCTGCAATTCGAGAACCATGTGCCGGCCGGCGCGATCCTCAAGGATATCGGCGAGGAAACCGGCATCTTCGATAACGGCCAGTCATTGCCGGAAGCGGCCCGGCGCATTGCGGTCGAAGTGCCGGAGCATCTGAAGGTCCTGTCGATCTTTACCGATCTGTTCGACTGCTTTTTCCGCTTCCTGGCCGAGATTCTGGTGGCTTCGAACCAGCTCGATGAGAACGATTTCTGGCAGCTGGTGGCGACGTGTGTCATCGATTACCAGCAACGACACCCCGAATTCAACGACAGGTTCGAACGCTTCGATCTGTTCGCCCCGGAATTCACGCTGTCGTGCCTCAACCGGCTACAGCTGCGCGACAATCGCCAGATGATCGATCTGGCCGACCCGTCGAAGAACCTGCAGTTCGCTGGCACGCTGGTCAATCCCATCGCCGCCTATCGCCCGACCTCTGAACGGCGACACGCGGCCGAGGAGAAGCGCCACGCATCGACCGTATCGACATGAGGTAACCGACGCCCATTCCGATCCATCGCCGGGCGCGTCGAAGTGCCCGGCCTACGACTAGTTGCCAATACGACTTATTGCTAATGATTCTCATTTTTGCCATGATCGCGGCACTTTTGTCGTTCTGCCCCCAGGGCCGCCATCATGCGCGAAGCAATGTTCGAATCTCTCTATCGTCAGCACCATCATGAACTCGAGGGCTTTCTCAGCCGCCAGCTCGATTCCCGGGATCAGGCCGCCGATCTTTGCCATGAGGTCTATCTCCGCCTGCTCAATACCGCGCCGGATCGCGCGCTCGATAATCCTCGCGCCTACCTTTTCCGCATCGCTCGCAACCTGTTGATCGATCACCGGCGACGCCAGACGCCGGATCTGATCGCCATCGAGGTGCTGGAGCCGGTGCTGATCTGCCCGCATGCCTGCCCGGAGAGCGACGCCTGCCAGCAGCAGTGCGTTCATCAGCTCACGCAAACGCTGGGCAACCTGCCGGATCGGCTGCGCCGGGCGTTGATCTGGCACCGGCTGGAAGGCATGACCCAGCGCGAGATCGGTGAACGTCTTGGCGTTTCCGAACGCATGGCCGGGCGCTATATTGCCCAGGCCGTGACCCGATGTCAGGCTGAGCTCGACAGGCTGGATATCGCTGTGACCTGATCTCCGCTAGCGGTTTGGCTGGGGGTACCATGCCATGCCGATGGCGTGGGGCGAGGTCGGCTTGAAACCGAACTGGGCGTACAGCCGATGTGCTTCGCCATCCGCCAGCAGGCTGACGAAGGCGTTTTCCGGTGCCTCGCGCAGAATATAGGCCCGAATCTCGCTCATGATCCGCTTGCCCAGACCGCGCCCCTGATGCGCCGGCTGCACGGCGATATCCACCACCTGATAGAAGCAGCCGCCGTCGCCGACGATCCGTCCCATGCCGACGGTTTCGGACTTTCCTTCAAGCTGGTGAACGATCTGCACGGCAAACAGGCTATTGGGTAAACCCAGCGCAGCGCCGGCAGCGCTGCGTGCATTCATGCCGGCCTCGCGGCGCAGCCGCATATAGGTTTCGGCGTCGGGCGGCTCGAAGATCAGCCGGTAAGCGTTGTCATCAGAAGAAGCGTCGTCTTTCATAACGTGGGATCCGTTCGGAATTCATTTCGCGATCGAGCGGTCAGCGTGCCATCACGCCGCGGCCGCTGCCTTTTCGTCAACCAGCGGGGCGTTCTCGAGCTCGCCTTCAACACCGGTACCAACAGCCAAAGCAGTGGCGCCAGCAACCAGCGATAGACGAACCGTGCCACGATCAACAGCGGCAACAGCACCACGACCCAGATCAGGAACTGCCCCAGCCACACCGGCCAGCCCAGCCACCGCGCGGCGTTGGCCCCCAGCGCGCTGACCAGGCTGGGATGACGTGCCACCACGTAGGCCGTGCCGGTGATCGCCGCGACCTTGGCCGCTCTCGACAGGTTGACGAAACGCCCGCCGCCGGCCAGCACGCCGCGCCCGGCGGCCCGCGCGCCCTGCCCCTCGACAGCGGCGCCGGCTCGCACCGCGCGGCCGGCCCGCAGCACCTTGACCGCACTGGTCATCACCAGCAGGTCGATGCCGGCCCAGCCGATATCGGCGACCCCGATGGCCTCGCCCTGGCGCCACTGACTTTCCAGATCGCGCAAGCCACTGGTGAAGAAGTCGCCGATATCGCTCACCACCCGTTCGCCCTGTAGCCAGCTCACGTCATTATCCGGCGTGACCACGAATTGCTGCAGAAAGGCGTGACCTTTGGCTTCCAGTATCGCGATGGCGATCTGGCCGCGGCGTGCCGGCGTCAACGCCGCCGACATCGATTTCCCGTCGTTCGCCGTGGTCGTCGCATCCGTCGCGCTCTTTGCTGAATCCGCCGAGGCCCGTGGGCCGCCCTCCTCGTCGTCACTCCACCAGTGATCCAGTTGCTCGCTCGCCGCCCGGTAGCGCGTACCCAGCCAGTGCCGGGCCCGCAGCGTGACGATATCGTGATCGCGGTAATAGATCACCGGCAGTACGGCATCGGCACCGAAACGCACCAGCACACGCTGAAATGCGGGATCGAGCCCGTAATCGCGCAGCGCCTCACGGGCCAGATCGCCGTGATTGCGAATCGCCAGCCAGGCAGCGGCCCAGAGCGCCGGCTCGTCGGCATAGCCCAGAAAGACGGCGTTGATCTCCGGCGACTCCTCGGCCAACGCATCCGCCAGCGACGGCAGCGCGCGCTGGGTTTCCAGTCGAAGCATGCGTGGCTCGAAGGGTTCGTGCGAGGCGACGGCGGTCAGCACGCCTCCCGCGACGAGTGCCAGAAGCACAATCGACAACCAGATCTTCATGGGATCTTGCTCCTCGGGCACTCGTGGATTCGATTCGCCGATAGCTGCCAGCGATAAACAACGACAAGTGTCTTTGATAAGCGTTCGTATTTGAATTAGGATTGCCTTCCATCCTGTGACCCATCATTCGCTGCGAGGTTGCCCCTGCCATGTTCGAAGTCCAATCGGCGAGCTTCGAGATTGCGGGCAAGACGCTGCTCTCTCCCATCGATTTCACCTTCGGTGAAGGCCAGATCTACGGGCTGATCGGACACAATGGTTCCGGCAAGTCGACCCTGCTCAAGCTGCTCGCGCAGCAACAGCCGGTCAGCCACGGTAACATCCAGCTCGATGGTCGCCCGCTGACGCAGTGGAAGCCACGAGAGTTCGCTCGTCACGTCGCCTATCTTCCGCAGCATCTTCCCAGCGCCGAAAACCTCACCTGCCGCGAGCTGATCGGCTTTGGCCGCTATCCCTGGCACGGCCTGCTGGGGCGCCTCACCCGTCACGATCACCAGCAGATCGAACGCGCCATCGCCCTGACTCATACCGAAGCCTTCGCCGACCGCCTGGTCGATACGCTTTCCGGCGGCGAGCGCCAACGCGTGTGGCTCGCCATGCTGCTGGCCCAGGGCAGTCGCTATCTACTGCTCGACGAGCCGCTGGCCGCGCTCGATATCGCCCATCAGGTCGAAGTACTCGCGCTGGTCCGCAAGCTCTGTCGCGAACTGGGGTTGGGCGTGGTCATCGTACTGCATGACGTCAACATGGCGGCACGCTACTGCGATCACCTGGTCGCGCTGCACAGCGGCAAGCTGCTCGCCGAAGGCGCGCCGGCCAGCATGATGAACGACGTCAATCTGGAAGCCATCTACGGCATCCCCATGCGGGTGATGACACACCCCGCCGACGCCTGCCCCATCGCGGTGCTGCAGTAACCGCAACGCCGACACCTATCCCTGATCGACATATGGCTTGCCGGTAAGCGATAGCACTGGACGCTCGCTATCACAGACAGGATGCTAACCTTTAGGGAACCACTGCATAAATGCCTGCACGAGCGAATCGCTACGTTGCGCGGTACTCGAAGACTCGCCTAACCCCATGTTATGTCTCGTCTTCTGCGTGCCGTGCGCCTTACGCTTCATCTCGTTCGCCTATTTATTCAGCGCTTCCTTAGCGCAAGGCCTTGTCCGCTCGTCCGGTCGTGCCTTCCGATTCGCCTCCTGCCTGCGAGCTTGTCATGCTGCAACCCGTTTCCCGCCAGAGTGACCTGACCCTCGAGTCCGAACAGACTCCGCCACGCCCGGCGGATGTCAGCACTTTCGCTCCATTGGGGGTACCCGCGTTCCGGATGATCTGGATCGCCAACCTGTTTGCCAATCTCGGCGTGTGGGCACAGTCGGTGGCGGCGGCATGGGTGGTGACATCGAACGACGGCGGCGCGGTGGCGGTGGCGATGATTCAGGTCGCGGCGGCGCTGCCGCTGGTGTTGATGTCGATCGTCACCGGCGTGATCGCGGATAATTACGATCGCCGCAAGGTGATGCTGTTCGGGCTGGGTATCGAAGTGCTGGGCGGCGTGTTCATTACCCTGATCGCCTTCCTGAATCTGCTTTCACCGACCTTGCTGATCGTCTCGATCCTCTGCGTCTCGATCGGCGGCGCCATCACCACGCCGGCCTGGCAGGCGGCGGTCAACGAGCAGGTGCCGCGCAACCTGGTCTCGAGTGCCGTGCTGCTCAACAGCGTCAATTACAATGCCGCCCGCGCCATCGGTCCGGCCATCGGCGGGTTGCTGCTGGCTGCGGTGGGGCCGGCATGGATCTTTCTGCTCAACGTGTTCTGTTTCTGCGGCCTGATCGCCGCCCTGTGGCGTTGGAAACGCGCAGTACTGCCCAAGTCGCTGCCACCCGAGCGTATCTGGGAAGGCGTCAAGGCGGCGCTGCATTTCGTGCAGTACTCCAGCGTTACCCGCCTGGTGATGATGCGCTCGTTCATTTTCGGCATTTCCGCCAGCGCGCTGTGGGCATTGCTGCCACTACTGGCACATCAGCACCCCAGCGGCAGCGCCTCGCTCTACGGCTACATGCTCGGCGGCCTGGGGATCGGCGCGATCGCCGGCAGCACACTGGTCAACCGGGCCCGCCAGCGGGTCGGCAGCAGTCGCCTGATCAGCTTCGCCGCCATGACGCTGGGCCTGGTGATGCTGGCACTCGGCGGCCTCGACACCCTATGGGTACTGTTTCCCGCACTCGTCGTCGGCGGCAGCTGCTGGATCGCGGCCGTGGCCTCGTACAATTCGTCGGTACAGATACTGGTGCCGGACTGGGTCAAGGCTCGCGCCCTGGCGCTGTATCAGACCGCGCTCTATGGCGGCCTCACGCTGGGCTCGCTGCTGTGGGGGCAGATGGCCGAGGGCCTGGGCGTGCAGACGGCGCTGATGCTGGCGGGCGCGCTGCTGATCGTCTCGGCGTTGTTGTTGCTCCCTTCGAAGCTCCCGGAGCTGGATGCCAGCGATCTGGTCGAGGCGCCCGAGGCGCACACCAGCAGGCCCGATTTCGACTTCAATCCGGCGCGGGGCTCGGTGATGGTGACGGTCGAATATCGCATCGATAGCGAACACCTGCGCGAGTTCGCCCGCGCCGTGCGCCCGCTGCGAAAGCTGCGGCTGCGCAATGGCGCCAAACGCTGGTCGCTCTACCGCGATACCGTCGATCGCGACCTGTGGCAGGAGGTCTTCCTCGTGCCCAACTGGCTGCAGCATCTGCGCATGCTGGACCGGCTGACGCTGGCCGATCGTGCCATCATCGATCGGGTCACCGCCCTCCACAGCGGGCCGGAGGCGCCGCACCTGCGTTATGGCGTCAGCTATCGCTCGTCGCGCCACGCCCTGCCAGCGTTGACGCCGAACCAGACCGCCCCCCTCGACGATCCGGCGACCGATGCCACCTCACCCGGCACCTATCCCCCCGACACCACCGCGTCCTGGCCCAGCAAGACACATGATTCAGGGCGAAACATGACGCAGGACAGAACATGACGCAGGACAGAACATGACCCAGAACATCATGAACAGCGCCCGGAATACCCTGCTCGAGGTGTTCGGCTTCCCGGCCTTTCGCGGTAGCCAGGAGGCCGTGATCGAACGCGTCATCGGCGGGTGCTCGACGGCGGCGATCTTCGCCACCGGCGCCGGCAAGTCGCTCTGCTATCAACTGCCGGCGCTGCATTTGCCCCATCTCACGCTGGTGGTCTCGCCGCTGCTGGCGCTGATGCAGGACCAGCTGGCATTCCTCCAGCGCCACGGCGTGGCGGCCGCGAGCCTCGACTCGACCCAGGATCGCGATACCGCCCGCGCGATCATGGATCGCGCCCGCAGTGGCGAGCTGAAGATCCTGATGGTCTCGGTGGAGCGACTGAAGAACGAGCGCTTTCGTCATTTCCTGCGCCAGATCGCGATTTCGCTGCTGGTGATCGACGAAGCGCACTGCATTTCCGAATGGGGACACAATTTCCGCCCGGACTATCTCAAGCTGCCGGACTACCAGCGCGAATTCGACATTCCCCAGGCGCTGCTGCTGACCGCTACCGCGACACCTGCGGTGATCGACGACATGCGCGCCAAGTTCGACATCGCCTTGGATGACGTCATCGTCACCGGCTTCTATCGCAGCAACCTGGAACTGCTGGTCCATCCGGTGGAAACCGAGAGCCGCCTGCCGGCGCTGGTCGAATGGCTATCGCCACGACAGGCGCCGATGTCGGAACCGGAATCGCAAGCGCCGACCATCATCTACGTCACCCTCCAGCAGACCGCCGAATCGGTTGCCGCGGCGATGGCGAAGCAGGGTTTCTCGGTGCGCGCCTATCATGCCGGGCTCGACAGCGAGACGCGGGATCGGATTCAGCAGGAATTCATGCACGGCGAGATTCCCTGCATCGTTGCCACCATCGCCTTCGGCATGGGCATCGACAAGGGCGATATCCGCAACGTCATTCATTACGACCTGCCCAAGTCGATCGAGAACTACAGCCAGGAGATCGGTCGCGCCGGACGCGACGGCAATCCATCGCGCTGCCTGATGCTGGCCGGTCGCGATGGCCTGCGGGTGCTGGAAAATTTCGTCTACGGCGACACGCCGGAGCGCGAGGGCATTCGCCACGTGCTGAGCGAAATTGCCGATGCCGGCCGCCAGGCGGAGCGCCAGTGGCCAGTGCTGCTCAACACGCTTTCCCGCGATAGCAACGTTCGCCTGCTGCCGTTGAAGACACTGCTGGTCCGTCTCGAAATGCACGGGGTGATCGCGCCCCGCTTTGCCTATCTGGCGGAGTACCGGCTGCGCTATCTCGAGGCGCCCAGTGACCTGATGGCGCGCTTCCAGGGCGAGCGCGCCGACTTCGTTCGCCTGCTGGTCGATAACATCGCCATGGCAAAAACCTGGGGCACGGTGGATTTCGAGCGTCTCTACCGCGCTGGCGTCGAGGCGCAGATCGATGCCTCGCGCTCGCGGGTGATCGCCGCGCTCGAGTACTTTCAGGACAAGGGCTGGGTGGTGCTGGAGGGCAAGCGCATGACCGATGTCTACGAAGTGCGCCAATCGGAGATCGACGTCGACGCCCTGACCGACCGTCTGCTCGCCGAGTGCCACGCCAGAGAACGCTCGGAGATCGAACGGCTGCAAGCCATGCTGACGCTGTTCGAATCGGACATCTGTCTGGCCCGCCGCCTCGGCGATTACTTCGGTGACGATTCATTCCAGGGCGACAATCCCATCGCTCACGACGACGCCGGCCAATCGGTTCAGGCCGCCCGAGACTGCGGCCATTGTTCGGTCTGCCAGGGTCACGTCGCTCGCTTGCCCGCAGCGCCGGCACTCCCGGAATTGACCCGAGACGATTTCGAACGCCACGCCAGGCCATGGATCCAGCGCCACCAGGAACAGCTCGGAACGGTGCCGGGCGCCCAGCGCATCGCCCACTTTCTGTGCGGGCTCGCCATGCCGATCTTCACGCCGCTCAAGGCGCGCCAGCTGGCGGGTTTCGGCGTCTACGACCAGCGCCCTTACCCCGACGTTCGCGCCTGGGTCGAGCGCCAGATGGTCGTTGCGGGATGAAACGCCACTGACAAGCTGGGCGTGGAACCCCCGAAATCGAGCCACCGACCTTGTCGATCCCGCGATTCTCGAATACTGTATATAAAGACAGTCATCGGGACACGCCACAGGATCACTGCATGGAACTGATCGACAAGCTCTCCATCCTCGCCGATGCCGCCAAGTACGACGCATCATGCGCCAGTAGCGGCGCACCGAAGCGTTCCTCTCGCGGCAAGGCGGGACTCGGATCCTCTGACGGCATGGGGATCTGCCATAGCTTCACGCCGGACGGACGCTGCGTGTCTCTGCTCAAGGTGCTGTTGACCAACTTCTGTCTGTTCGACTGCCAGTACTGCGTCAATCGGCGCTCGAGCAACGTGCCTCGAGCGCGCTTCACGCCGGAGGAAGTCGTTCGCTTGACGCTATCGTTCTATCGCCGCAACACCATCAGCGGACTGTTCCTGAGCTCCGGCATCATTCGCTCCAGCGACTACACCATGGAGCAGATGATTCAGGTGGCCAGGTCACTCCGGGAGACGCATCAATTCCGCGGCTACATCCATCTCAAGGCGATCCCGGAGGCGGACCCCAAACTGCTCGAAGAAGCCGGACGTTACGCCGACCGGCTGAGTGCGAACATCGAACTGCCGACGTTGACCAGCCTGAAGACGCTGGCACCGGAGAAAGAGCTGGGTACCATTCATTCCGCCATGGATCACATGCGCCAGCGAATCGATGCCGCCAACGACGACGCCCGGCAGGATGCCCGCCATCCGGTTCGCAGCAACAATCCCAAGCGACAGGCGCCGCGCTATGCACCCGGCGGTCAGAGCACGCAGATGATCGTCGGCGCGGACGCCACCGATGACCGTACGATTCTGCAGTCCGCCCAACATCTCTATCGGGATTTCCGTCTCAAGCGCGTCTACTACTCGGCGTTCAGTCCGATTCCCGAACGTCCCGCCGGGCTACCCCAGGCGGCGCCACCGCTGCTGCGGGAACATCGGCTGTATCAGGCCGACTTCCTGATCCGCAGTTACGGTTTTCAGGCCGAAGAGCTACTGAACGCGCCGGGCAACCTGGACCTGGAGATCGATCCCAAGCTGGCCTGGGCGCTGGCCCACCGCAACGACTTTCCGGTCGACCTCAATCGCGCCGAACCGGCGATGATCGCCCGCGTTCCGGGCATCGGTCTGCGCAGCGTGCAGCGGCTGGTCGATCTGCGCCGACTGCGCCGCATTCGCTATCAGGATCTGGTCGCACTGCGCTGCCGGCTGGACACCTTGCGTCCGTTCGTCATCACCCAGGACTACCGCCCCGCCGACGCCAACCTGGACAGCACCCGCCTGCGCCAAAGCCTGACCGCGCCACAGCCTGCCCAGATGGCGTTGTGGTAGATCCATGCAACACAAGCGTGCGAGCCATCAGCCGGAGCTTTCGTCATGAATCCTGATCCATCGTCACTGTCGCCACGTATCGCTCACGCTCGCGATTTCGAGGAATGGCGCGAACGGGCGCGGCAGCTGTTGATGGCTGGCGTACCGCCCTCGAACGTGACCTGGCGGGATGGCGATGACAGCCACGACGACCTTTTCTCCTTGCCGCCAGCAGCGGAAAGGCAGCCGCCATTCCGGGGAGCGGCTTCGACATCGATCCGAATCGGGCGCGAGCAATTGGCGCTACTGCGCAACGCCGCCCGCTATCGCTCGCGCGGGGGCGAGCAGGCGCGCTGGCCGTTGCTGTATCGGGTTCTGTGGCGATGGGTCCAGGGCGATGCGGCGGCGACTCACCCCGCCGATGCGGATGGGCATCTCTTGCATCAGCGCTGGCATGCGATCAAGCGGGAAGCGCATCACATGCACGCCTTTCTGCGGTTCCATCGGCGCGATGATGCGTTGGGAGAACGCTACGTCGCCTGGTTCGAGCCCGCGCATGACGTGCTCGATCTGGGCGCCGAGCACTTCGCCGATCGGATGGGCGGTTCGCCCTGGTTGATTGCCACGCCGGAAGGGGGCGTGCACTGGAACGGTTCGACGCTCGACTACCGCTTCCCCTGCCCTGCAATCTGGGCCACCGAGGCGCGGACAGCCGCCGAGCGCGCCAATGCCGACGAGGACCATGCGCTCTGGCGAACCTATTTCGTCAGTACCTTCAATCCGGCCCGACTCAACCACAAGGTGATGACCCAACACATGCCGCAGCGCTTCTGGCGTCATCTCAGCGAAGGGGATCTGATTCCCGCGATGGAAGCCAGGGCCCGCCATGGCGGCCAGCGTCTGGCCCAGGAGAGCAGCGTGGGCCAGCGCAAGGGCAAGGCGCTACCGCCCGGCAGGCT
Source organism: Salinicola socius (assembly GCF_001937195.1). Classification (GTDB taxonomy): domain Bacteria; phylum Pseudomonadota; class Gammaproteobacteria; order Pseudomonadales; family Halomonadaceae; genus Salinicola; species Salinicola socius. The sequence goes on along the minus strand of NZ_MSDO01000035.1, from coordinate 19,331 downwards.
CGCATGCCACAGCACGCCGCCGGCCAGCAACGACTAGCCAGTCGCTGTGCCACCCTTCACGGCGTATCGATTCTGGCCACGGCATCCCGACTGGCCAGCGCCCGCTCGTCACCGGTCAGCTCGCGTAGCTGGCCGTCTCGCATTTCCAGCAGCCTATCGGCATGGGCGAAATAATGGTCGTCATGGCTGATCGCGAAGACCGTGATGCCGAGTTCCCGAAAGCGCGGCATCAGTTCGCGATAGAAGGCGCGCCGGAACTGCGGGTCCTGATCCGCGGCCCACTCGTCCAGCAGCAGTATCTGGCGTTGCTCGACCAGTGCCATCAGCAGTGCCAGACGCTTGCGTTGCCCTTGGGAGAGCTCGGTATCGAGAATCTTCCCCTCCTCGAGCTGCAGTTTTCGGGCCAGCTGCAGCGTCTGCAGCCAGTTGTCCAACAGCGCGGGATCGGCATGCCCCCCTTGAGGCCCCATCAGCCGATCGAACTGATGGAAGTCGGTATAGACCGCCGAGAATCGTTGGCGATAGCGGTGCCAGTCGGCTTCGCCGACGATCTCGTCGTCGATGCGGATCTCGCCGGCGTGCGGTCGATAGAGTCCGGTGAGGAGCTTGGCCAGGGTCGATTTTCCGCTGCCGTTGCCGCCGATCAGGTAGACCTGCTCGCCGCGCTCGAGGCGCAGGTTGATCGGCCCTACCGAAAATCCTTCGCGCCCCGCCTTGGCCGGGTAGCGATAGGTGATGTCGCGCATCTCCAGAGACTGCCACTCGCTGTGGGTCTCGACCAGATCGAAATCGGCGCGGTATTCGGCCAGGGCCAGTTCGCGCAGCTTGTCGAACGAGACCTGGGCGGTGATCAAGGTCGGCGTCGCGCCCACGGCCTGGATCAGGGGCGAGCGCAGGAACAGCAGCGTCAGCGAAAACGTCGCCGCCACCGCGGTATTGGCCCAACCCAGGCCGTTGGCGAGGAAAAACACCACGCCGATCGCCCCCAGCATCATGATGTTGGTCCAGTTGCCTGCACTCAGATGGTAGGTGTCGGCACGAATGATGTGATCGCGATAGGTCCGGGCATCGGCCCCGTAAACCTCTTCCAGCAAGTGTCTGGCGCGATCGCGATTGAGCGCCAGCTCCTTGCGCCCGTGGATGATCGTCTCGTAATCCTGGTAGAGCCGACTGTCGGTGGCCCGGGTGATCCGGATGTGATGATAGACCTTCGACACCAGCCACCAGCCGATCAGCATGGTCACGGTGATCCAGATCGCGGTGATCAGCAGCAGCGGCGGCGAGAGCCACAGCAGATAACCGACCGAGGCCAGCGTGATGATCACGCCCTGAACGAGCTCCGGCAGGCGGACGAAGGCGATGGTCACGTTACGAATGTCGCTGGAGAGACACGACAGCAGATGCGCGCTCCCGAGCTGCTCGAGTCGCTCGATGTCGGTGTCGAGGATGCGCTTGATCAGCCGTCCGCGCAGCCGATAGACGAAGTGGTGTCCGAGCGTCGTCAACGCCAGCTGCGACCCCAGCGTGACCGCCAGCAGCAGCGCGATCAGGCCGATGAAGGGCAACAGTGCCGTGATGGCGGTGCCATCGGTGACGATCAGATAGTGATTGATGAACGCGATCACGCCGATCCCCAGCGCCGCGCTCAGCAGGGTAAGCAGCATGACGCCGATGAACGGCCAGCGATAATGACGAAAGACGACGCGCAGTAGTTCCATTCGGATTCCGTAGCCGGCGATTGGGTTCGCTCATGCCTTCATGCGCGAGACATTGGCCGCAGTACTCCACGGCGGAAGCGATGACCAGGCACGCTTGCGAAGGCATCGAGCGAGAAGCACGGCACCGGGTGATGGCCGGCAGACCGCAGGCGCGAATGATTCTGATCTTCACTCACGAAGTCAAGCGACGTGGCGGCGAGCCCTGTCCTCGGAGGCGACTCATTCGTTGTCGTCGGCGAACATCATCTGTATGCGCGAGCGCAGCCAGCGCTCGGCAGGATCATTGTCGTAGACGCTCTGCCATACCATGCTCAACGGAGAGGGTGCGCGTTCCAGCGGCATTTCGTCCACTCGCAACCCGCCCTGGGCGGCCAGCACGTCCGCGGCGTAATCCGGCACCGTGGCGACCATGTCGGTATCCCGCAGCAGCGAGGCAAGACTGTTGAACTGCGGGACGGCTAACACGATGCGACGCTTGAGCCCTTTTTCGGCCAGCAGTTCGTCGACGTAGCCGTTGAGGTCGCCGTCGAACGACACCAGGGCATGCGGGCGCTCGCAGTAGTCGGCCAGGGTCAACGCGCCCGGACTGCTGTCCGCCCGCAGCACCTTGGCCCGGCTGTGACGCAGGATCTTCTGCTTCGCGTTGGCCGGCAGATCCCGTGCATAGCCGGCGGCCACGGTGACCTCGCCGGTATTGAGCAGTTGGGGCATCAGATGGAAATCGGCGCGCCGGACTACCAGTACGATGCCCGGTGCTTCGGTTCGCAACCGCTTGAGCAGCGCCGGAAGCAGGGCAAATTCGATGTCGTCACTGAATCCGACCCGGAAGACCGCCTCACTGGTCGCGGGGTCGAAGTCGCTGGTCCGGCTGAGCACGTTGGAAATCGCGTCGAGGGCGGGCTGCAACTGCTCGTAGATCTGCTGTGCCCTGGCGGTTGGCACCATCTGGCGCCCGGTACGCACCAGCAGCGGATCGCCGAAGACATCCCGGAGTCTGGCGAGCGAAGCACTGGTGGCCGGCTGCCCCAGAAACAGCCGCTCCGCCGCTCGCGAGACACTGCGCTCCTGCATCAAGGTCTCGAATACCACCAGAAGCTTGAAATCCACCCCACGCAGATCACTACGATTCATGCATGCACTCCGTTCGACGAGTGGCGATGACCGCTCGTCCCTTCAAGTATCCGTCAACGGCAACCCGCGTCCCGGCGCCGTATCGATGAGCGTCAGCGCCTTGTCGACAAGTGTCCGTGCCATACCGGCAAGTGTCCATGCCGTAGCGACCAGTGTCCGACGCGTATCGATAAATGGCGTTTTCCTATCGATAAGTGGCGTTGTCCTATCGATAAATGGCGTTGTCGTATCGATGAGCGTTATAGCCACTATCGATCCTCGAGCATAGTGTTTGCCGGCCATCGTCGATAGAGTCGATAGCAAGCTCCAAAACCCTCGAGGTTCACAATGTCACGCGCGATACAGTTTCAACGTTTCGGCGATGCCGACGTTCTGGAAATCATTGAGCGCGACGACCCGCAGCCCGCAGCCGGCGAGGTGCTGATCCAGACCGAGGCGCTCGGCGTCAACTGGCAGGACGTCATGTGGCGCCGCAACATGGCGCCGACGGAAGCCAGACTGCCGGCCGGCTCGGGTACCGAGATGGCCGGTACGGTGATCGCCGTCGGCCCGGGCGTCAGCGCTTTCTCGCCGGGCGACCGCGTTGCATCGATCCCCGCTTTCGATCCCAATCAGTATACGGCACATGGCGAGCGCGTGGTGTTGCCGGCCGAGGCCCTGATCGCCTATCCGAGCTGCCTGACCGCGGCCGAAGCCAGTGTCCACTACGTCCCTTCGCTGATCAGTTGGCTCGGTTTTCGCGAAGTCGCCGATCTGAAACCCGGCGACACCGTGCTGATCACCGGCGCCTGTCATATCGGTGGCCCCTATGCGGTGCAGATCGCGCGAGCGCTGGGCGCGCGGGTCATCGCGGCAACCCCGCACGAGGCAGCGGTCGACTATCTGAAATCGCTGGGAGCCACGGCGGTCATCCATACCGAGACTCAGGACCTCGCCTCGCGGATCAACAAGCTGACCGACAATCACGGCGTCGATGTGGTGCTGGATGCGCTGGGCGGCCCTCAAATGAACCTGCTGGGCGATGTGCTCGCGCCGCGCGGTCGGCTGATCCTCTACGGCATGATGGGAGGCAACCAGACCACCTTCCCGGCCCAGGCCGCCTTTCGCAAGAACATTCAGTTCTACGTTCACTGTCTTTCCAATTTCAGCGGCAAGCCCGAACTGGGCATACCCCAGAATCGTGAGGCGCTGGATCGCGCCATTACCGACGTCGATCGGATGACCCGCGCCGGCGAACTCAAGCCGCAGATCGATTACCGGTTTCCGTTCGAGGAGATCGCCGAGGCGCACCGCTATCTGGAAACCTGTGCCAATCATCATGGCCGCATCGTGGTCGAAATGGCCTGATCGAGCGGTGGGGCGCCCCCCGACCGCAATCGTGCATTGCCAGCCACCTGACGGATTGACGACAATAGACTTCTCGACTTTCGTCTCGATCACGTTCAAGGAAACCGGATGCTCGCGCAACTGTTCGCCGTCATGGCCCCCGTTCTGATTGGCGCGAGCATCGGGTTCGGCTGGATTCGCTTCGGTTTCAACTACCCCACCGAGTTCGTGACCAAACTGGTATTCAACATCGGCACACCGGCGCTGGTACTGGCATCGCTGGCCAATGCCGAGGTCGATCCCCATACCTTCGGTCGCACCCTCGCCACGACTTTCGTGGTGCTGGCCGGTATGGCAGTGGCAAGTTTCGGCGTCGCCAGGCTGCTACGCAAACCCTGGCAGGTCATCATCTCGCCGATGATGTACCCCAATGCCGGCAACATGGGTTTGCCGGTCTCGCTCTACGCTTTCGGCAAAGAGGGATTCACCTTCGCCATGACGGCATGGGTCGCCAATGCACTGATCCAGTTCACCGTTGGCATGATGATGGCGACGCGCGGCAGTCCGCTGAAGACACTGGTACGCAACCCCACGCTATACAGCATCGCCATCTCGCTTACCCTGCTGCTGTCCGGGATTCATCTGCCCGCGTGGCTCGGCAATACCGTCCACCTGCTCTCCGGCCTGACGATTCCCTTGATGCTGATCACGCTAGGCGTGTCACTGGCCAGCATCCAGGCGCGCAATCTCTCGTCAGGGTTCCTGTTCACGCTTTGCCGTGTCCCCATCGCGCTGGCGCTGTCATTCGCCATCGCCGCCTGGTTCGGCCTGCCGCCGGTGGCCGCCAGCGCGGTGGCGCTGCAGATGAGCATGCCGGTCGCGGTGTACAACTATCTGTTCGCTCAACGTTCCCGGCGCGAGCCGGAGTACGTCGCCAGTCTGGTGTTCTGCTCCACCGTATTGGCGTTCGTCTATCTACCGCTGGAACTGGCATTCATGCTCTAACGCCTCGTCCGCACGGCTTGCAAATGTGACGCGAGCAACTACATTACAAAGTGTAATCTTCAAAAGTTAATGGATTACAGGTAGTTGCATGTTCAAGAAGCCGCAAGGCAAGGAGATAGAGATGAAAAAACTGTCATGGAAGCAGACACTCGGCGTCGCCACACTGGCTGCGGGTAGCGCAATGGTCTCCCAGGCTGCACTGGCGCAGGATACCCAGGATCCGCAAGGCCTCTATTCCGCCGATGAGCTGATGGATGCAGACGTCTTCTTGACGAGCAAGCCGGATGAAGACGTGGGTGACGTCGAAGATATCCTGCTGGGCGAGGACATGAGCGTTCAGGCGCTGGTCATCGAAGCCGGTGGCGTACTCGACATGGGCGACAAGGATTTCGTGGTCCAGAAGGGTGACTTCACGGTAGAAACCCGTCACGACGACAACCTCGACGACATGGAATATCGCGTCGTTCTCGACATGGACGGCAGCGCGCTGAAGCAGCAGCCGGAATACACCAATGACTGGTGGCAGAACGCCAAGACTCAGGCGGCCAGCGCGTGGGAAAACACCAAGCAAGGCGCCTCCAGTGCGTGGAAGGACACCAAGTCAGCAACGTCCGATCTTCTGGACGATGCCAGCGACGCGATCGACAACAACTGATCGTCCAGCGCTCTCGTGATGCATCGGACCCGATGCAGGCACAAAAAAACCGCCGACTCGCTGTCGGCGGTTTTTTCATGCGCGGCTCTGGCTGTGCCGGAGCCACTGCATGTCGCGTTTACTGCTGTGGTTGCTGAACCATGCCTTTCACGCGTTGCATCAACTGCGGATCCTGCTGGATGGCCTGACCAATGGAGTTGAACTGCTCGACACTCATGCCGCTGTCCTTGACCGCATCCACCATCTCGTCGTTGGCCTGCTGACGAATCTTCTGCTGTTCACCCTCTTCGGATGCATTCTGCAGCTGCTCGGTGTAGTCCTGAGAGATCATCGCGATGTTCTGAGACGCATCGGCGAACTGTTGCAGCTGCTCATCGGAGAAGTTCTTGGCCGGAGCCTGGGCCTGGGAACCGCTGTCGGTTGTGTTCTGGTCTTGCGCCATGGCGGGTGCGCTAACAAGTCCGGCCGTCATCATTGCCGCCGCGACGAATGCAGTGATCCTTTGCATGAATACCTCCAAGTACAATTTTATGCGTGTGCTGTAGTGGGATACCGCTCGGGGAAGAGAGTTCCCTGCGAATTGTTTCGGCAGGAAATTTAATGTTTCCTCAAGAAACTCAGGCGGTATCGCGCTAGTCAGCCCGCCAGGCGCTGGCCCGTCATTGAGACAAGGCTGGCGTCTCGGCGGTCGCCCGTCATGGTAGCCATTCGATCATTGCCTGAACACCCTCGCGGACCTTGACCAGCGCCGGCAGCGCCATCGGGTCAGCGTGGTGCTGCGGCGGGTGCGCCAGTAGCGCCGCGCCATCGAAATCGACATAGGCCAGACGAACCGTGAGTTGAGCGGGATCGCAGCCGAAAGCGCTGCCCGGCAACAGCGCCACGCCGGTCTCGGCCAGCAGTCGTGAGGTCAATTCAGCGCTGGTGGTGATACCTCGACGCGACAACGCCTCTCGATATCCCTCGAAATCGGGGAACAGGTAGAAGCCGCCATCCGGAAGATGGGTACGAACGCCCGCCGCCTGCAGCCGAGTGGCACACCAGTGGCCAATCAGGCTGAGCCATGCTCGCTGACAATCCAGATATTGCGTCAGTGCCGGTGTCAGCTGGTAGGCGACGCAAGCCGCTTCCTGAACGGGGCTGGCAACGCTCGACCAGGTCTCCGAAGCGATGCCCAGAAGACGTGCGAAGATCTCCTCTCCCAGCGCTTCGGGCACCTGCATCACGCCCAGCCGCCATCCGCCAGCGCCGCACCACTTCGAAAGACCGCTGGTGGTCACCGTGCCCTCGGGATAGTCGCACGCAAAGGCGCGATGCGCCCTCTCATGCGTCAGCGGTCCGTAGATCTCGTCGGCCAGCACGATCACCCCGTGGCGACGCGCAACCTCGGCCAGCGCCCGCTGGCTATCGGCCTCGGGCGACAGTCCGGAAGGATTGCCGGGCGCATTGAGTATCAGCAGCCGTGTACGGCTGCCACCCCCGCGGCAATGCGCCTCCAACTGCTCGGGCGTGATCTGCCAGCGCGTGTCGAAACTCGCTGGCAGTTTGATCGGCGTCTGTCCTGCCAGGCGCGCCTGTGGTGCATAGGAGACCCAGGCCGGCGCGGGGATCAGAATGTCCGCCGCCGGCAACGCCTTGATCAGGGCGAACAGCAGCAGTTTGCTGCCGGGAGCGATCAGCACGCGCGAGGCCAGCCATGACGTGCCGTCGAGCTCGCTGTGGAAAGCCGCGACCTTCTCTCTTAGCGCCGGCAAGCCCTGGACGGGCAGATACGCTTTCTTGTCGGCGTGCCTGGCCAACGCTTCTACCGCAGGGCCGTAAACCGGAAACGGCGATTGGCCGAAGCCGAACTTGATGATGCGCTCGCCCCGTGACTCCAGCCATCTCGACTGTTCGTTGATCAACAAGGTATCGGAAGCCGGGGTGGCGTTGATGTCATCGGCGTAGGCGTGATTCAACAGGGCGGTGGCGAGCCCCTGGCGAGCGGTCATGTCAGCGGAATTCCTGATGTCGTCGGGGTATCAAGGCAGTTCGATCATTCGATCTGCCAGCGGGCGATCAAGGCCTCACGACGACGGATCGACGAGACGGCGTCGCCGCCCATGTCGTGGGCCATGTGGGACAACAGCATTTCGATCACCACGAACAGGCTGCTCATGGGATTGAAGAAAAACGGGCCTTCGGCGGACGCCAGCAGCGTCATCTCGGTCATGGTGGAGAGACGAGCGGCGGGGTGATTGGTCAATGCGAGCAGCTGCGCGCCCTGTTCGAGTGCCTGGTGGCAATAATCGACACTGCTCCGGGTCTCCGGCCGGTAGCTGATACCCACCACGAGATCCCCCTCCTCCAGCTCGCGCACCGCTTCGAGATTGATACCGCCCACCGAGTCGATCAGCCGCACGTCGCTGCGCAGATAGCTCAAGTAGTAGGAGAGATAGTGAGCACCTGCGAAACAGGCGCGCTGTCCGACCACGTGAACTCGGCGCGCATCGATCAGGGCACGGACGGCACCCGCCAGCATCGCCTCGTCCAGCCCTTCGGCGGTGCGCGAGAGATTGCCCATCTCTTCCTGCCACAGCATCTGCTGCCGGACCGGGTGATCGCCGTCACTCGGGATCTGACCGAGATCGAGCAGCCGCTCGGCACGCGTCGAATAGAACGCCCCGGTGGCGGCATCGGCCCGGAATAGCGCCTGGAAGGCCTTGAATCCGGTCAACCCCAGTGCATGGGCCAGGCGAGTCAGGCTGGACGCATTGACCCCATGCTGCGTGGCCAGCGCCGAAATGCTGAGCGTCGCTGCCAGTTCCGGCGCCGCGAGCAACTGCTCCAGCAGCTTGAGCCCCCCCGGCGTCAATTTCGGGGCTTGAGCTTCTCCGCGACGTGCAGCGATCGACAGCGCCTGCAAGGCGGCCATCGACGTCGGGGGCGAGTCGAAACCATCGTGAGCGGCCATGACCTATCCCTCCGTTTCAGTTTGTAGGTTATACCTTCGCTTGAATTACGGCAAATAAATTTCCTTTTTAGTTAATTTATTTGCATCCTCTGGTTTCGATCTCGATGCCCTTTGATTGTCGATGCCTTTTGATTGGCGGCCTTGTCTTGAACCCCTCTCCCTTCCGTGAGTCACAAGGTCTAGAGTACTCGCAAACGATACGCGTGGAGACGCTCATGAAACGATGGTTGATGACCGGTGCCCTGGTAGCTGGCGCCTTCTTGGCAAACGGCGCCACGGCGCAGGCGGATGGCGGTAACGACCCCGCCAACCCGCTGATTACCGACAAGTGGAACTTCCGCCCGCTGATCGTGGTGACACCGGACCCCGGCCAACCCGCCTATCGGCATCTACGCCAGCAGCTCGATGACACACGAAACCAGTTTGCCGATCGCGACATGCTGCTCTACACGGTCGAGGGCGATAGCGGCACTCGCCACGGCCAGCCGATGACGCCCTACGAAACTCGGGCGCTGCTAGATGCGCTGGGGGTGAACCCCGATCAGGGCGTGACGACGATTCTGGTGGGCAAGGACGGCGGCAAGAAGGTTCAGCTTCGAGGTGACGTCGATCTGCAGGAGATCTACGCCACCATCGACCGGATGCCGATGCGCCAGGCTGGCGATGACTGACCGGCGGGACCGGCGAACCGCCGAGCGCTCACCGTGGCAAGCGCCCTCCAGCGCCGGGCCGAACCGGCTTGCGCTGGCCAGCGGCTAACGCCACAGCGCGAGCTGACGCAGGTAGCGCGTTCGTGCCTGATGGGGCGTCACCGGCGAGAGCCTGATCGTGGTACCGGGAGCGCACTGACCCAGTTGGGCGCAGGCGATCGGCGACAGCGCACCCAGCCTCGGGTAGCCGCCGATGGTCTGGCGGTCGTTCAGCAGGATGATCGGCTGTCCGTCCGGCGGAACCTGAACGGCACCGAGCGGAATGCCTTCCGATATCATCCCGCCCAACTGACACCGCAGCGCCGGACCCGTCAGCCGAACGCCCATCCGGTCGGCGCGGCTATCCACCTGCCAGCCCTGATTGAAGGCGGCGAACAGACTGGCACCCTCGAAATGCGCGATCTGCGCGCCGGTTACCAGCGCCAGCACGACCTCGTCCCGCGGCATGGGCGGCACCGAAGGCATGTCACGAATCTCTCCGGCATGGCCGGCGGCCGACAGTCGATCACCGACCTGGAGCATCCCGCCACGGCCATCGAGCCCGCCCAGTTGCTCGCGGGCCACCGTCGACAGGCTACCCATGAAGGGCTCGGCGTCGATCCCGCCCGGCAGTGCCAGATAGGCACGCAGGCCCGCCCTCGGCTGATCGAAAGCGAGCACCTGACCCTGTTCGAGCGTGAAGCTGACGTTGGCATCCAGCGGCTCGCCGTCCCGCGTGGCGCCCAGATCGGCACCCGCGATGGCCAGCCGAATCGTCTGCTCCGCTTTCAGCGCCAGGCCGCCGATGGCGATCTCGATGCCGGCAGCATCGGGCGCATTGCCCAGAAGCCAGTTGGCCCAGCCCAACGATATCCAGTCCAGCGCGCCGCCCTGCGTCACCCCCAGGTGGCGGCAGCCGAAGCGGCCCGCGTCCTCGACCAGGGCCAGTGGCCCCGTGCGCTCGACGACGAGTGACGCCGGCCTGGTTTGCATCGCGTTCTGCGTACTCGTCCGCGTCGCCATCAGCGCTCCTCCAGCGGCGTGGTATCGCCGCCCTGTTCGATAAAGGCTTCGCGACTGATCGGCTCGAAACGCACGCGATCGCCGGGGCGGAACAGGCTGATCTCGTCGCGCTCGCGATCGAACAGCTTGACGGCGGTACGACCGAGGATGTTCCAGCCGCCCGGCGAGCGCATCGGATAGATGGCGGTCTGACGCTCGGCAATGCCGACGCTGCCGGCGGGAACTCGCTGACGAGGCGTTTTCAATCGCGGCGTCGCCAATGCTTCCTCGACCAGACCCATGAAGGCATAGCCGGGGGCAAAACCGAGCGCGAAGGCGCAGTAATCGCGGCCGGCATGCCGACGCGCGACGTCATCCGTATCGACACCCAGGCGCTCGGCAATGCGGGAGAGCTCCGGACCGACGCTGTCGTCGTACCACACCGGAATACGGTGCTCCCGACCGGCCTGGTTCGACGCCGGCTTCAAGCCACGCAAGGCGTCCTGAATCAGCTTCCTGGCCTCGATCTGGGACAGCCGGGAGACGTCGTAATGCACCAGCAGCGTGGTATAGGATGGCACCAGGTCGATCATGGCCTCGCCGAGGCGCTCACGCAGCGCGGTATCGGCCGCCAGTATCCACGGCATGTGCGCCTCGTCGATGGCGTCGAACAACCTCACCATCAGCGCGTCCATGCCCACCGTTTCGAGCCGGGGAGATAGTGACTGGCTCATGCGTCGCTCAACTGCTGAAAGGCTTCGCGAATGGCCTTGACCGCCGCCACCGACTCGGCGTTGTCACCGTGAACGCAGAGCGTATCCGCGGGGAGATGCAGCTTGCTGCCGTCACTCGCGGTCAGCGGCTCGCCCTTGGCCAGGGCTACGGCCTGATCGACGATGGCACCGCGATCGTGGTGCACCGCCCCCGGTAGACGCCGCGACATCAGGTGGCCCTTGGCGTCGTAGGCACGATCGGCGAAGGTCTCGAACCAGAGTGTCACGCCCATTGCCGCGGCGAGCTCGCGCACCGGCTCGGGATTGGCGGTCGACATCACCAGCAGCGGCAGGTTGCGATCGTATCTGACCACCGCCTGCATTGCCGCACGCAACAGGTCGAAGTCGCTGGCCATGTCGTTGTAGAGCGCGCCGTGGGGCTTGACGTAGCTGATTCGGGTCCCTTCGGCGCGGCAGAACGCTTCCAGCGCGCCGATCTGATAGAGCATCAGGTTTTCGACCTCCTGCGCCGAGCAGGCCATCGAACGACGGCCGAACCCCATCAGATCGGGATAGCCGGGGTGCGCGCCGATACGCACCCCGTTGGCAGCCGCCATCGCCACGGTCTTGCGCATCACATCGGGGTCGGAAGCGTGAAAGCCGCAGGCGATATTGGCACAATCGACGAAAGGCATCGCCTGATCGTCGAGACCCAGCGCCCAGTTGCCGAAACTCTCACCCATGTCGCAGTTGAGCAGGGGCACGCGCATTCGCATTACCTCGTATCGTTGTTGTTGCTCGTATCGTGGTCGTAGCTCGTAACGTTGTTGTCGCTCGTATCGTGGTCGTAGCTCGTATCGTGGTCGTGGAAAGGCGTGCCGCAGCCAAGCCTGAAGGCACTGTAAGAAACCGTCAGCGACAGGGTCCAATCGTTTTTCACGATGCGCAGTATCGGCGCAATCTTTCATCCCGATCATGGCGACCCCAAACGGCGCAATATGAAGAGTTGACGTTCCCGGCACCGGGCCGAAGAATCGGCCATCCCCTTTCGAATACATAACGAGACACCGATGTTCGATTTCAAGGAGCTCGAAGCCTTCGTCTGGGTCGTCAGGCTGGGGTCGTTCCGCAAGGTGGCAGCGCGGCTGCACCTGACCCAGCCCTCCATCTCCGATCGTATTACCCGTCTCGAAGCCGCGGTCGGCGAATCGCTGCTCGACCGCAGCGCGCGGCCGGTGCAGCCCACGCTGCGCGGTCGCGAGTTCTACGCCCACGCCGAACGCCTGCTGGACAGTCGGGAGGAGGCGCTGCAGCTGTTTCAGAACCAGGAGGATTTTTCCGGCACGCTACGGCTTGGCGTGATCGAGACCATCGCCCACAGCTGGTTCAGCACTTTTCTGACACAACTGGCCGAGCGGCATCCACAGCTGACCATCGAGCTCACCGTCGATATCTCGCCGTTCCTTCACCAGCGTCTGGCGGATAACGATCTCGACATGATCTTCGCCATGGACGGCGTCGCACCGGGGCTATCGGTGACGCAGCTGCCGCTGGCGACCTACGAGATGGGTCTTTTCGTGGCGCCGCAGCACGCCGCGCGTCTGCATCACGGCGGCACGGCTGCGCTGTCCCGTCTTCCGTTCGTCTCGTTCAGCAAGCTGGCACGCCCTTACGGCGAGCTCGTGACCTATCTGGCCGAGCTGGGGATCGAGGATCCGAAGATCCACTGCGCCACGACGTTGATGACCATCGCCCGAATGACGATCGACGGCGTGGGTGTCGGCTCGCTACCCGTTTCCACGGTATCGGACGCCTGCGAACGCGGCGAGCTGTTGCGGCTGGTATTGCCTACGCCGCTACCGGCAATGTTCTACGACGCGATCTGGCGCAGCAGCAGCTATCCCAGCTTCTGCCGGGGCGTCACCCAGCTCGCGCAGGACTGTGCCGCTCGCTATGCCCAACGCCATCTCGATGACGAACCCCACGGGGAAGTGAAAGCCTGGCCCGATAGTGCGGATAAGAATTAACGATTTGACGCCGTCGCCGACCGACTTGAAGAATGCAGGAGTCCGATATCTCGATCACGCCCCCGTTCAATAACAAGCGACGTGAAGGAAGACCCTATCAATAACAAACGGAACCCAATGATGCGCACATCCGCGATATCTCTGCTGACGATCGCCATGGCGAGCTCGCTCACCGTCGCGACACCGGCACTCGCCGACCAGTGGAATCTTGCCTCTCCCTACGGCGATGCCAGCTTTCACACCCAGAACACCAAGCAGTTCGCCAAGGATGTCGGCGAAGCGACCGATGGCGAGCTGACCATCACCGTGCACAGCGGCGGCTCGCTGATCAGCCACGCCGAGATCAAGCCATCGGTGCGCCGCGGCACCGTCCAGGCTGGCGAGATATTCCTCTCCACGCTCTCCAACGAGTCGCCGATCTACGAAGTCGACACCCTGCCCGGCCTGGCCGGCAGCTATGCCGATGCCTACGATCTGTGGCAGGCCTCCAAGCCGATCATCACCGACCTCTTCGCCAAGGAGGGGCTGATGCCGCTGTACGCCGTGCCGTGGCCGGCGCAGGGCATCTACACGGACTTCGAGCTGACCGATGCCTCCCAGTTCGAGGGCCTGCGCGTTCGTGCACCGAACATCAACACCCAGCGCTTCGTCGAGAACCTGGGCGGCATCCCGACCCAGACCGAAGAAGCCGATATCCCCACGGCGTTCAGCACCGGCCGCGTCGACGCCATGATCACCTCGGTTTCCACCGGCAAGTCGATGTCGGCATGGGATTACGTGTCGAACTACAGCGATGCCAACCTGTGGTTGCCGAAGAACATCGTCTTCGTCAACAAGCGCGCTTTCGACCGCCTCGACGACGCCACCCAGAAAGCGGTCCTCGATGCCGCGGCCAAGGCCGAGCAGCGCGGCTGGCAGATGAGCAAGCAAGACAGCGCAGAAAGCGCCAAGGCTCTGGAATCCCACGGCATCACCGTGAGCGAGCCGAGCGATGCGCTACAGCAGCAGCTGAAGGCGGCCGGTCAGAAACTGTTCGAAGATTGGCAGGCGCGCGCCGGCGATCAAGCTCAGCAACTGGTCGATCGCTACCGCGAACGCCAGGCCCAGCAGAGCCAATAACGTTTGGTGTAACGGCCCGCCTCGTCGCGGGCCTCGTACGCCGTAGACTTCACTTCACTCACACCCGGTGAGTTTCCGTCATGACCTTCAAACTGAATCCGCTCTACCGGCTCGGTGCCTGGGGTGCCGCGGCCTGCATGCTGGCGATCTGCGGCCTGGTCACGTTTCAGGTACTGCTGCGCTGTCTCGACGCCGTGCTGGTAATGGGCGGCGCCAGTCGTCTCGGCTACGAGATCAGCGGCGTCTCGGAGATCGCCTCCTATCTGCTGGTCGGCGCCACCTTCCTGAGCCTCGCCTACACCTTCACCCACTACGCCCATATTCGCGTCACGCTGGTCATCGCCCGACTGCCGGCGGCGATCCAGGTCTGGTGCGAAGTGGCGTGCCTGGCGATCGCCTTGGCGCTCAGCGCCTTGCTCAGTTGGGAGATGATCGGGCTGATTCGCGAAAGCCTCGATTACGGCGACGTCTCCTCGGGGCTGATGGCGATTCCGCTGTGGATTCCACAGACCGTTCTGGTCGTCGGCCTCGCGCTGCTGTGTCTGGCCATTCTGGAAGCCCTTTCGAACACGCTGAGACAGGCCGTCACGGCGCCGTCGCGCTACGTGGCCCCCGGCGACAACAACGACCCTGGCGATAAAGACAGCTTCGGCGGCGAGTAACTTTTCGCTCCAACAACCAGCGAGGAAGCGCTGAATAAATCGGCGAGCGGGATGAAGAGCAAGGCGCACGGAGCGCAGAAGACGAGACATAACATGGGGTTAGGCGAGTCTTCCAGCACCGCGTAACGCAGCACTTCGCCCGCGCAGACATTTATACGGTGCTTCCCTGAACCGAGGATTCGACTCGTGCTCACGCTCAGTCTTGCAACGCTTTTTACCCTGGCGATTCTGCTCGGCGGCGGCGTATGGATCGCCTTCGCCCTGCTCGGCACCGGCTGGATCGCGCTGACCGGTTTCACGAGCTTCGAGGTCGGCCCCATTCTTGCCTCCGATTTCTGGGGCGCCAGCTATGGCTGGGACCTGACCGCCCTGCCGATGTTCGTGTGGATGGGCGAGATCCTGTTTCGCTCCGGGCTTGCCGACAACATGTTCCGCGCGCTGTCGCCCTGGCTCAACCGTCTGCCCGGTCGGCTGCTGCACTCCAACATCATCGGCAGCGGACTGTTCGCGGCCGTCTGCGGCTCCTCTGCCGCGACCTGCGCCACGGTCGGCAAGATGACCCTCCCGGAACTCGAGCGGCGCGGCTACGACGAGACGCTGGCGATCGGCACGCTGGCCAGCGCCTCCACCCTGGGCCTGCTGATCCCGCCGTCAATCATGATGATCGTCTATGGCGTGGTCACCGAGCAGTCGATCTCGCGCCTGTTCATGGCGGGCGTCGGCCCCGGCCTGCTGCTGCTGGCGCTGTTCATGATCTACCTGGTGATCTGGTCACTGACCGCCGGCAGGAATGGCGGCGCGGGTCATGCCGAGACGCCGATGCCGTTTCTCGACAAGGTCAGAAACAGCTGGCGGCTGATTCCGCTGCTGGTACTGATCGGCGGCATTCTCGGCAGCATCTACGGCGGCGTCGCCTCGCCCACCGAGGCAGCGGCCGTCGGAGTGGTGCTGTCGATGGTGATCGCCCGCTTCAATGGCCACTTCGACAAGTCGATCTTCCTGGAGTCGATGTTCGCCGGACTGCGTACCTCGTGCATGATCGCCTTCATCATCGCCGGCGCGTCGTTTTTGTCGTCGGCAATGAGCTTCACCCAACTGCCGACGCAGCTGGCCAGCGCCATCGCCGCCATGGGGCTATCGCCCAACGTGCTGCTGGTGATGTTGACGCTGTTCCTGCTGGTGCTGGGCTGCTTCCTCGACGGGATCTCGCTGATTCTGCTGGTGACCTCGATCATCATGCCGCTGATCAACGCCGCCGGCATCGACCCGATCTGGTTCGGCATCTACCTGGTGATCGTGGTGGAGATCTCGCAGATCACGCCACCGGTGGGCTTCAATCTGTTCGTGATCCAGGGGCTGACCGGCAAGAACATCTTCACCATCGCCAAGGCCACGTTGCCCTTCTTCCTGCTGATGCTGTTCGCGATCGTGCTGATGCGGGCGTTCCCGGAGATCGTGTTGTATCTGCCACAGGCGATGACCGGCTAGGCTTTGTACGAAACCGGCGCTCGCTCGAAGCTCTCCTCTATTCGACGAAGTCCTCGACGGTGTGCCGGTGCCCCAGCATCAGGGCGTCGGCCACGTGCCGGAACGGGCTGACATCGACGTCGGAACGACCCTCGGCGATCAGCGTGGCAAAGCGTTCGTAGAGGCCGGCGTACTCCGCATCGGGACCTTCTTCGCGTAGCTCGCCGTCGATCAGCAACCGGCTGCCGCCCGCTTCCAGGGTCAAGCGCCCTTCGTCGGTCTCGACGTGAATGTTCCAGATCGGCGGCGTGCCCTGCTGACGAAAATCGAACTCGGCATGAATCGGCACGTTTTCGCCGTCGACGAAATCCAGCGATGCCGCGATCGGCGTCTGGCAGTTGCCGGGCACCTGCAGCTGGGCATCGGTCAGGTGGAACGGACGCGGCAGGATCTCGGTCACGATCGATAGCGCGTTGATACCCGGATCGAACACCCCCATGCCGCCCGGCTGCCAGATCCAGGCCTGCCCCGGATGCCAGACGCGCACGTCCTCCTTCCATTCGATATCGACACGCCGGATCTGGCGCGTCGCCAGCCACTGCCGTGCCGAATCGACACAGTGGGCGTGACGGGAATGCCATGACGCGAACAGCGTGACACCATGGCGCTCGGCGTCTTCCCGCAGGGTTTCGATTTCCGCCAGAGTGGCTCCGGGCGGCTTCTCGAGCATCACGTGCTTGCCGCTTGCCATGGCCAGACGCGCCTGCGCGGTGCGAACGCCAGCGGGGGTGCATAGCGACACGGCGTCGATCTCGGGGCCCTGCTCGAGCAGCGCCTCGAGACTTTCGAAATTCGCAACGTCGGCCACGGAGGCGTTACGGCTGGAGACGGCGGTCAATCGATAACGCGCATTGTCGTCGATGGCAGGATGATGCTGATCGCGGGCGATCTTGCCGTAACCCACGATCGCGAGACGAAGGGTATCCATGACAGATCCTTGTATGAAACAGCCTTGAAATGAGAGCGGCTCGCTCATCGCAGCAGATAGACGATGATCGCGGTGAGCGCCGACACGATGGCGATGCCGATCATGACATCACGGGGAACCCGCTCCAATCCCTCTTTGGCGATGACCGCGATCCGCGCATCCTCGTCGTCCGGCCGATCGTCGGCGCCCAGCCGAACCTTCCAGAACCCGGTGAATAGCGCCGTCGCCGCGAACAGGATACCGCCGATGATGGTGAAGTGGATCGGCAGCACGCCAGTCTCAACCAGCACGAACAGCACCGCACTGAGCGCATGGCCGCTGGCCAGGCCGCGCAATGCCGCCGACGAGCCCAGCGACTTGATCCACAGCCCCATCAGGAAGGTCGCCACCAATGGCGAGGCAACGAACGCGAACACCTGCTGGAGATAGGCCCAGAGGCCGGAAAAGTACTGGATCATCGGCCCCCAGGATGCCGCGATCGCCGCCAGGATGAACGTGCAGATCCGCCCCCATCTGGCCAGTTGGGCATCGCTCAGACTCGGCCTGGCCGGCTTGATGAAATCCAGCGTCAGCAGCGTCGCCGAAGAGTTGAGCGTCGAGGATAGCGTCGACATCAGCGCTGCGATCAGACCGGCCAGGATCAAGCCGGTGAGCCCGGTCGGGGTGAATTCCTGGACCATTTTCGGGTAGACCTGATCGGGATGCTCGAGCCCCGGCAGCAGCGGGATCACCATGGCGCCCGGAATCGTCATGATGAAGATCGGCAACAACTTCAACGCTGCCGCGAACACCGAGGCGCGACCGGCGGCCTGAATATCGCGTGCCCCGAGCAAACGCTGGACGACATACTGATTCATGCTCCAGTAGTAGAAGCCGACGATCGGCACCCCGGTGATCAACCCCAGCCACGGCACGCTGGGATCGTCCAGCGGCCGGATCAGCGACAGCTTCTCGGGACTGACCGCCTCCTTGACCGTCGACCAGCTGTAGTCGAAATGGCCGAAGATGATCCAGGTCATCGCCGCCGAACCGCCGATCAGCACGCAGGCCTGCATCACATCGGTGTAGACCACGGCACGGAGCCCGCCAAAGGCCGTGTAGATGCTGGTGAACAATGCCAGCAGCGCACAGACTTCCCACAGATTGGTGCCGGGGATGAAAGTCGTCACGATCAGGCCGCCGGCGTAGAGCGTGCCCGCGGTATCGAGAATGATCGACAAAAACAGCGTGATGACGGAAAGATACTTGCGCAGCCGTGAATCGAAGCGTCGCTCCATCAGCTCCGGCATGGTCGTCACGCGCGCCCGCATCAACACCGGCAGCACGAAGATGGCCGTGAACATCAGCACCACGCCGGCCATCCACTCGTAGTTGGCCGCGGAGATCCCGTGCTGATAGGCGGCGCCCGGCAGGCCGATCAAAGTATCGGAGGAGATATTGGAGGCGAACAGCGAGAACCCGATCGCCATCGGGCCCAGGCTTCTTCCCGCCAGGAACAGCTCTTCCGGCGTCGTCTTTCCCCGAGCGGTCTTGTAGCCGATAAAAGTGACGATCACGAAATAGGCCGCGATCACCGCAAAATCCCAGAATTGAAGATTTTCCATGAGTTCGTTCGCTTTTGATCTGTGGTTGTTGTGGCGAGCGATGGCGGCGCGATGGCACCGATAGCCAACCGTCGCGACGACGCCTGTTCAGGCGTTCACGAGGTAAAGGTTAGCCAGCACACGGTCGAAAATCCATTCTCGGACAGCCAGCTGCCGTCAACGAAAAAGGCCCGGCGGTGTTCTTCGCCAGGCCCTGGTAGTCGCTAGGGAAGCGCTGAATAGATCGATGAGCGCGAGGAAGCGCGAGGAAGCGCGAGGAAGCGCGAGGAAGC
>NZ_MSDO01000034.1 GCF_001937195.1 Salinicola socius | reverse complement strand
GACGTGACCCGCGCCCAGGTACTGATCCGCGCCATCATCTTCGAAACCACCGACGGCGATACCTTCGATCTTGGGGTGGCGTTCGGTCGTGCCCGGAACGGCAGCAACCCCGCCGGCGGCTTCAACACCTCCAGCTTGGGGAATGCGCTGTCCGTGCCCGGGGCCTCGTTCGGGATCTTCGACGGCGACACCCTCGCGCTCGCGGTGAACGCCATCCGCCGCGACTCCAATGCCCGCGTCCTCTCCACCCCGCAGATCCTCACCCTCTCCGGTCAGCGCGGCACCATCAGCGTCGGCCAGAACGTGCCGTTCATCACCGGCAGGATCACCGGGGAAGCGGCCAACATCGAAAACCCGTTCCAGACCATCGAGCGCAAGGACATCGGCATCACCCTCAACGTGTTCCCGGTGGTCACGCCCTCCGGGCTGGTGGTCATGGACGTCAACACCGCCGCCGACAGCCTCACCGACTCGCTGCTGGCCTCGGACATCATCACCAATCAGCGCAGCATCGCCACCACGGTCCAGATCCAGTCCGGCCAGTCGGTGCTCCTGGGCGGCCTCGTCTCCGAAGAAAACCGCCGTCAGGAGAATTCCGTCCCGGTGCTCTCCGATATCCCCGTCATCGGCGGCCTGTTCCGCTCCACCTCGACCAGCTCCCATACCAGCAATCTCTATGTGCTGCTCCAGGCCACCGTGCTGCCCACCCAGGAGGTCACGTCATGAACCCGGCTATCGATAGCTTTTCACCCGACGATCGCGGCGGATCTCATAGACAGCCCCTATCCAACGCCTGGGTACCGCTCGCCCAATGGCTCGCGATCCTGGCCATGACCGCCGAGCACGTCTCCAAATACCTCTGGCCGGATGCCGCGCTCACGCCCTGGGCTATCGCTCTCGGCCGTATCGCCTTCCCGCTATTCGCCGGCATGGTCGCTTGGCACCTTCTCCACAACACCCGCCGACCGGCTCGCTACGGCCTCCGGCTGCTCTGGGTAGGCTCCCTGGCCCAACTGCCCTATCTCCTGGTCGTCGCGACCAAGCTCAACGTCTGCTTCACCCTCGGCCTGGGCATGCTCTCCGTCATCGCCCTGCAGCAGATCCAGGAACGCACCCTCCAGGCCGCCATCGGCATCGTCCTGGTCATCCTGGCTCTCTCGATCAGCCCCCACGTCGAGTACGGCCTGTTGGGCCTGCTCCTGGTGCCGGCGTTCGTGCTGGCCTACCGCTACCCACACCGAACCGTCGCCGCGATCCCGGCATTGCTCCTGGCCGCCATGATCAACGGAACACCGCTTCACATGCTGATCAGCACCGCCACGGCCATGACGCTCGTTCTCCTGGCCAGCGGCTCGATACGCCTCGACGTTCCGATCCCGGCCATTCCGCGCCCGCTCCGGCTCTCCTGGTATCCGCTGCATCTCGCCACTATTGCCGTCATCACCTGGGGAATCACGCCATGAGGATCTTCATCACGGACTGCCGGGGATCGATGACTAGTGAGCCTGGGCGAATCTGTCGTGGATCAACGGGAGTCAACCAGTCAGCCCAGGCTAGGTACCCGCTGCATCTGGCCGTCATTGCGGCTCTGTCCTCTCTACTCGTTTCCGCCTGACAGGAGGCCGCCATGTACCTTCTTCAAAAACCCCGTTTTGAAGCACTGTTCTCTGAGATGTCCAAGCGCCATCCGGTCTACCTGGGCGCGTTCCGATTCCCGGTTGCCGACTCAGATCGCTGGATACTAGCCATGACTGTCCAGACGAATTACTGGTTCCTCGGTGCTCAACGGGGCGGCCTTCGTCAATTCCGCAACCTTGAGACGTTGCAGGCCTACACCGTCACCACCCTGGGCGCTGATGCCTTTTCGGTACACCACAGCTACCCGAATCAATTTCCCGATTTTGATAACCAGATCGGTCTACGCGCCCATTCGCAGCACAATCGGCACGAATCAGCAGACAGGGCGAGACCCTCCCTGTAACACGTCTCGCAGATCAAATACCGAACCGACCATTTCGGCTCACACCGTACAGTTTTGGAGTTTTGTAAAATGAAGACTTGGGAACGCTATTCACTCGAATCACTGGCACGCGACGAGCAAGACAAACGGGGCTCGCTTTTCATCAGTCCCAAGGGCCAGCGCAATCTCTCGAACATCAAGCTGCTCCACACTGGTGTCGACACCGTGCGTCAGCTTTACGCCGGCAAGCCGTGCATGCACCTGTTCGATCAGATCATCGAGACGTACCGCGAAGGACGTGGCGCCACCATCGACCTGTTCGGCACCACCTGGATCGTCGGCGCCGGCAACACCAACAGCGGCTTCCGCTACCGGCTCCAGAACAACGAGCTTGGCGTCATCGTCCTGTTCTACGCCCGGCACACCAAGGCCGAAGACATCGGCACCCACCTCAAGATCGAGCTATCGCCCCACTTCATCCACGAGCGCAGTACCGCCGATATCCAGACCTACCTGGATAGCATCGCCAAGGAACTGATGGCCCACGTCGAGCCCATGGGCTGTGCCGTTCACCTCGCCCTGGACGTCCAGGGCTGGAAGCCCCCGAAAGATTTCATGGACCGCTTCGTCACCCGCTCCAAAAAGGTCACCAAGATCGACGGCATCGGGGACTTCACCTTCAACCACGGCACCATCGCCACCACCTACGGCAACGCCGAAACCTTCATGTTCGGCACCGCCAGTGCGCTCCAGTGCT
>NZ_MSDO01000033.1 GCF_001937195.1 Salinicola socius | reverse complement strand
TAGCTGTCGTCGGCGTCTTCCCCGGCCTGCTTGAGGTTCTCGCGGCTGTCGAGGGCGTCGGCGTTGTGGTCCGCCGCACTCTGGCTGAGGCTGTCGCTGAGGTGGTAGGCGCTGTCGAGCTGCTGTCTGGCCGGGGTGAGGTCGAGCTGGTCGCCGCTGGCGCCGAGCTGGCCCCAGCTTGAGAGGTAGAGCCCCTGGTTGGCGCGGATGGCGCCATAGGCATCGGTGCGCAGCTCGAACCCGGTGCCGCGGAAGGCGCCCCGGGTGTTGCCGGTCTGGTGGATCAGGTAGCCGAGGTTGAGCTGGCTCTTCTCGGCTTCGGAGTTGAGCCGGACACGCTCCTGATCGGTGGCGTCGTCGAAGACGAGTTCGTTGTACTTGCTGCCGCG
Source organism: Salinicola socius (assembly GCF_001937195.1). Classification (GTDB taxonomy): domain Bacteria; phylum Pseudomonadota; class Gammaproteobacteria; order Pseudomonadales; family Halomonadaceae; genus Salinicola; species Salinicola socius. The sequence continues at coordinate 339 of NZ_MSDO01000033.1, read as the reverse complement.
GTAGGTCTTGCTCTTGAAGCCGGAGAGCAGGCCGTGGCTGTGCCAGTCGGGGCTCTGCTCGCCGTTGTAGACCCGGCCGGTGATCAGCGGCCGGTCGGCATCGCCCTCGAGGAAGTCGACCAGCACTTCCTGGCCGATGCGCGGGACGAACACGCCACCCCAGCCGGCGCCGGCGTTGGGCTGGGAGACCCGCAGCCAGACGCTGGAATTCTCATCGTTCTGACCCTGGCGGTCCCAGTGGAACTGGACGCGCACGCGGTTGAGATGGTCGGTGTGGATCTCTTCGTTGGCGGGGCCGACCACGGTGGCGCTCTGCGGGCCACCGATCACCGGACGCGG
>NZ_MSDO01000032.1 GCF_001937195.1 Salinicola socius | reverse complement strand
AGGCCTTCTTCCTCGCAGAGCCGACTGACGAAGTTGAAGTCGCTCTCTCGGTACTGCACGCAGTAGCTGCGGGCGGGATAGTCGCGACGCAGGTCGAAGCGGTAGCGGCCCTTAGCCAGTTCATGGCCGTCGAACACGGCGGTGAGGACATCGGCGACGCTGCGGTCCTGGAAGATCCGGCTGTCGCGGCCGAGCTTCAGCATGGTGAGCCACGGCACCAGGGTGAGCTGGTAGTAGGTGACGCCGCCATCCTCGCCCAGCAGCGCGGCCTCGCTGACCAGCCCGTGCAGCGGGCGGTAGCTGCCGTCGGCCTGCAGAATCGAGAGCCGGGCCGGCTGCGCCATCAGCGTCTTGAGCTCGATGTCGCCCTGCTGGGAGATGCAGTCGAGGGTGTAGGTGAACGGCTCGCTGACGCGCTCCTCGCCCACCAGCCGATGGGGCAGCAACGAAGCCCCGGCGATCTCCAGCGTCAGCAGCCGCTGGGACTGCGACAGCCCGATATCGAAGGTGTCGAGCAAACTATCCAGTATCGAGTCAGCCATGACTTTTTCCCGTGATGTCGCTGTTATTCATCGAGACTCAACTCAACTCAACGCGTAAGCGAATTCGCCTTGGTCGTCGAGGCTGACAGCCAGCTTTTCGATCGCTTCGCCTTTCGCCATGCGGTCCAGTACCTGAGACGCAATGGTTGGCATCAGACTGCCGGAAAGGATGTTGTCGATGTTGCGCGCACCGCTGTCGCTGTCGGTGCAGCGTTCGGCAACGGCGTCGATGATCGCCGGGTCGTATTCGAAATCGGCCCGATGATTGTGCTCGAAGCGCCTTTTGATGCGGTCGAGCTTGAGTCGCACGATGTTGTGCAGGATCTCTTTCTGCACCGGGTAGTAGGGGATGATGTTCAGGCGGCCAAGGAAGGCCGGTTTGAAAACGTCGTTGAGCTGATGGCGCAGGCTGTCGACGATCGCATCCGGCGCGGGCAGGGACGCGACCCCCAGGCACTGCTGCATGATGTCGTCGGTGCCGACGTTGGAGGTCAGCAGGATCACGGTGTTGCGGAAGTTGATCTCGCGGCCTTCACCGTCGTCCAGCACGCCCTTGTCGAAGACCTGGAAGAACAGCTCCAGCACGTCCGGGTGCGCTTTCTCGACTTCGTCCAGCAGCACCACGCTGTAAGGCTTGCGGCGCACCGCTTCGGTCAGCACGCCGCCTTCGCCGTAGCCGACGTAGCCGGGGGGCGAGCCCTTGAGGCTGGAGACGGTATGCGCTTCCTGATATTCGGACATGTTGATGGTGATGACGTTGCGCTCGCCACCGTAGAGCGTGTCGGCCAGCGACAGAGCGGTTTCGGTCTTGCCGACGCCGCTGGGGCCGAGTAGCAGAAAGACGCCGATCGGTTTGTTGGGATCTTCCATCCGCGCGCGTGAAATGGCGATGCGCTTGCCGATCTCGGCCAGCGCATGATCCTGCCCCAGCACGCGTTCGCCGAGCAGTTCCGGCAGGCGCTGCACCGTGGTGATCTCGTCGCGCATCATCTTGCCGAGTGGAATGCCGGTCCAGTTGGAGATCACTTCGGCGATCACGTTGCCGTCGACATGACCGTGAACCAGCGAGTGTTCGCCCTGAATCGCGGCCAGTTCGCGGCGGACTTTGCCGATCTGCTGGCTCAGCGCGTCGGCGTCGCCGCTTTGTTTGCCGGTTTCGACCTCGATGCGTTCGGCTTCCAGTGCCTTCAGGCGCGTCACGATCGCTTGTTCGCGCTCCCAGCGTGCGCTGAGGTCATCGATTTCGCTCTGGGTTGCGGTGAGCTGTTCGTCGAGCGCGGCGAGCGTTTCCGCGTGATCGCTGCCTTCGCGCTGTTCGCGCTGGAGAACGGCGATCTCGCTATTCAGGTTGTCGACACGGCGGTGGGCGTCTTCCAGTGCGGCCGGCTGCGAGGATTGTGCCAGGGCGACGCGCGCGCAGGCGGTGTCGAGCACGCTGACGGCCTTGTCCGGCAGCTGGCGACCGGTGATGTAACGATGCGACAGGCGCACGGCCTGGACGATGGCATCGTCGAGGATGGTGACCTTGTGGTGATCCTGCATGCGCTCGTTGAGGCCGCGCAACATGTTGATCGCGACCGGCTCCGTCGGCTCCTCGACCTTGACCACCTGGAAGCGTCGCGCCAGCGCCGCGTCTTTCTCGAAGTACTTCTTGTATTCGGCCCAGGTGGTGGCGGCGATGGTACGCAATTCGCCGCGGGCCAGCGCCGGCTTGAGCAGATTGGCGGCGTCGCCCTGGCCGGCCTGGCCGCCGCTGCCGATCAGCGTGTGGGCCTCGTCGATGAACAGGATGATCGGATGCAGGCTGCGCTTGGTCTCCTCGATCACGTTCTTGAGCCGACTCTCGAACTCACCCTTGACGCCCGCGCCAGCCTGCAAGAGCCCGAGGTCGAGGGTTCGCAGTTCGACGTTCCTGAGCGGCGGTGGCACGTCGCCGTCGACGATGCGCAGCGCCAGACCTTCGACCACGGCGGTCTTGCCGACGCCCGCCTCTCCAGTGAGGATCGGGTTGTTCTGACGTCGACGGGTCAGAATATCCACCATCTGGCGAACTTCTTCTTCACGCCCGAGCACCGGATCGATGCGTCCGGCGCGAGCATTACCGGTCAGGTCGATGGTGTATTGATCAAGGGCCGGGGTCTTGCTTTTGCCCGCGCGGGAGCCTGCGCTCCTGGTATCCGATGATCGATCATCGGCTCGAGTGCCAGCGTCGACGCCTTCGCCCAGCGGGCGTACATGCTGGTCTTCGCTACTTCCCCCGATCAGGTCATCGAGATGCGCCTGCAGATCGTCGACGTTGATCCGTTCGAGTTCACGGGCGCCATCCATCAAGACCCGGCGCAATTCTTCATCCTTCAATAGCGCCAACAACAGATGGCCGCTGCGAACCTTGGCCTCGCCGTGGTCGATCGAGGCGACGACCCAGGCGCGCTCGATCAGTCGGGTAATGCGCGGCGACAGCGCTGGCGTTCGGGTATTGCCGGTCTTGAACGTCGAAACCGTCTCTTCGAGCTGCGAGGCGAGTCGATCGAGCGAGACGTCATAGTGACGGGCAATGCGCAGGAAGTCGTTGTCGTCGCTGTCGAGCAGCTTGAGCAGCAGGTGCTCGATATCGACATCGTACTGTCGCTCGGCCAGGCAGAGTGCCGCCGCGCCTTCGGTCGCCTCGCGGCAGGGATCGTTGAGCTTGTCGAAAAGAGATTTGAGACTCACGCCGTGGCTCCATCGTAGGGAATGTCGAAGAGTGCATGGCCGTGGGAGGCGGCCGGTCGGTCGGTGGGTTGCAGCCAGCCCAGCCGCCCCAGTTTGATGCTGCCGCCCGCGCCCAGTTGAGGCGCGGGTATGCTGTGTTTGTCGAGGATCAGTTCGATCTCGAAATCGAGCTCGATACCGGCATAGAAACGCAGCAGCTTCACCAGTTTCTGGTGTGCTTCGGTCTCGGGCAGTAGCGAACGGTAGGCGCTCAGGCTCAGTGGCCCGAACGAGACGCGAAAGGCGGATTGATAGTCGCGCACGCGCGTGCCGGCAACGGCGCTCTGGCCGAGCTGGGCATTGGCCTGGCCGAGCCGGGTGTACTGATCCGGCTCGAGGCGTATCCAGCGACCGGTGAAGGGCACGACACGGCAGGGGAGCTGGAAGGTGTATTCCAGAATCGATTGGAGGTTGCCCGGGTTACGCGGGCGCTGGCTCCACAGCCCGGAAAACCAGCTGAACAGGTCGCGACGAAGCGAACCCGGATCGTCGTCGCGATTCAGCGTTTTCTCCAGCGTGGTCGGGGTAAAGCCGACCAGATGAAGCAGCCAGTTTTCGAAGTCGGCACTGCCCTTGCGTTCGTATTCGATATGAAAGCGATACTTCTGCCACGCCTCGTAGAACAGCGCCGTCATTCGGTGCGAGAAGAAATCCATGAACGCGTGGGCGGCGTCGTCGCGCTTGTCGATATGGCGATTGATCAGCAGCTCGGTATACGGTCGCGGCAGCACGCCGGAGGGACCGACCAGCCCCATGAAGGTGACCTGGATTTCGCTCAACGGATCGCCGCTGGCGGAGCGTACCTTGTCGCTCTCGAAAGCAAGATTACTGATCTCGCTGGGTGGAAAGTTCAGTGACAGGAGCGAGCGAAAGCGCAGCGGATCCTGATGTGGGCGGTTCTCCGGGTCGATACGTCCGGTACGGCTGTAGTGCAGCCGCAGCAGGCGCACGAGCTGGAAGAACCCGAATCGCCAGGGCTCCGCTCGCGCCTGATCGATCAGACCAGGGGCTGAGTACCGGTTCTCGGCTGCCATTGGGCGACTCGCTGTTCGCGCTGACGGGAGCGCAGGGTGAGTTGGGTGAAGCTGTTCAGACTGCAGTACTGGCCGAAGAAGTGGTCCAGCACCATACCGAACAGATAGATGCCGCTGCCGGTGAACTGGCTTTCATCGAGTTCCAGCGTGATGCCGGTGCCGCGGACGAAGGCCGGACGCGGGTGACCGATGCGCGTCATCACCGGCTCGCTCGAAATCGAGCTGATGCCGTTGATCTGCTTGCGGATCGCCGAGGCCTGGCGATAGTTGTAAAGCGTCAGCAGTTCCATCAGTGCTTCGCGGCCGTCGGAAACCAGCGATAGATGGTTGAGCGACAGATGCGAGACCAGGCGCCAGATCAGGCCCTTGCCCATCGGCGGACGAACCGGCGGCGTCGGTTTGCGCAGGCAGCGGATCTGCTGCACGACCTGCTCGCGTTCGAGGGTGAAGTCGCCCTGCGGGTGACCGAAGGTCATCAGCTGCGGCAGGTCGCGATTGCTGCAGGTGAGCTTGAGACTCAGGGTATCGCTACTGCCATCCAGCATTTCCAGCTCGCGATCCACCACGCGCAATCGCATCTCGGTGCCGGGGTCGCGGGCGTTCTCGGATGCCACCCGCCGTGCGATCCAGTAACTCTGGCGTGCCTGCTTCTCGCTATCCCGGGGTTCGAAAAAGGGCAGGCAGGGCGAGACTTCGTCCTGGGTGGCAGTGCGGATGACCCGAGTCACCTCGTCGATCGAGACGATCTCGGTGGAGCGCGCGTGGCGCACGTCCGGTACCACCGGGTATTCGTGGCGCGTATGGCTCAGCTTGATCGGCTCGGCCTGTTGCGGGAACAGGTTCACCACTGGCGAGCAGCCGAGCCGGAAGTTATGCCGGCCCACGGTCTGCGCGAGACGGGCCAGCCGTTCGTGCTGGTCGTAGTCGCGGAACAGAAAATGGATCTGAATCTGTGTGACCGACTTGCCCGCGAGTGGCTTCGCCAGCCCGTTCAGGTCGAAGAACAGGAACTTCTCGGGGAAAGTGAAGTACTCGTGCAGCAGTCGGTAACCGAGAAACGAGCGCTCGGAGTAGTCGATCAGCCCCTCGTCATGACCGAAGCCGACCGGGGTGATGGCACCCGGTGCCAGTCCGATTTCACGTGGCTGGCCGGCATCGACGAAGCTCACCGAGACTCTTGCCACGTTGTTGAACAGCAGCTCGTAAAGCGGATGCATCAGGCTGCCTTCGCCATCGAGGAAGAATCTCAGGCGATCCATGCCCAGCTTGCCGAAGTCGGTATTGCCAAGGCTTTCCAGTGACAGTGTCAGTTTGGCGACGTTGTCGTTGCCGTGGTTGCTGAACGAAGAGCGTTCCAGCCGGGTCAGCTCGGCGCCGCTGAGCGCCACTGGCCAGACGTCTACCGGGTAGCAGGTGCGAAAACGGCAGAACGAGTCCTCAACCGGACGCGAATGCAGTGCGGTGTGGCGGGGCAGGTGGTACGCACCGGTCAGCGACGTTTGTGCGCCAGGGTCGAACTCGACGATGGAGAGCGCTGGCGTCGGGCGCAGATAGTGCGGGTAGAGCACGTCGAGAAACGCCTCGACGATTTCGGGGAAATCGTCGTCGAGTTTCTTGTGCACGCGAGCACTGAGAAAGGCGAACGACTCGATCATGCGTTCGGCGTGAGGATCCTCGCAGTAATCCCCCTCGAGCAGCAGCCGCGAGGCAATCTTGGGATAGCGCTGAGCGAACTCCTGGCCCAGAAAGCGCAGGTGCGAGAGTTCCTTCTCGTAGTAGGGCAGCAGGTCGTCGAGCATTAGATCAGGTTCTGCACCTTGTATTGGCGAGTATTGACTTGCAGTACGGCATCGAAGGCCACGCGCTGGCTGGCTTCACTCAGCGACAGCACCGCTTCGATGCGAAACTGGAGTATCCGGTCATGACTATCCTGGTTGAGCAGTTGCACGCGCACGCGGCTGAATCGCTTGTCGCCCTGCTCGATGGTGCGCTCCAGCTGGCGCTGAATCAGCCGACGATCTTCCGTGCTGCGGATGCCGCGGCTGACGAAATCCGGCAGACCATAGTCGAGCAGCGTTCCCTGCAGCGTCGGCCAGCCATCCAGTTGGCCAGCGACCAGTTCGCGGCGGGTATTGACCAGCAGTTCGAGATCCCTCACCACGGAGGCCTTGTAGACTGCCAGTGAACAGCGATGGCCAGGCTGCGCATCGGTCGAGTGCTGCGGTTCGTCGTCGAGTAGACGATCGAACAGCGTCGGTACCATTTGCAGCGTTTCACTCATTTCGCACCTCGACATCCACTCCGTAGAAGCGTTCGGTAGGCATCCGTGACCTTGGCTCGGGCTGACCTCACGACGACGCAGGCACCAGCCATCGGGCTGGTGCCTGCGACAGGATCGTCAGGATCAGGAGCCGCGTGTCGACTGCGGCAACTCGGACACCAGACGCAGCGACGCGGTCAGCTCGTCTAGCTGGTAATGCGGCCGCAGGAACGTCACTGCCTTGTAGGCACCAGGCTTGCCGGGCACTTCCGCGACTTCGACGCGAGCTTCGCGCAGCGGATACTTGGCCTTGGCTTCCTGACCGGCGTTGTCGTCCAGCAGGACGTACTGTGACAGCCACTCGTTGAGGTAATCCTCGACGTTCTGGCGGGAGGCGAAGCTACCCACTTTGTCGCGCATGATCGCTTTCATGAAGTGAGCGATACGCGAAGTGGCAAAGATGTACTGCAGCTGCGACGACAGGCGCGCGTTGGCGTTGGCGACGTCGGTGTTGTACTGCTTCGGCAACTGGGCCGATTGGGTGCCGAAGAACGCCGCATAGTCGGTGCCCTTGCAGTGGACCAGCGGTATGAAGCCCAGATCGGACAGCTCTTTCTCGCGACGGTCGGTGATCGAGATTTCGGTAGGGCACTTGAGTGCCACTTCGCCATCGTCGGTCTGGAAGGTATGGGTCGGTAGATCCTCGACCAGGCCTCCGCCTTCGACGCCACGAATCGCCACGCACCAGCCGTACTTGGAGAAGGCGTCGGTGACACGGGCCCCCATGGTGTAGGCGGCATTCATCCACAGATACTTGTTGTGATCGCGACCGTCGACACTTTCGGTGAAGTTGAACTCTTCCACCGGTGTGGTCTCTTCGCCGTAGGGCAAGCGGCCGAGCACGTGGGGCAGCGTCAGGCCGACGTAGCGGGCATCTTCCGAGTTGCGGAAGGACTTCCACTTGGCATATTCGACCGTGTCGAAGATCTTGGAGAGATCCCGGGGACCGGTCATGTCGGTGAACGAGTCCCAGCCGAAAAGCTCCGGCGAGGCCGAGGAGATAAACGGGGCATGGGCGGCAGCGGCGACATGAGAAACCTGTTCCAGCAGATACATGTCCTGCGGATGACGGCCGAACTCGTAGTCGCCGATCATCATGCCGAAGGGAGCACCACCAAAGGTGCCGTACTCTTCCTCGTAGACCTTCTTGAACAGCGCGCTCTGATCGAACTCGGAAGCCGACTTGAGATCCTTGACCAGGTCCTTCTTGGATGCGTTCAACATGTGGATCTTCATGTTGGTGCTGGTCTCGGACTGATCGGTCAGATACTTGAGGCCGCGCCAGGAAGCTTCCAGTTGCTGGAATTCGCTGGCATGCATGACCTCGTTCAACTGATCCGAGAGCAGCGAGTCGATCTCGGCGATGCGCGAGTCGAGTACCGCGATCAGGTCCTTGCTGGGCGTGACTTCGCCTTCGAGTACCTGATTGACCAGTTCGTCGATCAGATCACGGGTGCGGGTGCGCTCGGTCTCCGAGCGAGCCACGCGGCTTTCGGAGATGATGCTGTCCAGTAGCGATGTCTCCGGGGCGAAGACTTCCTGCGTTTCACTCTGCGAAGTGTTGTCGGTCTGATTCTCGGCCATGGGAGACTCCTGTTATTCCTTGTCTTGCTGCGGTTTGGCAGCGGCTTCGCGTCCCAGCTCTTCGCCCAGCGCCTGAAGCTTGTCGGTGTTCTGCAGTACGTCCATCAGCAGCTCTTCGAGCTTGTCGTTGCCACCCATCTTGTTGCGCAGGTCGGCCAGCTTGTTGCGCACCTCGAGTAACTTGCGCAGCGGCTCGACCTGACGCACGACCTCCTGCGGCTCGAAGTCTTCCATGCGCTTGAAGTTGAGCTCCACCGGCAGCTGAGAACCATCGTTGGCCAGCGTGTTGTCGACGCGATAGCTCAGGCGTGGCTTGACGCCTTTCATCACGCTGTCGAAGTTGTCGCGGTCGACATTGACGAACTTGCGGTCCTTCAGCCGGGGTAGCGGCTCGAGCGGGTTGCCCGCGTAGTCGCCCATGACGCCAACGACGAACGGCAGCTCTTTCTTCTCGATGCTGTCGCCGATCTCGACGTCGTAGGTCAGATGCACACGGGGCGCGCGGACACGCGACAGCTTGTGTTGAGTACTTTCGTTCTTGGCCATGACAATGTCCTCTCTCGAGATGGCGAGTGCGTTGTGGTTTCTAAGTTCTCATGCGTGTTCAGGCAGATGGCGCCGCGTTGACCGCCCTGATCAGCTGCTCGCGCAGATCGTCCTGCATGGCTGCGATCGCGTCTTCGGAGATCAGCTCCTCGAAACTGCGGCTGCCGGAAATCTCGGTGCTGTGCCGAATGACCTCGTCGGATGGCAAGGTCGATGCCACGGGAGAGCTGATCACGCAGAAGGGGAGTTCACCGAAATCGTCGAGCTGCTGGAAACCGACCGGGAAGCGCAGCCCCCTGAACAAGCGCCCCAGGCCGCCAGCTCGGCTGAAGCAGTGAAAAAGCATCAGGTAGTGCACGACGAAGCGATGAAGTTCCGAGCCGCTACGGTTGGGATCGCGAATCA
>NZ_MSDO01000031.1 GCF_001937195.1 Salinicola socius | reverse complement strand
TCCGCTCGATTGCCGTCGCCACGCCCTGACCGCCACCGATACAGAGTGTCGCCAGGCCGCGTTTGGCGTCGCGGCGTTGCATCTCGTACAACAGCGTTACCAGAATGCGCGCGCCGGAGGCGCCAATCGGATGCCCCAGGGCGATGGCACCGCCGTTGACGTTGACCTTGTCCTGGCTCCAGCCCAGATCCTGGGCTACGGCCAGCGTCTGGGCAGCGAACGCCTCGTTGGCCTCGATCAGGTCCAGGTCGTCGATCTTCCAGCCGGCCCGTCTCAGGCAGCGTCGGGTCGCCGGTACCGGCCCGATACCCATGGTCGCCGGATCGACGGCGGCATTGGCGTAGGCACGGAGGGTCGCCAGGATTGGAAGACCGAGCTTCGCGGCCCGCTCGGCACTCATGATCAGCAGGGCGGCGGCGCCATCGTTGAGCGATGAGGCGTTGCCGGCGGTCACGCTGCCGGTCTTGGAGAATGCCGGCTTGAGCTTGCTCAAGGATTCCGCGGTAACGCCGTCGCGCGGCTGCTCGTCACGGTCGACGACGACCGGGTCGCCGCGTCGCTGCGGCACGCTCACCGGCGTGATCTCGGCATCGAAACGGCCAGCTTCTCGCGCTTTCGAGGCACGTCGCTGGGATTCGGCCGCATAGGCATCCTGTTGCTGGCGGGAAATGCCCCACTGCGCGGCCACGTTCTCCGCCGTGATGCCCATATGGTAGTCGTTGAAGGCGTCCCACAGGCCGTCGCTGATCATGCTGTCGAGCAGCTCGGCATGGCCCATGCGCAGCCCGGTTCGCGCCTTCGGCAGCACGTAGGGCGCGAGACTCATGCTTTCCATGCCACCGGCGACGATCGCGTCGGCATCGCCGCAACGGATCGCCTGGACGGCCAGGTGGACGGCCTTGAGCCCCGAGCCGCAGACCTTGTCGACGGTCATCGCCGGCACGTTATCGGGCAGGCCGGCTTCGATCGCCGCCTGGCGCGCCGTGTTCTGGCCCAACCCGGCACGCAGCACGTGGCCCATGATCACTTCATCGATGCCCGCCGGATCGATGCCATCGAGCACGCGGCGAATGACGGTCGCGCCCAAGGTCACGGCGGGAACGCTTGCGAGACCGCCCTGAAAGGTGCCGATCGGCGTGCGGGTGGCGGCGACGATGACAACATCGCGCATGGCGGTAGCGTTGGTATCAGGCATTGGCCGTCTCCCGCTTGTCGATCAGCGCGCAGCCGGTGGCTTCGCGAATCTCTTCGAGTGTCACTTCGGGCGCGAGTTCGGTCAGTGCCAGCCCGTTGTCGGTGACATCCATCACGCCCAGATCGGTGATGATGCGGTCGACCACGCCGACGCCGGTCAGGGGCAGATTGCAGGCTTCCAGGATCTTGTGTTCGCCTTTGGCGGTGTGGCTCATCAATACCACCACCCGCTGCACGCCGGCGACCAGATCCATGGCGCCGCCCATCCCCTTGACCATTTTGCCCGGGATCATCCAGTTGGCGAGATCGCCTCGTTCCGAGACCTGCATGGCGCCCAGAATCGCCAGATTGATATGGCCGCCGCGAATCATCGCGAAGGACTCGGCGTTGTCGAAGTAGCTCGAGCCGGGCAGGGCAGTGACGGTCTGCTTGCCGGCATTGATCAGATCGGGGTCGACGGTCCCTTCGGTTGGGAACGGCCCGATGCCGAGCAGGCCATTTTCCGACTGCAGCCAGACGTCCATGCCCTCGGGGATGTAGTTCGCCACCAACGTCGGCTGACCGATGCCGAGATTGACGTAGAAGCCGTCGCGCAGCTCGCCGGCGGCGCGCTCGGCCATCTGTTCCTTGGTCCAGGCCATCTCAGTTCACCTCCCTGAGCGTGCGTTTCTCGATACGTTTTTCCGGCGTCGGGTTGTGCACGATGCGGTGCACGAAAATCCCCGGCAGGTGGACGTCGTCGGGGTCGATGGCACCCGTCTCGACGATCTCCTCGACCTCTACCACGCAGACCTTGCCGGCCATGGCGGCCAACGGGTTGAAATTGCGCGCGGTCTTGTTGAAGCGCAGGTTGCCCGCCTTGTCGGCTACCTGTGCCTTGATCAGCGAGACATCGACCGGCAGACCACGCTCCATGACGTAGTGCTCGCCGTCGAACTCGCGCACTTCCTTGCCTTCGGCGATTTTGGTGCCATAGCCGGTCTTGGTGAAGAAAGCGGCGATACCGGCGCCGCCGGCGCGCAGGCGCTCCGCCAGTGTCCCTTGCGGACAGAATTCGAGCTCCAGTTCGCCGGAGAGATACTGGCGTTCGAACTCCTTGTTCTCGCCGACGTAGGAGGAGAGCATTTTCTTGATCTGGCGCGATTCGAGCAGCAGCCCGAGGCCGAATCCGTCGACGCCGGCGTTGTTGCTGGCCACCGTCAGGTCCTTCTTGCCGGTGTCGCGCAGGGCAACGATCAGCGATTCGGGGATGCCGCACAGGCCGAAGCCGCCGACGGCCATCGTCATGCCGTCTTCAATGAGCCCCCGCAGCGCGTCGTCGGCGCTGCCAAACAGTTTGTCCATGTGTCCTCGTCCTGAAACGGAAATCGCGCAAAAGGTCGTCTCGAAGCGATCGCGTCACCCCGAAAGCTCCGTTCAGACTAGCAATGAACGGGCGGGCACGCGCTGTCACAAGCGACCGATGGATGTGGACATTATCATCCGGGCGTAAGCGGCACAGGCGGGTTAGACGATAGTAGAATGCGCCGCCATGGGCGGCGCTAATCGTCTTCGCGGCAGGAAAGGTGGAGGACTAGCGAGGCAGATCGTCGAGATCATCGGTGCCGGGCAGCGAGACGAAGGCACCGGCCCGCGTGGCAGCGAAGGCACCGCAGCGGGCGGCAAACGTCAGCGCCTCCGTCAGTCGCGTTTCATTGGCCAGCCAGTCGGAAAGCGTCTCGCAGGTCACGTCGTCTCGTGCCAGGGAGGCCAGCAGCCCGCCGATGAAGGCGTCGCCCGCGGCCGTGGTGTCCACTGCCTGAACGCTGGGCGGCGTCGTCTGCAGCTGACGGTCGGCCAGATGGGCAGTGACTGGCCCCGGGCCGTCGGTGATGACGATCAGTCGGGCGCACTTGGCGAGCCTTGCACTGACCCACTCCTCCACGCTGCGATCGCCGCGCAGGATGTCGAGCTCCTCGGTGGAGAGCTTGATGACATGGGCACGCTCGAGCAGCTGTTCGACCAGCCCGATATCGATCTTGCCCTGCGGCCACAGCATGGCGCGCAGGTTGACATCGACGCTGATCAGGCAGCCGCCGCGCCGGGCGATGCTGGCGAGATCCAGCGTCGTGCGGGCGATGGCGGTGTCGGTCAGGCTATTGCTGCACAGGTGCACCAGGGCCGGCTCGGTGAAGATGCCCGGCGGCAGATGCTCACGCCGATAGAGCAGGTCCGCGGCGGGCGGGCGATAGAAGTCGAACTGACGCTCGCCCTGGCTATCGCGTGAGACGAAAGCCAGCGCCGTGCGCGCCTCGCGGGTTCGCCTCACGTGCTGGGTGTCGACGCCATAGCGGGTCAGTTCGTCGACCAGGAAGTCGCCGAAGCGATCGTCACCGATCATGCCGAGAAAGAGGCTGGGGACGCCCTGGCGGGCGCAGGCGACGGCCGCATTGGCCGGCGCGCCGCCGGCATAGGGCGTGAAGGTCTCGGGGCCGCTGTCGTCGCCCAGACGGCTGGACAACATGTCGACGAGGGCTTCGCCGAAGGCGATGATGGGGGTCATGGGTTACCGACTCTCTTGTCGAACGGAATCGAGATGCGGCGTTCGGGATCTCATCGAGCCCTGACTTTATCGAGCTCTGATCCTGCAAACTGCCGCACCAAACGTCATCACGGTACGCGGTGACTGCGCGCTTCCTCGAGCAGTGCAAACCACGTTGGGCGATCGAGTTCGAGATTACTGCTCAACAGCAAATTGTCGATACGCCTTTCATTCAACGTTCCGGTCACCGGAATCGGCTTGCCGGGCAGACGACGCAGCCAGGCCAACGCCAGCCCCGCGGTGGTCGAATTGAGCTGCTCCGCCAGCCGCGAGAGCGCCGTGCCGAGCACGTCCTCGAAGACCGAGCCGCCGCCCAACGGCGACCAGGCCATCGGCGCCAGCCCATCGGCCAGAACGGCATCGTAGAAACCGTCGAACAGCGCATCCGGATGCGCCAGCGAGAGCTCGAGCTGGTGAACGCCGAGGCGATGGTGCATCGCGGCCTGCAGGCGGCGCCACTGTTCCGGCAGGAAGTTGGAGACGCCTACGGCGCCGACCTTGCCGGCGGCAATGGCGTCATCCAGCGCTCGCGCCGCGGCTTCGGTATCCATCAGCGGGTCGGGGCGGTGCAGCAGGAAGTGATCGAGACGGTCGACGCCGAGACGAGAAAGGGAGCCGTCGATGACCTGCGTGAGATGGCGTTCGGAGGTGTCGTAATGCTTGACCCCGAAAGGGGAGGTGTCGCGGTGGGGCAGAACGATATTGCCCTTGGTCACCACCCGAACCCGGGACTTGAGCGACGGCCGCCGGGCCAGTGCCTCGCCGAAGCGCTGTTCGCCCAGATGGTTGCCGTAGCTGTCGGCGTGATCGAACCAGTGCAACCCCTGATCGACCCGGGCTTCCAGCCAGTCGGCAAATTTTTCGACGTCGTCGAATTCGGGGCGCTCGTTGAGGCGCATCATGCCCAGGATGAAGGGCGAATCGAAAACCAGGTCGTCACTCACGCCGACTGCGCCTCCCGCACGATCGTGGTGGATAGGAGATGCTGGCCGTCCGGCACCAGCCAGACCGGATCGACCCGGGTGCAGGCCGCTTCGACGCATAAGAAACGCTGACCGACCGCGGACGGCGTGTCGCCCGGCAAAGCGTCGCCGGGATGCCACACGACAGTCGAGTCGCTGCCCTGCTTGCTGATCAGCAATCGACGCTGACCATCGTCGAGAGTCACCGGGCGGTTGGATTGATAGATGCGATCGAGCGCGCCGCGAATGCCGAGTTCACCCTGCTGGTGATGCTCGGCGAAGTGTTCGAGCTTGTCCAGGTAGCGCGCGCCGGCCAACCCCTCGATACGACATCGATGGGTATCGGCGACGGCAAAATAGGTGTGCAGCGCGGCGGTCATCTTGACCGGCGTGGTGCCGACGTGGCGCGTCATCAGCTCGACGCTGAGCCGCTGCGCGTTGGCATGAACCACGGCGTTGGGAACGAGTTGATCATGCAGCCGTTCCTGCGGGGAGAGATGGATCTCGACGCCGCTGCCGGTCACGCTCTCGTCGATGGCATCGACCCGCCACGCCGCCGTGCGCGCGGGGCCATGCATGGGGCCCTTGCCGTCGGGTGACTCGTCGGCGAACCACGGCCAGCACAGCGGGATTCCGCCACGAATGGCGCCGGGCATCGGCTGAGGTGTGGGCGTGACCCACAGCCAGCCATCCTCCGCACCGGACGCCGGGCGGGTGCCCTCGGCTCGCTCGGCTTCGGGGACCAAAGGTAGGAAATGCAGTAACTGGGCGCCTTGCAGCGAGATCGCAAGCTCCCCCCAGTCGGCATTGATGACCAGCACGCGCCGGCCTTCCCACTCGGTCTCTCGCTGGCCGTCGGTTGCATCGACCAACTGCCGCAGCGTATCGGGAATCATGTCACCTCCTCGTTGTGCAGGGCTTCCGCCGCGCCCAGCAATCCGGTCCACGGCGCTGTCACCACCCAGGTGGGGATGCCGGCATTGTAGGCGCTAAGGCGGCCCTTGTCGGCAAAGGCGCGACGGAAGTCGCTGCGCGGCAGCCATTCGATCAACCGGGGGGTGATGCCGCCGCAGAGGTAGACGCCGCCGAGGGCGCCGAGCGTCAGCGCGGCGTCGCCGGCCGAACCGCCGAGGATCTTGAGAAAGCGCATCAGCGTCTCGCGGGCGACTCGGTCGCCGGCCCGCGCCGCCCCGGTCACTTCCGCCGGCGTATTGTAGCGCGGGGTCGTCTTGAGCAGCGCCGCGTGAGCGAGGTAGAGGTCGAGCAGGCCCTGACCGCACAGCAGACGCTCGATCGAGACGCGCCCGTAGCGGGCTCGAAAATAGTCGAGAAGCTGTCGCTCGCGCTTGTCGGTGGGGGCGAAAGTGGCGTGGCCACCTTCGGTGGTGAGCGGGATCCAGTGGCGTCGACTGGGAATCAGACCGGCCACGCCAAGCCCCGTGCCGGGGCCGATGATCAGACGGGGGCGGCGGGCCTCGGCTTCACCTTCTCCGATCTTGACCAGATCCTTCTCGTCGATATGAGGGATCCCCAGCGCCTGGGCGGTGAAATCGTTGATGACCTTGAAGTTGGACAGCCCCAGCGCCTGGGCGACCGCCTTCTTGGAAAATGCCCAGTCGTTGTTGGTCATCTTGACCCAGTCTTCATGAACCGGGCAGGCGAATGCCAGACAGGCTTCCTCGGGCGCCTCGGCGCCGACCTGTTTCAGATAGGCCTGAATGGCTTCGACCAGACCGGCATAGCGCGCGCAGGGCAGCGTCTCGACCGATTGAAGCTCGACGCTACCGGGCATGACCAGCGCGAAGCGCGCGTTGGTTCCGCCAATGTCGCCGATCAAGGCGGGAGTCGTCATGTATGCCCTCCGGGCAAGTCGGCGGCATCGAAGCCGCCAAAGGTCGCCGCGCCTTCCTCGGCCCCGCCGACCAGTTGGCGGAAGCCGGCGAACAGTTCGCGGCCCATTCCCTGATGATAGTGATCCAGGTCGCAGGTCGCCGGTTCGCGTTGCGCCCAGGTTTCGGCATCCACCAGCGCTTCGAGCACGCCGTTATCCGGGTCGAGCAGGACCGTGTCGCCGTCGCGCAGGTAGGCGATCGGGCCAGCGTCGACCGCTTCCGGGGTGATGTGGATGGCCGCGGGTACCTTACCAGAGGCGCCTGACATTCGCCCATCGGTGACCAGTGCAACCTTGTGGCCGCGATCCTGCAGCACCCCCAGAAACGGCGTCAACTGATGCAGTTCCGGCATGCCGTTGGCGCGCGGGCCCTGGAAGCGCACGACCACGACGATGTCACGGTCCAGTTCTCCATTCTCGAATGCCGCCTTGACCTGGCTCTGATCGTCGAAGATGCGCACCGGCGCTTCGACTCGGCGGAACTCGGGCTTGACCGCCGAGACCTTGATCACGCCGCGCCCCAGGTTGCCGTCGAGCACGGCCAGACCGCCCGTAGGCGAGAAGGGGCGGGTCGCCGGCCGCAGCACGTCTTCGTCGAGACTCTGCTGCGTGCCTTCACGCCAGATCAGACGATCCCCTTCCAGGAACGGCTCCTGAGTGTAAGCCGTCATGTCGGTGCCGAAGGCGGTGCGCACGTCGGCATGCAGCAGCCCCGCAGAGAGCAGCTCCCGGACCAGGAAGCTGACGCCACCGGCGGCATGGAAGTGATTCACGTCAGCCTGACCATTGGGGTAGATCCGGGTCAGTCCGGGAATCACCGTCGACAGCTCGGCGAAGTCGTCCCAGGTGATGGTCAGACCGACGGCTGCAGCCATCGCTACCAGATGCAGGGTGTGATTGGTCGACCCGCCGGAGGTGAGCAGTCCGACCATGGCGTTGACGATGGCGTGGGCGTCGATCTGCTTGTAGAAGGGGTGATAGTCGCCGCCCTGGTCGCTGTTGCGAATCACCTGCTCGGTGCTGAAGCGGGTAATGGCGTCGCGCAGCGGGGTGCCCGGGTTGACGAACGAGGTGCCCGGCATGTGCAGGCCCATCATCTCGAGCATCAGCTGATTGGAGTTGGCGGTGCCGTAGAAGGTGCAGGTCCCGGCGCTGTGGTAGGAGTCCGACTCCGCTTCCAGCAATGCATCGCGGCCGACCTTGCCCTCGGCGTAGAGCTGTCGGATGCGCGATTTCTCGGCGTTGGGCAGGCCGCTCGGCATCGGCCCCGCGGGAACGAACACCGCCGGCAGGTGGCCGAAGCGCGCGGCGCCGATGAACAGACCCGGCACGATCTTGTCACAGACACCGAGATAGAGTGCGCCATCGAACATGTTGTGCGACATCGCTATCGCCGTCGACATGGCGATCACGTCGCGGGAAAACAGCGACAGCTCCATCCCCGGCTGGCCCTGGGTCACGCCATCGCACATGGCCGGCACGCCACCGGCAAACTGCGCGGTGCTGCCCATGCCCCGGGCGGCGTTCTTGATCAGTTCGGGAAAATGCTCGAGAGGCTGGTGCGCCGACAGCATGTCGTTATAGGAAGAGACGATGCCGATATTGGTACTGTTCATCAGCTTCAGGCTGTTCTTGTCGCCTGCGTTGCAGGCGGCGAAGCCGTGAGCCAGGTTGCCGCAGGAGAGCTCGGCACGGTGGACGCCGCGGCGATGTTGCTGCTGCATGCGGTCCTCGTAGAGGCGGCGGCGGTCGGCGGAGCGGTCCTCGATGCGCCTCGTCACACGATCCAAGGTGGGGTTGAGCGTCATGGTGTGCCTCATCGAGCAGTCAGGTTTATTTGGTAAACTTACCAAAAAAATATCGCCATTGTTCGAGAATGCGCCTTTCGTATTAGTCTTTTGGGGTAATATTTTTTCACGTTCCGATGTTCTAGACTGCGTGTACTAGACTATTCGGCAGCTTGCGGTGATGACACGGCACCCCGGCTTTCAGCGCCGTCATCACCCGACGTTCGCGTCATGCCATCATCTGAATCAAGTCATCAATGAGGAGAGCACCATGACACTGCGTGTCGCCATCAACGGCTTTGGCCGTATCGGTCGGAATGTACTCCGCGCCATGTACGAGAACGGTTACCGGGATCGGATCGACGTCGTTGCCATCAACGACCTGGGCGATCCGGCGCTCAATGCCCACCTGTTGCGTCACGACAGCGTCCACGGGCATTTCGGATTCGAAGTCACCCACGATAGCGATACTCTGAGCGTAGACGGGGATAGCATCCGCATCCTCTCCGAACGGGATCCGGCGCAGCTACCCTGGAAATCGCTCGATGTCGATCTGGTGATGGAGTGTACCGGCCTGTTCACCAGCCGTGCCGCCGCCGCCAAGCACATCGAAGCGGGTGCCGGACGGGTGCTGATCTCCGCCCCCAGCGGAGATGCCGACGCAACGATCGTGTTTGGCGTCAACGAGGGGACGTTGACGGCGGATCATCGCGTGGTCTCCAACGCGTCCTGCACCACCAACTGCCTGGCACCGGTCGCTCAGGCGCTGCAGGACAGCGTGGGTATCGAGAATGGCCTGATGACCACGGTGCATGCCTACACCAACGACCAGAACCTGTCTGACGTCTATCACAAGGATCCGTACCGGGCGCGCAGCGCCACGCAGTCGATGATCCCGACCAAGACCGGTGCCGCGGCGGCGGTTGGACTGGTGCTGCCGGAGTTGAACGGCAAGCTCGACGGTCTCGCCGTGCGCGTGCCGGTGATCAACGTGTCGCTGGTGGACCTGACCTTTACTGCCGGTCGCGACACGAGCAAGGAAGAGATCAACGAGATTCTCGAAAAGGCTGCCGCCAAGTCACCGGTGCTGGCGGTGAACTCGCAGCCGCTGGTCTCGATCGATTTCAACCACGATCCCAACTCCTCCACTTTCGATGCCAACCACACCCGTGTGAACGGCCGTCTGGTCAAGGTCATGGCCTGGTACGACAACGAATGGGGCTTTTCCAACCGCATGCTGGACACGGCGCTGGCGATGCAGGCGGCCAGCTAGTCCGGAAGAGGCCAGCCAGTCCGGAAGAAATCGTCCGGAAGAAATCGTCCGACAACGATGTAGAGCGAGGGGTGACTGAGAATCTGTCACCCCTCGCTTCGATGGTTTCCCGCGTTATCTCTATCCGGATCTTCCCTTCCCCGATTTTCTTCCAGATTCCTCTTTCCAAGTTCACTTTCCAAATCCTCTTTCCGGCACCTTGCAGTGCGGGCTTCTCCGCTACCTCCGCTATCGTGACGGAGCCGCTGGCGCTCGAAGTAGCCGCTGTTTTGTGCTCAAGTCATCCATTCTGGCGTCGATAGAGCCCTGTATGCTGGTCAATTGTGTCGGCAGGCTTGGCGTTGCCGGGCTGACCCTCTAGTGTAAGGCCACCTACGGCTCCATTTTTTCACCATGCATCGAGGTTGGCGGCGCCATGCAGGACAACATCATCAACGCGCATCGCCTGATTGGCGAAATCATCCACGACCCTGGAGAAGAGCGGCGCGGCAAGATCGTGGGCGTCGACCAGGCCCGTTCTACACCGGTGATTTTCGTGATCTGGCAAGAGCGGGCGGGGATACAGCGCTTCGAATTGACCCGCGACGAGCTTCGCCAGCTGGCGGACGCCTGCTGTCGGCCGCGCCCGACGGCGCAGGATCGACGGGGTCGAGGCAGTGATGACGCGCCGGTTTCATCCGATGATGGCGTGTCCGCGTCATCGGCATTTGCTCAACGTCGTGTCGGCTATCGCTGACACGATCCTGGTTTACCACCCAGCCGCCTGGAAACAGCACCGCGGCGAGACGAGGCCGGAGTGCATGGATTCGAGGGATGCCTTCGTGCATGGCGAGCGAAGCTTGGGCGCGGAAGCGCAACAGTGGCTGCAATCCTTGCCCGGTACGGCTTACGCCACCGACTCGGCCTGGTGGCTGGGCGAGGTTCGCTTTGTCGCCGATTCCATCAGCACGTTGAGTCACCGGTCTGCCGCGGATCATGCGTCTCAACCCGAGCTGTGGTTGGCGCAGGTTGCCGAAACCGAGCGCTGGCCGTTGCTCGAGCAACTGCAGCAGGCAATGACCCGGGGCGACTCTGCGGTGCGGCTCTCCTACGTCATCGAGAGGCGCGATGGCTCGCAGTGCGCGGTCGATGACAGTGTCAGCATTCAGCGTGACGCGAGCGGTGCGGTAGAGGCTCTGGTCGGGCTGCTGCAGGCGAGCCCCGTCGCGGCGGCGAAGGATGGCCCGCCGCTGCAGTCTCTGCTCGATCATGGTGGCGATATCATCATGGCGCTCGATGAAGACCTCGACTGCCACTATGTCGCGGGTAACACGCAAGAGACGCTGGGCGTGACCACGGCGTCGCTGCTCTCGGCTTCGCTGTTCGCTTTGATGGCGCCGGAGGATGGTTCTCGGATTCGGCGGCTGCTGGTGGAGGGGGGCGCGGAGGCCGGTTCGCCGATGGTAGAGCTGCGATTGAGGCACCGGGATGGCGGATATCGCTGGTTCGAGATCCATTTTTCGCCCTATCCGTTGCCGCTGGGGCCGCCCGAGGAGCCGTCAGTGATGCCGGGTTGGGTCGCCATCGCCAGGGACATCACCCGTCGCCGCCAGCAGTCGCTGCAGTGGAACGCGTACACCGCCACGGACGAGCTGACCTCGGCACTCAATCGCGAGCCGTTCATGGGCTTGCTCAGACACGCCTTCGCCAGCGCAGACGCGGGAGCCCGCTTCACGCTGATCGTGTTCGATGTCGATCATTTCAGCGACATCAATCAGGCGTGGGGACGCGAGGGCGGCGACCTCGTGCTCAGCTGTATCGGCGAAATGTGCCGGGCGACACTGAGAGAACGATTCAGCTTCGGCCGTTTGGGCGATGACTCTTTCGCGCTGCTGATGAGTGGCAAGTCATTGCAGGAAACGGCTGCCATTGCCGAGAAACTGCGTGGCCGCTTTGCGTCGACCCGAGTGGAGTTTCATGGTCATTGGCTGTCTTTCTCGGTTAGTCTTGGAATCGCCGAACGGCGCGGTGGGGAGCTCGCGGAGGCCATGCTGGCGCGGGCGGAGGCGGGCATGCAGGATGCCAAGCAGCACGGAAGGGATCGTGTGCAGCAGGCGCTCTGAGGCGCCGTTCGAGCCTGCCTTCGCCCAGTCGGCAATCAGCAGGGTCGGTTTCGAGCAGGATCGGTATTCGCAGGAACAGGCGCCAAGCCAGTCAAAGAGGGGAACGATAATGGGAAGATTACTGCTGGCCTCGCTGCTCAGCCTGATGTGTGTGTCGGCGTGGGCCGAAGAGGTCGAGGGTCCGCATGTCCAGGGAGAGACTTTCGAGTACACCACGGGCGGCCAGACTTATCAGGGATATCTTGCCTACAACGCCGGCGATGACGAGCCTCGCCCCGGCGTGTTGCTGGTGCATGAATGGTGGGGGGTCAACGACTACATCAAGCACAAGGCCGACCAGCTGGCCGCGCTGGGTTTCGTCGCCTTGGCGGTGGATATGTACGGGGATGGCAAGGTGGCTCAGCATCCCAAGGATGCCAAGGAATTCTCAAGCCAGGTCATGCAGGATTGGCCTTCGGCGCGAGCGCGCCTGGAGGCGGCGATGGCGGCGTTGCGGGAGCATCCCGCCGTGCGCGAGGACCGGATGGCAGCGATCGGTTACTGCTTCGGGGGTGGCGTGGTCATGAACATGGCGCTGGCGGGAATGCCACTGGACGCCGTGATCAGCTTTCATGGCAGCCCGACTCAGGTGGTGACCAACCCGCAGCCGTTCGATGGTCTGGTGCGCATCTACAACGGTCAGGATGATTCGCTGGTCGACCCCGAGGCGCTCGACGGTATGGCGGCGGCGCTGACGAAGGACGGCGCCAATGTTCGCGTGGTGCAGTATCCTGGCGCCAAGCACGCCTTCACCAATCCGGATGCTGACGCGCTGGCCGAGAAGTACGATCTTCCGCTCGGTTACAACGCCGCCGCGGATGCCGCGTCCTGGCAGGCCGCGCTGCTGACGCTGGATGAGGCGTTGAATCAGTAGCTGCCCGGCGGCCATGGTCAGGAATACAGGCTATGGCCAGAAAACAGAAGCCACAAAAAAACCACGAGCGGTCACGTTCGTGGTTTTTTTGTGGTCGATCGAGACTAGCCCCAGGGGCGGCCAGTCTTAAGGATGGCTAGTCATAAGGACGGCTAAGGGCGAGAACGCGCTTGGCCAGGGCGATCATCTCGGGGTCGCCGGTATGCTTGTCGGGAACGTCGGAGAGCTTGACCACCGGCAGCCAGTGCTGGCCTTCCGGTCTGGCCTCGACCATCTTGATCACCATGTTCATCGGTTCGACGCCGACATCGTTGGTGAAGTTGGTCCCGATGCCGAACGCCATGCCGACACGGCCCTGGCAGAACGACTGGATTCGCTCGACTTTCTCCGGCGTCAAGGCATCGGAGAAGATGATCGTCTTGCTGCGCGGGTCGATTCCCAGCTTCTCGTAGTGGGCGATGGTCGACGCCGCGAAGTCGATCGGGTCGGCGCTATCGTGACGCACGCCGTCGAAGAGCTTGGCGAACTTCTTGTCGAAACTCTCGAAAAATGCGCGCGAAGTGAAGGTGTCGGTCAGCGCAATGCCCAGATCGCCGCGGTAGACATCGACCCAGTGCTCCAGTGCCAGACTGTTGGCCATCTTGAAGCCAAAGCGCGCGCCGTGGAACATGAACCATTCGTGGGCGTGGGTGCCGATGGGCTTGACCCCATGGCGCATTGCCAGCAGCACATTGCTGCTGCCGCTGAACGCCTCGCCGCCGTGATGCCGCAGCGCGCCGACCACCCGGTCATGAACATCGAAGGAGAAACGTCGGCGCGTGCCGAATTCGGCGATTTTCAGGCCCAGCCGCTGATACTGTTCGATCTTGGTCCGGGTGCGCGCTTCGACCGTTGCATCGTCATCGCGCTCGACGCCGCGCAGGCGATACCAGAGCTCGCTGATCAGCGCCATCAGCGGGACTTCCCATAGGATGGTGCGATACCACAGCCCTTCGATGGTGACCGAGAGTTCGGTTCCCGTCTGCTCGATGACCACTTCGGCAGGGTTGTAGCGAAAACCGGCCAGGAAATCGAGATAGGTCGGATCGAGATAGGGGCAGGTGGTCTCGAGGTACTGCTTTTCCGCATCGCTCAGGACGAGGCTGGCCATCGCGTCCACTTCGCGTCGCAGCGCTTCGCCGAATCCGGCGGGAAAAGCATGCTCGCCACGATTGATGAACGCGTAGCGCGCCTGCGCGTAGGGAAAGCGCTTGATCACGGCGTTCTGCATCGTGATCTTGTAGAAATCGTTATCGATAAGCGAAGTCAGCATGAAAACTCGTCATCAGCATGAACACAATCCGCGGTCGGTATCACCAGCGAGCGTTTCTTCAAGAGGATTGATTACACGAATACCATGATACCGAACATTGTCGCGACGAAACCGCCGAACAGCAAAAGACCTGCCAGCGACAACAGAATCAGCAGATAGCCTAATATCAACCCGGCCAGTGCCCAGCTGTCGCCGGATTCGTGCTTGCGGCGAATCTGGCGTCGGGCCAGATGGCCGCAGACGACGCCGCCCAAGGCGGCCGGGGGCACCAGAGTCCCCACCACGCTCAGGGCGAAGGCGACCAGGGCCATGGTGTTGGTAGGCGCTGGTGGCGGCGTTGGCTGATCGGGAGGAGAAGAGGCGAATGTCATCGTATGGAGCGGCTCACGAATCCAGGATTGTCTCGTGAGTATCGCACGCTTGCCCATGGCTCTCGACGTTTTCAAACCGGAACAGGGAGCAACGAGGGGCAAATGACCGAAACGCGTAACAGGAGAGACGGGATGGCATTGCGGGTCGAAAATATCGGAAGTCTGGCCGCCAGCCAGGCGCCGCTCTGGAATGCCGTTGTCGGCGATCGCTATCCGTTTCTGCGACACGAATTTCTGGCGGCACTGGAAGCCTGCGACTGCGCCAACACCGATACCGGCTGGGAGCCGGACCACCTGATGGTATTCGATGGCGATCGGGCGGTGGCGGTACTGCCGCGCTATGCCAAGTATCACTCCCGCGGCGAGTACGTGTTCGACTGGTCATGGGCGGATGCGTGGGAGCGCGCGGGGGGCGATTACTACCCCAAATCGCTGTCGGCGATTCCGTTCACGCCCGCCACGGGACCGCGACTGGCGGTCGTCGAAGACGTGGATCGACGCGCGGTGATCGCGGCGTTGGCGCCGGTGATTCGTGACACCGGCCTGCAAAGCTGGCACCTGCTGTTTGCCGAAAGCGGCGAAGTGGACGACTGGCAGGCGTCATTCGACGCCCCGCTGCTGGAGCGCCAGGCGGTGCAGTTTGCCTGGCAAGACGATGACTTCGGCGATTTCGAGGGCTTTCTGGCCCGGATGAGTTCGCGCAAGCGCAAGGAGATCCGGCGCGAGCGTCGCAAGCTGGCCGAGCAGGGCTTCGTGTTCGAGCGGTTGACCGGGACGCAGATCGACGATCGCGCGCTGGCCCAGTTCTATCGCTGCTACTGCATGACCTATCTGGAGCGTGGTCAACGTCCCTATCTGACGCTGGAATTCTTCATCCGGCTGCGCGACGGCCTGACCGATTCGCTGATGCTGGTGCGTGCCAGCGTGGAAGGGCGGGCCGTGGCCGCGGCGCTGTGCTTTGAAGGACGAGGTTGCGAAGGGCAGGGTCTCGAGGGAAAGGGAACGCTCTATGGTCGCTACTGGGGCAGCGAGGTCGAGGCCGATTTTCTGCATTTCGAGACCTGCTACTACCAGGGGATCGAGCACTGCCTGGCGCGTGGCCTGTCCCGTTTCGACCCGGGGACGCAAGGCGAACACAAGCTGACGCGGGGCTTCGCGCCGGTCATCAGCCGCTCGCTGCACTATCTGGACCACCCCGGGTTTCGTGATGCCGTCGAGAGCTTCTGTCGTGAAGAACGGGCCCATGTTCAGGCCTATTTCGAGCAGTGCCGGTCCCGCTTGCCGTTCAAGGATTCAGCATCCTGAATTCGTGGCATCTGGCGCGAGCCGGGCTGCCAGCGTGAGTGATATGCTGAATCCCGATCATACTGGGCGGTAGCGCTCGCCGTGACGAGGACAGAGATTCAATGGGTTTTCTTACCGAAGCGGCTGTGCTGCTGGGTGCCGCGATCATCGCGGTTCCGCTATTCCAGCGTCTGGGCCTGGGGTCGATCCTGGGCTATCTCTGCGTCGGCTTGCTCGCGGGGCCGTCTATCAGCGGCTTCATCTCCGAACCGGAGTCGGTACTGCATTTTTCCGAGTTCGGCGTGGTGATGTTGCTGTTCATCATCGGTCTGGAGCTCGAACCGAAGCGCCTCTGGTCGCTGCGCAAACGTCTGCTGGGGCTGGGGACTCTGCAGATGGCCGGCTGCGCGGCGCTGCTGATGCCGGTCGGGCTGATGCTGGATCTGCCGCCGAGCATCGCCATCTTTCTCGGGCTCACGCTGGCGTTGTCGTCGACGGCCTTTGCGCTGCAGGTGCTCAACGAGCGGCGCCAGCTGGCGACGCCGCACGGGCAGAGCGCGTTTTCGATCCTGCTGTTTCAGGACCTGGCCGTGATACCGCTGCTGGCCGCGCTGCCGTTTCTGGCCGGACGTGCCGATGCCGCGCCGGATAACGGCTGGGTCATCGCCCAAAGTATTGGTGTGGTGATCGCCGCCATTGCCTTCGGTCGCCTGGTCTTTCCCCGCGTGCTGGCGCTGATCGCGCGCAGTGATGTCCACGAGATATTCACGGCCGCGGCGCTGTTTCTGGTGCTGGCGATGGCCCTGATCATGCAGTGGGCGGGGTTGTCGATGGCGCTGGGCGCCTTCCTGGGCGGTGTGATGCTGGCGGACACCCCGTATCGGCACGAGCTCGAAGCCAATATCGAGCCGTTCAAAGGGTTGCTGCTGGGGCTTTTCTTCATTGCCGTCGGCATGTCGGTCAATCTGGCGTTGGTGCTGGACAACGTCTGGCTGGTGCTGGGACTGGCCATCGCGATGACGCTGGCCAAGTCGGTGGTACTGGCGATCGTCGGCCTGCTGGCACGGTTGCCCCGCACGGAAATCCCTCGCCTGGCGGCGATCATTTCACAGGGCGGCGAGTTCGATTTCGTCCTGTTGACCGCCGCGGTAGCCGCCGGTGTCATCGACCAGCGCATCGCCAGCCTGTGTATCGCGGCGGTGACGCTGAGCATGGCGGCGACGCCGTTTCTGTATCGCCTGGGCGAGAGAGCGGGTGACCGTCTCAAGGAGAGCCGGCCGTTCGATACCGACTTCGGCGACGACACCCCTCCGGTGATCATCGCTGGCCTTGGTCGTTTCGGGCAGATGGTCGGACGTATGCTGAAGATGCAGGGCATCAGTTTCACCGCGCTGGACCCCAACATCACCCAGGTCGAGTTCATTCGCCGGTTCGGTTCGCGCATTTTCTATGCCGATGCCACCCGGCTCGATCTGCTGCGCGCGGCAGGCATCGACAAGGCGCGCCTGCTCGTCATCGCGGTGGACAGCGAAAGTGCCGCGCTGACCATCGCACAATTGGCGAAGACGCATTTTCCCCATCTGACCGTCTACGCGCGAGCGCGTAACCGGCATCACGCCTGGAAGCTGATGGAAATCGGCGTCGATGGCGTGGTTCGCGAAACCTTCGCCTCGAGCATGGAGATGAGCGTCGAGGTGCTCAAGGGGTTGGGCTATCCCAGCGCCAATGCCATCAATGCGGTGCGCACCTTTCGCGATTTCGATAATCAGTTGCTCAAGGATACCTACGCCCATCGCAACGATACCGAGCAGCTGATGGCGACCGAGAAGGCGGCCATGGCCGAGCTGCAATCGCTGTTTCAGCAGGAGCTCGATCGCGGACGTGCCCGCGACAGCCAACGCGAAGAAGACGTCGCCGCCAACGACCACGAGGAGACCCGCGATGACGCAGACACTGAAGCGCCGGCTCGCGGCGCTTGAACTCGCAACGGATGGCGTGCTCACGCCGCTTTCCGGTGGCGACAGCGGTGCGGGGCTATGGCGGGTCGATGGTACGACGCCCTGTATCGTCAAACAGGATTCGCCACAGCGTGTCGCCGGCGAGGCCGACGGTCTCAGGGCGCTGGGCGACGTCTGTCGCGATCTCATCGTGCCCGCCGTGCTGGCAGAGGACGGTGATCTGCTGGTGATGGAAGCCCTGGATGGCACGGGGCCGCGTGATGCCGCGGCGCTGGGCGCAGGCTTGCGCCAGATGCACCGGGATTCGCGGGAGGCGGGGGCCGAACATGGCTGGCCGCGGGATAACGCCTGCGGCCTGACGCCCCAGCCCAACGCGTCGCTGGCGGACGGTCGCGTGTTCCAGCGCGAGCGTCGTTTGCTGCCGTTGGTGAGACTGTGCCGCGAGCAGGGGTTGCTGGACGCCGCGCTCGCCGAACGCATCGAACGCCTCGCCGAGTCGCTCGAAAGCTGGCTGCCCGATGTATCGCCGTCGCTGGTCCACGGCGATCTATGGTCGGGCAACGTGCTGTTCACGCCGACCGGACCGGCGATCATCGATCCCGCCATCTATCGGCACTATCCGGAGGTAGACGTCGCCATGCTGACCCTGTTCGGCGGCCCGGGCGACGCGTTCTTCGAGGCCTACTGGAATGGTGAACGCCCTGCGGACTGGGAACGACGCGAGGCGCTGTTCCAGCTATATCCGTTGCTCAACCATCTCTATCTGTTCGGTCCGGGTTATCTCGGAAGCGTCTCGCGGGTGGTGGATCGCGTGTTGGCCGGCTGACGGTATCTCAACGATCGTCAGCGTGTCGGGGTGCGGACATCGGAGGGGGAAACCGCCTCGCCGATGATGTGGTGGCCGCGGGTATTGAGCGTCAGCGCATAGAGCGACGTGGTGGCACAGATGTACAGCCGGTTGCGACTGATACCGCCGAAGCAGACGTTGGCCACGGTTTCCGGAACCAGAATGCGACCGAGGCGCGCGCCATCCGGGGCATAGCAGTGAACGCCGTCCCCGGCGCTCGTCCAGAGATTGCCGGCGACGTCCAGGCGGAATCCGTCGAATAGCCCGCGGTCGGATTCCGCGAACACCTCGCCGCCGCTCAGGCGATAACCCTCCTCCACGCGGAAGCGACGGATATGACGGGGGCCGCCATCACGATGCGTGGCGCCGGTGTCGGAAACGTAGAGCCACGCCTCGTCTGGGGAAAAGGCCAGGCCGTTGGGCTTCTCGAAGTCGTCGGCCACCCGAACCAGCGCGCCGTCGACGGTGAGGCAATAGACGTGGCAGCCCAACTCGGAAAGGCGTTTACCACCTTCATAGTCGCTATCGATACCGTAGCTGGGATCGGTGAACCAGACCGAACCGTCGGACTTGACCACGACGTCGTTGGGCGAGTTGAGTCGGGCGCCCTCGAAGGTATCGGCAAGCGTGGTGACGCGGCCGTTGTGTTCGGTGCGCGTGACGCTGCGGCTGCCGTGCTCGCAGGTGATCAGGCGACCCTCCCGGTCAAGGGTCTGGCCGTTGCTGAACGCCGAGGGTTGGCGAAAGGTGGAAACATGGCCGTCGTTCTCGTCGTAGCGCAGAATGCGATCGTTGGGGATATCCGACCACAGCAGATAGCGTCCGGCGGCAGAATAGGCAGGTCCTTCGCACCAGCGGCCCGCTTGCCAGAGATGATCGAGCTGGCCGTTGAGCAGGATCAGGGAAGAGAAACGTTCGTCTTCGATGACGAGCCAGTCAGGGTAGGGCATGGTAGGCAATCTTGTCGGTTTGGAAATTGCCCAGTGTCGAGGCTCGCGGCGGTAATGTCTTTGCGACGAAAGTGTCTTGTGACGAAAATGGGGCCTCCGACGCCGAACCGGGAGTGTCGATCCGGCGTCGTCGCGTTACTGCACTGACCCGGAAGATTCGGTGGGTGCAGAGGACGTGCCAATGCCCGCTGTCGGGTAAAGCGTTATACGCTCGAAGAAGGTATCGATGATGCGCGGCCCGATCTCGCCGATATCGTAGCGGTCGGGGCCGCGGAGCCAGTCATGCATCAGGCCCAGAAACATCGACATCAGCATGCGACAGGCGATCTCCGGTTCGACGCTTTCGACCAGGGTGCCGGTGCGATGCGCCTCCTGAAAGCGCTCGACCATGGTTTCGAAGCACTCATCGGAGAGCTTCTGATGGAGATCGAGAATATCGACGTCACTGGATGACTCGCAGCAGTGGAAAAGAATCGTATGAACCCGCCGGGACCGAGGGCGCTGCAGCCTGGCCAAGGCATGAAGTGTGGCGAGACGAAGGCTTTCCAGTGGCGCTCGCGGGCGCTCCGGGTCCTCGACATCATCCAGTAACTGGCGCAGTGGCATCTTGACCCGGTCCAGCATGGCGTGAAACAGGTCGGACTTGTTCTTGAAGTGCCAATAGACGGCGCCGCGAGTCATGCCGGCCTGACGCGCGATCTGTTCGAGCGAAGTTCGTGACACGCCGCGTTCGAGAAAAATGACTTCGGCCGCGTCCAACAGCGCTTCGCGGGTTGCCTCTGCTTCGGCCTTGGTGCGTTTGGGCATGGGGATGTCGTCGACAGGTGAGTGGTGGGCGAGCGTGGACCGGCATTTATTGGAGTGTGATTAAAACCGCCGTCGACAGAGCATAACCAATTTCTCTTCAAGTTTACATTCATGTATGTATGCCTGTAAGCTCGCCACATTAACTTAAGTATCATTCTTCCAGGACGGAGACTCATGCGCCCTAATCTCAAGAATTGCACCCTCGGTTTCGGTGGGGCGTTGTTGCTGTCGCTGGTATTGGCCGGCTGCGGCGGCGATGATCAGCAGAGCGCGAAGCAACAAGGTGGCGGGCAACAGCAGAAGCCGCCCGCGAAAGCGGAAGTGATGGAGGTCGAGGCGCACGATGTCGCGCTCTCCAAGGAATATCCCGCTCAGGTTCGCAGCAACCGCGAAGTGACCGTCATGGGTCGTGTCGAAGGCGTCCTGGAAGCGCGGCACTATCGCGAGGGCAGCATGGTCGAGAAGGGCGACAAGCTCTTCACCATCGAACAGGCGCCCTACGAAGCGACGGTAAAACAGAATTAGGCCGACGTGCAGAGTGCGCAGGCCGAGGTTTCCCGTGCCAAGCGTGATGCCGAGCGCTACGCCCGGCTCTACAATCAGAACTCCGTCAGCCAGCAGCAGCGCGACCAGGCCAAGGCAGACCTGAGCACGGCGCAGGCGGCGCTGGCACAGGCGCGGGCGGCACTGGACAGCGCCCAGATCAATCTCAGCTATACCGAGGTCAACGCCCCGGTCAGCGGCATGATCAGCCTGAGCGAGATCAATGTCGGCAACCTGGTGCAGCCGCCCCAGGAGTTGGCGACCATCACCCCGCTGAATCCGATCGAGGTTCGCTTCTCGCTGCCCGCCGATGACGCCTTTTCGCTGCGCCAGCAGCGCCAGAAGGAAGACGAAGGCGCAACGGATACCGTGATTCTGACCGCGCCGGGTACGGAAAGTGCCTCTCGGGACGCGCTCCAGTTGCGCGGCAAGCTGGACTTCCTGGGCTCCCGGGTCGATGAGTCCACCAGCACGGTACAGGCCGAGGCCGTGTTCCAGAATGATGACCAGCTCTTTCTGCCCGGACAGTTCGTACGGATTTCTCTGCCGCATGTGATGCGTTACGACGTCTACGCCGTACCGGCCATCGCCGTGACCGAAGGTCTCAAGGGGCCTCAGGTGTTCGTGGTGAACGGTGAAGGCAAGGCCGAATCGCGTTTCGTCTCGCTGGGCGAGATCGCCGGCGACTGGCAGATCATCACCGAAGGCCTGAAGCCCGGCGATCGTGTCGTCGTATCGGGGATCGGCAGCATCTCCGCCGGCGATCAGATCGATGCCCAGCCGTTCACCGGCAAGGTGCCTGCACCGCAGAACAACGCTGGCGAAAATCCGTCCCAGGAACCTGATGCAAAGGGTGGTGAAGGCGTCGAGGGCGCCCGTCGTGATGCCCAAGACGGACAGAACGGAGCCAACTGATGAACTTTGCCAGCGTTTTCATCAGGCGCCCGATCTTTGCCACGGTCGTCTCGGTCATCATTACGCTGATTGGCCTGATGGCCATGAGGACGTTGCCGATCGAGCAGTATCCTCCCGTGGTACCGCCGACGATCAGTGTTTCCGCGACCTATCCCGGCGCCAGTGCCCAGACCGTTTCCGACACGGTCGCATCCGTCATCGCGCAGGAGATCAATGGCACCGAGGACATGATCTATCTGACCTCGTCGAGTTCCGACAGCGGTCAGATGTCGATGAGTGTCTATTTCAATATCGGTACCGATCCGCAGACGGCGACGATCAACGTCAACAACCGGGTTCAGCGGGCGTTGTCGCAGCTCCCGAGCGAGGTACAGTCACAGGGCGTCACCGTCGAACAGCGTTCGTCTAGCATCCTGTTGTTCGTCGGTATCACGTCGACCTCGGATGCCTACGATTCGCTCTACCTGACCAACTACGCCAACATCAATGTGACGGACGAGCTTTCGCGGCTTCCCGGCGTCGGGCAGGCGGAAGTCCTTGGCAGCCAGGAATTCGCCATGCGGGTCTGGCTCAACCCGGACAAGCTGGCGCAGTACGATCTGACGCCGGCAGAGGTGTCTTCGGCGATCCAGGCACAGAATGCGGTCGTGGCGGGCGGCAAGCTCGGTGCCGAGCCCCAGAGCAACCCGACGCCGTACACGTACACCATCACCACCGAAGGTCGTTACGAGAGCGTCGATCAGTTCCGGAACATCATCCTGCGAACCAACGCTGACGGCTCGTCGCTGCGTTTGAGCGATGTCGCGCGGATCGAGCTGGGCAAGAACAGCTACGGCATTCAGGCCTACGTCAACAACAAGCCGATTGCACCGATTGCGATCTATCTGCAGCCGGGGGCCAATGCGCTGGACGTGGCCAAGGAAGTCAAGGATTCCATGGCGGATCTCAAGACACGGTTCCCGCCGGGACTGGACTTCGAGATCCCCTACGACACCACGCTGTTCATCGATGCTTCCATCCAGTCGGTCGAACACACGTTCATCGAGGCTCTGCTTCTCGTCGCGGTGATCGTGTTCGTGTTCCTGCAGAGCTGGCGTTCGACGCTGGTGGCGATGTCGGTAGTGCCGATTTCGGTGGTGGGTACGTTTGCCGGGATGTATCTGCTCGATTTCTCGATCAACCTGCTGTCTCTGTTCGGCATGATACTGGCGATCGGTATCGTGGTGGACGATGCCATCGTGGTGATCGAGAACGTCGAACGCATCATGGAGGAAGACGAAGAGGCGACTCCGTTCAGTGCGGCGCTCGAAGCGATGAAAGAGGTTTCCGGCGCGGTCATCGCGACGGCGTTCATCATGTCGGCGGTATTCGTGCCGGTGGGTTTCATGAGCGGCCTGACCGGACAGATGTACCAGCAGTTCGCGATCACCATCGCGATCTCGGTCGCGATCTCGGCGATCGTGGCATTGTCGTTCACGCCCGCCATGAGCGCGATCTTCCTCAAGCATCAGGATCGCATCCAGCAGTCCGGCTTCGTGCGCGTCATTCGTAAGCCGTTCGACTGGTTCAACAAGCTCTTCGACAAGATCACCGACTTCTTCATGGCGATCACCAACTTCATCATTCATCAGCTGTGGCTGGTGCTGGTAGGTCTGGCTGCCGCCGGTGTCGTTTCCTGGTTGATCTTCGCCCAGCTGCCGGCGGCGCTTCTGCCTTCCGAGGACCAGGGCGTGGCGCTGGCCTCGGTCAGCCTGCCGGCAGGGTCGTCGGTGGCGCGCACGGATGCCTACGTGCAGGAGTTGAGCCAGCGGCTGCGTGATGCCGTTCCCGGAATCAATTACGTGACCGGCATTCCGGGCTTCGACATTCTGTCGAGTTCGCCCAATACCGCCAAGGGCACGGTCTTCGTCACCATGAAACCGTGGGAAGATCGCGATATCACCATCGATCAGCTGACCCAGAAAATCATGCAGATCGGTGCCCAGATTCAGGGCGGAAAGACGGTTGCCTTCAACCTGCCGCCGATCCAGGGCCTGTCGCCCACCGGCGGGTTTACCGGTTATCTTCAGGCTTACGGCGGCGATACCGCGCAGCAATTGGCCGAGGCGTCGGGTAAGGTGATGCAGGCGGCGGCCAAAAGGCCTGAGCTTGCGGGCGTGTTCTCGTCGCTGGATGTCAACGTGCCGGTCTACAAGGCGGATGTCGACACCGAGAAGGCCCGGAGCCTGGGCGTGGACATCGGCGATTTGAACACCACCATGGCGAGTACCTTCGGTAGTGCGTTCGTCAACTACTTCACCAGTTCGGGCCGCAACTTCCAGGTCTATCTCCAGTCCGAGGACGATTTCCGACGCAATCCGGATGATCTCAGCAAGGTCTACGTGCGCGGTGGCGATGGTCAGCGCATTCCGCTGTCCGAGCTGGTCACGCTCACTCGTGACAAGGCCCCGTCGGTGCTGCAGCGTTACAACACCTATTCGGCCGCTCAGTTCTCCGGCGGGCCGGCGCCGGGCTACAGCTCCGGAGAAGCGGTGCAGGCGATGCAGGAAGTCGTTGCCGACACGCTGGGCACCGATTACGGGATGGGTTGGAGCGGCGAGGCCTATCAGCAGGTCAATGTCGGTACCGCGGCGACGCTTGCACTGTCGTTCGGCGTGATCATGATGTTCCTGATTCTGGCGGCGCAGTACGAGAGCTGGACGTTGCCGTTGGCGGTGGTGTCGGCAGTGCCGTTCGCCTTCGTCGGCGCGATTCTCGCGGTCTACCTGGCGGGCTTGAGCACGAGTGTCTATCTGCAGGTGGGCTTGCTGGTGGTGGTCGGGTTGGCGGCGAAGAACGCCATCCTGATCGTCGAGTTCGCCGAGCAGCAGCGCAAGCACGCGGGGCTGTCGGTGATCGATGCAGCCAAGGTGGCGGCTCGTCAACGTTTCCGTCCGATCGTGATGACCTCGCTGGCCTTCATCGGCGGCACCTTGCCACTGGCGCTGGCGTCAGGCGCCAGTGCGGCGAGTCGTAACCAGATCGGCACGCCGGTGGTGGGCGGGATGATCTCGATCACGCTGCTGGCCACGATTTTCGTTCCGGCGACCTACGTGCTGATCATGAAAGTCACACACGGGTTGCAATCGAGGTTCGGCAAGGGCAAATCGCGTAACGATAGCCACCAGGAAGCTCGCGACAGCCACTAATTTCTGAAGTCGATATGACCGATGGTTCGGTCTTTCAAAGGCAACCTCCCTTGGAGGTTGCCTTTTTTATTGGCTTCTTCTCATCGACTCCTCCCATGGACTCGGCAATCTTCCAAACAGGCTTTGACGCTTCCCGGCCGGTGGCATATATCTGTAGACAGGGCTCGCGTCTGTGCCGAGACAGACAGGGTGGCACCGGCGGCGACGGCAAGCCCGTCGTGCCGGCGAGTCATTGCCCCGCGCATCGACAGAGAGCAGCCATGGCCTTGATCTTCCTAAATTAACGTCGGTTATGGCCGTGCCTGCCGCCTGGGCGCAGGATGTTGGGTGGACGCTGGTTAATATTGACTGGTGGACCGAATGTTCAGGGAGGCTGAACATGGCGCAGGCCGCAGTAGATGGCAGGAAAAGTCAGACGGCTGCGAGAGCTGGGGGGAATCCCGGCAGGTCTGTGTCGGTAACCGGCTCCGGCGCGTCCAACTCGCCGGACAATCTATTGTCGCGGCCCGTTCCCAGCTCG
Organism: Salinicola socius; assembly: GCF_001937195.1. Classification (GTDB taxonomy): domain Bacteria; phylum Pseudomonadota; class Gammaproteobacteria; order Pseudomonadales; family Halomonadaceae; genus Salinicola; species Salinicola socius. The sequence goes on along the minus strand of NZ_MSDO01000031.1, from coordinate 51,989 downwards.
TCGAGTCGCCAACGTCGCGTCCTGTTCGTGACGACCGAGATTGCCGATTTCATCAAGGCCGGTGGGCTGGGCGATGTCTCCGCCGCGTTGCCGCGTGCGCTGAAACCCACTTACGACGTGCGTGTGCTGATGCCCGGTTATCGTCAGCTGCTGACCGCCGGTCGGCCGATCGTGCACGTGGCCAGCCTGCCCGCCCGGCATGACCTTCCCGCCTGCGAGATAGGTCGTCTTCTTTGTGAAGACGGATTGATCGTCTACGTCGTGCTCTGTCCGGAACTCTACGACAGGGTCGGCAACGCCTACGGCGATGAGCTGGGCGTCGGGTGGGCGGACAACGACATCCGCTTTGCGCGTCTGGCGATGGCGGCTGCCGAGATCGTCAACGACGCCTCGCTGCTCGAGTGGCAGGTCGAGTTGCTGCACCTCAACGACTGGGCAACGGGCCTGACGGCGGGCTACGTGCGCTGGCTCGGCAAACGCTACGTGCCGTCGGTCTACACCATCCACAATCTCGCCTATCAGGGGCTCTTTCCCGTCGAGCGTCTTGCGGCGCTGGGGATCCCCTCCACCGCGTTCCATATCGATGGCGTGGAGTTTCACGGCCAGCTCTCTTTCATGAAGGCGGGCCTTTCCTACGCATCCCATGTCACGACGGTCAGCAGCAATTACGCCGACGAGATCACGTCGGCGCCGCTCGGCTGCGGACTGGAAGGCCTGCTCAAGAAGCGCGCGCTGGAAGGGCGGCTCAGCGGCCTGCTCAACGGCATCGACGATCACTGGGATCCGCGTACGGATCCTCATCTGGCGCCCAACTTCGGTATCAACGACTGGCATGGCAAGCGCGCCAACACGCAGCGCGTGCGTCGCATGTTCGGCCTGGCACCCAGCAGCGGTCCGCTGTTCGCGGTGGTGTCTCGGCTGGTGGCGCAGAAAGGGCTAGACCTCACCATTCAGGTCGCCGACGCCATCGTCCAAGCCGGTGGACAACTGGTGGTGATCGGTCGAGGCGAGTACGTCATCGAGCAGGCGCTGATCGCAATGGCGGCGCTCTACCCAGGCCATGTCGGGGTCAATATCGGTTTCGATGAAGGCGAGGCGCGCCAGATCTACGCCGGCAGCGACTTCCTGCTGATGCCGTCCCGCTTCGAGCCCTGCGGCCTCAGCCAGCTCTACGCGCAACGTTTTGGCTCGCTGCCGATCGCCCATCGAACCGGCGGGCTGGCGGACACGATTCAGGACGGCATCAATGGTCTGCTGTTCGATGACATGAGCCTGGAAACCTATCGCGCCACCGTGCTGCGGGCCTTCGACCTGTTCCGCGCGACCGATCTGTTTTACGCCATGCGTCGAGCGTCGATGGCCGGGAGGCTACATTGGCGTCAGGCAGTGATTCCCTATCGACGGCTATATGCCGATCTGTTGACGGAGGCGATAGTGCGATCCGATGACGTCGTGACGAGACGATGATGACCGCTGCCGGTGGTGATCGCACCAGAGCGAATTTCCCTTCTTCCCCCTCCGGCCAGTCCGGGAACCGCATGAAAGCAGCCACCTGGTCCTGGGACGACGGCGACTGGATGCGCGCCCGAGTCGGACGTCATGGTGGGGACATGCCGCTGGCACTCTATTGCCTGTCAGCCTTGGACTGGTACGTCTCCCGGTTCCCGCTGCCGCTGTACTGGCTCGATCTCGCGCAGGAACTGGTGCCCTACGTCGCCGACCTCGGCTTCACGCATATCGTTATCGACGAGGCGCTCGTCGGGCAGCCCGAAACCGGGGTCTGTCGGTTCGTCGAGACCTGCCACGTTGCCGGCGTCGGTGTCCTCGTGCATCGCCCGACGACTGCGTCGTCGACCGAATCCGAATTTCTCGGCTGGTGTCAGCGGTGTCATATCGACGGATTCGAAGAGGACGGTGACTCCAATTGGGCCGGCGGCTGTCGGCTATTTCAGAGCGAGACTACCGAGACCAGCCTGACCCTGTATCGGCGGCCGCAATGGCGGCTGGCGAGCGCCGACTATCTGGCATTGGCGCCGGCCTCGCGCTGTCGTCGATACGGGGACTGGGTCGCTGCCTTGACGCCCAGCGAAGGCGAGCGCGGCCTGCTGGAGCAGATGCCGGACGACAGATCGGCGCTCGGCCAGTGGCGACAGACCGTTCACGGCGATGACTGGCAACGCTTCGCCGCCCTCCGGGCCAGCCTGGCATTGATGTGGGCGCTGCCTGGCGACAAGCAGGTGGCGATGGGGGTGGAGCTCGGTCAGATGCTGTCCGAGCCCTGGCCGGAACCGCTGCATTGGCCTTTGTTGTTCGAAAGTCGCCATGCGGGCGTCCTGCGTCTCGTCGCCGATCTCAACCGGTTCTACGTCAACGAGCCGGCCATGCAGATTCGTCACGATGGCCACCTCGGATTCGAATGGCTGGTCGACGACGACAGCGATAACTGTGTCATCGTTTTCGCCCGCCATGCCGAGAGCGGTCACGCCAGCATGATCTGCCTGTGCAACTTCCAGGCCTGCGTCCACTATCAATATCGATTTGGCGTACCCAGCGCCGGCTGGTGGCGTGAAACCTTCAATAGCGACAGTGTCTTTTACGGCGGCAGCAACGTGGGCAACGGTCGTGGCGTGACCTCGGAGCCGATCCCCAGTCATGGGCATGCCCAGTCACTGGCCGTGACGGTGCCACCGATGGCGGCGCTGTTCCTGCGTCATGAAAATTGGCTCGGAGAGTCTCCATGAGCGCGTCTTCCGTTTCCCGTGGATCGAATGTTGCCACCCTGCGTTCCAGGGAGGTGGCAGATTCGGTCTGGTCCTCTTTCTACGGCGCGTCTCCGACTCGCGAGGGGCGGGTTCGGTTTCGCCTTTGGGCGCCCAGCGCTCAGCGGGTAGCGCTGGAGCGCGAGGGGCAGTCTTCGCTGCCCATGGAACCGACGGCGGACGGACATTTCGAGCTCGAAACCGAATGCCTGCCGAATACGGTCTATCGCTACCGCGTCTTCGTCGATGGCGACGAAGACGGACTTGCCGTTCCCGATCCCGCCTCGAAAGCCCTGCAGGGTGGGGTCGACGGCGCCAGCTGCGTAATCGACCCGGATCGTTACACCTGGCGCCACCGCGAATGGGCCGGCCGGCCCTGGGAAGAGACGATCATCTACGAGGTCCACCTGGGCGCCTGCGGGGGTATCGACGGATTGCGTCGGCGATTGCCGGCACTGGTCGAGCTGGGCGTGACCGCCATCGAGCTGATGCCGCTCGCCGAATGCCCGGGGCAGCGCAATTGGGGCTACGACGGCGTTCAGCCCTATGCCGTCGCGTCCTACTATGGCACGCCGGAGGCGCTCAAGGCGCTGATCGACGATGTCCACGGGCACGGGCTGATGATCCTTCTCGACGTGGTCTACAACCATTTCGGGCCGGATGGCAATTTTCTCGGCCACTATGCCCAACCGTTCTTCCGCGAAGACCTCGCGACGCCTTGGGGTGACGCCATCGACTTTCGCCGGCCCCAGGTGCGCCGCTTTTTCATCGACAACGCGCTGATGTGGCTCCTCGAATACCGTTTCGACGGATTACGATTCGATGCCGTTCACGCCATCAGTGAGCGGGATTTCCTGGTGGAGCTGGGGCATACCCTGCGGGAGCGTGTCGGCCCGGATCGGCATTGCCATCTGATCCTGGAAAACGAGCACAATCAGGCCAGCCTGCTTGAACCGGGACTGTTCGACGCGCAGTGGGCCGATGACTGGCATAACACGATGCATGTTCTGCTCACCGGCGAGCGCGAAGGCTATTACGCGGACTTCGTCGAGAACGCGACGGAAAAGCTGGCAACGGCAGTGGGTGAAGGCTTCGTCTATCAGGGCCAGCGCTCCCGCAAGGGTGAAGCGCGCGGCGAGTCCAGCGGGCATCTGCCACCGACGGCATTCGTCAATTTTCTGCAGAATCATGATCAGATCGGCAATCGTGCGCTGGGCGATCGTCTGCCTCACCTGGCCGATCCGGATGCGCTCGATGCGGCAACGCTGATGCTGCTGCTCTCTCCCGCCATTCCGCTACTGTTCATGGGCGAGGAGTGGGGTTCGACGCGGCCGTTTCTGTTTTTCACCGATCATCGCGACGCTCTGGCCGATGCCGTACGCGAGGGCCGGCGCCGCGAGTTCGCGGATTTCAGTGCCTTCGAGGATCCGGACCAGCGCGAGCGCGTTCCCGATCCCAACGCGCAGGCGACCTACGAGGCATCGTGCCTCGACGAGGAGGAGCCCCGCGCTCCGCAACATCGGCATTATCAGGGGCGTTTTCGCCAGTGGCTGGCGTTGCGTCACCGACATGTCATTCCGGCACTGAAAGATTGTCGTGCCGTTGCGGCTCGCGTGCTCGGCGACAAGGCCGTTCAGGGCCAGTGGCGGTTGGGTGATGGCCAGATCCTGACCATCGCGATCAACCTGTCCGCGCAGCCGGTGGCGGTGGGGTCGTCAGGCACGCCGCTGGTCTGCTCGCGAGAGGATAGTAGCGATCCCGTCGCCGATGGCCAGTTGCCGGCGCTGACCAGCGTCGTCTGGCTTCAGCCGTCGGATGGGGTATCCGGAGTGTCAGGCGAATGACCACGGTTCAGCCATCGGATCACGAATCCGCTGCCAGGCTGCGCCAACTGGCGTCGTCGGTGGGCCTGCTGCTCGAATGGGCCGGCAGCGATGACCAGCCCCAGTCGCTGTCCGAGGCGCGTCAGCGCAGGATGCTGACTCGCCTCGGCTGGCCGGCGGGGGACGACGACGAGGTCGCCGCCAGTCTGGCCCGCTGGCAGTCGCGCCAATGCCCGGCGGCGTTCGACCGGTTGCCGCCCATGCTGTTGGCCGATCAGGACAAGCCGCTGCAGATTCCCGTCGCCGATGGTGGCGGCTGCGCGTTCGTCCTTCGGCTCGAGAGTGGCGAGACGCTGGATGGCCATCTCGACGCTCAAGGCCACTTGCCTGCGATTCGGGAGACCGGGTATCACCGTGTGAGTTTTCTCGCCGAGCCGGGTGGGGACAGCGTGACCCGGATGCTGGCGGTGGCGCCGCCGCGGTGCTTTACGCTGGATGACGTCGCTCGGGAGCAGGGCGACGCCCAGCCCAGCTACTGGGGCGTCGCGGTACAGCTCTACGCGCTTAGGCGTGACGGCGATGCCGGCATCGGTGATCTTCAGGCGCTTGACGAGCTTTGCACCGTAGTGGCACGCGCCGGCGCCGATGCGGTGGCCATCAGTCCGCTGCATGCGCTGTTTACCGCGCACCCCGAGCGGTTCAGCCCCTATTCGCCCTCCAGCCGGCTGTTCTACAACGTCTGGCACGCCTCGCCCGAGTGCCTGTTCGACGAAGCGACGCTGGCGCGGGTGCGGGAGCCATTTGCCGACGCGATAGCTAACCAGGCTGCACTCGAGCTGATCGACTGGCCGGCCAGTGCACGGCTCAAGCTGGCAATGCTGGAACGGCTGTTCGGACATGTTCAGCAGGACGACAGCGCGCTGGCATGGCGTTCTCGGCTGGCTGCCTTTCGTCGCGACGGCGGCGATAGCCTCGAACGTCACTGTCGGTTCGAAGTGCTTCAAGCGCACGCCGACCACAATGACTGGCGACAGTGGCCCGAGGCCTGGCGAGATCCCCGTAGCGAAGCGGTCGAGGCCTTTGCCGAGCAGCACCGGGAAGCGATCACTTTCGCGGTATTTCTGCAGTGGCTGGTGGCGGCCGGGCTCGATCAGGTGCAGGGCAACGCCCGTCAGGCGGGGATGGCGGTGGGGTTGATCGCCGATCTCGCGGTGGGTGTCGATCCCGCCGGCAGTCAGGCCTGGAGCGATCCCGATGAGCTGTTTCCCGGTCTCAACGCCGGTTCGCCGCCGGATGCTTTCAACGCCCACGGGCAGAGTTGGGGCGTGGCCGCGTTCTCGCCGGTCGGGCTGGTCGACTCCGGCTACCGGGGATTTCTGGCCATGCTGCGGGCCAGTCTCGCCCACGCCGGCGGCCTGAGAATCGATCATATTCTGGGACTGTCGCGGCTGTGGCTGGTCCCGGATGGAGAGACCGCGCAGCAGGGCGCCTATCTGCGCTACCCGCTGGACGATCTGCTGCGACTGGTGTCACTGGAGTCGTGGCGGCATCGGGCCATCGTCATCGGCGAGGACTTGGGCACCGTGGAAGCCGGATTGCGCGATCGGCTGGCGGCGCGCGGCGTGCTCGGCATGAGCGTGATGTGGTTCGAGCGAGAGGGCGAGGCATTTCTGCCGGCCAAGCGCTGGCGCCCGACCACCATCGCCATGACCAGCACCCACGATCTGCCCACGGTGGCCGGCTGGTGGCTGGAGAACGATCTCCGCTGGCGAGAAAGGCTGGGACTGTTGGCGGCGGACGAGGATCCCGCCGTGCTCGGTGAGCAGCGTCGCCATGATCGTCGCCGTCTGGCCGGTGTCTGCGGGCTCGACGGGATCGCTGGCGATGACGGCATCGCCAGCGACAGGGTGAGCGTCGACGATGTGATCGATGCCGCGCTGGTCCATGTGGCGGCGACGCCGACGCCGCTGGCGTTATTGCCGCTCGAGGATCTGCTGGGGCTGGTGGAGCAGGCCAACCTGCCCGGTACGCTCGACGAACACCCCAATTGGCGCCGGCGTCTGCCGGCCCCCGCGCCGCAGGCGTTGAAAGCGCCGGCGGTCCAGCAACGTTTATCACGCATCGATCGCCTACGCCGGGAGCGTCGAACATGAGGCAGCTTCGCGCCACCGTCAGATTGCAGTTGCACGCCGGTTTTACCTTTGATGACGCCTGCGGCCAGGTCGACTACTACGCCGCTCTGGGCGTCAGCCATCTCTATCTGTCGCCTTTCCTCGCGTCGCGGGCGGGTTCGATGCACGGTTACGACGGCGTCGATCCCACTCGCGTCGATCCAGAGCTGGGTGGCGAAGCCGGGCTGGCGCGTCTGGTCGAGGCGCTGCGCGCCCGGGACATGGGTATTCTTGCCGATATCGTGCCCAACCATCTGGCCGTGGGCGCCGAGAACGCCTGGTGGCAGGACGTGCTGGCTCGCGGTCGCGCCAGCGACTTCGCTTCCTGCTTCGATATCGACTGGGAGCAGCCCGGCGCCGACGGCAGGCTGCTGTTGCCGTTTCTCGGCGACCGTTACGTTCGGGTACTGGAAAACGGTGAACTGACCCTGGATTGGGATGCTCGCCATGGTGCCTTCTTCATCGGTTATCACGAGCATCGATTTCCGCTGGATCCGGCGCATGCCGCGGCGCTGCTGACAGCCGCAGGTGGCGATGCTCGGCCCGGCGGCATCCCGAGCGACGAGCGCGAGAGTGACGATTCGCGCGTCGCCGCGGTGATCGCTCGGCATGACCACGGTACCGGAGAAGGGCGAGCACGGCTGCACGGCTTGCTGGAGCGCCAGGCCTACCGGCTCGCCTACTGGCGCACGGCCAACGACGCGCTCAACTGGCGTCGATTCTTCGATATCACCGAACTGGTGGGGGTGCGGGTCGAGGACGAGAGCGTATTCGATCTTTCCCACGCGTATCTACTCTCGCTGGTCGAACGCGGCTGGATCGACGGGTTGCGCATCGACCATATCGATGGTCTCGCCGATCCCCGAGGTTACGCGCTCCGGCTGCGCTCGCGTCTCCAGGCGATTGCCGAGCGTCGCCGCGAACTCGATGGCGGGCGGGACGGCGCCAATCGCCGACCGATCTATGTCGAAAAGATTCTGGGCGACGGCGAACGTCTGCACACCGATTGGGAGGTGGATGGCGCTACCGGCTATGAATTCCTCGATCTGGTATCCGGCATCCAGCACGATCCGGCCGGGCGTGAGCCACTGGCCCGGTTATGGCGCGAGATCAGCGGACGCCCGGATGATTTCGCCGCCGAGGTTCAGGCGGCGCGCCGAGAGATGCTCCACGGCGCTTTGACCGCCGAATTCGAACGTTGCGTCCAGTCCATCGACGCCCTGGCCAGTATCGATCCCGCCACGCGGGAATTCAGCGCGGCGACGATTCGGCGCGTGCTCGGCGCGCTGGCTGTGGGCTATCCGGTCTATCGCAGCTACGCCGGTCGCAACGGCCGTCCCGACGCCGATGCCGGGGATTTCAATCACGCCATGGACGTCGCGCGATCGCTGTTGACGGCGGCCGACGCGGCCTGGCTCCCGCTGCTCGACGACTGGTTCGGTGGCAGAGCCGCCGACGCCTTCGACGAGCCCGAGCGGCAGTTGCGCCTGACGGCGACGACGCGGTTCCAGCAGTTGACCTCGCCGCTGGCAGCGAAGGCCGTCGAGGATACCGCGGGCTACCGCTCGGCCGTGCTGCTGTCACGCAACGATGTCGGCTGCGAGGGCGCGCATTTCGCCTACGCGCCGGCTCGCCTGCATGAGGCGAATCGGGAACGGTTGGCGACATTCCCTCGCGCCATGCTGACCACGGCGACGCACGACCACAAGCGCGGCGAAGATGTCCGTGCCAGGCTGGCGGCGATCAGCGAGCTGAGCGACGTGCTGGTGCCGAAGATGCAAGCCTGGGCGACCGACCAGCGCCTCTACGATAGCCGCGAAACGCCCAGTGGCGGGGATCGGTTGATGATGCTGCAGCTGCTGCTGACGGCATGGCCGCTGGCGTTGACGTCGGGGATGGTGCCGGACGCCGAGCTTGAAGATTGCGATCGGCAGGGGCTGAACGCCTTCGCCGATCGGCTCGTCGCCTGGCAGCAGAAGGCGATGCGTGAAGCCAAGCTCGCAAGCCACTGGCTGGCTCCCGACGAGGCCTATGAGCAGGCTGGCGAAGACGCCATTCGTTGCGCGCTGAGCGGCGACGAGCTGACCCGCGAACTGGCCGAAGCGGCGGCGCTGCTGGATCTGCCGGGCGCGATCAACGGCCTGGCGCAGACGGTGCTTCGGCTATGTTCGCCGGGTGTGCCGGATCTCTATCAGGGCACCGAGTTCTGGGATCAATCGCTGGTCGATCCCGACAACCGCCGTCCGGTCGACATGGCGGCCCGTCGCGAGGCGCTGGATGAAGCCGAAGCGCCGACCTCTGCATGGCGTCACTGGCGGGACGGGGCAGTCAAGCAGGCCGTCATCCAGCGTCTACTGACCCTGCGACGTGAACACCCCGAGCTTTTCCATGAGGGCGAGTATCTGCCACTACACGCGGTCGGTGCCTGTGCCGAACACGTCATCGCCTTTGCTCGCAGAACGCCGACGCTGACGCTGGTGGTCGCCGTGCCGCGGCTGTCGATGGCATTGTCGGGGGCGTCCGACGATCAGCAACTGCGGTGGGGGGACACCTCGCTGATGCTCGATGCCCTGGGCCTGGAAGGCGCCGGCGAGGGCTGGCTGACCTCGCCCCCAGTGGAAACGCCTACCGTTATTCGACTACACGAACATTTGTCGGCTTTTCCCTGCGGTGCCTGGGTGTGGACTTCCGGAACCCAGCTACGCTGAGAGTGCGGTGCCGGCCTGGCCGGTATCGGTCTGACACGGATCCGGCGGGAGCAGGGATGACCCCGCCATGCAACGAGAACAGGAAGGAGGCGTCATGATGACCAGTCGCGAACAACGTGTCCGGATGCTGGCTTATCGCATCTGGGAATCGGAAGGCTGCCCCGACGATCAGGAGGGGCGCCACTGGGCGATGGCCGAACGCATCGTCGAGGCCGAGAACGCGCGTGAAGAGGAGCAGGAGTGGCGCGCCGCGTCGAACGAGCCTTCACCGCTCGAAGGCGAGGAGCCGACGGCGGAGCCCGACGAGCTCGGTATCGACGAGATGCGGCTGCCGCTGGATGATCCCGAAACCGAAGCACGCAAGGAAGCGGATACGGGCGTCGAGGTGCAGGCGGAGCAGCGTCCGGCCAGGCCCTCGTCACCGCGAGGTCGGGCAGCGAGTGGCGACGAAAGCGCCGGCGACAAGCCAGCACCGCGCAAGCGGGGCACGACGAAAGCCGCGAAGGGCGATGACGACAAGCCTGCGCCCAAACCCCGCAAGCCTCGTGGCACGGGCGGCAACAAGAGTGAGTGATCGCCCATATTGGGCAGCATGGAATGGCAGGGTTGAACTGGCTCACTCGGGGGGCAGGATATGAGCGATATGCGATGGAGCCATGATGAATCGATGGGCAAGGTCGTCCAGGAGGCTGGCGTATTGCGCTCGCGGATTCGAGAAGGATTGCCCTACCCGTTAGGAGCGACCTGGGATGGACTCGGCGTCAACTTCGCGCTGTTCTCGGCGAATGCGACCCGAGTCGAGCTCTGCCTGTTCGATGAAACCGGGCAGGAAGAGGTCGAGCGGGTCGTGTTGCCGGAGTATACCGATGAGGTCTGGCACGGTTATCTGCCGGACGCGCATCCGGGCCAGCTCTACGGCTACCGGGTTCATGGCCCCTACGATCCGGAGGCGGGGCATCGTTTCAACCCCAACAAGTTGCTGATCGATCCTTACGCCAAGCAGTTGGTGGGTGAACTGATCTGGGACGATGCGCTCTACGGCTACACCATCGGTCACGAGGATGGCGATCTCAGCTTCGACGAGCGCGACAGCGCGCCGTTCATGCCGCGGTGTCGGGTCATCGATCCTGCGTTCACCTGGGGGCGCTCCGGCGAGATCCGGGTCCCGTGGAGCGACGCCGTGATCTACGAGACGCACGTTCGTGGCTACACCATGCGTCACCCGGATGTGCCGAAGGCGCTGCGGGGAACCTTCTCCGGTCTCGCCGTGCCGGAAGTCATCGATTATCTGACCGACCTGGGCATCTCCTCGCTGGAGCTGATGCCGATCCATGCCTTCGCCGACGATCGCCACCTGCAGGAAAAGGGGCTGCACAATTACTGGGGCTACAACACGCTGGCTTTCTTCGCACCCCATACCCACTACATGGCGACGGAAACGATCAGCGAGTTCAAGCAGATGGTGGCGCGTTTCCATGCCGCTGGCATCGAGATACTGCTGGACGTGGTCTACAACCACACGGCGGAAGGCAACGAGATGGGGCCGACGCTATCGTTCAAGGGGATCGACAACGCCTCCTACTACCGCCTGATGCCGGAAGAGCCGCGTTTTTACATCAACGATACCGGCACCGGCAACACGCTGAACCTGTCGCATCCGCGCGTGCTGCAGATGGTCAACGACTCGTTGCGCTACTGGGCGGACGAGATGCGCGTCGACGGCTTCCGGTTCGATCTGGCGACGATTCTCGGGCGCGAGGCCGACGGCTTCGACGAGGGCGGCGGCTTCCTCGACTCCTGCCGACAGGATCCGCTGTTATCGCAGTGCAAGCTGATTGCCGAACCCTGGGACTGCGGACCCGGCGGCTACCAGGTCGGCAAGTTTCCCCCGGGATGGGCAGAGTGGAACGACCGTTTCCGTGACGACATGCGAGCGTTCTGGCGCGGCGACGAAGGCAAGCTGCCGGCATTCGCCAATCGTCTGACCGCGTCGGCCGATCTGTTCAACCACCGCGGCCGCAAGGCTTTCTCGTCGATCAACTTCATTACCGCCCATGACGGTTTCACGTTGCGTGATCTGGTCAGCTACAACGACAAGCACAATCAGTCCAACGGCGAGGACAACCAGGACGGTCATGACGACAACATCTCCTGGAATCATGGTGTCGAGGGTGAAACCGATGACCCCGAGATCAGGGGATTGCGCATGCGTCAGATGCGTAACCTGCTTGCCACGCTGATGCTCTCGCAGGGCACGCCGATGATGCTGGCTGGAGACGAGTTCGGGCGCACGCAGGGCGGCAACAACAATGCCTATTGTCAGGATGGCGGGATCGGATGGGTCGACTGGAACTTCTCCGAGGAAGGGCAAGAGCTACTGGCTTTCACCCGCTATCTGATTCGTTTGCGTCGCCAATATCCGATTCTGGAGCGTGGACGCTTCATGACCGGAGAGCTGAATGACAATCTGGGCATCAAGGATGTCACCTGGCTCACGCCTGCAGCAGAAGAGATGGGCGTGGAGCATTGGCATGACGCGGACGCCAAGGCGATCGGCGTGATTCTCAACGGTCACGCGCAGCCCACCGGCATCTGCCGCCCAGGCTCCGATATCACCGTCTTTCTGGCGCTCAATGCTGGAGACCAGGATGCCGACTTCGTCCTGCCCGACGTTCCCGGTGGCATCGAGTGGCGCAGGCGTGTCGAGACCTTCGATCCCGGCGCCGGCGACGTGCGGTGTCCGATGCAGAGCGATTACCACGTCAAGGCTCGCAGTCTCTCCCTGTTCGAACTCATCGAAGAGGAGTCTGCGTATGGCTAGCCATCCGAGGACCGCGGGTCGGCAGGTAGCCTATGCCTGACAGGGATTCTCCCCCATCGATAGCCAACGACGCTACTCACTGCGACGCATCTCACGGCAGCGCTTTGTCATAACGCCGGGTCATCCGTTCTTCTGAGCAGCGGTACAGCGCGACGTTGCCGTCCGAGACGGCGATGCCGAACGAGCATCAACTCCGCCCCAAGGACGGAAGGAGACGTCAATGACCACGAGTGCATCGCCGAATCAGATCCCGAATCCGATTTCCTCGCCGGGGGACGACGGCCTTCAGGCGGCAACGCGTTCGCCGCGTATCGCCATCGAGGCCGTGCAACCCTCGCTGGAGCTGGGACGTTTCGCCGCCAAGACGATCGCCGGCCAACCCATCACCGTTTCGGCGGTGATCTTCGCCGATGGCCACGATGTGCTGGCCGCCGAGGTCGTTTGGCGCGACGACCGCGGTCAGGGCGGGCGCGAGGCCATGCACCTGGTGCACCCGCCGGGCAAGGACATCTGGGATGCGGTCATCACCCCAACCCGGATCGGTCGGCACACCTTCGTGATAGAGGCCTGGTGGGATGTGTTCGCCACCTACCGCGACGAGCTCTTCAAGAAGCATCAGGCAGGCGTGCCCGTGGAGCTCGAGCTCGAAGAGGGCCGACGGCTGGTGGCGGCCGCTGCCGAGCGATCGGAAGGCGAGTTGAGGCAAGCGCTGGAAAGCGTACTCGAGCGTTTCCAGGCCGGTGCCAACGAGGGCGAGCGGGTCGGCGCCCTGCTCGACGCCCGGACCGCCCGCTGGATGCACGCCGCCGATGCACGGCCGCATCTGGCCCGCAGCGAGGCGATATACCCGCTCGAGGTCGAACGTCGGGCGGCCCAGTTCGCCAGCTGGTACGAGCTGTTCCCGCGTTCCGAGACCGAAGATCCTCGGCGCCACGGAACCTTCAACGATGTCCACAAGCGCTTGCCGATGATCCGGGACATGGGCTTCGACGTGCTCTACTTCCCTCCCATTCACCCGGTGGGCCATGCCCATCGCAAGGGCCGCAACAACACGCTCCAGGCCGGCCCCGACGATCCCGGCAGTCCCTATGCCATCGGAAGCCCGGAAGGCGGGCATGAGGCGATCCACCCCGAACTCGGCACGCGCGAGGATTTTCGCCATCTGATCAAGGCGGCGGCCGATCACGGCATGGAGATTGCCCTGGACTTCGCCATTCAGTGCTCGCCGGATCATCCCTGGCTCAGCGAGCATCCGGGGTGGTTCTCCTGGCGGCCGGATGGCTCGATCCGTTATGCCGAGAATCCGCCCAAGAAATATCAGGATATCGTCAACGTCGATTTCTACGCCGAGGACGCGGTGCCCTCGCTATGGGCGACGCTGCGCGACGTGGTGCAGGGTTGGGTGGACGAGGGCGTGAAGATCTTTCGCGTCGACAACCCGCACACCAAGCCGCTGCCATTCTGGGAGTGGCTGTTCGCCGATATCCGCGGGCGCGACCCGGACGTGCTGTTCCTGGCCGAAGCGTTTACCCGACCGGCGATGATGAAGCGCCTGGGCAAGATCGGCTTCAACATGAGCTATACCTACTTCACCTGGCGCAATACCAAGGCCGAGCTGACCGAGTATCTGACCGAACTCAATGAATCGCCGATGCGTGAGTGCTACCGGCCAAACTTCTTCGTCAACACGCCGGACATCAATCCTTACTTCCTGCAGTCATCCGGACGCCCCGGATTCCTGATCCGCGCGGCGCTGGCGACCATGGGTTCGGGTCTGTGGGGCATGTATTCGGGCTTCGAGCTGTGCGAGGGCGAGCCGGTACCGGGCAAGGAGGAATACCTCGATTCGGAGAAGTACCAGATCAAGCCGCGGGACTACACCGCCCCCGGCAACATCTGCTACGAGATAACCCAGCTCAACCGGATCCGGCGTGAAAACCCGGCGCTGCAGACCCATCTGGGGGTCTCCTTTTACCCGGTGCACAACGAGCGCGTGCTGTTCTTCGGCAAGCGCACCGACGATCTGGACAATGTCGTGCTGGTGATGATCAGTCTCGATCCGTTCGAGGCCCAGGAAGGGCCATTCGAGCTGCCGCTATGGGCGTTCGGACTGGGCGACGAGGCGGCGCTGCATGTCGAGGATCTGATGAGCGGCCATCGCTGGACATGGCATGGCAAGTGGCAGTCGATGCGGCTGGAGCCGTGGCATTTGCCGTTCGCCATCTGGCGCATCCATCCGGTGCGCTGATCAATCAAGGAGGAACGCACGATGATGGATGCCAGCAGCGAATCCCACGCCGTCGAGGCCATCGACTTTCTCGAAGACCCGCTATGGTACAAGGATGCGGTGATCTATCAGGTCCACGTCAAGTCGTTCTTCGACGCCAACGATGATGGCATCGGCGACTTCCTGGGGCTGATCGATAAGCTCGATTACATCGTCAGCCTCGGCGTGAATACGCTCTGGGTCCTGCCGTTCTACCCGTCGCCGCGCCGGGACGATGGTTATGACATCGCCGAGTACACTGGCGTCAGCCCGGATTACGGCACTCTCGAGGATGCCAAGCGCTTCATCAGCGAGGCGCACCAGCGTGGCCTGAGGGTGATCACCGAGCTGGTCATCAACCACACCTCCGACCAGCACGAATGGTTCCAGCGCGCGCGTCACGCGGCACCCGGCTCGCCGGAGAGAGACTTTTACGTATGGTCGGATAGCGACCAGAAGTATCCCGGGACACGTATCATCTTTCTC
Source organism: Salinicola socius (assembly GCF_001937195.1). Taxonomy (GTDB): domain Bacteria; phylum Pseudomonadota; class Gammaproteobacteria; order Pseudomonadales; family Halomonadaceae; genus Salinicola; species Salinicola socius. The sequence continues at coordinate 36,955 of NZ_MSDO01000031.1, read as the reverse complement.
GACACCGAGTCCTCCAACTGGACCTGGGATCCGGTGGCCAAGGCCTACTTCTGGCACCGCTTCTACTCCCACCAGCCGGACCTGAACTTCGACAATCCGCAAGTGCTCGATGAAGTGCTCAAGGTGATGGCGTACTGGCTGGACATGGGTGTCGACGGCCTGCGTCTGGACGCGATTCCCTATCTGGTCGAGCGCGAGGGCACCAACAACGAGAACCTGCCCGAGACGCACGTCGTTCTCAAGAAGATCCGCGCGGCTCTCGATGAGCGCTATCCCGATCGCATGCTGCTCGCCGAGGCCAACCAGTGGCCGGAGGATACGCGGCCCTACTTTGGCGGCAACGAGAATGGCGAAGGCGACGAATGCCACATGGCTTTCCACTTTCCGTTGATGCCACGCATGTACATGGCGCTGGCCCGGGAGGATCGCTTCCCGATCACCGACATTCTGCGCCAGACACCGGAGATTCCCCCCAACTGTCAGTGGGCGATCTTTCTGCGCAATCATGACGAGCTGACCCTGGAGATGGTCACCGACAAGGAACGGGACTATCTCTGGAGTCACTACGCTACCGATCGTCGCGCGCGTATCAACCTCGGTATCCGCCGGCGCTTGGCGCCGCTGCTCGAACGCGACCGGCGCCGCATCGAACTGCTCAACAGCCTGCTGCTGTCGATGCCGGGCACGCCGGTACTCTATTACGGCGACGAGATCGGCATGGGCGACAACATCTATCTGGGCGATCGTGATGGCGTGCGCACACCGATGCAGTGGTCGATGGACCGCAACGGCGGCTTTTCGCGAGCCGACCCGGCCAAGCTGGTGCTGCCGGCGGTAATGGATCCGCTGTACGGCTTCCAGTCGGTCAACGTCGAGGCCCAGACGCGTGACCCGCACTCGCTGCTCAACAGCATGCGTCGCCTGCTGGCGGTACGCAGTCAGCATCGCGTGTTCAGCCGTGGCACCATGCAGCCGCTCTATCCGGCCAACCGGCATATCCTCGCCTATCTGCGTGAGCTCGTCCTCGATAATGGTGACAGTGAAGTGCTGTTGTGCGTGGCCAACGTGGCGCGCAACGCTCAGGCGGTGGAGCTAGACCTGTCGGCCTTCGCTGGCCAGGTGCCGGTGGAGATGGTCGGCGGCAGCGCTTTTCCGCCGATCGGCAAGCTGTCGTATCTGCTGACGCTGCCCCCCTACGGCTTCTACTGGTTCCTGCTGGCGCCCAAGACCGCGATGCCCGAGTGGCATGTGCCGGCACCCGAGCCGATGCCGGATTACGTGACGCTGATCATCAAGCGTCAGTTGGAAGAGATCCTCGATGCGCCATCGCGTGGACTGATGGAGAACGAGGCGCTTCCCAAATATCTGCCCAAGCGACGCTGGTTCGCCGCCAAGCAGGCGCGCATCCATCAGGTGAAATTGCTCTACGCCGTGCGTATCGAGGACGCTCGGCACAACATGCTGCTCAGCGAGATCGAGGTCGAGCATTCCCAGGGGCATGATCGTTACCTGCTGCCGCTGGGGTTTCTGGGCGAGGACGACCGCAGCGGCGCCATGGCCGAACAACTGGCCCTGGCACGGGTGCGGCGCGGGCGCGATGTCGGCCTGTTGACCGACGCGCTGGGGCTGGACGCCTTCGCGCTGCGCATTCTCGATCTGCTGCGGAGCGGAGCGAAGCTGCCTTGTGCCGACGGCGAGATACGCTTCCTGCCGACCTCGGCACTGGACGCGCTGGAGCTGCCCGAGGATGTCGATGTCGCCTACAGCAATGCCGAGCAGTCCAACAGCTCGGTGATCATCGGCCACCAGGTGGTGCTCAAACTGTTCCGGCGCCTGGAGCCGGGCCTGCATCCCGAGGCCGAGATCGGCCGCTACCTGAGCGAACACGGCTTCGCCAACGTGCCGACGCTGTATGGCGAGGTGGCGCGTCACAATGCCGATGGCGAGTCCCAGACTCTGATGCTGGTACAGGGCTTCGTTGCCAACCAGGGCGATGCCTGGTCGTGGACGCGCAACGTCCTGGAGCGGGCGATTCGCGAGGTGGGCGAGGAGGGCGAGGCCCGCGCCGAGCAGCATGGCCACCCTGCGCTGGACGAACTCGAGGGGTTCGCCACGACCCTGGGGCAGCGCCTGGGTGAGCTGCATCGGATATTGGCCGCCGCAAGCGACAACCCCGACTTCGCTCCGGAACAGGCCGATGACGCCCATGTGGCCGCCTGGTCGCAGCGCGTCCGCGAACAGATCGTGACGGCGCTCGACCTGCTCGAACGACACAAGGGCGATGCCGGGGAAGCCGATCAGGCCCTGGCCGAGCGAGTTCTGAGCAAGCGCGACATACTGCTGTCGGCCATCGAACCGCTGGCGCGACAGGCCAAGGGCAGTCTGCTCACTCGCATCCATGGCGATCTGCACCTCGGCCAGGTGCTGGTAGCGCATGACGACGCCTACATCATCGACTTCGAGGGTGAGCCCGCCCGCTCTCTGGAAGAGCGGCGTGCCAAGGACTGTCCGTTGCGTGATGTCGCCGGCATGCTGCGGTCCTTCGACTATGCCGGCGCCAAGATGGATGAAGCGACTGCCGGCAAACCGAGTGAAGAAGGGGCCGTCGAGGTAACCCATGAGGTCGCCGAGCATTATATGGTGGCCAGTCGGCGCGCCTTCCTGGAGGCCTATTGGCAAAGTACCGCCGATATCGCCCATCGCTGGGCCTCGTCGGACGGTGCCAGTGCCGCACTCGAACTGTTCGAGCTGGAAAAGACGGTCTACGAGATCGCCTACGAAGCTGCCAATCGCCCGGCCTGGCTGGGCGTGCCGCTGCGCGGTCTGGTGGCAATCGTCGATCAACTGTCCATGAGAGGGTCCCAATGACCGATCTGAACGTCAATACCGGCAGGGATGACGCCCTCTGGTTGTCTCCCGATGACGCCGAAGCGCTGGTTCGGGGAAGTCACGGCAATCCGTTTTCCGTACTCGGCGTGCATGGCTGCGGCGAGGAAAATACGGAAACCCGTCTGCTGCGGGTTTATCTCCCCGGGGCGCTGGGCGTGGATGTGCTCGACCGTGATACCGGCGAGCGACGTTGCAGCCTGAGCGGCATCCAGATGCCGGGGCTGTTCGCCGGCCGGTTGCCCCATGTCGCGCCCTACACGCTGCGTATCCGCTGGCCAAGCGGCGAGCAGGAGACCGAGGATCCCTATTCGTTCGATCTGCTGCTGGGAGAAATGGATCTGTATCTGATCGGCGAGGGCAATCACCGCAATCTGGGTCACTGTCTGGGTGCCCAGCCGATGGAAGTCGACGGTGTGTCCGGGGTGCGCTTCGCGGTCTGGGCGCCCAACGCCCGGCGCGTTTCGGTGGTCGGCAACTTCAACGGCTGGGATGGTCGTCGGCATGTCATGCGCCTGCGCCATCCCGCCGGGGTCTGGGAGATTTTCCTTCCCCGGTTGGGGCCGGGGGAATCCTACAAGTACGAACTGATCGATGCGCACGGCGCTATCGCGCTCAAGGCTGACCCGGTGGCACTGGCCAGCGAGATGCCGCCCCAGACGTCATCGGTGGTCGCCGATACCCGGCCATTTACCTGGCACGACGCCGGCTGGATCGCCCGGCGCGGCGAGCATCAGGCCCCTCACCGGCCGATCTGTGCCTACGAGGTGCATGCCGCCTCGTGGCGCAAACATGGCGGACATGACGGCGTCATCTATAGCTGGCGCGATCTGGCCGAGCACCTGATTCCCTACGTGCTCGAAATGGGCTTCACCCATGTCGAACTGCTGCCGATCATGGAGCACCCCTTCGGCGGCTCCTGGGGCTATCAGCCGCTGGGCTAGTTCGCCCCCAGCGGACGTTTCGGCAAGCCCGAGGATTTCGCCTATTTCGTGGATGCCTGCCATCAGGCCGGTTTGGGGGTGATCCTCGACTGGGTGCCGGCCCACTTTCCCACCGATGCGCACGGGCTGGCGCGCTTCGACGGCACGGCGCTCTACGAGTACGAGCATCCTTTCGAGGGATTTCACCAGGACTGGAATACCTATATCTACAATCTGGGACGGCGTGAGGTGCATGGCTTCCTGCTGGCCTCGGCGCTGCACTGGCTGCGCCACTTCCACGTTGATGCGCTACGTGTCGATGCGGTGGCCTCGATGCTGTATCGCAACTATTCGCGCAACGAGGGCGAGTGGATTCCCAATCAGTACGGGGGCCAGGAGAATCTCGAGGCGATCGACTTCCTGCGCCACTTGAACGATGTGGTCGCCGAGGAGGTGACCGGAGCGGTGGTGATCGCCGAGGAGTCCACCGCCTGGCCGGGCGTGACCCAGCCGACCCGTGATGGCGGACTGGGCTTTGCCTACAAGTGGAACATGGGCTGGATGCACGACACTCTGGAGTACATCGCCAAGGATCCGGTGTATCGCTCGTACGCGCATCACGAACTGACCTTTCCCATGGTTTACGCGTTCTCGGAAAAGTACGTGCTGCCGATCTCCCACGACGAGGTGGTCCACGGCAAGGGGTCGTTGATCAACAAGATGCCCGGCGACGAATGGCAACGGTTCGCCAATCTACGCGCCTATCTCGCCACCATGTGGACGCAGCCCGGCAAGAAACTCCTGTTCATGGGTTGCGAGTTCGGCCAGTGGCGCGAATGGAGTCACGATCGCGAACTCGACTGGTCGCTGCTCGGCGAAGCTGCCCATGCCGGCATCCAGCGCCTGGTCGGCGATCTCAATAGGCTCTATCAGGAACAGACGCCGCTGCACCAGCGCGACACCGAGCCGGAGGGCTTCACTTGGGTGGTCGGCGACGACAGCACCAATAGCGTATTCGCCTGGCTGCGCTGGAACCTGATCGGAGAGCCGCTGCTGGTGGTGGCCAACATGACCCCGGTGGCACGCTATGACTATCATCTCGGCGTGCCGACCCTGGGGCGTTGGAAGGAGATCTTCAACAGCGACGCGCAATGCTACGGCGGATCCAATCTGGGCAACCTGGGACAGATCCAGGCCCTCGACACGCCGCTGCACGGACAGACGGCCAGTCTTTCGCTGACGCTGCCGCCATTGGGCGTGGTGTTACTGATGCCCAGCGCGCCGGGCGAGTAGCGCCCGGGTCACGCCGTTGGTCCAGCCGAAGCCGTCCTGCAGCGGATACTCCCCGCCAACGGCAAAGTCCGCGCCGGGGTAGAGCACGTACTTTTCCACCAGCTTGTGCTCACGGCGGTACAGGTCCTCGACCAAGTCCAGCCAGCGGTCGGCCAAGGTGTCCGCGAGCTCGGTGAAGCCATAGTGCCGCAACCCCTCGATCGCCATCCACTGCAGTGGGGCCCATCCGTTGGGATGATCCCACTGCTGGGCGCTATCCGTGATTTCGGTGGTCGCGAGTCCTCCCGGGGCCATCAGGCGGTCGGCAACGATGTTGGCAACCCGCTCCGCCTGCGCATCGGAGGCGGCGCCGACGAACAGCGGCACGACGCAGGCCGCGGTCAGGTGGACGCTGCTTCGCCCACGCGTGAAGTCGTAGTCGTAGTAGGCGCCTCTCGAATCGCTCCACAGGTAGTGATCCATCGCGGCTCGCCGCCGTAGTGCCCGGCGACGAAAGTCTCCTGCCTTGCCGTCGTCGCCAACGGCGGCATGGAGACGGCTCAACGTCTGTTCGAGATGAAACAGCAGGGCATTGAGCTCCGGCGTGACGAAGTGCGTGGCACGAATCGAACCGAGGTCCTTCACGTCGTCCAGCCAGCGTCCGCTGAAATCCCAGCCGCTCTCCGCGCCGGCCCTGAGATCCCGAAACAGCGCTTGTGCGGGCCGGCTGCAATGACGTGCCATTTCCACGTCTTCGCGGAACGACTCTTCGCGAGGCGTATCGCGATCGTCCCAGTGACGATTCAGCCAGGCGTCTTCGCCCAGACGCACGCAGCGGCGATGACTCTCGCCGGGGGCGAGGTCGTCTTCTCCATCCATCCAGAAGGCGTATTCACGTTCCAGCGCGGGTAGATAGTCGATGGCTTCCCTGAGCCCCTGTCGCTCCGTCAGCTCGACCATCATCGAGAACAGCGGCGGCTGGGACCGGCTCAGATAATAGCTGCGGTTACCGTTGGGCATATGGCCGTAGCGCAGGATCAAGTCGGAGCAGTTGTCGGTGACCGCGCACATCAGGTGGCTTTGGTTGCTGGCCGCCAGACCCAGCATGATGAAGTAGGAGTCCCAGTAGTAGTATTCGCGAAAGCGCCCGCCCGGCACCACGTAGTCGTAGCACAGCGCGAGCAGCGACGACCACCGCGGATGCTGACGGGAGTTACGGGTGAGTACCGGCCACAGGTTGTCGATGTGCGTGACCAGATCATGCTCGGGTCGTGACTCGTAGCCTTTGCCCGGCACCATGTCGCTGTAGAAGTGATCGGCCACGAAGGCGCCCAGATCAAACCCCGCCTGCCACCGCTGCTGCTCGTAGGCTTCCATGATCTGCCCGGGGGGCTGCCTTGGAATGCAGTCGGCGAAGGTCTTGGAGTCGTGAAAGATATGCGCCAGTGCGACCGCTTCGAACAATTCCCCGTAACGGTCGTAGGGAGTAATTGCCGCTTCTTCGAAGGCGTCAACGTTATCCGGCGTCATCTGAAAACTATCGAGCATGCCGTTTTTCCCTGGTTGGCAGAAAGCGTGTCGTTGACGACATGGCGCCATGATTACTCTTCATACTGCCACAGCAGGCCGCCGTCTACCGGCAGCGAAGCCCCGGTCATGTAGGCGGCATCGTCGGATGCCAGAAATTCGACCACCCCGGCGACATCTTCGGGTCTGCCCAGCCGATTGAGCGGGATGTTGCCGAGCAGGTGGCGCAGCTTCTCCGGATCCTCGTCGAGTGCCGCATTGATCGGCGTCTTGATCGCGCCGGGCGCGACGCTGTTGACGGTAATCCCCAGCGGTGCCAGTTCGATGGCGAGGTTCCGGGTCAGCATTCTCATGCCGCCCTTGCTCATGCAGTAGCTGGTAAAACCGGGAAACGGCAGGTCCTCATGGACCGAGCTCATGTTGATGACCTGACCACCGCGCCCCTCGTCGCGCAGATAGCGAACGAAAGCCTGAGTCGTGAAGAAGACACCTTTCAGGTTGGTATGCATGACCGTCTCGTAATCGGCTTCGCTGACCTCGAGAAACGGCGCATCGATCTCCATGCCTGCGTTATTGACCAGGATGTCGAGTCGGCCCATTGCCTCGACGCTCTCCCGGATCAGCCGTCGGTTGGTTTCGACGTCGCTGATATCGCCGGTAACGATGGCGGCTCGTCGTCCATGAGCACGTACCAGCGCTGCGGTTTTTTCGGCACGTTCGGAAGGGCGGCTGCCGCTGACGACGACATCGGCGCCGGCCTGGGCAAGACGTTCGGCAACGGCACGGCCAATGCCCTGGGTGCTGCCGGTGACCAGAGCCACTTTGCCTGAAAGGCGCATCGTTCTCTCCTTGTGCATGAGTCTCGATCGAAACGGGCCGATTTCTCGTTCGCCCTTTTCCGGGAGACTGCGAGTCGACGACGACCCCTCGATGAGAGTGCCGCGAGACGTATCAGTTGAAGATAGAGCAGCTTAGACTTTAGGACCAAAGTCCGCTTGGCGTTGTCGTAGGTTCCCTTGGATAGCATGATGTCCGCAACAAGCCATCGACGGCTCGATGGAGAGGTAGACGGGAGTCAATGTGAGCGGATTGAAAAAGCTGGGATGGACGTTGTTTCTGGCCTTGACCGTGGCCATCAGTGCCCCGGCTGGAGCCCAGTCCCTGACTTCGATGATGGGCGGTAGCAGTAGCCAGAGCAGCGAGGCGAGCGCGGCATCGGCGCCATCTTCGAAAGAATTGCGGGCGTCGCTGGATCAGATCATCGCGACGCTCGAAAACGGCGATCAGCGTCAGGCGCTGCTCGACCATCTCAAGCAGTTGCGTGACGTCACGGCGGCCGATGCCAGGCAGGAGAGTGGTTCGGCTGGGCTACTGGGGGCGTTGGCGCAATCGTTTTCGTCGTTGGAGACGGACGGGCTCGACAACCCGATCCGCTACTGGTCGGCGAGGGCGGATCAGGCGGGCGACGACATTTCGGGGTTGGTAAGCCATCATGAGCAACTGCCCAATATCGTGCTGGATCTGCTCTGGGTGACGGCGCTGTGGGTCGGCGTCACGCTGTTGCTGGCGATGCTCTGGCGTTGGGCGGTTCTTCAATTTGGCCTGCCCTGGCATCTGCCGGCGGATCCGACGACCTGGATGCTGATCCGGCATATCGTCCGGCGTGTGGTGCCGTTGGCCATCGGCTTCGTCGTCGCGCTGACGACGGTTCATCAGGTGACGAATGGCTCGATCGGCATGGCGCTGGCAATGGTCGCGGCCTACGCCACGCTTTGCGGTGCGGTCTTCTCGGCGGTCTGTGAGATCGTTTTCTCGCTGTTCGGCAGCGGTCATCGTCATACGGCGCTGCGGATACTGCGCCAACGCGGTGGCCGTTGGCTATTCGCGCTCGGTGCGTTCGTCGCACTGGGCGACGCGGCCCATGCTGAAGCGCTGACCGGGCCACTTGGCGAGGGAGTGACGGCGTTCGTGTCGCTGGTCGCCAACGCTTGTGCCGCATCGTTGCTGGGCATTTTCGTCATGGTATTCCGGCGTCCCATTCGACATCTGATTCGCAATCGCCCCTATTCACAACGTCAGGAGCGCCGCGCAACGACCGAGCTGGTCCGGGTATTCAGTCGTATCTGGCACATCCCGATTCTGATCATGGTCGGGGTGTCTTTGATCGCAATGATCCTGTCGGCAGAGAACTCGCGCAGCGCGTTTTTGCGTGCGGTGGTGACCGCCGGTCTCATGATAGCCACTCTGGTCGTCACCGGGCTGATTCATCGACGCAGCGAGCGCATGCGGGAAAAGCCCGCGTCGGAGTATGCGACGCGGCTGGTGCGCTTCGGCTTTACGCTGGCCCATCTGTTGAGCTGGGGGATCTTCGCCGAACTGGCAATGCGGGTGTGGGGCTCGTCACTGTGGGCCGTCGGTGATTCGGACGGCATCAGCCAACAGATCGCCAAGGGTGTGTTCGGGTTGGGAATGACGTTCCTGGTGGCGTGGCTGGTCTGGATACTCGCGGATACCGCGATCAAGCATGCGCTACTGCGCAGTAGTCGCCGCCACGGTCGGCGGGTCAATGCCAGCGCGCGTGCTCAGACCATTACGCCGTTGCTGCGCAATACCGTCTTCGCGACCATTGCCGTGACGGCGATGATCATTGCGCTGGCCAATCTGGGGGTCAACGTGACGCCGCTGTTGGCCGGTGCCGGGGTCATCGGCCTGGCAGTCGGTTTCGGCGCCCAGACGCTGGTACAGGATCTGATCACCGGCCTTTTCATTCTGATCGAGGACTCGCTGGCGATCGATGACTTCGTCAATCTCGGAACGCATATGGGGACGGTCGAAGCGTTGAGCATTCGCACCGTCAAGTTGCGCGATCTGGACGGTATCGTGCATATCATTCCGTTCAGTCAGATCCAGGGGATTCAGAACTACTCCCGCGAATTCGGTATCGCGTTGATGCGGATCCGAATCGCCCATCACATGAAGATCGACGAGGCGATCGAAATCGTGCGCGGAATTGCCGAGGATCTGCGCAACGATCCGATGATGCGCCATCACATCTGGTCGGCGCTGGAGGTTCAGGGCATCGAGAGTTTCGATGCCGGCGCCGCGATCCTGCGGGTGCGAATGCGCACCGCACCGATCATGCAGTGGGACGTGGCAAGAGCTTTCAATCTCCGCCTGAAGCAGCGCTTCGACGAGCAGGGCATCGATCTGGCCATGCCGAGAATGAGCGTGGTGATGGAGCAGAAGCCGGTCCCCTCCGGCGCTACCGGGGTGCCGGAACCCGTGTCGGCACCGGGTGCACCGGATCCTGTCTAGGGCGGCTCTGAAGGCAAGTCAGCAGCGGGTACACCGCCAGGCTTCCATCGAGGTTATTCATCGCTCTCTGCAACAATGGATCGCCCTCTGCAACAATGGATCGCCCACTGCAACAATGGATGGTACGTCGCGGCACAGAGTTCGATGATCGAATCAAGACTTACCCCCTTGGGCCGTATGGCCTCGCGATCGCGAGGCCATACGGCTCGTTTGCGGCCGAGCAGAATCCGAGCGGCACAGGCGGCCGATCCTCAGGTAATCACGAGCAACGACGCCTGTCATAGCCATTGGTCTGGCCCACCAATCGCTAATGGCCGATAGTGACGCGTTAATTTATAATTTGTGTTATTAGGTAAGCGTAAAGTAGTTATTGATTTTTTGTGATTCTGAATGTAACTTTGACGCATGTTCGTGAAACCTTCGACTGCCTGCCCGGATAGGAAGGGTGTCCGAGGAATAGGGTAAAGAACGAGATTGTGATGGAAACACGACGGCGCCCATTGGAAAGCTTGGCGTCGGTAGGGCCGGATGATGGACATCGAGCTTTGAAACGTTGATTTCGACGATGTTGCGCTTCAGCCCGAGAGATAACGAATCTGATACGTGGGGTGCGCAATGAGTCTATTGAGTCTGGGTTGTCTCATCATCGGTTTTATCGCGTTCGGACTGTTTGTTGCGCTACGCCTTTGCCGTAGCGATAACGCACCGCCCGAAGCGAAGGATCGTGTAAAGGAACCGAATCCTTCCAGTACATCCGGCATCGGACATCGCGCCTGATAACAGGGCCGGCATCTCGGTACGCGGGGATCAAGACCGGCAGCGCTAGCGCTGCCGGTCTTCTTTTTTCTGATCAAGGAAGCGTTGCAGGTTCTTGGACAGTGCAACGATGTTCCCTTGGACCGTCAGTCAAAGGGCGAAGAGACTAACATTGGGCCAGAAGGGGATCATGCTCGCCGGGTTTTGTGGTTGCTGTAGCGCGGCAGATCTCTGAGGTAAGCATGAGTCAGCCAGGCCAGCGGCGCGAATTCAGGGCCGAACGCATTGAAACACCCCCAGCGAAGAGCGATGAACGGACGCAGGAAGAAGGGAATGCGGCGATGAGCGCGCAAACCACCGATGCGTCTGGTTCTTGCAACCAGCAGATCGACCCGCTGGCGTTCCGGTGACGACAGCATCCGAATGTCAGCGGTGACGGTGGCGGAAGGTACTTGCCCTTTGGCGGGATCGCAGGGCTCCAGCAGCAAGCGTGCCAGCTGTTTGACGGTGTGGTGTCGCATCCACTTCCCAATGGTGATGGTCATATAAGTCCCCACTATGATTGTCCCCGACGGCGCTATTCTCGAATTCGGGAATAGCCCGCCATTCCCCATCCAGTTTGCGAGACGAGGGTGCGCCGCTGTGGCATCGTGCAGTCTCGTCCTTTTCGCGAGACAGAGCCCATGCAACTCAGTGACATTCCGTTTGGCACGACCGATTGGTCGACGATCGTTCCGACCGAGCACCTTGGCGACACCGGAAAGGCACTATGGAGAACGCGTCATTTCGGTGACGTTCGGGTCCGAATCGTCGAGTACACACCGGGGTATCTCGCCGATCACTGGTGCTCGAAGGGCCATATACTGCTTTGCCTCGAAGGAGAGCTCGTGACTGAACTGGAGGATGGCCGGATTTTTCGATTGACGCCGGGCCAGAGCTATCAAGTTGCCGATCAGGCAGAAGCGCACCGGTCCTCGACGGAGGTGGGCGCCAAACTGTTCGTTGTCGACTGACCTGCAGAGGCGCTAGCGAAGCACCCAGTCTCTAAAGGCACGCATCGGCTCGGTCAGATGACGATGTTCGGGTGTGAATAGAGAAAGATGACCGCGACTGGATAGCACCTGCGGTAGCGCTTGAACCAACGTTCCCTGTTCGAGCTCGGCCGCCAGCAATCGCATCCAGCCCAATGTGACGCCTTGTCCCGCCAGGGTGGCGTTCATTAGTAGTTGAAAGCTGTTGGCCCGCAACGTGTGGATGGGCGGCTGCCATTCCTGGCCGAGTTCCCGGAACCAGAGTTCCCAGGTCAGCCAGTCGTGATAGTGATCCTCGACCACCATCATCGTATGTCGAGTGAGCAGCTCGGCCGGACTTTGGATCGCGCCGTGACGTTCCAGATAGGCCGGGCTGCAGACTGCCGCGACGGATTCCCGTGAGAAAATGGCATCGGCCGATACGCCGGGAGGATCCACTTCATTGTGCACGTGATAGTAGATGCCAAGATCGAACTCCGCCAGATCCAGGCGGTGTGGATCCTCCACGGTCAGAATGCGAATCTCGATATCGGGATGGGCGCGCTGAAAGTCGGGTAGCTGACGTGCCAGCCAGATCGAGGCGATGGTCGGGCTGGACGCCAAGGTCAGTTGGCGATCGTCGCCGCGACGACGCAGCCGAGCGGTCTCGTCGCGCAGCTCGCGTAACAGCCGTTGCACGACGCGAAAGTAGTGTTCGCCGGCCGGGGTCAGGCGCAGGCCATCGTAGTGTCGCTCGAACAGTGGGCGACCGAGGTCGTCCTCGAGCCGCTTGATCTGCCGGCTGATGGCGCTCTGGGTCAGGCTGAGTTCGCCACCCGCCTGAGTGAAGCTGCCATGCCGCGCGGCCGCTTCGAAAGCACGGAGGCAGGACAGCGGCGGGAGAGGATCGCGAGAGGGCATGCGGGCATCCGAAGCCAGAGAGTCACGGCTCCGGAGCATAACACGGCGCGTCCCGATACCGGCCGCCGCGAGGCTTTCCCCCGTCAAATGGCGGTACGCGGAATCTCCTGCGCCCACGACTTTTCGCTGATCAGCGCCTCTCCCTCGAACGCCCGCTGCTCGGCGCTCAGGTAGAACGTCGTTTCGTCGCAGTGCAGGTGATACCGGCTGGTCACCTCCACCGAAAACTGGCCCTCGCCCTCATCACGGCTGGCACGATAGACCCATTCGATATCGGCGCGGGTACGCGTGGCCTCGGTTGGATGGCTCGAATAGACCTCCTTCGCGCGCTGTTCGACGCGCAGGCCGTGATCCTCGAAGCGGACGTCGCCCATGTCATCCTCGACGCAGACTGTCACCTCGCCGCTGCCGACGTCTTCACTGATCGTACGCCTGGGCTGACCGGCGCGTAGCGTCTCGATCCGGCACGGTGTGGCGCTCTCCGGCGGCTCGAACGGCATCGGGATGGGCTCGGCTCTGAATAGCGGGAGTTCCAGTGCGGGCCGGCCCGCCTTGAGGGTCAGATCGGCACGCTTGTTCGGCGACCAGACCAGCGGAAAACTGGCGCTCGAGAGCGCCACGCGCAGGCGGTGTCCCTTGGGCAAACGGTAGCCGATCAGATCCAGCGATAGCCGCACGTCCATCGGCTCGCCGGGCACCGGTGGCGTGATCTTGCCGGGATCGTCGCGGAGATTGAGGTTGAGCGTGCCGTAGGTAATCAGCGCGCTCTCGCCGCTGGGGGCGATATCGCACAGACGCACGTGCAACTGACCGCAATCCTCGGCACTGGCGATCGACAGGTTGATCGTCGGCTGGCCCAGGATGTCGAGGCCATCGATATAGGGCGCGGAGTCGAAGGTTAGCGACAAACCGTCGTCGCGGCGCTGATCTGGCGGGAAATCGGCGCCGAACCACAGCGGAATGTATTCTCCCTGCAGCGAACCCGCGGTCAATGGCGACGCGATCAGGCGATCGGTACTCAATTCGCCGTCACCACTCAGGCCGTTGTCGCTCAGGGTCAGCGTCGCCGTTTCGATTTCATCCGTTGGCGCGGGCCAGCCATGGGTGCGCACCCACTGGCCGGGGCGTTCGAGATATTTGGGCGCCGGCGGTACGCCATCCTGCAGATAGAATGTGCACTCGGGCTCGTCCATGATCCCGGTGTCGATGTCCTTGAGCCAGTAGTCCCACCAGCGCAGCGCCTCCTGCAGGAAGCCGATGGCCGGGTCGGGAATCGCGAAGTGTGGATACTTGTGCATCCATGGCCCCAGCAGCGCCTTTTTCGGACACGAGAGATTTTTCATCATCCGCGGGATCGTATTGATGTACGAATCCCCCCAGCCGCTGATCATGTAGACCGCCGCTTCGATATCTTCGTAGCTCTCGCAGATCGAGCCATGCTTCCAGTAGTCGTCCCGGTGCTGGTGGTTCAGCCAGGTCTCGGCTAGCAGTGGCATGTTGTCGAGGCGATGCTTCCACATCTCGCGCCAGCGCTCGCCAACCAGCGCCGGATCTGGCACGGCGGCCGAGAAGCTCAGCATGGTTGCCGCCCAGCCGAGGTTCTCGAGCAGCATGTTGCCGCCCTTGTAGTGGATATCGTCGGCGTAGCGGTCGTCGGTGGAGCAGAGCGTGATGATCGCCTTGAGCGGCTCGGGCTTGAGGGCGGCCACCTGCAGGCCGTTGAAGCCACCCCATGAGATTCCCATCATGCCGAGCTTTCCATCGCACCAGGGTTGCTTCGCGATCCAGTCGATCACTTCCAGCGCGTCGGCTTGTTCCTGCGGGGCATATTCGTCTTCCATCAGGCCGTCGGATTCGCCGTTGCCGCGCATGTCGACGCGCACGCTGGCGTAGCCGTGGCCGGCGAACCAGGGGTGGGTCAGTTCGTCACGTACCGCCGTACCGTCTCGCTTGCGATAGGGCAGATATTCGAGGATCGCCGGCACCGGGGTCGTTTCGGCATCCTCCGGCAGCCAGATTCTGGCAGCCAGTCGCGTGCCGTCGGCCAGCACGATCCACTGGTTTTCGATTTCACGCACGCGGTGCGGAAAGTCCTGTCTGATTTTCATGCCTCGTCCTTGGCAGTGCGTGAAAGGGGCGAGCGGCTCGGTGCGACATCGAGGCGCTCGGGATGCTTGAGCCAGACCCACAGCGAGCCGGTGGCTAGCAGCACGATCAACATGGCCGGCAGACCACCGAGGTTGGAGAGCATCTTGATGCCGTCGATTCCCACGAAGCTGACCATGACCCAGGAGACCACGCCGACGATCAATCCCCAGATCACTTTCATCGGGACGCCGGCATTGAGATCGGAGTCGGCGGTCAGGCCGCGAGTACACAGGTTGCCGATGGCGTCGGTCTGCGAATCCGCCGCGGTGACGTAGGATATGTAGGCGATGAACAGCAGAAGCGGAATCCACACCTGCGAGAACGGCAGCTGGCGGAACAGTTCGTAGAGCACGTTTTCGACGCCGCGATCGCTGAGTACGGCATAGAGATCGGCGCCGGTAGTGTCGGTATGAGCCTGGAAGTAGAGCGCGGTACCCGAGAAGATCAGGATCCATACGCTGGCGAACAGCGCTGGGTAGAGCAGGTTGACGCGCAGGAACTCCCGAACGGTGTAGCCCCGTGAAATCTTGCCCAGGAACAGCGCCGCCACCGGCGCCCAGGCGAACCACACTGCCCAGTAGAAGATCGACCACCACTGCGGCCACTGGTCGTCGCCGGCGGCGCCGGTGAACAGGCTCTTGGTGAAGAAATTGTCGAGATAGACGCCGAACGACTCCACGCCCAGGGCCAGACAGAAGACGGTGGGCCCGACGATGAAGACGAACACGCCGAGAATCGCGAGCAAGATGGCGTTGAGCGACGACAGTCGGGCGATCCCCTTCTGCAAGCCGCTGGCCGCCGAAAGCACGAAGGTCACCACGATGATCGCAATCACGATACCCAGGCGCAGCGGATTGGTTTCGCCGCCGAGATATTGGCCCATGCCTCCAGCCAGGGTCAGGGCGCCGGTGCCCAGTGAAGATGCCATGCCGGCGACCAGCGCATAGAGCGAGACGGCATCGATCAGTCCTGCAAAGCGCTTCACCCCAGGACCGAAGATCGGCTCCAGCATGCTCGAGATCGAGAAACGCAGGCGCAGGTTGTAGAAGGCAAGGGCGAAGATCAGCGCGGGCACGGCGTAAATGGCGTAAGGCGTGAACGACCAGTGCAGGAACATGGTCGACATCGCGAACAGCATGGCATCGCCGGAACCGGCTTCCAGCCCGCTGGAGGCCGGCGGGCTCATGAAATGGTAGAGCGGCTCGGCGGTGGTCCAGAACAGCACGCCGACGGCCAGCGTGGTGCAAAGCGTGATCGAGAACCAGCGCAACCGTGACAGTAGCGGCGTCGCGTCTGGCCCGCCGATACGGATGCTGCCCAACGGCGAGAAATAGACGATCACGGCCATGATCAAAAGATAGAGACTGCCAAGGCTGAACAGCCAGGAAAAGTTGTCGAGCACGGCGTCATTGAGCGCGCTGGCCGTCGCCAGGAAAGCGTCGAGATCGATGTAGCTGGCGACCACTGCCGCCAGCAACACGAGGAAAGTCGGCCAGAACACCAGCGGCCGCAGTGAGGTCTGCATTACCCTGTCTCCCGTTATCATTATCGTTCGGCTCATGCGCCGCTATCATGCGTTCATACTCTACCGTCCAAGTGATGGTGGGCGACAAACGCAAGCTGGGAATGAGGGTATGCGCCGAGCGCATGACAGCATTGAGTCACAATGCGCCAGACGATGACTTATCAGGCGATATAGAATAACGCGTTGATTTTAAACAGGAGATAAAATGGAGCCCGAGGACCTCAAGAAGCTGGTCAGCCGCAAGATGCCGTTCGGCAAGTACGAAGGGTGGTTGATCGCCGATCTGCCCGGCCCCTATCTCAACTGGTTCGCCCGTGAAGGATTTCCCCAGGGCGAGATCGGGCGTCTGCTGGCGCTGATGCAGGAGATCGACCATAACGGGCTGAGCCCGCTGCTCGATCCGCTGCGATCCTCGTCTTGAGGGGGAGCCGTGCTAGCGCGTCACAGGGTCAGACACTCCAGCGGCCCAGTACGAAAGCGGCCACCAATAGCCCTGACAGCACTGTCAAACCGGCCATCAGACCGAGCCGGAAACGCCAGCGCTGCTGCCGTTGCGTCAGCACCGCTTCCAGTTTGTGCAGGAGTTGCTGCTGTCGCGATATGGCCGGTGGCGGTTGAGTGAAATCGCTGGCCAGTTCGCCCTGCCAGTGAGGGGCGTGGGTCAGACCCAGCCCGATCCTCAGACTACCGAGCGCATTGAGCAGCTCGTGAATGTCGTCGTAGGCCTCTCGCCGCTCGGAAACGGTCAATATGGCAGTGGCATCGGCCCTCAGTCCCTGGTTGGCACAGCGCTGCATGGCACTGGAGAGGGCCACGAACGGCGCATCCTTGTCGACCTCGAGTCGTCGGTAGAGATCACGCATGTTGCATCAGCAGTTCGTAGGCGTTCTGGATGCGCTGGAAGCGTTGCGAGGCAAGCTTCAGACGCCACTCGCTTTGTCCGTGGAAACGATCCGGGTGATGGCGCTGGGCCAGACGTCGGTAAGCACGCTTGATCTCGACAGGAGAGGCGTTGGCCTCGAGCTCTAGTTCGATCAGCGCCATGCGAAAGCGATAGGGCGCGTGAAAAGCGGCTTCGGCATGGGCTTGGTCCTGGCGCCGTCGCTGCTCTTCTCGGCGCTGGCGAGCTTGCTCTTTCGCTCGCTCCTGATCGGCACGCGCTGGACGCTCTTTCTCCCGCGTCTCAGCATCGAGGCGCTCCTGCTGCGCTTGCTGCCTCTCCTGATCGCGGCGACGTTGTCGTTGCTGTCTCTGCTGCCACTGTCGGTCGGCCATCTCGCGGGCGCGCTGGCGCCAGCCGGGACGAGAGGCCGAGCGGGGCGCCTCCTGGTTGTCAGGGGCGGGTGCTTCTTCCTGAGGCTCTATTGTCTCGGCGTCTTCTTCGATCGAGGCCCAGTACGATCGGCGGCTCGGGTCCGGCGGCGCTTGCAGCTGGCGACCTGTGACTTCCAGAAACCAGCGCGATAGATCTTCCGGCATCACCCGGATCAGATCCGCCAGGAAGCGCAGAATGTGGTGGTTGCGCAGGCTCAGCTCGCCGTCGCTGGTCGCCAGGGCGATCGCCTGACGAAGAAAGAGTGATGCCGTTTCGGCGCTATCCCGCGCGAGCACTTCGGCTGCCAGCTGGATATCGCCGAGATCGGTGCGCCGAGCGATCTCCATCAACGTGACGAGATCCCGTTCGCGATGGCAGCGCTTGCCCAGCGTCTCGAGATACCGGCGATCCTCGTCCAGGGCCTCGTGCTTGTTGACGAACACCCACGCCAGCAGCAGGAGTTCGGCGCTCTGACGCTGGTTCTGGCTTTTCAACAGCAGGGCTTCGAAGGGGGAGAAGCGGGCTACGGCCATCGGTCGTTCCGGGCGACGTGGGCGGATACGTCGAGTGGTTTTATTTGTCGCCGAGTATAACCAAACCGTTACGCAAATAGTTACCCTCCAACCGTTGAAACGGTTAGCCCATGCCCGATGTCTTGTTGAGGTTTTCCGGGCCGAAGGAGTCGGGCAGCAGTTCGTCCATGGTGTAGTGCTTGAGCGGGGCGCCGGCGCCGTCGAGCACGACGATCTCAGTCGCGGGGATGGCAAATTCGCGGATGCGCTGGCGGCAGTCGCCGCAGGGTGTGCAGAGATGTTCCCCGGGGCCGATGACGTAAATCTTGCGGATCTGCCGTTCGCCGCTGGAGACGAGCGCCGCGATGGCGCTGGCCTCGGCGCAGAGCCCTTTGTAGTTGGCGCTTTCGACGTTGCAGCCGGTGTAGGTCTTGCCGCTTTCGCTGATCAACACGGCGCCGACCGGGTGGTCGGAGTAGGGCACGTAGGCGTGATCGCGGACGTTCAGAGCCGCTTGACGGATCTCGTCGGGCACCTGGATGTCGTTCATTGTCTTGCTCATCACTCTGTTCATCGACGCGTCTCCTGGTCGTCTTTCAAAAGCCCTTCCAGCGTGATCGCCATCATCTCGGAAAAGCCGGTCTGGCGGGCCTGGGAGTCGAGCGCTTCACCCTTGAGAATATGGTCGGAAACGGTGCACACCGTCAGCGCGCGAGCCCCGAACTCGGCGGCGACGCCATACAGGCCGGCGGCTTCCATTTCGACGCCGAGAATGCCGTGGCGTTTCATGGTCTGGAAGAAGTCGCCATCCGGGGTGTAGAACAGATCCGCCGAGAACAGGTTGCCGACTTTCACGGGCGTGCCGCGTTCGCGCGCGGCGTCCGCCGCATGGCGGGTGAGATCGAAGTCGGCGATGGCGGCGAAATCGTGACCGCCGAAGCGGGTTCGGTTGACGCCGGAGTCGGTGCAGGCGCCCATGCCGATGACGATATCGTTGACCGCGATGTCATCTCGTACCGCGCCGCAGGAACCGACCCGCACCAGGCGTCTGACACCGTACTCGGTGATCAGCTCCTTGGCGTAGATGGAGAGCGAAGGGATCCCCATGCCGCTCCCCATGACGGAGATCCTGCGGCCCCGATAGGTGCCGGTGAAACCGAGCATGTTGCGCACGCGATTGACGCACACCGCGTTCTCGAGAAACGTCTCGGCGATGAACTGGGCGCGTAGCGGGTCGCCGGGCATCAAGACGGTGTCAGCGAAGTCGCCCGGCTGGGCTTCGATATGCGGCGTGGCCATCTCATTCATCTCCGTCTTTGGGACTGTCTTTCAGCATTGAACGTCCATATTCCATCGGCGAAAGGCCGAGGTGTCCGGCCAGCGTCTGACCGATATCGGCGTAGGTGTCGCGGCGGCCGTAGCTGCCGTGTGGGATGACACCCCCGGTGATCA
The DNA here is from genome assembly GCF_001937195.1 of Salinicola socius. Lineage (GTDB taxonomy): Bacteria > Pseudomonadota > Gammaproteobacteria > Pseudomonadales > Halomonadaceae > Salinicola > Salinicola socius. The sequence continues at coordinate 17,393 of NZ_MSDO01000031.1, read as the reverse complement.
ACACCGGTACCTGCTCGCGAGTGTGATCGGTGCCGCGCCAGGTCGGGTCGTTGCCGTGATCGGCGGTCAGAATCAGCAGATCGCCCGGTTCGAGTTTGGCGAGCACTTCCGGCAGCCGTCGGTCGAATGCCTCCAGCGCACCGGCGTAACCTTCCGGATCGCGGCGGTGGCCGTAGAGTGTGTCGAAGTCGACGAAGTTGGTCATCACCAGTGTCCGGTCGCCGGCATCATCGATAGCGTCTAGCGTGGCGTCGAACAGCGCCTCAAAACCGTGCGCCTTGCGCACCTCGCTGACACCGCAGTGGGCGTAGATGTCGCCTATCTTGCCGACTCCGAGCACCGTTCCGCCGCTGTCATGCAGTTTCTGCAGGACGGTCGGACTTGGCGGTTCGATGGCGTAGTCGCGTCGGTTGCCGGTGCGCTCGAACGTTTCCGACGTCTCGCCTACGAAGGGGCGAGCGATGACCCGGCCAATGTTGTAGGGCATCAGCAGTTCGCGGGCGATTTCGCAGAGCGCATAGAGTCGCTCGAGACCGTAGTGGGTTTCGTGTGCGGCGATCTGGAACACCGAATCCGCCGATGTGTAGACGATCGGCTTGCCGCTTTCGATATGCGCCTCGCCCAGCGCCTCGAGGATCGGCATGCCCGAGGCCTGGCAGTTGCCAAGCACGCCGGGCAGATCGGCCTGCTCGATCAAGGCTTCCAGCAGTTCTGATGGAAAGCTGTTCTCGCGATCGAGAAAATAGCCCCATTCGAACAGTGCCGGGACGCCGGCGATCTCCCAATGGCCGGAGGGGGTGTCCTTGCCGGAGGAGATTTCACTGGCGCAGGCGTAGGCCCCTTCGACGGTTTCTGGAATGCTGACGCCCGCCGCCCAGTCGCCGGTGCTCAGATGATGAGCATGATAGAGCCCGAGACGAGCCAAGTTGGGCAGAAGGAGCGGGCGGCCGGCTTCGGCTCGATAGCGGGCGATGTGGCCGAACGTGTCCGAACCGGCATCGCCGAAGTCTGCGGCATCCGGCGCGTTGCCAATGCCGAAGGAGTCGAGTACCAGCAGGATGGCGCGCTTCGATGCGAATGTGTTCGATGTCTGACCCATTACAGATCCTCCTGGCGCAGGGTGGCGTGGATCAGCGGGGGGGGGGTGGCATCGTCCGTCTCGCTCAATATGAAGGCGTGACGCAGGCGCTGGGTGACCGCCTCTGCATCGGCGCGCTCAGCGGCGTGGATGCGCAGCAGCGGCTGGCCCGGCTCGATGCGTTGGCCGAGTGCGGCGATGTGCGAAAGCCCGACGCGGTGGTCGATGGCATCACCCGCGTTGCGTCGGCCGCCGCCCAGCTCGACCACGCCCAGGCCGAGCGCTCGGGTGTCGATGGCGCTGATGAAACCCGCTCGATCGGCGTCGAGATCGAGCGTGACCGATGCAGTGGGAAGGTGGTGTCCGGCGCGTTCCGCCAGATCGCTTGGGCCGCCGAGACCGTGCACCATTTGCGAGAAGCGTTCCAACGCTTCGCCGGAATCGAGAGCGCGATCGAGGCGGGTTCCGGCGTCTTGGGCATCGCTGGCCAGGCCCGACTGGAGCAGCATCTCCTGCCCCAGTTGCCGGGTGACCTGATAAAGGCGGCTCCGTTTGCCGTCACCACCCAGCAACCGCAGTGCCTCGAGGATTTCCAGTGAATTGCCGGCGCAGTCGGCCAGTGGCTGGTTCATGTCGGTCAGCAGCACGCTGGTCGTCGTTCCCGCGCCACAGCCGATGGCGACGATTGCTTCGGCCAGCTCGCGGGAGGCTTCCGGTGTCGGCATGAACGCGCCGCTGCCGACCTTGACATCCATCACCAGTGTCTCCAGGCCACAGGCCAGCTTCTTGCCCAGAATGGAGGCGACGATCAGCGGAATCGATTCCACGGTGGCGGTGACGTCGCGTACGCCGTAGAGACGTTTGTCGGCCGGCGCCAGCGAGCCGGTCTGGCCGATGATCGCCACGCCGACCTCTTTCACCAGCCGACGAAAGATGTCGTCGGTCGGGGTGACGTCGTAGCCGGGGATCGACTCGAGCTTGTCCAGCGTGCCGCCGGTGTGGCCCAGCCCGCGCCCGGAAACCATGGGTACATGACCGCCGCAGGCGGCGATCCAGGGTCCCAGCACCAGCGAGACCAGATCGCCGACGCCGCCGGTGGAGTGCTTATCGAGAACCGGGCCGGGTAGATCAAGATCGGTCCAACGCATCACCTGGCCGGAATCCCGGATCGATTCCGTCAGTGCCACGGCCTCGTCCCGGTTCATGCCATTGAGATAGACGGCCATGGCAAAAGCGCCGATCTGCGCATCGCCGACGCTGCCATCGGCAATGCCCCGCACGACCAGATCGAGCATTCTGCGATTGAGTGTCTGGCCATCGCGCTTACGGCGAATGATTTCCTGCGTCAGCATGGCGTTCTCCGCCTGTGAACGAACGAAGCTGTCAGTAGCCGTCGGTGGCCGGCTGGATCTCTTCATCCGACAGCGTGGCGAGCAGCGCATCCAATAGGCCGGAGGCGCCGAAGCGGAAATGAGACGGCGTGAGCCAGGCCTCGCCCATGATACCGGCGGCCAGGTCCAGATAGGCCTTGGCATCTTCCGCCGTGCGGATACCGCCGGCCGCCTTGAAGCCCACGTCGCGACCGCTGTCGCGAATCGCGGTCAGCAGAATACCGGCGGCCTCGAGCGTCGCGTTGACCGCCACCTTGCCGGTGGAAGTCTTGAGGAAATTCGCACCGCACTCCAGCGCAATATCCGCGGCCTGGCGGATCAGCAAGGGATCCTTGAGCTCGCCGGTCTCCAGAATCACCTTGAGCAGCCGATCGCCGCAGGCGTCGCGGCAGGCTGCGACCAGGGCGCGTCCCGACTCGGCATCGCCGCCGATCAGCGCCTTGTAGGGAAATACCACGTCGACCTCATCGGCGCCTGCCGCGACGGCTGCCCGGGTCTCGCGGCAGGCGCGCTCGACGTTGACGCTACCGTCGGGGAAATTGGTCACCGTGGCGATCCGTACCCGGTCGCGAATTCCCATGGCCGTCAGTTCGCGATCCGCCGCGTCGATGAACGCCGGGTAGAGGCAGACCGCGGCGGGGGCTCCGTATGGCGTGTCGGTACGACGACACAGTGTCCGGATGGCAGCGTCATCGTCGTCATCGTTGAGCGAGGTGAGGTCCATCATGGCCAGCGCCCGGCTGGCGGCTTGCACGAGACTGCTCATCTTCCTATCTCCTTGTCCGGCGTGTTGGTGGCGGCTTCCTGCCGAGCCCGGCTCCCGGCATGTCTCCGCCGAGTCTGCCGGGGTTTCATGGCGATCATGCGATACGCATCCCGGTTCAGGCAGTACCGGCCAGCGACAGAAAAATCCCGGCTAGCGTGGCAGACATCAGGTTGGAGAGCGTGCCGGCGAGTACCGCCTTGAGCCCGTACCGAGCGATCTCCGGGCGACGGCTGGGGGCCAGCGTGCCCAGACCGCCGAGCAGGATCGCGATCGAGGAGAGATTGGCGAATCCGCACAGCGCGAACGACAGGATCGCGGCGGTGTGGGCGGACATCGCTTGCCCGGTCGCTTCCACCACGGTGTCGCCGCTGATGTAGGGCGCCAGATTGATGTACGCCACGAATTCGTTGACCACCAGTTTCTGGCCGATGAAGGAGCCGGCCAGCGTCGCTTCATGCCAGGGAATGCCGAGCACGAAAGCCAGCGGCGAGAACAGCCAGCCGAGAATCATCGACAGACTCAACGAATCCATCCCGAACCAGCCGCCGACGCCACCCAGGATGCCATCGATCATCGCGATCAGACCGATGAAGGCCAGCAGCATGGCGCCCACGTTGGCGGCCAGCATCAGGCCCGACGAAGCACCGGAGGCGGCGGCATCCAGTACGTTGGCCGGCTTGTCCTCGGCTTCCAGTACATCCTTGGCCTGACGCGTGTCATCGTCGGGATTCTCCGTCTCCGGCATCAGGATCTTGGCGAACAGCAAACCGCCTGGCGCGGCCATGAACGAGGCGGCGATCAGATACTCCATCGGGATGCCGAGCTCGGCGTAGCCGGCCAGAACGGAGCCGGCAACGGACGCAAGCCCGCCGCACATGACCGCGAACAGTTCCGAGCGGGTCATGCTGGCCAGGAACGGGCGTACCACCAGCGGTGCCTCGGTCTGGCCGACAAAGATGTTGGCGGTGGCGGAGAGCGACTCGGTGCGCGAGGTGCCCAGTACCTTCTGCAGCGCGCCACCCAGAATCCGCACGACCCACTGCATGATGCCCAGATAGTAGAGAACGGCCGTCAGCGACGAGAAGAAGATGATGATCGGCAACACCTTGATGGCGAAGACGAAGCCGACATTGGTCGGATCGGCGAGGTTGCCGAACAAAAAGCCGATGCCGTCGTTGGCATAGCTGATGACCTGGCTGACGGCACTGGAGACGGATCCCAGCACGGCCTGGCCGAACGGCACGTAGAGCACGAAGGCACCGATGCCGGCTTGAATGGCAAAGGCGCCGATGACGGTGCGAAGGCTGATCGCCTTGCGGTTGCTCGAAAAGATCAGCGCGATCAGCAGCAGCACGACGACGCCGACCAGACCCATGATGAGTGTCATGTTGTTGTCCTTGGTGTTGGTCCTGATGGGTAGAAAACGCCTTTCGACAGGACATCTTCTTGAGATGTTTTTAACATTTTTTGGTTTTCCCCGTCACTTGTTGTTTTTATTCTCACAAGCTCATAGAGTACTTTTGGATAAAGAATGGGCCCATATGTAGTGCTTTACGACCTATTTCCGAGTCACCATTGCGTAGCAGTGACGAGATGGCATGCCTGTGCCAGCCACGGGCGGTCAGGGGAATGAAAAAATAGTCACAAATCGGCGATAACCGCCTGGACGATGACGCCGCCGCAATGACGTCACGATGACAACACAATAAGAGTAGGGGAATGGCATGGTAGAACGAATCGCACGGCCAATGGGTGCTATGGAATGGTGGCCGAAAGGAGGATATCGCCATCTGGCGCTGTCGGTGTCGCTGGGATTGGGGGCGATGACGCTGGCCGCGTTCCCGGCCTGGGCCGCCGACGGTCAGGGCGACGCGCCGGTCATCGAGCAGGAGACGCCGGACGAAGGGCCGACGGCAGAGGGGCAGACCGCCGACGGTCCCTATCTCTCCGACTGGTATCACCAAAACGTGACGGTCATCGGCAGCAAGAACATTCGCTTCGGGCCGCAACAGGTCGATGACATCTATCTGGAATACGAATTCTTCGGGCGCAAGGGGCCGCTGGATCTTTACGGCTACATCGATTTCCCGAAATTCTTCGGTGTCGGCAATGCAGCGGACAGCGGCATCTTCGACAAGGGCTCGCCGGTCTTCATGGAGCTGGAACCGCGGCTGTCGATCGACGACATGACCGGTCAGGATCTGAGCTTCGGTCCGTTCAAGGAGTGGTTCGTCGCCTTCGACTACATCTTCGACTGGGGCCACACCACGGAAAGCCGCCAGAATACGCTCTATGCCGGCCTGGGCACCGATATCGACACCGGTTCGCCGCTGGGGCTCTCGTTCAACGTCTATAAGCGTCGCCAGTGGGAAAACTACGGTGCCGCCAACGAAAATTCCTGGGACGGCTATCGCGCGCAGCTGAACTACTCCTATCCGCTGGGCAGCTTCGATAACGGTGCCTCGCTGGTCTACGTCGGTTTCACCAATCATGACTTCGGCTCGGATCTGGGCGACAACGATCCGACGCGCACCAACGAGTCGACCGTGGCGACCAACGTGCTGCTGTATCAATTCACGCATCTACGGTTCATGGCAGTGGCGCGTTATTTTCATAACGGTGGCCAGTGGAACGATGGCGAAATGGCGCCGTTCCCCAACAGCCATGGCGACAGTTTCGAGCTGCGCTCCACCGGCTGGGGCTACTACTTCGGGGTCGGTTGGCAGTTCTGACTGGGCAGCGCTGGTCTGGCAGTTCTGGTCTGAACGTTCCGGTCCGAGAGCGATGGGCGTTATCGACGAGGAGCCTCCAGGCTCCTCGTTGCGTTCCAGAGAGGGATCGGGGATAAGGTCGAGGGGCAGACAACATCGGGAGAAGGTCATGAATGGCCGCAGCGCCGTACGGCTAGAGAGACTTCGTGAAGCGATCAGGCGGAGTGGGACCCTTCCACTGGCCGAGGCGGCGACGCTGTGCGAGGTCTCGGAGATGACGGTGAGACGGGATATCGCCGCCAGTAACGGCGCGATCGTTTCCTTCGGCGGCCATCTGGTCATGGCCGACAACCCCCAGTTCGCCGCCGCTTACAATCTCGATGCCCAGAAAGACCGCTACGCCAGGGCCAAGCAGCGCCTCTGTGAAGCCGCGGCGGCGATGATCGAGGAGGGCGATACCGTGTTCGTCGACTGCGGCACCACCTTGATGCCGCTATGTGCGCTGCTGCCCCGCGAGATGAACGTGACCATCGTCACTTACGCGCTCAACGTCGCCAACGCCTTCAGTCAGCGCGAGATGCCCAACATGCGCCTCGTCGTGCTCGGAGGGCTCTACTACGCCGCTTCGGACTCTTTCGGGGGCCAGGACGTCACCACCTCGATTCGCCGGCTGGGTATCAACAAGGCGCTCATCTCGGCCGCCGGTGTCCATGCCGACAAGGGGGCAAGCTGCTTCCACTTTCACGAAGTGGCGCCCAAGCAGGCTGCCATCGAGCACGCGGCGCGGCGCATCCTGGTGGCCGACGAGAGCAAGCTCGACGTGATGCGCGCAGCGTTCTTCGCCGATCTTTCCGACTTCGATACCCTTCTGACCACTGGTGACCCGGGCCGGACGTGGCGCGATTCAATGAGCGATAGTGATGCCTCGAACGTGGAAGTCGTTTAATGCCTCCTGTCTTGAGTCGTAAAAAAGCGCCGCTACGTACTGCTTTTCGAATGAAGTATTCGCCTTGTCTCGCGGGTAGGATGACTGAACCTCCTACTTTCCGAACAGGTGACCGGATCGATGGCTCTTTCCTCAACCTCCTCCTCGTCAATGTCTCGTCAGAATCCATCCGCGCAGCTTCGAGCTCCCGCTGACGCGGCCTACTATCCCGCCGCGATCGTCGGCTTCGACGACGCCGACACGGGGCGCTACGCCTTGCGCTCTCCCGCAACCGGAGAGGTGATTGCCGAAGTCGCCGACTGCGGCGTCGAGCAGGCGAAGTTGGCCGCCGACAACGCCCAGCGTGGCTTCGAGTGCTGGCGCAAGACTACCGCCTTCGAGCGGGCGGCGCTGCTCAAGGCGTGGCACCAGGCGATGCTGGAAGCCAAGGAGATCCTCGCCGTGACCATGGCGCGGGAGATGGGCAAGCCGATCCGCGAGGCGCGGGGGGAAGTCGACTACGCCGCCAGCTTCCTGGAGTGGTACGCCGAGCAGGCCAAGCGTATCGATGGCGACATTCTGCCCAGCCAGCATCCGGACAAGCGGCTCGCCGTGCTGCGTCAGCCGGTCGGCCCGGTATTGGCGATCACACCCTGGAACTTCCCGGCGGCGATGATCACGCGCAAGGTGGCACCGGGGTTGGCGGCCGGTTGTTCGGTGGTCGTCAAGCCGGCGGAGCAGACGCCGATCACGGCGCTGCTGCTGGCCCAGCTGTGGCAGCAGGCCGGCGGGCCGCCAGAAGTGTTCCAGGTGATCACAGCCGCGCGCCCGGCCGCAATCAGCGATGAACTGATGAGCGACCGACGCATCCGCAAGGTGACCTTTACCGGCAGCACCCCGGTCGGCAAGCATCTCTACGCCAGGTCGGCCGAGACCATGAAGCGGATGTCGCTGGAGTTGGGCGGTCACGCCCCGTTCCTGGTCTTCGACGATGCCGATATCGAGGCCGCCGTCACCGAGGTGATGGCGAGCAAGTTTCGCAACGGCGGGCAGACCTGTGTCTGCGCCAACCGCATCTACGTACAGCGCGGCATTCTCGAGGCGTTCTCCGCGCATCTGACCGCTGCGGTGGACGCGCTTTGCGTCGGCCAGCCGGAGGACGAGTCGACCCAGATCGGCCCGCTGGTCAGCCAGGCCGGGCGCGACAAGGCGCAGTCTCACATCGACGATGCGCTGGCCAAGGGCGCGAAGCGTTTGACGGCGACGCGGGATGTCGACGGGTTCTTCGTCGCGCCGACGGTGCTGGCGGACGTCACCAGCGACATGCAGATCATGCAGGAGGAAACCTTCGGGCCCGTGGCGCCACTGATCGTCTTCGACAGCGAGGAAGAGGGGGGCGCGGCGGCCAACGCCACGCCGTTCGGGCTCGCCGCTTACTTGTGGACGCGCAATCTGGGGCGGGCAACACGCGTCTCCGAGGCGCTGGATTACGGCATCGTCGGGGTCAACGACGGTGCGCCTTCCGTACCGCAGGCGCCGTTCGGTGGCGTCAAGGATAGCGGTCTCGGCCGCGAGGGCGGTCGCTACGGCATCGACGAGTATCTCGATCTCAAGTTCGTCTCGACGCGACTGGACGGCTGATGACGAACCGGGATGAAGCGCCCGTCGGCGCGCGGTTGCCGATCGAACTCGATCTTGCCACGGCGCTGCGGGAAACCAATTTGCGCCATGCCCGCGTGGTGGCCGGAGAGCGCTCGCTGGGGCGGCCGTTGCGCTGGGTCCATATGGTCGATCATCCCGACATCATCGCCTGGGTTCGTGAAGGCCAGCTACTGCTGACCACCGGCTATCACTGGCCCGACGAGCCGAAGGCCGAGCGAGCGCTGATCGAGGCGCTGGTCGAAAAGGGCCTGGCCGGCGTGGCGCTGGCGGTGCCCCGGTTTCTGACCGCCTTTCCGGAGACCAGCCGGCATGTTGCCGAATCGCTCGACTTCCCGCTGCTGGAGATCCCCTGGGACGTTCCGTTCAGCCAGATCACCGAAGAAGTGCATGCCTGGCTGATTGCACGTCAGGGACAGCTGATCGCGCGGGCGGAACGCATTCACCGCGATCTCACCCGTTCGGCGTTGACGGCGCATAGCCTGGGCGACATCGCCACGGCGTTGAGCCTTTTGCTCGAGCGGGACGTGCTCTTCACCGGGCTGGAGGGCGAATGGCTGGGCGGCAGCGCCGAGTTCGACGCCATGCGCCTACCCACGCCGGCCATGCTGACCGATGCCCGTTTTCTCAGCGCGGCCACCGCTCGCTCTCTGGGCGGTTCGGACGATGAGGCCGGGCGGCGGATGCTGGCCTGTCCGGTGCGGATACAGGAAGCGGCGGCGATCCTGTGGATCGATGAAACCCTCTCTCCCATCAGCGAGCTCGAACAGCGCGCGGCCGAGCAGGCCGCGTTGATCTCGGCGCTGCACCTGTCGCATCAGCGGGCGCTGCAGGCGCAGGAAACCCGGCTCGGCTATGCCTTCGTCGACTCGCTGCTCGAGGGTCGGTTCGAGGCCACGCCGGCGGCCCTGGAGCGGGCGTCGTTGCATGGGTGGGATCCTCACGCCGGCTATCACGTCTGCGCGATTCTGCTCAACGAGCCGGTACCGCTGAGCCGGGAGGGCCTGCTGCGACGCGAACGCTGGGAGCATCGCCTGGGAGCGCACCTCGAGGCGCTCGGTTTGCCACGCTTGATCTCCGTATCGCTCAATCAGTTGCTGTTTCTGGTGCGGGCCGATGTCGCGACCGACATGCTGTGGCGGGCGTTGAGCGACGGCGAGGCGGCCATGGCGGTCAGCCGTGAGGTGCGGGGCGCGACAGCGATCGCCGAGGGTGCCGGTGACGTGGCTCGACTGCTGCCCACGCTCAAGGCCGGCGAACGCCGGGATTTCGAAACCTTGCTGTTTACCCGCGTGCTGGAGGGCGACGGTGAGGCGCGGCGACTGTTTCTGGCCCGTATTTCACAGGCGCTGGGTACGGGGGCAAGGCGCCATAATGCGCTCGAGACGCTCACGGCGCTGGCCGATAGCGGTTTTCAGCTGGCGCAGACGGCGCGGGCGCTCGATATCCATATCAGCACCCTGCGTTATCGGATCGAACGACTGGAGACGGCGCTCTCCATGAACCTGAATGACGCCGACATCCGGCTACAACTCCAGGTGGCGATGCGTCTGCTCAGCGCCGATACCGATTGATGATCGACAGGTCGTCGAGGGATGCATTCGACCCTTGGGCCCGATGTCCACTGACCCATTCCCGATACGACCGGACACCTACTAGAGAGACTTTCATGCAACTGACCGATTTCACCACTCTGACGTTCGACGTCTACGGCACCCTGATCGATTGGGAGAGCGGCATGGTGGCCGGGCTGCAGCCACTGCTCGAGCGCACCGGGCGAAACCTGAACCGGGACCAGATTCTCGAGGCGCATGCCCGCCACGAGTCGAGCCAGCAGCGATACACGCCGCATCTGCAGTACCGGCTGCTGCTTGCCGTGGTCTACAAACGGTTGGCGGAAGAGTGGGGTGTGACGGCGACCCATGACGAATGCCTGGCTTACGGCGATTTCGTCAAACAGTGGCCGGCTTTCGCCGATACGGCCCAAGCGTTGGTTTATCTCAAGCAGCATTACCAGCTGGTCGTGCTCTCCAACGTGGATAACGAGAGCTTTGCCTACAGCCAGCGCAAGCTCGGCGTCGAGTTCGATGCGGTCTACACCGCCGAAGACATCGGCTCCTACAAGCCGGCGCAGCGCAACTTCGACTACATGCTGGAGAAGCTCGGCGAGCGCGGCATCGACAAGTCTCAGATCCTGCATACCGCCGAGAGCATGTTCCATGATCATCAGCCGGCCAACCGCAATGGATTGGCCAACTGCTGGATCTACCGCCGCCATGACAAACAGGGCTTCGGCGCCACCATGAACCCTGGCGACATGCCCTCGGTCGACTTCCGTTTCAACAGCATGGCGGAACTGGCCGAGGCCCATCGGCAACGGGTTTGACGGGAATCAGCGAAGCGTGGACCACACCTGCGCTTCGCTGATACCCAATGCCGCGAACTCCTCTCGCCGTAGCGGCGCTTCGTCGAGCATGAAGAATTCGTCCAGCTGCGGCGGGGCGACGTCGGTCTCCGAGAGCATGGCGTGAACCTGGCCGCGGTGATGCGTCTGATGCACGAACAGGTGAGCCAGCACCCGGTGCGCAGGCTCGCGCTGCTGGCGCTCGGTCCGCGCTAGCGTGATGTCGGCGGCCAGCGAGGCGTCGTCGAGCGCGTGGCAGATCGCGATCAAGCGTCTATCCAGCGCTTCCTGGGCGGGCCACAGCGTGTCGACACGAGAGTAGGGCAGCTCGTCATAGAAGGCCCGCTGGCCCAGCGTGCCGCCTTCGAGGGCATCGATATAGTAGGCGTCTACGATCAGGATATGATTGAGCGTGGCGTGAATCGACGGGAAGAAGCTGCACCGTCTCGCATGAAACGCGTCCTCGGACAGGCGGGCACAGGCCTCCAGTAGCCGATGGTTCGACCACAGGTTGCAGTAGGCTTGATGGCGAAAATATTCGATCATGGTCCATTCCGTACCAAAGTGGGGCGCGCTCGTCAGCATGTCGTCATATTCACATTCACGCCAGCATCGCAGGGATTTCCATGGAAATGCTACACGGTCTGATCGTCATCACCTTCGTGCACCTGCTGGCGGCGGCCTCGCCAGGGCCGGACTTCGTGCTGGTGACCCAGCAGACACTGAATCATGGCAAGCGTATCGGGCTGCTTTGCAGTCTCGGCATCGCGCTGGGGCTGTCCATTCACATCGTCTATTCCGCCTTCGGGCTTGCCGCGGTGATCGCCAACTCCGCTGAGGCGCTGTGGGCGATCAAGCTCCTGGGCGGAGCCTACCTGTTCTACCTCGGCGTCAAGGGATTACGCTCGCGTCCGGCGTTTACCGAAGCGAGTCCGGGGGCGGTGGCAGTCTTGCCTCCCCGTTCGGCGCTACGCACGGTCGGTATGGGATTTCTCTGTAACGCGCTCAACCCCAAGGCGCCGATCTATTTCGTTTCGCTGTTCACCATCGTGCTGTCACCGTCGATGCCGCTCTACCAGATCGCCATCTACGGCGCCTGGATCATGCTGATCCAGCTCGGCTGGTTCTCGGCGGTGGCCTTGTTGCTCTCTACGCCGCCGATTCATCGTGCGTTCAAGCGGTTCAGCCACTGGATCGATAGGGTGCTGGGTGTGGCGATGATCGCGCTGGGTATCAAGGTGCTGACGACGCGGGTGTAGAACGGTCGGCTTTCCTCCACGAATCATTTTCGGCATCCTGAGTCGCATCCATTCCAATGGCGAGGAGCGCTCGTGAAGACTTGGCTGCGTGAGTTACCCAAGGTCGAACTGCATTTACACATCGAGGGCTCACTGGAGCCGGAGCTGATGTTCTCGCTGGCGGCGCGCAATAACGTGTCGCTGCCCTACGCAACGGTGGATGAGGTGCGTGCGGCCTACGATTTCAGCGATTTGCAGTCGTTCCTGAATCTCTATTACCAAGGAATGCGGGTGTTGCGCACCGACCAGGATTTTCATGACCTGGCGATGGCATATCTGGAACGCGCGCAGGCAGAGGGCGTGGTGCACGTCGAGCTGTCGTTCGATCCTCAGGCGCACTTGAGTCGTGGTGTCGAGCTGGCGGTGCCGTTCGAAGGGCTCACTCGCGCCATGCGCGATGCGAAGCGACGCTGGGGCATGACTTCGGCGCTGATCATGAGCTTCCTGCGCGATCGGGACGCAGGCGAGGCAATGGACGTGCTGGAGAAGGCGGCACCCTATTACGAGTTGATCGATGCCGTCGGTCTCGACAGTGCGGAAATGGGCAATCCGCCCGCCAAGTTCGCGGCCGTGTTCGAACGGGCCAAGGCGTTGGGCATTCCTCGCGTGGCGCACGCCGGGGAAGAGGGCCCGGCCGCCTATATCAGCGAGGCGCTGGACGTGCTCGATATCTGCCGCGTCGACCATGGCGTGGCCTGTCTTGAGGATGCCGAGGTGGTGGCGCGTCTGCGTGAGTCGCAGATTCCACTGACGGTCTGCCCGCTTTCCAACGTGCGATTGAAGGTCGTCCAGGCGATGACCGATCATCCGTTGCCGGCGATGCTCGAGCAGGGGGTGAAAGTGACGCTCAATTCCGACGATCCGGCCTATTTCGGCGGCGGGGTGCTGGAGAACTACATCGCCTGTTTCGAGGCCTTCGATTGGGATCGCGATCTGTTCAGGCAACTGGCGGGCAACGCGATCGAGGTCGCGTTCATGCCAGAGGAGCGCCGCAGCGAGCTACTGGCACGACTGTCGGCCTGCTGATCGGTTTCGCGTCTGGTGTCACGACTGCCCGGCCCATGACGCCGGGCAGATTCGTTCCGGACGGCAAGCAGTCAGACGGTGACGTCCTGTGATGCCTCAGCCAGCGCGGCCAGGAACGGGACCAGGCGATCGAGCGCTTCTCTGGCGAGCGCGGGGTCGATGGCGAAACAGATCCGCAGATAGTCTTCGCCCTCCGGGCCGAAAGCGCTGCCTGGCGCCACGCCGACTTTGGCCTCCCGCAGAATCCGCTTGGCCGTGTCCAGGCTCGAGCCGCCCAGACCGTGCACCTTGAAAAAGAGATAGAAGGTGCCCTGCGGAGAAAACACCGTCACGTTGTCCAGCGCCGCCAGACCTTCGACCAGAATGTCCCGCGAGGCCTGACAGCGTTCGACCTGTTCAGCGATAAAGGCGTCGCCACCTTCCAGCGCCGCGATGCAGGCCCGCTGGATGAACGATGCCACGCCGGTGGTGTTGTACTGGCACAGTCGCGCAAAAAGCTGATCCATACCCTGCGGGTACACGATCCAGCCCGCGCGCCAGCCGGTCATGCACCAGTTCTTGGAGAACGTGTTGGTCACCAGCAGTTTGTCGCCCGGCTCGCAGATCTGCAGGAAAGAGGCCGCGGGTCCTTCGCTTTCATCCCCCTCATCCTGATAGACAAAGTGGTTGTAGACCTCGTCGGCCACGATCCACAGGTCTTTCTCCCGACAGAAGTCTCGCAACCGCTCCATGTCCCGGCGCGGCATGCGCCAGCCAGTGGGGTTGGAAGGCGAGTTGATGAAAACCGCGCGAGTGCGATCGCTCACTGTCGCGAACAGCTTGTCCAGATCGAGCTCGATTCTGCCATCCGGGTAGAAGTCGAACGCGACCGACACGTTCACTCCGCCGACGATCTCGATCATCTGCCGGGCATTGGGCCAGGCGGGCGTCGGCATGATGACTTCGCTACCCTCGTCGAGAATCGCCTGCATCGCCATGGTGACGGCATTCATGCCGCCAATGGAAACACAGAAGCGATCGCTGGAGACATCGACCTGCCAGTGCCGACGATGGTAGTCGGAGAGCGCCTGGCGAAGCTCGGGCAAGCCATGAGAGTAGCTGTAGCGGGTATCGTCCTGTCCCAGTGCATCCACCGCCGCCTGCTTGATGTAATCCGGGGTGGGCAGATCCCCCTCACCGATCCATAGCCTCACGACCGAGGCGTCATGACGGGCCAGATCCGCGACGGCGACGATCTGGTTGTCGGGCATTTCCTGAACGCGGGAGGAGCAGTATCGGCGCAGTCGGGAGGGGATGACGTCGGACATGATGGGCTCGCTGATTGAGGGCGTTGTGGGATTTATGGGGGATCAGACCCTGCTCGATCTTATAACGCCGCCTAGCGGCATGCTAATCGGCGCTTCGATCGAAACCACGGTCGGTAACATTGGATTCACCCGATACGTTCAGGTTTTGTAACGCTTGCGCTAGGGTTAATTAGAATGTATCGGGTCATTAATAAAATTGTGTTGAGTCTGGATACAGAACGGTTACTTTTCGCGCATGGACGAGGCTCATCTCGTCGCCGCTTTGCTGAGGTGTAATTCGATGGCTGCTCTTGTCACTATCGTCCGAGTGGATGGCATTGTTTTCCTGATGGAACCCCGCAAGCCCGTGGTTCAGGGAATGGCGATTCCAGAAGGTGCCCCGTTGTTCGCCCCGGATGGTGGTCGGCTTGTGCTTGCCGACGGCACGATCCTGCCATTGAACGCAGGGCAGTCGGTGCTCCTGCAGGTCATCGAGGGTGTTGCCACGTTCGTCTCGCCGGATCCCGCTGCCGCGGATGCCGACGTTGCCGCACTGCAGGCGGCCATCGCTTCCGGTCAGGATCCGACGGCGATCCAGGAAGCGCCGGCGGCAGGTGCCAGCGCAGACGGTGGTGGCAGCCAGTCAGGTGGGGGCGGTTTCTCGTCGCCCTTCGATATCGCCCGGACCGGGCGTGAAGAAGTCAGCGACTATCGCTATGCGGCATCTTTTTCGGATCTCGGTCGAGTGACGGTGACGCCGGCGAGCTTCAGCCCCGAACCCAGTCCGGCAACGGGTGAGGGGGCTGTGCCATCACCGGTGGTCAGCGTCAGTCTCGATGCCATCGCGATCGACGATATCGTCAATCTGGCGGAGTCTGGGCAGAGCATTACGCTCAGCGGTAAAGGCGGCGGTGATGCCGTCGCTGGTGATCAGGTCACGGTCACGATTGGTGGCGTCGCCTATTCCACGGTTCTGGGCGAGGATCTTGGCTTCTCGGTGGTCGTTCCGGGAGGCCTGCTAGCGCAATTTCCATCGGCAACGGCGACCTTGACGCATGTCGGTGAAGGCAGTGTGGTCACGGCAACATCGACGCGGCCCTACAGTGTCGATCTCGAGGCGCCGGCGCCAACCGTACAGTTGAACACGATTGCGGGTGACGATGTCGTCAATGCCGCAGAGTCCGGGCAGCCCGTGACACTGACGGGGCGCGCGGGCGGCGATGCCGTCGCCGGAGATATCGTTACCGTCGCCATCGGTGGCCAACAGTATCAGGCAGCGGTCGCCGACGATCTGACCTTCAGCGTCGTGGTGCCAGGCAGCCTCCTCGCCAGCGCGGCGGGCTCGACGGTCACTGCGGTGATCAGTCACACCGACGCCGCCGGCAATACCGGCACGGCAACGGCGACCCATGGCTACGGCGTCGATATCACCGCGCCGACGCTCGGGATCACGCTGGACACCATCGCGGGTGACGATGTCGTCAACGCGGCCGAAGCCAACCAATCGATCCCAGTGAGCGGCCAGGTCAGCGGCGAATACGCCAGCGGCGATCGCGTGACGCTGACGGTCGGAAATCAAACCTATACCGGCAGCGTCAAGGCCGACGGCTCGTTCTCGATCAACGTGCCGGGCTCACAGCTGGCGAACCACCAAAGCGTCAGCGCAGTGGTCAGCCACACCGACGCGGCGGGCAATACCGGCAGCGCCAATACCGCCGGCAGCTATGGCGTCGACACCGTCGCGCCGAGCGTCTCGATCAGTCTCAACACTGTGGCCGGCGATGACGTCATCAACGCGGCCGAAGCCAAGAGCAACGTCAGCGTCTCCGGCACCGCCGGCGGCGACGCGGTCCAAGGCGATACGGTGACGGTCTCCGTGGGCGGCCAGAACTACACCACGACGGTCGGGGCCAATGGCATCTTCAGCGTGGCGGTGCCGGGATCGGTGCTGGCGAATGCCGGCACCGACAGCATCCGTGCGTCCGTGTCTCACACCGACGCCGCAGGCAATACCGGCACGGTGACGACGACCCATAGCTACGGCGTCGATATCACCGCGCCGACAGCGGTCGCTGACACGGGCTCGACCCAGCAGGAGCAGGTGCTGAGCATCGATGCTGCGCACGGCGTTCTAGCCAACGATGCTGACTTGGGTGGCGACCAGTCGACGCTGCATGTCGTCGCGATCAATGGCAGCTCGGAGGGCGTTGGAAAATCCATTGCCGGCTCTAACGGCGGAACGTTCATCGTTCAATCCGACGGCAGTTATCGATTTTTGCCGGGCGATACATACAACTCACTCGCTGCGGGCGAAAAAACCACGTCCCAGATCAGTTACACCGTCAGTGATGGCCACGGCAATGTTTCAGTAACCACATTGACTGCGACGATCGTTGGTACGAACGATGTGGCTATCATCAGCGGCCCTGCTGTTGGCAGCGTCGTGGAAGATAGCAACGTTAGCGGCGGGAAACTTGCTACCACGGGTTCGCTCTCGGTAACCGACATCGATATTGGCCAGTCGAGTTTCAAGCCGGGTAGCGTGACCTTCACGGGCGTCAGTGGAACGACTAATGGTGCCACCTCCTCGTTGGGCTCGCTCTCCGTTACGGCTGACGGTCTATGGACCTTCAATGCCGATAACAGCAAGGTTCAATACCTTGCTGAAGGTCAGGTTCGGACCGAGACCTTTGCAGTGAAATCGGCCGACGGTTCCGCGAGTCAGACCATCACGATCAATATTATCGGCACCAACGACGCCCCGGTGGCCCGCGCCGATACCGGTAGCACCGGCGATAACGCTACTCTCAATATCGCCGCGGCCCAGGGCGTGCTGGCCAACGACAGCG
>NZ_MSDO01000030.1 GCF_001937195.1 Salinicola socius | reverse complement strand
GAACTCATCGTCGTCGCCCGCAAACTCTGCATAGTAAAAGAGACCTTCTTCCTCGCAGAGCCGACTGACGAAGTTGAAGTCGCTCTCTCGGTACTGCACGCAGTAGCTGCGGGCGGGATAGTCGCGACGCAGGTCGAAGCGGTAGCGGCCCTTGGCCAGTTCATGGCCGTCGAACACGGCGGTGAGGACATCGGCGACGCTGCGGTCCTGGAAGATCCGGCTGTCGCGGCCGAGCTTCAGCATCGCCAGCCACGGCACCAGGGTGAGCTGGTAGTAGGTGACGCCGCCATCCTCGCCCAGCAATGCGGCCTCGCTGACCAGCCCGTGCAGCGGGCGGTAGCTGCCGTCGGCCTGCAGAATCGAGAGCCGGGCCGGCTGGGCCATCAGCGTCTTGAGCTCGATGTCGCCCTGCTGGGAGATGCAGTCGAGGGTGTAGGTGAACGGCTCGCTCACCCGCTCCTCGCCCACCAGCCGATGGGGCAGCAACGAAGCCCCGGCGATCTCCAGCGTCAGCAGCCGCTGGGACTGCGACAGCCCGATATCGAAGGTGTCGAGCAAACTATCCAGTATCGTCTCTGCCATCTTGGCCTCTCCGCCATCCCACCACCCGCTGCTTGTACCGCCACGGTGTCGATGGCTAAATTAACGCTCGTTGATGAGCCCGCTTGGCCGGACTCGACCTCTCACACTTGCCAGGAAGCCCGGATCGATGAAAGGCATCGTTGTACTCGGTGACGCCACCAGCCACGGCGGCAAAGTCATTACCGCGCAGAGCAATTACCTGATTGACGGCAAACCGGTTGCTTGTGTCGGCGACAAGGTCACCTGCCCCAAGGATGGCCACGGCAGCACCAATGCCATCGTCGAGGGTCACCCGACCATGAAGATCAACGGCAAGCCGGTGGCACTGCACGGTCACAAGACCGCCTGCGGCGCTTCGCTGATCTCGTCACACAACGGCGATAGCGGTCACGAATGATCGCCTTCCTGTGCGGCCGAGGCCGCGCAGGACTGTAAGCACCACGCCGTCGAGCGGGTTTCGCCTTCCACACTGAGAACCAGCGCGCTTTCCACTGGCGATAGCGGCGCGATCGCCAACGCCAGGGCCAGCGCCGTCACCGCCTCGCCCGGCCAGCCACAGAATTGATCGATGCCGATGCCGTCATCGATCATATCGATCTCGGGCCAACGCTCGATCAGCGCACTACCGATCTCCACCGCTCTGCCGGATAGGCCCATCGCATCGATGACGACCCGTGCCGGCCAAGTGCTTGCGCCCACCTCATCCGCAGCAGCATCCGATGTCTCGGCGTCATCAAAGCCAGCTGCCGAAGTCGTCGCGGCTAAGGGCCAGGCGTCCGATAACAGCTCGAGCAAGGACTGGCGTTTGGCATGATCGCGCTGCGTCGCCCGGACCGGATGATCGCGGGTCATGCCTTTCTCGATTTGCCAACCGGTGTCGAAGCCATGGTCTTCGGGCAGTAGTCGCTGTACCAGGAGCGCAACGACGGCCTCTCCCACATACAGGCCTGCGCTATTCGAGGAGCGCCCCAATAGGCGGCGATGCTGCATCGAGGCGACGCCTTCGTCGTTGAGCAGCGAATCCGCGCTGATCCATAGTACGTAAGGCATCCCACCGCTATCGCCGACGCCGAGCACGGTATGCGGGTCGCCCCCTTGCGAGGTGCGATGAATCTCGCCCAGCGCCGAAGCGTATTGTGTTTCGACGATGGCGGTCCGCAGGTGCTCGACAACGATGGCAGCCGCCTCCGGCGAGCGCATTGGCGCAGTCAGCACGACATCGAAGGCCGTCTCTTCCGGCAACGCTTCGAGCATCATCAGCGCTTCGATCACGATCGCCTGAACCAGCTCGTGGAGTCGTAATGCCTTGGCTTCGAAACGCCCCAGACGAGGTTCCTGGACCGGCATGACATCGGCGACCCGATGGACCAGTAGACGAAACCCGTCCGGACCATGGAGTGAGGGGGAAAGCGCCGGGGATTGCGCCTCCGGCATGGCGCCAGCACCGACAAAGCCGGATGCGGTCAGCGCCACGCCATCGAGGAGCCGGAGCCTGGCAGCGTCATAATCGCTCCGCGCCGAGCTCGGCTCCTGGGCTGGCTCGGTGGGCTGCTGGCGCTGATGAAGCAGATCAAAAATCGAGGCGCGAGACATGGTCAGTAGTCGTCATCCCTGGACTGCGTGCCCAGCGTATCGCGGATGTTATCGATGACACCGTTGTCCTTGATCACATCCTTGAGCCACTCTTCCAGCGGCATGCGTCCCCACTTAACGGCACGTTCGATCAGATACGGCACCGGGCTGTGAGGCTCGCGCTCCTTGAAGTAGCGTGCGACACCGTTGAGCATCTCGAAAGCTTCGTCGCGACTCCTGGGTTTGGTCCTCAGTTCACCGCCAGGCTCGACGGCGGGCGCCGTGAAACTGGGCTCGACGCGCCCCGGCGCTTCGGCTTCCGCCTCGGCGATCGCTGCCGCCTCCTCCTCCACCGCAACACCGGCACCACGCCCACGCAGCAGCTTCTCGGTGAGGTCGCGGCACTGGACCAGCACTTTTTCCAGCGATGAAAAGCTCGGCGCATCGCGCCCGAAGCGCTGCTCGCTGATGTCGTCCAACTGCGCCAGCGACACCAGCGACGCCGCGATCGCCGTGTGACGTTCCTGTAGAAACTCGGTGCTACTAAGCACCACCGAGCGCTGGAAAATCTCGTCGTTGATCTTGCCTTCACCCAGCGCCCGGTCCATCGCGTCCGGGTCATTGCGGGCCTGGTTCTCGACCTGACGAGATTCGTCGTAGTCGGCCAGGCTGTAGCCCTCGCCCGCCACCAGCGGCAGTGTGCGCACAACGTTGACCAGTGTATCGACCAACCACCCCAGCCGCGCGGCGCGCTCATCGAGATCTTCCTCGTCGACTTCGGGATAGAGCGATTCCCAGTACTCGTCGAGAAGGCGCGTTGTCAGGGCCAGGCCAAACCGAATGCCGTCGAAGCCTTCTCGGTGGACCAATCCCTCGCAAAGCCAGCCGGCCAGTTGCAGGTCCTTGCTCTGTTCTGCCAACGCCTCGCTGGTCAGATTAATGACCTGCCCCCAGTCGGACTGCTTGAGCTCGGTCTGCCACTCACCTTGTGGCAGGTAGGTCGGGTCGGCTCGACGTGCCTCCTTGATCTGATCGAATAGTATCGAAAACGTCAGATCCTCCCCACTGCCACCATGGCTACAGCCCTCGATGGGCGCGAGAAGCGCATCGATGGAAAGCTCGCCGAGTTGATCCATATCTTCGACCTCACACGCATTGAAGGCCGTGGCGGACTACGGCGTCGTCCGACCAGCGGCGGCATTGATTCACCCAGAGAGGCAGCAGCCAATCGGGACGCGCATCGGCTCATGCTTGAGCCCCATGGCTCCACCCGAAAGCCACCGCGACCTGCCTGGGTCAATCAACGACTGCTATCCGTCGAGCTCATTGCCTGCAAGACAGGACGAATAGTCCAGCCAATCAAGAATATGCCCACCGTTCGCCGCCACGATCGGTGAGCATGTCGATAGCCGCTCCGAAGAGCGGCAAAACGACTTAGGCGTAGACCTTGTTGCGAGTGCGATCCCAGCCGCCTGCGACGTTGCCGCCACCCTGGCCATCGGAACGCTTCTGCTGGGTATAGGTGATTTTGATTCGTGCGTAGTTGAACTTGACGGTCTCGTACGGCAGATCGTGGCGATCTTCGCTATCGTTCTGCTCGAAGCCGGTAGACGTGGAGGTACCTTCCATTTCAGTAGAGGAAACGATGACCTCTTCGAGTTTGACTTCCATGTAGCGCACCTTGTCACCACCGGCGCGGTTGACGTGGAGCACCACTTCCTTGATGTGCTGACCTTTACAGCAGGATTCGAACAACTTGGCAGAAGCCTTGTCGACGAATTTCTGGATGCGGAACTCGCTCAGGTTGACACGCTCGGCAGAGGCGCCACCGGAAGAGCTCGCCGTTGCGGAAGTCGCCTGGCTGGCACCAAAGTCGAAGCTCTTGAGTTCGATCCAATCCGGATGCTTGTCATCCAGACTTTCACCGGGGATGCCGTCGATTTTGAGGTATGCATCAAAAGCCATTTTCTCAGTTCTCCTAGTTTCCTACCTACGGGATGACGCCCTCATGGATGGAATCAACGTGAACCCAACCCCATGAGTGGCATCTCTTGCCAACCTGTCATCATCCATTCATCGGCGATGAAGATGTAGCGTTCAAACAAACAGTTGTTTTTTCAAAAGTAAAAAACAGCATCCCTCGAATAACAATCGCTCATTACAGCGAAATGGCGTCATCCAGAACGTCGGGGGTTAGGAAATCGCCTATGTCATATATATCCAATTTCCTACAAACCCTGGATTGTTTCAAAATGACATCATCGGGATGCAGTTTTTCACAGAAAGCCTCTTAATCCAGATTATATAGCGCCATTTTCAACTTTAAAGGCGATATACACATTTAACTACATTTTATATATTTTGTTACAAATAGCGCGCCACTCGGATCAAAAGTCTAATTATTCTTGCTTCCTGACCTCGATCTCCACCCGACGGTTGGGCGCCAGGCAATCGATCAAGGCCGCGCGCGGTTGACTGCGATCACACGTCACCAGCGGGCGTTCGCTACCGGCACCTTTGGCCTCGATCAATCCGGCTGGTACGCCCTTACCGATGAGGTACTGACGGATCGTCATGGCCCGCTGCAGCGACAGCTGCTGGTTGGCCCGTTCATTACCGATCGGGTCGGCATGGCCGGTAATCAGGATCTGGCCGAGGTCCTGGGTATTGAGCAGACGCTCGGCCAGCGCATCCAGTTCCTTCTGCCCCGCTGCCTGTAGCCCCGAATAATCGCCGCGCCCGAAGGCGAAGAGCGTGTCGGACTCCAGTACGATCGTTTCCGAACTGGTCAGGGTCTGCTCCAGAAGGCTGTCGATATAGTTGCGACTGCTGGATACCAGGAAGGCATTGGCGGAGATTCTCGGAACATCGGTTTCCTGCACCTGTGCACTGTAGAAATCGATCTGACGACCCGCATAGCGATAATCGGATTGGTTCTCGTCGATCGTGGTGCCAGTGCGACGCTGAATGTCGGGATACCAGAAAGCCGGGAGCTGAGCGCGCAGCACATCGGAATCGATGTCGCCGCGATCGAGATCGGACATCATCAGATAGGTATCCAGCGTGGAACGTCCGAATTTGGCCAGCGAATCCGCACTATTGTCGCGAGGGCGCGCATAAGGTGCGACAGTGTCCGGCCCTTCGACGGCATGCAGTTCGTCGCTGTTCCGCCGGTAGACGTCGATGGTGGTCAGCGTAAACAGCGATCGAGTCAGGTTCTGCTCGACCGGCTCCAACATCACGGGTTGCAGCTGATCGAAGTAGCGCTCGCGGATTGCCGGCTCGATCCTGTCTCCCTGATAGAGCCCCCATCCCATCGACCACGGCACTCCATCACCCTGCCGACGCTGATAGTAGTGACTTCCCCAATCTCGCAGCGCATCCAGACTCGACCAACGCGCATACCATTCGGGATGCTGGTCATCCGCCTCTACGGCATCGGCAAAGGTCCCTGACATGGCGGCAATCTCGCCATGATTGCGCACGGCGGAGGTGATCCAGAGCGTGCAGCAGATGGCGCCGAGAAGGCCTGCCGCCAGCGTCCAGCGCAGCTTGCGACGCCGGCCGCGCACGTCACTCGAATAAAGGCCGGCGAGATGCTGGTCGGCAATGATGACCTGACGAAACAGGTTGGCGATAAAGAACGGATGATTGGTGCGTTCGCCGGTCAACGATTCCGGCTTGGCCAGAGAGAAATGACGACCGATGCGGCCGGCGTGCTCCCCTTCGATGGCGTCGCCTTCCTGCAGCGCGCTGACGAAATAGAAGCCTCGGAGCAACGGCGCGCTCTGGTAGGGATTGGCGTTGGTCAATGCCTCGACGAAACGAGTCAAGGGTTCACGCAGGGCAGCCAGTTCCAGCGGGAAACGAAAGGCCGCGACCTCTCGACGCGTATCGATGACATCACGCTGCACGATCTCGTCGTCACCCATCTGCAGCCAATGCTGGCAGAGCTTCCCCAGTGCGGCATCGAACTGCTGGCTCCAGTTCACATCACCAGGTTGGCGATGCGCAAAGGTATGCCCCAACACCTCACTTTGGCGCTGCGGATCGAGGCGTTCGAAGAAAGTGGTAAAGCCTTCGATCAGGTCGCACTTGGTGAAGACCAGATAGATCGGCAGGCGCGCTTCCAGATGCTCGCGAGCTTCCTGAATCCGCTCCCGCAGACGCCGAGCCAGATTGTTGCGCTGGGTTTCACTGGCCTGGACCACATCACTGATATTGACCGCGACGATCAAGCCATTGAGCGGACAGTCCCGACGATGCTGCTTGAGCAACGACAGGAAGCCCTTCCACTTACCGGCCTCCTCCTCGCTGTTCATGTATCGACCCGCAGTATCCAGCAGGATCGCATCCGAGCTGAAAAACCAGTCGCAGTGTCGCGTACCGCCCATTCCGGCGACCCGAGCGTTTTCTCTCTCGGCAAAAGGAAAGTTCAGCCCGGACTGATAAACCATCGTGCTCTTGCCGGCCGCCGGCTGGCCGACGATCATGTACCAGGGCAGCGCATAGAGCGCGTCCTTGCCTCGCTTTCCCTTACCCTTGCCGCTTTTTTTGAGGCGCTCGATCGTCGTCAGCAGCCGCTCGCGAAGCAGGCTGATCTCCTCCCGGTCCTGGGGGCTGGCCTCGAGCACTGCCGCATCGGCGTCGTCCATCAGCAAATGCTCGAGGTTACGCTTTTGTCCCACGCCTCGGTAAAGCAACAGCACATAGAGCGCCGAGGCGAGAAGGAACACGACGATGCCGGTCAGCAAACTGGCGAGCGACGAAAAGCCGAGCGCCACCCCGATCCGCCATACCAGAAAGATGGCTGCGAAGAACAGCAACCCCAGAATATAGGGCTGATACTTGAAGAAAGCGTATTTCAGATAAGCGAATTTCAAACGTTTCATCAGTCCATCTGCTCACTGTTGCCCATTCACGACGCGTGACGGCTGCGCGGGAAGTAGGTCATGAAATCGGCCAGGCTCAGTCGGGTATCCGGCAGCGACAAGGTTCCGGGATGCGGTTCGTCATCAGCGAACGGTGCCAGCACATCGATACACAGCCGGCGGTCATCGGGATTCGACAGCACTTCAAAAAACGCCTCGGCGCTACGCCAAACCGGCATCAGCAACAGACGCGGACGCATGAAATCGTCGATCAGCAGACTCATGACCGGGGCACCGCCCTGACAGGCACTACCGACCCATTGCTGCCACAGGTCCGCCACCGGCCTTTTCAAGCCTCGCTCCGCCGGTAGGGGAAGCAGCACCGCAAGCGTGCTGCCAGCACGCCAGCTTTCCAGGGCGAAGTGCAAACGATGCAGACAGGCGCTGGCGATGAACTCCGGCCAGCCCCACTCCAGTGATCTGGCGATGTCGTCAAAGCTGTAATCCTGCAGAAAGCGTTCGTGGATGCGCTGATACAGCGTCAAATCCTGATCGGTCCAACGGCGCAGATCCTCGATCGCCACGGTCGGGTCGATCGGCGCCGATCCGTGGACGGAATCCGTCAGAATCTCCCGCGCTTGCCCGGCGAAGATTTCGCCCAACGTGTGCAGGTACGGCAACACCGACGGCCGCCCTTCCGTCTTCAACATCTGGAAGATGAAGAACGGATAGCGGCGGCCGGAAGCGTCACCCGAACTGATCATCGCGCCCATCACGTCGCTGCCGTTGCGAGCGTGATAATGGAAGAAGCAGACCGGGAGCGCGTCGAACCGATGCATCCAGTCCTCATGATCGAGAAATTGCACCAACGCACGCTGCAACCACTGATCGAGCTCCTGAATCACTGCGCCGGCGGCGTTAACTCCCACGAAATCGGCTTTCGCGGGGATCTTGCCAAAGCAGCCGATCATGCAGACTTCCCTCTCATCGCCTATCCCGTTGCATCGTTACCGACCCGCCTCCTGGATCGCGGGCCTATGATTTTCGCGCTATTTCAACGCCCTGTTGCTACCGTTATCGACTCATCGTCGGGATGGTCAGCGACTTGATTCGGCGCAGATCCGATATCTTCACCCCGCCGAAGTTGCGCACATCGAAGCTCACCGTACCCATATAGGTGCGCCAGCTGAATCGCTGCCGGGCACTGTCGATCGGCGTGATGGCGGCGCTTTCGATCATGCGCAGGAACCCCCAGCGATTGGGATAATCGAACACGGTATGTCGGCGTCCATCGCGATTGACAATGTCCATACGCGCGCCGAAAGACTCGCCATTGCCTGGCCATATCAGACGTTCCCACGACTGGGTATTGTTGCGGTAATGCAAGCGCTGCCCGTCGATGGTCAGGATGATGTCGGTCAGACCCGCAGTCGGATTCACCTGCAGCTCGAACCCATTGCGTAGATCGGAGAGGCTATCGATAACCTGTCCAAGCGCCGTGGCGTCATCGATGCTGGCGAGCATGCGCGGGTCGACCATCGGCGAGCGTTGCCCGCTCCCGGAGCCGGCAAGGTCGCCGATCTCATCCTGACGGAACTGAGACAGCGCCCCCTGATCCGGGTCGATGAAATACTCCAGATCGCGAACCGAAGCTTCGTTGACCGAATCACTGACCGGATAGCGCCCGGCGACCATCTGGTCCCACGGCGTGACGATCTTGTCGTCCCAGGCCGCGTTGAGCTGATGTCTGGCCGGCTCGTTGAGTGCCTTCCAGGTGTCCTCGACGGGAACTCGGAACAATGGCTCGAGCGCCTTGACCAGCGGTGCACGGGAGGTATCCACGCGGGACGCGACAAAGTTGCGCAATCCGTTGATCTCGGTCGGCTGCCCCGAAAGCGTCGCCATGATCAGCGATTTGCTGCTGCGGCCGACATCCTGGGCACTACGGACGTTGTCGACGCGTACCTTGAGCTGACGTAGGTCGAGCAGATACTGGTTGAGCACGGAATTGTCGCTGCCGGTAGCGTCATCGGCGGAGAGCATGCGTGCCACCGGGCGGAAGTGGCGAGTCAACGCGCCATCGTTGATCTTCGGCAATGTCGCCAGATCCACCGTCGCGCTGCCATCGCCGCTGTCGAAGACGCTCATCACGCGCCCCCAGAAGCTCTTGTCCTGCGCTTTGCCGCTGGCATCTCCATCCGAATCGTTGGCCTGCGGATCGTCCCAATCGGTATTGGCCTTGACCGCTTCCAGTACCTGACGCAGTGGCGAACCCTGCAGATCGCTCAGCTCCGCCAGTCGTACGCTGGCCTGATCGAGAGTGTCGAAACGGGAAACGTGAGTGTTACCGAGGAAGCGCTCCCAGGCGATCGCATAGTCGCGCTTGTAGCGCGCCATCAACTGGCTGACGAAGCGCGCCTTGGACTGCACGGCATCATCGACGTCCTCGTCATCCAGTACCCAGTCCGACTCGCGCTGCAGATCGCCGGATACCGTTTCGATGATTGCCGGCCGCAGATATTCGTCCCATACCTGGCGGGTGTAGAAAGCGGGTACGGCCCGGCTGGAATAGAACAGTCGACCAGGCATGTCAGGGGCCATTCTGGATAGCGTGAGCGGATCGTAGCGCTCCTCGACATCCAGCTGGTAGCGCAGGTATTCGCGATCGACCAGACTGCTATCGATCAGGAACGCGTTGAGCCGTTCGCGACTATCGGCGACCAGATTGTCGTCGCGCTCGAGCGCGGGCGCCGTCCCCTGCTGCAGGTAATGCACGTAGAGAGCGGCGTTATCCACGATGCTGTCACGCGATCGGGAGAGTCCTCGCCGGCGAACCGATTCCTGCCACAACCGCGGCAGCGCGGAGGCGACGAAATCGCCCTGATCCTGATGCGAAGCCGGATCGGTGAGAATGAGATAAAGCTTGAGGGAGGAGTAGCTTCCGATCAGCTGCTCGACATCCTCCTGGCTCAGCTGGGTCAACATCTCTTCGGAGAGCGAGGGCCCCTGCTCTCCGGAAAGCGTCAATGTCGACTCGTCACCATTGGCGTCACCGACGACGCTGCCCAGTTCACTGGTCCGGCTGCGCAGGCCTTCCTCGAGTTCGGTCTCGGCATTGCTACGCGCCGAAAACCAGGCATCGCGTGCACTGTCGGTGGTTCTCGAACGCATTTCACCGCGAGCACGGCTACTCAGCTCTGACGCGCTAGTCGGTACGCTGCCCAACGTCGGACGCGAAGTCGAGCGCTCCTGCAGACGATCCAGCGCGCCCTGACCGATAGCCTGGCCACGGCTTCCGACTCCCTGAGCGCTGTCGCCGACGGCGGCAGCAGTGCTGCCATCCGCTGAACGCGCCTGGGCATCGTCGCCCGCAGCGTCAGTGTCGATCTCCCCGCCCGCCGTCACAAAACTGCCCAGCGAACGCAGTTGACGCATCAATCGGTTCGCCAGTGGCGCCAGGACGTCTTCGCGCATGAGCGTAGCCCAGGCGTGTTTGAGCGGATCGCGCAGCACCTCGCCTTGATAAAGCCCCAGATCCAGCTTGAGCGGAACGCCGTTCTCGTGATGCCGCTCGATGGCCGCCAACTGCTGTTCCAGATCATCGAGTAGCGCCCGACGTTCGTGAGGCTTGAGCCTACCGGTGCTGTTCCCGGCCATGACATCGTCGAGGTTCTGCTGAATATGATCGACCCACAGCTTGTTGTTGTAGGCAGACCAGCCCTGGGCCGCAATTGCCGCGACACCGAGTACGCCAACGGCACCGATCATGAACGTGGGCAGCGCACGCCGGCCGCCACGCTGGGAATAGTAGAGACTCAGGTTGCGGTCGGGGAAAACCACGTTGCGAAAGGTATCGGTGATGAAATAGCTCTTCTCACCGGCTCGGTTCGCCGGCGCCGAGACCGGGCCAGGCTCGAGAGCGAACTCGGATCGCGTCTGTTCGTCCAGCAGCGGCGGCAGCGTCGGGCCGGTCTGCAACGCGCTGGTGAAATACATGCCGCGTAATACCGGCGCCTGATCGCCGTGCTGCTGAATGTCGAACTGTTCGAGAAAATCGCTGAGCACACCGGAGAGTTCGGCAAAATAGTCCGGGAAGCGCAGCAGTTCGCTGTCTGCATCGCTGCCTTCCTCGATCATGCGTCGATCGACACGTTGACGAAGGGCCGTCACCAGCGTCGGAAAACGCTGCTGGAACGCACCGGCCACACCGTCACGACGCAACTCATCAATCGAGAACGTCAGGCCCCAGGGCTGCTGACGCTCGGAGGCATCCAGCGTCTCGAAGGTGCGCGTGAACCCGGGCAGCAGGTCGGCCTTGCTGAAGAACAGATAGACCGGCGGGTTGATACCCAGGCATTGGCGATACTCGGCCACACGGGCCACCAGCTGCTCGGCCAACGCATGCGCCTCCTGGCGCGATTGCTCGAGCAGTTCAGGCAGGCTGACAACCAGCACCAGGCCGTTGATGGCAGGCTTGCGGCGCTGCTTGCGCAGGGTCTTGAGAAAATCGGCAAACTCACTCGCGGGACGATCTTCAACCAGATAACGTCCGGCGGTATCGACCATTACTGCTTCACGACTGAAGTACCAATCACAGTGCTGGGTGCCGCT
Source organism: Salinicola socius (assembly GCF_001937195.1). Classification (GTDB taxonomy): domain Bacteria; phylum Pseudomonadota; class Gammaproteobacteria; order Pseudomonadales; family Halomonadaceae; genus Salinicola; species Salinicola socius. The sequence goes on along the minus strand of NZ_MSDO01000030.1, from coordinate 5,044 downwards.
GACCGCTGACAGGTTGCTGCCACCTGCCATGGTCGCGGAAAGCGAGGAGCGCGTCAGCAGTGACGTCTTGCCAGAGGCCGCCATGCCGATGACCAGGTACCACGGCAATTCGTAGAGAGAGGCCTTGCCACCGTCGACGGAACGCGCGGCGCGCTGCATCGTCATGGCGTGCTTGAGTCGCTCGCTCAGTACCTGGTAGTCACCGGACTCGCTTTCGGCCGCCTCGCGATGGACTTCCAGCTCCACCAGGTTCTCGATATTTCTTTCTGCACGAATACGGTGGTACTGGCGCATCACCAGCACCAGTAGCCAGACCGCCGTGACCAGCGCCATGGCGATGAAGATCAGCTCGCGATCCTGGGTCACCAGGGGCAGCAACACGACGCACAACGCCAACCCCATCAACCACAACACGATGGAGAGCGGCCAGAAGCCTTTCAGCGAGCGCAGGAATCGAAGAAAACGCATCGTCGGGCTCGCTCGTCAGCGGGTGGATTGGAAAAGCTGCTGGATCTGTTCGATCAGCGAATCGGTTTCGCTACCCAACCACCAACGCAGCCCGCCGTAGACGATCAGACAGATCACCACGATGCCGAGCAGATAGACCCACAGCGGAATTTCGTAGCGCAGCAGTTGCCCGACCTGATCCGGCAGCTTCCAGCTCTCGCTGCGCTCGGCGCCCTGCTGGCGATAACGCGCGATATCCTGCCCCAGGGTGTTGGCGATATAGCGCAGTTGATCGCGATTCTCGAGGCTGTACTTGCCTTCGAAGCCGAGCGCCAGACACAGGTGATAGACCTCCAGCACATCCAGATTGGCACGCACGTCCGAACGCAGACTGTCGAGACGGTCGTAGAACCCCTCCCCGGCGAGGTGCACACCGAAATAGCGGTACTGAAAGGGATGCAGCTCGACATGCTCGCGGATATTGCCAATGCCACCCTTCAGCACGCTCTCGTCGAGAAACGCGCAGAGGGCGTACTGCGCATCTTTCACGGCTTCGGCGCTGTAGTTTTCCGCCCTGGCTTTCTCCTCGAACTCGCGCAGCCACTGATCGACCCGCTCGAGAAAGCGCTCGACACTTTCAGCCTGCTGGCCGCGACGCACCATCAGCACCATGGAGATGAAATCGCGCGACAGCGTCTTGAGCGTGCGCGGCTCGGCGATATCGGAGGGGTGAGCTAGGGCTTGGGTCATTTCATTACCGCCATCAATTCAATGCTGAGATTCTTGAATCCGCTGGGGACGTAAAAAGCGATTGCCTGCGCGTCCATCATGCGTTCGTAAACGGCGCCGTGAGGCTCGAGCGCGAAGTAGTGATTGTCCAGACGAACCGGAATTGCGCTGGGCATTCGCGAGGCGTGGCTCAGGGTGCCGCCGGGCATGGCGGTGTTGACCACCACTTCGATGTCTTCCGGCGAGCCGACCTTGAACGCCCGCGGGACCAGTTCGAGGATCTGCGCACCCGGCATATCGGCGTGAACGCTGATGTAGAAGTCGGCGTCCTTGAGGCGGGCGTCGTTGAGCCGCCCCACATAATAGGAAGGCCGGGTCTGCTCGAGCGGGATCGGGATGTACTGATTGGGCACGACGATCTCGAGCAGTTCGCGCACCACCTCTTCCAATCTCAACAGCCCCGGCGCCGGATCCCGATGATCGTAGTCTGGGATGTCCCCCAGCTTGTGGGACATCGAGAACGTCATCAGGCTGGCAGCGAGCTCGGCGAGAAAGCGGTAGAGCGTTTCGGGATGCAGCCGCGGATTGGCCAACAGGTGCGCCAGCTGCGGGTAGGCACGATTGATGGTGTAAAGCAGCCAGAACAGCGTCACGTCACTGGACCCGAACTCCGCCACCTGGTCGGCGCGCTCGCGACGGCGGCCGGATAGCGCTTCGCTGCGGGCCTGCAGCATGCCGATCAGTCGATTGGCAATACCAAAAGGCAATGAGACGGCGTCGATGTGCAGCACTGGCGGCATGAAATGCTCGCTGTCGAGACTAAAGCCGCCGGCGGCATTGCGCTTGAGCAAGGCAATCGGGCAGTGCGTGAAACCGTCGAGGCTGTCGCCTTCCATCAGCAGGGTGGCATTGAGCTCGAGCGTTCCCAGCTCGTTTTCCAGCGTCCCTTCGTTGAGGTCGGGCCGCGTCTCGAAGCGCTGCACGTAGCGACGGCCACCGTGACGAGGCGCGTCCTGATCGAGATAACTGGGCGACCAGGGCTCCAGCGTACGCAGGGCTGCGTAGATCTTGACCTCTCCATTGCGTGCCAGCTCATCCAGACTGCGACCCGGCGGCAAAGGATCATGTTGCGGCGCATCGATCAGGGCGCCGTCCGGAAACACCAGCTTCAGCCGGGTCAGGCGCAGCGTGCCCTGCTCCAGCGCCCCCTCGTCGAAGGCGATCTCCTGCACACCCCATTGGAACGGATGCTGAGCCTGACGCGTTTCGGCCAGCTGGCGCTGATGAAATTCGTCCTGGTACTGAAAATGCTGAGGCAGGAGGAACATGCCCTCCGACCACATGATGCGGTTTTGTTTACTCACGTCCCTGTCCCGTACCTTTGAATACTGATGCCGCGATGATCGATGGGCTACCGGCCGCCATCTCGTGATGATCTTTGGCCCAATCCATCGCAGGGAGAGTCAATTGCCGAGCAGATCGTGGCCGCGCACCACTTCGACGCGATCTCCGACGAGATGGAGCTTGACCCCTTCCGAAGCGCTCAACAGCCCATCGTTCCTCAGCTCTTCGGCATCGAAGACCACCTGCCAGTGATCGCCGACCGTGTTGCGGAAGAAAGCTGCGACGCCGACATACTGCGCATTGGGATTCAGCGCTGCCGTATCGACCTTCTCCTCGCCCGGCAGCAGCGTCACCTCACGCTGAGACAATAGACTCTTGCCGAGGACGGCTTCCTCATCGCTCCACAACTGACGTGGCGAGGCAGTGGCAAACGCTGGCTGCTCGGTCAGCTGGTAGATTCTGACGACGACCGACAAGGGTTTGCCGTCGACATCCGGATTGACCGATTCATCACTATCGATGGTGACGCGCACCCGCTCCTGATTGCCGAGCAGATCGCCCGCCCAGGTATCCCCCAGGCGATTCCCCATACGATCTGCGACACCGCAACCGGCCAGCAGCGAGATCAACAAACCCATTCCCAAAACGCGTACGGACGCCTTCATTGCCGTCTCACCCACTCTTTTATTTAGTCGTAAGGAGGCCGCGGAGATTGAATCACCGAAAGAAGAGCCGGGATTAAATTATCTCCCGCGACGCACACCCTACCAGATTTAGTGACTATAATAAGCGCCGGATTTAACATTAGCTTACTCAGAAACATTTATTTACAAAAAGATTGAGAATGACACATGAAAGCACATTTCGTTAAATGGATTCCACTGGCAGCTTGCCTATTATTGAGCGCCTGCGCCTCCGGACCCAATACGCAGGTCAACTACGTCAAGGCGACCGAGCGCTTCGAGGGGACACTTCCCTGCAGTGGCTGCAACGGCATCGAGACTGACCTGGTACTGCAGCGCGATGCCGTCACCGGCGCCCCTGCCGGGTTTTATCTGCATGAGATCAAAATCGATGCGCCGGGCGGTGAGCGCGTCAGCACAAGCTGGGGAAATTGGTATGAAAATCAGTCTATTAACGACTTTAAACGTCAGCTCTACGTACTCAAACCCGAAGTTGGCACAACTCGAGCCTACCTCAGGCTGGACAGCGGAGATCTCCAACCGGTGACCGAGCAGGGAACGCCAGCCGTTGATGAGAAGGGTGAGAGCGTCACACTGCAATCGTTGACGCCAGACCTGTCGCTTCCGAAAAATGAGAGCCGGGGCAATTGAGCCGAGAGTCGTGCTAGAGTAGAGAAAACGTATCTTTACACAAAATGTAAGAGATCTCTTACAAGCTCAATGGCAGATCACCTTAGAGTACCGTCACAAGTCTCCGATACAATCGTTTTCAGTTTGTGCTATGGCTGAAGACAGGTGGTCGTTAATGTATTTGAGTCTTGCGGCTAGCCCGGCACAATAGAGATACGAACAATGAGATACGAACAATGAGTCGCGAGTTGATGCTAATCGGGGTCGCCCGACTTTTATCGAAGTAAACTTCGGCGACGCGAAGCCGCACCGGGAATCGATCATGACGCAGTCCTTCGATGTTGATAGCTTCATCCGCTCGCGCAAGCAGACGCGAGTGGTATCGGATTTGCTCAAGGCACAGGCGGCAGACTACCTGGCGACCTTGGCGCCACTGGTGCGACCCCAGCCCCTGTTCGGCGAATACCTGCAGGGCGCCCCACGCGGTAGTGGCCGCGAAACCCAGCACCACTTCAAGGAGTTCCGCACGCTGTTCGACAAGCACGCGGCGCTGCGCCCCTTCAATCTGATGAACGAGCTGGAAGTGCCGCTCAACATCATCAACTCGACGCCCGAGCTGTTCCCGCTGGAATACGACCACGCCCTCCCCGGCGGCAACTCCGTACGCGTGACCAGTCCGGCGCGCTGGGTCGTGGGCTATTCGTCATTCGAACTGAGCCGCTTCCGCCAGGTGATTCGCGATCCCAACCGTAGCGGCTCGGAACTTCATCGCTTCGTCGTGCACTACCTGATGCTTTTTCACTGCTTCAGCCGAGCTGGCGGCCTGGGGCGCTTGTTCAGGGGGCTGCGCTTCCCGGTCGGTTTCCAGCAGCTCGACGATTTCGGTGAACTCCCCTTCTGCGTGATCAGCTCTCCCGTGGCATCGACCTTGCCATCCGACGAGGTCATTCGGCACAGCACCGAGATTTCCGGCAGCCGCAGTTTCGAGGAGCTGATCTCCGAAGACGCGATCGCAGCCATGCAGGACGATCTGCGCGAGCAGCTGATCAGGGCGGTCAACGCGGCGCCATCTGCCTGAACACGCATGAGAACTTAGAAACCACAACGCACTCGCCATCTCGAGAGAGGACATTGTCATGGCCAAGAACGAAAGTACTCAACACAAGCTGTCGCGTGTCCGCGCGCCCCGTGTGCATCTGACCTACGACGTC
>NZ_MSDO01000029.1 GCF_001937195.1 Salinicola socius | reverse complement strand
GATACCCGAGCATCATGAAACCATGATGGTGGGTGGTACAGGGTTCGAACCTGTGACCCCCAGCTTGTAAGGCTGGTGCTCTCCCAGCTGAGCTAACCACCCGTGGTCACGTGGCGCTGCATTCTACCTGCGGCCGGTTGAAAGTCAACAGCTTTTCACGCCGCTTTTCTTCATCTGGATCATTCACTTGCGCCCAGCCGCCGCGCCACGTGGCCAACAGCTTCATCGATCAATGTGGACTGCGTCTGCAGATGGCGCTTAGGGGCCTGCCAGTCGTGGTCGCCGCCCTCCATGAAATGACACTCGACCTGCGCCGGAAAATCATAACCCTCGACCTCGTCGCGCCGCCCGAACGGGTCACGAGTTCCCTGGAACAGCAGCAGTGGGCAGGCAATCCGCGACCAGTGATCGAGTCGCAGCCGGGTGGGTTTGCCGGGAGGATGAAACGGATAACCACACAGAACCAGGCCGGCCACCTCGGTTTGTGTCGCCAGCAGGCTTGCCACTCTTCCCCCCATGGACTTGCCGCCAAGCCAGAGCGGCGTTTCCCCATCGAGTGTCAGCAGCGTCCGTTGCCATTCGGCCAGTTCCGTCACCAGCGTCTCGATTCTGGGCGGCGGTCGACGCCTTCCTTCCCGGCGCATGGTCGTCATGTAGCCGAACTCCACCGCGACGACCTGGATACCCCTCGCGGCCAGGCCCCGACGCAGTCGGGCGAGAAATTCGGAGTCGTGTCCGGCACCAGCGCCATGGCACAGGATCAACCGGGCAGACTTGGCCACACCCTCGACGACGAATCCGCCGATAGCGGTTTCATGACGTGAGCTATCGCCCGCTTCAAGCGCCTTGCGCAACCTTTCGCGATCCTGGATCTCGAGTGTCGGCCCTATCACCACCTTGGTCATCGCTTTGCCTTGTCGAAGAAACCTTGTCGAAAAAGATGGCACCAGCTTGGTGTCGATTCCAGAGATGGCTACACCGGCATTCCCAGCGGGTATCTTTTTTGCGTAGGATGACAAAACCTGATCGATCGGTCAGATTCCACCGAGCCAACGATAACAATTTCAGGACAACTCATGGCTTTGAACATTCTCGTGATCGGCGCCGGCATGGGCGGGCTGACCGCGGCCCTCGCGCTGCAGCAATCAGGCCACCGGGTCGAGGTCATCGACCGCGTCGCCGAATTTCGCCCGGTCGGCGCCGCCATTTCGGTCTGGTCCAACGGCGTGAAGGTACTCAAGGCACTGGGCGTGGGCGACGCCGTGGAACTGGCCAGCGGCCGCATGAACGCCATGGCCTATTATACCCGGGACGGCGAGCCCCTGACCCGGTTCGGCCTGCAGACGCTCTATGACCAGGTCCGCCAGCGTGCCTGCCCCATCGCCCGGGCGACCCTCCAGCAGCTGCTGCTGGACGCCGTGGGAGAGGACAGTGTCACGCTGGGGCTGGCCTGCACGGATTACCGCCCGGACGCCGGTGGCATCAGCGCCGAACTCGCCGACGGTTCGACCCGCCGGGCGGACCTCATCGTGATCGCTGACGGCACCCATTCACGACTTCGCGAGCGTGCGCTGGGGCGCTCCGTCGAACGCCGCTACTGCGGCTACGTCAATTGGAACGTCCGCGTATCGGCAACGCCGGATCTGGCTCCGCTCGAGAACTGGGTACAATACGTCGGCGATCATCAGCGCGTGTCGATGATGCCGATGAGCGGCGACCCCGCCAACCCGGAGTTCTATTGCTTCTTCGACGTTCCCCTCCCGGTCGACACACCGAATGACCCAACGCGTTATCGTGACGAACTCGCACGCCATTTCGCCGGCTGGGCGGAGCCGGTGCAGAAGTTGATCGCGCGTTTCGATCCCGCCGCGATGGCCCGCGTCGAAATCCACGACATCGAACCGCTGGACACGCTCGTCGGCGAGCGTGCCGCGATTCTGGGTGACGCCGCCCATGGCATGGCACCGGATCTGGGCCAGGGTGGCTGTCAGGCAATGGAAGACGCGTGGGTGCTGGCCCGCGCCCTGGACGAGGCCGACAACGACATTGCGACGGCGCTGAAGAGCTATGACGAGAATCGAGCGGCACGCGTGGGCGAGATCGTCCGCCGCGCGCGGCAACGCGCCGACACCACTCATGGCGCCAATCCCGACACGACACGGGCCTGGTATGCCGAGCTGGCCGAGGAAGACGGCACTCGCATCATGGGCGGGATGCGCAAGACGATCCTGGGTGGCCCGCTAGGCTGACATACCGACGGCCCGCCGGATGACCGACAGGCCGTGGAGAAGGTCGCGACCCGAGGGTCAAGGATTGCACCAGAAACCGGGTTCAGGCCTCGCGGGCGAGCAGATCGAAGGCATCGATCCGCGCTTCCTGTCGCTGGCGCTGCTTGGCCTCCAACCCTTCGAAGTCGAACAGATTGCGATCGGCGAGCTGCGAGGGGGCGACGTTGGTCACCGCCTTGAACATGGTCTCCAGCCGCCCGGGATGCTTGACCTCCCACTCCGCCAGCATCTCCTTGACCACCTGGCGCTGCAGGTTGGGTTGGGAGCCGCACAGGTTACAGGGGATGATCGGAAACGCCATCTGCCGCGAAAATTCGGCAATGTCGGCCTCGCGGCAGTAGGCCAGCGGTCGGATGACGATGTTCTTGCCATCGTCCGACAAGAGCTTGGGTGGCATCGACTTGAGCGAGCCGCCAAAGAACATGTTGAGAAACAGCGTCTCGAGGATGTCCTCGCGATGATGCCCCAGCGCCACCTTGGTCGCGCCGATCTCTTCGGCGAAACCGTAGAGTGAACCGCGGCGCAGACGCGAGCAGAGCGCGCAGGTCGTCTTGCCTTCGGGCGTTTTCTCCTTGACCACCGAATAGGTGTCGCGCTCCAGGATGTGGTAATTCACCCCCCTGGCGTCCAGGTATTCGGGCAGCACGTGCTCGGGAAACCCCGGCTGCTTCTGGTCGAGATTGACCGCCACCAGCTCGAAATCGACCGGCGCGTTGCGCTGCAGATTCATCAGGATTTCCAGCATGGTGTAGGAGTCCTTGCCACCGGACAGACAAACCATCACCTTGTCGCCTTCATGGATCATCCCGTAATCGATGATCGCGTTGCCGACCTGGCGACGCAGGCGCTTCTGCAGCTTGTTGAACTCGTACTTCTGGGTAACGGTAGATGCTTGCATGGGTCGAACGACACAGATGGGTATGAAGGCGCGCTCATGCTATCACTGCACCCGGCGACTTGCGATGCTCCCTCGCTAACTTGCCGCCAGTGCACCCTTCTTCAGGCGTACGTACATCAAGGCCGTGGTCGTCGCATCACCGAGGGCGGTATGACGGCCCATCACCGGGACATTGAGCGCCTCGGCGACCCGCTCGAAATTCATCGTTGGCTCCAGCTGCGGCCGCGTCCGATGCATTTCACGACGATAGAGCCGTGCCACATCGACGCATGGATTGGGCAAACCGAAGCCGAACAGGGGGCGCAGCTGGCGGTCGATGACCGCCAGGTCGTAATCGACACACCAGCCCAGCAGCGGCCGGTTGCCAATGAAGTCGAGGAACTTCTCCAGCGCTTCTCCCAGCTCGTCGCCATCATTCAGGTCGACCCCGCGCAGGCGATGGATCTTGATGGAGTCGCCGTGGAGGCTGGCCGGCGGCTGGAGATGCAGATCCAGCGAGTCGCTGGTCATCACCCGTTCGCCCTTGATGCGCACTGCGGCGATCGAGACCAGTTCGGCGGTCCTGGTGTCGAGGCCGGTGGTCTCGCAGTCGATGGCCACCAGCTCGTCACCGGCGTAGGGGCTGAACAGCCAGTCATAGCGGCCATGCCCCTGGCGGCGTCGATCGGCCGCACGGCGTAACGAACGTATCATCGCGGCCCTCGTCAGTATTCCAGATGAAAACGGTGCGTCAGACGCTGCTGGAAATCCTTGACGATATGCAGCGCCTGGCGCAACAGGTCGCGCTCCAGCGAGGACAGGGCCTGAACCACGACCAGATTGGGTTCGTCGCTGTTCTGCCGTCCGTCGAGCCGGGTCAGCTGTTGCTTGAGGCGCAACTCGATGAATAACGCCAGCGCCTCGCCGAGATCCGCGGCAAAGTCCGCTTCCAGCCGTCCCTGTTCGGCCAGCGCCGCCAGCCGGGCCAGGGTCGATGTTTCGTCGATACGACATTCCAGCGCCAGGGTGCGCACCCCGTGCACGATCGGAAAGATGCCGCCTTTCTTGATGTCGATACCGTGTCTGGGTTTCTTGAGCGTGCCGAACAGGGTCAGCGGCGCGGCGAAATGCAGCGCAGCCCGAGCCAGGTAGGAAAGCAGCAGTTCATCGTGGGAGCAGCTGTCGAAGAGATATTCGCGTAGGCGATCCAGCAGACGGGTGTCGCCGGCCACGCCACGGGCATCGAGCATGATCGCGAGGTTCATCAGCGACGCCTCGTCACGGCGCTCGACCCAGCGCGAGACCGTCCTTCTCCAGCCGCTCTCGCTGTCTACCCAGGCAGGGTTCGAGACCATGATGTTGCCCGGACACGGTGGGTAGCCCAGCGTGTAGAGCGTTTCGGTGAAACGCTGCATGGCCATCGCGCGATCGGGCCAATAGCTATCGTCGGCAACGATCAGCGCATTGTCCTGATCGGTCTTGAGAATCTGTTCGCCGCGTCCTTCACTGCCCATCACCAATAGGCAGCTCTGGACGCGGTAGCGAGGGTCGATGAGAAACTGATAGGCCTTGTCGACGATACGTCCGTTGAGCGCCGCCAGCAGGTCCATGACAAAACGGAGCTTGATCCCCTGGGCCATCAGTGCCTGGACCAACGCCGGCAATCGAGCGCTGGCACGAGCCAGAGCCTCGAGATCGCCGGCCTGCTCGAGCTCGAGACTGACCATGTAGGAGCGGCTCGAGAAGTAACTGAGCACATCGGTCAACTCCACCACGCCGACCGGCAGATCCCGCTCGACCACTACCACCCTGGCCACCTGATGCCGAGTCATCTGCACCAGCGCTTCGAACAGATACTGATCGGGACCGGCGGATACCAGCTCGAAGTGGGCAATGGTGACGACCGGACGCGCCTGCGTCGCGCCCTCCATGACCAGGGCATTGAGCAAATCGGTCTTGGTCACCACACCGAAGCGACCGTTGTTGCCGACCAGCAGACTATCGGCATGGCTCTCGTTGAGCCGGTTGACCGCCGCGGCAATACTCGTGGTCGACTCGACGATCAACGGGGCTCGCATGCACGCGCTGACCCGAGCCAGCATGAAACCCGCCATGTTCACGCCACTCTCGGCGCGACGCTCGGCTAGCAGGCGGGTCTTCTGCGCCAACCCGCGCCGGAAGAATTCGGCGAACGCCGGGTAATCGCAGCAAAGGTGCTCGAAGAGCGACCTGGGCATCGCATAGCAGAGGCTTTCCTGCTCCACCTTGAAGCGATATCGGCTGGTCCCTTTGAGAATGCTGATAGCGCCGAACAGGTCACCAGCCGTGTAATGGGCAATGCGCGCCTGATCGCTCGGCGCGTGTGGATCGAGCTCCGCGATCTCACCCTTGTGAATGATGTACATGAACTCACCGGGCTGACCGGCATCGAGAATGATCTCGTCACGACTGAAATAGAGCAGATCGACGCCACGAACCACACGCTCACGCCCGCTGTCGTCGAGCAGCGTGAAAGGCGGCTGGGAAAGGTCCATATCGACCATCATGCGGCTCCCGCCATCGCAATGGCACACCCTTGTCGGGGATCCGGCAGCGAACGAGCCCTTCAAAGGCGCGCTCGAACTGCCACATCGTCTCAGTTACGAAAATTCACTCTTGAAAAGCACCATACCGTGGATGCTCAAGCAAAGACGCTATCGACAGCGCTCCCGAACGCTTCCGACATTTCTGCAGCACTGTTTTCGGGGTCACTTCGACACCACTTGCACTTTCTCTTATTTTTGTTTTCGAGCTTATTATAAATTAACGAAACTCACTGTCTTTTTATTTCGTAATGACTCGCTATTTTACAGCAAAAAACAGACTATCGATCTTGGCCGCTCCGCCAGACCGGGCGACGCGAATTCATGACCAGACCATTGTCCTATAGACATCGGCCAAAATTTTAACCACAGCTTTATTTACAGCTAGTCAACTATCTACAACTATTATTCAGCCATTCCGACGATACTAAGGTAGAAGATTTAACGCCTTGTTTTCGTTGCCCAATATTGCTATTGAGTAACGCAGGGCAATCGCCCGTCGATAAAGCATCCCGTCGACGAGCCATGGCGCCAATCAAGAGCGACTGGAGTCGCCATAAAATGAGTGATCGAAAAGCGCCAATCGGTCGAACCTCCCCGCGCAAAATTCGTATGCATGCGAATCACTCACGATGAATACAGTTTGTCGATGAACGACCGACCTACCGGGCAAACATAAACTCAAAGCCACTTCCCACCTTCAATGACGCGGAGAACGATAACATGGCAGATGACAAATCCAACGCTGCTGCCTATTGGAAGGCGAACCTTCGCCTGATAACCGGCTGCCTGATTGTCTGGGCGCTGGCATCCTATGGCTGCGCCATTCTGTTGCGCCCCCTGCTCGCCGGCATATCCGTCGGCGGTACCGACCTGGGTTTCTGGTTCGCTCAACAGGGATCCATTCTGATCTTCATCGGCCTGATCTTCTTTTATGCCTGGAAGATGAACCGACTGGACAAACAATTCGGACTCGGGGAGTAAGCCTGCATGAGTCAATTTGCGATCAACGTTCTCTTTGTCGGGGGCTCCTTTGCCATCTACATCGGCATTGCGATCTGGGCCAAGGCCGGTTCGACCAAGGACTTCTACGTCGCTGGCGGCGGGGTACACCCGATCACCAACGGCATGGCGATCGGCGCCGACTGGATGTCCGCCGCCTCGTTCATTTCCATGGCGGGCATCATCGCCTCGGCAGGTTATGGCGCCTCCACCTTTCTGATGGGCTGGACCGGTGGCTATGTGCTGCTGGCTCTGCTGCTGGCCCCTTACTTGCGCAAGTTCGGCAAGTTTACCGTCCCCGAGTTCATCGGCGACCGGTTCTACAGCAAATCGGCGCGCATGGTAGCGGTGGTCTGCCTGATCGTGGCGTCGCTCACCTACGTCATCGGCCAGATGGCCGGAGCCGGCGTGGCCTTCTCGCGCTTTCTGGAGGTCGACGCGACAACCGGTCTGATCATCGCCGCTATCGTGGTGTTCTTCTACTCGGTTCTGGGAGGGATGAAGGGGATCACCTATACCCAGGTGGCGCAGTACATCGTGCTGATCATCGCCTACACCATCCCGGCGGTGTTCATTTCGCTGCAGTTGACCGACAACCCGATACCGCCTCTCGGCCTCTTCTCCGATCACAGCGCCTCCGGCGAGCCCCTACTGAGCAAGCTCAACGAAGTCGTTACCGCACTGGGCTTCAATGAGTACACGGCGATGGTCGACAACAAGCTGAACATGGTGTTGTTCACGCTATCGCTGATGATCGGCACCGCGGGCCTGCCGCATGTCATCATGCGCTTTTTCACGGTGCCCAAGGTCTCCGACGCGCGCTGGTCCGCCGGCTGGGCCCTGGTGTTCATCGGCCTGCTCTACCTGACGGCGCCGGCCGTGGCCTCGATGGCCCGCCTCAATCTGGTGACCACCATCTACCCGGACATGGCCGGCCAGGTCGAGAACTACGAGGACGCTGCCGCCAACCCCATCGCTTACGCAGATCGTCCAGACTGGATCCGGACCTGGGAAGAAACGGGGCTGATTAGCTTCGAGGACAAGAACAACGACGGCAACATTCAGCTCTACAACGACACCGCCGATTTCTCCAACCGCGGCTGGCAAGGCAACGAGCTGGAGGTCAGCAACGATATTCTGGTCCTGGCCAACCCCGAAATCGCCAATCTGCCCGGCTGGGTGGTCGGTCTGATCGCGGCGGGGGGCCTGGCTGCAGCACTATCCACCGCGGCCGGCCTGTTGCTGGCGATCTCCTCGGCGATCAGTCATGACCTGATCAAGGGTGCGATCAATCCGAAGATCACCGAGAAGGGCGAACTGCGGGCAGCGCGCATCTCGATGTCCGTCGCGATCGTCGTCGCCACCTATCTCGGCGTCAATCCTCCCGGATTCGCTGCCCAGGTCGTGGCACTGGCCTTCGGTATCGCCGCCGCCTCGCTTTTCCCCGCGCTGATGATGGGAATATTCTCCAAGCGAATCAACAACAAGGGCGCGATTTCCGGCATGCTCACGGGCCTGATCTTCACCCTGGTCTACATCTTCGTCTACAAGGGCTGGTTCTTCATTCCGGATACCAACAACCTGCCGGACACCGAGGCCAACTGGGTACTGGGCATCTCGCCACTATCCATCGGTGCGGTCGGCGCCATCCTCAACTTCGTCGTGGCCTACGTGGTTTCCAGCGTCAGCGAGGAGCCACCCCAGGAGATTCAGGATCTCGTCGAGAGCGTGCGCTATCCCAAAGGGGCTGGTATCGCGATCGATCACTAAGCGACAATGCACTCCTGACGAATCAGGCCAGCTGGTTTCAATCGAATCGGGCTTCCCAGCGGGAAGCCCGATTCTTTGAGCAAGGACTCACTATGATATGGCATTTGGTTGCCGCCGCCGTCGCGGGCCTGGGCGCCGCAGGCGTGGCATTGCTGCTGCGCGCTCTCAGCGGTAAACGTCTGCCGCGCTGGATCATTCCGGTCTGCGCGGGATTGGGCCTGATCGCCTATCAGATCAACTACGAGTACGACTGGTATGGTAACAAGGTCCAGCAGTTGCCCGACTCGGCACAGGTAGTGTCGGCCGAGCAGAGCCGGATGCCATGGCGCCCGTGGACGTACCTCTACCCGCTGACCACGGCGTTCAGCGTGGTGGACCGGGACAAGCTGGTGGAATCGCAGGCCGGAGGCGAGCGCCTCGTCGAGTTCATACTCTACCGCTTCGAGATGCAGTATCGCGACGTGCTGACACATCAGGCGTACCTGATGAACTGCAGCGCCCGCGAGAGCGTGCCGCTCATCGGCGACAGCCGCCAGCCCGACCTCGACCGCCTGCGCCACCTCGCCAGCGACGACCCGCAACTCGAGGCGGTCTGTACCAAGAACTGATCCAGCGCGGCACCATTGTCATCGAGCCCGGCATCGCGGCTGCCCTCGAGGTTGGCGTTGCCCTGGAATGGCCGCAGGTCAAGGGAGAGAATCATGTTTCAAGGCGGGTTACTGATCGTCGTGGCACTGCTCTATGTCGCCACGCTGTTCGCCATTGCCTGGCGCGGGGATCGTCATGCCAGGCGTCATGGGCCCGCGAGCCGCCGACCGATCGTCTACAGCCTGGCGCTGGCGGTTTACTGCACGTCATGGACCTTCTACGGCAGTGTGGGGCAGGCCGCGACGTCGGGCTGGTCGTTCGCCAGTATCTTCGTCGGTCCGGTGCTCGCCTTTCTCCTGTTCTGGCCCGTCATCACCAAGATGATTCGTGTCGCCAAACGTCAGAACGTGACGTCGATCGCCGACTTCATCGCCTCCCGCTATGGCAAGTCGCAGTCATTGGCGGCATTCGCCAGCCTGATCGCGCTGATCGGGACGCTGCCCTACATTGCCCTGCAGCTGAAGGCGGTTTCCACCGCTTTCCAGGTGATGACCAGCGATGGCAATGCGATCAAGGCCCCCATCGTCGACGACACCGCCTTCTACATCACCATCTTCATGGCGGCCTTCGCGATTCTGTTCGGCACCCGGGACACCAATGCCACCGAGCACCATGAAGGATTGATCCAGGCCATCGCCTTCGAATCGGTCGTCAAGCTGGTGGTTTTCCTGGTTCTGGGCGCCTACGTCACCTGGGGCATGTTCGACGGTCTGGGCGAGCTGCTGACGCGTGCGGATACCTACCTGAAGCTTCAACAGCAACTGACCGAGCAGAACTTCGATACCAGCTTCTGGACCCAGACACTACTGGCGATGCTGGCGGTCTTCTGTCTTCCTCGTCAGTTCCACGTCACGGTGGTCGAGAACACCCACACCGACGATGCCAAGCGGGCACGCTGGCTGTTCCCCGTCTACCTGGTGGCCATGGGCTTCTTCGTTCTGCCCCTGGCCGCGGCCGGGCTCTCGCTGTTCCCCGGAGAAGGG
Organism: Salinicola socius; assembly: GCF_001937195.1. Lineage (GTDB taxonomy): Bacteria > Pseudomonadota > Gammaproteobacteria > Pseudomonadales > Halomonadaceae > Salinicola > Salinicola socius. The sequence continues at coordinate 57,566 of NZ_MSDO01000029.1, read as the reverse complement.
CTCTCTCCGGACAGTTACGTACTCGCCCTGCCGATCGTTGCCGACCAGCCGTGGCTGGCGATGATGACCTTCGTCGGCGGTCTCTCGGCCGCCACCGGCATGGTGATCATGGCCGTCGTTTCCAACGCCATCATGATCTCCAACGAGATCGTGCTGCCGGCCCTGTTCCGACTGCGCTGGTTCGAAAAGAAGCCCCGCGACTACGGCCGGCTGGTGCTGCGCGCCCGCCGGCTCACCATTCTCGTCATTCTGGCCCTGGCCTACCTGTTCTACCAGCTGGTGGCCGAATACAGCTCGCTGGCGGCGACCGGACTGCTGTCACTGTCGGCCGTGGCCCAGTTCGCGCCGGCACTGCTCGGCGGGCTCTACTGGAAGCGCGGCAATCGCCTCGGCGTGGTGACCGGGCTCAACGTCGGCTTCGCTATCTGGGCCTATACCCTGCTGATGCCAGCGCTGATCCAGGCCAATCTGCTGCCGGAGGCGTGGCTGGTCGGTGGTCCGCTGGGGGTCGAATGGCTCTCTCCGCTGCATCTGTTCGGCCTCAACGTCACCGACAGCTTCGCTCATGGCGCGATGCTGTCGCTGGGCTTCAACCTGTTCTTCTACATCTTCATCTCGCAGCTGACACCGCAACGGGTCGTGGAGCGCATCCAGGCCTCGCTTTTCGTCGACAGCATCGAAACCCGCCAGACCACGGTCAATCGCCCCTGGACCGGCGCCACCACCATGGGCGATCTCAAGGTGCTGTGCGAGCGCTTCCTGGGCAAGGCACAGGTCGAGCGCGCCTTCGAGGACTACGCCCGGCGTAACGCCAAACCGGTGGACAACAACACTCGGGCGTCGATCGACGTCATCCAGTTCACCGAGCGCCTGCTGGCCTCGGTGCTCGGGGCATCGTCGTCACGCATCGTGGTCAACTCCGCGCTCCAGGGCCGGGGCATCGGCATTTCCGACGTCATCTCGATCGTCGACGAAGCCTCACAGGTGCTGGAGTTCAACCGGGCGCTGCTGCAGGCGACCATCGAGAACATCAATCAGGGCATCGGAGTGGTCGACCAGAACCTCAACCTGGTGGTCTGGAATCAGCGTTATCTGGAGATCTTCCGCTTTCCCGACAACCTGATCCGCGTCGGCACGCCGATGGAAAAGGTGTTCCGCTACAATGCCCATAACGGCGAGTACGGCCCGGGCGATCCGGAGGAGCACGTCGAGCAGCTGATCGAAAACATTCGCAGCGGCCAGCCCCATCGCTACGAACGCTACCGTCCCGACGGCTCGGTGCTCGAGGTGCTGGGCAACCCGATGCCGGGAGGCGGTTTCGTCTACACCTACCAGGACATCACCCAGCAGAAGCGCACCGAGGAAGCGCTGATCCGTTCCGAGAGCAATATCCGTATCTATACCGACAACGTGCCCGCGCTGATCGCCTACTTCGACAAGGAGTGCCGCTATCTCTTCACCAACCGCGCCTATGAGGCCGCGATGGGAATCGACCGAAACGCGGTGATCGGGGAGCGAGCGGACAACGTGCTGCCGGCTCAGACGGCGCGCCAGCGCACGCCGTGGATGAAGCGCGCGCTGAGCGGCGAGCGCGTCACCTTCGAGATCTCGCTCGATGACGGCGACGGCGGTATCCGCTACATGCTGGTGACCTATACCCCCCACTTCGGCGAGGGCGGGCGCATTCTCGGTTTCTTCGCGCTCTACCAGGACATCACCGAACGGCGGCTGGCCGAGATCGCGCTGCGTGAAACCAACGAGAATCTCGAGGAGCGGGTGCGCGAACGTACCCAGGCGCTGTCCGAGGCCAACGCGGCACTGCGTCAGGAAAACCGGGTCCGCGCCGAGGCCGAGCAGGCCCTGCGTCAGGCCAAGCAGACCGCCGAGGATGCCAACGCCTCGAAGACACGCTTTCTGGCCGCCGCCAGCCATGACCTGCTGCAACCGCTGAATGCGGCGCGGCTATTCACCTCCGCCCTCGGCCAGCAGATCGATCATAGCGATCACAACCGCACCATCGGCCACATCGACAATTCGCTGCAGGCCGCGGAAGAGCTGCTGGGGACGCTGCTGGATATCTCCAAGCTCGATGCCGGCGCGCTGACGCCGCGTCGCAGCCAGTTCCCGCTGGCAGACATTCTGCTGCCCCTGCGAGCCGAGTTCGAGGTGATGGCAGATGACCGCGGCCTCGATCTGGACGTGGTCCAGACCAGCCTGTGGGTCGACAGCGATGCCCAGATGCTGCGCCGCATCGTGCAGAACTTCCTCTCCAACGCCCTGCGTTACACCCAGCAGGGTCGAGTCCTGCTGGGCTGTCGTCGTTACGCCGGTCGCGTGGTGATCGAGGTCTGGGATACCGGACCGGGCATCCCGGAATCCAAGCTGAGTGAGATCTTCCAGGAATTTCGGCGGCTCGATCAGGCCTCGCGCCACAAGGAGAGCGAGCGCGGCCTGGGCCTGGGTCTGTCGATCGCCGAACGCATGAGCCGGGTTCTCGATCATCCGATCCTGGTGCGCTCCCAGGTCGGCCTGGGTACCGTTTTCTCTGTCTCGGTCCCGATGATCGCCGATCGACGCGGCGCCGCCACTCCCGAGGACACCGCATCCACCAAACGTGTCAGCAACAAGCTGTCGGGCACGCGCATCCTGTGCATCGACAACGAGCGTCTGATCCTCGAGGGCATGAAGGCGATGCTGGAAGGCTGGGAGTGCGAGGTCTATACCGCCACCTCGATCGGCGGCGCCAAGTCGGCGATTCGCAACATGGGCGGCGATCCGGACGCGATTCTGGCGGATTACCATCTCGACAACGAGGTCACCGGCATGATGGCGCTGGAGGCGCTGGAAGAACTCTGCGAGCAGGCCGTCCCTGGCATCGTGATCACCGCGGACCGGACCGAGGAAGTGGCCGAGGAGATCAAGCGCGGCGGCTACCAGATACTGCTCAAACCGGTGCGTCCCGCCGCCCTTCGCGCGTTGATGACGCGCACGCTGCAGGCGAGCCGCGCAGAGAGGCTGTCGGGGGACGACGGCTAACAAAAAACCCCGGCAACCTGTCGATTGCCGGGGTTTTCAGATTTGGTCAGAGACCTACTCGTCGAGGAACGAACGCAGCGGCTCGGAGCGCGACGGATGACGCAGCTTGCGCAACGCCTTGGCTTCGATCTGACGGATACGCTCACGGGTGACATCGAACTGTTTGCCGACCTCTTCCAGCGTGTGGTCGGTGTTCATGTCGATACCGAAGCGCATGCGCAGCACCTTGGCTTCGCGTGCGGTCAGGCCGCCCAGCACATTGCGGGTCGCCTCGATCAGGCCCTCGCCGGTGGCGGAGTCGATCGGCAGCACCATGGTGCTGTCCTCGATGAAGTCACCCAGGTGCGAATCCTCGTCGTCGCCAATGGGCGTCTCCATGGAGATCGGCTCCTTGGCGATCTTGAGCACCTTGCGCACCTTGTCTTCCGGCATCTCGAGGCGTTCGCCCAGCTCTTCCGGCGTCGGCTCGCGGCCCATCTCCTGCAGCATCTGACGCGACACGCGGTTGAGCTTGTTGATCGTCTCGATCATGTGCACCGGGATACGAATGGTGCGAGCCTGGTCGGCGATGGAGCGCGTGATCGCCTGACGAATCCACCAGGTGGCATAGGTCGAGAACTTGTAGCCACGGCGATACTCGAACTTGTCCACCGCCTTCATCAGACCGATGTTGCCTTCCTGAATCAGATCCAGGAACTGCAGACCACGATTGGTGTACTTCTTGGCGATCGAGATGACCAGACGCAGGTTGGCCTCGACCATCTCCTTCTTGGCTCGACGCGCCTTGGCCTCGCCGATGGAAAGACGGCGATTGACCTCTTTCAGCTGACCGACGCTGAGCAGCACCATCTCCTGCTCGAAACCGATCTTGCGCTGGGCGCGCTGCACGTCGCCGCGGAACGGCTCGAGCCGATCGGAATACTTGCCGTTCTTGCCCAGGAATTCGTCGAACCAGCTGACGGACGCTTCGTTACCCAGGAACGAGCTGATGAAGGTCTTGCGCGGCACCTTACCCTGCTTGACGAACACCTGCATGATCGCCTTTTCCTGGCTGCGCACCTGATTGACGCTGATCCGGACCTGGCCGACCAGACGCTCGAAGTGCTTGGGCGACAGCTTGATCGGCGAGAAAAGCACGGCCAGACGCGCCTGCTCGGCATTGGCTTCTTTGGAGCCACGCCCATGCTTGGCGATCGCCGCCTTGGCGAGTTCGTTCTGCTCACGAATCTGCTCGAAACGGACTCGCGCCTCTTCGGGGTCGGGACCGCCCTCGCTGGCGCTGTCGTCGTCTTCACCGTCTTCGCCGTCTTCGTCATCGTCGTCGCTGATATCGGCTTCGACTTCTTCCGGCATCTCGACTTCGGCGACACCGGGAATCCCCTCGTCGGGATCGATGAAGCCGGAGAACAGGTCGGACAGGCGCCCAGGGGCCTCCTCGTCCTGAGTCTGGTCGTAGACGCCAAGAATGGAGTCGACCGCCCCGGGCAGATAGGCCAGGGAGGACATCACTTCCCGCAGCCCCTCCTCGATGCGCTTGGCAATCAGGATTTCGCCTTCGCGAGTCAGCAGCTCCACCGTTCCCATCTCGCGCATGTACATGCGCACCGGGTCGGTGGTGCGCCCGACATCACTCTCCACCGCTGCCAACGCCGCAACGGCTTCTTCAGCCGCGGATTCGTCGGTGGAGTCGTCGGACATCATCAGCGTGTCTTCGTCAGGTGCCTCCTCGACGACATTGATCCCCATGTCATTGATCATGGAGATAATATCTTCCACCTGATCGGGATCAGCGATATCTTCGGGGAGGTGATCGTTCACTTCGGCATAAGTCAGGAAGCCCTGCTCTTTGCCGCGTGCGATCAACTCCTTCAAACGTGACTGCTGTGCATTTCCAGCCATAGAAACCCTACTCGACGAAGAAGAATGAAGCACCTGGGGTGACGGCGCGACGCCCCAAAAGCCGGCTAGTATAGCGCGCCCCCGCTTTTTGCTGCCAGCTTCTATTACCTTGCCTGCCAGGTGTGCTAGTGTGCTTGGTTAACCTATTTGGTGGCGATCGCCGCCATTTCAACCTTTCGACCGCCCTGTCGATTGACCACTTCGTGCTTTCCCTGCGAGTAGCCTTGATCTTTTCCGGTCAATTTCGGTCTTTCTCGGTCAATTCCGCTCTTTCTCTTACCGTCTCGCGACCCATGGATAATGATGCCGCGACACTCACGTGACTTACGATCCTTCGGCCAGCTTGCCGATCAACTCTCGCAGACGCTGCTTCTCTTCGCTGCTGAGCGCGCCCGGCTGGCGACTCTTTTCCAGTAACTGACGGTACTCTTCCGCCGGCGTCAAACGGGCGCTCTGGCGTTCGAGATAGCGCACCCAGTTTTCCAGCTCGCTGGCCCGGACATCACGCGGGATCTCCAGTTCACGTCGCGCCAGCTGGTCGAGACGCTCGCCGTCGGCGCTACCGTGAAAGTGGGCCAGCAGCACCTGGGGGCTGCGATAACGGCCAGCGCGCAGCAAATGCACCACTTCACGGCACAACTTGCCGTCCGGCATCTCGACCGGGCACCATTCCAGTGTTTCCGGTAGACCGTCGACCAATCCCGGCTCGTGCAACAATAGATGCAATATGCGCGCCGGAATGCTCAGAGAAAGCGTAGCAGTTCCCACGCGAGATGCCGGAAGTCCGCGCTGCCTTGCATAATTATTGCCATTATCGACCGCCATGGCGGGGTCTGAAGCGGCATCGTCGTCGCCATCCGACGACATCATCAACGCTTCATAGCCAGCGGTGTCCGCGGTCATAGCCGGGCGTGGCGCGGGAACCGCGTGCTTCTCGAACCAGTCGGCAAACTGCGACGGCTCGATCCCGCTTCGCACCGACAGCTCCTTTAGCAAGAGCGACTTGAGTACGCCCTCCGGCAGATGCTTGAGCGCGTCCAGCACCGCTGTCACGAAGCGTTCACGACCTTCCACCTGCTTGAGATCGCGCCCTTCCGCCGCCTGCTCGAACAGAAATTCCGACAGCGGACTGGCACAGGTGATCCGGTTCTCGAACGCCTCCTGCCCCTCCTGACGTACCAGCGTGTCCGGGTCCTCGCCCTCGGGCAGGAACAGGAAGCGCACCTGACGTCCGTCGATCATCGACGGCAGGGCCGTCTGCAGCGAGCGACGCGCGGCCTGACGGCCGGCATTGTCGCCATCGAAGCAGAACACCACCTCATCCACGAGCCGAAACAGTCGCTGCAGGTGATCGTTCGTCAGCGCCGTACCGAGCGTGGCACAGGCATTACGAATACCGAACTGCGCCAGTGCGACCACATCCATGTAGCCCTCGACCACCAGTACCCGCGAGAGCTGCCGATTGGCCTGGCGCGCTTCGAACAGCCCGTAGAGTTCACGCCCCTTGTGAAAGACCGGCGTTTCCGGCGAGTTCAGGTACTTGGGCTTGGCGTCGCCCAGCACCCTACCGCCGAAGGCAATGGTGCGACCCTTCCAGTCGCGAATCGGAAACACCACGCGATCGCGAAACCGATCGTAGGTGCGGCCGGTCTCCTCGCGGTGGACCAGCAATCCATATTCGACCTGGACCGCTTCGCTGATGCCCTGCTCGAGCAGATAGCGCTTGAGCGACTCCCACTCGTCTTCGGCGTAACCGACACCGAAATCGCGAATGATCTCCTGGCTCAGACCGCGGCGCTCGAGATACTCCCGTGCCTGACGTCCGCCACCGAGGGCCAGACGTTCGCGAAAGAAACGCGACGCCAGCTCCAGCAGATTGACGCCTTCTTCGCGCTTCTGCTGACGCTGACGCGCTCCCGGGTCTTCGCCACCGTCTCGCTCGACCTGCATGCCCGCCCGCGAGGCCAGCTGCTCAACCGCTTCGGGAAAACGCAGATTGTCGAACTCCATCAGAAACCGCAGGGCGTTACCGTGGGCGCTGCAGCCGAAACAGTGATAGAACTGCTTGTCGTGACTGACCGTGAACGACGGAGAATTTTCCTGATGAAACGGGCAGAGGCCGCTATGATTGCGTCCGCTCTTCTTGAGCTGCACCCGTTCGGAGATCACATCGACGATGTCGGTACGCGCCAACAGGTCATCGATGAAACGCTGGGAAATCTGTCCGGCCATATCGTCAGACGCTCTCGGAGATCCGCTCGCAGTTCAGGCTGCGAACTGCCATGCCTGTCATGAAGCGTGATTCGGCTGAAGATAGGACAGGCAAGAAGACACTGCTTTCGCCCCGCAGCATGTACAGTGGCGGCGGAACAAAAACAAACGGCCACCTGAACGGCGGCCGTTTGATCGTCCCTCTGGGGTGACCGAAGTCACCCGCAGTACAGATCAATACAAGCGTTCGAAACGCTTACGCTCACGCTGCAACTTCTTGGCGTGACGCTTCACTGCAGCCGCAGCTTTACGCTTGCGAACTGAAGTGGGCTTCTCGTAAGTTTCGCGACGGCGGACTTCAGAAAGAACTCCGGCTTTTTCGCAGGAGCGTTTGAAGCGACGCAGCGCGACGTCGAACGGCTCGTTATCACGTACTTTAACAGCGGGCATGAAGCACTCACCTACCTTGGGAATTGAGTTCGGTTTGAACGCACGCCCCTTTGAACGCACGACCCGAGAAATTCGAGAAAGCGTCACGCGAGGGGTTGAACCCCGGCGCTTCGCCATTCCGGATCTTCCCGGCCCAGATCTGCCTCACGAGATCGCTCGACAGTCGAGGACGTGTTAAAGGCGCACGACCCAGTCCTACAGAGCAGAGCATTCTAGTCGCGCCCTCGAACCAATGCAAATGGCTTTTCGACAGCGTAAACTAGCGCGCCTCCCGCTTCAGCCTTTCCTTCAACGACTCCGACGGATTATTCGACCATGCGCGTGCTGGGTATCGAAACTTCCTGCGACGAAACCGGCGTCGCGATCTATGACACCGACGCCGGGCTGCTGGCCGACGCGCTCTACAGCCAGATCGCGCTACACGCCGAATTCGGCGGCGTGGTGCCGGAACTCGCTTCCCGCGACCACACCCGCAAGCTGTTGCCGCTGGTCGACCAGGTTCTCGGCGAAGCCGGACTGACCAAGCACGATCTGGATGGCATCGCCTACACCGCCGGCCCCGGGCTGGTCGGGGCGCTGATGGTTGGCGCCTGCACCGCGCACGGCATGGCGCGCGCTCTGCATATCCCCGTGCTCGGCGTGCATCACATGGAGGGCCATCTGCTGGCGCCGATGCTGGAAGAGAATCCGCCGCCGTTTCCGTTCGTCGCCCTGCTGGTGTCCGGAGGGCACACTCAGCTCGTGGACGTGCGTGGCCTGGGCGACTATCGACTGCTGGGGGAGTCAGTCGACGACGCCGCCGGTGAAGCGTTCGACAAGGTCGCCAAGATGCTCGAACTGCCCTATCCCGGCGGCCCACAGGTGGCCGCACTGGCCGAGCAGGGTCGCAGCGAGCGCTTTCGCTTTCCCCGCCCGATGACCGACCGCCCCGGGTTGGACTTCAGCTTCTCGGGCCTCAAGACGCACACCCTGACCGCGCTGCACAAACTGCGCGAACAGGATGCGCTCGACGCCCAGGCACGCGCCGATGTCGCCCGCGCCTTCGAGGATGCGGTGGTGGATACACTGGTGATCAAGTGTCGCCGCGCGCTCAAGGAGAGCGGCCGGCAGCGACTGGTCGTCGCCGGCGGGGTCAGTGCCAATCGGCGCCTGCGCGAGGCGCTGGATACGGCGCTCGTCAAGATGGGCGCCCAGGCATTCTACCCGCGTGGACGTTTCTGTACCGATAATGGTGCGATGATCGCCTATGCCGGCGCGCAACGCCTTGCCGCCGGCCAGCGCAGCCAGACCCTGCAACCTCGCCCGCGCTGGCCGCTGGCGGAGCTCACTCCTCCCGAGGCCTGAACGGCTCCCGTCGACCGAGCTCGCGGCGATCGCTCAACGCGTCCTCTTCATCGAACGGATCGGCCAGGGCCGGTTCATGAGCCTCGCGCCGCCGCTCCCGCCACAGGCGAATGTTCCAGGCGTGCCGCGCCAGTACCAGCAGAGAGAACACGCAGATCACGCCTGTCATCGGTGGCACCAGCCAGTAACTCAGCAGCGGTGCCATCAGCGCGGTGGCCAGCGAGGCCACCGCCGCCGTACGCACTCGCCAGGCCAGCAGGAACCAGCAGACCGCGCAGATCAGGGCCACCGGCGTCGCCAGCATCAGCAACACGCCGAATGCACTGGCGACGGCCTTGCCGCCGCGCCCCCGATGCCAGATCGGGCAACTGTGCCCGATCAGCACGCCGAATCCCACCAGCCCTTCTGCCCAGACCGATGGCGACACGCTGCCTGCCAACCACAGCACTGGCATCCCCTTGACCGCATCGATGATCAGCGTCAGCAGTGCCGGCCGCCAGCCGAAGGCCCGCAGTACGTTGGAGAACCCCGGGTTGCCGGACCCCGCCCAGCGCGGATCGCGCAGCCCCCAGGAGCGACAGACCCAGATCGCTCCCAGCAGCGAGCCGCTGAGATAGCCAGCCGCCACCAGCAGGCTGGTCGCAAGGATCGGTGGCAAGACGTTACTCCCCTTGTCCGCGCGGGCGGACCTCATCGAGAGCCCTGATTCTGCCACTCCCATCGCGTACAATCGATGCCACCTTGGCCGGTGCGTCGATCAGCAGTCACTGTGGATCGTCATCACCATTCAGAACAATCAGTCGTGATGGGGAGTTCGCGTGGATCAGGTATTGATCGAGGGCTTGAGCCTGGAGACAGTCATCGGCGTCTATGACTGGGAGCGCACGGTGCGCCAACGCCTGGAGCTGGATCTGGAGCTTCACACCGACATTCGCCCGGCAGCCCGGGGCGATGATCTGAGCCTGACGCTCGACTACGCCGCCATCTGCCAGCGTCTCGCCGACTACGCCAACGATAACGCGCATGGGCTGGTGGAAACCTTCGCCGAGCGCGTCGCTGCGCTGCTGATCGATGAATTCGGTATCCGTCGGCTGCGCCTGACCGTACGCAAGCCGGGCGCCGTGGCGGCCGCGCAGGCCGTAGGCGTTCGCATCGAGCGCAGCGCCGACTGATGCCGCTGGTCGTTCTCGGCCTGGGCAGCAATATCCGGCGCCACTATCATCTGACGCGGGCCCTGGACGCACTGGCGACGCTGGCTGGTCCGGCGCCGCTACAGCTCTCGCGGGTCTTCGAGAGTCAAGCGGTCGGTTTCGATGACGATCGTCCGTTCTACAACCTTGTCGCGGCGTTCGAGACCGAACGCGCTGCGGCGGCCATCGGTGATGACTGCAAGGCGATCGAGCGGGACAACGGCAGGCCCGCGGGGCCGACCAAGCTCATCGCCCGCACCCTGGATATCGACGTACTGCTGTGGGGGGATGCCGTCGGCCACTACGGCGATACGCGGCTGCCGCGCGAGGACATCCTGCGCTACGCTTTCGTACTGCACCCGCTGGCGGAACTGCTGCCGTCTCATCGACACCCCCTCGACGGGCGCACCTTCGCGGCGCTATGGGCAGCCTTCGACGCCGCCGATCAACCGCACCACGCCGTGGACTTTCCGTGGGGCGATCGCCTCGTTTCCCGTGCTGGCGCCCCTGAGGACAGGACCGGGACCATGAAGCCAGTGTAATCTCCATGATCTTTACCCATTGTCTGAACCATCACTGCTGCATTTGGAGACACACTCCCGGAGATCGACGCCACCCGTGAAAAAGCCGGATCTCATGTCCTCATCGTATAGCGGACGGCGTGACTGGCCACGACTGTCACGCCTCGGCATCAAACTGTTCGCCATCATCCTGATCACCAATGTGCTGATCAGCGGGCTGGTGTTCGTGTTCGTCTCGCGCAGTCTCGATCAGGGTTTCGTCAATTATCTCGAGCGCAGCCAATCGACACGCGCCGAAACCCTGGCCAACGCGCTGGGCGAACAGTGGACGCAACGCGGCAGTTGGCAGTGGCTGCGCGACAATCCCCGTGCGTGGCAAAGCCTGGTTCGCAGCCAGCTCTGGTCGAGCGAAAAGCGTCCGCCCAGCGGTATCGATCGCCAGCTTTCCGATGCCCGCGGCTACGTGCTGCTCGACGAGTTGAGCAATCCGGTCATCGGCGAACCGTTGCTCAAGCCGCCGCCTCAGGATCTCGACCTCGACATGCCCCCGCCGCCGGAGCCGCACTTCGTGCCGATCCGCAGTGGCGACAAGCTGGTCGGCCAGCTCGGTTATCTGCCCCCGGAGCGCTTGATGGCGCGGATGGATCAGATATTCCTCGAACGTCAGCAGCGCAATCTCACGATCATCGTCGTCTCGCTGTTCCTCGCCTCCCTGCTGCTCGCCGGCGGACTCGCCTGGTGGCTGGGCCATCGCGCCCGACTCATGACGCTGGCGACCCGGCGACTGACCCTGGGAGACTACAGCGTGCGCCTCTCCGAGCGCGGCCGTGACGAGCTGTCGCGCCTCTCCGCGGATTTCAATCAACTGGCCGAAACGCTGGAAGCCAGTCGCCGCGCGCGCCAGCGCTGGGTCGCGGATATCGCTCATGAGCTGCGCACACCGCTGGCCATCCTGCGCGGCGAGATCGAAGCCATGCAGGACGGGATACGACCGCTGTCTGTGGATAATCTGGGATCGTTGCAGCAGGAGGTCGACCAGCTCGGTCATCTGGTCGAGGATCTACGCCTGCTGGCCCAGAGTGACGCCGGGGCACTGGACATGCATCTGGTGCCGGTGGATCTCGAAGAGTCGCTGATCCAGCGTCTCGAAGACAGCCAGCTACGGCTGGAAAGTCACGGCCTGACGCTCGAGCTCGATGCCGAACCCCTCTGGGTGAGGGCCGACAATCAGCGCTTGCGTCAGTTATGGGACAATCTGCTGTCCAACACCATTGCCTATACCGACAGCCCCGGCGCCCTGCGGGTCACGCTGAAGCGCCGCGGCGATCAGGCGGAGGTCATCTGGGAAGATACTTCTCCCGGCGTGCCGGAGAACGAACTGCCGCGCCTGACCGAACGGCTGTACAGAGTGGAAGGATCACGCAATCGTCGCAGCGGCGGCAGTGGCCTGGGCCTGTCGATCGCCAATGCACTGATCGAGGCCCAGGGGGGAACGCTGGTGCCCTCGGCGTCATCACTGGGCGGTTTACGCTGGACGCTGAGGTTCCCGCTGGATCTGCCCGCGGTCCCTGCGATCGCCCCAGCCGCCGAGCTATCCGGCGGCCGGTCCCGCGCACGATCCCCGGATGCCTCCCAAGAACACGGCAGACATGCCAACTGACCTGGAGCCGGTTTGATGAACGACACCATTCTGATCGTCGAGGACGAACCCAAGATTGCACGGCTGGTCGCCGACTACCTGTCGAAAAGCGGCTATGCGTCCGATCATATCGACCACGGCAACGCGGTCATGGAGTGGCTTGAGGAAAATCAGCCGATGCTGGTCCTGCTCGATCTGATGCTGCCCGGCACCGATGGCCTCACACTGTGCCGCCAGATCCGCGAGCGATTTCCCGCGATACCGGTGATCATGCTGACCGCTCGCGTCGAGGAAGTGGATCGGCTGCTGGGACTCGAGCTGGGAGCCGACGACTACATCTGCAAACCGTTCAGTCCGCGTGAAGTCGTGGCCCGCGTCAAGGCGGTACTACGCCGAAGCTACGGCATCATCGGCACCGAGGAAGCCATTCCCGAAGGCGATCGCCTGACGCTGGACGAAGACGGCTGGCGCGCCATGGCGGGACGCGAGGATCTGAATCTCACCGCTGTCGAATTTCAGCTTCTCAAGGTGATGATGCACAGCCCGGGGCGGATCTTCTCCCGCGACCAGTTGATGGATCACATGTATCGCGACCATCGCATCGTTTCCGAGCGTACCGTCGACAGCCACGTCAAGAAGCTGAGACGCAAGATCGCCGATGTCTGGCCGGACCGGGACATCATTCGCTCGGTCTACGGCGTCGGCTACAAGTATCAGCCCGAAGAGTGACGTTCCCTCGGCGGCCGTCCCGGTAACGACGTTTCCCGGGGTGACACTATCCGTCGAAGGCGTGGTTCAGAAATATCTCGGCATCCGCCGCCGAAAAGAACATCAGCGTCACCGTAAGATCGGGGATCGCGGGTAGCGTATCGCGCATCACGGCGGCCACGATGTTCGCGGCGGCCTCGGCAGGGTAGCCGTAGATGCCGGTCGAGATCGCCGGAAACGCCAGCCGCGTGAACTGATGTTTCTCCGCCAGGCGCAGCGCATGACGGTAGCAATCGGCCAGCTGGGAGGAGCGATCCTCGGACTTCGCGAAGACAGGCCCCACGGTGTGGATGACATGGGCGACCGGCAGACGAAAGCCCGGCGTCATCGCGACTTCGCCCACCGGCAATCCATCCGGCCAGGCCGTACGTCGCAGCGCTCGGCAGGCCTCGAGGAGTTCGGGGCCCGCCGCTCGGTGGATCGCGCCATCGACACCACCTCCGCCTTGTAGACTCTTGTTGGCGGCATTGACGATGGCATCCCCCTCGAAACGGGTGATATCACCTTCGGCGACGATCAAACGATCGTCCTGCCAGTAAATCTTCATCGCACACCTCCGACGGGTCACGGACACGGGGTCGGCAACACGTAAAAGGCTGGCAACGAACGCGTCGTTGCCAGCCCGTGTTGCCGACCCGTCATTGTCAGACAATGTAGGACGCGATATCGACGATCGCGAATCAGGATGCCTGGCGAGTCTCCCCGGCAGGTTCGGGCATGGTCGCCATGGCGGACGCGGTACCGACTTCGCCACGCTTGAGCAAGGCGTAGCCGACACCGGTGATCACCGAGCCCGCAGCGATGGCCAGCAGATAGAGCAGCGCCAGGTTGACCGCGTTCGGAATCAGCAGCACGAACAGCCCGCCGTGCGGCGCCATCAGCTTGACCCCGAACCACATCGACAGCGCCCCGGTCACCGCACCGCCGATCATCGATATCGGAATCACCCGCAGCGGATCCTTGGCGGCAAAGGGAATTGCCCCTTCGCTGATGAAGCAGAGGCCCAGCACGAACGACGCCTTGCCCGCTTCGCGCTCGGCCTGCGCAAACCGGGTGCGCCTCAGGAACGTGGCCAGCCCCATGCCGATGGGCGGCACCATTCCCGCGGCCATGATCGCCGCCATCGGCATATAGGTCTCGGTCGACAGCAACCCGACGCCGAAGGTATAGGCTGCCTTGTTGACCGGCCCGCCAAGATCGAAGCACATCATCGCACCGAGCAGCACGCCCAGCAGCACGGCATTGGTCGATCCCATGTTGTTGAGGAACGCCGTCAGTGCCGACAGCAGTGCCGCCACCGGTGTGCCGACCACGTAGATCATGACCAGACCGGTCACCAGACTCGCCAGCAGCGGAATGATCAGAATCGGCTTCAGCGACTCCACGCTGGCCGGCAGCTTGACGTAGCGTGTCACCGCCTTGGCCGAGTAACCGGCCAGGAAGCCGGCCAGAATCCCGCCGATAAAGCCGGCGCCCAGGGTGGAAGCGAGCATACCGCCGATCATGCCGGGCGCGATTCCGGGGCGGTCGGCAATGGAGTAGGCGATATAGCCGGCAAGCACTGGCACCATCAGCGCAAAGGCGGTGCCGCCGCCGATCTGCATCAGCGCCGCCGCCAGCGTCCCCTCCTGCTCGTAGGCCTTGATCCCGAACACGAACGAGAGCGCGATACAGAGCCCGCCCGCCACCACCATCGGCAGCATGAACGAGACCCCGGTCAGCAGATGCTTGTAGAGCCCGCGCTCTTTCGCACTTTTCGGTGATCCGCCGCTGACACTTTTCTCGCCCCCTGCCGACTCCACGCTCGCTTCATCCAGTGCTTTCTGGATCGTCTGCTGCGGTTGCTTGAGCGCGCTGCCGGTAGACGTCCGATAGACCCGCTTGCCCGCAAAGCGCGCGTCATCGACCTCGATATCGCAGGCCAGCAGCACGACATCCGCCGCCTCGATATCCGCCTCGCCGATCGGATTCTGGGCGCCCACCGATCCCTGCGTCTCCACGTGAATCCGGTGGCCGAGCGCCCGCCCGGCCTGCGTCAGCGCCTCGGCGGCCATGAACGTGTGCGCCACGCCGGTCGGGCACGCCGTGACCGCGACGATACGTTTCGGTGCGGCTTTATCGGCGACCGCCATCGTCAGCGGAGCAGCGGGCGGCTCGCTGGCGATGTCGAACGCCGTCGCCTCACGGGCGGCGCGTTCGAGAAAGGCGTCGGGATCCGGCAGCGCCTGCTGGATCGGAGCCCGGTAGAGCCGTTTGCCCGCAAAACGCTCTGGCCGGGGCACTCGGGTCGCGGCCACGATGACCAGATCGGCCGCCGCGACGGCCTCCTCCGATACCGGCGTCACCGGCTCGAGTTCGCCATGCATCTCCACCTGGACCTGCCAACCGAGACGCTGCGCGGCCTGCTCCAGTCGTCTCGCGGCGAGAAACGTCGTCGCCATGCCGCTGGGGCAGGCGGTAATCAGAATGACGTTGTGGCGCTCTCCGTTCATCCGCTCCCCGTTCAAGGACTTGCCGTTCATGCCCCCCTCCTCGCGCGCGCTTCGCCGCAGCGGCTGACGCTCGTCTGTTGCAGTAATGTCTGAAAGTCGCTGGCGTGCGGGTCACCGACGCCCACGTGGCGCACCGCCTCCGCCGCCAGCGCCGTCGCCTGGCGCAGCGTCTCCTGCGGTGATAGATCCGCGATCACCCCATGCAGCATGGCGGCCAGCAGCGTATCCCCGGCCCCTACCGTACTTCGGACGTCGATGCTGGGCGGAATCGCCTGCCACTCGCCGCGCCGGCTGATCCACAGCACGCCTTCGGCGCCAAGCGACAGAATCGACTCCTCGATGCCGGCCGCGTGCAGACGCCGGGCGGCATCGACCTGCGTCGCTCGATCCGTCAGCGGGCCGCCGGCCCAATCGGCCAGCTCCTGTTCGTTGGGCTTGGCCGCATGGGGCAATACCGCCAGCGCCGCCGCCAAGGCCGGCCCGCTAGTGTCGACCCAGACCGGTATACCGCTGGTCTTGAGCGCCTGGATCAGCGCTGCCAACGCCTCCGGCGTCACGCCCGGCGGCAGGCTGCCGGTGACCACGACGGCAGCCGGGGCGCTGGCATCGCACCGCGCGGTCAGATCGGCGGTCAAATCGGCCAGTGCCTCGGCGGAGACCTCGAGCCCCGGGCCATTGACGTCCGTCACCCGGCCATCATCCTCGGCCAGCTTGGCGTTGATCCGGGTCTCGCCCGGCAGACGCAGGCTGGCGTCCTCGATCCCGTTACGCTGGCAGGCCTGGACGAAGGCCGTGTCGTTGTCCGCGCCCAGGAAACCGGACAACGTGACGCGGTGGCCCAGCGACACCAGTACCCGGGCCACGTTGAGCCCCTTGCCGGCCGCCGCCAGGTGCGACGATTGGGCACGATTGACCGCGCCCGGTTCGAGCTGGGGCAACTGGATCGACAGATCGAGCGCCGGATTGAGCGTCACCACCAGGACATCGGCCATCAGAGCGCCTCCAGCGCATCACGCACGGCCTGGCTGGTGGCTTGTGCCAGCGCCGTCTCGGCGTGCAGCCGCGCGGTTTCCTGGGTGAACCCGCGAAGGCGGGCCTTGACCATCGGCACCTGGCGCACCGAGACCGAGAGTTCGTCGACGCCGAGCCCGACCAGCACCGGCACCGCGGCGGCGTCCGAACCCAGCTCTCCGCAGACGCCGACCCACTTGCCCTCGGCATGGGCCGCGTCGACGGTCATCTGAATCAACCGCAGTACCGCCGGGTGCAGGCCATCCGCCTGCGACGACAGCTCGGGATGACCACGGTCGATCGCCAGGGTGTACTGGGTCAGGTCGTTGGTGCCGATGGAGAAGAAATCGACCTCGGCAGCCAGGCTCGGCGCCAGCAACGCGGCGGAGGGAATTTCGATCATCACGCCAACCTGAACGTCAGGGGCGCCGATCTCCTGCTGCAGCCGATCGACGATCGCCCTGGCCTGGCGGTACTCGTCGACATCCTTGACCATTGGGAACATGATCCGCAGCGGTCGGTCGCCGGCGGCGGTCAACAGCGCGCGCAGCTGGGTTTCGAGTACCTCGGGGCGGGTCAACGCCAAGCGAATGCCGCGCAGGCCGAGGAAGGGGTTGTCTTCCGCCGCCACCGGCCAGTAAGGCAGCGGCTTGTCACCACCGACGTCCAGCGTGCGCGCCACCAGCGGGCGGCCGTCGAGAGCATCGAAGGCGCGCCGATACTCGCCGATCTGCGTCTCCAGATCCGGCGCCTCGGGATGCGCCATGAACAGGAACTCGGTACGCAGCAGCCCGACACCCTCGGCGCCCTGCTCGACCGCGTCCGCGGCATGCGCGGTGTTGCCGAGATTGGCGGCGACTTCGATACGACGGCCGTCCGCCGTGCGCCCCTCTTCGAAGCGCAAACCGTGCGCGTCGCGGCGCAACCGTTCCAGTTCCTTGAGCCGCAGTTCGGCACGATCACGTCGCTCGGCACTGGGCCTCACGATCACCCGCCCGAGATCGCCATCGAGGATCAGCTCATCGTCGTTGGCAAGTGTCAGCGCCCTCGCTCCCGCACCCACTACCGCCGGGATTCCCAACGCCCTGGCCAGAATCGCGCTATGCGAAGTGGCCCCGCCCCGAGCCGTCAGTAGCCCGCGCACCTGCGCCGTATCGAGGCGCGCCACGTCGGAGGGGCCGATGTCGTCGGTGACCAGAATGTACGGGCGCTGTGGCGGCGTCGGCAGGGTCACGCCGCACAGCACACCGAGCACGCGGCGCCCCACGTCACGCAGATCGGCAGCACGCTCGGCCAGCAGCCGATCCGCCAGTACTTCCTGGGCGCGGGCGGCGGTATCGATCGCCTGCCACCACGCGGCTTCGGCGCTCAGGCCATCTCGCATGCCCTCGAAGGCGGCTTCGTGCAGTTCGGGATCGTCGAGCATCTCGGCATGCATTGAGAGAATCTCGGCCACATCGCCGCCCTTGGCGGTGCCGATCAGCGCACGTAGCTGATCACGCGCCTCAATCAGACTGGCGCGAAGCCGCTCGCGTTGGCGTTCGGCGTCGCCCTGTCTGTCCGGCGTCAGGTCTCGGGCCCGCTCGGGATAGTCGAAACGGGGGGCGCGCATGACGAAGACCGGGGCGATCGCCAGGCCCGGCGAGGCGGCGGTGGCGGGCAGAGCGGTATCGTCGGCGATGGGCGCCTGTGGCGTCTCACCCGCGGGCTCGGCCGTCGCGCCTGCCGCACCGCGCCGCGGGCCATGGCTTGCACTGCCGCTATCCGAGAGTGGCCGGACGGATTCACCGAGTCCGGCGGTGACGGCGGCCACCATCGACTTCAGCGCCATCTCGGCGCCATCGCCCTCGGCGGAAAAGATCAGTGTCTGCCCACGCCGAGCACCGAGCCCGATGACCTTGGTCAAGCTGGCGGCGGAGACAGTCTCTGCCGCGCCCTCCATCAGGCGCACGCGGACTGGCAGGGACTGCTCGCGGGCCGCCTGCACCAGCAATTTGGCAGGACGTGCGTGCAGGCCGTGGGCGTTGAGAAGCGTCACGCGGGCCGTCTCTGCACGACTCGACTCACCGGACAGACGTGCCAGCACGTGATCGGCATCGGCGTCGACCAGGGCTTCGCCTTCGCCAGCATCCAGCAGATCTGCCAGCCGTCCCAGCAGTTCCCGGTGCGCTTCGCCCTGCGCGGCGACGCAGAAGACCCCGTTGACGGCGCCACGGGGGCCGGTGAACGCTCGCTCCGGCGTGGCCAGTGCCAGCGCTGGCTGGCTGACGCCGACGGAGGCACTGACCAGCCACAGTCCCTGACCGAGGGAGACCGGCTCCTGCTCGGTGATGACGGCAACGAAACGCGCATCGACGCATTCGGCCTGGCGCAGCCGCGCAGCTGCCGCCAACGCCAGCTCGAACCGGTCCCGCGCCGGGAATCCCAGGCATAGCGTGCCGGCATCCAGCCGCGCCTTGACCTGCGGCCTGGCGAGCAGCGCGACCATCGCTTCGGCCGTATCGGCCTTGGCCAGCCGTTCGGCCACGCCCTCGTCGTCGAGCACGTGGGTCAAGCGGCGCAGCACGTCGAGATGCTCGTCGCTGGCGGCAGCGATCGCTACCAGCAGGAAGACCCGGTTGCCGTCGTGCCAGGTCACACCGTCGGGAAACTGCAGCAACCGCACGCCGGTTCGATGAATCTGGTCGCGACTCTCCGGCGTGCCGTGAGGGATGGCGATGCCACTACCGAGGAAGGTCGAGCCCTGCGCCTCGCGGGCATGCAACGCGTCGCGATAGCTCGCCTCCACCAGGCCGGCGTCATGCAGCGAGGCGGCAGCCTGATCCAGCGCGTTCTGCCAGCTGTCGGCCTGGCAATTGAGCGCCGCGTCCTGCGGCTGGAGGGTCAGCATAACGATCTCTCCGAAGGGTCATTCGATGCACGCAGCATGGTCCGTCAACGCCTTCCAACGCAATCGACGCTGCGTAAGAGCGGCATTTTGCCGGTTGCTGAATCGTGTCACCTGGATGAGTGACATGCTCGCCGTTCGCGATCGATTTGACAAGCTAGACCTTCGGCGCAAGCGATGCCGGGGCGCTGCGCGTCACGATCGGGCTGGGCCAGAAAAGCCCGACGAGGTATCGTTCCAGGCTGGCCGGATGCCTCCCTATCGATCATCGACGTTGCAGGAGCCTTGCATGAAGCTTGCCGATATCGCCCGTCTGGCCGGCGTTTCCCGAACCACCGCCAGCTATGTGCTCAATGGCCAGGCCAGGACGCGGCGCATCAGCCAGGCCACGGTGGAACGCGTCCTGGCCGTCGCCAGCGCCCACGATTATCGAATCGATGCCCAGGCGGCCGCGCTGCGCGGGGGGGACAGCCGAACCCTGGGCCTGATCGTGCCGGATCTCGAGAACGGCAGCTACGCGCGTCTGGCCAAGCGGCTCGAGCACGGCGCTCGCCGGCAGGGCTACCAATTGCTGATCGCCGGTTCCGACGACGACCCCGGCAGTGAACGCGAGGTCGCAAAGTCGCTGCGCGCTCAGCGCTGCGACGTGTTACTGGTTGCCAGCAGCCTGAGCCCCGAGGATCCGTTCTATGCCGAACTGATGGCACAGGGGCTGCCGGTCATCGCCATCGACCGCCCGCTGGATCCTGAGCGGTTCGTCAATATCGTCACCAACGGCCGCGCCGCCGGCGAGATGTTGACCCGCTCGCTACTGGCCGAGGGTATCTCGGACGTGGTGTGGCTGGACGCGGTGCCGGATCTGTCGATCAGCGCGGAGCGACGACGCGGCTTCCTGGATGCCTTGGTCGACGAGTCCCAATGTCATCCTCGGTGTCTCAGCGGCGAACGCTATGACCGCGATAGCGGGGCACGACTGATGCGCAGCCTGCTGAACGACGGCGGCTTGCCGGATGCCATCGTGACCGCGTCCTACACGCTGATGGACGGGCTGCTCGACGTACTGCTCGAGCACGGCGCCCCTCCCGATACGCTACGACTGGCCACTTTCGGCGATGATCGGCTGCTCGATTTTCTGCCCTGCAAGGTCAACTCGCTACCGCAGGATCATGACCGGGTCGCCGAGCAGGCATTGGCGAGAGCCATGCAGGCGGCCCGCGGTGAGTACACCCCGGGGGTGGACGTGATCGACAGAACGCTCAAGCGGCGGTGTTGAGAGCCTGCCTGGCGGCGTGACATCGTGCGTCGCCCCTCGAACGCGCGCTTCATGGTCGCCGTATAGCGGCTGAAGTATGCTTAGCCCATCGACGCTTTCAGGAATGACGACTTGTCAGACGATCTCCCCGACATTCTGGCCGGCCCCCTACTCCGCCGCGCCGCGCCCCGTCGGCTGGTGTTGTGGTTGGCCGCCTCACGCGCCCTCGAACTCCAACTGACGCTGAGCTCTGACGAAGGCGACCGAACCCATGATCTGTCAGCGGCGACGACCCGGTTGGCGGTCGGTACCCACGCGCACCTTCATCTGATCGATCTGCAGCTGGACGATCCCCTGCCTCTGGATGTCGTGATTGGCTACGACCTCGCCTATCGTGTGGCTGCGGAAGGGGAATGTTCCGAATGGGAAGGCGCCGGCTGGCGCTCGATGCGCGACTGGGGCGAGTCGCTGTGCTACGACGGTGAGCCGCTGCCGACCCTGGTGTTGCGCTCGCGCTACGACAATCTGCTGCATGGCTCCTGTCGCAAGCCTCACCATCCCAGTCAGGATGGCCTGGTGCGCGCCGATCGCTGGCTGAGCGAGCGCCACCGAGACAGCGCCGCCCGGCCCGCAGCGCTGCTGATGACCGGCGATCAGATCTACGCCGATGATGTGGCCGGCCCGATGCTGGCCGCCATCCATTCGCTGATCGCCCGCCTGGGGCTCCACGACGAGTGCCTGGAAGGCACGGACATCGCCAGCGGCAGCGAGTTGTATGCCCGCGACGAGACCTACTACCACCGAGATGATCTGCTGCCGGCCATTCGATCCACCGAGGCCCTGCGCGAGAAGTTCTTCGGCGGCGTGCGCAAGCCGATCTTCACCACGGCCAGCGCGGAAAATCACCTGATCACTTTCGCCGAACTGCTGGCGATGTACCTGCTGGTATGGTCTCCGACGCCATGGCGGCTGATCGAGGTGGAGATGCCTCAACTGGCTGCCGAGGAGCTGGACCGTTATCGCGGCGAGCAGCAGCATATCGACGCTTTCGTGGCGGGGCTCCCTGGAGTGGCACGCCTGCTCGCCCATCTGCCCACCCTGATGATCTTCGACGATCACGACGTCACCGACGACTGGAATCTGTCCGCCGCCTGGGAGGCTGCGGTCTACGAGCATCCCTTCTCGCGCCGGATCGTGGGTAACGCGCTCATCGCCTACCTGCTGTGTCAGGGATGGGGCAACGATCCGGACGGTCTGGCCGAACCGCTGGAGGCCTGCCGTGCCTGGATCGACTCGGCCAGCGCCAGTGGCCGGCTCGACTGCGAGAGGCAGAATCAGCTCGTGACGCAGCTGCTCCGGTTCACCGGCTGGGGCTACACGATCGATTCGACGCCCCGACTGGTGGTACTGGATACGCGTACCCGGCGCTGGCGCAGCGAACGCCGCCTGCATCACCCCTCGGGGCTGATGGATTGGGAAGCGCTGAGCGAATTCCAGCAGGAACTGCTCGAAGAACCTTCGGTGATCATCGTCTCCCCGGCACCGATCTTCGGGGTCAAGCTGATCGAAGGCATTCAGCGCGCGTTCACCTGGTTCGGCAAGCCGTTGCTGGTCGACGCGGAAAACTGGATGGCGCACCCCGGCGCCGCGCACACCATGCTCAATATCCTTCGGCACAGCCGCACGCCCCAGCGCTACGTGATTCTCTCCGGCGACGTGCATTACTCCTTCGTCTACGCGATCACCATTCGCCAGCGTCGCAACAGTCCCCGCATGTGGCAGATCACCAGCAGCGGCCTCAAGAACACCTTCCCCGATACCCTGCTCGACTGGTTCGATCGCCTCAATCGCTGGCTCTACGCGCCCTGGTCACCGCTGAACTGGCTCACCAAACGGCGGCGCATGGCGGTGGATCCCTACTATCCCGAGCGCGCCTCGAAAGGTGAACGGTTGTGGAATCGGGCCGGCGTCGGCCAGATTCTGCTCGACGATCAGGGCGCACCGTGCGAAGTGACCCAACTGGGCTCGGACGATTGCGACACCCGTTTCCACGAGGCCCACCGATGAGCATACTGCGCGAAGCCAGACTATCGGACCTGCCGGCCATCGAGGCTCTGGTCAAAGCTGCCTACGGCCATTACGTCGATCGCATCGGCAAGATCCCGGGGCCGATACGTGACATCGATGACCACCGCTATGCGCACCATATCGAGGCTGGTCACGTCAGCCTGCTATTCGATGACGTGACCAGCAAAAAGAGCGTCGATGCGGACAATGGCGATGAGCCGGTGGGTCTTCTGGTATTGATTCCCCAGCCCGATACGCTGCTGCTGGATAACGTCGCCGTCGCTCCCACGGCTCAGGGACGTGGATTCGGCAAGGTACTGATGCAGGTCGCGGAGGCGCGGGCCCGCCAACTCGAATTCGATAGCATCACGCTCTATACCCAGGAGCTGATGCACGACAATCTGGCGATCTACCGACGCTACGGTTACCTCGAAACGCGTCGCGTCAGGGAACGGGGTCTCGACCGCGTCTATTTGCGCAAGCCACTCATCGAATGACACCGGCAGAAAGGCAGCAGAAAAACCGCCGCGTCCTTTACGGCACGCGGCGGTCGGTATTCCGGTCGTCATGATCTACCGATCAGGCGGTGCGGGCGATTCCCGAGGGTTCGACATCGCCGAACGTACCGGTGGTCCCTTCGACGTCGCGCAGTTCGACCACGATCCCCCGGGCCGCTGCATTCTCTACGAAGCGGTCGATATCCTCGCGAATATCCGGATCGATATAGTTGGCACCGATGGCATCGATGATCAGCTCCCCGTTATCCGGCACGGCATCGAGGCACTGCCGCATCTCCTCGCGATTGAGAAACGAAACGTCCTGCTGGAACTTGAGCAACATGTGCTCACCACGCCGGGTGCAGGCGATTGCCGAGCGGTAACCCGATTGCAGCAGGAAGTAGAGACTGCAGACCAGCCCCACCAGCACGCCCATCAGCAGATCGGTGGCGAGAATCGTGATCACCGTCACGGTGAACGGGATGAACCGACGCATGCCTTCGCGGTATTGATCGAGAAACAGCGCCGGCCTGGCCAGCTTGTAGCCGGTGTGCAGCAGGATCGCTGCCAGCGTCGCCAAGGGAATCAGCTCCAGCCACATCGCCAGGAACGCCACGCTCACCAGCAGCAGGCTGCCGTGGATCAGGCTCGACAGCCGGGTGCGGCCACCGGCATTGGCATTGGCGGAGCTGCGCACGATCACCGCCGTGACCGGCAGCGCGCCGACCAGACCGCAGACCACGTTACCGATGCCCTGTGCCTTCAGTTCACGGTGAGGCGGCGAGTGACGCTTGAGCGGGTCGAGCTTGTCGATCGCCTCGAGACTCAGCAGGGTTTCGAGACTGGCGATGATGGCGATGGTGATGGCGACGGTGTAGACCGCCGGATTGGCAAGCGCCTCAAGGTCGGGATGAGTCATCTGCCCGATCAGTTCCGTCGGACCGGATAGTCCGCCCAGGTCGATATGGTGTCCCGCCCCCAGCGCCCAGCCAGGCATCGCACCGCCGACCAGACGATCGATGACGATACTGCCGATGACCACCAGCAGCGGGCCCGGAATCAGCGCCAGCGCGCGGTGGCGTTTGATGATCGGCTGCTCCCACAGCACCAGCAGGCCAAGACTGAACAGCGCGATCAAGGTCGCCAGCGGCGAGATGTCGCTGAACAGCGCCACCGGGTCGGTAATCGCCGGCATGTCGTCCAGCGGGTGACCCAACGCCATCGGGAACTGTCCCAGCACCAGAATCAGGCCGATACCCGCCAGCATGCCCTTGATCACCGAGGTCGGTACGAAGGCACCGATTCGCCCCAGCTTGAACACCCCCATCAGCAGTTGCAGCACCCCGGCCAGTATCACCGCGATCAGGAACGCGCCGAAGCCGCCGAGCTGCTCGATCGCGTCCAGCACGATCACGGTCAATCCCGCGGCCGGACCACTGACGCTGAGCGCGGAGCCGCTGAACATCGTCACGACCAGGCCCCCCACCATACCCGCGACGAGACCTGCGATAGGCGGTGCCCCGGACGCCAGCGCAATTCCCAGACAGAGGGGAATCGCGACCAGGAAGACGACGATCCCCGCCGGGATGTCACGGGAGAGATGTCTAAAGGACAAGGTGCCGGGTTTATCGTGAGGTGTCGACGTCGTCGACGTTGCGGGTATCGTTTGTGTCGATGTCGTCTGCGCGGATGTCGTCTGTCTTGATATCGTCATTGTCGTGTCCTCGAATCCATGAGCCACAGCGTGGAAGGAGTGGGCTAGCCGGCCGCGGCGCGCAGCCAGCTCTGTTGCGCAGGCTCAGCCTCCGCCCCATCGGGATCACGACGACAGACCTCTTCCAGAAGCCCGCTCGCCAGATCGTAGACCCACCCATGCAGGCTCGGCGCCCGACGTTCACGCCAGCTATCCGTGACCAGACGCATGCCGGAAAGCCGTTCGACCTGCGCGCTCACGTTGAGCTCGACCACGTGGTCGACCTGCTCGCTCAGCGCCGCGAATGTCTCGAGCTCTGGGCGACGCTCGGCGACCAATCGCTTGACCTGTCCGAGGTGCCTGTCGACGTAGGGCAATGCCTGCAGGGCGTCCCCGCCGCTGACTGCCGCCTGAATGCCGCCGCAGCCGCGATGGCCACAGACGATGATGTGATCCACCTTGAGCGCGTTGATCGCGTACTCGAGCACGCTCGACACGTTGGCGTCGTCTTCATGCACCAGATTGGCGATGTTGCGATGGATGAAGAGTTCACCGGGTTTGGCGTTGCAGATCTGCTCTGCCGGTACGCGACTGTCGCAGCAGCCAATCCATAACGCGGCAGGCGATTGCCCCTGGTGAAGCCGCTGGAAGATTTCCGGATCGGAAGCCTTCATGTCATCGGCCCAGGCCCGGTTCTCGAGTAACAGTCGGTCGAAGAATTGCATGGTGGCACTCCCGTGCGGTGGTGATCGTCGAGTCCCTCGGTCCATCGCAAACCGCTCGATGTTCGAGGGCGATCCAGTGACAAGGATTGTCGGCCTGAGCGCAGCGTCATCTCATCGACTGACGAAAGACTCATGGAACGAACGACGCATGAGACGAAAGGCGCAGGCTGCACTTTTAGTCGTAAGGCGCGGGGGTAGGATCGAGCAAGCAAAAACCGCTTTGCAGGCTGCAAATTTTGTAAGGCTACGTGATTGAATGTTGATTCAGAAAAACGTGATGATGGACACCAGATGACACCAGGTAGTGGCCGAACGGCGAGCGCCGACTGTCAGCAAACGTAAAATGGGGCTTTCAGGGCAGGGACGGTCGTGTAGATGAACCCTGCATGACAGCGGGCTTCATGGGCGGCGACGGGATAGCGGACACATCAAAAATTCAACAACAACTAATGTAACAGAACGCTCGACAACCTGACGCGAAGATGAACCGGTTTACATCCATCATCTCTCTTGCCGAGCATGAACGTTACCGATCGATAACGTTCATTGCCGGTTCACCTTGGCTCGAAAATTCCAGTACCTCGATCGGGTCGTCGACGCCGATCTCACCGCTGTTTTCCGCGACGAGATTCTGCCCGAAATAGACCTTGCCCTTGTCGCCTCGACGATAGCCCGCCAGGGTCTTGAGCGGCTCCTTGTCGGCTCTCTTTTCCCCCTTGGCGGGATCCACCGTCACCATGGCGCATCGGGCACAGGGGGCATCGATCCGGAACGTGACCTCGCCGATCCGGATACGCTTCCAGCGATCCTCCGCGTAGGGCTCGGTGCCGGCCGCGACGAGGTTGGGGCGGAACTGCGCCATCACGTGAGTTCCATCATTACGTCCATTGAGATCCTCCAGAGAGGCCTCGGAAATCAGCAGCAGCGGATAGCCATCGGCAAAACTGACTCGCACGCCGAGCGATTCCCGGTAACGCGGCGAGCGCTCACCCAGCCACAGCAGCCGCGCGGGCTCCCCGGCGGCCTCACTGAACCACTTGTCGAGGGAATCATTAGTGGTCTTGGCCGCAAAGGCATCGGTCCACACTTCGGTATCGAAGGGTTGCACCGAGAACTCCTGGCGCGCCACGTCCACTGGCGGCAGCGTGTTGTGGGTCAGGGTCAGACGCTCCCCGTCGAACTGCGCCCTCACCAACTGAAGTCCGGGATGGGTGCGCGCCGTGAGGAAAGTGCCGTCGGGCTTGACCACCATGAACCGGCGGTCGCCGACAAGGCCTTCTTCCTCGACACGAGCGCGCTGTAGCGATGAGCCAGCGGTGGATTTGATCGGATAACGATGAATGGCGGCAAGCGTTGGCAAGGGGGGCTCCTGTCAAAAAATGATCGCTGGAATCGGGTGGGATCAGCGTTTGGCGGATCTCAGGCGACGCTGGTATTCCCGCTTGGCCCGCTGATAGACGTCATCGGCACGCACCTGATCCAGCTTCTCACGATAGTGCTCGGCAATGCGCGCTTTCTCGGCGTCGGCGTTGCTCGGCTGACGCAGGCGGCCCTCGGCATCCTTCTTGCGCCCGCCGGGATAACGCGCGTAGCGACGCGCACGGGTATAGCCCATCTGAAGGTATTTCCGCGCCATGTCCATGCCCACGAAATCATTTTGTCCACGATAATCGCGATAGCGCGCGTACAGGTCGGCGACGGCCTGCCTGGCATCGGCCTCGTTGCGGATCGCCCATAGCGGAAGCAGTTCACCCTTGTAGGGATGGACATGGAACACACCACGCTCCCCGTGACCGATCCGGTAGCATTCGGGATGCTGGCGATAATCGATGGATGCATCGGGAAAGCTCACGATCACCTCGTTCACATTTGCCGCAGGATGGCTCGACAACAGCGGCGCAGTCGGCCCGTTCGAGAGAATTCATTCGGCAGAGCCGGTTCAGTAACGCTCGTGCAATCGAATCCGCCGGGTAAAACCCTCTGAGTGAAGCCCGCCCGTCACGCCGAGACAAAAAAACGGCCGTCTCGGATGAGACGGCCATCATGTTGCCACGTCTGCCATTCCGCGTCAGGCAGTCGCGATCGGTTCCGGCTTGTTGGCCTTGGGTTCACGCCGACGTCGCTGCAACGCGACGACCAACCCGAACAACAGCAGCGCCGGAATCCACATCAACTCCTTCGGCATCTGAGACGTCGGAACGCGCACCGTCACGATCTGCTGATCGAAATCGAAGCCCAGCTTTTCCGCCTGGCTGCCGAAATCGGTCATGTCGACCAGCACCTTGCCGTCTTCTTCCATCAGATGCAGCCCCAGGCTCTGCAGGCGCTCGGCGCCGGTATCACCTTCGGTCGCCGGCACCTGAATCACGAAACTGGTCGGCGCGCCGTAGGCATCGAAACCATCGATGCGCGTCATCAGATGATCGTTGGGCCCGATGTCGCCCAGCGCCTGCTCGAACTGCGCCGGCGGCACCTCTTGGTAGGGCGCATCGATCATGTCCATCCAGAAGCCGGGGCGGAACAGCGAGAAGGCGATCAGCAGCAGCAGCAGGCTCTCGTACCAGCGACTCTTGACCAGCATGAATCCTTGCGTTGCCGCCGCGAAAATCAGCATAGCCGCCGTGGCCACGATGAAGATGATGACGCCGTGCAGCCAATCGACATTGATCAGCAACAGATCGGTATTGAAGATGAACAGGAACGGCAGCGCCGCCGTTCTCAGGCTGTAGTAGAACGCCTGGAACCCGGTCCGGATCGGATCCGCGCCGGAGATCGCCGCCGCGGCGAACGAGGCGAGTCCTACCGGCGGCGTCACGTCTGCCATGATGCCGAAGTAGAACACGAACATGTGAACGGCGATCAGCGGTACGATCAGGCCATTCTGCTCGCCCAACTGAACGATGACCGGCGCCAGCAGCGCGGAAACCACGATGTAGTTGGCGGTGGTCGGCAGACCCATGCCCAGGATCAGGCTCAGAACCCCGGTGAGCAGCAGCATCAGCAGCAGGTTGCCCATCGATAGTGTCTCGACCAGGTCCGCCAGCACCAGGCCAACCCCGGTCTGGGCAACGGCGCCGACGATGATGCCGGCGGTCGCCGTGGCAATACCGATGCCGATCATGTTGCGGGCGCCATCGATCAGACCGTCCCAGAGGTCCATGCCGCCGCGCTTGATGTCGTTGACCAGATCGCTTTTGCCCCGGAATAACGCGTCGACCGGGCGCTGGGTCAGGATGATGAAGATCATGAAGGCGGTGGCCCAGAAAGCCGAAAGCCCCGGCGACAGACGCTCCACCATCAGACACCACACCAGCACCACGACCGGCAGGATATAGTGCAGCCCCACCATCACGGTGGGTTTGGTGCGCGGCAGCGTGGTGATTTCAGAATTGGGGTCATCGATTTCCAGCGGGGGATAGTTCGAACCCAGCTTGATCAGCCCCACATAGACGGCGGCAAGCAAAAGCGCGATGACCCAAGGCGCGCTCTCGCCCAGCGCGGGCTTGAGCCAGCCGAGGCCGTAATAGACGATGACGGACATCAGCATCAATCCGACCAGACCGGTCAGAAACCCAATAATCTTGTTGAGCCACGGACGCTGCGGGTTGCCGCTGGGCAGCCCCTGCATGCCCGCCTTCATCGCTTCGAGATGAACGATGTAGAGCAGCGCGATATAGGAGATCACCGCCGGCAGAAAGGCATGCTTGATCACCTCGAGATAGGAGATGCCCACATACTCGACCATCAGAAACGCCGCGGCCCCCATGACGGGCGGCATGATCTGACCGTTGACGGAGGAGGAAACCTCGACCGCGCCGGCCTTGGTGGCACTGAAACCGACACGCTTCATCATCGGAATGGTGAA
The DNA here is from genome assembly GCF_001937195.1 of Salinicola socius. GTDB lineage: Bacteria > Pseudomonadota > Gammaproteobacteria > Pseudomonadales > Halomonadaceae > Salinicola > Salinicola socius. The sequence goes on along the minus strand of NZ_MSDO01000029.1, from coordinate 28,019 downwards.
GGTACCGGTGGTCACGGTATTGGCAATCGAAGAGCCGGAAATCAGGCCGGTGAGGCCGGAGGCGACAACCGCCGCCTTGGCCGGACCGCCGCGATAGTGGCCCAGCAGCGAGAACGCCACCTTGATGAAGTAGTTGCCGGCACCCGCCTTGTCGAGCAGCGCGCCGAACAGCACGAACAGGAACACGAAACTGGTGGAGACCCCCAGCGCGATCCCGAACACGCCTTGCGTGGTCAGCCACTGGTGGTTGACCAGACCCGAAAAGCTCACGCCGCGGTGGGCCAGAATGCCCGGCATGTAAGGCCCGGCCAGCGAGTAGACCAGAAAGATCAGCGCGATGATCATCAGCGGCGGGCCGAGCGCGCGGCGCGTCGCTTCGAGCAGCAGCACGATCCCTACCACGCCGACGACCACATCCTGCAGGATCGGCGCGCCGGGGCGTTGTGACAGCTGCGCGTAGAAGAAATAGAGATAGGAGGCACAGAACGCCGCCACGATAGCCAGAATCCAGTCGGGAATCGGCATGCGTTCGCGGGGCGAGCGCTTGAACGCCGGGTAGGCCATGAAGGCGAGAAAGACGGCGAAGGCCAGATGAATGGAACGCGCCTCGGTGGCACTGAAGACACCGAACCCGACGATAAAGGGTAGCGGCGACGCGATCCACAGCTGAAACAGCGACCATAACGCCGCCACACCCAGCAGGATGCGGTTGGGCGTTCCGGTCAGCTTGCGACCACCGGTGTCGGTCGCGGCCAGTTCATCCAGCTTGGCCTGATCGGGGCCGGAAGGCTTGTTGTCGGTCATGAGCAGATCCTGACTTGAGAAAACACTGAATCATTGCCTGCGCTAGCGAATCACTACGTTGCGCCTCATCTTGCACGGCGAGTGAGTCAGCGCTCCCTTGGCAGCCGGTAGGCGATAAGGACATCCACAGGACATCATTCCGCGCTTGATTCGATGCGACGATCGGCGTCGCGGGGTATCGATCCAACGGCGCGGCGGTTGTCACCAACCACCGCGCCAGGTGTCAACGCAATTCCGTCGGAATGGCGCTGTGGGCAATTACAGCCAGCCCTGCTCTTTGTAGTAACGCTTGGCGCCTTCATGCAGCGGTGCGGAAAGACCCTGACTGATCATGTCCTGCGGCGTCAGATTGGCGAAAGCGGGGTGCAGACGCTTGAAGCGATCGAAGTTGTCGAACACGGCCTTGACGGTCTGGTAGACGACTTCATCATCGACATCGGCAGAGGTCACGAAGGTCGCACGAACCCCGAAGGTCTCGACATCGTCCGGATTGCCCTCGTACATGCCGCCGGGAATGGTGGACATGCTGTAGTAGGGGAACTCGTCGACCAGACCCTTGACGACGTCATCGTTCAACGGCACCAGATTGGAGGCGACGGTCGTGGTCGCTTCCTGGATGGCACCGTTGGGATGACCAACGACGTAAGCCATGGCATCGATGTTGTTGTCGGCCAGTGCAGACGCCATCTCGGCGGCACCCAGCTCGGACGAGAGCGAGAACACGCTGGTGTCCCAGCCTTCCGCATCCATCAGCACTTCCATGGTGGCGCGCTGACCGGAGCCCGGATTACCGATGTTGACGCGCTTGCCCTTCAAGTCCTGGATGGAGTCAATGTTGGCATCTTTGCGCGCCAGAATGGTGAGCGGCTCACCGTGCAGCGAAAAGACCGAACGCAGGTTTTCCATCGGCTGGTCGAACTGCGCCTTGCCGTTGTAGGCATTGAACTGGACATCGGACTGCGCGACACCCATGTTCAGTTCGCCGGACTTGATGCCGTTGATATTGGCAACGGAGCCGCCGGTCGAGGGAGCGTTACAGCGGATACCGCTCTCTTCGGCGCTGCGATTGACCATCCGGCAGACGGACTGGCCGACGACGTAGTAGACGCCCGTCTGACCACCGGTACCGATGGTGATGTACTGCTGGTCCTGGGCCATGGCCGGCGTGGAGACCGATACGGCGCCCATCAGGGCAGTGGAGAGAACGGCTGCGGTTAATGCATGGCGTTTCATGCGCATACCTCGAATTGTTTCCCGTTTATTGTGTTGATCGGTTTCCCGACCGCGAAGACGACAGGCTTACCGGCGTGCGTCAGGGTGTTTCGAATCGCACCGTGCCCGCGGACTTATTCTATCCCAACATACCTTATCCCTGACGGCGGGCCATCATATAGCGAGTTTCTGGCCGGCAAAACCGTCAGACAGGCCGGAATTCAGCGTAGACCGCCGGACCTGACCTATCGGTCAGCGCCAAACCACCACCGCAACGCCAATCTCGATGCGCAAGGAACGCCATCCTCTCCGTGCCTCCTTCATCATCGGCATATCTCATGCGGGAAACGAATGCGTTTCACGGTGATTCCAGCCAGGGCGTGAGCTCGACATGATCGCCAACCTCGATCCCGCGTGCGGCGAAGTAACCGGCGTTGGTTTCCAGAGCGGCCCAAAAACGGGCACCCGCGGGATAGACGGGGCATCGGCTCGACTGCTCGGCGTGACAGGGCGACATCGTCTTGAGCGAGCGGATGACGCCGCCACTGTCCACGAATGCGATGTCCAACGGGATGCGCGTTCGGTACATCCAGTAGGCACTGGTTGCCGGCTGCTCTCGGGGATAAAGAAACAGCATCCCCGCCTCGGCGGGCAATGCCTGTCGCTCCATCAACCCTTTCGCCCGCTCCGCGGCGGTCCGCGCAACCTCGACCTGCAATGTATGCGCCCGCTGGCCGTCGTCGACGGTCAGCGCCTGGCGCGATACGCCATCACCCCAGCTGGGCAGGGCGACCAACATCAGCAGCGCCAAGGCGCCCTGTTTCAGGCCTTGTTTCAGCCCTTGTTTCAGCCCTTGTTTCAGCCCTTGTTTCAGCCCTTGTTTCAGCCCCTTCGCCATCCTGATGCACCTCGCCTTGACGTTCACGCGGACCTTCAAGCCTGCTCTTCTTCTTCGGACTCACGCTGACGCTGGTTGTTCTGAGCCGTCGCCGCCTGACGCGTCACGGATTCACCGTGTCCGAGACGATGATCGATGTAGGACAGCAAGAACAGCTGGGCGACGAGAAAGCAGGTGCAGAAAATGATTCCCTTGATCATGTCTTGAACTCTCGAATGGTGACGGTTTTGGCAGCGGCAAAAAACTGACCGTATTTGTCGCATGTTAGGCGTTGTCTGAAAAGTCGACGAGCGAAGGCAAGGCCGGGGCGCGTAGCTAAGGCAACCATCGGCGACAGGGCGGAGTTCACGGGGTGTCAACGAGCATCTTGACCGGGCTGGCGCACCAGCCGATTTACAACGCCGGATGGGCAAGCGCAGTACTTTTCGGACATGGCCTAGCGCATCAATCGATCAAGGAAATGGCGGTTGGCCTTGCGATCGCTCGCAGCCCCCGGCGTGGCTGCGAGCGATGGCGGCGAGGTAGCCGCCACGACCACTCGATGGCCACCCCTTCGACAGGTTCGGTCCGAATTTCTCGATCCGCATGGCTCGATCCGAGATGCTCGGATTGCAGGACCCGGATTGAAGGACCCGCGCAAAATAACCTTGCTCTCGCCGGAGTCACTGAGACAATGGACCATCGCTGTCATCGACGACCGTCTTCAGCGATGCCCTTCAACGACATTTTCAGCGACGAGTATTGCGCGTGCCTCTCAAGGATCTGCTGATCGGCCTCGGCATCATCGCCATCTGGGCCTTCAATATCATCGTGATCAAGGTCGGGATCGAGGATCTGCCGCCCCTGCTGGTGACGGTGCTTCGCTTCATGCTGGTCGCCGTACTGGTCGTGCCCTTTACCCGGATTTCTCGCCAGCAGCTTCCCTGGATTCTGGTTCTGGCGGTGACTTTCGGTGGCTTGCACTTCCCGCTGCTGTTTCTGGGGCTGCATCAGTCGGAAGCCGGTACCGGCGCCCTGCTGGTCCAGATGGGGACGCCGTTCGCCACCCTGCTGGCGGCGATCTTTCTCAAGGAGAAACTGAGCCCGCGTCGGATCGTCGGATTGATCCTCGCCTTCGGTGGTGTCGTCGTGCTGGCCGGCGGCCCCTCGCTGCCACCGCCGGCATCCACCGCCCTGCTGCTCGCCAGTGCGTTCTTCTGGGCCGTCTCGACCATGATCATCAAGCTTGCCCCGCCGATCGCGCCGCTGACCATGACCGGCTGGATATCGCTGTTCGCGATTCCTCTGGTCGCTCTGGGCAGCTGGATATTCGAGGACGACCAATGGCTGGCACTACATCAGGCTGGCTGGGCCGGGTGGGGCGCCGTGGTATATACCGCCGTGATGTCGTCGATTGCGGCTTACGGGCTGTGGTACTGGCTGCTGCAGAAGCACCCCGTCAGCCGGGTGGTGCCATTGACCCTGCTGATGCCGGTTTTCGCCGTCATTCTTGGCGTCTGGCTGCTCGACGACCCGCTGGGGATCAACAAGGTCGCTGGCGGCGCCATGGTCATCGCCGGGCTCGCCGTCATCAACATTCGTTTTCGCCGTTCACGCAAGCCGAGGCCCGTCTCATGAATCACCATGCCCTGCCTGCCATCCTGCCCATGACGCCCGACGATCACGCGGATTTTGCCGCGATGATGAGACGCACGCCCGGCGTGGTCCTCAGAACCGCCGATGGCGCCGAGGCGACCCGACGCTATCTGGAGCGCAACCCGGGCTTGAGCTTCGTGGCACGCCCGCCAGACGGACAGGGGATCGTGGCTTGCGCGATGGCGGGTCATGATGGCCGTCGCGGCTATCTGCAACATGTCATGGTCGACCCGGACTATCGCCACCTCGGACTGGCGCGGACGATGGTCGATCGCTGCCTGACGGCGCTGCTCGAGGCCGGCATCGAGAAGGTGCATCTCGATACCCTGGCGGACAACATCGAAGCACATCGTTTCTGGCGGCATCTGGGCTGGGCCGATCGCCGCGACGAGATCGTCAAGTTCTCACGCGTGCTGGTGGAAGATACCAACGCTTGAGCCGGAACGGCCGGCCAGTGAACGGCGACAGGGTGCCCGACTGTCCAGTAGGCGCGATCTCTAGCCGAAGCTAACGCGAATGGCGAGTCGAGCGAATATTGGTCAAGAGCGGACTGCCGGTAGCCGGATCCAGCATCAAGGTGCACTCCACACCGTAGAGGTCGCGCACCAGCTCCGCCGTTACCACCTCGCTCGGCTTCCCGGCAGCGACGATCTTGCCGTCACGCATCGCGACCAAGTAGTCGGCAAAGCGGCATGCGCTGACCAGGTCGTGAACCACCATGGCCAGTGTCTTGCCTGATGCGGCCAGATCCCGGATCAGCTCGAACACTTCCAGTTGATGGCCGAGATCCAGCGCGGAAGTCGGCTCGTCGAGCAGCAGCAGTGGCGTCTGCTGGGCGATCGCCATGGCGATCCAGGCGCGCTGGCGTTGACCGCCCGACATGGCGTCCAACGGGCGGTCGGCGAGTTCATGCAGATCCGCGGCTGTCAGTGCCTCATCGACCACGCGTCGATCCTCTCTCGACCACTGCTTGAACAGGCTTTGATGCGGCTGTCGCCCGAAGCGGATCAGCTCGGCAGCGGTCAACCCTTCTGGCGCATGGGTTTCCTGGGGCAGCAGCGCCAGCCGCTGCGCCATGTCACGGGCCGGTAGACGCTGAATGTCCCGTCCATCGAGCAACACCGTGCCCCGGTGCGGCACATGCAAACGTGCCAGACTCGCCAGCAACGTCGATTTTCCGCAGCCGTTGGGCCCGACGATCGCCGTCACCTGGCCCGCGGGAAGCTCGAGATCGAGCCCCTCGATCACCGTGCGTCGCGCGCTGTTCCGTCCGTAGCTCAACGAGAGCTGGCGTGCGATCAGTGGCGACACAGTCGCTGATGCCGCGTTCGAAGGCGTAACGGAGTTGGTGGCGGCAAACGAGCTCATGACTGAAACCTCGGTGCGGGACGTAATAATATCCAGAGTAGAAACGGCGACCCGACGATGGCGGTCACGATACCGACCGGCACCTCGATCGGAGCCAGCAGCAGCCGTCCGACCAGATCGGAAGCGACCATGATGATCGCCCCGGACAGCGCCGAGGCGATCAACGAAATCCCGCGGTGCGAAGAGAGCTGGCGAGCGATTTCCGGGCCGATCAGCCCGACCAACCCCACCGGACCGGCGACCGCGACCGCCAGTGCCGCCAGCGCTACCGACACCACCAGTGCCAGGTAGCGGCAGCCGCGCACGCGATATCCCAGGCCTTGGGCGACGGCGTCGGAAAAGCGCAGTACCCGCATCGCCCGGGAGAGATAACACGCCGCCAGCAGGCCAATCGCCAGGCCGCACCAAAGCCAGGTCAGTGCGGTGCCATCGCGGGCATTGAGGCTGCCGACAGTCCAGGGATAGGCGGCGTTGGCCGTGTCGATGGCAACTCTTGCCATCAGCAGCTGCGTCAGTGCCCCGAAAACGGCGCCGACGCCGATTCCCGTCACGATGAAGCGATAGCCGCGCGTCCCGACATCATTGGCTAGGGCGAAGGTGATGGCGGTTGCCGTCGCGGCCCCCGCCAACGCCATCGGGGGCGGCGCCAGGCTCGTGCCCAGCCCTACCACCGAAGCGACGGCAAACGCTGTCGCGCCGTTGTCGATGCCAACGATCCCGGGCGTGGCCAGACGATTACGAGCAAGCGTCTGCATCAGGCAACCGGAGAGCGAAAATGCCGCACCCGTCGCAACGCCTGCCGCCAATCGCACCAGGCGCAATTCCTGAACAACGAACACGCTCATGGGCTCGCCATGCCCGAACAGGCCTGCCAGGGCCTGACGCGGGCTAAGCGCCACGCTTCCCAGACAGAGCGACAGCAAACAGACCGCCAGTAGCACAGCCAGCAATCCGAGACAGGCGAAGCATGCACGACGCTCGATCAGCATCGAATGGTCGCGCCCGCCAAGCGTCCAGCTCAGGCGCCAAGAGCCAGGAGGAGGCGTTACGGCAGTATCATCACGATTCATCGGGCAGGCGGGTGGTGTCAGCGAGTGAGTCTTCATCGGCATTACAACGCGGGCAGGCGATGTGCACGAACCACCGCGATCAGCACCGGCGCACCGACTAGCGCGGTAATCACGCCTAGCGGCATTTCCGAGGGCGCGACCAACAGCCGCGCCAGGATATCGGCGCAGAGAATCATGATCGGCCCCAGCGGTAGCGCCAACCACAGGGAGCGGCGAATATCGGGGCCCGCCAGCGCGCGAGCGACGAACGGCACCACCAGCCCCACGAAAGCGATCGGACCGGCAACCGCCGTGGCCGCACCGACCAGTATCGCCACCGCCACGACACACAGCAGCCGAATCCAGCGCGGGTGATGCCCCAGACCGACGGCGACCCGCTCACCGAGGGCCAGCGCCGCCAGTGGACGAGCGATCATGATGACCAGAGCACCGGCAAACAGCAGACTCGGCAGGATGGCGCGAAGATCATCGAGTCTACGCCCGGCCAGACCGCCGATGACCCAGAAGCGGATCTCGTCGGCACTGCGCTGATCGACCAGCAGCAAAAGCGAAGTCAACGCACCCAGCAGCCCCGACAGAATCGCTCCGGCCAGTACCAGCCTGACCGGATCGTTACCGACGCCATTGACGCGCGCCATCAGCAGCACGAACAGGCATCCGGCCAGAGCGCCGAGCTGCGCCACGGAAACACGTAGCGTGGCCGCGCTGGCGCCGAGAACCAGTGCAATCGCCACCGCCAGGGCGCTACCCGCGCTGACGCCGAGAAGCCCCGGCTCGGCCAGTGGATTGCGGGCCACCGCCTGGATCAACGAGCCCGCTACGCCCAGTGCCATGCCCACCGCCATACCGACCAGCATGCGAGGCAAGCGTAACGATTCGACGACGAAACGCGCCTCGTCGCTACCGCCGCCGAATAGCACCGACCCGGCATCGAGTGGGCCAACGTCACCAGCTCCCAGAAGCAGGCTCGTCACGCTGACCAGCAAGAGGCTGGCCAGCAGGATGAGCATCAACTTGGAGAGCGACGATCGTTTACCGAGAGACGAGCGTCCATGGGAAATCGGTTCAGTCACGGTGTGTCGTCATGAAGTCTAGCGGCATGGAATCGAATTCCGGGTTCTGGCATCAGTGATCACTGCGGCAACATGCCCTCGATGTCGTCGAGAATGCGCTGCGCGGCGATGGGCCCCGAGGCACTGGTCCACAACTGGCCGTCCACAGGCACCACGTGGCCCTGCCGAACGACGCTCAGGCGTTCGAAGGCTGGCGACTGGCGTGCAGATTCCAGCGCCGCTTCGCCGTCATCGTTCAACGTCGCCAGGAACAGCCAGTCGCTATCGAGACTCGACAGGCTCTCGAGACTCAGCGAGTCGCTGTGCGGCCGTCCGGCCTTGACCACACCGCCGTCTTTCACGTCGAACCCGGAGGCCGCCAATAGCCCCGTCGCGAACAGCTTGTTCGACATCACCAACGGGCCATTCGCCATCCATCGCGCCACGGTGGCGGTAGTGTCGCCATTGGGTTGACGTTGTGCAAGCGATTGAGAACGATTTTCAACCGCCTGAATCGCGTCATCGACCGCTTCCTCGCGGCCCAGTGCCTTCCCGAAGAGGCGCGCCTCGTCTTTCCAGGACTCCGGCTCGAAACCTTCGGTTCTGGGTACCACCGTTGGCGCTATCTGGGACAGCAGCGTGTACTGCTCCTCGGGTAGACGTGACGAGGCCAGAATCAGATCCGGCTTCTGTGCCACGACCGCTTCGATGTTGGTCTCGCGCGCCGTTCCGACGATCGCGACACCGGCTGCAGCGTCGCTCAAGTAGTCTGCCACGCCGTCGCCCCCTCGCGTTGCCACTGCACCGAGTGGCGTCACGCCCGCCGTCAGGGCGGTATCCAGCGCCCCTTCATAAAGCGTTACCACGCGCTCGGGCTGGCCATCGATTTCGATATCGCCGTACGCCGTATCCAGAGTACGCGCCTGGGCTTGCGGGATCAGGGCAGCCTGCGCCAATGCGGCCAGGACGATTGCAGCGCAAAACAGCACGCCGCCACGAGAGTGAGAACGAATCTGCATCAATGATTTCCTGTCTAGCGAGTTCATGGAATAGAAAGCCGGCATCGGCCTGTTGCGATGCCGGACATGTCTTACGCTGCCCTAGAGGATGATCCTCTGTGGGTAGTTTTCAGGCGGCGTCATATTTCGAGATCGATAGCGAGCCAGTAGCGACGACCGTCTTCGACCAGGCTGTAGGTGTCGTAATCGATCCGCTTGTCGAAGACGTTGTAGACGCCGAACAGCAATTTGGCTTGCGGGGCGATTCGCCAGGACCCACCGGTGTCGACCAATGTATAGGAGGGAATGGCATCGGTGGAGCCGGAACGCCCCGACGCCACATACTCTTCCTGGTCGCCGCGGAACGTCAGTCGACCCCAGCCGCTGAATCGACCGGCAGGATCCCAGTCCAAGGTGGTGCTCAGCAGGTGCCTGGGCAGCTGCGTGAGCTGCTCCCCTTCCGCCTCGCCGGACTCCTGTTCGGAATCGGTATAGGTGTAGCTCGCCTTGGCCGACAGCGTCTCGCTCAGCGGACTTCCCAGGGTCAGCTCGACGCCTTGCGTATAAGCCTCGTCGATATTGACCCGGGTCGTGGGACTGCGGCCATAGCTGTTGTCGGGCTCCGACGCACAGGGGGCGCCCACGGCCGTACAGGGAACCCGGCTGATCTTGTCCTCGAAGTCGTTGCGGAACAGCGTGATCCCGCCATTGAGTCCGCTGGGCCGACCGTAGAGCAGGCCGATCTCCTTGGTGATCGAGGTCTCGGGCTCGAGATCCGGGTTACCGTAGGTATTGCCGCCACGACTGACGGCCCCCCAGTCCGGCGAGAGATCGCGTACGCCGGGCGCCTTGTAGCCCGTCGAGACGCCACCCTTCACTGTCCACAGCGGCGCTGGATTCCAGACGCCGTAGAGACGCGGACTGAAGTGATTGCCGAACTCTTCGTTGTCGTCCATGCGCACGCCGGCGGTAACCGAGAAGGTATCGGTGAGGTAGTACTCGTCCTCGATGAACAGCGCCCACTGGTACATGTCCAGTTCGGAGAGCTCGGAGATTTTATTAGTCGTGGTATCTTCCAACTCCTCCTTGGAGTAGCTGGCGCCCACGCTCAGCGTATGCGCGCGAAAAGGCATCGCCAGCTGCGACTTGGCCTCGGTATTCTTGACCGTGATGTCTCGCCCCTCGTTTTCGGTCTCTTCCTGCTGCACATACGTGGTCGAGGTGCCGATGCCCCAGCGCCCTTCATGACGCAGCGAGTAGCGCTCTGTCTCATTATCGGATTCACTAGGGACACCGCCCTCTTCGACGGTCTTCCCGACGTTCATCTCGCGCTGCTGCCTGGTGCGACCGGCTTCCATCATGAAGTCATGGTTCTGGGTCGGCGTGAGCGTCACGCGCGCCGTGCCGTTGACCAGTTCCTTGTCCTCGTAGCCGTCGACGATGTCGTCCTCCTGCCGCGTGCTGTAGCGGCCGAAGACCTGCAGGCCCAGCAAATCATCGACCAGCGGTCCGGTGGTATAGAATTCGGTCTGCTGAGCATCGCCGGAGTCCCGATCTTCCTGGATCGTCGCTCCCAGCCGCAGATTGGCATGCCATTCGTCCTGGACTTTACGCGTGATGACGTTGATCACCCCACCGATGGCATCCGATCCATAGAGCGTCGACATCGGCCCACGGATCACCTCGATCCGCTCGATGGCATAGAGCGGCGGCAGCCAATCCTGCTCGAATCCGGCGCTACCGTTGGGGCGCGATTCACGTGTACTGACCGGCATGCCATCGACCAGGATCAAGGTATATTCGGCAGGCATACCGCGGATGCTGATGTCGGCGCCGTTGTCCCCCGACCCGCCGCCCGTCACGATGACGCCGGGCACGTCAACCAGCGCATCGGTCACATCGCGGTACTGACGGCGCTCGAGCTGTTCGCGTGAGATCACGCTGATCGAAGCGGGTGCACTGGTCACCTGCTGCGCGTAGCCCGCGGCCGTGACGACCATAGGGTCCAGCTCGCTCTGGGCATGGCTATGGTTCGCAAACCCGACGGCCCCCGCAGCCGCCAGTGTGAGCGCTGAAAAACGTAATGGCGTTGAAAACGTCATTGCTGGTTCCCTTGATAAGACGAGTCCGAATGAGCAAGCGGCTCGCACGGCCGAAAATCTTAATACGAATATTTATCATTTAGATTCTTCCATATTGTCCACATAAAATCTTGCGACAGGCCGTTGCGTTTTTCGCAACCTTCGGAAAGATCGCCCCGCGACGCTAAAAACCGTTAAGGTTTCTGATAACCATTGCCATCTGACTGGAAACTCGTTCAGTGCCAACACCAGGCTCTCCAGGAAAATCCATGTACGATCTCGAGGAACTCAAGACTTTCATCGATGTGATGGATTCCGGCAGCCTGACTGCCAGCGCCCGACGTCTTGGCGTCGCCAAATCGACCTTGAGTCGGCGAATCGCTCATCTCGAGACTCAACTGAGTCAGCCATTACTCAGGCGACAGGCCAATCGCCTCCTGCCAACCGAGGCAGGCAGTCTCTTTCTGGGTTATGCGCGGGAGATGTTGCGTATTGCAGAACAGAGCCAATTGGCGCTGGACGATCTGAAGGCGGAGATCAGCGGCGGACTCGTCATCAAGGTTCACTCGGCTTTGGCACGTAGTTTCATGGCAAGGCAGGCGGAACTCTTTCTGAAGCGACATCCCAAGGCCAGCCTGGAGATTCGGACGCTCCGGTCGGCTCCTACGCTGCCGGACGGCAGCGCTATCCATCTTTGGGTCGGTACGGTGGCCGAATGCGGCTTGCGTCAGGAAACGCTCGGCTGGATTACACGCGGCGTCTATGCCAATCCCGATTATCTCCTTCATCGAGGAACGCCCAGCCACCCGCATGAGCTGAAGAATCATGCCTGGGTCGATCTGCTCGGTGATACCGAAAGCGGAATGACGCTGGACCATCCGCATCACGGCCGTTATCACCTGCCGTCGGCCGACAGCCGGTTGCGCGTCGATCAGTTGGCACTGCATGCCGATGCCATTGCGCGCGGCCAAGGCGTGGGGCTGATGCCTCACTGGATGGCCGAGCGTCGTTTGCAGCATCATCCCGATACTCTGGTGCAGTGTCTGGGCGAATGGCAGGCTTCTCCCTTGCCGGTCACGTTGCTTTATCCCTACGGCCATCAGCCGCGCAAGATCGCCACGCTGATCGATCAGTTGCGCCAATCGATACCGGCAGACTGGCAGCGCGATACCGTAGGTATGCCAGCTGTTGATTCGCCGGATTCCGCTACCGCTCACTGAAGAGTGTCCCACCACCCACTGCCTCTGGAGACATCCATGATGGCGTCAAACCCTGTGGACATGGACGATGCGATGCGATAGGTCATCGAGCGCTATCATCAGCGCATTGAAGAGGAAAAGCGGGGCCAAGGCGGCCGTCATCGTCACATGGCGATCGGCCCGGCATCCGGACGCCTGATCAACCTGCTGGTGCGTAGTCTTGAATCGCCACCGATTCTCGAGCTGGGTACATCGCTGGGGTACCCGAAGATCTGGCTGGCCGATGCCGCCCGTGCCACCGGGGGCCAGGTGACCACCACCATTTTCACATAGGGTCGGGCGCCCCTATTCCGCCATTTCCAGTTAGACTGCAGTGAATGCGTGATAGCTAGAGACGTCACACTTCTGATGCCAATCTCAATAGCGTGCTAGCATTTATTGCTTGTCGTATAACGTCACTGCCAACAGGAACGATATGGGTCTTCAGGAAATCGCCGTTGGCGGAATCTTTCTCAGTCCACTGCTGATCTATGCCTTCTGCGGCTTCATCGCTACCATCGTTCTGCGCTCGCTGCTGCACTGGGTAATTGGCCAGCGCGCCCTGTGGTATGAAGCCTGGTTCGATGTGTCGCTGTTCGTGCTGATCACTGCCGGCATCACCTTTCTGTTTTCCGTCCTGCCCGAGAGTACTTGATGCGCAATTCGCTACGTATCCTCCTGACCCTCGTCGTCGTCGCGATCGCCGTGGCCGCCGGTATCTGGCTCTGGAATTACTACCTCTTCACGCCCTGGACCCGGGATGCGCGCGTGCGCGCGGAGGTCGTCACCATCGCCCCGGACGTCTCCGGCTGGGTACGCACGCTGAACGTCAACGACACCGACTTCGTTGCCAAAGGCGATACCCTGTTCGAGATCGACGAGGCTCGTTACCAGGCAGCGCTGGACCAGGCCCAGGCCACGGTGGAAAACCGCGAGGCCACCTTGAAACTGCGTCAGACGGAAGCCCAGCGTCGCAATCAGTTGAGCAGCCGCTCGATCAGCGCCGAGGATCGTCAGATCGCGCAGATCAACAGTCGGGTCGCCGCCGCCAATCTGAAGCAGGCCCAGGCCGATCTGGCGAGCGCCAGGCTCGACCTGGAACGTACCCGAGTCGTGGCACCGATCAGTGGTCATGTACTCAATCTGCAGCTCGCCGCCGGCAACTACGTGACTCGCGGCACCTCGGTCATGGCACTGGTGCAGTCGAACTCCTACTACGTCATGGGTTATTTCGAAGAGACCAAGATACCGTCGATCCGGGTCGGCGATTCGGCCGAGGTCATCCTGATGAACGGTGACACGCACCTGCGTGGTCACGTCGCCGGCATCGGCAGAGGCATTGCGGACACCAATACCAGTCTCAACAATCAGCTGTTGCCGCAGGTCCAGCCCACCTTCAACTGGGTACGTCTGGCGCAGCGAATCCCGGTTCGCATCACTCTGGACGACATTCCGGACGAGACGCTGCTCAGTGCCGGCATGACCGCGACCGTTCGCGTCGACGCGGCGGGCGGCAGCCGGTCCGACGAGCGTGTCGACGCGCCGGTGAGTACGACGACGTCCCGGGGCGTGGCCGCCGACCGACGTCCCACCGAGCAGGCGCAGCAACCTGACCCAAGGCCGGACGACACCGCCGCCGATTCGCCGTGAGTACCATGCCACCACTCGTCAAGACCTATCTGACGCCCGATGTGACGGCGGTCAAGTTTGCGATCAAGACCACGCTGGCGATGATGATCGCGCTCTATCTGGCCCTCTGGTTCAACCTCGACCGGCCTTACTGGGCGTTGATTTCGGCGGCGTTCCTGCAGATCCGGCCGATGAGCGGCATGGTGATCGAAAAAGGCATCTGCCAGATCAGCGGCACCCTCATCGGCGCGCTCGCGGGCATCCTCATCATGGCGCTGTTTGCGCAGGCGAGAGTGCCTGCACTGATCACGCTGACGCTATGGATCATGCTGTGCACCTACGTCGGCTCGCTGTGGCGCAACAACTATACCTACGGCTGCCTGATGGCTGCCGTCACCGCCATGCTGATCGTGGTGATCTCGAATGGCAGCACGCCCGGCGGGATCTTCGACATCGCCGTGGCACGCCTGTCGGAACTGGGGCTGGGTGCCATCTGTGCCACCCTGGTCAGCTCGCTGTTATGGCCTTCTCGAGTGGGCAAGCATCTCTCGGCGCAGGCCGACACCGCGATCAACGAAGCGTTCGAGAACGCCGCCCTGCGCCTGGAGGCAAGCGACGACATCCCTGCGATGCAAAAGGCGTTGCGAGGCAGCCTCGGCCCGCTGACGGTGCTGGAAACGGACAGCCAGGCGGCGCGCTTCGAAGGGCCGGAGGGGCCGGGGCGCATCCGCGCGACTCACGTCCTGACCCGACGCACGCTGCGTTTTCTGGCCAATCTGCAGGCGCTGCATCAGATGCTTCACGATCACGCCGACAGGCTGGATCCCCGCAGCATCGAGATTGCGCGCCAGGTCGCGCAAGGCTTCCGTGAAGCGGAACACGTCAAGGGCGTGCCCAAGGCGCGTCAGGAGCTGCAGGACCTTCGCCATCTGGTGCATGAAAGCGATGAGCAAGGCATGGCGCCGCTGGACCGACGCGCACGCCTGGGACTGCGGGAATCGATCGGCCATGCCATGGTGATGCTGGACGCCCGCGAAGCGATCGCCTCGCCCGGTACGCACAAGCTGCGATCGGCCTCTCTGGCCTGGCATCGCGATCACCTTGCCGCCGGCATCAACGCATTGCGTTCCGGTCTCGTTTTCGGTTCGCTCGCCATGTTCTGGATTCTCACCGCCTGGAGCAGCGCGATGGTCGCGATGCTGCTCGGCACGCTGTTCTCGTCGTTCTTTGCCAGCCGCGACAATCCGGTCGCGATCACCATGATGTTCTACAAGGGCATGCTCGCGGCCATTCCCAGCGCGTTTCTGTTCGGTCACGTACTGCTGTCGCAGGCCAACGGCTTTCCGATGCTCGCCATGCTGTTCGGCACGCCGCTGTTCCTGGGGCTGCTGGGCGCGACCAACCCGGCGACGATGGGTTATTGCCTGGCTTTCACCATCTTCAATATCCTGCTGACCATGCCCGGCAACAACATGGACTTCTCCTTCGACAGCTTCGCCAACCGGGCGGTTGCGGTGATCATTGGGCTGACCTGCGTGGTGATGGGTTTCCGGCTGCTGCCCGGTCTGGGCACGCGGCTGCGTCGCCGTCGTCTGATCAATGCGATCTCGCGGGACATTCATCACCTGCGGCGGCGATCGATACGCGATGCCGAGACCCGCTTCAGCGGACACATGGCCGATCGTATCCTGCAACTGGCGCAGCACGACGACATGCTTCCCGAGGATCAGCGCCATCTGTTCATTCTGGGACTGACCGGGCTGGACCTGGGCACCGCGACGCTGCGCCTGCGCGATCGTCTCGACGATGCGCCACACCCGCTGATTCGGCGAGCCCACCGCCAGCTGCTGCGAGCGCTGGCCAGCGGCTTCGAGGAGAGCGCCAACGGCCGCCAGCCGCAGGGAGTTCGCGAGGCGGGCAAGCGACTGGACGCGGCCATCGCCACCCATGGCAACGTTGCCGCCGATCGTCGCGTGCTGCTGGAAGGACTGGTCGAGCGACTCGAACTGGCGCTGGAGCGCCTCGGCCACATCATGGCCGAGCGGCCACGTATCAAGCCCGACCGCGAGCCCGATACCGTCACTTCCTGAGCCGTCATTCTCCCGATCGAGGGCAGACGGTTGCTGCCCGGGCCGTCGAGCTGGTCAGCGACCGATTCGGGGCCAGGTGTCGGCGAGCCGGTAACCGCCCGGCCAGGGATCATGAGGATCAAGCGTATGCTGATGAGTTCCGGTGATGAAAGCACGCCCGCGAATCGACGGCATCACCGCCTCCTTCCCGCCGACGCGGGTCGTGCCATCGAGCCTGCAGTAGAAGCGTGAATCGATGATCGACTCGCCGATGAAGGTTTCGCCCTGTTCCAACCTGCCCTGAGCGTGCAGTAGCGCCATGCGTGCCGAACAGCCGGTGCCGGTGGGAGAACGATCGAGCTTGCCCGGCTGTATCGCTACCGTGTTGCGCCCCAACCAGGCATCGCCTTCGCGGCTGAGCGGCGCGGCGATCTGGCAAAAGGAGACGTGCCGCCAATCAGGATTGGTGGGATGGCAAAAGCCGAACTGCGCATTGACCGCATCGGTGATGCGAATGCCGGCTTCGACCAGATCCCGCGCTTCGTCCGGTACCAGTCTGAAGCCCAGATCCTCGGCATCGACGATCACGAAACTGTCGCCGCCGAATGCCGTATCGACACGGAGCGTGCCGAGCCCTTCCACTTCGAGCTGCAGATCGCGCCGGTCGACGAACGCCGGCAGGTTGCGCACCGTGACGTCCACCACCCGGCCGTTCTCGCAGCGCGCCACGGCCTCGATGACACCGCCGGGGGCCTCCAGCACCAGATGCGTCTCCGGTTCCTGCATCGGCAGAATGCCGGTCTCGAGCAGGACAGTCGCGACGCACAGACTGTTGGAACCGGACATCGGCGGCGTGTCTTCCGGCTCCATGATGATCCAGCCCATCTGCGCGCGCGGGTCCTTGGCCGGCACCAGCAGATTGACATGCCGGAATACGCCGCCTCGGGGCTCGTTGAGCATGAAGTGGCGCAGGGTCTGGTCGCGAGCGATCCAGCGAGACTGCTCCCACAGCGTCTCTCCGGGCGGTGGCGCGACGCCACCCACGATGACGTCCCCCACCTCGCCTTCGGCATGACAGCTGACGCTATGGATCACGCGATTCGTCTGCATGGGAGCTCTCCCGTCGGCTACTCGCCGACGCCCAAATAGGCCTTCACGATCGACTCGTCCTGCCGCAGCTTGGCCGCCTCGCCCTGCATGCGAATCTCGCCGTTCTCGATCACGTAGGCATAGTGCGCCAGACGCAGCGCCAGACGTGCATTCTGCTCGACCAGCAGAATGGTGGTGCCGGCTTCGTTGAGACGCTTGATGATGCGCATGATGTCGGTCACCAGCTTCGGCGCCAGGCCCATCGACGGTTCGTCCAGCAGCATCACGCTGGGACCGTGCATCAACGCGCGCCCCATGGCCAGCATCTGCTGCTGTCCGCCGGAAAGCAGCGAGCCATCCTGGTGACGGCGTTCATGCAGAATCGGGAACAGGCCGTAGACTTCATCGAGCCGCTGTCGTCGGAGCGCGTTGTCCTTGACCGTGAAGGCACCAAGCTCAAGGTTCTCCTTGACCGTCAGCCCGCGCAGAATGCGCCGCCCCTCCGGAACATGAACCACACCGCGGCGAGCGATCTCGTGGGCCGCCAGCGTGGCGATCGATTCCCCTTCGAGCAGGACATCTCCCCGCTGCGCCCGCACCAGCCCGGAAATGGTCTTGAGCGTGGTCGATTTCCCGGCGCCATTGCTGCCCAGCAGGGTCACGATCTCTCCCTCATGGACATCCAGTGACACGCCTCGCAGCGCCTGGATCTGACCATAGAAGGCTTCGACATCGCGAATGCTCAGACGCACCTTGCCCGGACGCGTGGTGCTCGCAGCGGCCTCGGATTGAGTGATGGTTTCGGTCACAGTGCCAGCTCCTCGTCGTCCTGGCCGAGATAGGCCTCGATCACTCTGGGATCGTTCTGCACCGCCTGGGGGTCGCCCTCGGTGATCAAACTGCCGTGATCGAGCACGCTGATCCGCTCGGAGACATTCATCACCAGGCTCATGTCGTGCTCGATCAGCAGTACGGCAACGCCGCGCTCGTCCCGGATGCGCCGGATCAGTTCGATCAGCGCCTGTTTCTCGCCACTGTTGAGGCCTGCCGCCGGCTCGTCGAGCAATAGCAGCTTAGGCTCGGTGGCCAGGGCGCGGGCGATTTCGACGCGGCGCTGGTGGCCGTAGGCGAGGTTGGTCGCCAGCCGATCCTGATGCCCCAGCAACCCGACGAAATCGAGACATTCAAGGCTGGTCTCGAGAATCTGGCGCTCCTCGGCGCGCTGACTCGGTAGCCGGAGAATGGCGGCGATGGCACCCGATCGCGTCCGGCAGTGCTGCCCGGCCATGACGTTCTCGAGCACCGACATTTCCCGGAAAAGGCGGACGTTCTGGAAGGTCCGCGCGATGCCCATTCGGGTCACCGCGTGTGGCTTGCGCTTGAGGATGGCGTCGCCATCCAGAGTGATAACCCCCTGCTGGGGACGGTAGAATCCGGTAATCACATTGAACATCGACGTCTTGCCGGCACCATTGGGGCCGATCAGGCTGTGAATCCGCCCCGCGTCGACGCCGAAATTGACATCGTGCAGTACGGTGTTGCCGGCGAAGCTCAGCGACACCTGTTTCAGTTGCAGCAGCATCGCATCCCCCTAGGAACGTTTCTCGGGCCAGATACCGCTTGGCCGGAACAGCATGATCAGCAGCAGCAGCACGGCGAAGATCAGCAGTCGCAAGGTGCCGAAGTCGCGCAGCAACTCGGGGCCCAGCACCACAATGAACGCGCCCAGAATGACGCCGGGTATCTTGCCCATGCCGCCAAGCACCACTGCCAGCAGAATCAGCACCGACTGCTGGAAGCTGAAGCTTTCCGGCGAGATGGCGCCCAGGTTCACCGAGAAGAAGATCCCGCCGATCGCCCCGAAGATGGCGCCGATCACGTACGCCGCCAGCTTGGTCGCGACCCGGTTGATCCCCATCGCCTCGGCGGCATCTTCATCGTGCCGGACGTAGAGCCAGGCCCTGCCGAGACGCGAATCGAACAGCCGCTGGCTGGCAAGGTAGGCCAGCACCGCCAACACCACGAAGACGTAGTAGAAGTCTATCGAGCTATCGATGTGCCAGCCGAACAGCGACGGTTCCGGAATGTGCGAGAGGCCGCTGGCGCCACCGGTGATCTCCAGGTTGCGCGCAGTGAAGCGCACGATCTCGCCGAAGCCCAGGGTCACGATGGCCAGATAGTCGCTGCGCAGACGTAACGTCGGCCCGCCGATGATCACGCCGGCCAGCGCTGCGGCCATCAGGGCGAAGGGAATCGCTGCCCAGAAATTGACGCCGAACTGCTGCGTCAGGATGCCGACGGTGTAGGCGCCGACAGCGAAGAAGGCGGCGTAGCCGAGATCGAGCAGACCGGCGTAGCCCACCACGATGTTGAGACCCAGGCACAGCACCACGTAGAGCAGCGCGTTGGTCAGGATTACCGTGGTGTACTGGCTCGAGATCCATGGCGTGACGATCAGAATCGCGAGAATCGTGAGGTGAAGTGCGCGCCGCCGCCCTGGCGACTCGAAAGCCACATAGAGGCGCTGGAGCAGATTTCGCGGCCTGGGTTCATGAAGATCGGGTTCATGAAGATCGGGTTCGCGGGCGTCCGGGTTCGTGGGTGGCGAATGTTTGTCCATGTTCACATCCTCTCCACTTCGGATTTGCCGAGCAGGCCGGTGGGTTTGAACACCAGCACCAGGATCAGGATCGAGAAAGTGAAGACGTCTTTCCACTCGCTGCCGATGAACGGAATATGCGTCCCGAAGGACTCCAGCAAGCCCAGTATCAGGCCGCCCAGCATCGCCCCGGTGATGCTGCCGATGCCACCGATCACCGCGGCGGTGAATGCCTTGAGCCCGATCAGAAAGCCCATGAAGTACCAGATGCTGCCGTAGTAGGCTCCCGCCATGGTGCCAGCGGCTGCCGCCAACCCGGATCCAATGAAGAAGGTCACTGCGATCACGGCGGAGACGTTGATCCCCATCATCCGGCACATGTCCTTGTCGATGGAGACGGCGCGCATGGCTCGCCCATAAAGCGTCCTGGAGACGAACAGCTCGAGCGCGATCATCAACAAGGCGGCGATCGTGACGAGGACGATCTGGTTATAGGAAAGAAAGAGATTGCCGAGGTTGAAGCCACCGAACCCAAGGTCGGTGCTGAAAGCGGTGTACTGACCACCGGTGAGCGCCAGCGCTGCGTTCTGCAACACCAGCGACACGGCGAGCGCGGTGATCAGAATCGATAGCCGGGGGGCGCCCAGCATCGGGTGATAGGCCACGCGCTCGATCACGACCCCCAGGCAGCCAACGGCCAGCATCGCCAGCAGCATGGCGACGAAGATACCGAGCCAGCCGGCACCGAGAAACCCGGAAACCAGTGAAAGGCCGCCGAAGCCTGCGAAGGCCCCCGTCATGTAGAAATCGCCATGGGCGAAGTTGAGCAGTTTGATGACCCCGAACACCATGGTGTAACCGAGCGCCACCAGGGCATAGAAAGAGCCCAGCACCAGCCCATCGACGAGCTGCTGCAAGAAAGAGTCGTACCAGGTCATGGGCGTATGTCTCTGGACAGCGAAAAGCGGAAAAGGGAAGACGAACGCGCCGCAACTTCGCTTGCCGCAGCGCGTACCGCCATCACCGGTTCGAGTCTGAGTTCGAGATCAGACGCGAACCGGGGAACTAGCCGTCACTTCTCGTAAC
This sequence comes from Salinicola socius, assembly GCF_001937195.1. Classification (GTDB taxonomy): domain Bacteria; phylum Pseudomonadota; class Gammaproteobacteria; order Pseudomonadales; family Halomonadaceae; genus Salinicola; species Salinicola socius. Next base: position 7,191 of record NZ_MSDO01000029.1, on the reverse strand, counting down.
GGGTCCACTTGCCACCCTGGCCCTCGAGTACCACGAAATTGCTGCGCGCCAGCGTATGTTGTGGCGTGAAGGAGATCGGACCAGCCAGCCACTCCTGCCCATCGGCGCTGTTCAGCGCCTTGATGATGGCATCGCCATCGGTGGAACCGGCCTTGTCGATGGCCCAGGCCATCAGCTGCAAGCCATCGTAGGCGAGCGGCGCGTACGGCCCCGGCGCGTTGTCGAACTTGGCTTGGTAGTCGCTGGTGAACTGTTTGGCAGCCGGCAGAAAGTCGGCCGTCGGATTGGAGAATGCGAACACGCCTTCCGCCGCCTGACCGGCGATATTGAACAGTTCCGGCGAGTTGGAGCCATCACCCACGGCGATGGTGCCCTGGAAGCCGCGCTGGCGCAGCTGGCGAATCAGCAGCCCGCCATCGGCGTAGTAGGCCGTCCAGAAGACTGCTTCGGCACCAGAGCCGCGGATCTTGTTGACCAGGGCGGAGAAATCCTGCTCCCCCTTGTTGACGTATTCGAAGGCCGAAACGGTATGGCCAGCGCCGGTCCAGGCGTCGCGAGTCAGGTTGGCCAGATCCTGAGAGTAGGCATCGCCCTGATTGACGATGGCCAGCTTCTCGATGCCCTTGCCCTCGAAGAAGTCGAGCGCAGTCTTGGCCTGATCGTCACCGGTGGAGTTGATCATCACCGCGTTGCCCGGGTTGGCCGGAATCAACTGGGTGGAGTTGGCCGCCACGATGACGAACGGAATATTGGCGTCGCCGTAGGTCTTGAGCGTTGGCTGGGTGGCACCGGAGCAATAGCCTCCCACGACACCGACGACTTCCTGCGAGGCCAGCCGGCTAGCGGCGTTGACCGATTGCTGTGGGTCGCAGGCCGTGTCTCCGGTGACCAGCTCGATCTGACGTCCATTCAACAACCCGCCGTCGGCATTGATCTCGTCGGCAGCCAGCATCATGGCGTTGTACATATCCTTGCCGTAGGTCGCTTCGGACCCGGTCGTCGGCACCTGGACACCGAGAGTGATAGGCCCGTCCTGCGCCAGGGCCAGCGAACCCACGGCCAGATTGACGACGGCCGCGGAGGCGATCAGTTTGAGAAATTTACCCATACGACGATTACTCCCTTCAGCGATTATTGTTTATTCGTACTGCAAAGGGGTCGGGCTAGGCGCCCTTCCGTTGTCGAGTCGCATCGACGGCGACGTCGCTTCATCCTGCCATGGAAAGTTACATTCTGACACTATGCTTTTCGTAGACACTAGGCGTTTTGTATAAAATATACAAGACGTCGCGCCAAGGCTTTGCGTCCACGTTTACGCCAAGTCAATGACCGGCGTCGATACCGGTGATGCCAGACAAGGCCGGCTGATGGGTTCGAAAACAGGAATCCAAAAAAAGCCCCCGGCAGCAATGCCGGGGGCCTGGTCAATCGAGCGTAGCGCCGGAATCAGTAAGTGATGCCGAAGTGGCTCTGGAAGCTGGTATGCCAGCCGTCATCGACCGGCGAACCAAAATAGTTCAGCCCGTTCTTGTTGGTCACGACATCGAACCAGGCGTAATAACGGCCGGCTGTCAGCTTGAAGCCGATATCATTCAGCATCGGATCCTTCATGTCGCCGTAGCCGCCGTTGACCGCGGAAAATTCGTCGGAGGGATCGATATAGCTGAAATCGTTGAAGAAGTAGATGTTTTCCACCGGTCCCCAATCGACGTCCATGCTGTAGGCCAGACTCACCGAGTACATCTGGCCTTCCGCCGGGATCAGGTAGTTGAACCCGAAGGCACCGATCTGGACAGCAGTGTCGGAAACACCTTCATTGTCGGCGAAATCGGGATTCTTCGCGTTGAATTCGTAAGTTGTGGCCTGCAGCTGTGTCAGCCAGTTGCCATAGCTGCCGTCCAGCCCCATTGCCACGGCCCAGCTATCGCCGCTCTGATGAGTATTGTTGTTGTAGAGCTGGCCTCCCTTGGCGGAAAGATTGACCTGCGTGGTGTAGTCGCTTCCCTGGTTGAAGGTGTAGGCCACACGCCCGGCAAGCTGGTTCTCCTCGGTATTGCCCTGGGTGCCGCTACCAATGGCGTTGGCCCCGTAATGCTCGTTACCGTCGCCCAGTTGATCGCTCTTGAAGAAAGCCAGGCTGGTATCCCAGGCACCCTGACTGTGGTCCCACTTGATGCCGGCGTTCTGGTTGTCGTTGAAGCCTGCCAGATACGGCAACGTGCCATACCAGCCGAGATAGCCGTAATCCATGTTGCCGAACGGCGTCTGGACCAGGCCGAGCTTGACGTTGTCCTCACTGCCGAACTGGTAACCTGCCCAGGCATGGTGCAGGAACTGATAGCCGTCGTAGAAGCGATACTGAAACGAGTAGGAGAGCGGTCCCTCGCCACCCTCCATGCCGAGAATGAATTTTCCGAAATTCACATCCCCGGTCGTGTCTTTACTGGTCTCGCTCCAGTCGTTGAAGGTGTAGCCCAGTTCGACGGCGCCGCTGAACTGCGGGGTGCCAACCTCGTCCAGCAGCGAGCGGTTGTCTTCGGCTATTTCACGCGTCCGGGTATTTTCCTCCTGCTGACTGGCCCGCTGTTCGCTCAATTGCTGCTGCAACTGCTGAACCTGTTGCTGCAACGCATCGAGCCGACGCTGAATCGCTTCGTTATCTTGAGAAGTTTGCGCGAGCGCCGGCTGGACGCACGCCATCATGCCCACGGCGAAGCCGAAGGACCGAAAGGTTCCTAGAGTCAAGTTGTCGTTCCCTTGTACGAATGTCGAAAGTCCGAATGTCGAAAGTCCGAATGTCGGAATCTTCAGAGAAGCCATTAATGGCTATTGTGGGATGGCGTCGCATTCACCGTAACAAATCTGTTACCTAGCTTAAACCTTTGTCGAACAAGGAGCTTTTGGCAGGAAAGCCGCAGAACCACACTGAATGGCGTTTCGAACTGAATTCATCGCCAGCTTGAATTACCATGACTACCCTTACTTCATGCGACAGCTTGTCGCAGTAGGTAATTGATCGCATCGGAGTCTGTGATCGACAGTGTCAAATATTTCATTCAAGGGAGAGTGCAGTGGCTACTACCACTTCTTCCGGCGGTGCTGGCAGTGTTTTCGCCAAACTCGTCGGGATCATCGTCGCGCTTGTCGGCCTGGCCTTAGGCTCAGGCGGCGCGTATCTGGCGATATTAGGCGGTTCCTGGTATTACCTGGTCGCTGGCGTGCTGATGCTGGTTGCCGGCATCCAGCTGTTTCGCGGGCGAGTTTCGGGGGCCGGTATCTACGCTGTCGTGTTCGTGGGTACGTTTTTATGGGCCGCGTGGGAGTCGGGGCTGAATTACTGGCGCTGGATTCCTCGACTGGACGTGGTATTGATTCTGGCCATCCTGGTCGCATTGATCACTCCCGCGCTCAAGAACGGCCCTTCACGGAAGACCGGGTTGTCGCTTGCGGGCGTCCTGTTTCTAGGGCTGGTCGTTGCCGGAGCGCTCGCCTTTCTTCCCAATCGCGGATACCAGCACCTCGAGGATGTGCCGGCGATCGCCGATGAGTCCCTGTCGACCGATGTAGGGGATGCACAGCCAGCCGATGCCCCCGCCGATGAAGACTGGGCCGCCTATGGTCGTGACTCGGCCGCCACGCGGTTCTCGCCGGCAGATCAGATCACGCCGGATAACGTCGGCGATCTCGAGGTAGCCTGGCAGTATCGCACTGGCGATGTCCTCGATCATCGTTGGGGGGCCGAGACCACACCGCTGAAAATTGGCGACGACGTTTTCCTGTGCACGTCGCGCAACATCCTGATCTCCCTGAATGCCGCAACGGGCGAAGAGAACTGGCGTTACGATCCCCAGGTTTCCGAGGACGCCATCCCTTACACCGCAGCATGCCGCGGCGTGACGTATTACGAAGTCCCGGACGCTCGGTCGTCGACCGGCGATGATCCCTCTGCGGATCCAACTGCTCCCATGGCCGCCGATGATGAACAGAGCGACAGCGACGACCAGGCCCCGGTCAGCGAAACGCAGCCGAGCGAGCCTGCGGTCGCAAGCAACGACGATCAATCCTGCCAGGCACGCATCATTTCCGGCACTCTGGATGGTCGCCTGATCGAAGTCGATGCAGCGACCGGTGAGCCGTGTACAGACTTTGGTGACAACGGCCAGGTGGATATCAAGCGCAATATGGGCGAGACCCCGGATGGCTATGTCTCCATCAACTCCGCCCCCGTCGTCGTGCGCAACGTTCTCGTCACCGGCCATCAGGTCCTGGACGGTCAGCGTCGCTATCCGCCGTCCGGTGTGATCAAAGGCTATGATGTCGTGACCGGCGAGCTGTTGTGGGCCTGGGATGCCGGCCGTCCCGACCAGAGCGAACCGCTGACGGGCAACGAGACTTACGTTCGTGGCTCTCCCAACATGTGGACGACCGCCGCCGGCGACAGCAAGCTGGGACTGGTTTATCTACCGATGGCCAACAGCGCTGCCGACTACTGGAGCAGTTCGCGGACACCGGAAGAGAACGAGTGGGCCAGTTCGATGATCGCACTCGATGTCGAAACCGGCCTGCCCAAATGGCATTTCCAGACGGCTCACAAAGACGTCTGGGACTATGACCCCGGTTCACAGCCAACGCTGATCGACTTCCCCACCGGCGATGGCAAGGTGCCGGCGCTGGTGATGCCGACCAAGCAAGGCGAGATCTACGTTTTCAACCGTGAAACCGGCGAGCTGCTGGGCGGCGGTGCCGAGGAGCGCCCGGTTCCCCAAGGTGGTGCCGAGCCGGATCAACGTAGCGAGACTCAACCGTTCTCGCTCTACGCAACGCTGCGTCAGCCGGATATCGACGAGAAGGACATGTGGGGCATGACTCCGTTCGATCAGCTGTTCTGCCGGATCCAGTATCGCCAGGCGAGCTGGAAGGGCATGTACACACCGCCGACTGCCGAACAGCCTTGGATCCAGTACACCGGTTATAACGGCGGCTCAGATTGGGGTAGCGTGGCAATCGATCCGCACCGCGGAGTGATGATCGCCAACTACAACGACATGCCCAATTACAACGAGCTGGTGCCGCGTGATGTGGCCAACAAGCTGGGATGGGTGCCGCGCGAGGAGCAGAAGGAAGACAGCGGTGGCGCCGAGGGTGCCGGTGATCCTCAGGCCAATACGCCTTATGCGATCAACGTCAACGCCGGCTGGCGTGTGCCCTATACCGGCATGCTGTGCAAGCAGCCGCCGTACGGCCACATCCGTGCTATCGACCTGGCCAGTGGCGATACCCTTTGGGACCGCCCGCTGGGTACGGCTCGCGCCAACGGCCCGTGGGGCATCCGTTCAGGGCTACCCATCGACATCGGCACACCCAACAATGGGGGGTCCGTCGTGACTGCCGGGGGTCTGATCTTTATCGCGGCAGCGACAGACGATCTGATTCGTGCCATCGATATCGAGAGCGGCGAGACGGTGTGGCAGGCTCCGCTTCCGGCGGGCGGCCAGGCCAATCCGATGGTGTACGAAGCAGACGGCCGTCAGTACGTCGTCATCGTCGCCACCGGGCATCACTTCATGGAAACGCCCTCCGGTGACTATGTGATCGCCTATGCACTGCCCAAGCGTGATGACACCTGATCGCCAGGTTTGACCAGTGATATGCCGCTGCCGGGGAATGCCGGCAGCGGCAATGGCTCAGTAAATCGTGATGCAACGGTATGGCAATAGACAGCGGGCGGCAGTGTCTCGACACGGCCGCCCATTTTTATCGTTGGATGGAAATCATCCGGGCCACGGCCTCGAAGTAGCCACAAATGCCACCCGGCCTCCAATCAAAAAAGCCCGGACATCGTATTCATGATGTCCGGGCTTGATTCGCTTATAACTCACCTGAGTCGCATGTTCAGGTAAATCATGGCTGCCAACGCAGGGTTTTTTCATTACATCCTACGCCGACACCATGACGATATTAATTCTGCGCGTCTTCTGACTGCTCCTGCATTTCGTCGCCAGCATCATCCATCGCATCGCCTGCATTGTCCACGGCGTTATCGACCGATTCTCCAGCTTCTTCGGCTGGACCTTCGTCGTTGTCACAAGCCACGACGCCAAATGCCATCAGGCCCAACAGCATGGCCATTGCCATCTTCTTCAATAGGTCGGTGCGCATCTCGCATTCTCCTGAGCAATTGCTTCCATGTATTTGCCCTAACACCATAGCTTCAGATTGCGGAATCAGCCAACTTCTCAGCTTCCCTTCCCCAATTTCTCCTAACTTTTCAACTCTGAACACGTGGCTGTCGGCGCTTGGCGTCAGTAACGACAACATTGGTACACGTGATGATCAACGCCGGAGAACACCTCGGCAACCAAGGATCACACGGCTCGCCAGGGCGAACTTCGGTCGATATAGTGCCTAGCCTTGGACCTGTTCCGATGGCGTTTCGAACCCTTATCCCGAGCCTCAAAACTGGGCCCAAATGCCGGACATAAAAAACCCCAGCCTGTTGGCCGGGGTTTTGGATGAGTGCCTGACGATGACTGCGTTGGTTTTTGTCGCACCATAAAAATACCCCAGCTTCTTTCGAAGCTGGGGTACGGTATAGGTGCCTGACGATGACCAGGGCGGCTCTCCGCTACTCTCCATGGGGAGACCCCTAAAAACAAAGCCCCGACCAAATGGCCGGGGCTTCGTTAAATAAGTGCCTGACGATGACCTACTCTCACATGGGGAGACCCCACACTACCATCGGCGCTAAGCGGTTTCACTACTGAGTTCGGCATGGATCAGGTGGTTCCCGCTCGCTATGGTCGTCAGGCAAAACTGACGCAGAAATCATGAGCCTTCACTGCCTACCCGGCCCTCATTCCCACTGATTCGGATCATGCTGCTGAGCGACGTCTCTTGGCTGCCCGCTCTTGAGGGCAGCGCGTATCCGGCAATGTCGGTGATGATCACCGAACGGAGACGGGATCTTTCTTTCCGTCTCTCGTAAACCCCTTGGGGTTATATGGTCAAGCCTCACGGGGCATTAGTACACGTTAGCTCAACGCCTTGCAGCGCTTCCACACCGTGCCTATCAACCAGCTAGTCTTGCGGGACCCTTTAGGAGACTCTAGGTCTCGGGGAGATCTCATCTTGAAGAAGGCTTCCCGCTTAGATGCTTTCAGCGGTTATCCCGTCCGCACATAGCTACCCGGA
>NZ_MSDO01000028.1 GCF_001937195.1 Salinicola socius | reverse complement strand
CCGACATCGTCGCGCAGGTCGTTCCACTCCATGCACGCCACCTGACACGCCTTGCAGCCGATGCATTTGGAGACATCGATCAGCTTGGCCACTTCATCGACGTGACTCCGGACCTGAGGAGGCGTCGTCGTGGTGGCGGAGCGGGCGATGATGTTCTGGGAGTTGTTCATGTGCCCTCCTTAGACCTTGTCGACGCGGACGGTGAACGACTTGTATTCCGGCGTCTGAGTATTGGCATCGCCGACGAACGGCGTCAGGGCGTTGACCAGGTATCCCTTCTTGGCCACTCCGGTGAATCCCCAATGCAGCGGGATCCCCACATGGTGGACCTGCCTGTCGCCGATCATCATCGGTCGCAGCCGTTTGGTCACCACTGCCACGGCCTTGATGAAGCCCCGTTTCGACGACACCTTCACCCAGTCACCGGCCACGATGCCGATCTCGCTGGCCAGCGCTTCGCCGATCTCGACGAACTGCTGGGGCTGCACGATGGCATTGAGTTCGGCATGCTTGGTCCAGAAGTGGAAATGCTCGGTGAGCCGGTAGGTGGTCGCCGCGTGCGGGAACTCCTCGGGCTTGCCCAGCGCCTCGCGATCCTCGTCGAAAATGCGGGCGGCCGGATTGTTGCGAGCCCTTTCCTTGCCCGGATGCAGCAGGTTCTGGGGCACCGGCGACTCGAACGGTTCGTAATGTTCAGGGAACGGCCCGTCGACCATGCTCTGCCCGGCGAACAGATGGCCGACGCCCTCCGGCTGCATGATGAACGGCATCTGCCCTTGCGACGGCGGCGAGTTGGTCGGGAAGTCGGGTACGTCGGCGCCGACCCAGGCACCCTGCTCGCCATCCCACCAGATGAACGCCTTTTCAGGCCCCCAGGGCCGTCCCTGGACGTCCGCGCTCGCCCGGTTGTAGAGAATTCGCCGATTCATCGGCCAGGCCCACGCCCAACCCAGCGTGTTGCCGGTACCGTAGGGATCGGAATTGTCGCGGTTGGCCATCTGGTTGCCGGCTTCGGTCCAGCAGCCGGTGAATATCCAGCAGCCAGACGCGGTACGCCCGTCAGCGGTCAGTTCCGCGAACCCGGCGAGCTGCTCGCCGGCGCGTCGGGTGACATTACCCTGCTCGTCGGTGAGATCCTCCAGCGCACGGCCGTTGAACTCGCGTGCCAGCTCGTCCGCCTTCGGATCGGCCGGAATCCGGTAATCCCAGGTCAGGTTGAGAATCGGATCGGGAAAGACACCCCCTTCCGCCTGATAAAGCTGCTTCAGCTTGAGAAACAGCTCGCCCATGATGCGGGTATCCGGACGCGAATCCCCCGGTGGCGGTGCCGCCGCCCAGTGCCATTGCAACCAGCGGGCGCTGTTGACGATCGAGCCCTCGTCCTCGGCGAAACAGCAGGTTGGCAGACGGAACACTTCGGTGCCGATCTGGCTGGAATCGACATCGTTGTACTCGCCGTAATTCTTCCAGAACTCGCTGGTTTCGGTGTTGAGCGGATCCATCACCACCAGATACTTCAGCGAAGAGAGCGCCCTGGTCACCTTGGCCCGATTGGGGAACGACGCCAGCGGATTGAACCCCTGACAGAAATAGCCGTTGAGCTCGCCCTTGGACATGCGCTCGAATGTGTCGAGGATGTCGTAGAGCGGCCGCTCGAGCTTGGGCAGCCAGTCGAAGCACCAGTCGTTGCCTTCATTGGCCGCATCGCCGTACCACGTCTTCATCAGACTGACGTGGAATTTTTCGTAGTTCTTCCAGTAGGAGACCTGGCCCTCGACGGTCGGCTGCTTGGTGCGTTTGTCGATATAGGCGCGGTAGTCCTGCTCCTTGGCGTTGGCCAGGGTCATGTAGCCGGGCAAGAGCTGGGACAGCAGGCCCAGGTCGGTCAGGCCCTGGATGTTGGAGTGTCCGCGCAAGGCGTTGACGCCGCCGCCCGGCATGCCCATGTTGCCCAGCAACAGCTGGACCATGGCGGCCGTACGGATGATCTGGGATCCGATCGAATGCTGCGTCCACCCCAGCGCGTAGAGGATGGTCATGGTCTTGTCGGGGACCGCCATCGCCGCGATCTTCTTCCAGATCCGCTGGATGTTGTCGACCGTGATCCCGGTAATGCTCGAGACCATGTCCGGGGTGTAACGCGAATAGTGTTCCCGCAGCAACTGATAGACGCAGCGCGGATTCTGCAAGGACGCGTCGCGACGAGCGAAACCGTCGTCGCCCATCTCGTACATCCACGACTGCTTGTCGTAGCTGCGGGTCGACTCGTCATACCCGGAGAACAGACCGTCCTCGAACCCGTAATCCTCGCGCACGATCAGCGCCGCGTCGGTGTAGTTCAGCACGTACTCGCGCTGGATCTGATCGGTCTCGATCAGATAGCTGATCAGCCCGCCGAGAAACGCGATATCGGTGCCGGTGCGGATGAACGCCTTGTCCTGCGCCACGGCGCCGGTACGAGTGAAGCGCGGGTCGATCGTGATCAACTCGGCTTTATTGTGCTCGATGGCCTCGGTGACCCAGCGAAAGCCCACAGGGTGTGCTTCGGCGGAGTTGCCACCCATCGACAGAATCAGATTGGCATTGCGGATGTCGACCCAGTGATTGGTCATGGCACCGCGACCGAATGAAGGGGCAAGACCTGCCACCGTCGGTCCGTGTCAAACGCGTGCCTGGTTGTCGAACGCCACCATGCCGAGATTGCGCACCACCTTGTGGGTGATGTAGCCGGCTTCGTTGGAAGAGCCGGAGGCCGCCAGGAAGCCGGTCGTCGTCCAGTGGTTGACCGTCTCGCCTTGTGCGGTGCGCTGGACGAAATTGGCGTCGCGATCGTCCTTCATGTGCCGGGCGATACGGTTCAGCGCCTCGTCCCAGCTGATTCGTGTCCATTCGCTGGAGCCCGCTTCACGAACTTGCGGATATTCGAGCCGCCCCTTGCTGTGAACGAAGTCGAGCAGGCCAGCGCCTTTGGGGCAGAGCGAACCACGAGACACCGGATGATCGGGATCGCCTTCGATATGGAAGACATTCTGCTCGACGTTCTTGGAGCCGTCGCCCTTGCTGTAGATCAGAATGCCACAGCCTACCGAGCAGTAGGTGCAGGTGTTGCGGGTCTCTTTGGCGTGGGTCAGCTTGAACTGGCGGATCGAGGCTTCGGCGGGTTCGGGCGCAAACCCCATCATCGCCAGGCTCGAACTCGCCAATCCCGCCCCGCCCAGTTTGAAAAACTGGCGCCGAGTGACGTTGATTGACATGTGTCATCCTCATCGGTCATTGGCGGGCACCTCTACTCTTCAACGGTCATTCTGCGGGTGCCTCGCTTTTCTTATAGCAAACGGCTAGGCAAGCTGTCGTCATCACAAGCCCGGTAATTTGTCGGTAACGACTAAAGTCGTATCACCAGAACGGCAAAACGCCCACTCCCCGGAAGGGGGAATGGGCGCTCGTTCCGCAATGACCCGACTTGGCAGTACGTTGCTACACGGCTTTGGCAGGCGTTACCTCCGGCTTCGCCTTGGCCAGCAGGAACAGCACCACGGTAATGACCGCGCCGACGATGTCGCTGATCAACCCCGGGAAAATCAACGCCAGCGCACCGACCGCCGCCAGTATTCGCCAGAACGGGTTGAGCGGGCGTCGCAGATAGCCCTCGACCGCCACGGCCAGCAGCAGCACCCCGACCACCCCGGTCACGATGACCCACAGCGTGTTCCACAGGGTCGCATCGATCATCAGCATGCTGTGCGCGAATACGAACATGTAGGGCACCACGAAGCCGGCGATCGCCAGTTTCATCGCCTGGAAACCGGTGGCGTTGGGCGAGCCGCCGCTGATACCGGCGCCCGCATAGGCGGCCAGCGCCACGGGCGGCGTCAGGTTGGCGAACAGCCCGAAGTAGAACACGAACATGTGGGCCACGAAGATCGCCGTCTCGTTGCTGCCCGCCAGCTCCCGGAACATCGGCAGATTCAGCAGAATCGGCGCGGCCATGGTGCTGGTGATGATGTAGGTCGGAATACTCGGCAGGCCCATGCCGAGCACGATCGATGCGATCATGGTCAGCACCAGCGTGACCAGCAGCTGGATCATCGGAATCGGAATCTGCTGGCCCAGCGTCACCACGGCGTCAGCCGCTTCCAGCGCGATACCGGTGAGCGTGGCGATCCCGACGATGATCCCCACTGCCCCACAGGCCACGGCAACGGGAATGGCATTGCGCACCCCGTCGTGCATGGCATCACGACAGTCGGCCACATCCATCTTCTCGGCCACCATCCCCAGCTTGGCCCGCAGCGCGTTGATGGCCACCGTCACCGCAATGATCAAGAACAGCGTCCAGCGGCTGGCCGGAAAATTGGGCAGCGCGTGTCCACCGATCAACGCCCGCAGCTGCGGCTCGAAGATCAGCAGTGCCAGAATCAGGCTGAGCCCGATCGCCACGCGGCGCGTACCGCAGATCAGTACCGTTGCCGCGATCGACCAGAATGCCGCGAAGAACGGCGCCCGCCCCTCGAACAGCAGCCATAGCAGCACGGCCATCGGTATCAGCAGGTGACCGCGCTTGAGCATGACCTCCTTGAGCGGCGTGAGCTGGGAGCGAGGAATACCCTCCAGGCCGTTGCGCATGGCGCGCAGATGTACCTGGAACAGCACGCCAAGATAGTAGAGCAGCGCCGGAATGATCCCCGCCAGAATGACCTGGGTGTAGGGAACTGCCAGCACCTCGGCCATGATGAAGGCCGCTGCGCCCATGATCGGCGGCAGGATCTGACCGCCGACGCTGGCAGCGGCTTCGACCGCTCCGGCAAAGTTCGCCTTGTAGCCGGTCTTCTTCATCAACGGAATGGTAAAGGCCCCTGTCGTCACCACATTGGCGATGGCGGAGCCGTTGATCGAACCCAGAAAGCCGCTGGCGATGACCGCCACCTTGGCCGGCCCGCCCCGGGTATGTCCGGCGATGGCCAGCGCAAGATCGTTGAACAGCTGCCCCAGTCCGGACTTGCCGAGAAAGGCACCGAACAGGATGAACAGAATGATATAGCTCGCCGAGACCCCGATCGCCGTGCCCAGCAGCCCTTCGGTGATAAACACCAGATGGGAGATGATCTGCTTGCAGGTGGCGAGGACGATCGCCTCGTTGACCTGCGGGTAGAACGAGAGCTTGGCATAGAAGCCGTAGACCAGGAACAAAGCGGCCAGAATCGTCAGGCCCCAGCCGGTGACACGCCGGGTTGCGTCCAGCACCAGCAGAATCGCCACCATGCCGACCACCATGTCGACATTGTTGATGCGTCCTGCCGAAGCGATCACGCGATCGGACACCATCAGCATGTAGACACCGATGCCGAATGCGATCAGTGCCACGATGGCGTCGCCCCATGGCACCCGGTCGCGGGCTCCCTTGCGAGTCAACGGATAGAGAATGAAGGCCAGACCCAGCAGGGTATAGAGGTGGATGCTGCGCTGGGCGACATCAACCAGCGGCCCCGAAAACGAGGTGTAGAGATGAAACAGTGCCAGCAGTACCGACACGGCCATGACGAACCGGATCACCGAGCGCGGCAGTCTGTCTCGTACCAGACTTTCGCGGTCGAATTTTTCCAGTGCCTCCTTGACCGACGGATCCTGTGAATCGTCGGCGGAGATCGTGTTTTTCTGTTCGGACATGTGCCTTCCTCGCCAAGCGGGGATCTATGACAACCAGGGTCGCACCAGTGCCGGCAAGACTTGCCACAACGGCACCCTGAGTATGGAAAAAGTCAGTATTCGGGGCGGATCGCCGCGCGACAGCGGAATGGTATGGCCCGCGAAGATCAGACGGTAATGCTCTTCCACGGCTGCCTGCACCGCCAGCGGATCGACCACGCGATCGATGCCGGTCATCACCACCCAGCCATCCTCGAGATGGGTTTCGGTACCCGCATGCGACGGAACACCCGCACCGAACGTCTTGAAGCGCGTGCCGGTGATCTCTATGGCGTCGCCCGCGGTCACCGCGAACCACTCTTCCCAATCTTCTTTCTCGACCGAATGCATCCAGCGCAGCGTAAAGGTCGTGCCCTGCCACCCCGGAAAGGCAAAACGCCACTGCGGCCCATCACGAATGACCAACCACGGTAGCGGATACGCAGCGGTGGCGACCCCCAGGATCACCACCGCTGCGATACTCAGCCAGATTTTACGCATCAAGACGATTCATCAGAACGATTTATCAGACCGATCCACCAGGGCGATCCACCAGGGCGATTCATCGAGACCGTCATCATGACTGGCGCCTTGATCGGTCGGTCACGCCATCCCGCTCAGGATTGCGGCTCCTTGTCCTGCGCGTTGTCATCACCGCTGGTCTCGCTCCCCTCGGCAGCGTCGATGTTGTCTTCGGGCGTCTCGGCGCTGGTCTGCTTGGACGGTTCAGCTTCGGCACCATCGGATGTCGTCGTCGACGCTTTCTCGTTGGCCGGCATCGAAGCGGTCTCTTCCGACAGATCGCTGTCATCACCGGCACTAGCCGCATCGCCATCAGTTGCTGCACCCTCGGAAGAAGACAGCGTTTCGTAGAAGGCTTCGGCGCCCGGATGCACCGGTACGACCAGATTCTTGTCCATGGTGCTGGGATCGAACTGCTTGAGCGCACCCACGGAGACGCTGTCGGATTCCAGATAGTCATGGAACCGCTTGGCCAGATCCTCGGCCACATCGTCCCGCATGGAGGACGGCACGATCATGATGTTGCGGATCGCCACGGTATCCACGGCGTCACCCAGATTGTAGCGCTCGGGCGCCCCGGCCGGGATCTCGTAGTTCTCGTAGTACGGATACTTTTCCAGCAGCGTGGAGGCAACGTCGCCGCTGACCGGAACGAAGGTCACGTCGGTGCTCTGCATCAGCCCGGTGATGCTGGAGTTGGGCACGCCGGAGGTGAAGAACGCGGCATCGAGGTTGCCGTTGCTCATCTCGGTCACGCTGTCGGCATAGCCGGTATGGCTGACCTGGGCCAGATCGTCGTAGCTGAGGCCCGCCGATTCCAGCACCTTGGCAGCACTCTGTTCGACCCCGGAGCCGACCTTGCCCACGCCGACACGCTTGCCTTTCAGATCGGCAATGCTGTGGACATCGCTGTCGGCCGTGGCGACGATTTGCACCACGTTGGGATACAGACCAGCGATGGTCTCGATATCGGCAGGCTGGCCCTCGAACTGGTTCTGGCCCTTGACGGCGTCGTAAGCCACGTCGCTCATCACGATGGCGACCTGATTCAGACCATCGTTGATGTTGTTGATGTTCTGCACGGAGGCACCGGTCGACACCACCTGTACGCCGTCGACCAGGTCGCTCTTTTCGAACACGCTCTTCAGCGCCCCGCCGATCGGATAGTAGCTGCCACCGGTACCGCCGGTGCCGAAGATCAGATTGACGGGTTCGCCGCCGGCGGCAGCGGTGTCCTGGCTATCGGCATTATCTGCACTGCCGGCGGTGTCCGAAGACGCCGTGTCCTGAGTGCTGGAACCGGAGGACTGGGTCTCCTGTTGCGACGATGATGACTCTTGAGACTCGCTTTTGGCCTGATCATCACTGTCGTCACCGCAACCCACCAGCAGTGCGCCGGAAAGGCCCAGCGCCGCGACCAGCATTCCTGTGCGTAACATCATGGTTCACCCCGTCATTGAAACGTCATCGACCCATCTGATCGACGAAAAAGAAACCGTACAGTGACCCAAGAGTAAGGAACGCCCGGCGGCGATACCATGCCTGAACCACTGCATACCACTAAAGTCTAAGATTTTTTGGCATCCTGCGATAACACGCGTCGTACCACGCCACCGATGGTCAGCCCCTGAACCAGGATCGAGAACAGCACGATGATGTAGGTCACCATCACCATGGTATTTCGGTAATCGCTCTCGGGCAGGCCCAGCGCCAAGGCCACCGAGATGCCACCTCGCAGCCCGCCCCAGGTCAGCACACGCGTGGTGCCGTGACGAAAATGGACACACCGGTTCAATATGGCAATGGGTAGACCGATGGTGAGCAGGCGCGTCACCAGAATGACGACGATGATCGGGCCAGCAACGATGAGGTACGACCACTCGAAGGGAATGAGCAGCAGTTCGAGGCCGATCAGTACGAACAGCACCGCGTTGAGAATCTCGTCGATCAGTTCCCAGAAGCCGTCGACGTAGCGACGGGTGGTATCCGACATGGCATGTTCGCGGCCGCGATTGCCGATGAACAGCCCGGCAATGACCATCGAGATCGGCCCCGACACATGAAGATGCGTCGCCAGCGTATAACCGCCCAGCACCAGCGCAAGGGTGACCAGCACCTCGATCTGATACTGATCGATGCTCTTCATCATCCAGTAGGCGACATACCCCATCACCAGCCCGAGCAGAATGCCGCCGCCGGCCTCTTCCAGGAACAGCATCGCGGAGTGCGTGACCGTCAGCGCTTCGGTCGCGTTCGCCGCTCCCAGCATCATGGTGAACACCACCACCGCGACGCCGTCGTTGAACAGCGACTCGCCGACGATCTTGATCTCCATATCTTCCGGCGCGCCCGCGCTACGCATGATCCCGAGTACGGCGATCGGATCCGTCGGCGAGATCAACGCCCCGAAGACCAGGCAGTAGAGATAAGGCACCGCGATATGGAAGGTGGCGAAAAGCCACCAGGCCGCGCTACCGATCACCACGGTCGAGATCACCACACCGACGGTCGCCAGCAGACCGATCGAGTAGCGATAACGCTTGAGCTTGTGGAAATCGACGTGCAACGCCCCGGCGAACAGCAGCAGCGACAGCATCCCGTCCATCAGCAAGGTGTTGAAGTTTATCTGCCCCAGCCAGGCCTCGGCCCAATCGGTAATCCCGTCGAAGCCAGCGTGGCTCAACGCGATCAACAACATCGAAGCCAGCAGCGAGATGCACATCACCCCGATCGTCGCCGGCAGCTTGAGGAACCGGTAGTTGAACCACGCAAACAGCGCGGTGATCGTGATGAAGACTGCTGCGATTTCCAGCATGGAATTCTTCCCTGTGCCTGCCGCGGCGAATTGTCGGTGAGCGTCCGGCCCGGAGCCTTTACGATAGAGGATCGCAGCGGGGCGGGCTTGATAAGGGTTCATTCAGCCGATCGGTGACAAAAAAAGCGGGCCCGGAAATCCGGGTCCGCTTCGTCGTCGTGTGCCGATCAGACCCTGCAGGCCGGCGCCGACATGCAGGGCTCTCCAGGGACTCGCGATTACAGACCGGCAGCGGCTCTCAGCGTCTCGGCCTTGTCCGTCTTCTCCCACGGGAAGGCGGTAAAGGTCTCGGTCTGCGTTTCGCCGTTGACGTCGGTCCAGGTGTAGCTCGATTCGAACGGTTCGCGTCCGAAGTGGCCGTAGGAGGCCGTCAGTTGATACATCGGATGGAGCAGATCGAGCATGCGCGTAATGGCGTGGGGGCGCAGGTCGAAGTGCTCGCGCACCAGCTCGATGATCCTGGTTTCGCTGACACTGGCGGTGCCGAAGGTGTTGATCGAGACCGAGGTCGGCTCGGCGACACCGATGGCGTAGGAGACCTGAATCTCGCACTTGTCGGCGAGACCGGCAGCCACGATGTTCTTGGCCACGTAGCGCCCGGCATAGGCAGCACTGCGGTCGACCTTGGACGGATCCTTGCCGGAAAACGCGCCGCCGCCGTGGCGCGCCATACCGCCGTAGGTATCGACGATGATCTTGCGTCCGGTCAGCCCGCAATCACCCACCGGACCGCCGATCACGAACTTGCCGGTCGGGTTGATGTGGAACCGGGTCTTGTCATGTATCCACTTCGCCGGGAGGACATCACGGATGATCAGATCCTCCACCGCCTTGCGCAGATCTTCCTGGGAGATGTCTGGATCGTGCTGGGTCGACAGCACCACGGCATCCACGCCGTTGGGCTTGCCGTCGTCGTCATAGCTGAAGGTGATCTGGCTCTTGGCGTCGGGACGCAACCACGAAAGCGTACCGTTCTTGCGCAGTTCCGCCTGACGCTCGACGAGCCGGTGCGAATAGTGGATCGGCGCCGGCATGAACGATTCGGTCTCGTTGGTGGCGTAACCGAACATCAGGCCCTGATCGCCCGCGCCCTGATCTTCGGGCTTGCTGCGATCGACGCCCTGGGCGATATCGACGCTCTGCTTTCCGATCAGGTTGATCACGCCGCAGGTTTCGCCATCGAAGCCGACTTCCGAAGAGGTATAGCCAATATCGATGATCACCTTGCGCACCAGGTCTTCCAGGTCGACCCAGGCGGAGGTTGAAATTTCCCCGGCAACGATGGCGACGCCGGTCTTGACCAGCGTCTCGCAAGCCACGCGCGCCTGCTTGTCCCGCGCGATGATGGCGTCCAGCACGGCATCGGAAATCTGATCGGCGATCTTGTCCGGATGACCTTCGGACACGGATTCGGAGGTAAACAGAGAGTATTCGCTCATGGCGTACGGAGATCCCTTCGTTCACTGGTTGCGGCCCGCACGTGCGACCCGCCTGACAAAACGCAGCGCCGTCGGTCGGGAAGACGGATGAAACGACGCACGACATCGCTCTCCCGGACACGCCGGGACAGGGTACAAAAGTCTACACACAGAATGGCTAGCTGCCTATGTTTTGCCACCCGCGCGGATGATTGACCGGTGCTATCGAGGGCTAGCGGCGAGGGCTAGCGGCGAGGGCTAGCGGCGAGGGCTAGCGGCGAGGGCTAGCGGCGAGGGCTAGCGGCGAGGGCTAGCGGCGAGGGCTAGCGGCGAGGGCTACCGGTACCGTGCACGATATCGACCAGCCGCTCGATACCCGCCGTGGCATTCTCCCGCTGCCAGGCATTGCGGCCGAAAATCACGCCCCGTGCGCCGTTATCCAGTGCATCCCGGGTGAAACACGCCAGCGCCTCGTCGTCGTTCATCGCCGACCCACCCAGGACGAGTACCGGAACCGGACAGCTCTGTACGAGGCCCTGCATGTCCCGAGGGTCGCCGGTGAACTGCGCCTTGATCAGATCGGCTCCCAGCTCGGCGCCGATCCTCGCCACCCGCGCGATGCGCTCGCCATCGAGACGACCGTCTTCGCGCCCTTGCTCACGGTGCCCCCACACCACCGCCTCGACGATCAGTGGCAGTCCGATCGCCTCGCACTGGCGGGCGGTCTCCGCTACCGCCCGAAGGTTGTCGGCTTCGCGCCCGGGGTCGTCGTAACCGGAAATCAGACACATCACTACCGCGTCCGCCCCCATCGCCTGCGCCTGGGCGGGCGTTGCGATCATGCGGTGATACTCCTCTCCCGCCAGCGTGAAGTCGCCCACCATCGGATAGTCGATCCGAAGCACCACTTTGGGCGCGCGGCTGTCGGCGAACAGGTCAGCGCAAGACTTGAGCATGCCGGGCGACAACAGCACCGCTTCCGGACCGGCCGCGACGATCGCCTCGCAGGTCCGACGCGCATCGATGGCATGCTCCACAGGTCCCGCCAGCAGCGTACGATCGAACGCCACCATGCAGCTCGATCCGGTCTCGCGGCGAAACAGCCGTCCGGTGCGCAAGCCGCTGGCAGAAAAGACGGTCGTCATGGTGTGATCTCCTGGGCAGAGGACGTTCCCGGGTCTTCAGTGGCAGCCGCGACAGCCTCCGGCGGCTCCCCGCAAATTGGCGCGAGCGAAACGCCATGCGCCCGCAGGGCCACCTCTCGCACCGCCTCGATTTCGTCCCGGCAGCGTGATTCGGACCATTCCAGGGCCCTTCGGCAATGCGATGCGACCTCCTCGACCACGACGCCGTCCAGTTGCCCGGAGAGCGCAATCGGCAGACGACGGAACAGCACGTCTGCCAGATGCTCGACGCGCTCGAAGCGGCAGACGAAATCGATCTCCCCGACACGATAATCCGTCATCGAATTCAGCGGGCGCTGACGACAGACACCATCAGCGCTCATCCTCGCGCAGTGCCGCCCTACCGCTTCGCCTCGAGTGCCATAGCGGCTCAACAGGGTGATCGCCCGATGCCGGTCGCCGTCGCAGAGCGCGGTTACCCGCGCAAGCCAGGCCTCCCGCGATATCGCATCGCGGGGGTAATCCTTCCCGCCTCCGATCGCCAGCTCGCGGGTATCGATCTCGCGTCGGCAGCCGAGCCTGGCAAGCACGTCGTCGGCGACCTCCTCGGCAAACCCGCGAAATGTGGTCCATTTGCCGCCGACCAGCGACAGCACCGGCCAATCCTGGATGCGATCCTCGACGATGGCGTGATCTCGGCTGATCTGGCCCGGATCGGCGGCGTCGCTGCGCGGGAGCGGACGCACCCCGCTATAGCGATAACGCACCTGATCCGGTCCGATCGGCACGTCGGGGAACAGATAGCGCACCGCCTCGAGCATGTAGTCGCGTTCGGCATCCTCGCAGACGGCCTGGTCCGGATCGGGGCAACGAATGTCGGTGGCGCCGACCAGTACGTGATTCATGAACGGATAGATCAGGCAGATGCGACCATCCGGGGTGCCGAAATAGATCATCCGCCCGTCGAGCTGATCCCGAAGGATCGGCACATCGACGATCAGATGGCCGCCCTTGGTACCACCGATGTGCTGCGTTCCGCGCCCCAACCGACGGTTGATCTCATCGATCCAGGCGCCGCCGGCGTTGACGATGAGCTGGGGGCGGACCGTGAAAGCGTTGCCGTCTTCATCGTTGAAACTCACCGCTCCGCCTTCGCCACCGGTCAGGGTCACATGGTTGAGTGCCATCGCCCCGCGATGGGTCCGGCAGCCATCGTCGATCAGCTCGTAGCCGAGGCGTTCGGCCTGGCTGATCGCGGCATCGTAGTAGGTGTGAAGCGCACGAACGTCGCGGCGAATGTCCGGCAGCGATTCCCGCACCCGGCGCCCCAGCATCAGCGAATGACGCGGCATGCTGCGAAAGTGGCGACCGAAGAAGTCATAGAGCGTCAGCCCGACTTCACTGATCAGGATGCCGCGGTCGTCGATCTTCGCCGGGCGACGAAAGAACCGCTGGATCGACGGCCAGATGCCCCCCCACCAGCTGTGCGTCGGCATCGCGGTGCGCAGCGGATGCACCACGTGCGGCGCGTTGCGCAGCAGCAGATTACGCTCGCGGGTCGACTGCGCCACCAGGCGGAACTCCCCGGTCTCCAGATACTTGAGGCCGCCGTGAATCAGTCGCGAAGGCGCCGCGCTGGCCCCGGCACAGAAGTCCTGCTTGTCGACGATCAGCGTATCGACACCCTGCAACGCCAGATCGCGAAACAGGCCGGCACCGTTGATGCCGGCGCCGATGATCAGCACCGAGACCGCCGGATCGGCCCGCAGTCGTTCCAGCGTCTGCTGACGCGTCAGCGGTGGTGGATTCAGAGATTCGGTCATCGTGCGGCTCCCGCCGTTGGACTGGGTTGAGGTTCGACTGCCGGCGATGCCAACGGCGGCGCGTCGGCATCGAGCGTCGCCCACAGCGGACGCAGGCACTCCACCAACCGCTGGTAACGTTCGAAGCCCCGCTGGCACTCGGCCTGGCGCCGGGCCTCGGGTGTATAGCGATGGTCGATCTCGCAAAGCGGTGTAGCTGACGCAATGGCGGGAAACACCTCGGCCGCCACCCCCGCGCAGATGGCGGCACCCCAGGCGGCCGCTTCCTGGATACGGGACGTCTCCAGCGGCCGGCCGAGCGAATCGGAGAAGAGCTGCGCCAGCCGCGGCGAGTGACTGCCGCCGCCGGTGATGCGCACGCGGTCGATGGGGAAAGTCGACGCCAGCGCATCGACATGGACGCGATGATTGAACACCACGCCTTCCAGAATCGCGCGGAGTACATGGCCGCGATCATGCCAGCCCTGCAGCCCGAACAGCCCGGCGCTGGCGGGTTCGTCATAGGGTGAGCCGTAAAGGAACGGGTGATAGACCAGTCGAGACGGGCTTTGGAACGCGGCGTCCAGCGATGCTTCCATCTCGGCGAAAAAGGCACCGGTATCGCCGTCGCCGGCCCGCCCCCATTGGCGATGAAACCATTCGAGATTGCTCGAGGAAGCCGGTGAAATCGCCATGTTGAGCCATTGGCCAGGGCGCAGTCCGTTGCGCGTGGCCCAGCGCGAGTCGGGCTTCGGCGCGTCGGAGAAGACCTCGTTGATGCTGAAGGTGCCGGCTGCGATGGTCAGGGTATCCGACTCGACATTTCCCAACCCCACCGCGCTGGCCGTGACATCGTGAAGCCCCGCCGCCACCGGCGTACCGGCTTTGAGGCCGGTGGCGCGCGCAGCCGCCATGCTGACATGGCCGGCAATCTCGTCGGGCATGCGGACAGCCGGCAGCGTGTCGAAGACACTATCGATACCCAGCATCGACAGCGCCTCCCGGCTATAACGCTGCGTGTTCACATCGGTATAGCCGGTGCTGGCCTCGGTGAAGTCGGTGGCAACCTCGCCGGTCAGCTTGAATCGCAGCCAGTCCTTGCAGGTCAGCACGTGGCCGAGCGCGGACAACCGTTCGGGTTGATGTTCCTGCATCCATGCCAGCAAGGTCACCGGCGAGAAGGCAAAAGGCATCTGTCCGATCCGCGCCAGCGCCTCGTCACGCACGCCTTCTCGACACCAGCGTTCGACGATGCCCGCCGCGCGGCTATCGAGCGAGGTGATGGCTTGGCCGAGCGGCTCGCCTTTCCGATCGAGCGGATAGAGCCCATCGCCGTGCGCCGTGACGCCGATCGCCACAATCTCGCTGCCATCCACGTTGGCAGCGGCCAGCGCAGCGCGTATCGCCTGAGCGGCACTTGCCCAGGTGGCATTCATGTCACGTTCGACCCAGTGTGCCTGAGGATGCTCGAGCCGGGACGCCTCCCGCCCGATGCCCACGACATTGCCGTCGGTATCGAAAATCACCGCTTTGGTGGAACTGGAGCCTCCGTCGAGCCCCAGCAGATAACCGCGTGACATGGCTGTCTCCCGTCAATCGCATCCCCGCACCGCCGAAAAGGTACGGAATGAACGCTTCATGCCGCCATTTCTAACACTCTTTTGTGATCGAGCGACGTTAGACGTTGGTGTTAAACATCACCGCTGACAACAGATATTATTTTAATTTCAATCAATTAAAGTTTATCGCTAAAAGGTAAATCCTCTTCAAGACCAAAGTCATACGGCAAATCATCACTTTTTGATGTTATTTAATTGGCACTCGCTTCAGTTATCCCAACATGTCACCGCCGAGGTAGCTCATGCCCGATTCTCGAGTGTCTCTTCCCGACAGCATGCAGGCCGTGGTCTGTCGCGGGCCCGGCGACTATCGCCTCGAACGCGCGCCGACGCCCAGGCCCGGCCAGGGCGAGCTGATCCTCAGGATCCAGGCCTGCGGCATCTGTTCGAGCGATCTCAAATGCCGCGACGGAGCCGCGATGTACTGGGGCGACGGCGACCGCTTCGCGCCTTTCGTGAAGCCGCCAATGATCGTCGGCCACGAATTCGCCGGCGAGGTGGTCGCGCTGGGCGAAGAGGCTGCCGAGCGTTTTGGCGTCTCGCTGGGCGATCGGGTGGTGCCGGAGCAGATTCTGCCCTGCCGACAGTGCTTCTATTGTCAGCGCGGCCACTACTGGATGTGCGAGGTGCACAACATCTTCGGCTTTCAGGGTGGCGTCGCCGATGGCGGCATGGCGGAATACCTGCGCGTGCCGGCCAACGCGGTGCTGCATAGGGTCGATCCTCGCCTGAGCGTCGAGGACGCCGCCTTCCTCGAGCCGCTGGCCTGCGGTATCCATGCGGTCAATCGCGCCGAGATCCAGTTCGACGATACCGTGGTGATCGCCGGCGGCGGCCCGATCGGCCTGGCCATGGTTCAGCTCGCCAGGCTCAAGACGCCCAGACAGCTGATTCTGGTCGACACTCATGACGACCGCCTGGATCTGGCTCGCGACTACGGCGCCGATCACGGCTTCACTCCGCATCGCGACGATATCGCCAAGGAGATACGTGCTCTCACCGGCGGTTACGGCTGCGAGGTCTATATCGACGCCACCGGTTCATCGAGCGGCGTAGTCCAGGGCCTGGAATCGCTACGCAAGCTGGGCCGTTTCGTCGAGTTCAGCGTGTTCAAGGAACCCACTACCGTCGACTGGTCGACGATCGGTGATCGCAAGGAGCTGGATATTCGCGGCTCGCACCTATCACCGCACACGTATCCGGTGGCGATCGACCTGCTCGCTCGCGGGTTGGTGACGACCCGCGGCATCGTCACCCATCACGTTCCGCTGGCCGATTTCGAGCGAGGCTTCGAGATCGCCGCCCAGCGCGACTCGATCAAGGTCGTGCTGACGACGGGCGCGTCATGAGCTCGCTCGAAGCCGTACCGCCTCGCACCGCGACAAGGGGCGCAACAGCACGCCGCCAGGCGATGCTGGACTACATCATTCAGGCCGGCTCGGCCCAGGTCGACGAGCTGGCCGAGCGCTTCGGCGTCAGCCGGATGACGGTACATCGCGATCTCGACGCCCTCTCCGACCAGGGCATGGTCAACAAGCAGCATGGCGGGGTCACCACTCGCTCCTCCAGCGTGTTCGAAAGCAACTTCGCGCTGCGTTCGCATATCGCCACGCGGGAAAAGCAGGCGCTGGCCCGTGCGGCGCTGGAGGAGATCGCGTCCGGCGAAGCGGTGATGCTGGACGACTCCACGACGGCTGCCGAATTGGCTTCACTGCTGCCCAGCCGTGAGCCGTTGACCGTCATCACCAATAGTCTGGAGAGCATCGAACGGCTCAAGGCCGCCAGCGGCATCAAGCTGATCACCCTGGGCGGGGATTACCAGCCGCGCTTCAACGCAACGTTCGGCCTGCTGTGCGAGCAAACGCTCGCCAACCTGCGGGCCAACGTCGCGGTGCTTTCCGCATCGGCCATCCTCGGCACCACGGCTTACGTGCAGGACCCCGCAGTGACCCAGATCAAGCGCGCACAGATGGCGGCGGCAGAGCGCCGGATACTGCTCGTCCACAGCGCCAAGTTCGGCCACGGCGCATTGCATCGGCTGGCCGACCTGGGCGAATTCGACCTGGTCCTGATCGATGCGGGCCTGACGGACGAGCATCGCCAGGTACTGGATGATGCCGAAATTCGGTATCGGTTGATCGCTATCTAATCTGATCGGCGAAACGTCATCGACTGCCCCCCAACGAAACCGCCGCGAGCCTTAGCCCGCGGCGGTCGGTCGTCCTCAACCCGGTTTCGGAGGATCACTGCTCCATGACGAACGCAGAGGTGTACTGATCGACATTGTCCGGCGTGATGAGGATGCAATCGTAGAGTTTCTTCTCGCCGCCGAGCCCGGTTTCACCTGAAGTGATGAACTTGTCTGCCATGCGTACGGCGTCTTCGGAAAAGATCGCTACCGGCTGCAGCACGGTATACGCCAATTCACCGGCCTTGATCGCATCGACCGCATCGGGCGAACCGTCGAAACCACCGACGACGATATCCTTCAGCTTGCCGGCTTCCTTGAGGGCCGCAATCGCGCCCAATGCCATCTCGTCGTTGCCGCTGATCACGCCCTGGATATCCGGGTTGGCCTGCAGCAGGCTCTGCATCTTGTTGAACCCTTGGGTGCGATCCCAGTTGGCAACGTCCTCGCCGACCTTCTTGAGATCCGGATACTGACTCAGCACGGTTTCGTAGCCGTTGGAGCGGGTCGCCGCGTTGTTGTCCGACGGAGCGCCTTTCAACTCGACGTAATTGGCCGAGTCGCCGACCGACTGAACCCACTGCTGGGCGCCCATTGCCGCCCCCTGCGCATTGTTGGACACCAATTGCGCCTTGGCCAGGCCCTGCTCATTGATCTCGGCGTTGACCAGGAATACCGGAATGCCGGCATCGACGGCCTTGCGCACCGCGCCGACCGATCCGTCGGCGTTGGCAGGGTCGAGAATGATCGCCTTGGCCTGGTTGGTGATCGCGGTATCGATTTGTCGACTTTCCGTATTGGTATCGCCCTTGTGGGCACTGACATTGGCCTCGTACCCCAACTCCTCGGCGGTTTCACGGGCGATCTTGCCTTCCGTGAACCAGTAAGGGTTGGAGGTATCGTTGACGATGATCGAGATCAGCCCCTTGTCCTGCGCCATGGCACTTCCGGCGAGTAACGGCGCACTCACGGCGAGGGCTGCGATCAGCAGGCGCTTTCCTGTCTTGAACATGATGGATCACCCTTTTTTGCGGTTGTGTTGGTCTAACGTGTTGTGCTCTAGCTCGCGTTGATCGAGACGCACGGATCAATGCTGTGTTGCCGGCTTGCCGGCGGGACTTTCCGCCCCGGTCGTCACGCGTTCAGCGTCGGCGTTCGAGGCTGGAGAAGAGGGGGGCTGGGGCGTCTTTGGCTCTGGAGACGTAGGCTCGGACAATTTGCCGGCGCGTTTCTTGCGCCCGCTGTACTGAATGCTGTTGAGCAGCACCGCCAGCACGATCACGGCGCCTGTGAACACGGTCTGCCAGTAGGAAGAGACACCGATGATGACGAGGCCATCGGAGAGGAAGCCGATCACGAACGCCCCGAGCAGCGTGCCGCGCACGTTGCCACGACCACCGGTCAGTGCGGCACCGCCGATCACGACACCCGCGATGGCGGTCAGCTCGTAGGTGGTACCCGCCGTCGGGCCGGCCGACGTCAACTGAGAAGAGAGCACGAGGCCCGCGATGGCCGCGCAGATGCCAGAAAGCACGTAGACAGAGACCTGGACCCGCTTGACCGGCACGCCGGAGAGCTCGGCGGCACGCGCATTGCCGCCCGTCGAGTAGACCCAGCGCCCGAAAGGGGTGCGCGCCAGAGCCAGAATGGTGATGACCGCCACTGCTGCCAGAATCAACACGCCCACCGGTACGCCGAACAGACGGTTGAAGCCGAGCCAGTCGAAGCCGGTGTTGCCAAGCTCCGGGCTGCCTCCGAGATTGTTGTAGGTCAGACCATCGGTCATCAGCAGCGCCACGCCTCGGGCGACATAGAGCAGACCCAGCGTCGCGACGAAGGCCGGTACCTTGAAGTAGGCGATCAGTACGCCATTGATGGCGCCGATGAACGCGCCGACCGCGCAGGTCAGGATTACCACCACCCACACCGGCGGATAGAGCGTGACGCCGAACATGTCGAAGGTCACGCCCTGCATCAGAAAGCCCGCGACCACCCCGCACAGTCCCAGCGTCGAGCCCACCGACAGATCGATACCGCCGGTGAGAATGACCAGCAGCATGCCGATCGACAGCAACCCGAAGATCGCCACGTGGGACGACATGGTCAGAAAATTACCGGTCGAGAAATAGACCGGTGACAGCGCCGAAAAGATGATGATGATCGCGATCAGGGCGAAAAAGGCTCGCCCCTCGAGCAGCAGGCGCCCCAGATCGAAGCCACCCCGTTGGCGCTCTGCCGCTTGGCTGTGTTTGGACATATCAAAACTCCGTTCGAGAAAAGGCGCTAACGTGTTCTTGTCAGGCGACCACGGCTTCGCCGGAGGCCGCCATGATCTGCTCCTTGGAAGCGTCGGCGCCGAATTCGGCCGCGATACGTCCGCGACTCATCACCACGATGCGGTGTGCGATGCTCAGGCATTCGCCGACTTCGGAAGTGGAGAAGATCACCGCCAGGCCCTGTCGGGATGCGCCTTCCGCCAGCAGTTTGAACACCTCGGCCTTGGCGCCGATATCGATACCGCGACTCGGCTCGTCGAGAACGACGACCCGCGGATGGGTCGCCAGCATCTTGCCGATGACCACCTTCTGCTGGTTACCACCGGAGAGCGATCCGATTTCGGCTTTGGGGCCATCCGTCTTGATATGCACGCTGGCGATCGACTCATCCACCACGCCGCGTTCCCGCGGGCCCGAGGTCAGCAACCAGCGGGTGAACGCCTTGATGCTGGCCAGCGACAGGTTCTCGCCCACCGACATGGTCTGAACCAGGCCATCGCGCTGGCGATCTTCCGGCACCAGCACCAGCCCCTTGGCGATGCGATCGGCGATACTCAGGTGCGAGACGTCCTCGCCCTCCAGCACCACCCGCCCACCGCTCAGCGGCACGCGACCGGCCACGCACTCGAGCAGCTCGGTTCGCCCCGCGCCCATCAACCCGTAGATGCAGACGATCTCGCCGGCACGCACGTCCAGCGACAGATGATCGACCACCGAGCGCTCCGGCACGGCGACATCGGCGATGCTGACGTCGTCCAGCGATAGCGCCACCTCGCCCAGGGCGTGACCGGTCGGCGGCGAGCCCAGATCGAAGTTCTCGCCGACCATGTTGCGCACGATCCACTCCAGATCGATATCCGCGCGCCTGGCGTCGGCCGTCATCACGCCGTCGCGCAGCACGACCGCGTGATCGGTGATCAGCAGCGCCTCTTCCAGATGGTGAGAGATATAGACGATCGACACCCCGCGACTCTTGAGATCGCGAATCACCCGGAACAGCACTTCGACTTCGGTCGCCGACAGCGCCGAGGTCGGCTCGTCCATGATCAGAATGCGCGAATTGACCGATAGCGCGCGGGCGATCTCGACGATCTGCTGCTGGCCCAGGCGCAAATCCTCGACCGGGGTCAACGGATCGATCGGCTCGTCGAGTTCTTCCATCAAGGCACGGGTCTGACGCGCCTCCTCGGCGTAGTCGATACCCATCGCCCCCTTCAGCTCGCGCCCCATGAAGATGTTGTCGCGAACGCTGAGGTTGGGCGCCAGACTGAGTTCCTGATGGATGATCGATATCCCCAGGCGCTGGGCGTCGGTGGTCGAGGCGAAGCGCACCGGCTCGCCTTCCAGCAGGATCTCGCCGGAGGTCGGCTGCATCACGCCGGAGAGGATTTTCATCAACGTCGACTTGCCGGCGCCGTTCTCGCCGAACAGCGTGGTCACCTGACCGCGATAGACGTCGAAGTTGACGGTCTTGAGCGCATGCACGCTACCGAACGACTTGGCGACATCCCGCGCCGACAGCACGATGTCGTCGGCGGGTTCGCTGGCAGGCGCAGGCTGGATGGGAGATGAGGGCATCATTCCACCTCCAGACTGACGGGCGTCACCAGCCAGTTCTTGGGATTGATCAACTTGAACACGCCGGTCACGCCGACGCTCTTGCCGCTCAGATTGGCAGTATCGATATCCGCCAGCACCGCCTGCTTCATGGCGTCATTGATCGACGCTCCCGCATTCTGATACTCGATCTGGTTGGTGAACTCGCCGAACGATATCTCGCCGGTAGCATCGCGCAGGTCGGTGCCGTTGATCGCCGGGCCGGTCTGCACGCGAATGGTGATGTCGTCGGACACGCCGTCCACCGTGACCGGATAGATGCCGGAACGGGCCTCGCCGAAAGTGCCGGTGAACGTGACCGGCACCACCGGCCCGAAGCCTTCACCAATGCCGTACTTCTGTCCCGCCGCAGTGGAGTCATCGAGAACGGCCGATGCCAGCTCACTGGCCTCGACCGCACGCTCTTCGACGCTGGCCTGGATGTCGGGAAAATGCTCGCCACCGTAGGTGTCCGCCGAGAAGCCACCCTCGAGCGCCGCCTCCGAGCCGATCTCGACCACCTTGGTATCCCAGGCCATTATGGCCAGCACTACGACCACGCAGGCACCGATGATCAGACGTCCCTTCAGCTTGTTCGGCGCCGCTGGCCGACTGGCAACTGCTGCACTCATGAAAAGCGTCCTCTTTTGCAAACCTGTCGACTCAAGGGATCAGCACGATCTTCAAGGACTTCGAACCGCTCTTCATCAGCTCGAACCCTTCCTCGTACTTCTCCAGCGGCAGCTTGTGAGTCACCACCCCTTCGGTCGGGAAATCGCCGTTGCGGATCCCCTCGATGACCAGCGGATAACAGTACGGGCCGAGGTGGGAGCCCAGCACGTCGAGCTCCTTGCGGTCGGAGATGATGCTCCAGTCAACGCTGACCGGATCCTTGAACACGCTGAACTCGACGAAGCGCCCCAGCTTGCGAATCATCGACAGCCCCTGCTCGACCGACTTGGGATGCCCGGTCGCCTCGATATAGACATCGCAGCCGTAGCCCTCGGTCATCTCCTTGATGATCGAGACCACGTCGTCGCGCCTGGGGTTGAGGGTCAGGTCGGCGCCGAACTTCTTGGCCAGCTCCAGACGCTCGTCGAACAGGTCGAGCACGATCAATTTCTCCGCGCCCGCTTTCTTGGCTGCGCCGACCATGCCGAGCCCCAGCGTGCCGGCACCGGAAAGCACCACCACATCGCCCAGCTCGATTCTGGCGCGCTGCACCGCATGCAGCGAGCAGGCATAAGGCTCGATCAGGATCGCCTTCTCCAGCGGCAGCTCCTCGGGGACGTGGTAGTTGATCGCCTCCTTGGTGAACTTCATGTACTCGGCCATGCCGCCGTTGACGTTGTTCTGGAAGCCGTAGAGATCGTGCTTCTCGCACATCCAATACTGGCCGCGACCGCAGAAACGACAGTTCCAGCACGGCACGATCTGCTCGGAGATCACGCGGTCGCCGACCGCATATCCCTCGACCTCGGCGCCAACCTTGACCACCCGCCCGATGAACTCGTGCCCCGGGATCATCGGCGCCTTGATATAGGCGGGCTGCGTCTCGTCGCCCCAGAAACTCGGCGCGCCGTCGTAGGACTTGATATCCCCCGCGCAGATGCCACATCCCTCGACCTTGACCAGGATCTCCTTGGCGTCGATCTCGGGGACCGGCACTTCCTCGTAGCGATAATCGTTGGGCGCATAGGCGACCACCGCCTTCATCGTCTTGGGAATATCGCCAGCGGGGCTTGGCTGCGTGGATGCCGCGGTGGACTCGCTCATAAGGGCCTCCCGTAAAAACACATGATCAAACTTCGGTCATATGTTTTTAGCCCCAATCCCCTCAAGACATCAATAGACAAACTTCTAAGACTTTAGCCATAGCATTTTTTTATTTTTTAAATTCAAAAGCTTATAGAAAAAACTAAGGATCGGTTGAGACTAAAGTCATTGATTGTTTTTTATACGCCTCAAGACGAAATTGATGCCGCAAGACGACCTAAAGAACAGATTAATGATCATATGATCAATACCAATAAAAAAGGCGCCGAATTGGCGCCTTGGACAGCAGGACATCGGCTCAACGGTGACTCTGTTCGTAGGCCTCGATCCGATCCACCTTGGGTTGAGATCGACCACCCGACTCGAACTCGCTGCCAAGGAAAGCCTCGACAATCGTCTTGGCCAATTCGATGCCGATCACGCGCGCCCCCATGGTGACGATCTGGGCATCATTGCTCTTGCGCGCACGCTCGGCCGAGTAGGTGTCGTGGGCCTGCGCGGCACGAATGCCCGGCACCTTGTTGGCGGAAATCGCCACGCCGATACCGGTGCCACACATCAGGATCCCGCGATCATGGCGACCCTCCGCAACGGCTTCCGCGACCTTGATCGCGATATCCGGATAGAGCACGGGCTTCGCATCGTGAGTGCCGAAATCCTCGACTTCGTGCCCCAGCGACCTGACGTGCTCGATCATGGCCTCCTTCATGTCATACGCCGCTTCATCACACCCCAGCGCCACTCGCCACTTCTGTGCCATCACTCACCTCCCGTGCTGTCAATGGCGTCGATAGCCGACCGACACATCATAGCCATACACCGCTCATATGAACAACATTCCTTCATATGAGCAAAAGGTCGCGACCGGAAGCGCCAAAAAACGAGGCTATACGACGGTAAAAGCCACTCACCCCGGGGAATCCGACTCCTTACCGAGTGCTATTGGCCCTTGACCATCGCCACCAAAGTCTCATATCGCGCGGTTCTGCTCTCGTTATGATGATCTCTCGAAGCCCTTCATATCCAAATGCGCACCACAAGATCATTTTTTCATCGGCTGAAGCGATCGGATCCTCATCAACCGTCCAGGCCGATATCCACCCAACCGCCCGGAGCGTCGGCCATGACACGTCTCTACAACGATCCTGTAAATTTCGTCGACGAAGCCACCGAAGGATTTGTCGCTGCCCATGCCCAACGTGTCTGCCAGGTGCCCGGCGGGGTGATCCGCAGTACCCGCAGCGAACCCAATACCGTCGCCGTGGTCATCGGTGGCGGGTCGGGCCACTATCCCGCTTTCGCTGGGCTGGTCGGCCAGGGTCTGGCCCACGGCGCGGTGATGGGCAACCTGTTCGCCTCCCCGTCGGCCCAGCAGGTCTACAACGTCTGCAAGGCCGCCAACAACGGTGCTGGCGTCCTGCTCAGCTTCGGCAATTACGCCGGTGACGTGCTCCACTTCGGTCAGGCACGGGAACGCCTGATTCGCGAAGGCATTCCCTGCGAGATCGTCGCCGTCATCGACGACGTTTCCAGCGCCAGTCAGGATGAAATTCACAAGCGGCGCGGCATCGCCGGCGACTTGACCGTGTTCAAGATTGCGGCGGCGGCCGCGGAGGCGGGCTATTCGCTCGAAGAGGTCGTTCGTGTCTCGCGCGCCGCCAATTTCCGCACGCGCTCGATGGGCGTCGCGTTCGATGGCTGTACCTTGCCGGGCGCGAAGGATGCGCTGTTCCATGTGCCTTCGGGCAAGATGGCGGTTGGCCTGGGTATTCACGGCGAACCGGGCATCAGCGAGCAGGAGGTGCCCTCCGCCGATGCCCTGGCGGAACTGCTTGTCTCGCATCTGCTCGAGGAGATTCCCGACGGCATCGACAGCGCCAGAGGCGCCAGGGTCTCGGTGCTGCTCAACGGCCTGGGTTCGATCAAGTACGAAGAGCTGTTCGTGGTCTATCGCCGGGTTCACCAACTCCTCGGCGATGCCGGACTTGAAATCGTCGAGCCGGAAGTGGGTGAACTGGTGACCAGTCTCGACATGGCAGGCGCCTCGTTGACGCTGTTCTGGCTCGACGACGAACTGGAGCGTCTATGGCAGGCGCCGGCGGATGCCCCTGCCTACCGCAAGGGTAGTCTCGAGGCTGCGCCCCCCGTCGATCGCTCCCAGCTCGACATCCCCGATGTCGATGCCATCCCCCCGGCGAGCGAGGTGTCGATTGCCGCCGCCCGACGCGTCTATCAGGCCTT
Source organism: Salinicola socius (assembly GCF_001937195.1). GTDB lineage: Bacteria > Pseudomonadota > Gammaproteobacteria > Pseudomonadales > Halomonadaceae > Salinicola > Salinicola socius. The sequence goes on along the minus strand of NZ_MSDO01000028.1, from coordinate 19,029 downwards.
GAGCGCGACGCGCAAGATCATCGACCAGAACGTCGAAGAACTCGGCCGTCTGGATGCCATCGCCGGCGACGGCGACCACGGCATCGGCATGCAGCGCGGTGTCGTCGCCGCCGAACTGGCTGCCGAGGACGCCGTCAGCCGCAACGCGGGCGCCGGCACTCTGCTACGCTTGGCCGCAGAGGCGTGGGCAGACCGCGCCGGTGGAACCTCCGGCGCCATCTGGGGTGTCATGCTCAACGCGCTGAGCGTGACCCTCGGAGATGAAGACGAGCCGACGCCGGCGCACTACGCAAGCGGCATCAGCAAGGCCCGGGACGACGTCATGACGTTCGGCAAGGCCAAGCTGGGCGACAAGACCCTGGTCGATGCGCTGGTGCCATTCAGTGAGACGCTGGAACGCGCCCTCGCCGCCGGAGACGATTTTTCGGACGCGTGGCGCAAGGCCGTCGACGCGGCCGCCAATGCCGCCCAGGCCACGGCCGAGCTGAAGCCAAAATTGGGGCGCGCGCGCCCGCTGGCGGAGAAGAGTCTGGGCACACCCGACCCGGGCGCCGTCTCGCTGTCGATGATCGTCGCCGCCGTCCAGGGCGTCATCGATCGGCAATGAGCCGCGCGGCAACAGACTTGGCGACAATGCGCCGGACAGGGCCGCCTGGGCCCATACCGAGTGAATGATCCACACGAGAACATCATGGCAAAACGTTCCGTTACGCTGGGCATCAGCTTCAAGATGTACTTCGGCTATGCCCAGACGGTGGACTGGTGTCGCCAGATCGCCGATAACCTCGTCCATCACCCTGCCGTCCTGGACGGCAGGGTGTCGCTGTTCGTGCTGCCGAGTTTCCCCGCGCTGCCCCCGGTACTCGACTGCTTTGCCGACACGCCCATTGGCGTCGGGGGGCAAAACCTGTATCAGTCGCCTAACGGTGCTTATACTGGCGAAGTGAGTGGGGCCATGCTGGCTGAAATGGGCTGCCGCTTCGTGGAGATCGGCCATGCCGAACGGCGACGCCTGTTCGGTGAGGATGACGCCATCATTGCCGCCAAGACGCAGGTCGCATTGTCGCATCGTCTGGTGCCGGTGCTCTGTATCGGCGAAGCGGATCGCGGCGATCCGGCCGACGCCGTTGCCGAATGTCGCGGACAGATCGATTCGGCCCTGGCACTGGCGACAGCGGCGCAGCGACAGCAGCCCGTGGTGATTGCCTACGAGCCACACTGGGCGATCGGTGCCGCACAACCGGCGTCGCTTGCGCATATTGCAGCGGTCTGCCGAGGGTTGCGCCAGTATCTGGGGGCGCAATCGCAGGCCAGCGTGATCTATGGCGGCAGCGCCGGTCCGGACCTGTTGACGCGACTGGCCGGCCAGGTCGACGGGCTGTTCCTGGGACGGTTTGCCCATGACCCGGCCGCGTTCGAGGCGATCGTGAACGAAGCTTCGGAACTCGCGTCCAACTAATCATTCACCTCGGACGAGACAATCGCATCGAATCGAGTGATCGCATCCAGCCAGACACATGCGTCACGATGCATGCCAGATCACGTCTCGCGCCATCATCCATATACGATCTAGGGGATCCGAAAGCCAATGCCATCTCGTCGTCAGCTAGCCAACGCCATCCGTGCGCTTTCCATGGACGCGGTACAGAAGGCCAACTCCGGCCACCCCGGTATGCCGATGGGCATGGCGGATATCGCGGAAGTGCTGTGGAACGATCATCTCAAGCACAACCCGACCAACCCGGATTGGGAAGATCGCGACCGCTTCATTCTCTCCAACGGTCACGGTTCGATGCTGCACTACTCGCTGCTTCATCTGACCGGATACGACCTGCCGATGAAGGAGCTCGAGAACTTCCGTCAGTTGGGTTCGAAAACCCCCGGTCATCCGGAACACGGCTACACCGCCGGCATCGAAACCACCACCGGTCCGCTGGGTCAGGGGCTGGCCAACGGTGTCGGCATGGCCATCGCCGAGCGCACGCTGGCCGCGCAGTTCAATCGTGACGGCCACGAGATCGTCGACCACCGCGTCTGGGTCTTCGCGGGCGACGGCTGCCTGATGGAAGGCATCAGCCACGAGGCGTGCTCGCTGGCCGGCACGCTCGGTCTCGGCAATCTGGTCGTGTTCTACGACGACAACGGCATCTCGATCGATGGCGAAGTCGAAGGCTGGTTCACCGACGATACCGGCAAGCGTTTCGAAGCCTATCACTGGCACGTGATCCGCGATGTCGACGGCCACGATGCGGAACAGATCAGCGCCGCCATCGAAGAAGCCAAGCGCGTGACCGACAAGCCGTCGCTGATCATGTGCAAGACGGTCATCGGCTTCGGCTCGCCCAACAAGGCCGGCAAGGAAGAGAGCCACGGTGCCGCTCTGGGCGAAGACGAAGTCGCCGCGGCGCGCAAGCAACTCGGCTGGGAATACCCGGCCTTCGAGATCCCCGACGAGTACTATCAGGCATGGGACGCGCGCGACAAGGGCCGGAAGCTCGAAGCCGAATACGACGAGAAGCTGGCCGCCTACGAGAAGGCGCATCCGGAACTCGCCAAGGAGCTCAAGCGCCGCTACAACGGCGAACTGCCGGCCACCTTCGACGGTGACGCCCTGATCAAGGCCGCTCAGGAGAAGTCCGAGACCACCGCCTCCCGCAAGGCGTCGCTGGGCGTGCTCAATGAACTGGGGCCGGATCTGCCCGAACTGTTCGGCGGCAGCGCCGACCTGGCACCGTCCAACCTGACGCTGTGGAAAGGCGCCAAGGCGATCACCAAGGACGACTTCAACGGCGGCTATCTGCACTACGGCGTGCGCGAATTCGGCATGGGAGCGATTGCCAACGGGATCGCCACCCATGGTGGTTTCATTCCTTATGACGCCACCTTCCTGGTGTTCATGGAGTACATGCACAATGCCGTGCGCATGTCGGCGCTGTCGCACACCCGGATCCTCCATGTCTTCACTCACGACTCCATCGGCCTGGGCGAAGACGGCCCGACACACCAGCCTATCGAGCAACTGGCGGATCTGCGTAACCTGCCGGGCCTGGCGACCTGGCGTCCGTGCGATGCCACCGAAACCACGGCGGCCTGGGTCGAGGGGCTGAAGCGGGAGAAAGGGCCGACGGCGCTGATCTTCTCGCGTCAGGACCTACCGGCGCAGTCACGTGACGAATCTCAGTTGAAGAACATCCGTCGCGGCGGCTACGTGCTGAAAGATGCCGAAGGTGGCAAGCCTGAACTGATCCTGATCGCCACCGGATCCGAGGTGGGCCTGGCGATGGATGCCGCCAAGGAGCTCGAAGGCAAGGGCAAGCGAGTCCGCGTGGTTTCCATGCCCTGCACCAGCGCTTTCGACGAGCAGGACGAGAGCTATCGCGAGTCCGTGCTGCCCAGAGCAGTCCGCTCGCGTCTGGCGGTAGAAGCGGCCATTCCGTCGACCTGGTACAAGTACGTCGGTCTCGACGGCGACGTCATCGGCATGACCACCTACGGCGAGTCAGGCAAGGCCGGCGATCTGTTCAAGCACTTCGGCTTCACCGTCGACAACGTCGTCGCTCGCGCCGAGAAGCTGCTGGGTTGACCTTCGAGGCTCGGATGGGCTGACCATCGACGCCCGACGCAGGCACTCATCGAAACGCCCGGCCCTGGCCGGGCGTTTTTCGTTGGCGGATTCGTTGCCAGCCGGGGCGAGCGCCGCAACGATCCGGATGGGTCGGAAAAGCCATCGAGCGATGGTCAGGCAAAACCTAGTCGGGTTTGTCGTCGACCCGCGTCGCTTCATCCAGGCGCAGAATGGTATGGGCGTTGGTGACGCTGGTCGCGAGCGTATCGATGACGCCCGTGCGTAGCGCCCCGAGAATGCCGGCCGCCTTGGTGTTCTCGGCGGCGATGGCGATGACGTCGGGAATACGCGCCAGATCGGTGATGGTCAGGCCGATGACGCGGCCCTGCATCGGTGTCATCGACGGCCGGCCGTAGATGTCGATGAAGTCGTAGCCCATCATGTCGCCGACGGTGCCGGAAAGCCGCGCCTCGGCGGTCTCCTGCGGCGTGAACCAGCCCATCCGCACCATGTTGCTGTTTTCGCTGAGATCGCCGATGCCGATCAGGGCGAGATCGGCGCGTCGGGCTCGGTCCAGCGTCTGGCGAATGGTCGGATTTTCGTACATCGCGTCGCGCAGCTCGAGATTCTGCACCAGTGCCGGCGCATAGAGCGTCTCGCTGTCGCCGCCGAACTTGATCGCCAGGCGCCGGCAGATATGGTCGGGATTCATGTACTCCCCGGCCCGCACCGATCCTCCGATGGCGCAAACGAAGGAACACTGGCGCTGGCCCTGCTCGAACACGTTGTCCGCCACGGCTCCGACATTGCGGCCCATACCGACGGCGACGATCGCCCCTTCGCTCAACTGGCGGGAGAGATGATCGGCCACCAGGCTCGCCACGTTGGCCCGCTGACCGTCGGAATCGGCATGATCGAGCGCGATCAGGGCGCGCTTGATGCCGAAACGCCGCTTGAGCGCCTGTTCGATTTCCGCACTGACGGCGGGATGCTGACGCACCCTGACGTCGACGATACCTTCTGCCTGCGCACGCTTGAGCAACCGCCCCGCCTTGACGCGAGAGATCCCCAGCCGATTGGCGATGACCTCCTGCGTTTCCCCCTCGGTGTAATAGAGAGTGGCAATTTCCGTCATCAGGGCGATATCGGCGTTTTCGTTGCGCTCGTTCATGCACGCTTCCATGTTTTGAGAAAATCGAATTCTGAAAGGTCGAATCCGGCTCGGCTCGGCCGCCCAACGATACCACAAGCGCCCTCGACTCCGGCTTTCTCGCGGGCCAGGAACGGCGTAGACTATTGGCGGATTGCGGTTCGCCGCAGTCGGTTCTCAGGGCGGGGTGAAAGTCCCCACCGGCGGTGATGATGCGGCGTGGAAAGACGCCAGCATCTCAGCCCGCGAGCGCTCGAAGGCATCGCCTTCGAGGTCAGCAGATTCGGTGTCATTCCGAAGCCGACGGTGATAGTCCGGATGAAAGAGAACGGTTCCCCTTGCTAGGATTTGAAAACCTAATGACGATCCGGCCGGTTCATCCGTCGCTATCGATGTTTCACCATTGATCGACGCTTACCCGCCAGCTCCGACCTCAAGCGGATCCGCAGCCCTGATTCTGGTTAACCAACGTTCAGGAAACGACCATGAATCAGTCCTATCCGCCGCAGCTCTCCCCCCAGACGCTGTCGCAACGCATCGCCTTCATCCGCGCCGACTGGCACGGTGATATCGTCGGCAATTGCCACGCCGCCTTCCTGGAAGCCGTCTCCGAACGCGGCTTCTCCGCCGATCAGGTCGACACCTTCACCGTTCCCGGCGTGTTCGAGATCCCGCTGCAGGCCAAGCTGCTGGCGAAGAGCGGCCGCTACGCGGCGATCGTCGCCTCAGGGTTCGTCGTCGACGGCGGCATCTACCGTCATGACTTCGTCTCCACCGCCGTGATCGACGCGCTGATGGCGCTGCAATTGGAGCAGGAAGTGCCGGTGCTCTCCGCCGTGCTGACACCGCATCACTTCCACGAACACGAGGCGCATACCGCGTTCTTCCGGCAGCACTTCCTGACCAAGGGGCGCGAAGCGGCCGAGGCGTGTCTGACGACGATGGAGAATCTCAATCAGGTGCGGAAGCTTAGCGCCGACTGATCCGGCCCGCGGGGCCTGTGAATCAAGAACACGCCAACAACGGGCGTGGAAAAAAAAGCCCCGCCATCACTGATGGCGGGGCTTTTGCATGACTAACGACGGTTCAGCTTTCGATTTCAGGCTGGCGCCGGTTGCGGATGTTGAGATAGATCGCGAAGGCCAGTGATACCGCAATCAAGACCCACAGGAACATGGCGATCGGGCTCTTGGTGAAGAAGATCGAATAGTTGCCGTAGGACTCGAGACTCTTCACGAAGTAGACCTCTGCCGACTTGCCAAGAATGAAGCCGATGATCAGTGGCACGGTTTCCAGACCGATCTTGTGCGCGACCCAACCAAAGACGCCGAAGAGCAACAGTGTCCACACATCGAACATGATGCCGTAATTGATCGCATACGCCCCGACCACGCACATCATGATGATCAGCGGGTAGAGAATGTACTTGGGAACTTCAATCACCTTGGCAATATGCCGAATCGCAAAGTACATGATGCCGAACATCAGCACGTTGGCGATGACCAGCGCAATGATGATCAGATACCAGGTATCCATGTTATTGCCGATGAACAGCGGTCCGACCTGGATGCCCTGCAGCGTGAACGCCCCGATCAGGATCGCGGTGGTGGAATCTCCCGGGATGCCCAGCGAGAGCAGCGGTACCAGCGCGCCCCCTGTCAGAGCATTGTTGGATGCCTCCGAGGATACGATGCCCTGCGGTGCGCCCTTGCCCATTTGCGAGGAGTCACGCGAAAAGTTCTTCTCCTGGCTGTAAGCCAGTACCGACGCCGCACTGCCGCCGACGCCCGGCAGCATGCCGACGAAGGTGCCGATCCCCGAAGAGCGAACCAAGTTGGTCAACTGACCCTTGAACACGCCGAAAGAGAATTTCTTGCCGCCCTTGAGTGAGATCCGGCCGTGTTCACTGTCGCCCTTGAACCCGGTCTCGGCATCGAGCAGCACCGTGGTCAGACCGAAGATACCGATCAGCACCGGCAGCAGCGAGAAGCCGTCGATCAGGTAGTACTCCATGAAGTCGAACATCAGACGGGTCTCGCCGTTACCGCCCTCCATGATCGAGTAGGTACCGATCAGACTCAGCCAGACGCCCAGCACGCCGCTGAAAATACCCATCAGCAAGTTCGAACAGAGCGAGGCGATGACGGTCAGCGCCAGCAAAATGATCAGGAATTTCTCGACGTTCGAGAACTTGATCGCGAAATCCGCCAGTACCGGAGCAAAGAAGAAAAGAACGGCCGCACTGAAAAGCCCGCCGAAGATCGAGGCGACGATGCCGGTCTTGAGTGCGCGTTCGCCCTCGCCCTTTTGGGCCATGGGATAGCCATCGAACGTGGTACAGATCGACGAAGGCGTACCGGGAATATTGAGCAGCACCGCCGGCACCATACCGCCGGAGATCCCGCCGACATAGAGACCTAGCAGCAGCGCAACGCCATTCTCGAGACCGAAGGCGTAGGTCAGAGGCAGGCAGACAGCGACGGCCATGGTCGCGGTCATACCGGGAATGGCACCGAAAATGATGCCGATCAATGTTCCCGCGGCGATCAGCCCGAAGAACATCGGTGTTAGGTGAGACAGGATATCCATGAGGCGAGTCTCCGATGGTCAGGGCAGCGTGATGCGAAACAGTTGCGCGAGCACATACCACGCAATCGCGGGTGCAATCAGTGCGTTCAACACAATGATCACCACCAGCCGCCGCGACAACTGGCCAACGTACAAAAGCGATAACAGGAACACGAAAACGATAGAGCAGATCAGGAAGCTGTATCCCGTATTGGGAAAGACATCGCTCAACACGCCCATCATGTAGAAGTAGACGGTCGTCAGCGCCAGCGTGCCGAAGAATCGCTTGCGATCGAAATCGCCCTCGCGCCCGGCCAGCACGCGACCCGCATGTTTCAAGCCCGGCACCAGCAAGCGGTAACGAGTCAGCAGAATCGCAGCCAGCAGGATGAGCAGTATCCAAGTGACGATTCGGGGGAAAAAGAGATGCGATTGATCGAAGTCGATAGTCACATCGAATAGCGACAACCATTGGCTTTCCATGGAAAGCGGCTCCTGCGCCGGGGCGTCGCCGGCAGTATCTTTGGTGAAAACGAACCGTGCCGGCCAGCGAACGCCGGCCGGCACGCCGCAGGATCAACCCTTGAGGTTGTTGATGATGTTTTCGTACTTGCCGTTCTTCTGCTGAATCCACTCCGAAGCCTCGGTCGACGGCTTGAAGTCCGGCACGAGGAACGTGCGCTTGAGCTGCTGCTGGAGTTCGTCTTCCTCGAAGACCTGAGCCAGGGTGTCGTCGATGCAATCGATCGCCGCCTGATCCATGTCTTTGTTGTAGAGGAAGAAGAACTCCTTATCGAAGGTGAAGCTCTCGTCGGAGTCCGCACTCATGGGAATGTCGACGTTGGCGTACTTCATGAGCTGCTCGCGAGTCGTATCGCCCATGCCCTCTTCATTGGTCTGGGCGATGGTTTCCTCGGGCGAGGTGAGCCAGACGAAGCGCATCGCTTTCTGGTCATCTTCCGGCAGGTTGGTGTATTGCTCATTGGCCTGCACCGAGCCGTTGATGACGTCCACCGCACCGTCGAACAGCAGCTGGTTCTTGTCAGCCTGCGAGCCGGTGTTGACCGCAACGATGTTACCTTCCTTGCCCGGATGCTCGAGGCGAACCGCGTTCTTGAGCGCGGAAAAACCGAGCTCGGAAACGCCGCCGGGCTGGATGGCGACACGAATCTTCTTGTCGTTGCCGGCTGCTGCGATGATGTCGTCCATCGACTGATAGGGCGAGTCCTTCGGCACCAGATACGCGTTGCCCGGGTTGATGGCGAACGTCGGACCGACCTTGTAGCTCTCGAAGATGTCGGGATAGCCGTTCACACCATAGAGGTTGCCGAGATAGCTGCCATCGTGGAACACCATGATGGTGTTGCCGCGGCGGTCACGCTCGAGGGCGCGGAAGGCGCCCATTACGCCCACGGCGTCGACCTTGGCATTGATGTCGAGCTTCTTGGCGAGCTGGTCGACGACGATGCTGGACGCCTGATAGGTATCACCACCGGTCGAAGTCGAACCGATCACGACGCGCAGGTTACCCGGAATAGGACAATCTTCAGCGGCTTGCGCCGTTGCCGATACGCCGATGGCGGCACTGGCCAGCATTGCCAGGCAGGTCTTGCTCCAAATCGCTTTCATGATGCGTCTCCCTCATGTTCCGTTGTCACCATTCGACGCACGGCTCGCCGTGTCATCCAACCGGTGGGAATCAAATGATAGCGTTATCATCGAACACGTCTTGCACGGTAGAGAAAGCGACTTTGTCAGACAATTCAACTTAAGTATCCCGACCAAAGTCGCATAAGGCTGGCTATGACAACTTGCTGATATCGGGACAAAAAAAGAGCCCGGCCAAAGCCGGGCTCTTGCCACTGACAACCAACGTCTAACGCCGGGTCATCATGTTCAGGCGATCGTCACGTCCTTGGAGAGGTAGACGTCCTGAACGGCGTTGAGCAGTTCGATACCTTCCTTCAGCGGCTTCTGGAACGCCTTGCGTCCGGAGATCAGACCCATGCCACCGGCACGCTTGTTGATGACGGCGGTGCGGACGGCTTCGCCCAGATCGGAATGGCCTTTGGAGCCACCGCCGGAGTTGATCAGCCCGGCACGTCCCATGAACGAGTTGGCCACCTGATAGCGCGCCAGGTCGATCGGATGATCGCTGGTCAGCTCGCTGTAGACCTTGTCGTGGGTGTGACCGAAACCGATCGCCTTGTAGCCGCCGTTGTTCTCCGGCAGCTTCTGCTTGACGATATCCGCCTTGATGGTCGCCGCCAGATGCACCGCCTGGCTGGTGAGGTCGGAGGAGACGTGATAGTCGGTGCCGTCCTTCTTGAACTCCGGATTGCGCAGGTACGACCACAGCACGGTGACCATGCCCAGCTCATGAGCGCGCTCGAAAGCCTCGCTGACTTCCTGGATCTGGCGGCGGCTATCTTCGGAGCCGAAATAGATGGTGGCGCCGACCGCGATGCAACCCATGTCGTGGGCCTGCTCGATCTGCGCGAACATCGTCTGTTCGTACATCGCCGGCAGCGTCAGGCTTTCGTTGTGGTTGAGCTTGAGCATCATCGGGATCTTGTGGGCATAGCGTCGCGCCACCGACGACAGCACGCCGAGCGTCGAACAGACGCTGTTGCATCCACCCTGCAGGGCCAGCTCGACGATGTTCTTGGGATCGAAGTACATCGGGTTGGGCGCAAAGGAGGCGCCGGCCGAGTGCTCGATGCCCTGGTCGACCGGCAGGATGCTGAGATAGCCGGTGCCACCCAGACGGCCGTTGTTGAACAGCGTCTGCAGGTTGCGCAGCACGTGCGGGCTGCGGTCATTGTCGGAGAACACGCGGTCGACGAAGTCGGGACCAGGCAGATACAGATCCTCTTTCTTGAAGCCCGTGCAGGTGTAGTTGAGAAGGCTGTCGGCTTCATCGCCCAGCAGCTTGGCAATATCGGTCATGTTGCTTGTCCTCTGTCCTCAAGATGGGTCATCGGGGAATCTCGACCTGAGCCGCTTCCCTCTCTACCATGGATGGCTACCGAAGATGGCTATCCCGCTCTGCCAAGGAAGACAAATCGATAGTGCCTGTCCCGGCGTCACCATAACGCGCACTACCAGGAAAGGCAGGTATCAGCCCGATGGCGTCGCACGACCGGTCCCACCGAACCCGATCACGCGCTGGTTTACTGAACAACATCTGCCGCCGTTTCACACCGCGCCGCCCGTTCCGACACCCCTCTTCGTCGCGGCGATCATCGACTGACAACGAAATCATCGCCAAGAATAAGCGACAATGCGCCGCAGATCACGTCCGTGCATCATTTCTGCATCGCTCGTCTCTTCTGCCCGACGCCCTGACGGGGGCTATCCCAGATTGTCACGTTTCGTATCCTGGCGACGGCTGAAAATCGTCATGGGAAAGTCTTGAGCCGTTGGCCATGGCCCTGTCTCGAGCATCACTGCGGCCGGGTAACGCCGGGCATTTGATATGATGGCTCTCTTTTCAGCGACCGAGACTTCCGTGATGTCCGTTCTGCGCGGCTTCCTGTGGCTGCTCGCCTTCCTGCTGCTGGGGCAAACCCTGGTGCGGCTGTTCCACATTCCGATGCCCAGCGGCGTGATCGGGATGCTGCTGCTGACCTTGTGGTTCAGTTTTCGCGGTCGCATGAACCGGGATGTCGTCCAGATCAGCCAACCGCTGATCGCCATGCTGGCGCTACTGATCATGCCCGGTGTGGTCGAGATATTCTTTGTCGCCGATCAATTTGCGGATCAATGGACGGCGATTCTGACCGCCCTGATCGTCGGCACGTTGCTCAGCGTGCTGTCGAGCCTGTTGCTGATGCGTCGCTATCTGGCTCATGACGACTTGTCTCACAACGATTTGCCTCGCAACGACACGCCTCGCAACGACGATCCTTCCAGCCCTGTCGGAACCGTTGACCATGAATGAGTGGCTCGATCGCCTTTCACAGTTGCCACAGCAGTGGTTCGAGTCGCCGATCGCCGCCATCGCGCTGACGCTTGGCGCCTATTTCTTCGGCGTTCGCCTGTTCAAGCTGTTGCGCCGCCCCACCTGGTGCCCGCCGATGCTGATCGCGGCGATCGGGATTGCCACGGTGATTGCCCTGCTCCCCATCGGCATCGACGACTACAACCGCGGCGCCAGTTGGCTGATGCTGTTGCTGGGGCCCGCCACCGTGGCGCTGGCCGTGCCGCTGTATCAGCAGCTACCGCAGATTCGTGCCCTGTGGAAACCGATTCTGATGACACTGCCGCTGTCGGCGACCCTGGCTGCCTGCTACGCGGTATTGATAGCGGCGATCATGGGCGCGCCGCAGGACGTGCTCGCGTCACTGGCACCGAAGTCGGTGACCTCTCCCATCGCGCTCAGTCTGGCCGAAGAGCTGGGTGGCTCACGGGCACTGCTGATGGGGGCTCTGCTGACGACGGGGGTCACCGCCATTTTCGGGGTGGAATGGTTGAGCCGAATGCTAAGAATCCGCGACCCCCGACTGATCGGCCTGGCGCTGGGCATCAATGGGCATGCCCTCGGCACGGTGCGCGCGTTCGAGATCAGCGGTGTCGCCGGCGCTTTTGCCTCGCTGGGCATGAGTCTGACCGGCGCCTTCACCGCCATCGTGCTGCCGCTCGTCTGGCATCTTTTCTACTGAACGTCGCTTGTTGGCTACTGGGCAGCGCGCGTTTTACCCGAATCAGCGCTTGATACATGTGGTGCCGATGCCTGACAGCGACGCAGATCCCGCTACGCTGTTAGCAGTCGTCGAATTCCTCGACGTCCTTGGTCAGGTCCGTGCAAAGGAGAGCCACGATGACGATAGCCAGTGACAGCGGTCAGGGAGACCCGACGCTGGTGCTCATGCACTTTTTCGGCAGCTCCCATCATGAGTGGAAAGCGGTCCTGCCACTTCTCGACGAGCGATACCGGGCGATCACGCTGGACATGCCAGGATTCGGCCGTGCCAGCGAGGTGACGGGATTCGACGTCGCCTCGATGACACGACACGTCGAACAGTGCATCGAATCTGCCGAACTCGACAACGTCATTCTGGTGGGGCACTCGTTTTCCGGTCGCATCGCCATGACGGTCGCCGCCAATCGCCCGGCGTGGCTGCGGGCGCTGATTCTGATCGCCCCGTCGCCGCCGGGCCCGCAGTCGATCAGCGAGGAGGAGCATCGATTCCAGCTGGAGTTCGATTTCAGCGAAGCCCAGGCACGCCAGTTCATCGACGGTGCCAGCGAAGTCTCGCTCGCCCCCACGCTTTACCAGCAGGCGGTGGAGGACGCCATCAATGCCAACCCGGCGGCGTGGCGCGCCTGGCCCATGACGACCTATGCCGAGGATTGGCGCGAGGCCGTCGGTAAACTGCCCTACCCGGCCTGGGTGCTGGTCGGTGACAAGGACCCGTCGCTGCCGCCAAGGACGCAACGAGAGCAGGTGATGCCGCACCTGCCGCAAGGCAAGCTCCAGGTGTTTCCCGGCTATGGTCACCTGCTGCCCATGGAGATGCCGGAGACACTGGCCGAAGAGCTCAACGCGATCGCTGTTCAAGCCAGCTCAAGTCGATGAGACCGGGTCGATTAGCGCGGATCGCATAGCCCGGATCGCTTAGCCCGGATCGATGGACTCAAAGGGTTAAGCGCTAGCCGCTGAACGGTAGACCTGAACCCGGCCGGCCATCGGCTAGCGCCGGTGCCCGGCCCGTCACCGCGATGCAGAGACCGAGCAGCCATGGCCATGGCGGGTGACGCGCGCTCGGCGCTGCGGTAGACACGGGCGATCCACCGAGTCTCTGACATAGCTCGAGGAGCCGCTTCGACGCCTCCGGTGTCGCCACCGTGTCGACGGGCCCCGGCCGGTCAGCCGCTTTCTCCCAGCCGGCCAGGCGCTCGGCAACCGCCAATCCGGCCGGACCGGCGTAACGGTAGCCATCGAAAGCCACGCGAGCCACATCGACCAGTTCGCACGCCCCCTGCAGACGGGCCATGCGCAATACGACCCGCATCGCGGCACGGGCCGCCGGGCCGTTCTCGCCGTCGAGACAGCGCCGATCCCGCGGCGAGAGCGCGAAGCCGTCGTTGGCGGCGGTGGCCGGGGGCTGCTCGTGACCGAGCTCGCCGCCGGCGATCACATTGGCAAGGCCCGCCAAGTGCGGCCCACTGAGCACCAGTTGCCTGCCGCGATGGAGCGTGATGAGACGCGCCGACTGCGCCAGGGCAAACCGCGCGGCGTCCAGCACCACGATCGGCACCGAGAGCGACAGTACCTCCTCGGCGACGATGGCACCCAGTGCGATGATGCCATCGGCCCGGTCGAGCACGATCAACGCCGGCGCCTGCCCGGCGTAAATCGCCTCCAGCAGCACCGCGCCGCCGATATCGGAACCCTGATCGTGGGGAACGACCAGCGCCCGCCCGACCAGGGACTCGCCACACAGCGGGTGGTGTGGATCGATGATTTCGCCCCGGCTGGGGTCCACCCCGCCCCATAGACCGAGCGGCGTAGAGCTGGCCATGACGACACCGCTGCCCTCGCCTTCGACCAGGCATTCATTGGCGGAGAGATAGAACGATAGCGACTCAAGACGGCGCGTCATCACGATCGAGCCCCCGAATGCGCCATCAAACGCTGAAACTTCGGTATCGCATTCGGGACCATAGCCATCTGCAACACCACTCAAGGCAAGAAACATCCTCTCAAACTATGGGGCGGTGCTCCTTTCGTCCAGCCTTTCCGTCCAGCGGTTTCCTCTATTCGGCTGAGATTTGTCCTCACCGATCGGTGCCCGGTTCAGGCTCGGCTCGTCATGATCGAATGCGTTAAGATGTCGATCTCGAACCGTCTCCTCAACATCGGGTTAACAGATTCGCCCATGACCTACCGCGTCGCCATCAACGGCTACGGCCGTATCGGCCAGAGCGTGCTGCGTGCGCTGATCGAACGCCCCGATCTCCCGCTGGAAATCGTGGCGATCAACGAGCTCTCCGACCAGGAGACGATCGCCTACCTCACGCGCTACGACACCACCCACGGGCGGTTTCCCGGTCACGTCGAAGCGCGCGACGGCTGCCTGATCGTCAACGGTAGATCCATTCGTATTCTCAACGCCGCCGAGCCGGAGGCACTGCCGTGGGAGGCGCTTGGCATCGATCTGTTGCTGGAGTGCTCCGGCAGCTTCAAGGATAGCGCCACCGCCGAGCGACATCTGCAGGCCGGCGCGGCGCGGCTGCTGTTCTCCCAGCCGGCGGAAGCGGACGTCGATGCCACCGTGGTCTACGGCGTCAACCAGAGCGCGATCACCCGCGACATGCGCGTTCTTTCGGCAGCCTCCTGCACGACCAACTGCCTGGTGCCGATCCTCGACGTGCTGGAAGATGCCTTCGGGGTTTCTCACGGCGTTACCACCACCATCCACTCGGCCATGAACGACCAGCCGGTGATCGACGCCTACCACAACAGCGATCTGCGCCTGACGCGTTCGGCGATGCATTCGATCATCCCGGTGGACTCCGGGCTGGCTCGCGGCATCGGCCGCCTGATGCCGCATCTGGCCGATCGCTTCGAATGTCTTCACGTTCGCGTGCCGACCATCAACGTCTCGGCCATGGACCTGTCGATCTCGCTCGAACGCGATACCGACGCCGCCGCCGTCAACGCCTGCCTGGAAGCCGCCAGCCGTGAGCGCTACCTGGGTCTGCTCGGCGTGACCTACGAGCCGATGGCCTCGGTCGACTTCAACCACGATCCGCGCTCGGGTATCGTGGATGCCACTCAGACCCGCGTGGCCGGCGGTCACCTGCTCAAGCTGCTGTGCTGGTTCGACAATGAATGGGGCTTCGCCAACCGGATGCTCGACGTCGCTCACCACTGGCTCGGACTGTCATCTTCCATCTCCGAACCCGCCACCTCCTCAGGAGAGGGTATTTAAGAAACAGGCGAACAAAGACGAGACAAGGCGAAACCAGATGAAACAGCGCAGTTTACGAGCAGTAAATGAGCATGTTGAAGAGGGTTTCAACGCCGTATCGGCGAGTGCAGCCCTTTATTAAACACCCTCTAAGGAAAGGATTTCATGACCGTACTCAAGATGTCTGAACTGGATCTCTCCGGCAAGCGCGTGCTGATCCGCGAAGATCTCAACGTCCCGGTCAAGGGCGGCAAGGTCACCAGCGATGCCCGCATCCGCGCCAGTCTGCCGACCATCCAGGCCGCGCTCGATGCCGGCGCCAGCGTGATGCTGATGAGCCATCTGGGCCGGCCGACCGAAGGCGAGCCTGCGGACGAGTTCACGCTGGCCCCGGTGGCAGAACACCTCTCCAGCCTGCTCGGCAAGCCGGTACGGCTGGAGAAGGACTACCTGAACGGCAAGCTCGAGATCGCCGAAGGCGAGGTCGTGCTGCTCGAGAACGTGCGCTACAACAAGGGCGAGAAGACAGACGACGAAGCGCTGGCCAAGGCTTACGCCGCCCTCTGCGACATCTACGTCATGGACGCCTTCGGCACCGCCCACCGTGCCCAGGCCTCCACCCATGGCGTGATCCGGTTCGCACCGCAATCCTGCGCCGGCCCGCTGCTGGCCAACGAGCTCGACGCGCTGGAGAAGGCGCTCAGCGCACCCAAACGCCCGATGGCCGCCATCGTCGGTGGCTCCAAGGTGTCGACCAAGCTCGACGTGCTCTATTCACTGTCGGAGAAGTGCGATCAGTTGATCGTCGGTGGCGGTATCGCCAACACCTTCATCGCGGCGGCGGGCTATGGCGTGGGCAAATCGCTCTATGAAGCGGATCTGGTCGACAAGGCCAAGGAGCTGATGGACAAGGTCGAGATCCCGCTACCCACCGATGTCGTCGTCGCCACCGAGTTTTCCGAATCTGCCACGGCAACGGTCAAGCCGGTCGATCAGGTCGGCGATGACGAGATGATCCTGGATATCGGACCGGAGACCGCAAAACACCTCGCCAGCCTGCTGGAAAATGCCGGCACGATCCTGTGGAACGGCCCGGTCGGCGTGTTCGAGATCGATCAGTTCGGCAAGGGCACCGAAGTGCTGTCGAAGGCGATTGCCGCAAGCCCGGGATTCTCCATCGCCGGCGGTGGCGACACCCTGGCCGCCATCGACAAGTATGGTATCGCCGATCAGGTCTCCTATATCTCCACCGGCGGCGGGGCCTTCCTCGAATACGTCGAAGGCAAGACCTTGCCCGCGGTAGCGGCACTGGAAAAAGCCGCGCAGGAAAAAGCCGCGCAGGAAAAAGCCGCCAAGTAACGAAGGCTTTCGATCAGGTGATAGACACGACACCGGTCCTCGGGCCGGTGTCGTCTCGTTCGGCCACCACTTATCCCATCACGGAGCCGCCTGGGTCTCGTCCTGGCCGCTCTCCAAGCGGCTGCCCTCACGCGCAGGCAACATCAACGGCGTGCGCGATGGAAATAGCCGTGCATGGTCCTTCAGGAGAAGGTCGTAACATTCGCAGGCGGCCATTTCCAACCCCTGCCGGTCCAGTATTGTGATGTCACCCCGACGGTAACGAATGAGTCGGCGCGATTGCAGGGTACCTGCTGCAAGGGTGACACCACTTCTACGGACGCCAAGCATGTCTGCGAGAAATTCGTGGGTCAGGTGGAAGTGGTCGGCGTGAGCGCGATCCTGAGTCATCAGTAACCAGCGCGCCAAACGTGGCTCGATGTCGTGAAAATGGGCGCAGGCAGCATTTTGCGTCAATTGGGCAATTTGTACGTAAAGATAATGCTTGAGTGTCCGTTGTAATATCTGGTTATTGTTCAGAATGCGGTGCAAGCCAATGGTACTTATACGCAGAGCCGCGCCCGGCCCCTGAACCACCGCTCGGCACGAGGCGGTGTTGACGCCGAGTACCAGCGTGGCGCCAAGCATACCCTCGTTACCCATCAATCCCAGCGCCAATGGATGGTTGCCACCGAGGGTAGTGACCAGAGAGATAAAGCAAGTCGTCGGGAAATATAGATACCGAAAAGAGTGATCGCTTTCACAGAGAACGCTACCAAACGCCAGCTCTACCGCTTCGCATTGCTCGACAACACTGCTTCGCTCGTTATCCGGAAGGCAGTCAAGCAACTGATTGGTCATCGACGTTGGAGGTGCAACTGACATGGAGGTTTTCCAGCAGCACAGGAGTAGAGAATTTCGGCGTGAGAAAGGTGCCTGGACGATCCCGCTTCACCCAGATTGCATGTCTAAAGGACAGCAGTCTGTTCGTTACAGCACGCAGCGTCAGGCTGCGCCGGCGCTTTCGGCGCACTGACACAATCTAGAACCGATAAGGCTTTTCCTGGTCATATCGACCTTGCATCGGTGCCATTTTTTCCTGGCTTGCCCGATGCTTTTCAGGTGCGCCCTGGCTCACAGCTATCGGATGAAATCCGGCTTTGCCTGGATATCGTCCATCGATTCGAACTCTGGCATGGATGAGTCGCAAGAGAATGACGCAAGCGACATCAAAAGTGATCTGACAATAATCGGTCGGTTTCCTTTTTCACCACGGCATAACACTCACAACTTAGCTGCTCGAGTCTGGGCCGATCCAGTACCGTGATGTGACCACGCCGGTATTCGATAACGCCCAGCTTTTGCAACTTGCCCGCGGCCTCGGTGACGCCCTCGCGGCGAACACCCAGCATGTTGGCGATCAACTCCTGCGTCATGGTTATCTGATTGTCTGGCAGACGATCCAGCGACAGTAGTAGCCAGCGACACAGCTGCTGATCGATAGAATGGTGGCGGTTGCACACCGCTGTCTGCGACATCTGGGTAATCAATGCCTGGGTGTAGCGCAACATCAGTACCAGCATCTCGCCGTGACGATTGAACTCATCCTTGAGCCGCTGCCCGAGTAATCGAAATGCATAGCCGCCGCTCTGTACTATGGCGCGGCTCGGGGTGCTCTCCCCACCCATGAACAAAGCGATACCGACGACCCCTTCGTTACCGACGACGGAGATCTCCGCCGAGGCACCACTTTCCATCACATAGAGCAGCGAAATGATTGAATCAGTGGGGAAATACACATATCGCATGGTTTCTCCGGATTCGTACATCACCTTGCCCAATGGCAGTGAAACCAGCTCGAGATGATCGACCAGGCGTTTCTTCGACTCATGAGGCAAGGCAGCCAATAAGAGATTCTGCTGCGGTCGCGGTAACTCAGGCATCGCAGCCTCCAGCCGAGGAGATCGGCCTGATGGGAAAACCTGATGGAAAAACACAGGGCTGAAGCGCCCACATTCTGTTCGATGGCGTACATAACGAGAGCCAATAGTGGACCCCCAGAGTCGGTTATGCGATCCCCCTGTGCTCCAAGCATGGGGTAGTGCCGAAAAAGGTTGATCCAGGTCAATCAGGTGAACAGGGGCGCAACTCTCTAAAAGTAGAAGCCCAGATCCCCGCTGGGAACTCTTGTGTTCGCTAGCGCACGGTGGATATCTCTGCCTACAGGCATGATGACCATTGCTCATGATCTGGCATGCATAAGCATCACCTGTTCGGGGTGGATGAGCGACAACTGACAGGAGGGCCCGGAATGACAGCGTCTGAATCTGGTCCCAAGTCCGACGTGGGCAATCTTGGCACCATCGTCACCGTCCGTGGCAGCGTCATCGACATTCGCTTCGACGGGACACTACCGCCGGTCAATAGCCTACTGCATGCGGGCGACGGTGATCGGGTCACTATCGAGGTGCTGGCTCAACGCGATGAGC
>NZ_MSDO01000004.1 GCF_001937195.1 Salinicola socius | reverse complement strand
TCGGGCCGGTGTCATAAGCCGCACTGCCGGCGGCTTCGGGCCGGTGTCATAAGCCGCGCTGCCGGCGGCTTCGGGCCGGTGCAATAAGCCGCGCAGCCTAGCATAATCTCCCCCGGTGGGCCCGCCGCGGCCCAAGCGAGATTCGAGTCAGCGGTTCATGCGGGGTTTCGCGGCTTGATCAGCGGGCACGCCTGACAGTATTCCCGTGGACAGGTCGCCTTGAAATAGAGACAACAAGTCCGCCGAAAACGGACCGAATCGTTGTCTTCCGGTCGGGTGCGCGCGTGGAAGAATCGCGCCAGGGGATTGAAATCGAGTCCGAAAAGCGAGGGGTCAGCCGCTAGCAAAAAACGATAGTCCTCATCGCGACGCTGGATGGCATGGGTACAGGCAAGTCCGGTCAGCCGGCGTTCGTAGAGCGAATAGACCCTGACCGCCAGATTTTCCCACAGGATGCGTTCCGGCACGCCCCCCACTTCGCGAAGCCTCTGCCACAGCGGGACGATCGTCTGCGCGAACAGCACATGCAGGGTCTCCCTGCGGGCGCTGTGGCGTCGCGAGGCCGCCAACGCCTCGCTCTCCAGCGTCCACAGCGGCAACGAAGAGGTCCATACGCCGTCGTCGTAGGCGTATTCGATGACGCAATTGGAGGCGGAAAGATCGAGTCTGCGATCGCATATCGACAGCGCGTATAGCGGTGCGCCGGTAAGCAGAAAGCCCAGGCGTTTCGACAGCAACGATGCCGTCGTGCGCCGCTCGGGGGACCCTATCACCGGCCCCAGATGATCGAGCAGTTCGCGACAGCGCCTGGGATCGAGGAAATCGGCGACGTTCAGCGAGCGCGAGTCCGCCCTTTCGGCCGACTTCAAGCGCAGCGTGCCTGCCAGGTAGTGCCAGTGCGAAGGATCGAAACCATGGGTGCGGGACGCTTCGCTCATGCATCCTCCCGCCTGGCAAACGGAATACACAGCGGCGTATGGAAATAGGGATCGTCGATGACCTGACAGTCGAGGTGGAAGATCTCCTTGACCCGCTCACGGGTGATCACCTCATGGGGTGTACCCTGCGCGAGTATACGGCCCTCGCGCATCGCCACGATATGATCGGCGTAGCGACACGCCAGATTGAGATCGTGAAGCACCATGACGATGGTCTTTCCCGACTCTCGGTTGAGACTGGCCAACAACTCCAGCACTTCCATCTGGTGAGCCAAGTCGAGGAAAGATGTCGGCTCGTCGAGCAGCATCAAGGGAGTATCCTGGGCCACCGCCATGGCGATCCAGGCGCGCTGGCGCTGTCCGCCGGAGAGAGTCTCGACACGACGCTCCGCAAACGCGTTCAGTTCGGTGCGCGTCAGCGCTTCTTCGACCTTGCGCTCGTCCTGCTCCGACCATTGCGCCAGCCAGCCTTGATGCGGATGACGGCCCAGCCGCACCAGCTGACGCACGGTAATTCCTTCCGGTGCCACCGGATGCTGCGGCAACAGCGACAGTAACCTCGCCACGGCCTTGGTCGGCTGCTGCTGGATGTCGTATCCCTCGAGAATCACGTTGCCCTGCCACGGCGTCAACAGGCGCGCCAGCGCCTTCAGCAGCGTACTCTTGCCGCAGCCGTTGCTGCCAACGAGCACGGATACCCGGCCTTCCGGCAACACCAGAGACAGCTCGTGTAGAATCTTTTGTCGCTGATAACCCAAGCTGAGTTCATGCGCGGCGATCGTCGTCATGGGTCAGCGTACCTGCCAAATCAGAAGACCAAGAAAAAACGGCGCCCCGACGGCCGCCACGAAAATGCCGGCGGGTAGATCCAGCGGTAGAAAAAGCGTACGTCCCAGCAGGTCCGCCAAGATGACCATCACGCTACCGATCATGCTCGCCATGACGATCTGTGCAGCCCCCGGTCCAGGCACCAGACGCCTCGCCAGATGTGGCGCCACCAGGCCGACGAAAGCGATGGCGCCCCCCCAGGCGACCGCGATGCCTGCCAGCCCCGCCGCGAGCAACGTTAACGTTCCCCGCGACAACTGCACTCGCACGCCGATGCCGACTGCCAACGCGTCGTCCAGCGACGCCAGCAACGCGAAGCGCATCAACGGCACCATCATCAGCAAGGCACCGGCGAACCACGAAGCCAGTCGCAAAACCTCGGTCCAGTTGCTGCCATAGACACTGCCGGTCAACCAGACGTAGGCCGACAGCGTGGTAGACAAGGGGCTGGATAGCAGCACGAACGTCGTCACCGCCGCCAGCATGGCGGAGAGACCGATGCCCATCAGCACCAAGCGTAACGGTGTCACACCCTGCTGCCATGCCATTGCGTATACCAATCCCACCGCGGTGAGCGCACCGGTCGCAGCCGCCAACGGCAGCCAGGTGCTGCCGAGCGTACTGGCCAGAAAGGCCAGATAACAGACCGCCCCGGCGCTGGCCCCGCCGGTCACGCCCAGCGTATCGGGTGAGGCCAGAGGATTGCGAACGACCTGCTGCAGCAACCATCCGGAGAGCGCCAGCGCGCCGCCCGCCATGACACCCAGCAGCGTTCGCGGCAGACGCAGCTGCCATACGATCAAACCGATGTCGCTGCCGGGCGCCATCAGCGCTGCCCTCAACTCGTGAGGTGGCAACGGCACCTTGCCGAGCGACAGGCATGCCACAAGGGCGAGCCCCAACAGCATGGCGACGATAGCCACGCGACGCCACGATCGCCAGACGACCGCGCGGGAAAATGCGCCTATCCGTAACGCGCCGATCTCAGACATTGACGTCCCCCTGACGTCTGACGAGCCCCATGAACAGCGGCGCCCCGACCAGCGCGGTCATCACACCGATCGGCACTTCGCCGGGCAGGATCAGCGTGCGCGCGGCGATGTCCGCAAGCAGCAGTAGCGTCGCGCCCACCAGCGCGGCGGCGGGCAACCAGTGACGATGATCCGATCCCGCCAGCCGACGTGCCACATGCGGGACGATCAACCCGACGAAGGCGATGTTTCCCGCCATGGCCACCGCTGCGCCAGCCAGTATGACGATCAGTACCACCGACGCGCCCTGTAACCTGCCTATCGCCACGCCAGCACCCACGGCAACCGATTCTCCGGCAGCCAGCACGTTCCACTGCCTCGACAACGGCCAGCAAGCCGACAGCGCCACCATGGACAACAGCATCAATGGCCAGATGTCCGACAACGGCCGCGCGGATACCGATCCAGCCAGCCAGAACAGGACCGAATCCAGCCCCTGCTGATCAATCACCAGAAGCGCCTGACTAAAGGCATGGAACAGTGCGGTCAGCGCCGCCCCGGCCAGAATCAGGCGCAACGGCCCCGCCTGACTGGAGCGACGCATGGCGATCCACCACACCATTGCCGCGGCCAACCCGGCACCGACGAAGGCACCGGCGCCAGCCGCCCAGATCGGCAAGGTGGAACCCAGCGTGACGAGTAACACCACCACGAACAGCGCACCGGCGTTGATACCCAGCAAGCCGGGAGACGCCAGTGGATTGCGCGTCAGCGTCTGCATGATGCCTCCCGCCACGCCGAGACCCGCGCCGACGACCAGCGCCACCAGCGTTCGCGTCAGGCGCGTCGTCCGAATCAGCAGATCGTCGATGTCTGTCGCCGAAGGCGACCACAGGGCATGCCACACCTTGATTGGGCTCAGCCAGTGCGCGCCTGCCATCAGGCTCAGCACAAGCGCCGCCAGCAGACCCAGCACCAGCGCCACCAGTCGCAGACTCATGAGCGCCCAGCGCCTGATGCCAGCCAGGCATCCAGGTCGTCGAGAATGCCGAAGATTCCCAGAACGCCCCCGGACAGGCTCCAGGCGACCGGATCGACCTCCCATACACGATTCTGGCGAACCGCCGACAGGCGCTGCCAAAGCGGATGCTCACGCAAGCGACGATAGTGCGTCTCCGCGGATTGGCTCCTGCGATGCAGAATGAAAAAGACATCGGCATCAATCGCCGGCAAGCTCTCGACGCCACCCAACTGCAGCATCACCCCGGACGACTCCCTGGAAGCCAGGTTCCACACGAAACCGAGCTCGGCCAGTACCGATCCTCCGAAGCTCGACGCCAGATAACTACGGATTTCGCCAGGGCGAACGTCTAGCAACGACACCGTCAACGGCCAGCGGTCGCCGAAGCGGCTATCCAACCGCCGACGCAGCGTCGTCATGCGTTGCATCAACGTATGCGACAGCGCCGCCGCTTGTCCCTCCCGATGAAGCGCACGAGCCATGGTATGCAATGTACGCCGGTATCGGTGGATATCGTCGAGCATCAGCACCGGCGCCAGCGCCGACAGCAGCGGCGCAATGCGCTGATGCCGGAACCGCGAGGCGACAATCAGATCAGGAGCCAGCAGCGCGATATCCTCGAGACTGGGCTGGGTCTCGAGCCCTACCAGAGTGACGCCGGACAGCGCCTGTCGCAGATAGGGATAGATCGGCTTGTCCTGCCACGACTCCACCACCCCGACCGGCGTCACGCCGAGCGCCACCGCGGTATCGGTAGCGCCCTGAAACAGCGTCACGATGCGTGGCGAGGAAGCGTCGTGCTTGTCGCCAGCGGCGAATGCCGCACCCGGCGCCGCCCCCAGGGCCAGCGCCATGACCAATAGCTCGCGTCGCGTCATTGCGCCCTTGCCTGCCACAGGTCCCCAGGATCAGCTCGCTTGCCGGGCCGTTTAGAAGTCGACACTGTAGCCCACGGACAGCGTCCGTCCGCGACCGGCGAAATAGCGGTCGTTCATGTAATCGGCACTGGGGCTGTCGAGCGCACTCTGGGAGTAGTAGGTGATGTACTGCTTGTCGAACAGGTTGGCGATGCCGACGTTCAGTTCGCCCACCGGCAACTGGTAGCCGACGGCGGCGTCGACCAGCGTGTAACCGTCGAAGTCGGTATCCCAGCCATTGGCGCTGTCGTCGAAGCTCTTGTCGAACGCGTGATTGACCTGCAGGAACGAGGTCCATTTCGGCGACCATCGAGCGGACCAGCTCGCGATCAAACGGTCGGGGGCGACATTGAGTCCGTTGAGCCTGGAATCGAGCGTGCCGTTGTTATCGCTGTCGTAGCGCCCCCGGGTATGGGAATAGGCCACTCTTCCCGAGTGCCTGTCGGTAAACTCGTAGCCCACGGAAGCTTCGATACCCTCGATTTCTGTTTTTTCGCGTTGCATCACGAAGGCGTCGTCCCGTGTCGTCAGACGCGTGCCGAAGTCGGACGATGAAACGTAGTACGACAATTCGGCATTCAGACGACCGTTGTCGAAGCGCACACCGGTTTCGACATTGTCCGTGACGATGGGGCGCAGATTCTCGAAGCTGTCGACTGACTGCCCCGGCGTATTGATGCCACGCAGCACGCGGCCGACGTCGGGAATCGCAAACCCTTCCGAATAGTTGGCGAACAGGCTCCAGTCATCGACGGGACGCCATACCACACCCGCGTTATAGAGCGTCTCGTCGAAGTCGGGCGAGCCACCATCGACATCGACCCCGTTATTGGCGGCCACTGTCCGGTAGCTGTCGATATCGAGCTTGGCATACTCATAGCGCGCGCCGGCCGAGAAGGTCAGCGACTCGATCGGGCTGAAGTCCATTTGCACGAAAGGCGAAATATCGGTGTACCGGATCTCGGGCACGTAGGTTCGATCCGTGCTCCACAGATACTGCTCGGTATCGTCGCGCATGACGTCCAGGCCCAACGTGAGCTTGATGCGATCGTCCCACAGCCCGTCCTTGATCAACGACGTCTTGAGGCCGTACTTGCTGGTTTCCGCCATGGTCTGGTCGTAGAGCGTACCGACCGGTGCGATATCGGGATCCTGAAACGTACCCGAATCGGTCGCCCCGAACAGCGATTCGTAGTCCTGGTAGAACGCCAGCACGTTCAGGTGCATGCCGGCCAGGTCGTAGTCGTCCCAGGTAACGCCGGTGGTCCAGACCCTGTTGTAGGGAGCACTCCCTTCCGGCTCGTCACGCTTCGAGGTGGTGGGTACCCCGTTTTCACGATCGCCCGCGACGCTGACGTAGTGATTCTGCCCCTCGAGACGATAGTGATTGATGCTGAGCTGCAGCCGGCGGTCATCGTCTAACCAGTAGGCGACCTTGCCGAACACGTCATAGGCGCGTGAATCCATCAGATCGCCCTGGGTATTATCGACGCCAATGGCGTCGTCATCGCCATCCAGATACAGCCCCTGATCTTCGTAGCTCAGCGAGAACAGATAATCGATTGCATCCTTGTTGCCACTGACGCCGTAGTTGGTGCGATAACTGGTGGTGTCTGAATTCAGCTCCGACGTCGGCGTGGTGAGCTGGGCTTCGAAATGCTGGTTGAGCGAGCCCGGCTCGGGGCGCCTGGTGACGAGGTTGATGACGCCACCGGCGGCGCCCAGGCCGTTGGTGGCGTTAGCGCCCTTGATCACCTCGATGTGATCGATCATCGAGAAATCGATGGTGTGCAATTCCCGCCCGGTAGGACGCAGGGGATTGGATTGAGGAATGCCATCGATCATCACCAGCGGGGTTCGCCCGCGAAGAGTCTCGCCGCTGCCGCTCATTTTCTGGCGCGGCGGCGAATAGTCCGGTAGCAGGTTGCTCAGTATTTCGGAAGAGTCCGAGGTAATGCGTCGCTGCTGATCCAGTTCCTCCCGCGTGATCACCCGGACCACCTGGGGAGAATTCTGTTTCTCGGTACCCGAGCGCGTCGCGGTGACAATCAACGGCTCCTGACCGTTCGAGTCGAGTGCGACGGCCGGTGTCACCACCAGCATCGACAGTGTTCCCCACGCCACGACCGTAACCTTTGATCGCATGTTCCCCCCCTTGCTTCGCTATTTTTCTAGTGATCTCGGGCGCCGCCTCAGGAGGCTTGCGTCCGATGGCGGGGGATTATTGCAAACAATATGCAAAAACATCAACAAATGAGAATCATTTGCTTTAATGCGGCAATCGTTTTGTCGATCCCCGGCTGCCCGTCTCTGCTGCCCACGACGCATCGACAATCTGTCAAAATATTGTGGTCGACTTGTCTTGACGACGGCATCGCCGTAGATGAAGGTCGAACGTGGTTGTGGGGAACCCCCGCCTCGACCACCGAATTTCTCTATCCGCCCCGTGGCGACCACCTTCTCGTAGGCCATCGCCGGAGATAACAGACGCATGACACAGAGTTCGCCTCCCCCAAGCAGCGGCGACACACCCCGCTACATCGCCCATCGCGGTCTCTCGGCGCGAGCGCCCGAGAATACCCTGTCTGCGGTTCAGGCCGCGCATGACGCCGGTTGCGAGTGGGTCGAGCTCGACGTTCAACTGCTCGGCGACGGGACGCCGGTGATCTGGCACGATGCCGGCTTGAAGCGCTGTTCCAACGGCCGAGGCAAGCTGTTCAAGCTCAATGCCGAAAGCGCCGCCAAACTGGATGCCGGCAGCTGGTTCGGCGCCCAGTATCGTGGCGAGCCGATCGCCACGCTGGAGGCGATGCTGACGCTGATCCAGCGTCTGGGCATGGGGCTCAACCTGGAACTCAAGGTGTGCCGCGGCCGTAATGCCATCGAACTG
Organism: Salinicola socius; assembly: GCF_001937195.1. Lineage (GTDB taxonomy): Bacteria > Pseudomonadota > Gammaproteobacteria > Pseudomonadales > Halomonadaceae > Salinicola > Salinicola socius. Next base: position 213,120 of record NZ_MSDO01000004.1, on the reverse strand, counting down.
GTCAAGGCTGCCCTGCCACCGACGCTGGCAGTGCTGCCGGCCGACAAGCTGATCGTCTCCTCGTTCGACCGCCATGCGTTGACCGCCGCGAGAGCGTTGGAAACCGATCCCGACCGTCTACGCCTTGGCGTGCTCGACGACAAGGCGCCCAAGCGCTGGTGGCAGGAAACCGAACGGCTGTCGGCCTACAGCCTTCACCTGGATTGGCGCAAGCTGAAGATCAAGCGTGCCCAGGAGATCGCCGACGAGGAGATCAAGCTGTTCTGCTATACCGCCAACGACCCGGTCACTTTCGAGAAGCTCTGGGATTGGGGCGTCGACGGCGTGATCAGCGACGATCCCACGCGCTTCGTCACTCATGCCGAGGAGACCGCGGCGCGCCGAGGGAGTGAAGAGAAGTCGCTCGACCCGGCTGCGGTCATGAACCACCGCCAACGATAAGCGCCTGATACACTCGCCAATTAGCGCCTTTGACGGCACGCTCCTGCGCTTAAGATGGGCACCATGCCCGTTTTCCAGGTTGCGAGCCGTTCATGAATCCCTCCACGCTTATCGGCATCATCGCCAGTGCGCTGCTATTGGCGACCGTCGTGCTGTTCACCGCTCAGGCCCCGAGCAGTTTCTTCAATCTGCCGGGGTTGGCGATCGTGCTCACCGGCACGCTGGCGGCCAGCTTCATCAGCTACCCCCTTCAGGAGATGCAGCGGCTATGCCGCCAGATCGCCGTGGTGTTCCGCCGTGAACCCCAGGCGAGCGAACTGGAGAGCGACCTCGAGCAGCTGATCGACATGTCGCGCCACTGGAGCCGCGGCAATATCCGCGCCATCGAAGGCGCCCTCGAGAGCACCACCAACCCGTTCCTGCGCACCGGCATGCAGATGGTGATCGCCAACACCCGCGAGGAAGAGATCCGCGAGATGCTTCGCTGGCGCATGGTGCGGGTCAAGGCCAAGGAGCGTACCGAGGCGCAGATACTGCGTACGATGGCCGTCTATGCGCCGGCCTTCGGCATGCTGGGCACGCTGGTCGGGCTGATCAACATGCTCGAGGTGATCCAGGCCGGCGATCTTGCGGTCATCGGGCCCCGCCTGGCCGTGGCGCTGATGTCGACCTTCTACGGCATTCTGCTGGCCAACCTGCTGTTCAAGCCGATCGCGGTCAAGCTCGAACGCCGCACCGAGGCCCGGCTGATGGCGATGACGCTGATCCTGGAAGGTATCGCGATGGTCAGCAAGCGTCGGCTGCCGGCGTTCATCGAGGAAGCACTGAATACCTACCGTGCCGAGCATCGCGACGAAATGCGCGATCCCCGCCGGCCTCAACCCGCCGATGCGTCGGCCGAGACCGCATGAGTCAGGCCGCAATCTCTCCCGGCGGCCCCTTCGCCGACCTGCTGTTCGATGATGGCCCTTTCGACGACGCCGGGCACGGCAGCGAGAGCGATTCGTGGCTGATGAGCTATCTCGACATGCTGATGCTGCTGATCACGTTCTTCGTGCTGATGCTGGCGCTCTACGGCGGCCAGCTCGTCGACCGCAACGTCGACGACACCCCGGCGATCACGGCACTGCCGCTGCACATTCCGGCGATGGCACCGCCGCTCAGGCTCCCCCAGGCGACCGTCGGCGAGTTCTATCGGCCGCCGCGTCAGCTCTCCCCGGCACCGCTGGCGAGCGACGTCGGCTTTTACTCTCCAGACTCGACGCCGCCCCCCGTCGAGCCATTTCAATCGTCGCCAGCCCTCGCCGAGGTCACGACTGGCGCTCCGATGGCGTTCAGCGTGCCGCTGTTCGATCTGCCCGATGCGGAACCGGCGCCGGTGCTGCCGCAGATCGACGGCGTCGAGGTCACGGCGATTCCCCACGGCTTCAACCTGCGCATTCAGGATCATCTGCTGTTCGACAGCAGTGCCGTCGGGCTCAGCGATAACGGACGACAGCTGGTCGAGAAGCTGATCCCGATGCTGGAGGAGTTCAAGGGCACCATCTCGGTCGAAGGCCACACCGACAGCGTCCCCATCTCGACCTCCCGCTTCCCCTCCAACTGGGAACTGTCGGCCGCGCGCGCCTCCGCCGTCGTGCGGGTTCTGCGTCTGGCCGGTATCGATGGCGATCGGCTGCGAGCGATCGGCTACGCCTCGACGCATCCCCTGGCCGACAACCACACCCCGGCCGGCCGAGCCAGCAACCGCCGCGTGGAACTGGTACTCCAGGAGCCCGATTCGTCAGCCCCGTGACGGTTAGCACCGTCGCGGGGTTGCTGGGGCCGATCCGGAATTCACTTGTCGCGTGGAAGCTGCGACAATCCGGCGCGTCGAGAGACGTGTGCACGGGAAGCGGGTGAGAACCCCGCACTGCCCCCGCAACGGTAATCGCGTTAGGAAACACTGCATAAATGACTGCGCAGGCGAATCGCTGCATTGCGCGGTGCTCGGAATCCTCACCTATACCCCATAGGCTCCGGTTCCCGTGCTCCGTGCGTCTTGCGACGGAGTGCCGCCCACTTCATCCTGCTCGCCGATTTATTCGGCATTTCCTTGGACACCACGAGGATGCGCCGCCAGGCCATCCAGCCACTGTGATCGAATGGACAACGCGTCAAGGGAACGTCCATCGACATGGGAAGGCGTGCGTGTCGGATGACCCAGCGTCATCGCGCAAGAGTCCGGAGACCGGCACGTCTCTCTTCACTGGTTGATGCGGAGGGCTCATCCAGTGGCGGCTTCCCCTGCCCGGACTCCATGACGTCCGAGGCGGGCATCGTCACGTCCGTCCTCCCATTGCGTATTCGTCAGAATTTCGCACCATCGTGCTCGGCCGACCGGTCGGCGATCTTCGATGGTGCCACGCAGTTGGGGATCACATCGCATGCGTTACAAGAAGAAAGTCGCCGTATCCAGCGTCGCACTCGCCGTGGCGATGACCACGGTATCGGCTCACGCCCAGCAGGTTCAGCAGTCGCTCGACGACGTCCAGGTCACGGCCAATCGTCTGCCGCAATCGCAGGCCGACGTGCTGGCCAGCACCACCATCATCGATCGCGCCGAGATCGAACGAAGCCAGGCGGGCAGTCTCGTCGAACTGCTGCAGGGGCGTGCCGGGATCGAACTGGCGCGCAACGGGAGTCGCGGCAATACCACCAGCCTGTTCATGCGCGGCACCAATTCCGACCACACGCTCGTTCTCGTCGATGGGCTGCGCATCGCATCACCCACCGACGGCAGCATCAACTGGGAGTTCCTGCCGGTCGCCGCCATCCAGCGCATCGAGATCGTGCGCGGACCGCGGGCGGCTGCTTACGGCGCCGATGCCATCGGTGGCGTCATCAACATCCTCACCCGGACCGCAGATCAGGATGGCCAGCACGCGACCCTCGACCTGCGCGTCGGCGAGGACAGCAGCCAGCAGCAAAGCGGCTGGTTCTCGTCGGTTCAGGGCGATACGCGGCTCTCGGCGCTAATCGACCACCAGAAAAGCGACGGCTATTCGGCTCGCGATAACAGCACCGATGACGATGGCTTCGAACAGGCCACCGGCCAGCTCTCGCTGAACCACGCTTTTGCCGACAAGGCCGATCTGGACGTCTCGTTGTTGCGCTCGACGACCGATTACGACTACGACGATTGCGGCTTCCCCTACTCCGAGGACTGTCGTGGCAAAGGAGAGCAGTTTCTCGCCCAGGCCGCGCTGACCAGCCACCTGACGCGGAGCTGGGACATGGTGCTATCCGCTGGGCAGGCCCGGGAATCCCGGGAGAATCGAATCACCGGCGACGACCAGGGCAAGACCGCCACACGCCGCAACGACTTTGGCATCGCTCATCGGTTCCGGCTCGATAACGGTAGCGCCGGTCTCGGCGTCGACTATCGTCAGGAAGAACTGACCGACGGCGACGATGGCTATGCTCGAGATTCCCGCGAGAACTACGGGCTCTACGCCAACTGGCAGGGCGACTATGGTCGCCACTCGCTTTCCGCCGGCGGTCGCTACGATGACGATCAGCTGTTCGGCGATGCCACCACCGGCAACGTCGGCTACGCCTATCAGTTGACCGAACGCCAGCAGGTCGGCGCCACCTACGGTACGGCGTTCAAGGCACCCAGCTTCCTGGAACTTTATGGACCCTTCGGCGCCAACCCGGATCTTGATGCCGAAGCGTCGGAAACCACGGAACTGTTCTGGCGTCTGCGCGCCGAATCTTGGCATATCGGTTTGACCGCGTTCGAGACCCATATCGATGACCTGATCAGCTTCAGCGGCCCCAATTTCACGCCGATCAACATCGACGATGCCCGAATTCGTGGCGTCGAGCTGAGCACCGGCTGGGAGCATGGAGGATTCGATATCAGCGCCTCGCTGACCCATCAGGACCCGGAGGATCGCTCCACTGGCGAGCGCCTGCAGCGCCGGGCGCGCACCTTTGGGCGAATCGACGCCGACTACGCTTTCTCGGAGTGGGGCGTGGGCGCAACCCTGCGTAGCGCCGCTGATCGCCGGGATGTGGACGTTGTCAGCTTCGGCGACACCACCACGGCCGGCTACGGAGTCGTCGACCTGCGCACCGCCTGGCAGGTCACTCCGGAAATTCAGCTATCGGCCAAGCTGGAAAACGCCTTCGACAGGGACTATCAACTGGTCGACGGCTACAACACCCAGGATCGTTATCTGGAAGGTGGCGTGAAACTCAGCTTCTGACTCGGCCGCTCGCAGGCCCCGGCTCGATAGGGATCCGAAAGACGCCTCGTCACTCCATGGTTGGCGAGGCGTCGTCGGTTAGAGAGCGAAATGTCGACAAGTCACAAAAACCGTTCAACCGGAGGGCGCCACAACGCTGTATCGGCGACGCATCCGAGCGCAAACCTTCGAGAGCCACGCGAGTTGATCAGGGCCACAACCGAAAGCCCCGGACGTGAACGAGCCCCCGTCATCCGCCCGAAACCCTCCGCCCGAAACCATCCACCCGAAACATGGGTCACGGACAGTTTTCCTATCGAGCAGCCAACCAATCGTCGAAGGCTTCGGCGGTCATCGGCCTGCCCATCCAGTAACCCTGCGCTTCGTCGCAGCCCAGTGCTTGCAGTATCCGGTAGCTTTCCTGGGTCTCCACGCCTTCGGCGACCACATGATAGCCCAGCTCCTGAGCCATGGAGATCATCGCTTTGATCAACGTCTGGCTGCGGGCTTGCTGATCTATCTGGGCGACGAAAGAGCGATCGATCTTTACCACATCGGCCGGCACCTTCTGCAAATAAGCCAGGCTGCTATAGCCGGTACCGAAGTCATCGATAGCGAGTCTGATACCAGCGTTGACCAGCACATCGAGTGCTTCGCGAGCGGTCCGGGTGTTGCTGATCAGAGCACTCTCCGTCAGTTCAAGTTCGAGGGCACCCACCGGTAAAGCCTGCTCGGCCAGATACCTCTCGAGTCGAGCACTGAAATCCGGCTCACCGAGGTTGGCAGCGGAAATATTGACCGACATCTGCAACACTCGGCCGCGCCGGTGCCAGACGGCGGCCTGACGGATAGCGTGGCGCAGCACCCAGTCAGTCAGCGGCCGCACCATGGCCGTGTGCTCGATCAAAGAAATAAACTCGTCAGGGGAGATCGAACCCAGCGTCGGATGTTGCCAGCGAATGAGCGCTTCCGCGCCCACACAGCGGCCGGTGGCCAAGGACACTCGCGGTTGATAGACAAGCTGTAGCTGTCCGACGTCCTCGAGGGCATGACGAAAACCGTTGATCAGCTCAAAACGCCGAAAATGCTGCTCGTCTAAAGACGAAGAGAAGAGGCTGACCCCGGTTTCGCTGTCACGGGCCGCCTGGCAAGCACTGTGCGAGGTTCGAAGGATATCGGCAGGCACGTTTTCGCCCAAGCGGAAAGGCGCTACCCCCACCATCGGACACAGTACGAAAGGCACGGCATCCCCAAGCGGCATGCTCGACAACACTTGCCTGAGGCGTAGGGCCGTAGCCAGCGCTTCACTCTCCTCCAGACAGCGCTCGGCGCTTTCCAGAATGTAGGCATACTGGCAGGGCCCTACCTGATAGATAACGTTGCCGACACCCAGTTCCAGCTGGAGGCGCATCGCCGCCTCGCGCGCCACATCGTCGAGACAAGCCGGCCCCAGGACACGCTGCAACGAGTGCATTTCGGCGATGTCGATCAGCTCGATATAGAGCGCAAAACAGCTTACGCCGGCCCTATCTCGGGCCCGGTCTTCCAGATCCTCGATGAACTTGCTGCTGTTGGATAGCCCGGTGAGCGGGTCGAGCCTGCCAAAGGCATGCTGCAGTTCGATTTGGGCCATGACCATCGCCGCCAAATCCTTCAGCATGCTTATCTCATGTTCTGTAACGCTCCGCGGCTCGTTGCCCAGAACGCACATCGCCCCCAGGAGATAGCCGTCGTATGTTTGCAACGGCGCCCCGGCATAAAAGCGGATGCCCGATTGCGCCAGAGGACTATCGCGGTAGTGCGGCGATTCGAGCAGATCGGGGATCACCACCACCCGAGACAAATCGGCAACTTCCCCGCAGCACGCCTTGGAACGCGGTATCTCCCAATGATCGATCCCCACTCGCGACTTGAACCATTGACGATTCTCGTCAGTGAGCGAAACGGCGGCGATAGGCAGGTTGAAAAGCTCACTGGCGATACGCGTGATGCGATCGAAACTCTCGCTGGGAGGCGTATCGAGCAGATTGAGCTGTCGCAGCTTCGATAATCGCTTGCGCTCGTGCTCTTCGACAGACGAGATATGGGAACCATTGATCATCCTGCAGCTTCCTCTGTGTCTCCCGCACGCTTTCGGCGCCTAGCCAGAAAGCTCTGAACGGCTATCGGCAATATGGCCCCTGATCTTCAGCGATCCTCATCACGAGATTCGACAATATTTTCGAAGGTCCGATGAACGTCGTTGCCGGTCGTGGTCTTGACCCGGATAGGGTGTGACCCGATTCGCGACTTGTCGAACTGGCAAGGCTGGCCCAAGATACTGTATATATAGCCAGTCATCATGCCCAACCACAGGAGTCGCTGGAATGACGTCTCCCTATCGATTTACCGGCCCGCTGAAAGGCCGCGGCGCGACCTACAATCCCGACAACCGTTTCCAGCCGACGCACGGCACCGTGGAAGACGACGGCTGGTGGCAGCAAGAACTGCCGGCGCGTATTGCCACCCAGGTCCAGCTCGAAGCACCCCGCTCCGCGTTTTCCTGGAATCAATCGCCGGATCTGGGCTTCGATCGTTCGCTCAACCCCTATCGCGGCTGCGAGCACGGCTGTATCTACTGCTATGCCCGCCCCAGCCACGCCTACTGGGATCTCTCTCCCGGGATCGATTTCGAGACGCGCCTGATCGCCAAGACCGGCATGGCGGATCGATTGCGCGAGGAGCTGTGCAAACCCGGCTACGTCTGCCGGCCGATCAACCTCTCCGGCAACACCGACTGCTACCAGCCGATCGAGGCGCAGCACGGTACGACGCGCTCGCTGCTGGAACTGCTGCTGGAGTGCCGCCACCCGGTCACGCTGGTGACCAAGAGCGCGTTGATCCTGCGCGACCGGGAACTGCTCGCCGAAATGGCCCGCGAGCGGCTGGTCCGTGTCTTCGTCAGCCTGACCTCCCTCGACAACGAACTGAAGCGCACGCTCGAGCCGCGTACCGCTTCGCCGGCGGCGCGCCTCAAGGTCATTCGGGATCTGCATGAAGCCGGGGTCCCGGTGGGCGTGCTGGTGGCGCCGGTGATCCCCGCCATTAACGACAGCGAGATCGAGACGCTGCTGGCGCGGGCGGCTGAGGCCGGGGCCCGAACCGCCAGCTGGACGCTGTTGCGACTGCCACGCGAGGTGTCGCCGCTGTTCGAAGCCTGGCTCGAGGAGCACTATCCGGAGCGCGCGGGCAAGGTCATGAGCCTGCTCCGCCAGTCCCGCGGCGGGCAGAACAACGACAGCCGTTTCGGCCACCGGATGCGTGGCGAGGGGCTGTTCGTGGACATGATTGACCAGCGTTTTCGCCGTGCCGCCGCTCGTCTGCAGATGGGCCAACGGGCGGAGATGGGTCTCGATACCACGCGCTTTCGCGCGCCTCACGCGCAGCAGGATCTGTTTGGCTGATTTTCGACAATCGGCAGGCACCCTTTGACCCTGCCCTGAGCAGGAACGTCGTTTTCCTGTTTGTCGCTTAAGATTTCTTTAAGCCTGGAACACGACCATGAACGGATCGCCCTCGCGCTCATCGTCCACGATTGCCCTGGCCTGACCGACGCGGTTGGGCCCGCGGCCCTTCGTCAAACCGATCCGTGATCTCTCAGGTTGCCCGTTCACATGGCCAGGATATCGTCACCAATGCGTTCAAGCCTCCATTCTCCCTTGATTTCGATTCTGATACCGGCCAAGGATGAAGTCGGCAATCTCCCCGGCCTGCTCGATGAAATCAGCCTGGCGCTTGCCGATGTCGAGCATGAAGTCATCGTCGTCGACGATGCCTCGACGGATGGCAGCTGGGAGCTGTTGACCCGGCGCGCGGCGCAGGATTCTCGCCTGCGCCCGATGCGTCACGCTTGCAGTGCCGGACAAAGCACCTCTGTCTGGCAGGCCGCGTGGGCGGCCCGCGGAACCTGGCTCGGCACGCTGGATGGCGACGGCCAGAACGATCCGGCGGACCTGCCGGCGCTACTCGCGCGCGCGCGACAGGGCGATGTCACGCTGGTGGCGGGTCATCGGGTTCAGCGCCACGACGATTGGCTAAAACGGGTGTCGTCGAAGATCGCCAATCGCGTCCGCGCGGCGTTGCTCAACGATGCCACGCCGGATACCGGTTGCGGATTAAAGGTGGTGCGTCGCGACGCTTTCGTGTCGCTGCCCTACTTCGATCATATGCACCGGTTTCTCCCCGCCCTGGTTCGCGCTCAGGGGGGCGAGTGCGTTTCCGTTCCAGTCAATCACCGCCCGCGCGGCAGCGGTCGGTCGCATTACGGTCTCAACAATCGGCTGTGGGCAGGGATCGTGGATATGGTCGGGGTGATGTGGCTGCGACGCCGTAGCCGACTGCCTGCGGCCATCGTCGATACGATGACGCCGGCCGGCAGCCCCGCTGAGAATCCGAAAATTTCGACGCACGCGGAGCCGATGCCATGAATCAGGAATGGCTGTGGGTGACCATCGGCTTCATCGGCCAGGCGCTGTTCTCGGCACGCTTCATCATCCAGTGGCTCGCCAGCGAGCGCGCCAGGCGTAGCATCATTCCGGTCGCCTTCTGGTTTTTCAGCCTCGGCGGCGGCGCCACGCTGCTCGCCTACGCCATCTATCGCCGCGATCCGGTGTTCATCGCGGGCCAGGGCACAGGCCTGATCATCTACGTTCGCAACCTGATGCTGATCCGCCGGGAGACGCGTCAGACGGATTCCACCAGAACCGCACTTTCCGACGACGTCTCGAACTCCTGAACGGAACCCTTGCCATGCGACGCTTCTGGACCGACCCATCACAGGCGCAATATCGTCGTACCTGGTTGCTGTTGCTGCTGTTCACCATCGTGCTACTGGGAATCGGCATCGGCCTACGTGATCCGTGGCCCGCCGATGAACCACGTTTCGCGCTGAATGCCCTGGAGATGCTGCGTACCGGCCAGTTCTGGTTCCCGCACCGGGGCGGCGAGCTCTATCCCGACAAACCGCCCCTGTTCATGTGGGCATCGGCCCTGAGCATCTGGCTCACCGGCTCCGTGCGCTGGGGGTTTCTGATACCCACCACGCTGGCCGGTGTCGGTACCCTGTTGCTGACGATAGATCTTTGCCGTCGCCTGTACGGACGGCGCATCGCGCTGATGTCGGGGGTGGCGCTACTGACCGCATTCCAGTTCGTGCTGCAGGCCAAGACGGCCCAGCTCGACATGATGCTGACGTTCTTTACCACCCTTGCCAGCTATGGTTTTCTGCGTCACGCACTGCTCGGCCCTGCCAAGAAGTGGTGGCTGACAGGCTGGGCCGCAATGGGCCTCGGCATCATCACCAAGGGTGTCGGCATCCTGCCTCTGACACTGCTGCCGGCCTGGTGGTGGATGGCCTACCGCGGACAGGCCACACGCTTTCGTCTGAAGGATTTGGCGCAGGGGATCGGCGTCATGCTGCTGTGTGTGGCCACCTGGGCGGTGCCGATGATTGTCATGGCGACATGGGGAGATGACCCGTCATTGGCCGCCTATCGGGACAATATCCTGTTCAAGCAGACCGGCCAGCGCTACGCCGATTCCTGGGCGCACCTCGAACCCTGGTACTACTATCTGCTCAACGTTCTGCCGTGGGCGTGGATGCCGCTGATCCTGGCCTTCCCGTGGGCGATCCCCGCCTGGTGGCGTCGTCTGTGTCGCGCCGATGCACGCATTCTGCTGCCGCTCAGTTCCGTCATTCTGATCGTCACTTTCTTTTCCCTGTCCCCCGGTAAACGTGGCGTTTACATGCTGCCGACGTTACCGCTGCTGGTCATGGCGATGGCACCGCTGCTGCCCGGACTGATCACTAAAAAGCGCCTGCATTGGCTGGGGTTCGGCCTGCTGGCCTTGCTCGGCGGCATACTGTTGATCGCAGGTATTCTGGGTTTCGTCGGTCTGCCGGCACTGACCAAAGTCGCCTCACGTCATGCGGTATCGCCCTGGGCATGGTGGATCGTCATCGGCGTCATAGCGCTTGGATTGCTGGCATGGGCGCGCCCGCGCCGCGGATTGTGGGCACTCTGCGGCTGGTTGATCGTTTTCTGGGTCAGTTGGTCGAGCTGGGGTTATACGCTGCAGGATCACGCTCGCTCTCCGCGGGACATGATGGCCGATGTCGAGTCGATCACCGGCACCGGCATCTGGTTGGCGATGCCGGATTACGATGAAGAGTTTCTTCTGCAGTCTCGCCAACCCAGCATTCAGTTCGGCGACAAGACGCCGGCAAGCGATCAGTTCCAGCGTGCCTTCGCCTGGCTCCAGCAGGATGACAGCCGCTGGATGTTCGCGATGAAGCGTCAAGCCGAAGATTACGACTGCATCGACCGCGGCCAGGTTCACGACATGGGGATTCAGAATGGCGACGACTGGTGGCTCGTTCCGGCGACGGCCGTGGGCCAGTGCCAGGGCGACGTGACCGCAGCGCCGATCTTCGTGGCACCGACCACCTTGCCGGACAGTACCGGCAGCGCACCGAGGGTTTAAAAGCCTGGGACTGCAGCATGAACCCGATGCGCTTCGAGACGGCGGCCAACGTCCCGGCGGGGTGAGTCAGACGACAGCATCGAGCCAGTCCAGCCTGACCACCAGGCCGCCTTCCGCGCGGTTGGCGAGCGTCATCGTCAACCGCTGGCGCTCGGCGATCTCGGCCGCAATGGAGAGGCCCAGGCCGCTGCCGCTAATACGCTGGTCGGACGCGCGTTGGAAGCGCTGTTTCACCGACTCCAGCAGCGCTTCGGGAATGCCGGGGCCGGAGTCCGCGATGGTCAGCCAGGGGTGCCGGTCATCGCTGCCCACCGCCACGACCACCGTCCCTTCCGGTGGGGTATAGCGCAGCGCGTTGTCCATCAGATTGCGGATCAGTATTCCCAGTTCGGTGGCATTGCCGGTAACGCTCACCGGCTCGCCTTCGACGATCTCCAGCGTCTGCTGCCGGGACTCGGCCAACGGCCACAGATCGGCGGCCAGATCCATGACCAAGGCCGGCAGCGGGATCGACTCAGGAGCCGGCCGTTCACGATGAATATCCAGACGGGCCAGCAGCAGCAACTGCTCGACCACGCGCTGCAGACGCTCGATGCCTTTATAGGCCTTGTCCAGCGCACTGGGCTCGCCGTAACGGGCGTTGTCGAGATGGATCTTCATGGCCGCCAGCGGGGTTCTCAACTCGTGGGCCGCATCGGCCGTGAAACGCCGTTCACGTTCGAGCGTCTTGCCCAGACGGTCGATGAAATCGTTGAGCGCACCACGCAGGGTCTGCAATTCTCGCGGCACGCCCACGCGAATCGGACTCAAGTCTTTCTCGTCTCGCGCCTGAACTTGTCGGGAAAGATGATCGATCGGCTTCAAGCCTCGCCGAATCAGCCGGGCAATCAGCCAGATAAGGATCGGCAGCGCCAGCAGCAGCGGCACGAAATTGCCGATGGCGACCTTGTTGGAGAGTTCGTCCTGAAACGCTTCCCGCAACCCGACGCTCAGCCAGCGCCCGCCCTCGATCGGCATGCTGAAGACCCGCCAGCGATGACCGCCGAAACGCTGCCAGCGATACCCGGCGTCTTTCGGCGCCGGGAAGGCGTCGTCCTTCCCGTGCCAGCGCGGTCCCATCAGAATCGGTCGCTGTCCGGCATCCCAGAAGCCGAGCGACAGCATGCCCTCTTCATGGATGTAGCGCTTGGGATGGCCGATCTTGTCGAGGAGGCTGCCGGTTTGGCCATACCAGCGTGCGAAGTGCCCGGGTTGCGACAGCTTTTCGGCGACCGCCTGATACTCCCGTGATGTCGTGTCGGTATCGACGAGCGCCGACACCACGCGCGCCTGAAGGCTCAACTGCGCATCGAAGATCTCTTCCATTTCGTGGCGCGTGATCAGATAGGCGGCGGTGACTGCCAGCCCCATGACGATCAGCAGTACGCCAACGAGCGTAAAATTGAGATAGCGGCGGATCGATGTCATGCCACGCGGCTGTCCAGTCGATAGCCGATGCCTCTGACCGTAGCGATCAGATGCTTGTCGAGCTTGCGGCGCAGGTGGTGGACATGAACTTCCAGTGCGTTGGAACCGACCTCTTCTCCCCAGCCATAGAGCAGACTTTCCAGTTTGGGGCGCGACATGACTTTATCGCGGTTTCTGGCCAGCTCGAGCAGCAGCGCAAACTCCCGTCGAGCGAGCGGGACAGACGCCCCCTTCCAGCTGACTTCATGCTCGGCTTCGTTGATGGTCAACTGGCCGATCGCCAGCAGCTGGGTCGCCCTGCCTTCGGCACGACGCGTCACCACGCGCATCCGTGCCAGCAGCTCCTGCAGATCGAACGGCTTGAGCACGTAGTCGTCGGCGCCGGCATCCAGCCCCATGATGCGCTGGTCGACCGCATCCCGGGCGGTCAGGATCAGAACCGGCAGCGGATAGTGGCGCCGAATGCCTTTGAGCACCTCGAGTCCGTCGATGTCCGGTAGACCCAGATCGAGCACGACCAACGAAAATGGCTCGACGCGCACTGCTTCCAGTGCATCCCGGCCTTTCGTCAACCAGTCCACCACGTAGCCTTCCCGGATCAGGGCAGTCCGAATGCCGTCCCCCAGCAGGGGATCATCTTCCACCAACAATACGCGCATTGCGGTTTCCGTCTTCGTTGCGTGTCTCTCGTTGTGTGTCTCGATCGTGCGCGTGCATCATCCGGCTTCGTCGTTCGTCTGCGTCACGCCGCCGAGGATCCCGACGGGATTTCGCCCGTCTAACCCATTGAGACACACCCACCTTAACGCTTTCTTATCGTGCGATTCGCTTCTCGGAATTCCGCCCCCAACCCCGTTCTTGCACGATCTGGAGACCGTCCTGTCTCGATAATATTTCGTTAAGCCAGCGCCATCACAGTAGCGTCTCTCCACTTCGTCGAGGCGCGATCGCGTGATCATCACCCGCCAGTTTCCGCACTCTCTCACTCTGTTGCGTTGGGAAACCAGACATCGCGACACCGCGGTCATCGTGCTGCTCTGGTCGATGGCGCTCGCCGGCGCACTGGCCAAGCCGTTGATGCCGATCGACGAAACCCGCTACGTCTCGGTCGCCTGGGAGATGTGGCACGCCCACTCTTTCTGGCTTCCGCTCATGAACGGCGTCCCTTACGCCGACAAGCCGCCGCTGCTGTTCTGGCTGATCCATTCCGGCTGGTCGCTGTTCGGGGTCAGCGAATGGTGGCCCAGGTTGATCTCGCCGCTGGCGTCGCTGATTGCCATGGCGCATCTCTATCGCATCGCCCGCCGTCTGGGTTACGCCGGCAGTCAGGCGCGACTCGCGCCCATGGCATTGATGGCCATGTTGATGTGGAACCTCTACAGCGGCGCGCTGATGTTCGACATCCTGCTCAGCGCCTGCCTGCTGGGCGCCATCGCGCCGCTGGTAGCGGGCCAACTGACGATATCCAAGGCCACCGTCAGCGGGCTCTGGCTGGGGCTGGCACTGCTCGCCAAGGGCCCGGCCGTGTTCGTGACGCTCGGGCCGATTCTGCTGACGATCCCGCTTTGGCGAGCCTCAGCGCTGGGTCCATCCGGTCGGCGTCATCTCGTCCTGGCGCTGACACTGGGACTCGCCATGCTGTTGGCCTGGGCATTGCCCGCCGCGTGGCTGGGCGGTCGCGACTACGCCCAGGATCTACTCTGGGGCCAGAGCGTCGATCGCCTGCAACAGGCAATGGACCACGCGCGCCCCGTGTGGTGGTACCTCCCGTGGCTACCATTGCTCGCCTTCCCCTGGACGCTATGGCCAAGCGCATGGCCTCGGCTGCCGCGCCACCGCCATCAGCGCCTGGCCTGGATCTGGCTAGGCTGCCCGCTGGTCATTTTTTCACTCATCAGCGGCAAGCAGATTCACTACCTGATGCCACTGCTGCCGGCGTTGGCGCTGCTGATCATGGACCGTCTCGGCAGCATCGATCGCCGTGCACGCCTGCGTGGCCGCCTGCCCGCCATGGCCATCGGCCTGCTAGGCGTGGCAGCTCCGGTTCTGATGCTCCTTGGCACTGGCGCCGTGAGTCGCGCGATGCTTTCCCCCTTCGGGGCTATTGCCCTGATCGCCTGGGCGGCTTTTCTCTGGTATCGGCATTGGCTGGGCGCAGCTCAAGCGATTCGCAATCTGGCACTCGGCACCGGTATCGCTGTGCTGATCGCCACCCAACTGATGCTGTCGCCCCTCTGGAGCCGCTACGACGTCACCGCTCCCGCCAGGCTGATGGCACGACTGCAGCATGAGGGGGTCCCCGTTGCCTTCAACGGCAATGGCTACCAGGCGACCTTTCAGTTCGCGGGACGACTGAGCAAGCCCCTGATCACGCTGAACGGTACATCCACAGATCTGTGTCGCTTTGAACACCAGATGCCGGAGGGCTGGGTCGTCGGCCGTGATCGCGATCTCCGTCCGTTGATGGATGACGCCACCGTCGCTCACACCTTCCCTTACCGCGGCGGGCAACTGGATGTGCTACCCGTCGCCGCCCTGTCATTCGGCAGGCAGGCGGTCGCCTGTGGCAATCAGAGCCCAGCACCCGTTCGCCGGCTCGATCAGTCATGGATTCATCAAGGACAGAAACCTGCATGAAAATCCTCGTTACCGGTGCCGCCGGATTCATCGGCTTTCATCTTGCCGATCGTCTTGCCCGCGATGGTCACAGTGTCGTCGCCCTCGACAACCTCAACGATTACTACGCCGTCTCCCTCAAGCAGGCGCGAGTCGCACAGCTGTCCGGGGTGCCGTTCCATCGCATCGATATCGCCGATCTAGCGTCGCTGGAGGCGCTGTTTGTCCGCGAACGTTTCACTCACGTGGTCAATCTCGCCGCCCAGGCCGGCGTGCGCCATTCCGTCGATCACCCGCACGAGTACGGGCGCAGCAACCTGACCGGGTTTCTCAACCTGCTCGACGTGTGCAAGCGTCACGATGTCGAGCATCTGCTCTACGCCTCCTCCAGTTCGGTCTACGGGCGCCAGAAAACCCTGCCATTTCGGGAGACCGATGCCGTGAATCAGCCGGCCTCGATCTACGCCGCAACCAAACGCGCCAATGAGATGATGGCCTACAGCTATGCCGACCTGCATCGGCTGCCTTCCACCGGAATGCGTTTCTTTACCGTCTATGGCCCGTGGGGACGCCCGGACATGGCGCCATGCCTGTTTGCCGCCAACCTGTTACGCGCAGAGCCGATCGATATCTTCAACCACGGCCGCATGGCCAGAGACTTTACCTATATCGACGATGTCATCGAGTGCATCGTGCGGTTGCTGCCCCTCGCTCCAGAATCGGCGCCCGCCCCGACTACCGAGCGCAGCGCGCCGCACGACATCTACAATCTGGGGCGCGGCAAGCCGATCGCCCTGCTAGACTTCGTCGCCACGCTGGAAGCCCGGCTGGGCGTCACCGCCACCAAGCACTTCAGACAAATGCAGCCGGGCGATATGGAGCGCACCTGGGCGGACACCCGCAAGCTGCAGTCGGCCATCCATTACACGCCTCAGATTTCGCTGGAACGGGGCATCGATCGCTTCGTGGATTGGCTTCTCGATTACCGCGAGCTGCTGCTGGAATCCATGGCCGCCTGACTCGAGTGCTGCCCCACGGTGCCAACGGTCGTCGAACGCAAGGCGTTGGCGTAGCATCGGAGCCATGCCATCCCGAACCACGAGCCCGTCCATGACTCTCAGCAAGACCCGCACCAGCTTCTATCGTCGCCTCTACGTCGCCCACCTGATCGATGCCGGACTTGCCGCGAGCGTGCCGGCCATCGTCGAGGTCAGCGGCATGCCCCGGCGTACCGCGCAGGATACGCTGGCCGCACTGGGCGAGCTCGACATTCGCTGCGAGTTCGAGCAGTCCGCGGGCGAACGTCACCAGATCGGGCGCTACGTGATCCGCGACTGGGGCCCGATCTCATCGACATGGGTCGAGCATCATGCCGATGAGATCGCCGGCGCGCTGGGCTATCCGCTTCCCGCACCGTGATCCCGATCCGCTTTTCCTTTGCCGACCCGATCGCCCTTCCATCCAAGACCGGAGCCCAGCCATGAGTGACCGCCAGCAGCGTCACCAGCAAGCGATGCAGAAACTCAAATCCCACGTCGACGAGAAGGTCGCCGCCGCCACAGAACAGCGCGGTCTACTGCTGGTCTTCACCGGCAACGGCAAGGGCAAGACCACGGCGGCCTGGGGCACCGTCACCCGTGCGCTGGGCTACGGCTATCGCGTCGGCGTGATCCAGTTCATCAAGGGGCTGTGGGAATGCGGCGAACGCGACCGGCTGATCGACGATCCCCACCTCGAGGTCCACGTGATGGCGACGGGATTCACCTGGGACACCCAGAATCGCGACAGCGACACCGTCGCCTGTCTCGAGGTGTGGCTGGAGGCCGAGCGCCTGCTCGCCGATCCCGACGTCTATCTGGTGGTGCTCGACGAGATCACCTACATGCTCAAGTTCGGCTATCTCGAGTTCGAGACGGTCAGGCGCGCCATTGCCAATCGGCCGCGGGAACAGAGCGTGATCGTGACCGGGCGCAATGCCCACCGCGAGCTGGTGGAAATGGCGGATACGGTGACCGAAATGCACGACACCAAACACGCGTTCAATGCGGGGGTGCAGGCGCGTCGAGGCATCGACTACTAACGCCAAGAGCAATGAGCCACGGGCCGCGGGCCGCGGGCCAAGAGCCAAGATCCCCGGGTTGAGCGCCAAGAGCGACGAGACGCGGCCAGGAATCCCCTTTCCGCTATCGACTCGTTGGC
Organism: Salinicola socius; assembly: GCF_001937195.1. Classification (GTDB taxonomy): domain Bacteria; phylum Pseudomonadota; class Gammaproteobacteria; order Pseudomonadales; family Halomonadaceae; genus Salinicola; species Salinicola socius. The sequence continues at coordinate 195,643 of NZ_MSDO01000004.1, read as the reverse complement.
TATCGGGTCGTCGGCTATCGGATCGTCTGGGCAAGCGCCCGACACACTTGGCGCACGGCGTGGATCATGCGTGGGCCGGGGCGGCTGATCGCGTCCGGGTCCAGCGTGTACATCGCCCCGTTGCGCACCGCCGGCAATTCATCGTGCTCGGCCCAGAACGACTGCCAGCGATCATCGTTACCGGCTGCCAGAATGACCTCTGGCTGCGCTTCGATCAGTGACTCCCAGCCGATCTGGGGCACCAGCACCGGCGCATCGTCGAACAGCGGCACGCCGCCGCAGTGGCGAATCACCTGGGTCACGATCTGACCGCCGGCCAGGGTGGTCAAGGGTGACTGCCCCAACTGATAGAACACCCGTGGTGCCGGGGAAAGCTGCTGCGATGTCCCTTCCAGCGCTTGTTCGAAATCGGAAGCGGCCTGCTCTCCCGCCGAGGCATGTCCCGAGAGCCGGCCGATATCCCGCAGGTCGCCCGCGATCTCCCCGAGCTGGCGCGGCTCGCTGCGATAGACGGGGATATCCAGGCGCTCGAGCTGCTCGACCAGCGAAGCCGGCGTACCGCTACCCCAGACCAGCACCAGATCCGGCTGCCTGGCAACGACCAGTTCGAGTGGAATCCCTCGGTAGCTGCCGACACGGGCGATCTGCCGCGCCGCCGGCGGGTAGTCGCTGCCGTCGATGACGCCGACCAGCTGTCTGCCGGCGCCGACGGCGTAACTCAATTCCACCAGGTGCGGTGCCAGCGCAATGATGCGCTCGGCCGGCCGCGCCAGCGTCACCCGACGGCCGCTATCGTCTTCCACACTGACCGCAGTCACACCCACGTCGGATTCGGCGGCTGAAACCCTGGTCGCCGGCCAGCCGACAACGGCCACCATCAGCGCCAGTGCGAACGGCGACACAGCCGCCAATGGCCAGCGGATTGTCTGGCGCCAGCGGCTCGGCAATGGGGAAAGACAGCGCATCATCGACTCGAAGGGTTGGGATATAGAAGCGGGCGAGCATAGCATGGGAACCGAACGACGCTGGAAGCGTCCATGCAGCGCTCGGTTCTCGCACGAACGACGTTTCAACGCCGGTTTTCGGTACCGCCGTTTTTTCGACAAAGGAAATGCCATGTTTCTCGACACGCCTATCGACCTTCGCCACGCATTGTGCGACTCATCCCCCCGCAAGGCCCACCCGCAGACACTGGGGCGGACCCTCGGCCTGGGCGTCGCCGCGGTGCTGGCGACCCTGACGCTGGTCACGCCGGCGCTCGCCGACAAGACACCCCACCAAATCCACGTGCAGGCCAATGCCAAGATCGATATCGCGCCCGATCAGGCAACGCTGAACGCCACGCTTTGGGAGCGCACGCCCGCCCAGGTTCAGGGCGAGGAGTCCTCGGGCGATAGCGACGCCATCAAGAAGGCGCGGGAACGGCTCGAATCCCGCACCGGCGAATTGATCCGCACGTTGGAAAACGCGGGTATCGACAGCAGGAACATTCGCGCCGGTTCGCTCAGCGTGCGACCCGACTTCGTGCAGACCGCCAATCGGGGCGACGACAACACGCCTCCCAAGGTACGCACCCAGGTCGAACGTTCGGTGTCGTTGACGCTCGATGAGCTCGACCGTCTGCCGCGCGTTCTCGACGCCTTGACCAGCGCCGGGGTCGATTCACTCGACGGTGTCAGCTACGGCCTCAAGGACAGCGACGCCGCCGACGATCGGGCGCTCAAGCAGGCACTCGAACGCGCCCGCCAGAAGGCCGAGATGATGGCGGACACGCTGGGCGTCGATCTGGGCGATGTCGTCACCATCGAGGAGACCACCGCTCCGCGCTACCAGCCGCAGATGGTGATGATGCGCGCTGCGGAGGCCGACAGCAGTGGCAGCGCCGCGGAGTACCGCAGTGGCGAGATCAGCATCGACGCAGGTGTCAGCGTCAGCTGGGAAATCGATGACTGATGCCTCTCGGGCGGGCGTCGGTGCCCGCCCGACAGCAAAACTCGGTGGCCACGTCACCAATTCGATGAGAACTCGCTGACGACTGACCGCCTCTCACCCACCCTGGCGTCCATGACGACGAAGGATAGCGACTTCGGCAATCAGCGCGAGAACCAGGACTGCCGCCAGCCAGCGCCAGTCGAATGCCGCACCCAGCGCGCCGAGAGCGTCCAGGAACACCATCACGATCGCCAGCGGACAGACATAGCGGATCGCGAATCGCCACAGTGCGTGAACCGCCGAAGGTAGCCCCAACTCCTCTTTCAGACTCTCTCCGCGCAGCACGAATCCTGCCAGCAGCGCCGTTCCCAGCCCCCCCAGCGGCATCAAAAAGCGCGAGGTCAGAAAGTCGAGCCAGTCGAAGAAATGTCGCCCCGCCAGCTTCCAGTCCGCACCGACGTTGAACGACAGCATCGCCAGCGTGCTCACTACCCACAGCAGAATACCGACACCCCAGGCCGCCCTGACGCGGGACAGGCCGTGACTCTCGTTCAACCATGCGACCGTCGCTTCGATCATCGAGATGGCCGATGTCAGTGCAGCCACGGTGAGCATCAGAAAGAAGATCGTCTCGACTGCGCCACCCAGCGGCATCTGCTGGAAGGCCAGCGGCAGACTCATGAAGATCAGGCCAGGGCCGGATGCCGGGTCCATCCCGTTGGCGAAGATCACCGGGAAGATCGCCAACCCCGCCATCAGTGCGACCAGGGTGTCGCAGATGGCGACCATCAGCGTGGTGCGGCCGATGGATTGATCTGCCGGCAGGTAAGCGCCATAGGTGAGGATGGCACCTGAAGCCAAGGACAAGGTAAAGAAGGCGTGGCCCATCGCGGCCAACACCGCCTGTCCGGTGAGCTTGCCGGGGTCGAAGGCAAACAGGAAGTGCACTCCGGCGCCGAAACTGCCGGAGAAGAGCGCATAGACGATCATCACGACCAGCATGACCACCAGACCCGGCATCATCCAGCGCACGCTTCGCTCGATGCCCGCCTGTACGCCCAGCCCCACGATCGCCATCGTTGCCAGCGTGACCAGCGAGCTCCAGAACCCCAGATTCCAGGGGTTGGCATTGTTGGCGCTGAAGATGGCGGCCATGCCCTCGACGCTATGGGCGGCGAGACCACCCGTCACCGATTTCCACAGATAGGAGACCGCCCACCCGGCGACCACCACGTAGAACGACAGAATCATGAAGCCGCACAGCATCGCCATCCATCCCAGCCCCGACCACCATCGGCTGCGCCCGGACTCCCTCGTCACCCGCCGGATGGCGTCGATCGGACTGCCTCTCCCTCGGCGCCCGAGTGCGATCTCCGCCATCATCACCGGCACGCCGATGGCGGCAATGCAAAGGAGATAGACCAGCACGAAAGCGCCGCCGCCATATTCGCCGGTCATGTAGGGGAACTTCCAGATGTTGCCCAGGCCTACCGACGAGCCGGTGGCCGCGAGGACAAAGCCCCAGCGTCCCAGCCACAAATTCTTGGGTGATGCGATTGCGGTCATGCGTCCTCGTCGTTCCAGTAGCTGGCTGGGTCGAGCCGTGCCGTGCCCGAACCGGGCCTCGAGCACCGATCCGGTGCCGGGAATCGCCCATAACGGTGTCGCTCCTGATGAGAAAAACGACCCATGGCGGGAGATGCGGCGGGGGATTGTAGCGTCGACGCGAGACATGCGCGACCGCATCATGGTTGGTACGATGCCGGGGCTTGTGCAAAGCTCGGCGCACAGCGATGATCCGGGCGATTTATCAGGGCCTCTGACGACTCATGTCAAGCTCGTGACGATTTCATGTCAGGCTCAGGTGTTTCGTTTCGGTCTCTGTCAGACGAGACCTCACAAGGAGATTTCGATGTCCCGGCACTTCGCCATTCTGGGGTTGGGCTATTTCGGCAGTACCGTCGCGCGTGAATTGAAACGCCACCAGAATCAGGTGCTAGGCGTCGATGCCGACGAAACCCGTGTCGACGCGCTGTCGGACATTCTCGACCATGCGGTAATTGCCGATCTCACCGACGAGAAGGCGCTGGGTGAGCTGTCGCTCGATGCCTACGACGTGGTGGTGATCGACGTCGACGACAACGTCGAGGCCAGCGTGACCTGCACGCTCCACGTCAAGGAGCTCGGCGCCAAGGAGATCTGGGCCAAGGCGCACTCCGACTCTCACTACAAGCTGCTCAAGCGCCTCGGCGCCGATCGCGTGGTCTATCCGGAATACGATGTCGGCGTGCGCGTGGCAGAAAGCCTCAACTATCACGCCATGGTCGATTTCATCCGGCTGGGCGAGCGCCAGTTCATCGTCGAGATCGAAACCACCGAGCGCCTGATCGAGAACTGCGCCAGCGTCGCCAATCTCTCGATCGATCGTGATGCGCTGTTTCTGGTCGCCATCAAACGCGGCCAGGAAGTGATCCGCAATCCGGCCGACGACACCCCGCTCCAGACCGGCGACAGCCTGATCCTGATGGGCGACCTGCAGGCGCTGCGCGAAATCGGCAAACAGATATGAATCTCCCGATAGCTCATGCCTCCGAGCCGGCGTCGGGGATGCGCCCGTGAGACGCTGGCAACGCTTGAAACAGCCGTTTCGTCGTGCCCCCCATGGCGGCGTCATCCGGCTATCGCCGCCGGAAGTGCTGTTGCTCGGTTTCGCCCTGCTCTGCGCCATCGGCGCCCTGCTGCTGTGGCTGCCCGGTAGCGGTACACGTCCGCTGGCCTGGCACGAGGCACTGTTCACCGCGACATCGGCGGTCACGGTCACCGGCCTCAGCGTGATCGATGTCGGCGAGGATCTGACCTTCGTCGGCCAGTTGGTGGTGCTGGTGATGATCCAGCTGGGCGGCCTGGGTTTCATGACGTTCGCCGCCCTTACCGTGCTGCTGCTGGGGGCGCGGCTGCCGCTGAGCCAGCAGAATCTGGTCCGCGAGGCGTTGGGCGAGATCGCCTTCAGCGACATCCGCGATCTGGTCAAGCTGGTGATCGCCTTCGCATTCATTACCGAAGGCATCGGCACCTTGCTGCTGGCGTGGCACTGGGTGCCGGAGTACGGCCTGAAAATGGGGTTGTGGCATAGCCTCTTTCATGCCGTTTCCGCGTTCAACAACGCCGGATTCTCGACCTTCTCCGATAGTCTGATACAGGAAGTCGGCGACCCGCTGGTCAACGGCACGGTGACACTGATGTTCATCGTCGGCGGGCTCGGCTTCGTGGTGGTAAGCGACCTGTATCGCCATCGCCGCTGGTCGCGTCTGTCGATGCAGACCAAGGTCGTGCTGCTGGCCACGTTCTGGCTCAACGTGATCGCCACCGCGATTCTGCTTGGCCTGGAGTGGTCCAATCCGGACACGCTGGGCGGTCTGGGCGATATCTTCGCCAGGATACAGGCTGCCTGGTTCCAGGCTGTAACCCCGCGTACGGCCGGGTTCAACACGCTGGAGATCGGTTCGCTGACCGACGCCTCGACGCTGCTGGTGATGCTGCTGATGTTCATTGGCGCGGGCTCCAGTTCCACTGCCAGCGGTATCAAGATCACCACTTTCGTGGTGCTGCTGCTGACGGCTCGGGCGTTCTACCGCAACACCGAACACCCCACCGCGTTCGGCCGTTCGATCACCCAGGAGACCGTGATCAAGGCGATCACGGTCGCGCTCGCCGGGGTTCTGCTGGTCTTTCTGACGCTGTTCGGGCTCACCATCACCGACGGCGACCATTCGTTTCTCGATCTGGCGTTCGAGACGGTTTCCGCCTTCGGTACCGTCGGGCTGTCCCGCGGCATCACCAGCGATCTCTCGCTGCCCGGCCAGTTCCTGCTGGGGCTGACGATGTTGCTGGGTCGTGTCGGGCCACTCTCGGTAGGCTATTTTCTCGCCACCCGCCAGGCGCGAGGCGTGCGCTATGCCAAGGGCGAGATACAGATCGGCTAGCGATCTGTCGCGTTCGTTGTGGTGCTGGCGACGCGTTCACAGCGGACGCGTCGCGAGCTGCCAGGCGATCGCCAGCATGATCAACCCCACCGCAATATCGATCCCCTGCCACCAGCGGGGATCGCGCAGCCGTGGCGCCAGCCAGTGGGCCAATCCGACCAGACCGAAGAACCAGACCAGCGAGGCCGCCGAGGCCCCGATCACGAATCCGGCAGGGCTGGACTGCTGACCGCCGATGATCCCGAGCATCACCACCGTATCCAGATAGACGTGTGGATTGAGCAGTGTGACGCCCAGCGTCGCGACCACCACGGATCTGGCATCTGGCGAACTCACGCCGATCGACGCTCCGTTCTCCTTGTCTTGCAGGTTGATGGCTTGAGCACGGAAGGCACGCCTGAACGCCAATGCGGCCTGCCACAGCAGCCAGATCACCCCGCCCCATCGAGCCAGCTGCAGCCCGGTGGAACTCGACGTGATCAGCGGCGCAAGACCCGCCACACCAGCGGCGACCAGCAACAGATCGCAAACCGCACAGATGCCGGCCACCAGCCAGCCGTGTTCGCGTCGCAGACCCTGACGCAACACGAACGCGTTCTGCGCGCCGATGGCTACGATCAGGCTGGCGCCGATCAACAGGCCGTGAACGATGGAAGTTCCCACGATAGCGATCTCGAATGAAGGGATTCGCATCATGCCGGGAATTCGACTATTAATAAAAATGAACAAGCTGAATGAGGCATTAGCGGATTTGATGCTGGATTACAAACTTCTGGAGGCGCTTTCCGCCATTGTCGATCAAGGCGGATTCGATCGCGGTGCGCAGCAACTCAACCTGACCCAGTCGGCCGTCTCGCAACGCATCAAGCTACTGGAAGCGAGACTCGGCCAGCCCGTAGTCGTTCGCACCCCTCGGCTGGTGCCGACACCCCTGGGGCAACGGCTGTTGAATCATGCCCAGCAGGTGCGTCTGCTGGAACACGACCTGCTGGACAGGATTCCGGCGCTCGGCGAGAGAACGCAACGCCTGCGACTGGCGATCAACGCCGATAGCCTGGCGACCTGGTGGGCACCGACCCTCGGTGATTTCTGTCATCGCAGAGGCGTTCTGCTGGACCTGGTGGTGGACGATCAGGAGGTGGCGCTGCGGCGCATGCGCGACGGTGAGGTGGCCGGTTGCATCTGCGCCACCGCTCGCCCGGTCCAAGGCGCCCGCGCCCGCGCGCTCGGCACCATGCGTTATCGCGTCATGGCCAGCCCCACCTTTGCCGAACGTCATTTCGCGGAGGGCGTGACCCATCGAACGCTGGAGCAAGCGCCGGCGATTCTCTATGGACCGGATGACCGCCTGCATCAACGCTATCTCGATGTCCATGGCATCAGGACACCATTTCCCTATCACCTGTGCCCCTCGTCAGAAGGGGTACTGCACATGACCCTTGCCGGTATCGGCTACGCCATGATCCCCGAGACGCAGGCGGCGGCCGGGCTAGCCGCCGGCGATCTCGTCGATCTCGATCCGCAGCAGCCGCTGGACGTACCGCTGTATTGGCACTTCTGGCGCCATGGCGGTGAACTGCTCGATGCGCTTACCGCCCACCTGCTTTCCGCCGGCGACCATTGGCTGATCGCACCGAAAGCGCCATCGACTGCGATCATCTGACAACGCCGTTGTCGCGATGGAGCGACATTTTTCCCTACGTTAGAATGACTTACGATAACTGGTGACTTGAAGATCGAAACGTACGGTCTAGACTGAAGACTGATAGCCACAGCGTCGTCAAAGGATCTTGCCGACGCTGGTTCAAGAACCGTGACACAAGGAGTGAGTGACATGATGCAGACGACAACCAGAACCCCGGCATGGATGGCCCTGGCTGGCGTGCTGACACTGGGCGTCCTTTCCGGCTGCGCCAGCGACAGCAGCTCGATCGAGAAAGATTCCTCCGATTACGTCGTGACCGGATTGGGTGACGACCAGGATGAAGCGATGAGCAACGCCAAGGAACGTTCTCTCGAGCAGTGCGAGAGCCAGGATCGCGATGCCTTCGTCATCGTCGAGCAACAGATGATGGGACCGAACGACAGCGCCAACAAAGCGGCAAGCGCCAACGATCAGCTCGAAGGCGCGACCGTCGACGAGGACACCGAGCTACAGGCTGCCACTCAGGAAGGAGATGGCTACAAGGCGACCTGGACGATCCGCTGTCGCTGAACCGACGGACCGTCATCGAAACCACCCCATCAGCCCCGTCGACCGCATTGCCGGCGGGGCTGATTGTCCCGATTTCTCGGCGATTCAGGCCCGCCGGGGGCTCTTTCGAAACCCGCCGAGGGCTCTTTCAATCCCGCGGAGGGCTCTCTCAGACCCGCCGGGGGCTCTTTCAATTCCGCCGAAGGCTCTCTCAGACCCGCCGAAGGTTCTTTCAATCCCGCCGAAGGCTCTCCACGCTCCCGACCTTGTCATCCATGCGCTGCTCCCGATCCGTACGGGTCCCCATCTTCAGTGTCGTGGTGATCCTTGGCGCTCCCATCGCGTGCACCGCTTCATGGCAAGCCTTGACCACCGCCATCACCTCATCCCAGGGACCTTCGATATTGGTGCCGTAGGCATGCATTCGATGATGCAGGCCGGAGGCCTCGATCACGCGCTGGCACTCCGCCACGTGCGATGACACAGAAACTCCCACCCCCAACGGCACGACACAGAGATCGATGATCACGTGCATGGTCTGCCTCCTTGAATGACTGCTGGATTGCTGAGATCGGCCCTCATTCAGCCTCATTCGAATCAGGCTTGTCGATTTCCCGGCGTAAAAAGCCGTGCATGGCTGGACTATTGAGAGAATAGCGCTAGGATTATTGACGGGAAAGCCGTTAGCACGCAATGTAAATAAAGCCAACATGGCATTTGCGGCTAGCATCTCCACAAGGCTAACCAGTAGGAAACAGGGACCGTGGCGCACCACGTCACCGCCGCCATAGCTTGATCCTCCGTACCGATCCAAGCGAGTGGAAAATGACCGAACCAACGCGTCATCGCGGTCGAACCCGCAAGTCAACAGGTTATTTTCTGCCGCTCGAGCGGAGCGATGCGATCGGGCGGCCGGGGAACGGGCTGCGCCCCTCGCCAGGAAAAACCATGACCAGTAATACGCCTATCGCTCCCGTCGCGCTGCCCGACACCCGAGCTCGTCAAACCCTGGAAAAACTGCTGCAAGGCTCCGGCGTTACCCTCAATGGTAACCAGCCGTGGGATATTCGCGTTCATCATCCCGATCTGTTCTCGCGAGTCATCCGCCAAGGCTCCATCGGTTTTGGCGAAGCCTACATGGACGGATGGTGGGAGTGCGATCGCATCGACGAGATGATCCATCGCCTGTTGCGTCACGGCCTCGGCGGCGTGGCACACACCACCACCGAACGCGTGGTCTACAAACTGCAGTCGAGCTTCGTCAATCTGCAGAGCAAGGCGCGAGCCTACATCGTCGGCAAAGAGCACTACGATTTCGGCAACGACCTTTTCACCCGGATGCTCGACGAGACGCTGTGCTACTCCTGCGGCTACTGGAAGGAGGCGCAGACGCTCCATGAAGCGCAGATCGCCAAGCTCGATCTGGCCTGCCGCAAGCTCGATCTCGAGCCAGGCATGAAGGTGCTGGATATCGGCTGTGGCTGGGCCAGTTTTGCCGAACATGCGGCTCGCCAGTACGGCGTCGAAGTGACCGGCATCACCATCTCCGAAGAGCAGGCGAAACTGGGCCGCGAGCGCTGCGCCGGCCTGCCGGTCGAGATCCTGCTCGAGGACTATCGCGAGCTCACCGGCGAGTTCGACCGTATCGTCTCGATCGGCATGTTCGAGCACGTCGGCCAACGCAACTACGCCACCTACTTCGATACCATCAAGCGCCTGTTGAAACCCGGCGGCCTGTTCGTGCTGCACACCATCGGTTCCAATACCAACGAAGTCAGCATCGACCCCTGGATCAACAAGTACATCTTCCCCAACGGCATTCTGCCGTCGATCCAGCAGATCGGCGACGCCAGCGAGGGCAAGCTGGTGATGGAAGACTGGCAGAACTTCGGTGCCGACTACGACACCACGCTGATGGCGTGGCAGGACAATCTGCTCGCCCGTTGGCACGAAATCGCCGACCGCTACGATGAACGCATCAAGCGGATGTTCCTCTACTATCTCGGCTCCTGCGCGGGGGCCTTCCGGGCAAGAGATCTCCAGCTGTGGCAGGTGGTCTATTCCAACGGCCGGGGTGGCCGTTACGATTCGCCGCGCTAGCCCGAGCCACGAGCCGAAACCAGTGTCGCAGAGGGCCACTCGAGTGGAAAAGAAAGGGGCCTGCCATCATGGCAGGCCCCTTCTTCGTTGCCGCACGCCTTCACCGACTCACGCCACCGGCGCGGGCGTCACGTGAATGCCGAACAGGCTCGCCTCCCCGCTACCGCGGCCGGTCTCTTCCGGCGCGACGGCCTGCCCTTCGCGTACGATGACATGCCCCCCTTGGCCCTGCTGGCCACCGATCACGCTGCCGACCAGATAGGTCGGGAATATGCTCGGATCGTTCTCGTAGTTGGGGTTGTGGATCAGGCCGATCATCTGGAAACGCCCGCGCGTGTTGCGCAGCGATTCCAGCGAGTCCTGGATCAACCGCCGGTGCGATAGCTTCGAGAACAGGCCGTCGAGCAGGATGACGCTCTCGCGGCTGGCGCGCGCCCGGCGCTTGTGGCTGCCGGGCAGTTCCCGCAACTCGCGCTCGATGGCGAACTCGGACAGTTTCACCAGCCACATCAGCGAGACGGCTTCGCGCTGACCTTCCGACATGTCCTCGTTGAGCGAGAACAGTCGGCCGTGCGGGCGAATCGCGTCGTGCTTGAGCCGGATGGTGACGTCGCAGAACAGGCCACGGTAGATGCGTCGACGGATCTGGCGGGTCAACTCATCGTCGCGCCCTCCCTTGGGCTGACTGCCGTCGCTGGCCTGCTCGAGCCGGCGTCGCTGCACCGCGAGATGCGCATCGATATCCGCCAGCAGCTGCTGGATCAGCTCTCGCACCGACTCGTCGGCGATCAGGTCGGCCTTGACCTCGAAGTATGCCCCCCCGTCGCTGGTGCGTTTTGCCACCCGCTTGAGGATCTCCAGATTGCCGGCCGCATCGATGATGATCGAGCTGAGGCGCTCGACCAGCGTGTCTTCGATCTGCTCCCGCGAGGCATGCAGTCGCGCCACGCGCTGACGGTGCTCGTCGAGCTGGCCGCCCAGTTGGCGGTGTAGGCCGCGAAGCGATTCCAGGGCGGCATGACTGACGCCTTCCAGCGTACCGAGCCGAGCCCGTTCAGTCTCGTTGAACAGCCGACTGGCGCTGGCCGATTCCAGCGAATCCGCCAGCGCCTTTTCCCGTGACGTCACGTCCCGTGCCTGGCGCTCGCGATTGCGCGCGCGCTCGCCCAGATTGAGACTGCCAAGCCCATCGAGCAGTGTCTGCTGGCAGGTCTCGAAAGCTTCCAGGTCGAAGACATCGGCGTCCCTGTTCTTGCCTGGCGTATCGCCGGCGCCATCGAGCGAGGCCAGCGCCCAGCGCCGCCACTCGTCCATCGCGGCATCGAGGTGCGCGGTTTCTTCGCCGCTCGCCGGCCAGCGAGCCTTCGCATCCGCCGTGGCCCGCTCGAACCAGCCCTCCGGCAATTGACGCAGCACCTCCAGCCACGCCACTGCCAACTGGTCGACCACCGTCAACGCCTGCTGATGGCGCGCCAGCCGGCTCTCGAGCTCGCTCTGCTCGCGAGCGCTGGCCTTGCGCCGTTCACGCATCTCCTTGAGCGACTGTTTCAGGCGACCGATGTCCCGCTCCAGCGTACGGTTGCCGCCCTGATCGTCTCGCACCTGCAGAAACGCCCGAATCCGGTCGAAATCGAAATCGGCACGCCGGCTGGCGTGCGCCAGCGCCTCCGCCAGTGCGGCCTCGCGAGCGTCGGCATCGCGCATGAAGTGCGGTCCACCTTCGGCAACGAAAGCCGCCAGCCGCCGCAGTCGTTCACGCTCGCCGTCGGCGAATAGATGACGCAATTGATCGCGACACGTCTCGCGACGCGCGTTCAATTCCTCGATTTGAAGCAGGATCTCGGCGAAGCGCTCGTCATGTTCGGCCAGCTCCTCCGCCAGCGCGGAGAGACTGGCATCGATCTCCCCGAGCCGTTCGACACCGCCAGCCGTGGCAAATCGCTCGGCGCTCAGCCAGAGCTCGCCATGGGTTTCCAGCTCACGCGCGGCCTGCTCGCGCTGCGGACTCAGCGACTCGACGCGCTCGGCGGCGCTCTGTGCCGCCTCGGCAGCGGACTGCAGTGCCGGCTCGCCGCCCTCCTCGAGAAAGCGCTGAAAATCGTCGATCGACTTCATCGCGGCTTCGCCCAGGCGCGGCTCGAGCGCGTCCCGCTCGGCTTCGGCGCTCTCGCGCTGTTCCGCCAGCGTCGCCAGCTGCAGTTCGACCTCCTGCGTCAGCGCCTCGTCCGCCTGCAGCGCTTGGCGGAAGCGCTCACCGTGAGGATCGAGACGCTCGATCTCTTCCTGGAGTGCCTGCTGGCGTTCGCGGTCCACCGCAAGACGCTGCTGGGTCTCTTCGCGAAGGGCCGTGAGGTAAGCGGGATCCAGCGCGGCCTTGACCGCCAGCGTCTCGACGCCCTGCACTGCCCCCAGCGGCAGCTCGCCCCGCGCCAGTGTCGCCCGCAGTCGGTTGGCCTCTAGCACCGGAACGCCACAGCCGGCATCGACCAGGCACTGCGAGGCCTCCCGGGCGTCGTCTTCGCCCTCGACCACGGGGGCAAACAGCTGGCCGGCGGACTGCGCCAGCCAGCCTCGACGCTGTTCATCGTCGGCTTCGAGCGCGGCGAGCACCTCATGCAACGGCCGGAAGGCAATCTCGCGCGCCTCCAGCCAATGCTGGGCTTCGGCCTCGGAGGCCAGGCGGGCCAGCGGGTCGCCACTCAAGCTGTCGAGATAGCCTTCTCGCGCCTCGATGGACCCGGCCAGGGTTTCGCGCTCCCGCAGCAGCCGCGGGTAGCGCAGTTTGGCGTCTTTGAGCCAGGCCGAGGGCGGCTGCTCGCTGGTCTCGCGAAATGCGCTCAATGCCTGCTCGAGCACCTCGAGCTGCTGGCCCTGCTGTGTGAGCTGATGAAGACGGTCCTGTGCTTCCCGGGACTGGCGGTAGAGCGTTTCGCGCAGATGCACCGGCGACGCCTCGCCGTGCCAGTGACGATAACGTTCGGCCGCATCCCTGAGCGGCGACAGTCGGTCCAGGCGCGCCTTGGCATCATTCTGCGCCCGCCGGACCTCGGCCAGCGCCTGTTCCAGCTCGGCCAGCGCGCTCTTGCGCTCGCTCCAGAAGCCCACCGCGGCATGTTCGGGCCACTGTGCGGCAAACGCTTGCCACGCGTCGCGTCCCGCGGCCAAGGGTGCCAGCTCGCCCTCCAGGCGCTGACGCTGCTCGCGGCGTGCCTGCAGCGCTTCTCTGGTCGTTTCGCGTTGACGCTCCAGCGTGCTGGCCTGGGCATCCCAGTCGCCGAGCTGGGCCTCCAGCATCTCCTGCTGCTCGCCCTTGGTCGCCAACAGCTCCTCGGGCGAGGCATCGGGATGTTCGAGGAGAAATTCGTCATACCACTGCGCGGGCTGCTTGAGCTCGCCCATGCGGCCGAGATGATCGGCATGCGCCTTGCGTGCTTCACCGAGCCGACTCTGAGCCGCCTCTCGGGTCGCTTCCGGTGCTTCGAGCTCGGCTTCGGTGAATAGCCCCTCCGCCAGCGCCTGGGTGTAGACGCTCTGGTTGTCGATGAAGTCGCGCTGGCGTGATTCGAGCTGTTCGCGCTCCTGCTCGAGACGCTCGACTTCCTCGTCCAGCTGCTCGGCATCGAGGCGCAGCGAGCGTCGATACTCGCGATCGGCGATCACCTCTTCGCGGAACCGGTTGCCATCCAGCGCCTCGAAGGCCTCGGCACCATCATCGAGCACACCGAGCGCCCGGTAGCGCGCGGCATCGTCGTGGAACGCGTGGCTATCCGCCAGCCAGGCGCGGGCCTGATCGAACGACACATGACCGATATCCCGGGCGCTGACCCAGGCCGCCGCCGGTAGATGAATCAGGCGCCGATGCGTGTCGACCCGCGCGCCGCGCTCGGACAGCGCAAGACGCACATTGCGTTCGGACTGGCGCGAGAGTTTCGCCAACAGCCAGGTCGAGACCCGTGGGCGTTCGGTATCGCCGGTGACCCAGGCGAAGCCGATCACGCTGTCGGCAACCTCCTTGGCAAGCCCGCGACCCTTCTCGTCACCATCGGCGCCGGGCAAACCGGGCAGTGGCGCCAGCGCCTGCCCGCCCAGCAGACGTTCGGCCTCGAGCAGCGACGCGTCGAGCGCGGTCAGTTGGCGGCGCGCCTCGAGCAGCCCTTCTCCCTCCTCGTTCAGCGTGGCCAGCCGTTCGACTTTCTCGTCGGCGCGCTGTTGATCGCTGGCGGCTTCCGCCAGCCGGTGTCGCAGTTCGGTAATACGCGTGCCGGAGTTGAGGATCACGTCCTCGATCAGCTCTTCTTCCTCGTCGGTCTCGCCGCGCGTCGCTCCGGAGAGTATCTGCGGGGCCAGCACTTCGTAGAAAAACGCCTGATCGGCCTTCTCGCCGGCCCGCGGCTTGATGGCGTTGAAGATCTGGCTCTTGTCGGCGCCGCCCTCTTTCTGGAATGCCGCCATCTGCGCCAGTTCGCGGCGAGAGATATGCACGCCGACCGCTTCCAGCCACTCCTCGCGGTTGTGGGCACGCGTCACGCCCTGGGCCCGCATCGTGCTCTGGAAATCGGCATTGGCGTAAAGCGCCAGCTTGCCGTCGCGAGTGATGTGGTGCACCGGCACGTCGGCGAGCTTGCCCGGGTAGTGATAGAACACCAGACCGCTGCCGTCGCTGTAGCCGTACATGCCGAACACGAAGGTCTCGCCGGCGACCTCTTCGCCAGCGACCGCCAGCATGTCGTCCTGCTGGCTGGCGCTGTCCTGGGCACGGAATTCCACGCGCAGATGCGTCCAGCTGCGGCCTTCGCCGTTGACCTTGGACGGCGAACACTTGCGCCGGGTCCGGGTCAGCAGTTGGCGATCTCGCGAGAGCATGCCGATCAGGGCTTCGGCCATGGTGGTCTTGCCGAAGCCGTTCTCCATGCTGATCGCGCTCGACTGCCCGCGCAGATCGAGCAGCAGATGGCGCATCTTGGCTTCCCAGGGCGAGGCGATATCACCGTGCTTGTTGAGCAGATTGGCGATTTCGATACGGTTGATGACGCTCACCGGCGATCCCCCTCGGCATTCTGGGTCGTCGGTCGGTCGGTGTTCTCGTCCGTCGAGGTGTCGAACATGTCGGCGACGTCCGGATCGTCCTCGCCGGCGGCATCGCTGCCTTCCGCGACATCGTCCGCCGCCACGGCAATCTCGCCCGCCTCGTCCAGGCTAGTTTCGGATTCGCCGGCGGTCAGTTCGATCAGATGCGTCAGATGGTTGACCCCGATCTGCTCGGCTTCCAGCGCCCCCAGCAGGGTCTGCTGCCAGACATCCTCGTCGGCGGCCTCGCGGACGGCCTCGAGATGGCCGGCACGCATCAGTAGGTCGATGAACGCCTTGACTCGGCGGGGAATGTCCTCGCCCCGCTCATCGAGCAGCACGCGGCTATTCTGAGGCGCGCGGTCGCCCAGGCCACGCAGCGTTTCCAGCTGTTCCCGCACCAGCTCGACCAGTTCGCGGGTGGCGAACGTGGCCTCCTGGTAGCGACTGACATCGGACAGCGCCCGGTTCAGCCGGGTGTAGATCAGCGTGTGCAGCAACAGCCACAGTTGCAGATACCACAGCGCCAGTTCGGCCCGACTCTCCTGGCGCAGCTTGAGCGCCTCGAACACCGGCTCGCGGGTGTAGAGCGGCGGCTGTTCGAGCTCAGGATCCGGCAGTAGCGCGAAGAAGCGAGATCCCGGCGCGATGCCGGGATAGTCGCCGGACTCGAAGGCCTTGAGGCGCAGCCCTTGCCCGGCGAGGAAGTCTCGCAGCGCCTCGCGCTCGCTCTCCTGGGCGTCGTCGATCAGTGCGCAGACGTCACGCTCGGAGAGCTGTCCTTCTCTCGCCGAGCGGCGTTTGCGACCGCCACTGGGGACACGTTCGGCGGTGCGGTAGCGCAGCAGGTAGGCGACGACTTCGCCCATTTCCATCATGTTCATAAATCAGACTTCCTGTTCTTCTGTTGCCGTCTCACGCAGGCGCAGCGACGGCGTGACGGCGCCCTCGATGCAACGTCCATCGGGCAACTCGATCACGAATGGGGTGTCGTCGATGCCGACGCTCAGGTGGTCGTCGAGCAGTTGGGTATCGACGAAGGTGTTGAGAAGCTGGGGCAGGCAGTCCAGGGTCTCGGCGCTCGCCCCGTCCGAACCCGCCTCGAAGTGGTGCCAGCCTTCGCTGAGCGCATCGGGCAACGACAGCGGCGCCTGGCGCAGTCGCTGGCGAAGGGCCGGGCCGCGCGCCTTGAGATAGCGCGCCAGCAACGGATCGGCGTTGGGCCTGTCGCTGGCCTCGTCGAACACCAGCGCCGCACCGCTGCGCTCGGCACGCCGGGTCTCCACCAGCGGCAGCAGCGTCTCGACGCGCGGCATCGCCACGCGAGAGCCCAGCGGCATCATCCGCGCGACCACCGCGTCCTGCAGACGTCCGGGCGGCGGGGTGATGAGCAACCGATGCGCCAGCCCGGCGAAGTCGATCACCCCCATCGACTGGATTCGGCCTTCGGCGATGTCCGACAGCAGCTCGGAGAGTCGCCGCGACAGGTTCTCGATGGCGTTCAACACGCGCCCGATGGTGGCGGAGAGCATGCGCAGATCCCACTCCTCTTCCTGCCGCTCGGCCCAGCTATCGAAGTTGGCGATCAGCGCCGGTGTCGAGAGCTGCGAACGCGCGCTCAGCAGGGTGCCCTGAATGGTGCTCAGGGCGTTGTGGTAGTGGCGCTCGTTATCCAGCAGCGCGGCCAGCTTGCCTTCGTGGGTCGGGTTCTCGCGGACTCGTCGCAGCTCCTGGGTCAACGCGCGGATCGCCATCAGGATCTGCTGGGTGATATCCGGCACGCGGGCGTAATCGCCGCGGGAAAGCGCCGCGATGACCTTGGCCGCATCGTATTCGGAATAGAGCAGGTCCTCGACCTGGCTCGCCAGCGTCACCGCCTGGCGACCGCTCGGGGTGAGGCGCACCTGGCCGGTCTGGCCCTGCTTCTCGATCAGCGCCGTGCGCTTGGTACTGCGCCCGCTGCGCCCGCTGCGCACGCCCGGCGACGTTTCGTCGCCATCGGGTTCCCCCGCGTCGCCGGGACTCGCCCGCCATTCGCGATAGTGAATTTCGCTGGGTGTCGCGAGCAGGTTGATGACGAAGCTCAGATCATCGGCCGGGAGGTCGGGATAGTCCCCGCGCAGGTGCGAAAGACAGCGACGCTGGGTAACGAACGCGCTGTTGGTGGCGAAATCGACCTCCAGCAGATAATCGAGCAGCAGGCAGCCCAGATCGAGCCAGTAGCCGTCACGCAGGCCGCGGCGCTGCTCCTGCGTTACCTGAACGAAGGGCGAACCCGGCTCGTGGGCGCTGTCATGCAGATCCAGCAGCCGCGACGTCGCGACCAGCAGCTTGTTCCAGGCGGTCATGTCGACTCCAGACGGGGAACAACGAAGAGAAAGCGCAGCATTATGCCAAGGATGGCCGGTCGGGTCATGACGATCCGCGTAACGATCTCGTCACGTCACGGTGTCGTCGATGCCTGCTATGGTGTGGAAGTCCCTTCACTCGGAATTCATCGGGAGCACATCATGGAATATCGTCGTCTCGGCCGTACCGGCCTCAAGGTTTCTCCACTCTGTCTCGGCACCATGACCTACGGCACGCCACAGTGGCGCGACTGGGTGCTGGACGATGCCGGGAGCCGCCCTTTCATCCAGCAGGCACTGGATGCCGGGATCAACTTTTTCGACACCGCCGACATGTATTCCGATGGCGAATCGGAGCGTGTCGTCGGCAAGGCGCTCAAGGACTTCGCACGCCGGGAAGAGGTGGTGCTGGCGACCAAGGTCTACAACCCCACCGGCAACAAGTCTCCCAACGAGCGCGGCTTGTCGCGCAAGCACATCCACCACGCCATCGACGCGTCGCTGGAGCGACTGGGCATGGATTACGTCGATCTGTACCAGACCCACCGCTGGGATTACGACACGCCGATCGAAGAGACCATGGAAGCGCTCCACGAAGTGGTCAAAGCCGGCAAGGCACGCTACATCGGCGCTTCCAGCATGCATGCCTGGCAATTCGCCAAGGCGCAGCACGTTGCCGAGCGCAATGGCTGGACGAAGTTCGCGACCATGCAGCCGATGGTCAACCTGATCTATCGCGAGGAAGAACGCGAGATGATCCCCCAGTGCCTGGATCAGGGCGTGGGCGTGATCCCCTGGAGCCCGTTGGGCCGCGGCATTCTCGCCGGCAGCAAGGCGGTGGGCAGCGAAGGCAGCACGACTCGCGCCAGGAGCGACGAGCAGATGCGCAACTGGAAACTGGGGCTCGAGCGTGACGCAGCGGTCATCGAAGCGCTGCAGCAGGTTGCCGAATCCCGCCAGGTCTCGCCCGCCCAGATCGCGCTGGCCTGGGTGCTGCAGAAACCCGGCATCACCGCACCGATCGTCGGCGCCAGCAAATCGCACCACCTGGATCAGGCGCTGGGTGCGCTGGATATCGCGCTGACGGCAGACGAAGTCGAACAACTGGAAGCGCCCTACGTGCCGCACGACGTCGTCGGGTTCGAATGACATTTCTTGCGGCTTCCCCATGACGAAGCCGCATGACGCTTGCCGTTCCCGCAGGGAGATTCGACCATGACGACGCTCGCCGAACAGCCGTGCACCGCCTGTGACGCGGGTGCAGCGACGTTGACACCGATAGAGATCGATAAGTTGCTGCCGGAACTGCCCCAGTGGCAGATCCTGGAGCACGATGGCATCATGCAGTTGCAGCGAAGCTTCACGTTTCGCGATTTTGCGCAGGCTCTGAGCTTTACCAACCGGGTGGGTGAACTTGCCGAGTCGCAAGGCCATCATCCGGCGCTCACCACCGAATGGGGCAAGACCACAGTGACCTGGTGGACGCACAAGATCAGGGGCCTGCATCGCAATGATTTCATCATGGCCGCCAGAACCGACGAGGTAGCGCACTCCTATGCTGGAGAAGACCGATGTTTGAGAAGATCGAGCGTGTCCCCGGGGACGCCATCCTCGGGCTGATCGAAGCTTACAATCAGGATGCCAACCCGCAGAAGGTCGACCTTGGCGTCGGCGTCTACCGGGATCCGAATGGCCATACCCCGATCATGCGCGCCGTGAAACAAGCCGAGGCGCGCCTGCTGGAAAGCGAACAGACCAAGAGCTACATCGGCTCTCATGGCGATCCGCGCTACGGCAAGGCGATCCTGCCGCTGGTGCTGGGGGCAGGCTCGCCGGTGCTGGCCGCCAATCGCGCCAGTGCCACCCAGTCACCGGGCGGCACCGGTGCGCTGCGTCTGGCCGCGGATTTCATCCGCACCCAGCTGCCGGGCAAGAGCGTGTGGCTTTCCAACCCGACCTGGCCCAATCATATCGGTATCTTCGAAGGTGCCGAGATTCCGATTCAGCGTTATCCGTACGTCGATGGCGACAATCGCCTCGATTTCGACGGCATGCTGGCCGCGCTCAAGCAGATCCCTCACGGTGACGTGGTGCTGCTGCATGCGTGCTGCCACAACCCGTCAGGCTTCGATCTCAATCAGGACCAGTGGCGCCAGGTGCTGGCGGTGGTCCAGGAGCGCGAGCTGTTGCCGCTGGTCGACTTCGCCTATCAGGGCTTCGGCGACGGGCTGGACGTCGACGCTTTCGGTGCCCGCCTGCTGGCCGAGAACCTCGACGAGATGCTGATCACCAGCTCCTGCTCGAAGAACTTCGGTCTCTACCGCGAGCGGACCGGCTGCCTGATCGTGATTGCCAGGACCGCGGAGCAGATGGAGAACGTGCGCTCGCAGATGGCGATCGTCGCCCGCGAGAACTACTCCACGCCTCCCTCGCACGGGGCGGCGATCGTGGTCGACATTCTCGAATCCGAGGAGCTGACCCAACTGTGGAAAAGCGAACTGACCGAGATGTGCGATCGCATCAATACGCTGCGTCGTGACCTGGTCGACTCGCTCAAACCCTACGGACTGGATCAGCGTTTTGCCCATGTGGCAGAGCAGCGCGGCATGTTCTCCTACACCGGGCTATCCACGGCCCAGGTGAAGCGGCTGCGGGACGAGTTCAGCATCTATATGGTGGGTTCCGGCCGCGCCAACGTCGCCGGATTCACCAGCGAGAACCTGCCCTACGTGGCCAAGGCGATCGCCGCCGTCGTCGACTGAACCCGAGCGGAGGTCGGCCGAACGTCCTCCGGTCGGACCCGAGACACCCAGCCACGGCTGGGTGTCTTGCCATCGGCGACTCCTGGCGCTGAAGGCCCACGCCCTTGAAAGCCCACGCCTTTAAGCACTCAGTACCAAGCACTCAGTACCAAGCGCTCAGGCCGACCACCAGAGAGAGCCGGTCAGCCTCTTCTCGCGTCCGCATATCCCGCGTTTCTCCATGGACGTTTTCCCAGCTCATCCCGACATAGGGCGAGAATTGGCGGGTCACGTCATAGCTCAGACGCAATCCGGCCTCGGTGCTGGTGATGCCCTTGCCGAGCTCGTAATCGGCTACACGATCCGCGGAGGCGTTGATCTCGAAGCGCGGTGAAAGGATCCACCGCTGCGTGAGCAGCCACTCATGCTCGAACTCGAGCCGCGCGCTGGTATCGCCGCGCTCGCTGACGAACAGCGACGCCTCGGTGTCGATGCCGTAGGGCGCGAGCCCCTGAAGGCCAATAACCCCGTAGGTGCGCGAGGGATGGGGGTCGGCATCATGCCGCAAGCCCACCTGTAGATCCCAGAAATCGTCCAGCATGCGGTCGTAGAGGCCTTGGAATTCGGCACTCTCCGTCTGCCCGGTGCGCCAGTCACCCTCCCCTTCGGTCTTCCACCAGAACTTGTCGCGATCGTTGCCGTACCAGCCTTCGGCCTCCCATAGATAGCCTTCGCCACCGTCGTAGCCACGATACTCCAGTCGATCCAGAGTGAAGTTGGCGTAGTTGGCATCGTCCACAACCGGCCGCGCCCAGCTGGCCGGCGCCCCGCTGTGCGCGTCGGGATCCGCCGGCACGACCGACTCCAGAGACGCCTTGCCGGGCGGGGTCGCCTGCGCCGAGACGGGCATCAAAATCATGGCGGCCAGCAATAGGGGTTGGAGCGCGCATTGAGAGTTATTCATGCGCGTGCTCCTTGTCCAGGACGCGAACGACCCGAAACATGCCCATCTCCATGTGGTAAAGCAGGTGGCAGTGGAAGGCCCAGCGTCCCGGCTCGTCGGCGGTCACCAGCAGCGATACCCGCGCCGCCGGTCGCACGCTGATGGTGTGCTTGAGCGGCAGGTGTGCACCTTGTCCGTTCTCGAGTGCCATGAACATGCCATGCAGGTGGATCGGATGCTCCATCATGGTGTTGTTGATCAACACCAACCGCAATCGCTCGCCATAGTGGAAGTCGATAGGCCCGGATTCGCTGTAGGCCTTGCCATCGAACGACCACA
The DNA here is from genome assembly GCF_001937195.1 of Salinicola socius. Classification (GTDB taxonomy): domain Bacteria; phylum Pseudomonadota; class Gammaproteobacteria; order Pseudomonadales; family Halomonadaceae; genus Salinicola; species Salinicola socius. The sequence goes on along the minus strand of NZ_MSDO01000004.1, from coordinate 173,996 downwards.
TGTAGCGCTCCATGTTGCCGGTAAGATGCAAGGTCACGGTACGGGTCGGCGACCGCTGATCCTCGATCGCCACGGGGCGTCTGAGCTGTGTGTAGCGCAGTACACGGTGATCGACATTCTCGAGACCTAGGCCGGGCTCGTCGAGCCGGTCGCGCATGGCCGCGTGCATCATCCCCTGGCTCCGCTCGCCGTGGCTTTGGTGCCCCATCGGGGCCGCCATGGAGCCTCCTTGCATGGCGTCATCGTCCATGGCGCCTTCCTTCATGCCGATGCCGGCATCCCACGCGCCATGAGGCACCCTGTGGTCGACCATGCCACCATCGTGCATTTGGCCCATATCGCTCGCCCCCATCGTCATGTCCGCCCCCTGAGTGCCGCTCATGCGAGCCATGGAACCCGTGTCCATACCGGCCATCGCTCCCATGCTCATGTCGGCCATGGTTCGACGAGGCGGCTTGCGCAACGACGGCACCGGCGCGAATTCGCCAAGACTTGGTGTCAGGCTGCCGAGTGCGAATCCCGTTCGATCCATGCTTTCGCACATCAGCGTGTAGGGGCGGGCCTCCGGCGCCACTATCACGTCGAAGGTTTCGGCCACGCCGATCTGGAATTCGTCGATCTCGACCGGCTCGACCGGTTGTCCGTCGGCGGCCACCACTGTCATGGCCAACCCTGGAATCCGGACGTTGAAATAGGTCATGGCGGAAGCGTTGATGAACCGCAGCCGAACCCGCTCCCCCGGCGCGAAGAGCCCTTCCCATGGCGTGGCCGAATGGTGACCGTTGAGCAGGTAGTCGTAGGTGAGCCCGGAGATATCGGCGATATCCCGCGGGCTCATGCGCATGTCGCCCCACATCCGGCGCTCCTGCAGCGTCGCTGACCAGCCCTTGGCCTCCACTTCCTCGAAGAAATCACCGACGGTCCGCTCGTCGAGGTTGTAGTAATCGCTCTGTGCCTTGAGCTTGGTCATGATCCGATGAGGATCGTCGAAGGTCCAGTCGTTGAGCATGACGACGAAATCACACGCCACCGGATGTGGATCCGGTTCGGCGGAATGCACGACGAGCGGTCCCGTCAGGCCTTTCTGTTCCTGCACGCCCGAATGGCTGTGATACCAGTAGGTGCCGCTCTGGCGCACCGGAAAATAGGCCTCGAACGTCTCGCCCGGAGAAACACCGGGGAACGAGACGCCGGGAACGCCATCCATCGTGAAGGGAAGCAGGAGGCCGTGCCAGTGCAGGGACGTGGGGACATCCAGGTGGTTGTGAACGCGCAGACGCGCGGTTTGCCCTTCCCACAACTCGATGAGCGGCGACGGCACGCTGTCGTTGACGCTGTACGCCGCGCCGCCACGACCGGCGACATGGAAGCGATCGGTACGCACGTGTGCATCGAAGGTCACGTTTCGGGGAGGGCCTTTCTGCAGACGCCCGATGTGGCCGGGGGTTGCCGAGCGGCTCCCCGCTGCCGCGAAGGCGGCCGGCGGCATCAAGGCATTCCAGCCGCCCAGCACGCCGAGTGCACCCAGCGCGCGTATCAGCGTTCGACGCCGAGGACAGAATTCATTCATTTCAGGCTCTCCGACATACAGCGGTAGTCGCAGACCTTAACCCCCGAAGCTGACACCAAGCTGAGAAACGGTCACGAATCGCCCGACGGCAGGATCAGCTCGATCCTTAGCCCGCCGCCGCTCGCTTGCCCGAAGTGCACATCGCCGCGATAGCGTTCGACCAGTTGACGCAGGATGGATAGCCCCAGACCGTGCCCGGGGCGCTGTTCGTCGAGACGCCAGCCTCGCTCTCCCAGCCGGTGTCGCTGCCCTTCCGGTACCCCCGGTCCATCGTCCTCGACGACGAGCCGATAGGCCGAGACACAGTCGACCGTCACCGAACGCGCGGCCCACTTGCCGCCGTTGTCGAGCACGATCCCCAGCACTTCCATCGCATCGTGACGCTCGAGCGGGAGTCGGGTCAGCGCCAATCGATCCGGCAGGAAGCGATAGTCGATGTCGGGATAGAGCGTTGCCATCATGCCCAGCATCGTATCGACATCATCCTCGCTCAGACGGCGCTGCCCGGTAGCCTGGCCCGCGATACGCGAGCGCCGCAGCGCTTCGGTCAGCTTCTCGTCGATGACGTAAAGACGATGCAGAATCTGCTCGCGACGCTTGTCGGTCAGTGGTTTACGCTGGCCCAGCGCCTGAATGATGGCGGCCAGCGGCGTCTTGATGGCATGCGACAGGTTGGCCAGCGATTGCCGGGAACGTAGCTGACGAAAGCGCTGCTCATCGACGAACTCGTTGATCTGGGCGACGACATCCTCCAGCTCGGAGACCGTGGAGACATCGAGGCAATCGCGCTCGCCCCGGCGCAGGGCCCAGAGCTGGCGCTTGAGCCCAGCCAGCGGCCGAAGCGCACGCTGTACGACGACCCAGCTCAGCAGCAGCAACAGCAGCGAGATCAATGCCGCCGTGGCGCCGATCCAAAGATGCAGACGTGCAAGCCCTCGGTCGACCTGAGCGAAGTCCTCCCCGACCAGCACGGTGACCATTTCGTCTCGGATTTCCGCCTGCTCGCGCCAAGCCAGGAAAGGGTGTCCCTGCCACTCGATATCCAGAACCTGGCGGTCCGGCCCCTTCAGGAAGCTCTCCAGTTCACGGACCCCCTCGGAAGGCGAGACGAACACCTGCCCCCCGCGACGTACCAGATAGACATGGTGAAAAACGGAAGTGTCGGGCCACACGTCCCGCTCGACCGGTGCCAGCGGCATGTCGCCCAGCGCCAGGCGGGAAATGATGTACTCGGCTTCCTGCTGCAGACGGCCGGCCAGAAAGTCTCGGGCCAAGTTCGTCAGCAACATGCCATGAAGGAACCAGGTCACTCCCATGATGAAGACCGCGACCAGCGCCAGCCGGCTCAGCAACCGTATCCGCAGGCTACGACTGGCGAACGGCATGGAGCACGTAACCTTCACCCCTGCGGGTTTCGATGCGAGAGCGCCCGAAGCGTTGACGCAGACGCGCGACGTAGACCTCGATCATATTGGGTGTGGATATGTCCTGGGACAGCGTATAGAGCTGGTCCAGTAGCCGTTGCTTGGAGTGGACACGATCGGGGTTGTGCATCATGAAACGCAGTAACCGATACTCGGTAGCCGTCAGCGTCTGCCAGTCCGACTCGCCGATGCGACAGCGCTTGAGCGCTTCGTCCAGTTGCAGGTCGTCCAGTGTCAGCAGCGCCTTGGCCTGCCCGTGGGAGCGGCGAATCAAGGCTTGCAAGCGGGCCAACAGCTCCGCCTCGTGAAAAGGCTTGGTGACGTAGTCGTCGGCGCCGCCCTGCAGCCCCTTGACCTTGTCCTCCCAACTGTCGCGGGCCGTCAGCGCCAGCACCGGAACGAGATTTCCCGCATCCCGGCAGCGCTCCAGTATGCCCAGACCCGATCCGTCCGGCAGTCCGAGATCGAGGAGGATGGCGGCGTAGTCCTCGCTCGCGATCAAGGCTTCGGCATCACGGCACTGCGTCGCGACGTCCACCCGATAGCCCTCTTCGTCCAGCCGCTCGGCCAGACTGTCGCCGAGCAGCTCGTCATCCTCGACCAGCAACAGTTTCATGATTCGACTCGCTGACAAACGCATTCAGCATCCTATATCGACAATCTGAATGCCGGCTGAATGACCACGCGAGGGCACCCAGCCCAGCGGAGTGACACGCCAGGGCTCACTCCGACAACGTGTCCGACCCCATTGCCTGCTCGAAGCTTTCCCGTGTCACGCCACTGGGCTTTCCCTCGCTTCCTGGCGTGCTGAGCTGCTCGAACATCGTCCGCTGCCTGGCGCTGACCGCTTCGTCCTGATCGATGACGCCATCGCCATCCACATCCAGTTGCTCGAAGCTCAAGGCATTGGGCCGCTGATCGACCGGGGTCTGTGCGCCGCCGTCGGTGAACCCGGCATTCTCACGCCCTACGCCGCCGGATTTCTCGATCGACTCATGATCGACCTGGGACGCGTTGGCAGGCGCCTGAGGCTCGTCGCTGTCCTGCTTGACGTTCAACCCCGAACTCCCCGCCGACATCGAATCCTGCTCCGCCGCCGCATCCTGGGCCCACACCGGCAACGCCAGACCGCCGGCCAGCAAACCAACACACAGGCAAGACGCCATCCGTCTTCCCACCGTCCGCGTAAGCATCGCTATTCCTCTTGAAACGGTAACGTTCCTGAGACCCGCGATTACGACAAAAATTCAGCCACTACTCATCCCATCGGGGAGCGAATGACGGGTTGGCCTGGCGGTCACCACGATCGAGACGATCGATCTGCTCGATCTCGTCGGCGCCAAGACGAATGTCCATCGCCTCCAGGTTCGATTTCTGGTTGGCCGGCTTGGTCGAGGAGGGAATCACGATGATATCGCGTGCCGCGATCCAGGCCAGTGCGATCTGCGCAGCCGAGGCATCATGGGCGTCAGCGATGCGCTTGAGCACCGGGTCATCCATCACCTTGCCCACCGCCAGCGGCATGTAGGCGGTGACATCGAGCCCCTTGGCCTGACAGTGTTCGACCAGCTTGCGGTTGGCGAGGAACGGGTGCACCTCGATCTGGTTGGTGACGATGTTCTCGCCGCCCGGCAAGCCGAGGGCCTCGTCGATCTGGGCGATGGTGAAGTTGGAAACGCCGATATGCCGGGTGAGACCGCGAGCGCGTGCGGCATCCAGCGCGGCGATGGTGTCGGCCATCGGTACCTCGCCCTTGGGTGATGGCCAGTGAATCAGCACCAGGTCCAGTTGCTCGAGTCCGAAGTTCTCCAGACTCTGTTCGATGGCGGCGGTCAATGGCTTCGGTTCGAGCTTGTCCCACCAGATCTTGGTGGTCACGAACAGCTCGTCACGCGCGATACCGCTGTGGCGAATGGCCTTGCCCACCGCGACTTCGTTCTCGTACATCTGGGCGCTGTCGAGATGGCGATAGCCGAGTTCGAGGGCGGACGTTACCGAGTCGATCACCGCCCGCTCCTTGAGGCGATACGTACCCAGACCGGGCTGCGGCAGAATATGGCGTGTCATCAATGCGCTCTCCTAGAGTTCAACGATCAGCCGAGGCTCGAAGTCGGGCACAGGACACCACGGATGAAAAACGACCTCTTCGAGCCTCGCTCTCAGCACATGCTAGACTGAAGTCCGACTCCCCGCCCGGATCGAGGCATGACGAATACCCAGCCGAGCCACCTTGACAACCGGCCCGTAGGCCAGCATCTGATACTCGTCGGCAACGGCGATTCCCATCTTCACGTCGCCGCCCACGCCGAGCGTCTCGTGCAGCGAGGCGCCCGGGTGACGCTGGTGACGCGGCAGGACTTCGCGTTCGCCGACTGGCTCGGCGGCATGCTGGGTGGCGAATGGCAGCTCGATGATGTCCGTCTCCCCGCAGACCGTATCGTTGCCCACGGTGGCGAGCATGTTGCCGCCGAGGTGGTGCAGGTCGACCGCCAGCAGCGTCGAATCACCCTCGAGGACGGCAGGCAACTCGACTACGACTGGCTGTCGCTCGATCTACCGCCCGTGGTCGACGAGCATGCGATCCCCGGCTTCTACACGGCCAAGGGCGTCTTCACCGCCTCCGCCGACGATCTCTGGATACTACGTCAGCGACTGGAGACTCAGCTTGCCGGCGCCACAGGCGACCTGCCCAGTATCGCCGTCATCGGCAATGGACCCACCGCCGTCGAGCTCGCCGCCAACCTGCTGGCGCTGGGCGAGCGCTATGGCCGCCGGCTGACGGTGACTCTGGTCGGCAATGATCGCCGCCCGCTGCCCGGCGCCTGTCAGCGCGCCAATCGCTGGCTATTGCAGCGGCTACATCGTAGAGGGTTGCGGCTGGAGCTGGTCGCAACGGCAACCCGCTACGATCGCAACCAGCTGATTCTGGACGATGGCAGCGGGGTCGACGCCGATCTGCTGCTCGTTACCGAACATCTACGGCCCTCGCCGGGACTGACGCCGTTCGGCCTCGAGACCGACGGGAATGGCCGCATCGCCGTCGGACCCGCCTTGCGCAGTCGCGAGGATCCGCGACTGTTCCTGGCACGTGGACTGCTGGCGGATCTTGCTCACCCGCCGACGACCCGCGAGCGAGCCGCCCTGCTGCTGGAAGCATTGGATCAGACGCTCAGCGGGGAATCGCGGACCCTGCGCTACGATCAGTTCGAGCGCTGGAAGGCGCTCAATCTGGGCGATCTTCGTGACATCGCATGGCGCGGCTCGTTGTGGTGCCGCGGTCGTTGGGTACGGCGCTGGAAGCATCGCCGCGACCGCCGCGAAGTGGCGCACTATCTCGGCAACGCTTGACCGCCGGCGCCGTTCCGAGCCGGAATGTCGAGTCGCCAGCCATGACCAAGCAGACCGGCGCAAACGCAAGATCCCGGCACCAGGGCCGGGATCTCCTATTTTGAAGGCGGCTTTTCGCGACCGCCTTGCATAGCCACCTTTCATGACTAGCGCGGCTAACGCTGGCTCCAGCGCGAACCCTCTTACTGACGAACGCCCTCGAGCACGATATACAGCTCGACGCTGTGCATCGGTTCCGGGAAATCGCTCATGTCGATATCGAAGTCCGCCAGATCCAGCGTGGTGGAAGCCTCGAAGCCTTGACGATAACCGCCCCAAGGATCTTCGCCACCGCCGATGTGATCGACCTCGAACGTCACCGGCTTGGTAACACCATGAATCGTGAGGTCGCCGGTCATCTCGGCCTCGTCGCCTTCGTCATCGACGTCGAAACTCGTCGACTTGAACGTGGCCTGCGGAAACTCGCTCACATTCAGGAAATCGCCGCTCTGGATGTGCTTGTCACGCTCGGCATGATTCGTGTCCAGGCTGTCCACGTCCACGGTCACGTCGACGCTGGAGTCATCCGGCGACTCGGGATCGTAGCTGAAATCGCCCTGGAACTGCTTGAAGCTACCCAGAATGTACGAATACCCCAGGTGGCTGATCTTGAACTGGATAAAGGCGTGCTGTCCTTCGCTGTCGATCTGGTAATCGGCAGCCTGCGCCTGGGCCAGCGGCAGAGCCGACGCGGCGGCGATCAGCGTTGCGAGTGCGGTCTTTTTCAACATCGTCATGCTCCTTGAAGCGGTTTGAGTCTTCTAGCCAGAAGGTCCAGCCCCGGCGACGGCAGGCACTCGCCGGGGCGGGAGAATGAAACTGTCAGCGGCGTCTGGCCGCGCGGGGAGTGAGCATACGGGTTAGCGTATCCTGGCGATCTACCCAGTGATGCTTGAAAGCTGCCAGTCCGTGACCCGCGGCAAGGACGACCAGCGCCCACGCCGCATACCAATGGATGTCGCCGGCCAGCACCGCCTGATCCGGCAACCCGGACACCAGCGCCGGAACGGTGAACCAGCCGAACATGCTGATGCCCTCGCCTTCCGCCGTGGAAATCAGATAGCCCGAAATCATCACCACGAACATCAGTGCATAGATCAGACCGTGACCCAGATGCGCCGCACGCTGCTCCAGCGGCTTGCCATGGGCGACCGGCGTCGGCTGCAACAGCCGCCACACTACCCGGAAGATGCTGACCAGCAGGACCGCAATACCGATCGACTTATGCCACCACGGGGCCAGATGATACCAATGGTCATAGTAGCCCAGTCCGGTCATCCACCAGCCCAGCGCGAACAAACCGACGATCGCCAGCGCGCTCGACCAGTGAACGACGATGCTGACCCAACCCCAACCCGATCGCGTATTACCCCACACGGCACGTCTCCCTTTCATCTACGCTCAGCATACGGCGTGACCGGCAGGAAGCCAGACCCGATCCGTGAAACCATTGGTGACGAGAGGGAAACAATAAAGCCGTGGCCGAAGACACGCCCAAGTGCCTCGCACCCCAGGCGAGACCGACAGATACCCCCGTCACCAGCGAGCGATCGACGGCACAAGGCGTATTGCTGACTTCGGTGGTAGTGAAGACCTCTTCCGCGACAGCGATGACGCTATTGATCGCCGAAAAAAACAAAGCCATCGAATCATCGATGGCAGTCGTGGACTTACTTATCAAAAATGCTGCTTGTGGACTTCTTGGACACTTTTGCGGCTTTCTTCTCTTTGGCGGTTAGTAGCGGTTTCTTCTTGGCGTTCTTCTTGCTGTCTTGTCCTTTACTCATGGCACTTCCCTCATCGACATGAAGCCAATTTAGCCAGCCGGACAGCTGTGACCACCGACTGATTTCCCAAGCAGCCAAGCTGGCGTGACCATCAGTATGGCCCTAAGCATGACCAATAGATAGGCGCCGTCAGCGAGGGTCCGTCGGTCAAAAACGACGAAGCTCCGGCGGAGATGCCAGAGCTTCATCTGCAATCCAGAACCCACGAGCGCAGGCTTTTTCCAGATCGGCGAAGGCTTGCGAAAAGCCAGGCCAACCCGCTCGGCCGACTAGAGCAGCCTCAGGCCTCGCTCGAGATCGGCCTTGAGGTCGTCCAGCGTTTCCAGCCCGACGGCGATACGAATCAGGCCATCGCGAATGCCGGCGGAAGCGCGCTGTTCATCGGTGAGACGACCATGCGTCGTGGTGCCGGGATGGGTGATCGTCGTCTTGACGTCGCCCAGATTGCCGGTGATCGACATCACGCGCGTATTGTCGATGACCTTCCAAGCTGCGGCCTGACCGCCCTTCACCTCGATGCCCATCACCGCCCCGAACCCCTGCTGCTGACGTTTGGCCAGCGCATGCTGCGGGTGGCTTTCGAGACCGCTGTAGTGGACACGCTCGATGGCCGGTTGGGACTCGAGCCATTCCGCCATCGCCTGAGCGCTCCGGCTATGCGCGTGCATCCGCAGGCTGAGTGTCTCCAGCCCCTTGAGGAAAATCCAGGCATTGAACGGACTCATGCACGGCCCGCAGGTGCGCACCACGCCGTAGAGCTGCTCCAGTTCCTCGTTGCGGCCGACCACGGCACCGCCGATCGCCCGCCCCTGCCCGTCGAGATACTTGGTGGCGGAGTGAATCACCAGGTCCGCGCCCAGATCCAGCGGCCGCTGCAGCGCCGGCGTCAGGAAGCAGTTGTCGATCGCCAGCCAGGCGCCATGCCGGTGGGCCAGTTCGGCCAGCGCGGCGACGTCGACCAACTCGTTGAGCGGATTCGACGGCGTCTCGGCAAACAGCAGCTTGGTGTTGGGCGTGATCGCCGCTTCCCACTGCGCCAGGTCGTTGAGCTCGACATAGCGTGGCACCACGCCGAACTTGGCCAGATACTTGTCGAACAGCGCGATGGTCGAGCCGAACACCGACCGCGAGACGATCACCTCGTCACCGGCCTTGAGCAGCGCCAGCACGGTGGACAGAATCGCCGCCATGCCGGAGCTGGTGGCGACACAGCGTTCACCACCTTCGAGTGCCGCCAGCCGCTGCTCGAACGTGCGCACCGTCGGGTTGGTGAAGCGGGAATAGACGTTGCCGGGCTCTTCGCCCTTGAACTTGCGCGCCGCTTCCGCCGCGCTGCCATAAACGAAGCTGGAGGTCGGGAAGATCGGCTCGGCGTGCTCCTGTTCATGGGTACGCTCATGCCCCGCGCGGATTGCCAGCGTCTCCAGGCCTAATGTTTCCGAGCCCGGCGTTTCCAACCCCGGCGTGAGATCGTCGTCAAAACTCATCCAGCAGCTCCTGAAAAACAAGATCCCGTGAGAGCCCGGCGTACGTGTCCGGACTCAGGTTCGATCGCCTTGGCGATCAGTCGTCTTCACTGTCATTGTGCAGATCGACGACGGCGTTGAGGCTCTCGCGCCCGGACTTGGCGGCATCGTTACGCGCCGCTTCCAGCGCCGCCAGGTAGTTGTCGTCGACATCGCCGGTGACATAGTGGCCGTCGAATACCGAACAGTCGAAATCGTCGAGCGCCGGATTGACCTCGCGGCACGCCGCCTTGAGATCCTCGAGATCCTGGTAGATGAGGCGGTCGGCGCCAATCAGCTCTCCCACTTCGGCATCGGTGCGGCCATGGGCGACCAGCTCGGTGGCGACCGGCATGTCGATTCCGTAGACGTTGGGAAAGCGCACGGCTGGCGCGGCCGAGGCGAAGTAGACCTTGTTGGCGCCGGCGTCGCGGGCCATCTGGATGATCTGCTTGCAGGTCGTTCCGCGCACGATCGAATCGTCCACCAGCATCACGTTCTTGCCTTCGAACTCGCTGGCGATGGCGTTGAGCTTCTGACGAACGGACTTCTTGCGCTGGGTCTGCCCCGGCATGATGAACGTCCGACCGATATAGCGGTTCTTCATGAAGCCTTCGCGGAAGGTCACGCCGATGTGCTGGGCCAACTCCAGCGCCGTGGTGCGCGAGGTATCGGGAATCGGGATCACCACGTCGATATCGTGATCCGGCCATTCGCGCTCGATCCGATCGCCCAGCTTGCGGCCCATCTGCATCCGGGTGCCGTAGACATACGCGCCGTCCAGCATCGAATCGGGGCGTGCCAGATAGACATGCTCGAAAATACACGGCGTCAGGCGCGGCTTGTCGACGCACATCTGCGTATGGATGTTCTTGTCCATGTCGACGAAGATCGCTTCACCCGGCGCGAGATCCCGCACCAGCTCGAAACCGGCAACGTCGAGTGCGACCGATTCGGAAGCGATCATCACGTCCTGGCCCTCGGCGGTCTGTCGGGTGCCATAGACCACCGGACGAATCCCGTGGGGGTCACGAAACGCCACCAGTCCGAAACCGTTGATGATCGCCACCGCGGCGTAACCGCCGCTGCAGCGCCGGTGAACGCGACGCAGCGAATCGAAGATATCCTCCGGCGTCAGCGTCACCCCCTGCTTGCCCAGTTCATGGGCAAACACGTTGAGCAGCACCTCGGAATCGGAGCTGGTGTTGATGTGACGCAGGTCGGAGGAGAACAGCTCCTGCTTGAGCTGATCGGAGTTGGTCAAATTACCGTTGTGGGCCAGCGTGATGCCGTAAGGGGAATTGACGTAGAACGGCTGGGACTCGGCCTCGCTCGCGGTACCCGCGGTCGGATAGCGAACATGACCGATACCGAGCTGGCCCTGGAGCCGCTTCATGTGACGCGTGTGGAACACGTCCCGCACCAGTCCGTTGTTCTTGCGCAGCAGAAAGCGACCTTCATCCCAGGTCATCATGCCGGCGGCATCCTGTCCGCGGTGCTGCAAAACCGTCAATGCGTCGTAAATCAACTGATTGACCGCTTCATTGGCCATGAGGCCTACGATACCGCACATGCCGCCTTACCTCGCTTGGTCGCACCCCGGTTCAGGGCGCCGGTTTTTCGTTCGGAACGGGGATCGGAATCGTCACCCCTTGCCCATCCTGACTTCGTGAAGAACTGTCTGAAGAGCCGTTTGAAGAATCGGGTGAAGCGCTGGAAGGAAAATTGCTCCGCCCCGGTAACGTCATCGGCAAGTGCCGCATGGCGTCCTCGGCAGCGGACGGATCCACATCCCAGCTCTGGAGCTGAACCACCGCCCATTCACGCAGCGATTCGAACGAAGGCCTCAACTGGGCCTGCTGCCAGGCCTGCAACTGGGCCAACGGCGTCAGGCCGATCACCACCGTGACGATAACCAGAATGGCCCCGCCGCGGGCCAGACCGAAGATCGCCCCGGCGACCCGGTTGAAGAACCCCATTCCGACCCATTCGATCGCCGCGTTGAGCAGCCGGATGATGAATCCGCAGACCATCACCACCACGAAGATGATCAGAACGAACCCCAGTACCAGTCGCGCATCGGGATGCGAGATGTAGGGTTCCAGCAGGTCCGCGATCGGTTTGGCGAATATTCGCGCCGCCAGCAGCGCCACGATCCAGGCACCCAGTCCGAGCGCTTCTCTCACCAGGCCCCGCATGAAACCTGCCAGCATCGATATCGTCAACACCAGCAGGAAAGCGTAGTCGAGCCAGGTCAATGTCATCAGCTACCCGGTTTGCGAATCAGCAGCCCCTGGATATTGGCGGCCTGCTTGAGTTCGGATCTGGCCTTCTCGCCTGCGTCAGACGAAGAGAACGGGCCCACGTAGACCGTGGTCAGGTTGTTGTCCCGTGGCTGCGAATAGGCGGCGAAACCCTGCTCCTTGAGCTTGGCGGCGAGCCGGGTGGCGTTGTCGGACTGACCGAAGCTGCCCACCTGCACGACCCAGCCCCCGTCGCTGCTCGCCGAAGTACGCTCGGGCGTGGAGGACGACGGTGAAGAGGACGACGTCGAGGGAGGCTGCGCCGGCGCCGGCTCGGACGGAGCCGGATTGGATGGGCGGGGCTCGGGCTGGGCCTGTTCGGACTGCGCGATATCGGCAATCGGGTCATCGCCACCGCTCGACACCCTACCGTTATCTGACGATCCATCGCTGCTCTGACCGAACGAATCCTCGCTGCCGGCACCCAACTGACTGCGCGTATCCGGCTCCGGCACGGGGACGTTACCGGCGCTGCCGCCGTTCTGGTTTCCAGTGCTCTGACTGCCCGCATTCTGGCCGCCATTGGCAGCGACCGATGCCGGCGGCTCGGGCGACTCGATGATGCGCTGGCGCGTTTCGCCACCGTCGATCGGCTGCTCGATGGCCATGACCGGTCCAGGTTCCTGCTGTCTCGGTTCGGGATCATCGAACAGCATCGGCAGAAAAATGGCCCCCAATGCGACGAGAATGACCGCCCCGCTGATACGCTCACGCCATCCATACTTCATAGGACCTTGACCTCCTTGGTAGCACCTGGACCTTCGTCACCCGCGCCAGCTTTCAATGCTTCGAGCGCACCGGCCACGGTCAGAAACGAACCGCATACTAACACTTCTTCGTCGGGCGCAAGACGTGGGGCCAGCCAGTCGACGGCCGCTGCCGGCGAAGAGGCCACCGATAACGTCTCGCCGCCGCGGCGCGCGATGGATTCAGCCAATTCTTCACCCGAACGACCACGCGGCCCTTCGAGTCCCACCGGAAGCCATGCATCGACCACGGGCGCCAGCGCCTCGATCAACGCTTCGGCGTCCTTGTCCTTGAGCACACCGAGCAGGCCGATACGTCGCCGAGGCGCCGAGCGCTGCGCCAACCTGGCTGCTACATAGTGGGCAGCATGCGGATTGTGCGCCACGTCGAAGCACCAATTTCCCACCCACTGCAGTCTTCCTGCCAGCCCAACGGTGGCCATCGCCTGGCGAGACTCCGCGGGTTGCGGCATGACGCCGCAAAGCCGGAGCACCTGCAGCGCGACGGCGGCATTGTCCAGCGGCAGCCCCGGATCGGGCAAGCTATCGAGATGATAGCGAGCTCCCTCGGCGGACTGGCCCTGCCAGCGCCAGTCACCGCCTTCGCCGATGGCGTGATCGAAATCGCGGCCGAGCCAATGGGCGACCGCGCCGAGCGTTTCGATACGCTGAGAGACACTGGCGGGTAGTTGACGGCTACCGAGTACCACCGGGCGGCCCTGGCGAAGAATACCTGCCTTCTCGGAGCCGATGATCTCGAGATCGGTGCCGAGGAAATCCGCGTGGTCATGAGCGATTGTGGTGATGACGGCGATATCGCTGTCGATCACGTTGACCGCGTCCAGCCGCCCGCCGAGCCCCACTTCGAGAATGGCCAGCTGGGGGCGGACATCGGCAATCGCCACCAGCGCCGCCAAGGTTCCCGCTTCGAAGTAGGTCAGGCTGACGGGGTCGCCGGCCAGGCGCGCCGCGTCCACCCGCTCGAACCCGTTCACCAGCGTGGCGTCATCGGCTGCCACGCCATCGAAACAGAGTCGTTCGTTGTAGCGCAGCAGATGGGGCGAGGTATAACTGGCCGTGGTCGAGCCATGGGCGCGGGCCAGCCGTTCGAGCATGGCCACCGTGGAGCCCTTGCCGTTGGTACCGGCAACGGTCACCACCTGCTTCGCGATCGGACCCTGCGTCAGACCCAGCCGCTCGGCGACGATCGCCACCCGTTCGAGACCCATGTCGATGGCGATCGGATGCTGGCGCTCGAGGCGCGCCAGCCAGTCGTTGAGGGGGGCACTCATGAATCGGCGATTCCTCTGACAAATTCTAGCGCGCTGTCTTGGCCGTATCCGGCTCGTCGGCCAGCGGCGAGAAATCATCGCTCTCGTCAACACTGTGACCAACCGCCGGCTGATGCGTCAGCTTGCGCAGAATGCCACCCAGGCGCTCGCGCAATTCGGTACGCGCCACGATCATGTCGACGGTGCCATGCTCGAGCAGAAACTCGCTGCGCTGAAAGCCTTCCGGCAAGGTTTCGCGTACCGTCTGTTCGATGACGCGCGGACCGGCAAAGCCGATCAACGCATTGGGCTCGGCCACGTTCAGATCGCCGAGCATCGCCAGCGAGGCCGAGACGCCGCCGAAGACCGGATCGGTGAGCACGGAGATATAGGGAACGCCGGCCAGCTTGAGCTTCTCCAGCGCCGCCGAGGTCTTGGCCATCTGCATCAGCGAGAACAGCGCTTCCTGCATGCGCGCACCGCCGGAGGCGGCGAAGCAGACCAGCGGTATCTCGTTCTCGAGCGCCAGCGTAGCGGCGCGCACGAATTTTTCGCCGACCACGGCACCCATGGAGCCGCCCATGAACGAAAACTCGAACGCCACCGCCACCACGGGCAGGCCATCCAGCGTGCCGCGCATGGCGATCAGGGCGTCGTTCTCGTCGGTCGACTTCTGGGCCGAGGTCAGCCGATCCTTGTACTTCTTGGAGTCACGAAACTTGAGACGGTCGCTCGGCTGAAGATCGCCCGCGATCTCTTCACGCCCTTCTGCATCGAGGAACCAGTTGAGGCGCTTGCGCGCGGTCAGCCGCAGATGGTGCTGACACTTGGGGCAAACGTTCTGGTGTTTCTCCAGCTCGGGGAGATAGAGCACCGCTTCACAGTTCGGGCACTTGCGCCACAGGCCGTCCGGCACGCTGGCGCGGCGGTCGTTGCGCTGGGTGCGGCTCATCGACGGGACGATCTTGTCTAGCCAGCTCATGTCAGGAACGATTCCCTATTTGCCAAAATAGAAAGTAATGACGACAGTCGTCATGAAAACGACTGTCGTGATAACCGCAGATGCCGAATGATACCAAATCGATGGCGACGGCTCAGCTAACCGCATCGCGGTCGAGCGCTTCGCGCATTTCGCCGAGAATCGATTTCAACGCGGCAGGAATGGACGCCGGATCATCGGCTCGTTCGGCAATACGCCCGACCAGAGCGCTACCGACGATCACACCGTCGGCGACACGACCAATGGCCGCCGCCGTCGCCCCATCGCGAATGCCGAACCCGACGCACAGTGGCAGCTCGGTCACCTGGCGCAGCTTGCTCAACTGCTCGCCGACGGCGTCGGCATCCAGCGTAGCCGCACCGGTCACGCCCTTTAGCGAAACGTAGTAGAGATATCCCTCGCCGTGCTCGCAGATCGCTCTGGCCCGCGCGTCGGACGTCGTCGGCGCCAGCAGGAAGATCGACTGCAGGCCGTGCGCCGCGAACAGCGCCGCGTTATCGCCGGCCTCTTCGGGCGGCATGTCGACCACCAGTACGCCGTCGACACCGCAAGTCTGCGCCTGTTCGGCGAAGACGTCATACCCCATTCGCTCGATGGGATTGAGATACCCCATCAGCACCACCGGCGTCTCGCTGTCCCGCTGGCGGAATTCTGCCACCATCTCCAGCACGTGCTGCAACCGCGTGCCGTGCTTGAGCGCTCTCTCGCAAGCCTTCTGGATCACCGGCCCATCGGCCATCGGATCGGAGAACGGTACGCCGAGCTCGATCACATCGGCACCGGCTTCCACGCAGGCGTGCATGAACTCGACCGTATGCGCCGGCGCCGGATCGCCAGCGGTGATGTAGGGGATTAACGCCGTGCGGCCCTGAGCCTTGAGCGTGGCAAAGCGCCGGTCGATGCGGTTCGGTTCGGTTCGGTTCATGTCGGGCCCCGTCAAAATTCGATGCCGTCGAGCTCGGCGACGGTGTGGATATCCTTGTCGCCGCGTCCGGAAAGGTTGACGACGATATGCTGATCCGGCGACATTTCCCCCGCCAGCTTCTTGGCGTGGGCCAGGGCGTGCGCCGACTCCAGTGCCGGCATGATGCCCTCGACCAGGGTCAGCTCACGGAACGCTGCCAGCACCTCATTGTCGTCCGCCGCCACGTAGCGCACGCGGCCGACATCCTTCCACAGCGCATGCTCGGGGCCGACGCCGGGATAATCCAGGCCGGCAGAGATCGACTGGGTGTCTGCGACCTGCCCGCCTTCGTCGGACATCAGATAGGTCCGGTTGCCGTGCAGCACCCCGCGCGGGGCGTTGGCCGTCAGCGGTGCCGCATGGCGACCGGTGGCAACGCCTTCACCGCCGGCCTCGACGCCGTACATGGCGACGTCGTCATCCTCGACGAACGGATAGAAAAGCCCCATGGCGTTGGAACCACCGCCGACGCAGGCAACCAGTGCGTCGGGCAACCGACCGATCTGCTCGAGCGACTGCCGCCGCGCCTCGCGTCCCACCACCGCGCTGAAATCGCGTACCAGCATCGGATAAGGATGCGGGCCGGCCACCGTGCCGATGATGTAGAAGGTATCGTCGACGTTGGTCACCCAGTCCCGCAACGCCTCGTTCATGGCATCCTTGAGCGTGCGCGAGCCGGACTCGACCGGCACCACCTTGGCACCCAGCAGATGCATGCGATAGACGTTCAGTTTCTGGCGCTGCACGTCCTCGGCGCCCATGTAGATTTCGCACTTCAGCCCGAGCCGCGCGGCAACCGTCGCCGTGGCGACGCCGTGCTGACCCGCCCCCGTTTCGGCGATCACGCGCGGCTTGCCTGATTTCTTGGCCAGCAGCGCCTGGCCGATGGTGTTGTTCACCTTGTGGGCGCCGGTGTGGTTCAGATCCTCGCGCTTGAGCCAGATCTGGGCGCCACCGATCTCGCGCGACCAGCGTTCGGCGTGATAGAGCGGTGACGGTCGGCCGACGTAGTGCTTCAGATCACGGTCGAACTCGGCCTGGAACTCGGGATCGTTCTTGAGACTCGCATAGATGTTCTCGAGCTCTTCGAGGGCGAAACTCAAGGTTTCGGAAACGAAGCGGCCACCGTAAGGCCCGAAATGGCCGCGAGCGTCCGGGAGTTGCGTCAAGTCGTGGAATCGGCTCACGAAGGGACCCTCATGATGTGGCGGTGAATGAACGAGGCGTGCCGGAGTCGGCGCTGGACGACACCGCGTGGAGCGCGGCATTGGCCGCCCGCACACGATCGCAGAAGGCGCGGATACGCCGGGGATCCTTGATACCCTTGCGGCGGGTGTCGTCATCCGGAGATGACGTCACCTCGACGCCACCGGAGACATCGACCGCATAGGGGTGCACCTGCGCCACCGCGTCGGCGACGTTATCCGGCGTCAGCCCTCCGGCGAGAATAACAGGTTTCGCCAGATCCCCCGGAATGCGCTGCCAGTCGAAGGTCTCTCCCGTTCCCCCTGGCACGCCGGGACGGTAGGCATCGAGCAACAGCGCGCCAGCGCCAGCGTAGCTGTCGGCCGCAGCCTGCAGATCGATATCGTCATGCATGCGCAGCGCCTTGATCCAGGGTCTGGAGAAACGCGCGCAGAATTCGGGCGATTCGTCGCCATGAAACTGTAGCAGGTCGAGATACGGCAGACACACTTCGACATCGGCCACGCTGGGGTCGACGAACAGCCCCACCCGTGTCACGAACGGTGGCACCGTGACGCTCAACGCTGCCAGCGTATCGATATCGATGGCGCGCCCGCTGCCCGGCCACATCACGAAACCCAGCGCATCGGCGCCACTGGCAACGGCCGCCGCGATGTCTTCACGGCGGGTCAATCCACAGATCTTGATCCTGACGGGGTTCATGGCGTGGTCTCCAGACGGGCCCGAGGCGGCTCGTCGACCACCCGTCCCTCATCGTCGATCCATTTTGGCCAGACCCGGCGACGACGCATCAGCGGGGTATCCGGGATCTCGCCTCGTTCGCCGGTCCAGTCGCCCAGAAACGACAGCAGCTGTGGCCCCACCGGCTCTTCCGGGAGTTCGAAACGTTCGTCGAAGCGCACGTCGACGAAATGCAGGCCGCAGGCCGGTGCCGTCACGTTGCCCAGCCGACGATCCCTCAGCGCCAGCAGTTCGGCGGGATACGCTTCTCCCTCGTCACCCCGTCCGACCGCCACCAGCACGCCGGCGATGTTGCGAATCATGTGGTGAAGGAAGGCATTGGCCTGGACATCGATCATGACCAGTGGCCCGAAACGGCGGACGTCGATGAAATGCAGATGGCGCACCGGCACCTTCGACTGACAGCCGGCGGCACGATAGCTCGAGAAATCGTGCTCGCCGACCAGCGCCTGCGCGGCGCGATGCATGCGATCGGCATCGAGCGGTTCGCGACACCAGGTCACGTTGTGACGCTCCATGACCGGGCGCGTCGGCTGGTTGAGAATGAGGTAGCGATAGCGTCTCGCCAGCGCCGAAAATCGCGAATGGAAGTCGTCACCGACCGGGACCAGCCAGCGCACCGCGATATCGCGAGGTAACTTGGCATTGGCACCGAACACCCACGCCTTCTGGGTGCGTACGACCGGCGCGTCGAAGTGAACGATCTGGCGCGTGGCGTGAACGCCGCTGTCGGTGCGACCGCTGCAGAGCACGCGCACGGGAGTGGCGGCGATCTTGCTTAATGCCGCCTCGAGCGCACCCTGGACCGAATCGGCCTGGCGCAGTCGCTGCCAGCCGCAATAGCGCGTGCCGTCGTATTCGACGCCAAGGGCCAGGCGACCCGAGAGCGGCTGGTTATCGTCCTGCCGGGAGAAAAACGCCATCGAAAGCTGTGCAGCCCAAAGTCGTCAGGGGCGACCATTATCCCGATGCGACGGCTGGAATTCCACCTCATCGACATCCCACGCTGCAGGAACTTCCCGTTTTGTGCCACAGGCCCTCGCGGCAGCTGGCGGCGCGCCCTCCTTCGGCGTCTCGAGACCATCACCCTGGGCGGATGTATCGAAGACGACCTCAGGCCCGCTGCCGGTGGCAGGCTCGGCTGGAGGTGTCATGGCTACCGGCTCCAGCGAAAATGCGGAAAAATCGATAACCGGCATGGCCGACGGCGAGCCCGGAGTCCCCGTCACGAGCGCGGCCAGGGAAGAGGAGTCCGATGCCGAAGCCGATGTCTCGTTCTCAGCCGCGTCCAGCTCCAGGGCCGGCGCTTCGTAATCGATGCATGACGCGAACAGCGAGGTTGCCGATGGATCGACCGACGGGGTCAGATCGTCATCGAACAACGCCGACATCGGATCGGGGTGATCTTGCACGTCGTTCTGAATCGATGAAGGATGGCGCGGGATCGGGGCCGGGGAAACGAGATCCGGATCGAAACGAGCGGCGGCGGGGTCGGGCCGATCGACCTGCGCCTCGAACAGCGCATCGACGTCTTGTGCAGCCCCCCGCCAAACCGGCTCGTGAGGCTCGGAGGCGACCTCTCCTGTCGCCTCCTGCCAGCTCTCCTCGACGTATCGGGCGCGGTAATCATCGACCAGGGCTTGCCCTTCACGACGCTGCTCGGCTGTGGCGTCGTCACCGAAGCCCGCCAGCGCCTGCTCCAGCGCGTCCATATCGCGCAGCTCCCCCAGTGCTTTCAACAGTCCCAGGCGAAACTGCGAATTCTCCCGATTCGCCAGCTGATCGCGCAGCCAGTCACGCGCTTCGGCGTGACGACCGTACGCCATGTAGATATCCGCCTGGCTGATCGAGACCGAATCCACATCCAGCTCGACAGCCGACCGGCGTAATGGCGTGGACTGACGGCTCGTCCCACGGGGTGATATCTCAACCGCGCCCGACATCGACTCGTCAAGAGATTCGGGGATGCCGGTTTCGCTGACGTCGGGTTCGGCGCGACGACGCCGGCGCTGCCAGACCCACAGCATCAGAAGCGCGATCAGCAACCCTCCGCCGATCCAGTCGAGGTGCCCGAGCAGTCGCTGCCACAGTGACGGCGGCGAAGCGGGAGAGGGATCCGGTGACGCCGCCACCGCCTGGCTGACCACACCGGATGCAGGAGCGTCCGATCCGGGGGCGTCCGATACCGATACGGCAACGTCGGCCGTTTTCGACACCACAGGCGATACGCTGCCGTTGGATGCATCGCGCTGTCCGGGCTGGCGATCCGGATCGGCCTCGGCCGACGGCGTATCGACGACTGCCAGCGCCCCCTGCAGCGTATCGCGTTCGCGCCGCAAGGCTTCGATCGTCGCGCGCTGCCGTTCGGTTTCGGCGGTCAGATCGGATAGCCGTTGTTGCAGCATGGCGAGTCTGGCCGCAGCTGGCGCTTCCCCGGAGGATGTCCTGGAAACCGGCGCTTCGGACGCTGTCGACGTCGGGTCCCGCCCCACGATGTCGATGACCGGCCGACCGTCCCTGGTCTTGCGGACGAGCGTCTCGAGCCGGGACGCTGCCTCGGCGGGCGAGATATTGGCCACGGCCGCCAGCGTGGGCACATCCATTGCCACATTGGCGCGCAAGCGATCAATATCGCCATCGACGAACGCCGCCGGGTTGGACTGGAACAGCGCCAGCATCAGCGACTGACGGCTCATGCCGGCCTGCGGCAACAGCGAGGCCGCCAGCGTCGACAGCGAATCGCCGGGGCGAACGGTCACTCGCGAGGGCCACGCCAAAGGAGAGGAAGAGGAAGAGGAAGAAGAGGGAGAGGAAGACGGATGATGCGACACGGGGACTGGAGTCACGCCGTTCGATAACGCATAGGCGCGCGTCAGATCGCGGTCGCCACTTAGCAGCGGTTGGGCGCTGGCGTAATCGACCGGATCGAACAACAGCGACACGGCACGCTGCCACTGCCCTTCCGGCCAGGTCACCACCAGCACCAGATCCAGAAAGGGTTCTCTCACCCGCCGCGGGCTGTCGAGCACGACTGCCAGGCCACCCGCCTGACGCTCGACCGTGGCCGACACCGTGTCCGTGAGCGCGCTGCGCGTCAGTCCGGCCTGGCGATAGGCGGCGTCATCGGCAACGGTCACCGATACCTGCGAGGCCTCGAGGCCACTGTCGTCCGTCAGCGGCAGCACCACATGCAGCGGCCGATTGAGCGAGGACACCTGCCGAGGGTCGCCGACGCCGAGCGCGTAAGTCGACGAGGCCAGTAACAGACAGAGCCCGCCGATCATGAGTGTGAGCCATTGCCGCATGGGGTCCTCGCCAACGCATTGGAGTGAGTCTCGACTCCCTCATCGGCGGCACCTCAGCAAACTTTAACAATTTGTAACGATTGGATAACAAAAGGCCTCGCCAGCCGATGCTGACGAGGCCCTTGTCGCTTAAGGCGAACGTAACGCTCCAGGAGAACGTGACGCTTACGCTTGCTCGCGCACGATCTTGAGCATGCGTTTGAGTGGTTCGGCGGCGCCCCACAGCAGCTGGTCTCCGACACTGAAGGCGGTCAGGTATTCCCCCCCCATGGAGAGCTTGCGCAGGCGCCCTACCGGCACGGTCAGCGTACCGCTGACGGCAGCCGGCGTCAGCTGCTCGAGCGTCGCGTCTTTCTCGTTGGGGACGACCTTGGCCCAGTCGTTGTGCCTGGCCAGGCGATCCTCGATCTCGTCGAGCGGCACGTCCTGCCTGAGCTTGATGGTGAACGCCTGACTATGCGAGCGCATCGCGCCGATGCGTACGCAGAGGCCGTCGATGGGAATCGGATTGGCGCCGGTGGCGAGAATCTTGTTGGTCTCGACCCCGCCTTTCCACTCCTCCTTGCTCTGGCCGTTGTCCATCGCCTTGTCGATCCACGGCAACAGGCTGCCGGCCAGCGGCGCGCCGAAGTTGTCGACCGGGAACTCCCCGCCCCGCATGGCGGCGGTGACGTCGCGATCGATGTCGAGAATCGCGCTCGATGGCGTGGCGAGATCGCTGGCGACTGCCGAATGCAGCGCGCCCATCTGCGACAGCAGTTCGCGCATGTGCTTGGCCCCGGAACCGGAAGCCGCCTGATAGGTCATGGAGGTCATCCACTCGACCATGTTGGCTTCGAACAGCCCGCCCAGCCCCATCAGCATCAGGCTGACGGTGCAGTTGCCGCCGACGAAGGTTCTGGCGCCCTTGGCAAGCTGAGCGTCGATCACGTGCCGGTTGACCGGATCGAGCACGATGGTCGACTCCTCCGCCATGCGCAACGTGCTGGCCGCGTCGATCCAGTAGCCTTTCCAGCCCGCCTGGCGCAGCGGCTGATAGACCGCGCCGGTGTAGTCGCCGCCCTGACAGGTGACGATCACGTCCATCGTCTTCAGCGACTCGATGTCGTTGGCGTCCTTCAGCGCCGGCACATCGACGCCGATGTTCGGCCCGGCCTGGCCGGCCTGGGAGGTGGAGAAGAAAACTGGCTCGAGTCCGGCGAAATCGTTGTCGTCCAGCATGCGCTGCATCAACACGGAACCGACCATCCCGCGCCAGCCGACGAATCCGACTTTCAACATAGTGGCGTACCCCGAAGCTTTTTGAATGTCCTGAATCGACACGACGACTCGTTCGAGTCGTCGCATCCTGTCAATCCTGAAAGCGCATTATAGCGCATGGGTCCAGGGCCTGTTCACGCCATACACCGCGAGCCGCGTGGATAGTGTGAACAGGCCTGGCATGCCCGCCCTCACATATCCGCGCTCAGGCCTCGGCGAATGCCGCCAGCACCGCGTCGCCCATCTCGCTGGTGGAGACCTGGCGGGTGCCCGGATAGGCGATATCCGCGGTGCGCAGCCCCTGATCCAGCACCTTGCCCACGGCGCGCTCGATGCGATCGGCCAGCGTCGGTTCGCCCAGCGAATAACGCAGCATCATCGCCACCGACAGAATCGTCGCCAGCGGGTTGGCCAGGCCCTGACCGGCGATATCCGGCGCACTGCCGTGGCACGGTTCGTACATGCCCTGCTGACGCTCGTTGAGCGACGCCGATGGCAGCATGCCGATCGAACCGGTCAGCATCGCGGCGGCGTCGGAGAGAATGTCGCCGAACATGTTGCCGGTCACCACGACGTCGAACTGCTTGGGCGCGCGCACCAGTTGCATGGCGGCGTTGTCGACGTACATGTGCGACAGCTCGACATCCGGATACTCCGGTGCCAGCCGATTCATCACTTCCCGCCACAGCATGGTGACTTCGAGCACGTTGGCCTTGTCCACCGAGCAGAGCTTCTTGCCGCGCTTCTGGGCCATCTCGAAGGCGACGCGACCGATGCGCTCGATCTCGGACTCGGCGTAGACGTAGGTGTTGAAACCGACGCGCTCGCCGTTACGTTCCTCGATGCCGCGTGGCTGACCGAAATAGATGCCACCGGTCAGCTCGCGCACGATCATGATGTCGAGGCCGGAAACCACGTCCGGCTTTAGCGTCGAGGCCTCGGCGAGCTGCGGATAGAGCAGCGCCGGGCGCAGATTGCCGAACAGATTGAGATTCTTGCGCAGCCCCAGCAGGCCCTTTTCGGGGCGCTTGCTCAGGTCTTCCAAGGTGTCCCATTTCGGGCCGCCGACGGCGCCGAGCAGGATCGCGTCCGCCGCCTTGGCTTTCGCCAGGGTGGATTCGGGCAACGGATCGCCCTCGGCATCAAAACCGGCGCCGCCGACCAGCGCCTCTTCCAGCTCGGCGTCCAGACCGGCCTCGCGGCAGGCGTTCAGGATCTTGACCGCCTCGGCGGTAATTTCCGGGCCAATACCGTCACCGGGCAACACCAGAATCTTCTTGCTCATGCAGTTTCCTCAAACATGTTCTTTGGTCGCCCACAGCACCAGCATATCCGTGGTGAAGGAGCCGTCATCGCTGATCTCGAAGGCATCGCGCACTTCCTGACCGACATCGCGCTGCAGGTGGCGAATCGCATCGCGCATCACATCCGGGGTACGCATGCGCTCGATCCAGGTCTCGAAATCCAGGCGCAGGCGCTGACGCGAGCTGGACGTCATCACAAGGCCCGCTTCACCGACCCTCTGTGCCCATTCACTCGGGGCGTAGTCGCGCACATGACTGGTGTCGCGCAGCATCTCCACGGTCTGCAGGAAGCTGTCGAACAGCGGCTGCTCGGACGCCGAGACGTCGATGAATGCCGCCAGTCCACCCGGCTTCAACACCCGTCTCGCTTCGCGCAGCGCCAGCCCGACATCGCGCCAGTGGTGCGCGGAGAAGCGGCTGCAAACCACGTCGAAACTGTCGTCCGCGAACGGCAGCGACTCGGCGATGCCCTGCACCGTGCGGATATTGTTGAACCCACGCTCGATGGCCGCCTCGCCGACCACCGCGAGCATTCTCGGCGACAGGTCGTAGGCCACGATCTCCGCCGCCAGATCCGCCAGCTGGAAGCTGACGTGACCCGAGCCGCAACCGAGATCCAGCACGCGTGGCGCGTCGATCCGGGCAACGCGTTCGTGAAGCTGCGCGAACTCTTCACCCTGGGCATGCACTTGACTCGACAGGTAAGCCGCAGCCTGCCCTCCGAACTGGCGCTCGACGACGGCGCTATGGTCGCCGTGACCTGTCACGTCAGACATCCCGGAACAACCAGGGGTTCGCCGGACGATGGCGACTCTCGAAGTCGCGAATGGCCGCGGACTGCTCGAGGGTCAGGCCGATGTCGTCGAGCCCCTCCAGCAGGCAGTGCTTGCGAAACGCGTCGACCTCGAACGGGATCGCCTCGCCACTCGGCGTGGTAATCGTCTGCCCCTCGAGATCGATGTCGAGGCGATAGCCTTCCACGGCCTCGGTCTCCTGGAACAGTCGATCGACGGTGGCCTCGTCGAGCGTGATCAACAGGATCCCGTTCTTGAACGAGTTGTTGTAGAAGATGTCGGCGAAGCTCGGCGCGATCACCACGCGGAAACCGAAGTCATCCAGTGCCCAGGGCGCGTGCTCGCGCGAACTCCCGCAACCGAAATTGCGCCGCGCCAGCAGCACCTGCGCATCGCGGTAGCGCGACTGGTTGAGCACGAAATCCGGATTGAGCGGGCGGCCCGTGGCGTCCTGCCCCGGATAGCCCTCGTCGAGATAGCGCAGCTCGTCGAACAGGTTGGGGCCGAAGCCGGTGCGCTTGATCGACTTCAGAAACTGTTTGGGAATGATCAGGTCGGTGTCGACATTGGCGCGATCCAGCGGCGCGACCAGACCCTGCAGGCGTTCGAACTTTTTCATCGTCTGGCCTCCTTAGGCACTCATCGCATCGGCGCGATCATAGTCATAGCTCCGGACATCCACGAAGTGGCCTTCGATGGCAGCGGCCGCCGCCATCGCCGGACTCACCAGATGGGTGCGTCCACCGTAGCCCTGGCGCCCCTCGAAGTTGCGGTTGGACGTCGACGCGCAGCGCTCGCCGGCGCCCAGCTTGTCGGCGTTCATCGCCAGACACATCGAACAGCCCGGCTCGCGCCATTCGAAGCCCGCCTCGACGAAAACCCTGTCGAGCCCTTCGGCTTCGGCCAGGCGCTTCACCAGCCCGGAGCCCGGCACCACCATCGCCAGTTGAATGTTGTCGGCAACCTTGCGCCCTCTCGCCACCTTGGCCGCCTCGCGCAGGTCCTCGATCCGCGAGTTGGTGCAGGAGCCGATGAACACCTTGTCGAGCCGGATATCGGTGATCTTCTGTCCGGCGCTGAGCCCCATGTATTCCAGCGCGCGTGTCATGCCCTGGGTGACGGTTTCATCGGCGGCCGTGGCCGGATCCGGCACTTCGGCGGAGACGTTGACGACCATTTCCGGGCTGGTGCCCCAGGTGACCTGCGGCTCGATCTCGGCGGCGTCGAGCTCGACGATCTTGTCGAAGTGCGCGCCGTCGTCGGAAACCAGATCCCGCCACGCCTCGACCGCCGCAGACCACTGCTCGGCCGTCGGTGCATAGGGGCGGCCCTTCAGATAGTCGATGGTGTTGTCGTCCACCGCCACCAGCCCGACGCGGGCGCCGGCCTCGATCGCCATGTTGCAGATCGTCATACGACCTTCCATGGAGAGATCGCGGATCGCACTGCCGGCGAATTCGATGGCGTAGCCGGTGCCGCCAGCGGTACCGATACGCCCGATGATCGCCAGCACGACATCCTTGGCGGTGACGCCGAGCCCAAGCTTGCCCTCGACGCGCACCTGCATGTTCTTCATCTTCTGGGCGATCAGACACTGCGTCGCCAGCACGTGCTCGACTTCGGAGGTGCCGATGCCGTGAGAGAGCGCGGCGAAGGCGCCGTGCGTCGCGGTGTGCGAGTCGCCGCAGACCACGGTCATCCCGGGCAGCGTGGCGCCCTGCTCCGGCCCGACCACGTGGACGATACCCTGGCGCTCGTCGTTGATCCGGAACTCCTCGATCTCGAAGCTCTCGCAGTTGGCATCCAGGGTCTCGACCTGGATTCGCGACACGTCGTCGAGAATCCCGGCGTTACCGGCGCTGCGCTCCTTGAGCGTGGTCGGCACGTTGTGGTCCGGCGTCGCCAGGTTGGCGTCGCGACGCCACGGCTTGCGCCCGGCCAGACGCAGCCCCTCGAACGCCTGGGGCGACGTGACCTCGTGCAGCAGGTGACGATCGATGTAGATCAGCGCGGAACCGTCGTCGCGCTGGGTCACCAAATGCTGCGCCCACAGCTTGTCGTAGAGCGTCTGGCTTGCCATCTGTGTCATCTCCTCCGTCCCGCTGTCTGACGGGAAACGCCGCATAAATGCCTGCGCCAGCGAATCGCTACGTTGCGCGGTACTCGAAGACCCAACTAACCCTATGTTATGTCTCGTCTCCTGCGTTCCGTGCGCCTTGCGATTCATCTTGCTCGTCGATTTATTCAGCCTTTCCCTACCGCAGCTTGGTGACGTAACGCTTGCGAATCGAGACGTCATGTGACGCCGCGAATGATTGGTTAGCCAAGATACGGCGCCTTTATGCATAAAATCAATTCATCTTGATTATGCTTTGGATTCCATAACAGAATTGAACGATACACCTGACGGAAAACGACGCCATGGACACACAGAGCCTGCAGGCTTTCATCGCGGTCGCCGATACGGCGTCGTTCTCGCTGGCCGGCGAGCAACTGCATCTGACCCAGCCGGCGGTCAGCAAACGGATCGCCACGCTGGAACATCAGACCGGCGCCAGGCTCTTCGACCGGATCAATCGGCGCGTCAGCCTGACCGAGGCCGGCCGGCTGCTGCTGCCCCGCGCGCGGCAGATCCTGCAGCTGGTCGAGGACAGTCGCCGGACCATGAGCAATCTGAGCGGCAGCGTCGAGGGCAGCCTGACGCTCGCCACCAGTCACCATGTCGGCCTGCACCGGCTCCCGCCGATCCTCAAGGCCTTTACCCAGCGCTACCCCGGGGTCGATCTGGATCTGCGCTTTCTCGATTCCGAACAGGCCTATCACGGCGTCGTCGCCGGCGAGATCGAGCTGGCCGTGGTGACGCTGTCGCCGCACCCCAACCCGCAGGTGGAATCGGTCCCGGTGTGGATCGATCAGCTGCGCTTCGTCGCGGCGCCCGAACACCCGCTGACGACGCGCGGCGAGCTGCCGCTATCGACACTGGTGAACTATCCGGCGGTACTGCCGGGGCCGCTCACGTTTACTCGCGACATCGTGGTGGGTTCGTTCAATCGGGCCGGACTGGCAATCGATGTGGCGCTCTCCACCAACTACCTGGAGACGCTGAAAATGATGGCGGGTATCGGGCTGGGCTGGAGCGTGCTGCCGGAGAGCATGATCGACGAGGAGATCGCGGTACTGCCGGTGTCGCATCCGCCCATCGAGCGCCGGCTGGGCTATCTGGTGCACAAGGAGCGCACGCTTTCCAACGCCGGACGCGCGATGATCGCGGAGCTGGAAGGCGCACGCGTGGCACCCGTTGCCTGAGAGCTATTGCCTTCAGGCCTGACCGAGACGCGGCGTATCGACCCGAACGTCACCGTTCTGGGCACGATGACGCAGCAGATGATCCATCAGCGTCAGCGCCATCATCGCCTCGGCGATCGGGGTGGCTCGGATGCCGACGCAGGGGTCGTGTCGACCTTTGGTCACTACCTCGACCGCGTTGCCATGGATATCGATGGAGCGCCCCGGCTGAGTGATGCTTGAGGTCGGCTTCAGTGCCAGATGGGCGACCACCGGCTGGCCGCTGGAGATGCCGCCGAGTACCCCGCCGGCGTGATTGGAGAGGAAGCCTTCCGGCGTCATTTCGTCGCGATGCTCGCTGCCGCGTTGGGCGACGACATCGAAGCCATCGCCGATCTCGACCCCTTTCACCGCATTGATACTCATCAGCCCATGAGCCAGATCGGCGTCCAGCCGATCGAACACCGGTTCGCCCAGCCCCACCGGTACACCCTCGGCGACAACCGTGATCTTCGCGCCCACCGAATCCTGATCGCGGCGTAGCTGGTCCATGTAGGCCTCGAGCTGCGGCAAGCTGTCCGGATCCGGACAGAAGAACGGATTGTCATCGACGCCTTCCCATCCCTTGAAGTCGATCGCGATGGGCCCGAGCTGACTCATGTAGCCGCGCACCTGAATGCCCTGCCCGGCCAGCCATGCCTTGGCAATGGCGCCTGCCGCCACGCGCATGGCGGTTTCCCGCGCGCTGGAGCGGCCGCCCCCGCGGTAGTCGCGAGTCCCGTACTTGTGGTGATAGGTGTAGTCGGCGTGGGCCGGACGAAACTGCTCGGCGATCCTGGAGTAGTCCTTGGAGCGCTGGTCGGTGTTCTCGATCATCAACCCGATCGGCGTCCCCGTGGTCCGACCCTCGAACACGCCGGACAGAATCCGGACCTGGTCCGGCTCGCGCCGCTGGGTGGTGTGACGCGAAGAGCCGGGACGACGGCGATCCAGGTCGCGCTGCAGATCCGCCTCGCTGAGCTCGAGCCCCGGCGGGCAACCGTCGACGATGGCACCCAGCGCGGGGCCGTGGCTCTCACCGAAAGTGGTGACGGTGAACAGTTTGCCGAAGGTGTTGCCGGACATGCGCGATCCTCAGGAAATGGACGAAAAATTCGGGTTCAGGCCGGACGGGCAGCCGCGAACTGATCGGCGTGGCTATCGAGATCCTCGGCACTGAGCGCAAAGACCCCTTCGCCGCCCCGCTCGAACTCCAGCCACAGGAATGGCACCTCGGGGAAGGCTGCCTCCAGATGGCGCTGCGAGTTGCCCACCTCGACGATCAGCATGCCGCCGTCGTTCAGGTAGCGGCGGGCTTCTCGCAGGATGCGCCGGACGATATCGAGCCCGTCGCGACCGGCGCCCAGCGCCAGGCCCGGCTCATGGCGATACTCCGCCGGCATGGCTGCCAGATCGCGCGTATCGACATAAGGCGGGTTGCTGACGATCAGATCGTAATGCTGCCCCGCCACCCCCTCGAACAGATCGGAGGCC
Organism: Salinicola socius; assembly: GCF_001937195.1. Lineage (GTDB taxonomy): Bacteria > Pseudomonadota > Gammaproteobacteria > Pseudomonadales > Halomonadaceae > Salinicola > Salinicola socius. Next base: position 144,611 of record NZ_MSDO01000004.1, on the reverse strand, counting down.
ACCGCGCGAACGCGCCGACCGACATCATGCCGTACGATATTCGCCTTGGCGACCTCGAGCGCCTCCACGCTGATATCGACCAGATCCACTTCGCAGGTCGGCAGGTGGAGTGCGGTGGCAATGCCCATGCAGCCGGAGCCTGTGCACAGATCGAGCACTCGCGCCGGAGGCGTCTCGTCGAACCAGGCCGAAAACCCCTGCTCGATCAGTTCGGCGGTAGGCGAACGCGGGATCAGCACGCGCTCGTCGACCTCGAACGGGAACCCGGCGAAAAACGCCTCGCCGAGCAGGTAAGGCAATGGCCGGCGAGATTCGATGCGGCTACGTACCAGCGAAACGATGCGGCGCCGTTCGAGCCCCAGCAAACGCGCATCGAGCACTGCCGGGTCGATGTCCCACGGCAGATGCAGCGCGCCCAGCACCAGCGCCACCGCTTCGTCCCAGGCGCTATCGGTACCATGACCGAAATGCAGCCGATGGGCGTGGAATTCGGTGGTCGCCCAGCGCAGGCAGTCGCGCACGCTGAACAGGTCTTCGACGATGGCTTCGTCGGTTAGCGTCAGGGTCGACTGCGGTGAGGACATCGGCAGGGCTCGCATCTGGCTGGAAAACGGACGACGATTGTACGCGCAAGGCTCACGCGTTCACAGCCGGCCATGTCATGACGCGCGGAATCGGTTACCCTTCCGCCGCTGAAGGACTCGAGCCCAAGACAGCGATCAGCGAAGGCACAACGGCAATGACCCACTTCCCGGGCGATGACGACGATCGCGCCGCTAGCGCCAAACCCGACAGTGCCTTCCGCGAGGCACTGGAAGCCGCCGGTATCCGGCGACTGAGGATCAACCGCGCACAGACCGGTCGGCCGCGGCGCAACGCGCTCAACGTCAGCGCACGTCGCGAGGCGGCGGAGCAGGCGCCGCTGCAGACGCAGTCAACGCTGTCGGACGGCGGGGTCGAGGCGGTCACCCCGCATCAACGCCTGGAGTTCTCGATTCCGGATCTGCCGCCACGCACCTTTGCCCAGCTCAAGAAAGGCCACATCGCCTGGGAAGGCGGGCTCGATCTGCACGGCTATACCCTCGACGAAGCGCGCATCGAGCTCGAGTCGTTCATCAACGATGCCATTGCCAACCGCGCCCGCTGCGTGCTGGTGGTCCACGGCAAGGCGCGCGGCTATCGTGGCAGCGGCGCGGACTATCCGGTGATCAAGAGTCACGTCAACGGCTGGCTCAAGAACTGGTCGCGGGTGCTGGCATTCTGCTCGGCGAGCGATATCGACGGCGGGACCGGCGCGCTCTACGTGCTGCTGCGAACGCGCGCCGATTCAAATAGCTAGTGTGGTGTCTCATAAATACCATCCAATAATATCGGTCCCTGGCGCCGCCATGCATCCGATATTTCTTCGCGTTACCTGCGAGACGCCACACTAGGGTTTGTCTGAAAAATCGTCGAGCGAAGGTCAGGCAAAAATCGGCGAAAAGACGGGGTTTACGCGGTTGTAAATGAGTACTTCAAGCCGATTTTTAACGCCGTATGGCCGAGCGCAGGCACTTTTCAGACAAAGCCTGAGACGTCACATGGAGCGCCCATAAGGCGCTGATTGAGCTGCCGAGCGAGATGGCACGCAGGCGGTTATCCAGTATCTCCTTCAACCGTGCCGCTTGGGCGACGATAAAGGCAACGGCAGACGCCCCTGCGGGTCGGCGCTGCTGGCCGGATGTCGACGGCCGTCGACCGGTTCGGCGGCAACGGACGTTCGGTCCCGCTGGCGCTCATGCCGATCCAGGGCCTGAGCGGTGAGATAGCGTCCCAGTTCGATCAGCGCTTCCGCGCGGTGAAATTCGTAGGCGCCACAAACGCTCTTGGGAACTTCGATCAGAATGTCGGGCGGGTAACCGGCGATCTTGTACTTGGCCAGCGCCGCCTGAGTGATATCGAACGAAGCCAGCATCATGTCGAGCTTGCTCCAGGCGCGCTCGGTCTGGCTCGACCAGCTGACGTTTTCCGTAACCTCCTCCTCGTCGCCGAATGACGACACCATGCCCTGCACTCGCGTCCGCACGTTCCTCACCCAGCCGCTGAAACTCTTGCCTTCGGCTGCGCGCTTGATTTCGCGCGCGTGCTCCTGGGCCGCCTGTTCGGCGGGCAGCAATTCCTCCAGCGTGATCGGCCGGGAGGTCTGCGCCGTGGCGTTGACCGCCAGCACGATATCCGCATCGACCGAGACCGTGGGAATGATCGGGAGCGGATTCAGCAGCCCGCCGTCGACCAGCACGTGGCCGTTTTCCTGAACCGGGGTAATGATCCCCGGCACCGCGATGGAGGCACGAATCGCGCGTAGCAAGGGGCCGCTCTGAAACCACACTTCGCGCTGGCGGCTCAGGTCCGTCGCCACCGCGGTGAATGGCATCGGCAGATCCTCGATGCGAATGTCCCCGACCAGCGATTCGAGCTTGGTCATCACCTTGCCGGCGCGCATGGCACCCATGGCACTCCAGGTGATGTCGACCAGTCGCAGCACGTCGAAATAGTCGAGCTGACAGACCCAGTCGCGGTAACCCTCGAGTCTGCCGGCCGCATAGACCCCGCCGATCAAGGCGCCCATGGAGCAGCCGGAGATCGAGGCGATTTCGTAGCCGCGCGCCTCGAGCTCCTCGATCACGCCGATGTGCGCATAGCCACGTGCGCCACCACTCCCCAGTACCAACGAGACTCGAGGTTTCATGACACGGGCTCCCCGATTGTCGATCGATGCCAGCTTACGATTTCCGATGCCACCTGCGCCACGCTGACGCGCTCCAGATGCAGATGATGTCCGCCGGAGAGGATCCGTCGTTCGAGTCTGTCGATCCGGCGGCACGCGTCGCCAAGATGCGCGCGCTGCGTCAACACACCGGCGGAGGCCTGCAACAGCAGCACCGGCGCCCGAATGGCGGCAACCGTGGCCAGCATCTGATCCGGTGTCCAGCGCAGCAGCGAGGGATAGACCAGCCGCCGATCGGTGCGCCATTGATAGCGCCCATCCCCTTTTCTGGCGAGATTGCGTTCGACGATCGGGCGGGCGGTGTCGGCATCGATCCGGGTGACCCCACCCCGGACTCGGGCGGTTACGGCATCGTCGAGACTCGCGTAGTCGCCGGCATCGCTGCGCGAACGGCGCCGCGCACGCAATCCCGCTTGCAACTGCGCCACCGTCTCGCCGGGCTCGTTGGTGGTCGAAGCCAGACCGTCGATCAGCACCAACCGGTCGACCCGCTCCGGCGTCGCGGCCGCGATAAGGCTGGCGACACCGGCACCCATCGAGTGGCCGACGAGCGTCGTCGCGTTCAGATTCAACGCATCCAGTGCATCGAGCACATCGGGCACGTAGCCCCATAGCGGGTAGTCGGCATGGGCGCCGCGTAGCGGCGAGTGGCCGTGACCCGGCAGATCCAGCGCCACCAGACGAATGCCAAGCGCCGTGACCAGCGCCGGCGCCAGACGCGAGAAGGTCGCAGCGTTGTCGAGCCAGCCATGCAATGCCACCCACGTGGGCGCCGCATCGTCACCCCAACTCAGCGCGGCGAGACGCCCTTCCCCCAGGATCATTTCTCGAGCCCTCAAGGGTTCTCTCCCAGCATGTCATCGATCGCCGTCAGGATCGCTCCGCGGGCGGCCTTTGGATGTTCGAACGGAAACATGTGCCCACCCGGTACACAGCGCAGCCGAACGCCCAGCCGCGAGAGCGTGCGCCGACGGCCGGGGGTAAGCAAGTCGGAGTCTTCACCGGCGATGACCGTCAGCGGTACCTGAAGCTTGCGCAGTACCGAGATCAGGTGATCCGGCAGGTGGCGAAACACGGCGGCTTCCGTGCGCGGCGCGAAGAGCAGCCGGGCAGCGCCGCTGTCTTCGTCGAGCGTCGTCGCGCCGGTGACATAGTCGTCCATGGCAGTCTCGGTGAAGCGCTGAAACAGCGAACGCCGACGCAATGATTCGGCCATCGCTTCTCGACTGGACCAACGCTCGCGCCGGCGTAGCGTCTTGCCAGCCGGCGTCACTCGATCGATGAAACCCGTGAGCTTGGCAACTTTCAGCATCCATGCATCCCGCCCCAGCAGCAGCGGCGGATCCAGTGCCACCACGGCGCGGAATCGCTGCGGCGCCTCGGCGGCCGCCATGATCGACAGCACGCCACCCATGGAGTGGCCGACGGCGACGATCGGCGTCGGCACCGAGGCGACAGCCGCAAGATACTCTTCGCGCAAAGCCAGCCAGTTGCGTCCCACCGGGTAACGGGGATCGTGGGCCAGACGTTCCAGCGGATGCAGCTCGAAACGGTCCGCCAACGGTGACAACAGGGTCCGGTAACTGGCACCGGTGAACCCGTTGGCATGGGCGAAGACCAGAGGATAACGCAGCATCGACATCTGAATTCCCTTAGACTGTCGCGTGTCAATTTCCGGCGATAGATCCTCGCCCCTTCATTCGGGGTCGTCTATTCCCGACTCGACATTCAATACGCCCGTCGGACGCCTGGATCGACCGCGTTCGAAACGTTTGCCAAGCAAGGATTGTACTGTGTCTCGCAACAGATCCCATCGCGATACCCGTCTGCGTAACCGATTATTCTGGGCACTGCTGATTGCGGCGCTGGTGGTCGGCTTCTGGCTCGTGCGCAGCGGAGGCTGAACCATGGGGCTGTTGGCCGCCTTCACCCACACGCTGGAAATCACGCTGCCGGTATTTCTGATGGTCTTCCTCGGCCTGGGCCTCAAACGGCTCGGCTGGATCGATGCGCATTTCATCACCACCGCATCGATGCTGGTATTCAAGGTCACGATGCCGGCGCTGCTGTTTCTGAGCATCATTCAGGCCGATCTGGGCCGGGCGCTGCAGCCGGACCTGATCGGCTACTTCATCGGCTATACCGCGATCAGCTTCTTCCTCGCCTGGGCCTGGGCCATCTGGCGCCACCCACGGGTAGAGCGAGGCATTTTCACCCAGGGGGCGTTTCGCGCCAACAACGGCATCGTCGGGCTGGCGCTGGCCGCCGGCCAGTACGGTGATTACGGTCTGTCCGTTGGCGGCGTGCTGGCCGGCGCGGTCATCGTCATCTACAACGTCTTCTCGGTCTTTATCCTGTCGCTCTACAGCGATGAGGTCGACACGGACTTCCGCAGCCTGATCAAGAATCTGGCCAGGAACCCGCTGATCCTGAGCGTGGTGTTCGCGATTCCGGTAGCGCTGTCGGGCATCGAGCTGTCCGGCTGGGTGATGACCTCGGGTGGGTATCTCGCCGGCATGTCGCTGCCATTGGGACTGATCTGCATCGGCGGCACGCTCTCGGTCACCGCGTTCAAGCGCAGCAGCACCATCGCCCTCGACGCCAGCCTGTGGAAGCTGGTGTGGGTTCCCTTGTTCGGCGTCCTGGGCGCGCTTGCCGCGGGGATCCAAGGGCCGGCGCTGGGCATCATCTTTCTCTACCTCGGCTGCCCCGGCGCGGCGGCCAGTTTCGTCATGGCCAAGGCGTTCAAGAGCAACGACAAACTGGCGGCCAATATCATCGTCATTACCACTTTTGCATCGATGTTCACCTTGAGCTTCGGCCTGTTCGTGCTGAAATGGCTGGACCTGGTATAACGCGGGCCATTGATCTCACCCCTGCAAAACGGGCCGCTCTCGCGAGCGGCCCGTTTCATCATCATGCCGCTGATCGCCGCACGGCTGGCGAGATCAGCGCTTGCGTTCGCCGTCGAGCAGACGGCGCAGCTCGAACGGCCTTGCCCTCGTGAACGGCTTCCGACAGTCGCTACGTTCAGACACGGTCCTGATAGGCGGCGTAGTTGTCATAGGCCCGCTGAAGATGACGATACATGGCATCGCGGGCGGCTTCGGCCTGTCCCGAAACGATCGCCTGCAGGGTCTCGGCATGTTCACGCGCGACCCTTTCAAGATAGTAGGAGACCGCTTCCGGATCGAGCTCGACGGAAAGCAGTTTCGTCCGCGGTATCGCGCCCTCATTGAGCTGATCGTACAGCGAGACGAAAAACGGATTGTGGGTGGCCTCGACGATCGCCCGGTGGAAGACATAGTCCTCGTGACGCGCCTGGCTGCCCTTGCTGCAGGCGGTCACGAACCGCTCATGGGCACTCTGCATCGCCGCCACGTCGGCCGGCGTGCGTCGCTCGGCTGCCAGCGCCGCGGCCTGGGAATCGAGCGTCATGCGCATCTCGAGCACGTGCAGGATGTCCTCTACCGTAGTGGCACTGATGCGCCTCGCCGGGAAATGGTGTTCCGGCGCAGAGCGTAGAACACGGGTACCGATACCTCGGCGTGTTTCGACCAGGCCCATCGACTTGAGGTGGGCGATCGCCTCCCGCACCGCCGTGCGACTGACGCCGAACATGTCGCACAGCTGGCTCTCGGTCGGCAATTTCTCCCCCACCTCGATACGCCCCTGGGTGATCAGGGCTTCCAGTTGCCGGGCGATCTGACGCGAAAGACTCTCCTGCGAAGAGATGCGGGTTATCTCCCAAGCCTTGGTCTGCTCCATCGTGCTGCCTGCCTTATCGATTTTCTTGACCGACCATGGCGCCTGCGATCACGCGGATGCGGTCGGTACTGTCTGACGTTCGAGACTGCCAGCATAACAGGTCGACCGCGCCCAGCCCTGGGTCACGCTTCGTCGTCGGGATGCCCCAGTGTCACGAACTTGCCACCCTGATAGACGACTGCCGGATCCATCGGATCCTGAGGAGCCTTTGCGGCTTCGGCCTCGACTTCGTTACGCCACGGCGCCGAGCTCTCCTGCGGCGCCCAGCCCAGGAATCGGGCATGACGATTGTCCCACCACTGCTCGGCATTGTCGGAAACGCCGTAGATCACGGTATAGCCCAGCTTGGGCGCAACGAACGCTCGCTCCAGCAGTGCCATGAAATCCTTGACCCCCAGCCACGTCGCCAGCATGCGGGTATCCTTGGGCTTGGGAAAGCAGGAGCCGATCCGCACGCTGAGCGTCTCGATGCCGAACTTGTCGAAATAGAGGCTCGCCAGATCCTCGCCGAAGCATTTGGAAACGCCATAGAGCGAATCCGGTCGACGCGGCACCTGACTGTCGATTCGTGTCGAGCGCTCGTAGAATCCGATGGTGTGGTTAGAGCTGGCAAACACGATTCGGGGCTTGCCCTGCTTGCGAGCCGCCTCGTAAAGATTGTAGGCCCCGATGATGTTGGCCTGCAGAATGCCTTCCCACGGCTTCTCCACCGAGATGCCTCCCAGATGGACGACGCCGTCACAGTCGCTGACGAGCTTTTCCACCGCCGCCGCATCGGCCAGATCGCAGCCGATGAACTCCTCGTGCTTCTCGACGTCGTCGATCGCATCGATGTCGGACAGGCGCACCTGATGCGCCAGTTTCGAAAGATAGGGGCGAATGGCTCGACCGACGCCGCCGGCAGCGCCTGTGACCAGTAATCGATTCAGCACGTTGATCTCTCCTTGTCAGTTTGGACGGCCACGCGTCGATGGCCGGATGTCGAGATATCGGATGATGGGGAGGTCGAACCGCTCCGGTGGCGGATCATTGAAGCAGCTCGGGCAAGGTCAGGGAGATGGCCGGTACATAGGTAACCAGCATCAGTACCACGAACAGCGCCAGATAGAATGGCCAGATGGTCTTGACGGTCTGCTCGATCTTGATCCCGCCGATCGCGCTGCCGACGAACAGACACCCGCCAACCGGTGGCGTGCACAGGCCAATGCCCAGGTTCATCATCATCAGGATGCCGAACTGGATGGGATCCATGCCGAACTGTTGCGCGACCGGCAGGAAGATCGGTGTACAGATCAGGATCAGCGGCGCCATATCCATGATCATGCCGAGCGCCAGCAGCAGCAGATTGAGCATCAGCAGCACGACGATGGGATTGTCGGAGAACGATGTCAGCGCATTGGCCAGGATCTCCGGCACGTTGTAGAGCGCCAGCAGATAGGAAAACGCCGAGGCACAGCCGACCAGAATCATGACCAACGCCGTCGTCTTGACCGCCTGGTAGACCGCTTTCTTGAACGAGGCCCAGCGAAGCTCGCGATAGACGAGCCCGGTAATCACGATGGCATAGATGGCGCCGAACGCACCGGATTCAGTCACCGTGAGGATGCCCGAGAGCACACCGCCGACGATGATCACCGCCGTCAGCAGCCCCGGCAGGGACGCGACGAAACTGATCAACAGCGCATACCAGCCCGGGAAGGGCTCGCCGCCATAGCCGCGCTTGACCGCCACCAGGTAAGCCGCCACGGCCAGCGCGACACACATCAGAATGCCGGGGACGATGCCCGCCACGAAAAGCTGGGTCACCGAAATCCCGCCGCCGGCCGCCACCGCATAGAGAATCATGTTGTGGCTGGGCGGAATCACCACGCCGGCAATGGAAGATGTCACCGTCACGTTGACCGCGTAGTCGGTGTCGTAGCCTTTCTCCTTCATCACCGGAATCAGAATCGAGCCCAGCGCAGAGGTGTCGGCGACGGCGGACCCGGAGATGCCGCCGAACAGCATCGAGGAAGTCACGTTGACCATGCCCAGGCCACCCCGGACACGTCCGACGGCTGCCGAAGCAAAGCGTACCAGACGGGTGGAAATCCCGCCGTGCAGCATCAGTTCACCGGCAAAGATGAAAAACGGAATCGCCAGCAACGAGAACACCGAAATGCCGGAAACGATTCGCTGGAATCCCACGAACAGCGGCAATCCCTCGTAGAGGAACGTCACGATAGACGCCAGACCCACCGCAAACGCGATCGGCGCGCCTACGATCAGTCCGAGAAGAAAGACGCCGAAAAGAATGGCTAGTCCCATGATGTCAGCTCCCTGCCCGGCCGGTTCGCGTGATGCGTTGAATGAGATTGGCCCCGGTGAAGATCACCAGGAGCACGCCACAAGCGACCAGAGGCGCAGCCCGCCAGCTCTCGGACAGCCCGATCATCGGGATCGGCCGGCCGGCGTTGCTGATCATCATCAGCCACCCCTGCCACGCCATGAAGCCGCCGAAAAGCAGTACGAATCCATCGGAGATGGCGTGCATGATCGCCCGCGGAATTCGCGGCGCGCCTTCGCGCAGGAAATCGATACTCAGGTGGGAGTTGAAGCGAACCCCGGCACCGGCACCGAGGCAGGTGATATAGACCACGATCAACAGCGAGGATTGCTCGATCCAGGTCGGCGTATCGTTGAGCACGTAGCGGCCGAATACTAACCAGCCGAACGAGAAAATCAGGAACACTAACAGTACGCCAGCGACGATCAGGCATAAACGCGCCAAACCGTCCAGCACCCTGTCTGACGTCGTGTCAGGATTGGTGGCCGAATCCGGGACGTTATCCACGATGGTTTTCCCTAGTTGATATCGAAGACAAAAGACGAGCCCCTGGCATCAGGGGCTCGTCATGCTTGGCGGGCTTACTGGGTATTGCGGATATCGTCGATCAACGATTCCAGGTCCGGATGTTCCTGGATGAAGGCCTGGTAGATCGGCTCCATCCGCTTCTGGAACGCCGCCTTGTCCTCTACCACGTTGACCTCGACGCCAGCCGCCTCGACTTTCTCGCGGCTTTTCTCTGCCCCTTCTTCCCACAGCTCGCGCTGTTTCTTGGCCGCGTCTTCTGCCGCCGTGCGCACGATCGACTTGTCCTCGTCGGAGAGCGCGTTCCAGCTGGATTTCGCGACACAGAGACATTCGGGAATGATCAGGTGGCCGGTTTCGGAGAAGTACTTGGCAACCTCATAGTGGTTGCTGGATTCGAATGACGGGAAGTTGTTCTCCGCACCGTCGATGACCCCGGTCTTCAAGGACTGGAACACTTCGCCGTAGGACATTGGCGTCGCATTGCCGCCCAGCGCATCGACCATATCCACGTAAAGATCGTTGTTCATCACTCGAAGCTTGAGGCCCTTGACGTCGTCAGGCTCTTTGATCGCATGATCGGTATTGTAGAAACTGCGAGCCCCCGAACCGAACCAGGACAGCGCGATCAGGTCCTTTTCGGCCAGCGCATCCGCGAAGCGCTTGCCGATATCACCATCCATGACGCGATACATCTGATCGACGCTGGTGAACAGAAATGGCAGCGACAGCACGTCGGTTTCAGGCACGATCGGCCCCATCGGCCCCATGTTGAAATTACCGAAATCCAGGGCGCCGCTGCGAGTCTGATCGATGGCATCGGGCTGGTCGCCCAGCACCGCGTTGTTATAGATCCGCGGGTTGATTCTGCCGTCCGTCTTCTCGGAAACTTCCTCGTCGAAAAATTTCAACGCCACCGAATTGGGGTAGCCATCCGGATGAACGTTCCATCCCCGCCAGTCTTCCGCATGGGCGGGAAAGGCCGCGACCGATAACGCTCCAGCGACAGCTACAGCGGGTAAAGAGGCGGAAACATGATCCCAGAAACGTTGTGCCATCGTAGGGCTCCCTCGCTCGACTGAAGCGAATTGTGATTGTCGAAACGTAGGATGCCATACATCATACTTGCTCAATATTAGACTTTGGAATCGACGCCGAGCGCCGTTCATGCGAGCCAGAAGCGTATTCGTTGTCGACTTGAGATATTGATAAAACAATGAAACAGCACTTGATAATTCGTAGATCCAGAGCCACCCAGTTACGTTGTGCGATCTCCAACCGCTAGCCTGGGACGTTGACTTCAAAACAAAAAAAAGCAGCATCCTGAGATGCTGCCTGGCGCCACAGTAAATACGGATAACGCGACCCGCAACTGCATGCGCCCGTCAGCGCACCCGTGCCGGGTATTTTTTTCGCCTGCGCTTTTGTACTCTCGCGCGACTTCTACTCGAGCACCACGCCTTCTCTACTCGCTACTCGCGCGCCCTCCTACTCGAGCGCATGCTGGTATCGCGCGCGTTCTGGTGTCGCGCGCGTCTAGGGCTTCTTTTCCGCCGACGTCTCCTCCCGCGTTTTCTCCTGCCGGCTATCCTGCCCCATCTGCGCGTGCGAATGCTGCGGATCTCCGCTCACCCCATAGCGCTCGTCGCAGTCGGCATCCTGCCCGGCATCTTGCGTCTGCAGGCAAGGCTCGGCTGACGCCGAATAGATCGCCACCGTACTGCGCCCGCCGCGCTTGGCGCAGTAGAGCGCTTCGTCGGCCAGTCGCAGCAGGCCGTCGGGGCTTGCACTGTGCACCGGGTAGCTGGCGATACCAGCCGAGAAGGTGATATGGCCCAGACACATTTCGCCGCGCTTGAGCGGCTTCGCACAGAGCCGCCCCAGCAGACGCTCCAGACGCTCGGCCAGCACCGCCGGCGAGGCGTGGGAGAGCAGCGCGAACTCCTCGCCACCCAGGCGGCAGACGCTCTCGCCGATATGCTGGTGAGACTTGAGCAGCCCGGCCAGGGTCACCAGCACGCTATCTCCGGCATCGTGCCCGAAGCGGTCGTTGACGCGCTTGAAGTGGTCGAGATCGAGAATCGCCAGCGTCAGAAACTCGCCACGTGACTCCCCCCGCCGGCACGCCTGGGCGTAGGCCGCGTCGAAGTGACGCCGGTTGTAGAGCCCGGTCAAGGCGTCGCGATAGGACAACCCTTCGAGCTCCTCGACCAGTTGCGCCAGCTCCGCGGTACGCAGCGCCACCTGCTGTTCCAGCGTCTCATGGGAGCGTGCCAGTTCGCGGTGAATACGATGGTAGCGGTGCAGCGAAATCGCCACGCAGGAGAGTGAGAAGGCCAGCGAGCCGAAGCTCAGCGGTATCGGTTGCCACGGGATGAAGCCATGCGCCACCAGAATATCGGCCAGCAGCAGCGGCGCAAACACCGCAAAGCACAGCACCACGGTACGCTGTGTGCCATCCAGCGCGCGCCATTGCCATAGCGCCAGCACCAGCATGGCCGGCAGTGTTGCCACCAGCAGTCCGTCGAAAATGGGAAAGGTCAGCGACAGATTGACCACGCCGCCCTGAACCAGTCCCATCACCAGCACCACGTAGCCGAGATGCAGCGCCCACAGCCGCTGCATCCAGCGCCTCGCGCTGCCCTTGAGCCAGTGGGCCAGGATCAGCGCGGTCGCCACCGGCAGCATGTAGTAGCTGCATGCCCTGACCAGATCCCATCCCAGCGGATTGCCGGCGATCAATTGCCGCGCTGGCGCTTCGGCCAGCAGCATCAGCCCCGAGGCGCCGGCGAACAGCGCAATGGCTCCGAAGCTGCGCCGCTCGACACCGCTGGCGGCGAAGATCGCGGCGAATACCGAAAGCGCCAGGGCCAGCGCGCTCACCGCCACGTCCCAGGCCGAGCGCCGAATGATCTGGCGATAGGCCTCCCCGCGCTCCATCAGGCGCACCTGACCCCATAGACCAATGCTGGTGTAGTCAGAGAAGACGCGCAGGCAGAGGGTCTTCCCGGCGAAGTCGCGGGGCAACGCGATCATGTGCCAGGGCCAGCCGGCAAAGGTGATCTTGCCGCCATCGTCGAAGTCGCCGTGCTGGTAGATGAGCCGGTCGCCGAGGTAGACCTGCGCGATCAGATCGATACTGGAGAGGAACAGCACCGGATCGTGCCATTGATTGTCCGGCAGGCGCAGGCGAAACCACACCTTGTCGCGACCGTTACGCTCCGGAGGGGTGGCGGGAAAAGCAATCGGCTGCCAGCCAGGGCCAGCGGCATTCAGCCAGAGCGGCAGCCCGGCGGTATCCAGCGGTGAATCGCCCCAGCGGTACTCCCAACCGCTGGGTTCGACGCTCGGTATCTCGCCATCGGGCTCGCGCGTGGCCCAGCCCCAGGCCACGAACATGCCGGTCAACAATACGCACAGGCCGGTCACAGTGCCGATCACGCGCATGATGAGCCCCCCCTCGCTCAAGGAAGCTCATAGTGTCATGAAACCAAGCGTCAAGATAAGTATCCAAATGTAATTTAGCCACTTCCTCGCTTCTCCTTGGCTTCCTACTCTGACGCCTTTGGCCCGACACCTCCCGGCCCTGCGGGGCGCCCTGCCCTGCGGAAGAACCTAGCTCGCCTGACGCCCGCCTCCGGTTCTTCCCCGGTCACCCAAGCCTCGCGGCCGGTTCAGGTCCCACCGCGCCGTCATGGCGGGCTCAGCGCACCAGCGCCGGACGTTTCGGATCGAACGACCAACCGTCGATCAGGTACTGCATGGCCATGGCATCGTTACGGCTTCGCACGTCGAGCGACTTGTAGAGCGCATGAGCCTGCGCCACCTGAGCCATATCGAGCTTGATCCCTAGGCCCGGCGTCTTGGGTACGCTCAACTTGCCACCACGGATCGTGTACGGCTCTTCGGTCAGTCGCTGACCGTCCTGCCAGATCCAGTGCGTATCAATGGCGGTAATGTTGCCGGGACACGCCGCCGCCACGTGCGTCATCATCGCCAGGGATACATCGAAGTGGTTGTTGGAGTGCGAGCCCCAGGTCATTCCCCACTCGTCGCACAGCTCACCGACCATCACCGCACCCTGCATGGTCCAGAAATGGCAATCCGCCAGCGGGATATCGACGGCATTGAGCGCCACCGCGTATTGCAGCTGCTTGAAATCGGTGGCGATCATGTTGGTTGCCGTCGGCAGTCCGGTCCGCTTCTTGAACTCGGCCATCACCTCGCGCCCGGACCAGCTCTCTTCCTGCCCGCACGGATCCTCGGCGTAGCTGAGAAGATGCTTGATCGGATCGAGAATCCTGACCGCCTCGTCGAGTTTCCACGCGCCATTGGGATCCAGCGTCAGCCGTGCCTCGGGGAAGGCGTCATGCAGTGCTCGGATGCAGTCGGCCTCATCCTCGCCGCGCAGCACGCCGCCCTTGAGCTTGAAGTCCTTGAAGCCGTAGCGTTCATAGGCCGCCTTGGCCAGATTGGCTACCGACTCCGGAGTCAGGGCTTCCTTGCGGCGGACGTCGTCCCAGGCGTCCACCGGATCTTGAGCCTTGGGATACGGCAGATCGGTCTTGTCGGGATCCCCGAGCAGGAACAGATACCCCAGCGCTTCGACTTCATCGCGCTGGCGACCAAAACGTCCCAACAGGTCGGCTACCGGCTGGCCCACCGCCTGACCGTAGAGATCGAACAGCGCCGACTCGATGGCGGTCAAGACGTGAACCGCGACACGCAGGTCGAAGGTCTGCCGTCCTCGCTCCTCGCGTCCGTTACTGGCCAGCAGCAAGCGGGCGCGGTTGAGCGTCTGCTTGACCTCGTTGATCCTGGCACCTTCGACGAGCGAACGGCACTGTTCGAGACCCTTCAGAATCCCCTCGCTGGAGGGAATCTCGCCAACGCCCTGGTTACCTGCATCGTCTTCGAGAATCAGCAGACAGCGAATGAACCATGGCGCATGGCCACCGCTCAGGTTAAGCAGAAAGCTGTCGTAACCCGCGACCGGCATGACGGTCATTTTGGTCACTTTGGGAAAACTCATATCGCACTCCTCGTACAACAAACTGTCGGGAATTACCCAGCCGATTCCGTATAAAGTTGCCGAGCGATGATCAGACAAGCAAAGACCGACGCGCAAGACGGACCGGGCTGGCGCACCAGTTCACGTGCGTGCCAATGAGGTCTTTCGCGTCGACTTCTAACGCCGCATGACCGAGCGCAGGCACTTTTTCAGCCGCGCTTGCCGAATTCGGCGCTGTCCACGGTCCACTTGCGCGCCTGCTCGGTCAGCGTAATACCCAGGCCCGGACGATCCGGCACGACCATGCGGCCGTCGCGAGTTTCCAGCCGCTCGTTGAACAACGGCTCCAACCAGTCGAAGTGCTCGACCCACGGCTCGGCCGGATAGGCGGCGGCCAGATGCAGGTGAATTTCCATCGCGAAGTGCGGCGCCAGCTGCAGGCCGGCGGCATCGGCCAGCGTCGCCAGCTTCAGGAACTGGGTAATCCCGCCGATACGCGGCGCATCCGGCTGAATGATATCGGCACTGCGGTGCTTGATCAGCTCCATATGCTCGCCCACGCTCGCCAGCATCTCGCCGGTCGCGATCGGGGTATCAAGCGCGGCGGCCAACGCGGCATGCCCCTCGACGTCGTAGGCGTCCAGCGGCTCCTCGATCCACACCAGGTTGTACTGTTCCATGACGCGACCGAAGCGAAGCGCCGTCGCGCGATCCCACTGCTGGTTGGCATCGATCATCAGTGGCACATCGTCACCGAGATGCTTGCGCACGGCTTCGACACGCTGGAGATCGATCCGCATGTCGGGCTGACCCACCTTGATCTTGACGCCCTTGATGCCGTTCTCCAGCGATCGCGTTGCGTTCTCCTTGACCTCTTCGATCGGCGTATGCAGGAAGCCGCCGGAAGTGTTGTAGCACTGCACGGAGTCGCGATGCGCGCCCAGCAGCTTGGCCAGCGGCAACCCGGCTCGTTTGGCCTTGAGGTCCCATAACCCGACATCGACCGCGGCGATGGCCTGCGTCGAGAGACCGCTCCGCCCCACCGAGGCCCCGGCCCAGACCAGTTTCTGCCACAGTTTGCCGGTGTCGTTGGGATCCTCGCCCAGAATTGCCGGGGCAATCTCCTTGGCGTGGGCGAACTGGCCATAACCGCCGGCACGCTTGGAGTAGCTGAAACCGATGCCTTGATGACCATCACGTGTTTCGATCTCGGTGAACAGGAACGAAACTTCGGTCATCGGCTTCTGACGCCCGGTCAGCACCTTGGCGTCACTGATGGGCGTCGCCAGCGGCAACAGCACGTGAGAAAAACGGATCCAGCTGATGGCGTCGTTAGACATCGGACTACCTCATGGGTGTGGCGGAGAGGCTCCTCTCCCGAGTGACCCGGCACCCTGATGATTGCGCTATCAATCACGGTGTCGAGCAGCGAATGCCAGGAATGTTAGCGCAATCAATTTGTATGACAAAGCATCTGCCACCGAATTACGACCAAAGGATGACGGCGCTTCATCGCGCCACCGACGGATGCACCAACGCGATTCGGATGCTCGTTCAGGTAGTGTCTCGATCGATGATCTCGAAGCCGATGTCCAGCGTTTGCCCCGCCCGCTGAAAGGCCGGCAGCGCCATGCGCTGTAGCAGATGCTCGGCCGCACGCAGACCGATGGCAGCCCCATCGATACGGACGGTACTCAACGCGGGAAAGCTGGCAGCGGCATAGCTGCTGTCGCCGAACCCCATGATTGCCAGCTGCCCGGGCACCGATAACCCCCGACTCTGCGCTTCCGCCAGCACGCCCAGGGCGAGAATGTCCGAGCTGCAGACGATGGCATCCAGCGAATGCTGATCCAGCAGTTCGGCGCTCTTCTCCCGCCCCCAGGGCATGCTCGAGGGCGTACCGACCTCTCGCAGCTGATACTCCCCTGCCCCCGCCTGCTCCAGTGCCGAGACGAAACCGACGGCACGCCGTTTGGCGCGAGAATCATCGGCGCTGATGAGCCCGAAGCGACGACAGCCCCGCGCCAGCAGATGCTCGGCCACGGCGCGTCCCACCGCCTCGTGGGAGAAGCCGACCAGCATGTCCAGCGGATCATCGGTCATGTCCCAGATTTCGACCAGCGGCACCTGGGCAGACTTGAGTCGTTGGCGCGTCAGTGCGGAGTGGCGACAGCCGGTCAGCACGATCCCGTCAGGGCGGCGGCTCAGCACGGTCTCGAGAATCGTCTCTTCCTGTTCCGGCGTATAGCCGACCAGACCCAGCAACACCTGGTAGCCCTGAGGCGCCAGAGCGCCCATTACCGTCTGCACGACCTCGGCAAACAGCGAGTGCGCGACCGTCGGCACCAGCAGCGCCACCAGCCGACTCCGGCTCGAAGCCAGGGCACCGGCGACCCGATTGGGTACGTAGCCGGTCTCCAGCACCGCCCGTTGCACTCGCAGCCGCGTACCTTCGCTGACCAGTTCGGGCCGATTGAGTGCCCGTGACACGGTCATCGGTGCGACGCCCGCGACTCGAGCCACATCGGTCAATCGCGCGCTCCCGGTCGAACGCGAGGAGCGCGGCTTGTCGTCACTATCATCCATAGTGATGATTACCCATCCGACCGTTGGTGGTGATTGTCAGCCGACGTCCCATCGACACCCAGTCAGGTGTTCGACGCGAAGCATTCGGCATTTTTTGCCGCCGACTTGCGACCAAAGTTGATAGCGCAAACATCCCGCACTACTGCGTTACCATGCTCCCGACCCGCTTTACCGTTCGCGCTGGCAGTCCCGCATCAGGAGGGCGAAACGAAAGCCCTCAACGACGCGCATCCGGCGGCCCAGACATCGGCTTCCAGCAATGCGATACCCGCCGTAGGGAACATTGCCCCCGAGTGGGAGGCGCCTTCGGTAAGGCGCCCGGTGAGCAGACCGACCAGCGGCATATGGCTGACGAGGATCAGTGGCCGCGAAACGTCGAGCAGGGTCAGTCGTTCGACCAGCGCGCCGACATCGTCATCCGGCGTCACGCCTTCGACCGTTTCGATGTCGCCATCCACGGCATCGGCAATGGCCCGTGCGGTCTGCCGGGCCCGAAGATAGGGGCTCGACCATATCGTCGCGCCGGAGAGAGCTGGACGTGACGCCAGCCACTGGCCGGCTTGCAGGGCCTCCTGCTCCCCGCGCCGGGTCAGCTGACGGGCGGCATCCGGGCGCCCCTGCCCCGCTTCGCCATGCCTGACGACTGCAAGCCACCCCATCACTCGGAATCCGGCGCCAGTTCATGGGCCCGGGATACCGCTTCCCGCGACAGCATGAACTCGACGTCACTGCTCTGCTCGCTTTCCATCAGCGCCTTGGCCATGTCCTTGGCCGGAACGCCGCCGAACATGACCTGATAGAGCCCCTGGGCCAGCGGCATGTAGATATCTTCCCGGCGGGCCTTTTCGCACACCAGTTTGACCGTATTGACACCTTCCGCCACCTGCCCGAGCACTTCGATGGCCGATTCGAGATCGTGCCCCTGCCCCAGGGCGTAGCCGACACGGTAGTTACGCGAAAGCTCCGAGGAACAGGTGACGATCAGGTCGCCGACGCCGGAAAGCCCCAGGAACGTCATCGGATTGGCACCGAGAGCGACCGCGAACCGGCTCATTTCCGCCAGCGCCCGGGTCATCAGCATGCTGCGCGTATTCTCGCCCATGCCCAGTGCGGCCGCCATGCCGGCGGCGATGGCGTAAATGTTCTTGAGCGAGCCCCCCAGTTCGGCGCCATAGCGATCGTTGCCGGCATAGACGCGGAAATAACTGCACCCCAACGCCGCCTGGACATAGGCACGTGTCACCGGATCGTCGCTGGCGATCACCGTCGCGGTCAAATGCTTCTGGGCGATCTCGGCGGCGAGATTCGGGCCGGACAGCGCGCCGATGTGCGAAGAGCCTGTCTCTTCCTCGATCACCTGGCTCATCAGCTTGAAGCCATCGGCCTCGATACCCTTGGTCGTGCTGACAAGGATCTGCTCGGGTCGCAGATACGGCCGTACCTGCTGCAGCACGGTGCGGAACGCCTTGGAGGGGATGGCGATGAACACCACGGCGGCCTCGGTCACCGTCTCCGCCAGATCGGTGGATGCGACCACCGCCGGATTGATCGAGTAATCGGGCAGGTAGCGACCGTTGCGATGTTCGCGGTTGATCTGTTCGACCAGGGCTTCATCGCGCAACCACTGCCGAACGTCGGCGCCATTGTCGGCGGCGATGCTGGCAATGGCAGTACCGAAGCTACCCCCGCCGAGTACGGCGACCTGCATGCGTTCTTCTGACCCGTTCTTGCCTGACCCGTTTTTATCGGACCCGTTCCTATCAGACATGGTCGTTCCATTGACGATGAGCGTTAGCGACATTGTAACGAAAAAACGCCCCGAGACGGGGCGTTTAGTAGCATCGTTGTGACGAACCGGAGGGCCGCCGCGAGCCGAGCGTCATCAATCGATCATCGATACCAGCGAATCGATACTGGACCGAGCGTCGCCGTAGAGCATGCGGGTGTTGTCCTTGAAGCACAGCGGATTCTCGATACCGGAGTAACCGGTACCCTGTCCGCGCTTGCACACGAAAACCTGCTTCGATTCCCAGACCTTGAGCACCGGCATGCCGGCGATGGGGCTGTTGGGGTCTTCCTGCGCCGCAGGATTGACGATGTCGTTGGAACCGATGACGATCACCACGTCAGTGCTGGCGAAATCATCGTTGATCTCGTCCATTTCCAGCACGATGTCGTAAGGCACTCGCGCCTCGGCCAGCAGCACGTTCATGTGTCCCGGCAAACGGCCCGCCACCGGATGGATGCCGAACCGCACCTCCTTGCCGGCGTCGCGCAGTTTGCGCACCAGGTCGCTGACCGCATTCTGGGCCTGGGCCACGGCCATGCCGTAACCGGGCACAATGATGACGCTGTCGGCATCGTTGAGCGCGCTGGCGACCCCGCCGGCATCGATGGCGACCTGCTCGCCCTCGATCTCCGCCGCCGGCCCCTGCGGACCGCCGAATCCGCCCAGGATGACGCTGACGAAGTTGCGATTCATCGCCTTGCACATGATGTAGGAGAGAATCGCCCCGGAAGAGCCGACCAGCGCGCCGGTCACGATCAGCAGGTCATTGGAGAGCGTGAAACCGATCGCCGCAGCGGCCCAGCCCGAGTAGCTGTTGAGCATCGAGACCACTACCGGCATGTCGGCACCTCCGATGCCCATGATCAGATGCCAGCCAATGAAGAAAGCCAGCGCTGCCAGTATCACCAGCGTCCAGAAGCCGGCACCGTTGAAGTAGGCGATGGCCAGCACCAGGCACAGCCCGACCGCCGCGGCGTTCAACAGGTGCCCGCCGGGGAGCTTGTGCGGTTTGCCGCCGATCTTGCCGGCCAGTTTGCCGTACGCGACGACCGAGCCGGTAAAAGTCACGGCGCCGATGAACACGCCAAGCACCACTTCGCCCTGCAGGAAAGAGAGCTCCGCTGGGGTCTTGTGTGCCAGGGTCGAGGCAAAAGCCGACAGGCCATCGAAGGAGACGCCGGCTGCCCGAATCGCCATGACGCGAGCGCGCTCCAGCTCGGCATTCCAGCCGATGAAGACCGCGGCCAACCCGACGAAGCTATGCAGCGCTGCCACCAGTTGCGGCATTTCGGTCATTTCTACCTTGCGGGAGAGCCACGCGCCGATCAGCCCCCCGATCAGCATCATCGGGATCATCCAGCCGTAGCCGCCGATCTTCGGGCCCATGGCGGTGAAGATCACCGCGATCGCCATGCCGACGATGCCATACCAGACTGCCCGCTTGGCCTTCTCGTGGTTGCTCAATCCACCCAACGAGAGGATGAACAGGACACTCGCCGCGATCGCCGCGGCGGAAACGAACTCATGTTGCAACATATCGATTCTCCGCGGATCAGGATTTCTGGAACATGGCGAGCATGCGGCGAGTCACCAGGAAGCCGCCGACGATATTGATCGAGGCGATCAGCACCGACAGGCCTGCCAACAGCGCCACCAGCCAACTGCCGGAGCCGATCTGCAACACGGCGCCCAGAATCACGATGCCCGAAATGGCATTGGTCACCGCCATCAGTGGCGTGTGCAGCGAATGGCTGACGTTCCAGATCACCTGAAACCCGACGAAGCAGGCCAGGACGAAGACGATGAAGTGCTGCATGAACGATGCCGGCGCGACCAGTCCCAGCAGCCACATCAGCGCCCCCCCCGCCGCGAGAATGCCGATCTGGCGTTTGCTCTGGGCCAGGAAGGCAGCATGCTCGGCCGCCTTCTTCTCCTCCGGCGTCGGCTGTTTGACCTTCTCCTTGGGCTTGGCAGCCGCGATCGCCTTCACCTTGGGCGGCGGCGGCGGGAAGGTGATCTCGCCGGCATGGGTCACCGTCGCGCCGCGAATGACGTCGTCTTCCATGTCGTGAACGATCACGCCATCCTTCTCCGGCGTCAGATCGGTCAGCATGTGGCGAATATTGGTGGCGTAGAGCAGCGACGACTGTGTCGCCATGCGCGACGGAAAATCGGTGTAGCCGACCACGATCACCCCGTTGTCGGTGACGATGCGCTCATCCATCACGGTCAGATCACAGTTGCCGCCCTTTTCCGCTGCCAGGTCGACGATGACCGAGCCGGGCTTCATCCCCGCGACCATGTCCTCGAGCCACAGTTTCGGCGCGGGACGACCCGGGATCAGCGCGGTGGTGATGACGATATCCACCTCCGGGGCCTGCTCGCGGAACAGCGCCAGCTGTTTTTCGCGGAACTCGGGGCTCGAGGGGGCCGCGTAGCCGCCGCTGCCCGAGCCGTCCTGACTGTCCTCGAAATCGAGAAACAGAAACTCGGCCCCCATCGATTCGATCTGTTCCGCCACCTCCGGACGAACATCGAAGGCGCGAACCACGGCACCCAGACTGGTCGCGGTACCGATGGCCGCCAGTCCGGCAACGCCGGCACCGACGATCAGCACCTTGGCCGGCGGCACCTTGCCGGCCGCCGTCACCTGGCCGGTGAAGAAGCGTCCGAACTGATTGCCCGCTTCGATCACAGCACGATAACCGGCGATATTAGCGGTGCTGGAAAGCGCGTCCATCTTCTGGGCACGCGAGATACGCGGGACCATGTCCATGGCGACAACGGTCGCACCGGTCGCCCGACAGCGCTCCAGGTTCCCCTCGTTCTGTGCCGGCCAGAAGAAGCTGATCAGCGTCTGGCCTTTCCGCAGCTGTTCGATCTCCGCTTCGACCGGCTCCCGAACCTTGATCACGACGTCCGCTTCGCCCCACAGCGCCCTTGCTCCCTCGACGACGCTGACGCCGACGTCACGATAGGCGCTGTCGTCGAACCCGGCGAGTGCGCCGGCGCCGCTCTCGATCAGGCACTCATGCCCCAGCTTCTGTATCTGCTGCGCGCTTTCGGGCGTCAGCGCCACTCGCGCCTCTCCCCTGGCGAGCTCCTTCGGCGCCCCAATTTTCATTCGATATTCTCCTGGTGGTCAGCCATGCGTCGAGACTCCTTTCCGTCTGTCGATCAAGCGATCCATCGGTTTGCCAATGACGTAACCCTTCAACGCCCAGTGCCGGAACACCAGGCGGAGAGACCCATCATCAGATTCAAGCCGCGTCGACCGGTACGACAGTTTTCCGGAAAGAAGAGAGTGGAATCAAGCAATTAGGAGAAAAACCAACCCAATCAATATTTTATGGCAGGCATAACTAAAGCGTTATATTAAAAAAAGACAACAAGCGTCTGATTTCAATATTAAAAACCGGACACATCGTTTCCGTTATCGCACTTATAACCCATGACTTATCGCTGCCAAATCGCCATGAAAATGCCGGCTGCGGGCACCGGCATCACGCTGTCATGACGAACAGGAGAGGCAGACAGGCGGCGCGTCGGAGGATGGCGCCTCGCTCCAGATCTCCATCCCCGGTCGCTGCAGAAACGGAGACGAGAGCAGCTCGCGGAATGTCTGCAACGGCCTCGCGTCCCCCTGTTCCGCGGCCTCGATCACCTGCTGAGCCAGATGCGTGCGGAGGATATAGAGCGGATTGACCCGCCGCATTGCCGCCAGCCGCTCGGTGTCTCCACGGGATTCATGATTCAAACGTCGGCGATACCGCTCCAGCCAGCTCTCGAGCTCCGGACTCGCGATCTCTTCCGCCAGGGAGAGGCCGCCGACGACATCGCGGTCGCTGAGCGCGCGGAAGCTGCGATGAAAATCGGCCCGCGAGCTTTCGAGCAGCGACAGCCAGTCATCGATCAATTCGCCATCGCTCTGCTGTTCTGTTTCGAGCCCCAGCCGTCCTCGCATCAGGATGGCATATGCCGCCTGCAGCGTCGGCTCGTAGCTATCGAGCATCTCGCGCAGCCGTTCGACGTCGATCAACGGCGTCAACGATTGCCCCAGCACGGTCAGATTCCACAGTGCCACGCCGGGCTGCTGGTCGAAGGCATAGCGGCCGGCCGTATCCGTGTGGTTGGGCGTCAGGTTCGACTCGAATCGATCCATGAAGGCATAGGGGCCATAGTCCAGCGTCAGGCCGAGAATCGACATGTTGTCGGTGTTCATCACCGCGTGGACGAATCCATAGGCCTGCCAGCGAGCGATCAACTCCGCGGTGCGCGTGACCACATCCTGGAACAGTGCCTCCAGCGGTGCGGACTCCTGAGCGAGATCAGGCCGATGACGATCGATGACGTGACGCGCCAGTCGCTCGAGATCCTCGACACGCTGCTGCTGGTAAAGCCATTCGAAGTGACCGAACCTCACGTGACTTTCCGCCAGCCGCAGCAGCGTCGCGCCCGGCTCGACGCGCTCGCGCATCACTTTCTCGCCGTTGACGGCCACCGCCAGCGCCAGCGTGGTCGGGATCTTGAGTCCAGCCATTGCCTCGCCGGCCAGATACTCGCGAATCGAAGAACGTAGCACCGCACGGCCATCGCCGAAGCGCGAATACGGCGTCTGTCCGGCCCCCTTCAGATGCAGATCGACCGGCCCCTGAGGTGTCATTGCCTCCCCCAGCAGCAGGCCGCGTCCGTCTCCGAGTGCCGGGTTGTAGGTACCGAACTGATGGCCGGTGTACTTCTGGGCCAGGGGATCCATGCCGTCCAGCAGTCGCTCCCCACCCATCAGCGCGGTCAGACGACCATGATCGATATCATCGGGCTCCAGGCCGAGGCGCGCCGCCCCTCTCGGGCTGATATCGAGCAGCCGCGTACCACCCCAGCGAGTCGGCTTGACTCGGGTGAAGAAATCATCGGGGAAGCGGGACCAGACGTTATCGAAGGTCAGTGCCTCGAGGGATGTATCGCTGACCATGACGGCCTCCTCGGATTGGCAGGAAAGTGGCTGTAGTTGAGTCCACAGTTGAGTCCAGAGTCTAGTCCAACTGGCCGATGACGCACGATCGCCCCAGCGTCGACAGGCCCGTGAATGGCGCCCTGAGTCGGCGTCGCCGAGATCATGGTAAATCGCCGAGAGTGACGACAATCAGGCCGGGCTGCCGCTCACGAAGGCGTTGTCGGCGCCGTGAGTACGGATGAGGTCTCCGTTGGTGCGCAGTAGCGATAGCAGCTGCTGCTGATAATCGGGTGAGGTCGAGTAGTTGTGCAGCGCACCGATCAGCTTTTCGGCGGAAATGGACTTGCCCCTTGCCGCCAACGCCGCTCGCTGCCCGCGAAGTTGCGCATAGGCACGATGGGTATTCAGGTTATGCAGATAAGCACCGACCCCGTCGCGGACACTATCGAACACCTGAAAACGGCGTGAAGTCCCCTGTTGCGCAATACCGCAACCCGCACGGAAGCATCGCATGCCGAACAGATTGTTGCTGTCCCGGGCGAGCCGGGAGGTGCCCCAGCCGGATTCTTCCACCGCCTGGATCGCCACCATCTCCAACGGCACGGTGTTGACCCGCGCCAGCAGTTCACGGCTGACCTTGGCCGGTTCGCAGTCGACCCCGTAGTCGTCACACAGACGAGACAATCGGCGTTTCTCGTCCGCCGTCATTGGATTGATGCGGCTATGCACACCGACCAGCCAGTTGCGATCGCTCTGGATGCGGGCGTTTTCCGCCTGTACCAACGGCACCAGCATGCTCAAAAAAGCCGCCTTGCGCTTGGGGCCTGCCTTGACCTCGCGCAGATTGGGCAGTTCGTTGATCGGATCCAGCGCGGGGCGTTGAACCTGGCTGTTTAGGGTCGGCAAGGTTTCGGATATCGACTCGGCCTGAGACGCTATCGGGAACGCTGCCAGACTCAAGGCCAGAACGATTCCTGCCACCCTTGTCGATGCCCGCTGTCGGCGGTCGGGTTGGGTTCGGTATCGACTGGACCACTGAAGGTGCGGATGACATTGGTGACGAGAGACGCTTCGTCGGTCAAGAAACCACAGGAAGGATCGCGACATGCTCGCTCCCCCGTTGATGAGAAGACGGCAGGTTAACAGCATTTAACCGCAAGGTTGAGGAAAAAACGTGCAAGAACACGCTTTCCCAACGAGCAACGGCCGACCACGAGGGCCGGCCGTCGAGTGCTCATGGGCGGATCACGCGAAGGTGATCAAGCACTTAGCAGGGTGTTGAGACGTTTGACATAGGCTGCCGGATCGTCGAGATGGCCACCCTCGGCGATGACCGCCTGATCCAGCAGAATATGGGCCAGATCGTCGAAATTGCCCCCTTCGGTGCTTTCCAGGCGCGCTACCAGCGCATGGTCGGGGTTGAGCTCGAGAATCGGCTTCACTTCCGGCAACGGCTGGCCGGCAGCTTCCATCATCCGGCGCATCTGGAAGCCCATTTCGTGCTCAGGCAGTACCACGCAGGCCGGAGAATCGGTCAGCCGGTGCGTGACGCGCACTTCCTGGACGTGCTCGCCCAGTGCCTGCTGCACCCGCTTGACCAGATCCTCCTTGGCCTTGGCGCTCTCTTCCTGGGCCTGCTTCTCGGCTTCATCGGCCATATCGTCGAGTTCAAGGTCACCCTTGGCCACATCCGCGAAGGACTTGCCGTCGAACTCGGTGAGGTGACTCATCAGCCACTCGTCGATGCGATCATGCAGCAGCAGCACCTCGATCCCCTTCTTGCGGAAGATCTCCAGATGCGGACTATGGCTCGCCGCATTGAAGCTATCCGCGACGATGTAGTAGATCTTCTGCTGCCCTGCCTTCATGCGTTCGACGTAATCGGCCAGCGACTGATCCTGCGTAGTGCTGTCGGTGTGCGTGGTCGAAAAGCGCAGCAGACCCGCAATCTTGTCACGGTTGGCGTAATCTTCCGCCGGCCCTTCCTTCAGGACATCGCCGAAGGTGTTCCAGAAGGTCTGATAGGCCTCCTTGTCCTTCGCCAGCTTCTTGAGCATGTCCAGCGCACGCTTGGTCAACGCCGACTTCATCGAGTCGACCTGCGGTGACTTCTGCAGCAGCTCCCGGGAGACGTTCAACGGCAGGTCGCGGGAGTCCAGCACGCCCTTGACGAAACGCAGGTAGAGCGGCAGGAAGGCTTCGGCATCGTCCATGATGAACACGCGCTGCACGTAGAGCTTGAGCCCACGTACGCCGTCGCGCTGATAGAGATCGAACGGCGCCCGTTCCGGAAGGTAGAGCAGGCTGGTGTACTCGAGCTTGCCTTCGACCTTGTTGTGGCTCCAGGTCAGTGGATCGCTGAAGTCATGGGCGATGTGCTTGTAGAACGCCTTGTATTCGTCGTCATCGATCTCGGCCTTGGGGCGAACCCACAGCGCGGTCGCTTCGTTGACGGTTTCCCAGCTGACGGTCTCGCTACCGTCGATCTCGTTACCCTCTTCGTCGCGCGCTTTCTCGACCTTCGGCATGCGTACCGGCACGTCGATATGATCGGAGTACTTGCGCACGAGGTTCTTAAGCCGGAATTCGTCGGCGAACTCCTTGGCATCTTCCTTCAGATGCAGCACGATCTCGGTGCCGCGCGCCGGCCGATCGATGTCGGCGATGGTGAATTCGCCTTCGCCTTTCGAGCGCCACTCGACGCCCTGCTCGCTGTCGGCACGGCGGGTACGCACGACCATTTCATCCGCGACGATGAAGCCGGAGTAGAAGCCGACGCCGAACTGCCCGATAAGCTTGGCATCTTTCTGCTTTTCCCCGGAAAGCTGCTTGAGGAAGTCGGCCGTACCACTCTTGGCGATGGTGCCCAGGTTCTGGATCACTTCGTCACGATTCATGCCGATACCGGTGTCGCGCACGGTGACGGTCCCCGCCTCGGCGTCATGCTCGATCTCGATCCGCAGTTCGGCATCGCCAGCGTAGAGCCCGTCGTTGTCCAACGCCTCATAGCGCAGCTTGTCGCACGCGTCGGCCGAGTTGGAGATCAGCTCACGCAGGAAAATCTCCCGGTTGGAGTACAGGGAGTGGATCATCAAGTGGAGAAGCTGCTTGACTTCGGTCTGGAAGCCTAGCGTTTCTTCTTGAGTGGCAGTGGTCATTGATGGGCCTCTCGAGGCTGTTACGAAATAAAGACGAACAAAATCACGGTGTTCTGCGATATGGGGATGGCTTGAACCATTTCAAGCCGAACCCGAACTCGGCGGCGACTTCTTCACTCGGTGACGCCGTTGTTGCTCGATAACGCTTGATCGACGACGGCGTTCTTAGTCGACGACGACCTTCTCGTCGTCGATGCCCTTCCAGCGCCGGTAGTCCCCCATCGCCCGGTCGACTCGGGTCAGCAGCCAACCCACGATGAATACGTCATCGACCAGTCCGATGATCATCAGAAAGTCGGGGATCAGATCCAGCGGCGACACCAGGTACACCAGCGCCAACGCCATCCAGCCGAATGCCGCCCAGGGAATCGGACGATAGCGACCACGGAAGACATCCATGCACATGGGACCGAAGACCCGAAACGCGCGGCCGATTCGGGACAGCGCGCCACCGCGCTGCTTGAGACGGGAGAGCTGGGTCAGGAAACGCCAAGGACTCATGGTTGGATCTCCGTTGGTGACGCTGGGGGCGAAGAGCGTTCGATCGACGCCGACTGGAGGGTTAAATGGTCACGATCCGACCAGGATTCAATATCATCGCAATCAAACGGCACGATTCGGCTACCAGACGCTATCGTCGAATCGTCAAACGGCACTACCCAAGCCGGCCACCATCGGCGACGATGGACGCCATGAGTCGACAAGGCGTCAGCAAACCTTCGTCGCACACGCCGCCCTGACCGCAGTTGCGGCTCTGGTCGAGGTCATTCGCCGAGCGCGCGTCGCATCGGGCGAGCCGGACGAGCGTGCGACCTGTACCCGCATGCGCTTCAAAGAACAGCGCTTTCAGGAAGAGAGAGACCCAATGCCCGCAATACCCACCCGCAGACGTTGGTTGAGCTGGTGCCTGGCAGGCGCCATGAGCCTCGGCGCAACCGCACAGGCGGCCGTGCCGTCCCAGGGCGTGAATCCCCGCGCCGATCAAGCCATGAAGCAGGCCCTGGACGCCGCCCGGGATCGGCGCTGGAGCGATATCGACCAGGCTGCCATTCAGGATCACGTACTGGCCGGCTACGTGGAGTACCACCGCCTTCGAGCACGGCTTTCCAACGCTTCGGCGGCGGAGGTAAAGGATTTTATCCGGCGTTACGGCGACTCGCCGCTGGCCGACTGGATGCGTGGCTCCGCGCAGACACGTTTCGGTGAACAGGGACGTTTCGACGATCTGCTGGCGATCAGCGATGGTGAACCGTCCAGCGCCATCCGCCAGTGCTACTACTACACCGCACTGCTCGATCGTGAGCCGGCCAGGGCCGCTGAGGGCGGGGAAGCGTTATGGCATGTCGGCGCCTCCCAGCCCGAAGCCTGCGACCCGCTGTTCTCGGCCCTCGAGAAGCGCGGCGTATTGACCGATGAAGACACCTGGGAGCGGATGATGCTGGCCTGGGAGAACGGCCAGAGCGGACTGGTCACCTATCTCCAGCGTGGCCTTGACGACTCCTGGCAGCGCGCCATCGACAGCTTCGACGACGTCCGTGGCAACTACGCCGCGGTGACCCGGATCCCGCTGGATCTCGGCCCCGGGGGTCAAGCCAGCGGCGCGCTGATCGCCGCCGCCATGCACGGCCTGACTCGCGCGGATACCGAAGCGTCACTGGAGGCCTGGCGCAAGATTTCCCCCCATGTATCGATCGGTGAAGATCGTCGCCATGAGATCGAGCACGACCTGGCGTTCTACTCCATGGTCCGCGATGTGGGCAACAATCAGGGCTGGGTCGATACGACGCTGCCGCGCCTCGCGGATGCCGATCTCATCGAGCTGCGTATTCGCAGTGCGGTCACCGAGGGCAACTGGGCCAATGTCGTGCGCTGGAGCGAGGCGCTTGCCCCGGACGTCCGCGCCGAAGCCCACTGGCAGTACTGGCTCGGCCGCGCCAGCGAGGCCCTGGGCGACGACGCCAAGGCGCGCCAGGCCTATCAGCTGGCCGCTCAGAATCGCAGCTTCTTCGGCTTTGCCGCCGCCGATCGTCTCGGTCAACCCTATCAGTTGCAGATGGCCGACACCCAGGTCTCGACGCTACAGCAGGAACTGACCGGCATGCTGCCGGTGGTTCAGCGGACCGAGGCCTTGATGCGAATCGGCGAGGACGGCCTCGCGCGCAGCGAGTGGTTCACCGCAGCCGCTCGCGACACGCCGGAACAGGCCGAGGCGCTGGCCGACTACGCCATCCGCCAAGGCTGGTTCGGCATGGCGATCCAGACCACCATTGCCGCCAAACAGTGGGATGCATTGCCGTGGCGATTCCCGGCCGCCTACCGCGACTCGTTCCTGAAATGGGGTGAAGTCAACCAGGTCGATCCCTACCTGCTGATGGGCATCGCCCGTCGGGAAAGCGCCTTCAATCCGCACGCCATGTCACCGGTCGGGGCTCGCGGACTGATGCAACTGATGCCGGGCACCGCCGATCATGTCGCCCGAGGGCTCGGGATCAGCGCGCCCAGCACGGCGGACCTGTTCGAGCCCCAGGTCAACATTCGCCTTGGCAGCACCTACATTCAGTCGATGCTGGCGCGCTACCGTGGCAATCGAATCGCGGCAACGGCGGCTTACAACGCCGGCCCTCAGCGAGTGGATCGCTGGCTTTCGACCGCCCCGCGCGAGTTCGATCGCTTCGTCGAGAGCATTCCGTTCCGCGAGACTCGTGACTACGTGCAGGCCGTGCTGGCGTATCGAGTGATCTTCGAAAGCCTGGCCAAGCGAGGCGATACGCAAGGCGTCGCCATGCTGTCCCAGGCCGAGCGGCAGGGAAACTACGATCCGACGCTGATCGCCCGCAACTGAACCGACGCCGACCTCCCGCCACAATCGCCCCGATCGCCCTGGATCGACTGTCGATGCCAGGACGGCCGGGGCGATTTTCATGGGAGCGCATGGGTGCGCAGGTCGATCAGAGCAGCCAGAAGCCGATTCCGACGCCGCCACCCAGGGTAATCCCGAGGCCGATCAACATCATCAACCCATCGCCGGCCGTGAGCCCAAGCGCCATGATCACGATCGCCAGTGCCGGTATCGCGGCGGCAAACGGCAACAGTTCCAGCGGCATCATCCCGAGCCCGAGCACGACCATCAACAGCGCCAGCAGACGCTGGGTGACATCGCCCATCAGCCAGCCCAATCGAGGCTCGAGGAATCGATCGATTTTCCGGGTCCAGGGCTTGATACGCTGAGTGACGCGATGCCAGCGGTCGTGACTGATGCCGCGCTCGCTCAAGACTTTAGGCAACCACGGACTCTTGCGTCCAAACACCAGCTGGATCGCCATCAATGCAATGAAGATACCGCAGGCGCTGGGCACGCCCGGCACACCGCCGGTCGGCAGCAGCGCGATCAGTGCCGGCAACAACACTACCGGCCCGAATCCCCGAGCATTGAAGGTGTCGACGATGTCCTGCAGCGTGATGGTGTCATCCTCGACCTGACGATCGAGCGTTTCCAGAATGCCGGTAAGCTTCAGTCGCTTCGGCATGCGTCACCTCCTTGTGACAAAAAATGGGTAACCACCCTGCGAAGACGATTTCGCTGTCCGAGCGGGAGCGACCCGAAGCCGCCCGATTACAGGCCGCGGCGTGCGTGCTTCACCGAAATCTGATCGTTGAGGGTCCAGAAATCGTAGAGCACACCCACCAGGAACAGACCGCCTGTGAACAGGTAGATCAGCCCGGTGATCCATTTGCCCATGTACATCCGGTGAATACCGAACACGCCCAAAAACGTCAGCAGTACCCAGGCCAACGTGTAGCTCGTCGGTCCCGACCGAAAGCGCAGGTCGGCCTGTCGATCCATGCTCGGAATCAGAAACAGATCGATCAGCCAGCCAATGCCGAACAGCCCGAGGGTGAGAAACCAGATGGTGCCGGTGACCGGCTTGCCATAGTAAAAGCGGTGGGCACCGGTAAATCCAAAAATCCATAGCAGATAACCGATGACCTTGCTGTGAGTGTCGTTGAACCTCAACTCTTGGTGTGTCACGCACGTTGCTCCTGACTCGAGTGATGATTGAACCGAGGGAGCTGGCGCTGCCCCGTCGACTCAAAAGGCGAGCGACAGCTTACCCGAGGTCCCTGCTGCGATATACCGCCGTGCTCCAGGTCCGCGCGACATTCTCCGACACAGGGACATGACAGCCCGCCTCGATTACCGCCAGCGACGAACGCCGCCATGACGGACAACGGCATGCGCCGGCACCGGGATGGACGCCGTGACATCCGGCGACGCCGGTCGTCTTTCCCGGGGCAGGTAGCGTCTTGGCTCGTGGCCAATATGACAGCGGCATGTCATCTTCTTAAAAAGCGTTAAGAAAACCATACTGCGTGACGCGATCAGCCCGAAAAAAGGACAGCAGAGGATATAGACGCCCTTGAAAATATTATCTATGGTTCGAAGGCGGGGCATGGGAAACGGTTTTACCTGAAGTCAAGCCGCTGACGTTTGACCCGGTACATCCACCAATGCAACCTCCGTTGCGTCGGTTTGCAGGCAGAATGTCGTCAGTTGTTAGTCGATTTCGTCGAACTCCTCGTGCGCATTCCCCCCTGGTCTTACCACGCATTTCGGGTACTCCCGTGGGGTGCTCGGCTACATCACTATGCACGTTAAGGATATCGACAATGGCAACTGGCACTGTCAAATGGTTCAACGACACGAAAGGCTACGGATTCATCTCTCCCGATGACGGCGGTGATGATCTGTTCGCCCACTTCTCCGAAATTCAGGCAGACGGCTTCAAGACCCTGCAGGACGGCCAGAAGGTTACCTTCGACGTCACACAGGGCAAGAAAGGCCTTCAGGCCGCCAACATCAAGGTATCTGGCTAACCCCAGTCAAAGGGTCTGACTCCGGGGCCACGATCCGGGAGGCTTTCCGCCTTGAACAAAGCCCACCGTCAGGTGGGCTTTTTAGTCACCGGCATTCGGCGCCTGCGAATGCCCGAGCGTAACGGGAGCCGCCAGATCGCTCATGGCTCGCCGATATCTTCGTTCCAGACCTCAGGGCAGGTCGCGATGAACTGGGTCATCAGTTCACGGCAGACGGGATCGTCCAGCACCTCGAGTTCTACACCCCGCTCTCGCAGCAACGCCTCTTCACCGAGAAAGGTACGATTCTCGCCGATCACGACTTTGGGTATGCCGTATAGCAGGATCGCACCACTGCACATCGAGCAAGGCGACAGGGTGGTATAGAGCACCGTCTCACGGTAAACCGAGGCCGGGAGACGGCCCGCGTTTTCCAGCGCATCCATCTCTCCATGCAGAATCGCACTTCCCTTCTGCTGACGTTGATTGTGCCCTCGACCGATGATCTCACCCCGATGGACCAGCACCGATCCGATCGGAACGCCCCCGTTGTCGAGACTGCGCTGCGCCTGTTCGATGGCTGCCTGCATGAACTGATTCACTGTGATCTGCTCCTGTCGCTCTTGATCGATGCTTTCCGATGTCGTTATCGACACCAGCCTCATTCCCGGTTTCACGCCTGGTGTTGTCTGAACAGTCGGCGATCGAAGGGCCAGGCAAGGCAAAACCGGCGAAGACGGGCCGGGTTGGCGTACCAGTTTACGGGGTGTCAATGAGCATTTTGACCGGGCTGGCGCACCAGCCGATTGTTAACGCCGCATGGGCGAGCGCGGTACTTTTCAGACAGTGCCTAACCCGGGTACAGCAACAAAGGGCAGCTCTTTGGTACCACCAACGGCAGGGCACCACGGTCCAGCGATGCACGAAAATGGCCGTAGCGACGCGGCTCGCCGTCGAGATTCAAGGGAAAGGCGCCGTTGCTGTCGAATTCGACCCAGGGCACGCGAAGATACCGCACGAATTCCCCGTCCTGAGGCAGGTTCTCGAGTTCATCGATGATTCGTTTCAGTTCACCCAGCGAGTTGAAGTGGCGAACGAACAGCAGCTCGAGCAGTCCGTCATCCAGTTTGGCGGAGGGCGCCAGCCGTTGGCCGCCACCGGCCTGGCAACCGTTGCCGATCGCCAGCATGAACAGCGGTACACGGGCCTCGCCGTCCGGCCATCGCATGTGCCCTTCGAAGGGCTGATAATTCCACGCTTTCAACATCCCCATCAGCGAATATGCACCGCCGCCCAGCAGACGTTTCAGCCCCACCGGCGTCGAGGTAGTGATCTCGGCACCGAATCCACCGGACGCCACGTTGATGAACGGCTCATCGTCGAGCTTTCCGACATCCACCTGGCGAACGTCTCCGGTGATGGCCAGCGCCAGCGCCTCATGGGGAGTCATCGGCAGATTCAACCCATGGGCGAAGTCGTTGGCGCTCCCCAGCGGCAGAACTCCCATGGCCGGACGCCGCTCGGGCGCCTGCCGCATCAGCCCGGCGACGATCTCGTTGATCGAGCCGTCACCGCCGCCGGCGACGATCCGTGTGGCACCGCCGGCTATCGCGTCGTCCACCAACCCGACCCCGTCACCGCCCTCCCAGGTTACCCGAACCCGGAGGTCATGCCCTTGACGGCGCAGATGCTCGACAGCCTCGCGGATCTCCGGCTGCTGAGCCGATTTACCGTTGAGAATCAACCATGTGCTTTCCTTGCCATGACTGGCCATACCTATTGTTTCCTTTCCTGAGGCCGACCGGATATCGCTGTCGCGCCGTAATCTCTCACGTCATTGCTGCTTGCTGACGGTTTCATTCTAGTCTGTTCATTCTGCCCCGATACCGCTCGCGTTAAACCTCACCCCAACGCAGCGCCTTTCAACATGATGCTGCGCACTCCAGTCTAGCGTAACCGCCGCTGGAACTGGCGAGACGGCAGAAGGCATCAGACCCGTGAAGACCGCTTCGCTGGATGACGTCCCCGGCGATCGACTCATCACCCAGCGGTTTCAGGACGTCCGGCAAGCCGAATTGCCAGGGTCCACATGACGATCCCTCCGAGGCAACAGATCATGGCCAGCGATGTCTGCGGTGCCAACGGCGTCATCAGCAGCAGCGTGGCCAACGTCGCACCGCCGCCCAGCTGGATCGCGCCGAGCAGTGCCGCGGCCGTCCCCGCCCGCTCCGGAAACGGCTCCAACGCCAGGCTCGCCGCGGCACCCAGCACCATCGAGAAGCCGATCGACAGTATCGCCACAGGCCCCATGAAGGTGACTACCGATACCGGTACGGTGCCGTAGAGGACAGCGATCAACAGGCCGCCGCCGATGACGACGACCAGCCCACGCTGCACGGTAGACTCCCTTCCCCACCGCGCCATCAGCCTGGGAACGATAAAGAATGCGACAGTGCTGACCAGGGCGTTACCCCCGAACCACAAGCTGAATATCCACTCCGGCTGGCGTAGACGATCCATCATGACGACCGGTGCCGCCGATACGTAGACGAGTATCGCGGCCATCATGGTGCTGACGAGCACGGCATAATGGAGAAACCGATGGTTGAAGATGATCGGGCGATAACGCGACCAGCGATAGAGACGCTTTTCGACCACCGTTCCGACAGGACGGGTTTCGCCGAAGCGCCAGTACGCGCACAGCCACAGCAGTCCGGCGAACGCCGTCATGAAGGCGAAGTTGCTGCGCCAACCCAGCGCCACGGTCAGTGCTCCGCCCAGCACCGGAGCCAACGATGGCACCAGCGTCAGCGAGCCATTGAGATAGCTGTAGAGCTTGGCACCCTGGCTCGGGGTATAACTGTCGCGGACTGCGGCAAAGGCCACGGTGACGGATGCGCAGGCCCCCAGCCCCTGAAGAATGCGTGACAGGTAGAGCATCTCTATCGACATGGCCGTCATGCCGATCACTGCCGCCGTCATATAGATGGCGACGCCGCCCAGCAGCACCGGACGGCGGCCGAATCGATCGGTCAACGGACCGACCAGCAGTTGCCCGACCCCGACACTCATCAGGAACAGCGTGATGGTCAGCTGCAGCGCAGCGTAGGGCCGCTCGAACTCATCGGCCATGGCAGTCAGCGCCGGCAGATAAATGTCGATCGCCAACGGCGACAGCATGATCGCGCCCATCAGTATCCAGAAAGCCGGACGCTTCTCGCGTGCCTGCATCACCACCTCGCCACCATTTCAGGATCGCCTACTCTATCGGCTGGCAAGGGAATGACAACCATTCTCGACATCAATCTCCGGTGGGCGAAAGCTGAAACTCCAGCAAACGGTCGTGGTCGCGAAGATCGGCGGCCAGCGGCGGGATATACTTTCGATCATGGGTCCGCAGCATCAGGCGGTATTCGAACTGGCGGCCTTCGTCACGAGTTCGATAGCTCAAGCTCTCGACCTTGAACCGATGTGACGCCATCAGATCATGAACCTGTGCCTCGGCCATCACCGCCTGACTATCGAAACGCAGAACGCAGCGGGCAAATATCCGGCTCGGCATGCGTGCCTCCACCACCCGGAACAGGGAGAGGGTCAACAGGGTCACGATGGTGGCCAGCACCGCCGGAAACAGAAAACCGATACCGTAGAGAATACCCAGTACCGAGGTCACCCAGATCGACGCGGCCGTGGTCAACCCTCGAACCGTCAGGCCCTCCTTGAAGATCACCCCGGCTCCCAGGAAACCGATCCCGGTCATGATGCCTTGCGCCATGCGCGTGGGATCCGTGCGAATCGTTGCTTCCGGCACCGCACTGCCCAGCCATTGCCACTGATACATCGTGACCATCATCAGAAGCGCCGACGAGACGCAGACCAGCGCATGCGTGCGAAATCCCGCCGGGCGACCATGGAAGGTTCGCTCCAGGCCGATCAGGCTGCCGGCCAGCCAGGCCATTCCCAAATGCGTCAGCATCGTCCACGATTCCGGCGACATGCTTGGCTATCTCCTTGTCTCATTTGCGACTATCGTTCCAGCATAGCGTTTGCCACTGGCCATCGCAGAGAAACCTGGTGGCCGCTCTTCATGCTTGACGCCCTCCTCCACTCTGACCAAGGAATGCCCGCTTGACTAACCATCACGATCTCACGCCGCCCAGTCGCGTCCGGCAGGAAGACGACGAGCACGACCTGCAACTCGATGGCGAGCATCTGCCCTCGAAGGCGGCGGCCGTACACGAGTACATTCGAGAGGAAGGCGAAAAGGAGCTGAACCGTACGGTATCGGCATTGCTGTGGTCCGCCATTGCCGCCGGCCTATCGATGAGTTTTTCGATGCTGGCGAAAGGCCTGCTGCACGCCCGCCTACCGGATAACGATGTCGGATTTCTGGTCGAGTCACTGGGCTACACGGTGGGCTTTCTGGTCGTGATCATGGCGCGACAGCAGCTCTTCACCGAAAACACCGTGACGGCGGTCCTGCCCGTGATGAGTCAACCTCGGATCGGCAAATTCTTGTGCCTGCTACGCCTCTGGGGCGTGGTGCTGGTCGGTAACCTAGTCGGTGTGGCGGTCTCGGCCTGGGCGATTCTGGTACTACCGATCTTCTCGATGCAGACTCACGAGGCCTTTCTCTCTCTGGGTGAACACATTCTCGAGAATACCCCGATGCAGATGTTCGCCAAGGGTATCGTGGCCGGCTGGATGATCGCGACCATGGTCTGGCTGCTGCCAAGCGCCAGCAGCGCCAAGATCTGGGTCATCCTGATCGTGACCTACCTCGTCGCCATCGGCGGGTTCACGCATATCATCGTCGGCTCGACCGAAGTGATGTATCTGGTCTTCTCCGGTCACGCGAGCTGGGGGGAATACCTGTTCCGCTTCGGCCTGCCGACGCTACTCGGCAACGTCGTCGGCGGCACCTTCATCTTCGCTCTGATCAGCCACGCTCAGATTCGCAGCGATAGCGACAACTGATAGCCGTCAGTCGACGACCGTCACAGAGGGAAAACGCGGACGGGGCGCCAATGGGCGCCCCGTCTGCGTTTCTGCCCCCTATGAACCGTTACAGCGCCCGTTCCGTCTCGCGAGTCGCGCTCGATTCGGTCGTCATCGCCAGATTGATCCCGGCGATGAGCGCCTTGAGCGAGGCACTGACGGTGTCGCTGTCTTCGGCCACGGCACAGACGCGTTGCCCGCCGACGTTGAGCTGGACGAAGGCGATGGCATTGGCCTCACTGTCGCCCCCGAGGGAATGTTCGGCGTAATCGACGATGCCGACGCTGACGCCGGAATGCTTCTGCCACGCATCGGTGAACGAAGACATCGCCCCGTTCCCCTTGCCGGAAAGGCGCAGCGTCTCGGCACCCTGCCACAGGGTCACCTCGATGCCCTCGTCCTGCCCCTTGGAAAGACGATAGTCGGCCAGCGACAGCGGTGACTCGCAGGTGAACCGGTCGAACATGACCTGCCGGATGATCTCGCTGGAGAGTTCGCTGGCCCGCTTCTCGCTCTCCTGCTGCACGTGGGGCGCCAGCGCCAGCATCATCCAGCGCGGCAGGCTGATGCCGTAGTCGCGCTCGAGCAGGAACGCCATGCCGCCCTTGCCGGATTGGCTGTTGACCCGAATCACCGCCTGGTAATCGCGACCGATGTCATGCGGATCGATGGGCAGATAAGCGACCTGCCACGGCTCGTCCGGCCGCTGCTTCTTGAGCGACTTGCGAATCGCGTCCTGATGGCTGCCCGAGAAGGCGGTGTAGACCATTTCGCCGACCCACGGATGGCGCGGATGAATCGGGATGTTGGTGCAGTCGTTGACCACTTCGATGATCTCGTCCGGCCGCGACAGGTCGAGCTCGGGATCGATGCCCTGGCTGTAGAGGTTCATCGCCAACGTGACGATGTCCATGTTGCCGGTGCGCTCGCCATTGCCCAGCAGCGTGCCTTCGACGCGCTCGGCCCCGGCCAGCAGTGCCAGCTCGGCGGAGGCCACCGCACCGCCGCGGTCGTTATGGGTGTGTACCGAGATGATCACGCTGTCGCGCCGGCTGATGTGCTGACAGAAGTACTCGATCTGATCGGCATGATGATGCGGCCCTGCCACTTCGACCGTGGTCGGCAGGTTGAGGATGCACTTGTTGTCGGGCGTCGGCTGCCACACATCCATGACCGCTTCGCAGATCCGCAGCGAGAAGTCGATCTCGGTGCTGGAGAAGCTCTCGGGCGTGTACTCGAAACGCCATTCCACTTCCGGATAGCGTTCGGCGTAGGTCTTGACCCAGGTCGCCCCCTGCACCGCGATATCGACGATGCCGTCACGGTCCATCTCGAACACCCGCTCGCGCTGGACGGTGGAGGTGGAGTTGTAGAGATGGACGATGGCGCGCTTGGCTCCGACCAGCGATTCGAACGTCTTCTCGATCAGATGCTCGCGGCACTGCACCAGTACGGCGATGGTCACGTCATCGGGAATCTGGTCATCCTCGATCAGCCAGCGCACGAAGTCGTAATCGGGCTGACTCGCCGAGGGGAACCCGACCATGATCTCCTTGATGCCTACCTTGACGATCTGATGCCAGAAACGCTTCTTCTGCTCGACGCTCATCGGCTCCAGTAGCGCCTGGTTGCCATCGCGCAGGTCTTCGCTCACCCAGATCGGTGCGTGATCGAGATCACGGTCCGGCCATTGACGATCGAAGGCGGGCACGCGGGGCGCCGGGCGATATTTTCTATGATCAAAGGCGCGCTGGTCGAAAGCAGACATGATGGGATTCCTGAAGATGAAGAACTCGGTTGACGATGGCCGCGGGTGGCGGCCCCGGTGATCGCGGGAGCGGTGGATGACCACGCCGGCTTGGTGGCTGCTTGTGGCAGCGAAAGTCGTAACGGCAGTGACAGTGTAGAACGTTTGCCGCGACAGGTTATTGCGAAAAAACGCGCAAAACGGACTAAATTGGCATAATGTTGCGAAAAAACGAAGAATAGAGGCAGATAACGTCATGCATCCCACCACTCCCCAGATCCTGGACCGATATGATCGGCGCATACTCGAACGCCTTCAGCAGGAGGGGCGCATCAGCAACCAGGAACTGGCCGACCGTATCGGGCTCTCTCCCTCGCCTTGCCTGCGACGCGTCAGGGCGCTGGAAGAGAGCGGCCTGATCGTGCGATATCGAGCCGATGTCGACGCGCGCCCGCTGGGCTATCAGTTGATGGCACTGCTGCATATCTCGATGGATCTTCATACCCCGGAGCGCTTCGATAACTTCGAGCGGCACATTCGCGAGGTGCCCAACGTCATCGAGTGCCTGATCATCACCGGCCAGGCCGCGGACTTTCAGCTCAAGATCCTGGTCCGCGACATGGATGACTATCAGCACCTTCTGCTGCACGTCATCAATCGTATCGAAGGCGTGACCGGCGCCCACACCAGCTTCGTCCTGCGTCGCGTGTTCGAGAATCGACCGATCCCGACCGATCTCATCGCTGCCACCTGAGCGGGTTGCGCTCTTCGCACCTTAGACGATTGCGCAATTGTGGCGGGGGCCACGTCTTGCTATGACTTTGCATGCAAAGTTCATCTTGAAAAATTTTCTAAAAAATAAGCACGCCAAGCGAGGTCATCATGAACCGATCAGTGGCTCCCCGCCGTCTCAGCCTGTTGCTGTCCGCCGCCGTACTGGCCTCGCCACTGGCATGGGCGGATTATCCCGAGAAGCCGATCACGCTGATCGTGCCGTGGGCGGCCGGTGGCGGTACCGACGCGACCGCGCGCATCATCGCCTCCTCCCTCGAGGAACAGCTGGGACAGACGATCAACGTCCAGAATCGTACCGGCGGAAGTGGTGTCGTCGGTCATACCGCGATCGCCAACGCCAAACCCGACGGCTACACCCTGGGCCTGTCCACCGTCGAGGTCGCGATGATGCACTGGCAAGGGCTCACCGACCTGACTTACCAGGCTTTCACCCCGATCGGTCAGATCAATTTCGACTCCGCCAGTCTCTCCGTCTCCGACGACTCCCCTTTCACGGATCTCGAAGACTTCGTGACCCAGGTCAAGGACCAGCCCCGGGGCACCTACAACGCCTCGGGCACCGGGCTTGGTGGTATCTGGCACGTCGCGCTCAATGGCTTCCTGATGGATCAGGGCATTCCCGCCGGAAAGATCACCTGGATTCCCAGCCAGGGCTCGGCGCCGGCCATGACCGAGCTGGCCTCCAACAGTATCGATCTGGTGGCCTCTTCACTGCCCGAGGCAAGATCGATGATCGAGGCGGGCGAGCTTCACAGCCTCGGCGTGATGACCCCGGAGAGGCTGGAGGGTTTCCCCGACATTCCGACTTTCAAGGAGCAGGTCGGAAGCGATTTCACGCTAGGGGCATGGCGTGGCATCGTCGGGCCGAAGGGAATGGACGAAGACGTCGTGGCAACCCTGGAAAGCGCGCTCAAGAAAGCCTACGACAGCGACGCCTATCAGAACTTCATGGCCAAACAGGGTTACGGCATCGTGTGGCGAGATGCGGATGGCTTTGCCCAGTTGATGGCCGAAGACGATGAGAAATTCGGCAAGATCATGGGCGAAATGGGTCTGACGAACTAAGCTCTGTCTGAAAAATCAGCGAGCGATGGTCAGACTAGGCAAAAAATGACGAAAAAGCGGAGTTTACGAGGTGTAAATGAGCATTTTGAGTCAATTTTTAACGCCGGATGGGCGAGCGCAGGCATTTTTCAGACAGAGCGTAGATCGTCACGGCTGAGATCGTATAAGGAAACCAATGCCATGCAATTACCATCGAATCCTTTCAAACGCTCGCTCGATGGCACCCCCCGCTATGGTTGCTGGGCCGGGTTCGGCACCGGGTACGCCACCGAGATTCTGGCCACTACCGGCTTCGACTGGCTGCTGATCGATGGCGAGCATGCACCCAATACGGTGCCTTCCGTGCTGGCCCAGCTGCAGGCCATCGCTCCCTATGCCATCGCCCCCGGTGCCTGCGCGCCGGTGGTAAGAACCGTCAATCACGATCCCGCACTGATCAAGCAGTTGCTGGATATTGGCGCCCAGACGTTGATGATTCCCATGGTCGACACGGCAGAGCAAGCGGAGAAGCTGGTGGCAGCGACACGCTATCCGCCGCACGGCTTCAGAGGCGTCGGCGGCGGCCTGACTCGGGCAACGCGCTGGGACAGCGTGGAAGACTATCTGGCTCATGCGCACGAGGAACTATGCCTCGTCGTGCAAGTGGAGTCTCGAACCGGCGTCGATAACGCCGAAGCGATTGCGGCCACCGAGGGGGTGGATGCCATCTTCGTTGGCCCGGTGGATCTTTCCACCGGTGTCGGTCACGCCGGCAACCCCAATCATCCGGATGTGCAAGCCATGATTCGCCACACGCTCGAGGTGACCCACGCCGCCGGCAAGGCGGCCGGCATCCTCGCGCCCGCCGAGGCGG
This sequence comes from Salinicola socius, assembly GCF_001937195.1. Taxonomy (GTDB): domain Bacteria; phylum Pseudomonadota; class Gammaproteobacteria; order Pseudomonadales; family Halomonadaceae; genus Salinicola; species Salinicola socius. The sequence continues at coordinate 103,415 of NZ_MSDO01000004.1, read as the reverse complement.
ATGCCAAACGCTACGCCCAGTGGGGTTTCGATTTCATCGCCGTTGGCATCGATATCAGCCTGCTGCGTCAGGCCGCCGTGGAGACCATTGCTCGCTACAAGCCGGACACCCCCAGACCGACATCCAGTCTCGGTTACTGAAAGGCGACGCTGGACGTGTCATCTCCGATCCGACATGAGTTCAAAAAAAGCCCCGGCCACATCCTGTGACCGGGGCTGCGCTAGGCCAGTTTTTCTCCACAATACCGACACACCTGGATTGAACCCTCCTTCTTGTCGGCAGCGGATTCTTCTATTTCGACGCTCTGCCCTGCCTCGACAAGACGGAGCGCCACGGCAGATTCGGGCTTGTCGTTGACGCCGGAAGCGTCGACGGAATGAGCCGGAAACAGGGGAACGATTTCGCTTCCCTCCCGGCGCAAACCAATATCCTTGAGCATATGCGGATTCAGGCCCCTCAAGGTGCGCAAATCCCGTTGACGGCGACGAGCCGCTGCAACGCACTGGATCAATTTCCGAACAATCGCTGATAGCTGCATGGTTCCGAACTCCTGTTTGACGGAGGCCGGGCACGAATCGCGGAAAAAAGAGAGGGAGTTTCGTCATTTTCGGCCGCGAAAGGTGTCGCGGCCGGTGATCAACATCAATCCAAGGCGCGCGACTGACAACGTGCTCGCATACCGTGCAGGCGCACGGCATGGGAGAACGATGAGCAATTCGGGCGATGGAAGTTCATCACGATTTCCGAAATCAAATGGATCATTACTGATGTGGGATTATCGAGAAGCATAAGCTCATGCCCTCGATAAATTGATTAAAATCGAGTCATCTACCGGCGTCAACCATCAACAACCAAAAACAGTCGACTTGTCAGTTTTCACGATGATCTTTATTTCCGGATATGAAAAACGCGCTCCGTGGAGCGCGTTCACTATCCGCTTTATCAACCGATTTAACCTTCACGCATAGGTGTTGATCTGTGTCCCAACACTACCGGAAGAGGCGAGCTCGGCCGACGGTGCCACGGAAGACATCAGCTGTTCGATGTGCGAGGCCTGCCCATCCAGAGACTTCTTCAACAGATTGTTCTGCGCTTCCTGGCCCTGATTGAAGTTCTGTAGCGCCAACGCAGTGCCGACGGCGGCATTGACTGCGGTATCCATCGCAAACTCCTTGATCTGAAGGAAAGTCGTACGTCTTTCTGTCTTACGGTTTTTCGATCTTTCGGTCCATCCATCCGGCTATCGGCCGATCCGCTCATCAACTTTAGCCATCGGTGATAGAGTCGACCAGATGCCCATTCACGAGGAAGAGCAATGTCCAAACTCTCGCTGACGAGCGTGATCGCGCTGTCGACGCTGGCCGTCTTGAGCGGCTGCCAGCAGCGCGATGCTTCGTCGCTGGACGCCAGCGCCCAAGAAACCACATTCCACGCCGCGAATTACCCGCTGGGCATGACATATGACACCGAGTTGGCGCGTGTCGATGGCGACGCGTCCAGCTACTTCGACAACGGTGGCTGGCAACTGCAAGACGACGCCCCGGGTGAGCGTTTGGTCGCGCTGACGCTACCCGAGTCGAACGACGTGACGACGGCACTGTGGCGGCTCGGGGCCAGTCGCAACGCCAACGCCGTCGATCGCTGCCTGACGCTGCCAGCCAACGCCCAGACCTTGCCATCGCAAGCGACCATTGCGGGCAACGCCTTCACCGCATTCACGCTCGACGACGCCGGCATGAGTCACTTCCAGAATATCGAAGGCTATCGCGCCGTGATCGACGACACCTGTTATGCCGTCGACATGATCGTCCAGGGGGTCAACGGTATGGTTTACGATCCTCCGCGTCAGCCGCCGTTTTCCAAGGAAGAGGCCATGGCCCGATTGCGCTCGATCAATGACGGTATCTCGTTCGACAGCGAATGAGGTTAGCCGCTGATCGACCGTGCCGAGGAGCCACTACCCTACGCCCCCGGGACACCACCGTGGCGCGGCTGCTAGACTTCGACGGCTAGCCCCAAGGATCGGATCACCCTATGAAAACCATTGGAGCCCACGTCAGCGCTGCCGGCGGCGTCGACCAGGCCGTGAGTCGTGCCACCGAGATCGGCGCCAACGCTTTTGCGCTGTTCACCAAGAATCAGCGCCAGTGGAAAGCCAAACCTCTGGAAGAGGCCACGATCGAGGCGTTCAAGGCGGCCTGCCGCGAACAGGGTTTCGGTCCCGCTCAGATCCTTCCTCACGACAGCTACCTGATCAACCTGGGTCACCCCGAGCAGGACGCACTGGCAAAATCCCGCGCGGCGTTTCTCGATGAGTGCCAGCGCTGCGAACAGCTGGGGCTGACACTGCTCAACTTCCATCCCGGCAGTCATCTCAAGAAGATCAGCGAACGCGACTGCCTGGCGCGAATCGCGGAGTCGATCAACCAAGCGCACGCTGCCACGCAATTCGTCGTGGCCGTGATCGAGAATACCGCCGGGCAGGGTTCCAACCTGGGCTTCCGCTTCGAGCAACTGGCGGAGATCATCGACCAGGTCGACGATAAATCCCGAGTCGGCGCCTGCATCGATACCTGCCATGCGTTCGCAGCCGGGTATGATTTGCGCACTGAAGCGGACGCCGTTGCCATGCTCGATGCCTTCGAGAGCGTCGTCGGTGTTCAGTATCTTCGTGGCATGCATCTCAACGATGCCAAGAGTGAATTCGCCAGCCGGGTCGACCGCCACCACAGCCTGGGCAAGGGCAACATCGGGCTGCCCGGATTCACCGCCTTGATGCGCGACGCTCGCACCGATGGCATTCCGCTGATTCTGGAAACCGTCGAACCCGAGATCTGGCCCGAGGAAATCCAATGGCTGCGCGATCAGCAGCGCGCCGATTAACCACTCAGGAAAAGACCTAACCATGGATGGATTCTTCAACTGGCTCGGCGAAGCCATCGGCAACGTGCTTCGCACCATCGTCGACCTGCTTCACGGACTGTTCGGCAGCCTGTGGCAGGCGATGGACGGCTTCGTCGATGGCCTGACGGGCTCGCTCGGCATCGGCAATTCGGTCTTCAGCATCGCCGTACTGGTGATCGGCGTACTACTGCTGATCAGCGGGATACGCGCACTCGTTCGAGGGGGCATTGTCGGTGGCGTCATCGGTTTGCTGCTGGGTCTGATGGTGCTGAGCTGGCTGATTCGTTGAGTCGGGTGTCTTCCCGGTTATAACAATCGGCGGGAAGACATGCCTATTCCTGCTGGCCCCCCGCGCCCCCCTTGTCATCTCTCCTTTCGTCTACCACCTTGAAGTCGCAAGGTCACATTGATCGGTGACCGACTGACGACAGGCTCTGTCGTCGCGTCAGACAAGGAGACATCAAGATGAGTCAGTCACTCAAGTCGCAGCATAACGGCGTCGACGTCTACAACCAGTTCATCGGAGGGCAGTGGCTCACTGGTGACGGCGAGTTGCTGGACGTGCTCAATCCCGCCACTGGCGAGGTCATTGCTCGGGCACGGCTGGCCGACGAAAAGCTCGCCGATCAAGCCCTCCAGGCTGCCCAGAAGGCGTTCCCGGCCTGGTCGCGCAAGACCGCCGTCGAGCGTGCCGACTCTCTCTACCGTCTGGTCGAGCTGATCCAGGAGAACCGCGAGCGCCTGGGCCGCTTGATCACCACGGAACAAGGCAAGCCGCTGGCGGAAGCCGACGCCGATGTCGGCATGTGTTGCGATCTGATCCGCTTTGCGGCGGAAAACACCCGTCGTCTGGAAGGCGATATCATTCCCGCGGATGACCCCGACGAGCAGATCTGGATCCAGAAAGTGCCGCACGGCGTAGTGGTCGGCATCACCGCCTGGAACTTCCCCGCCGCCCTGATCGGCCGCAAGCTGGGACCGGCGCTGGCCGCGGGCAACACCATCGTGCTCAAGCCGTCGGAAGAGACACCGCTAACCGCCCTGGAGATCGTCGAACTGGCGCGTCAGGCCGGCATCCCGGACGGTGTCGTCAACCTGGTCAACGGCCGAGGCCGCGATATCGGCAACCACCTCATTACCAGCCCGATCACGCAGCTGGTGAGCATGACCGGCAGCGTGCGTGGTGGACGCGAAATCAACAAGGCCGCTGCCGAGCATCTCAAGATCGTGCGACTCGAGCTGGGCGGCAAGGCGCCGTTCATCGTGCTCGACGACGCCGACCTTGACCCGGCCGTGGATGCCGCCATCACCTCGCGCTTCAACAACTGCGGTCAGATCTGCACCTGCAACGAGCGCATGTACGTCCAGTCCGGCATCTACGATCGCTTCCTGGAGCGCTTCAAGCAGCGTGTCGAAGCGCTCAAGGTGGGCAATCCGCTCACCGACAAGGATGTCGACATGGGACCGAAGATCAACGCCGCCGAACTCGACAAGATTCATGACATGGTGAAGCACGCCCAGAACCAGGGCGCTGAGCTGCTGACCGGCGGTCAACGCTTGACGGGTGGCGAATATGACAAGGGCAACTACTACGCCCCGACGATCCTCACCAACGTCAACAACGACATGGACATCATGAAGCAGGAGATTTTCGGGCCGGTGGCGCCGATCATGAAGGTCGAAGGTTTCGAGCAGGCGATGGCATACGCCAATGACTCGGAGTTCGGCCTGTCCGCCTACGTCTTTACCCAGAACGTGCGCCACCTGATGGCACTGACTCGCGAACTCGACTTCGGCGAGATCTATGTCAATCGTGGCGGCGGCGAATCCGTTCAGGGCTTCCACAAGGGCTATCGCAACAGCGGCCTGGGTGGCGAGGACGGCAAGTACGGCCTTGAAGCCTACGTCAAGAGCAAGACGATGTACGTGCACTACGCCTGATCGACACCGACTTTTCCTGAACTTTCCGCATACGGGCCGCCAGTGGCGGCCCGTACTCGTTACCGGCTATCGCCGACTCAACGATGGCAATACATGATCGCGATAACGGCACAGGATGAGCACACCGGCGACGAGCATGACGAGCGCCACGCCCAGCAGGATCGAACCCGCCAGCCGCGACAACGGCAGCGACGCGAAGGAATGGCGATTGGGCGATTTCACCCAACGAGTCTCTCCGTTCGAATCGAAGCACCGCCGATATCGATGCGGATTATCGATGACATGGCAGACATCGGCGACGATAAAACGAAGCCGCTCACGAGGAGCGGCTTCGGTCACAAAACGCAGCAGGAGGCCGCCATCAGGCATCCGCCAGCGCGCGTTCCACCATCTCATAGACGTTGGGTGAGAGCTTCTCGGCACGAATGCGCTCGAGCTCGGCTTTCATCAGCGCCTGACGCTCGTCTTCGAAACGCTGCCAGCGGGTCAATGGGGTGATGATGCGCGCGGCGATCTCCGGGTTGAGTCGGTTGAGTTCGATCACGACGTCCGCCAGTAGCTTGTAGCCCTCGCCATCGAGCCGGTGGAAGTTGACCCGGTTCTGGGCGAAGGCACCGATCAGCGCCCGCACCTTGTTGGGATTTTTCATCGAGAACAGCGGATGCCCCATCAGGAAGCGCACCCGCTCCAGCACGTCGGCTTGTGGACGAGTGACCTGAATCGTGAACCACTGATCCATGACCAGCGGATCGTGGGCCCACTTTTCGCCGAACGCCTTGAGCGCCGGCTCGGCCAGATCGGTGCGATCGCTGTGAGCCAGCAGCGTGAGCGCCGCGCGCACGTCGGTCATGTTGGCGCTCTGCTCCAGCTGCTGCTGCGTCAGACTGACGGCTTCTTCGGTCTCGATGCTCATCAGGTAGGCGAGCGCGACGTTCTTGAGCCGCCGCTGGGCGATCTGCTCCGGTGTCGGCGCGTAGGGTTCGTCGCTCAGGTTGTCCCGATAGACGGCGAGAAAATCGTCGCGCAGCTGATACGCCAGCGACTGACGTACGAATTCCCGCGCGGCGTGAATCGCATCGACATCGACCGTCGGCTGCTGTTCGGCAATATAAGCCTCCGACGGCAGTGTCAGCATTTCCGCCAGCACCGCCTTGTCGTCGCCAGGCTCGTTGAGCAGGCTTCGATAGGCTTCGATCAGGCGGCTATCCATCACCTTCTCGACGCCGTTACGGTGAGCCGCGATCAGGTCGTCCAGCGCCAGCAGGGTCAAGCGCTGGCCGGCATCCCAGCGGTTGAAGCCATCGGAATCATGGGTCAGCAGGAATGCCAGTTCTTCACGTGAATAGGGGTAGCGCAGTTTCACCGGCGCCGAGAACCCGCGCAGCAGCGACGGTACCGGTGCCTCTTCGACATCGGTGAACACGAAGGTCTGCTCTGCCTCTCGCAGGTGGATGACGGCATCCTTGCCCAGCTTTTCGCTCTCGCCGTCTTTACCGCTTAGCGTCAAGCTCAGATCGTGGCCGGACTTGGTACCGACCAGACCAAGGCGTACCGGGATGTGCAGCGGCAGCTTTGCGGTCTGACCCGGCGTCGCCGGGGTGCGCTGGGACAGACGCAGACGATATTCGCAGGTGGCGTAATCATATTCGCCGTGGGCATCGATCTCCGGCGTTCCCGACTGGGAATACCAGCGCAGGAACTGATCGAGATCCAGCCCGGATACCTCTGCCATGCAGGCGACGAAATCCTCGATCGTCACTGCCTGACCATCGAAGCGTTCGAAATAGAGATCGCTGCCGCGGCGAAAATCCTCCCAACCCAATAGATGGCGCAACATGCGCACCACTTCCGCACCCTTCTCATAGATGGTCAGGGTGTAGAAGTTGGAGATCTCGATGTAGTGGTCGGGACGAATCGGATGGGCGGTCGGCCCGGCGTCCTCGGCAAACTGCGCGGTACGGAAGAACGAGACGTCCTCGATCCGCTTGACCGGTGCCGAGTTGACGTCGGCGGAGAAAGTCTGGTCCCGGAAGACGGTGAAACCCTCTTTCAACGAAAGCTGGAACCAGTCACGGCAGGTCACGCGGTTGCCCGACCAGTTGTGGAAGTACTCGTGGGCGACGATGCCCTCGACCCGCTGGAAGGTCGCATCGTTGGCGGTCTGGGGATGAGTCAGAACGGCGGCGGAGTTGAAGATGTTGAGCCCCTTGTTCTCCATCGCGCCCATGTTGAAGTCGTTGACGGCGACGATCATGAAACGATCCAGATCGTATTCGCGGCCATAGGTCTCCTCGTCCCACTGCATGGAACGCTTGAGCGATGCCATGGCGTGCTCGGTCTTGTCGAGGTTCTCCGCCTCGACCCAGATCTGCAACAGTACCTCGCGTCCACTCATCGTGGTGTAGTGATCCTCGACCTTTTCCAGACTGCCGGCGACCAGCGCGAACAGATAGCTGGGCTTGGGGTGCGGATCCTCCCAGGTCACGAAATGACGATTGTTGGGCAGCTCCCCCCGTTCCACCGGATTGCCGTTGGAGAGCAGCACCGGCAGCGCATCGCGATCGCCGATCACCGTGGTCGAGAAGGTCGCCATCACGTCCGGCCGATCGGGATAGAACGTGATTCGGCGAAAGCCTTCCGGCTCGCACTGCGTGCAGAACATGCCGTTGGAACGATAGAGCCCTTCCAGCGCGGTGTTGGCATCCGGGTCGATCTCGACCTCGGTATCGAGCAGGAAGCGTTCCGGCACCGTGGCGACGGTCAGCGTCTTGTCGTCGACCGTGAATTCATCGGCTTCCAGCACCTGACCATCGATGGCGACGCTGATCAACTTGAGCTGTTCACCGGCCAGTTCCAGCGGCAGGCCAGTCTCTTTTTCATCGGGCTCTCGCTCGGGATGGCGTTCCACATGCAAGCGCGCCTTGACTCGGGTAGCGGACGGCTCGAGATCGAAGGTGAGCTCGGTATGCGTGACGCGGTACGCCGGCGGCAGATAATCCTTGAGATAGGTCGCTTGCATCTCAGACATGGCAACGCTCCTTGCAGAAATGGGTAGGTCGAATCGACAGCTCGAACCAGTGACGACAGTCAGTAACCCGAGTGGAACGACAAAGCGTGCCGATCGACGATCGGACACTATTCTACCCGCCTCGGCGGAACGATATCGAATCGGGGTCGTAGCTTGGTAAGCGCGGAGAATTCGAGGAATGACAAGGTCAGCGCCGGCCGGCGACTCAACGCCGTTCGGGGGCCTCCTCCGACCATACGCCGCGCACCGGACACTGCAGGCTCGGCAGCGGGCGCGTCACGATCCAGATCGCAAGCGCCGCCAGTCCGACGATCAGGCCGATCTTGAGCGGCCAGAGGGAAACGGTGAACGCGATGACCAGGCACGAAACGCTGAGCATGATCACTGCCATGATCTTGGCGTGCTTGGGAATGGCCCGTTCACGTTCCCAGGACTGGATCGGCGGACCGAAGCGCGGATGGTTGCGAATCCAGTTGGCGAACCGGGGAGAACCTCTGGAAGCCAGCCAGACCGCCGCCAGCATGAAACAGGTGGTCGGCATCACGGGCAGGAAGAGACCGATCACGCCCAGCGCGAAGCTGATGGCGGCCAAGGTGACATAAATGGCATTACGCATGCCGGACATCCCCACTACGGTGTGTCGATAGCGCCACCCGAAGAGGACGCTGGAATGGATAGTGTAAACCAGCCCTGGTCATCCGCTCCAATGTCCGGGCATGGAAAACGCCAATGTTGACGATAGGGAAACCCTCCATTCGCATGACGATGTCTAGCACAGGGAAACGATCGGCGTAGGCTTGCGATATCGCCAACGCCATCCCATGACAGGAGCGCCGATCATGACCACACGCCAGGTACTCTATCTGTCTCACGGATCTCCCGATCTCAGTCTAATCGATCATCCTGCTCGCACTTTCCTGCGAGAGTTCGGCGAGCGACTGCCGAAGCCTCGCGGCGCGTTGATCATCTCGGCGCACTTCGAGACGCCGGGTCTGGTCGTTGGGGGATCCAGCCGTCCTCGCACCTGGCACGACTTCCACGGCTTCCCCGATGCTCTCTATCGAACGCATTATCCGGCTCGCGGCTTGCCCGAAATGGCCAAAACGTTGGTGACAGGGCTCAATAACGAGGGAATCGATACGCTCCTGGATGCCGAGCGAGCGCTCGACCACGGCATCTGGTCGCCACTCTCGTTGCTCTGGCCGCAGGCCGACGTACCGTTGATACCGATCAGCGTACCGATGCAGACCGGTGTGGCAGCCCAATTGAACAGCGCCGCCTCGCTAGGCCGCTGGGCGGAGCAAAACGCGTTCATGCTGATCGGCTCCGGCGCCGCCACCCACAATCTCGGGGATCGACACTTCATCCACGATGCGCCGGATCCCTGGGCGAGGCAATTTCACGACTGGGTCATCGACGTCGCCGCACGCGGCGATCTCGGCGCGATGAAAGATTGGCGGGATGCGCCGAATGCCCGCTACGCGCACCCGACGCCCGAGCACTTTCTGCCGTTACTGATGTGCGTGGGGGCGATGGAGGGCCAGCCGCTCCGGGCGCTTCACGAGAGCTTCATGTTCGGCAATCTGAGCATGCTGGCATTGGGTAGCGAGGTATACAGAAACAGCGGTGATATTAAAACCGATGACCTAGGATGAATTTACGGCTTCATGTCAAACAGTAATTACGGAATATTCAAAAGACCTGGTAGCGTTACGGTATGGCTTACCGTGGTTGGCCTCCGTTCGAAGAAACTTGAATGCGGGAAGCTGACAGCCCTCCAGATCCACTCAAGTGCATGACAGCCCACAGCAAACACCCATCAAACACTACTTAACAGGCGATCGAACTCTTCCTGCAAGTTCTCATTGGACAGCTGGCTAACCTGCTCACTCTCGACAACGAGTTGTCGTGCACGAGCATAATTTGGTGCCCATATTTCATACCCAACCAGGCCAGTGTCCTTCAGCTTTCTTTTGTTATAAATTGCAAGAAGAGGCTTGTTGAATGCATTGCACATATGAACGATGGAGGTGTCCGGTGAAACGATGACATCGGCCCTTCTGACGATTTCAACTGCGGTCCTCACCGTACTCCCTTCCACATACACGATTTTCTCAATACCCATGGCAGAAATCTTCGATTCCATGCCGATAAGAACGACCAGGTCCTGAGGATGATGCCTTTTAATATGATACACCAATTGCTGGACCTGATCAGCAGATAAGTCTTTATCTTTTGAACCCGTCAAAGGATTGATGGCTATCAATCTTTTATAAGTCAAACTGCTTACCAGCGCATCAACTCGGGCCACGGCGTCTGGGTGGATCGGCAAATGATAGCGGTAATCATGTTCCTCCGAAGCAAAAAGCCGCAATACGCTACGATGCCGCTCAGTGATATGTCGACTCGGATCAAGAAATTCAATTGACTTCCGATAAATCGGAAGATCTCCCTTGTTAAAACCAACACTATGTTTCGCTGACAGCTTATGAACAAGCCTGCAGCGTTCATAGGTCACCACATCATCGAAGTCGATGACCACATCAAAACACTCTTGCTGAAGTGGTTTCAAAGACTCACGGCGCTTGTAGATAAACACCTTTTCAACATATTCAGAATGGGCCAGCAAATCGGCACAAAGCGGGCCCGTCAAAAGATAAACCTTAACATTTCTTTCAGCAAAAAACCTGATGACGCCAGATGCAACAATCATATCTCCAATTTTATCATCGAGCCTCAACAGCAATACCTTATTTATATTTTTATAATCAATCTCTTTGTCGCGAGCATAATATTTCGACACCATCAACCGAAGCTTAAAGGCTCTGAAGAATTCCTTTTTCAATCGAACCGCGTTTTTTAAAAAACTCATTTTCTTTCGGCCAGCGGACATGCCACCCTCTCCTGTCATCGTATCGCCTCGCACAATCGTCAAATCAGCGCTGGCCTTCTGGTGGCGGAAGGTAGGAAAAAACCCATCGCCAGGATAATACTATCGGGCGAAAAACCCGCATGCCATGCGGGTTCGGTAGATACGCCACGGCTGGAGCCTGACCGTCGCGTTAGGGATGATTCGGGAAGACGTGCAAGGCGTACCCCTCACTCCCGAAAGTTATCGTACTGCAGTGCCAGGTCCGGGCCATCTTCCCCCTTGAGCAGGGCGATCGCCTGTTGCAGGTCGTCGCGCTTCTTGCCGCTCACACGGACCTTGTCGCCCTGGATCGCCGGCTGCACCTTGAGCTTCGAATCCTTGAGCAGTTTGACGATCGCCTTGGCATCCGGCTGTTCGAGGCCTTGCTTGAGCTTGACCTCCTGACGCGCCTTGACGCCGGAGGTCTGGGCATCCTGGATGTCCATGCAGCGCGGATCGATCCCGCGAGCGATCAGCTTGTTGCGCAGCACGTCGATCATCTGCTGCAGCTGGAATTCGGCGTCCGCCTCGATCGAGACGGTCTCTCCCTCCAGCGAGAAGCTGGCGTCGACGCCGCGAAAGTCGAAGCGGGTCTGGATTTCGCGATTCGCCTGATCGACGGCATTGGTCGCTTCGTGGCGATCGAATTCGGAAACGATGTCGAAAGACGGCATAAATATCAGTCCTCTATCAGGAAATGGGGCCGCGACGCGGCCGGAGTGAGTCGGCGGGCGCCGTCAGTCGGCCAATGGCGCTTCGGCCGCCTCCAGTCGCTTGTCCATCTGCCAGGCGGCACAGCCGTCGGCATAGTAGTCGTCCAGCCAGCGACGCGCATTGAAGCCCATCCGGCGATAGAGACCCATCGCCACGCGGTTATCCGCGCGTACTTCCAGCAGCAGGCGCTGGCTGCCCCGCTCTCTTGCCGTTTCCTCCAGTGCCTGGAGCAGTTCCCGACCCAGCCCGCTTCCGCGGGCCGCCGGATCGACGCAAAAGGAGTAGAGCCTGGCGGTGACGCTGTTACGGCGGAACAGCAGCGTGCCATAACCGATGACTCGCTGGTCTTCGGCCACCGCCAGCAGATTGGCGGCGTTGGCTCGGGTCAGCAGGTGCGCGAGTTGGCGGCGGCTGAAGCGATCGCTATCGAAGCAGCGTTCTTCCAGTTCATACAGGGCGTCGCAATCGGCGGGCAGGCCGTGGCGAAGGGTGCGGAGCATGCTTGCGCTCTTATCTGGTTCAACGGAGATTTCGGTTTGTCAGGGCCTTGGTTCGTCCGCAAATCCGGCGAATTCGGGAATCGTGTACATCCCGGCTGTCATTCATCTTGAGCGGGCCCGACAGCCCGCCAAATGGGCAATGGCGGACGCGACCACACCGACGATGGTGAAATTATTTCACGCCTGTCACGACTTGTCGCCGCCTTCACATCATCGCATGCTATTTTGCCTTTAAGCCCCCGGCAGCTTGCCGTATCGACCGCCGACCCCTCGCCGAGAGACGATGTCGGAAAAGGAGCCACCGATTCATGTCACGCCTGCGTATCGTCGTCGACCGCCTTGCCGACTGGCAACCTTACTACCCTTCCGAAGATTTGATCAGCGCCGATGCCTTTCTGGCGCAGCAAGGCGTGACGACGACCGATGACGCCACACATGTCATCAATCTTTGCGCCAATCTCGACTATCTGGAAACCGGCTACTACGTCTCGCTGCTGGCCCAGGCTCGCGATCAGCGGGTTCTGCCCAGTGTGGAGACGCTCAATCAGCTGTCGCGCAAGGCATTGATCGACATGCAGCTGGCGGCCATCGATCCGCTGCTGATGGAACTGAACAAGCGTGGCGTGCTGGAAGGCGACACCTTTTCGCTGCGGGTGTTTTTCGGCGAGTGCCGGGAGCCGGAGTTGCAGCGCCTGGCCCGGCGCCTGTTCGAGCGCCTGCCCCATCCGCTGCTGGAAGCCCGCTTCGAGAAACGCCAGAACGTGTGGCGACTGGCACGACTCAAGCCGTTGGCGTTGACGGCATTGCAGTCCGGCGAAGAAGATCTGTTCGCGACGGCGCTGAACCGCCACTCCACCCGGGTCTGGCGTACGCCGCGCGCTCGTCGTCGCTATCGCTTCGATCTTGCGATCCTGATCGATCCGGAAGAGACGTTGCCACCCAGCAACAAGGGCGCACTCAAGCGCTTCATTCGTGCCGGCCGACGCCTGGGGATCGACGTCAGCCTGATCACGCATCGCGACGCAGGACGGCTGGCCGAATTCGACGCGCTGTTCATCCGCGAGACGACGCGGCTGGATCATCACACCTATCGCATGGCCAAGAAGGCGGAACATGAAGGCCTGGTCGTGATCGACGATCCCCAGTCGATCCTGCGCTGCACCAACAAGATCTTCCTTCACGAGCTGCTGGGTACCCACAAGATTCCCGCGCCTCGCGGACAACTGCTCTACCGCGGCGACATGAGCCGTCTCGACGAAAAGCTCGTCCAGTTGGAGTATCCGCTGGTACTCAAGGTGCCCGACGGCGCCTTTTCCAAGGGGGTGGTCAAGATTCGTTCGCGGGAGGAACTGGAGGCGGAAGCGCCGAAGCTGTTCGAATCTTCCGCGCTGCTGCTGCTGCAGGAGTGGCTGCCCACCGACTTCGACTGGCGCATCGGCGTCCTCGACGGCCAGATGCTGTTCGCCAGTCGCTACTACATGGCGCGCGGCCATTGGCAGATCTACGACCACTCCAGCGGCAAGACTCGCAGCGGCGGTTTCACCACTCACGATCTCTCCGAAGTGCCACCCCCGGTGGTCAAGGCAGCACTGCGGGCGACCAAGCTGATCGGCAACGGGCTATACGGGGTCGATCTCAAGCAGATCGGCGAGCGCGTGGTGGTCATCGAGGTCAACGACAACCCCAACCTGGATGCCGGCGTGGAAGACCTGGTACTGAAGGATGCGCTCTATGAACAGGTCATGGCGGTATTTCTGAAGCGCATGGAACGCCAGCTCGAGCGCAAACCGCGCTGACGGTCATCGCCGGAATCAGGCCGCTTCGGTTTCCACCGCGACCTGATAGCCGGTGAACTTGCGCAGGTTGATGACGCCGGTGTCGAGAATCAGGTATTGCCCCTTGAGCCCCATCAGGGTGCCCTCTATCCTCGGCGTCTTGTCGAAATTGAGCGAAACGATCTTGCGCGGCCATTCGAGCACCGGATAGTCGATCGCCAACGGCGGCACATCGTCGATCGTCTGGATGGCATCGTTGCCGAAACGCTGGCGCAACTCGGCAAGCCCGGGTTCGAGTTCGGCCAGCAGACGATCGCGCTCGGCAATCAAGTCGAGCGGTTCGACCTCCCCCTTGAGCATTGCACGCCAGTTGGTGCGATCGGATACCCGTGCCTTGAACAGCGTTTCCACCAACCCGGACTGCTGGCGCGTGTCGACGTCGAGAATCGGTAGCGCCTGGACCGCGCCCTGATCCAGCCAGCGCCCAGGGGTATTGGTACCCCGGGTAATGCCGACCTTGAGACCCGAAGCGTTGGCGAGATAGACCGTATGCGGTCGAAAGCAGTGGCGCTCGCCCCAGGCCGGGTCACGGCAAGTGCCCTGAAAGTAGTGGCAGGTCTCCGGACGCATCATGCAGAGATCGCAATGCGCCAGCGACGAGAAACAGGGGTAGCAGTGGCCCTGACCGAAGCTCTTGCGCGTGGCTCGCCCACATTCGATGCAATGAATCTTGCCGGTATGATGCAACCGGATTCGCTGACCCAGCCAGCCGTTGAGGGCCAGTCGCTGCTCGCCGGCGCGCAAGGTGTAATCCGCCCGGCCACTCTCCGCCGACAACCGAATATCGAGCTTGCGCAACTGGCCGCTGGCGATCCGATCAGCCTCGAGCGCAGCAGGGGTGTGCACGCTGGCGATCAGTTGATCCATTTGACCGCAGCTTCCTCGGCGGAAGAGTGGCTACCGGAGACACACTCGTTGCGTTCCAGATAACCCACGCGCTGATCCGCAGGCACGTCGTGAATCATCTCGTACTTGATCACCGCTTCCAGGCACAGTTCGGTCTGTTCGGCACTCAACCGGCGACCATCGGGCCACTTGCGCAACTGAATGGCCTGCTTGAAGTTTTCGTACATCTCCGGCGTCATCTGCGCGACCATGCGGTCGAAATTCATTTCGTTCATTTCTGTCCTCCTGAAGCGTCGTGACCGCCGCCCGACGCGTTGCGGCTGGCAAACCACCCCATGATCAGCCCGATCAGCAACCCGCCCAGATGCGCCTCGTTGGCGACATTGCCGAAACCGAAGGCATCGCCCAGCCCCGTCATGGTAAAGACCATCCAGGCCAGCATGAAGACCATCAGCATCTGGGGCACGAAGAAACCGCTGCCGGGCCGGCGGCGAGACATCAGCCACACGTAACCCAGCAGCGCATAGTCGACGCCCGACATGCCGCCGAACAGGACGGTGCCGGTGACATATTGCGCGAGGTTGGAAAACACCGCCGCGACGACAACGATGATGCCGAGCCGGCGCCAGCCCTGAACCGACTCGACCTGACGGCCGAAATACCATACCCACAGCATGTTGAAGATCAGATGCATCCAGCCGAAATGCAGAAGCGCTGGCGTGAACAGGCGCCAGATCTGGCCGCTGGCCAGGGTATCGGAGACGAGGTCTCCCGGCACCAGCCGCTGGCCCACCACATCGAGCGGCACGATGGTGAGTGCACGGACGATGGCGTCGCCCGCGAATGTCATGGCGAGAAAAATCGCCACACAGATTGCGATCAGACCTGCCGCGAGCGGTGCCTGGCCGAATGCCTGGCCGGTGACGCTGGGCCGGCGGCGCGGCGCAGAAGTCGCCGCCGATGCCTCCAGCTCACCACGCCGCCAGAGCTCGATCAGCCGAGCCGCCGCATCTCGCTGCTCGGGGTCGGCCAGCCACAGCACCTGCAGATCGTCCTGCCGGGTGAAGCGATGACCGACGTGATGCGCCCACAGCGCTTGCCTCAGCGGGCGAGTGTCCAGATCACCGGGCAGTTCGAGGAGTTTGTACATAGAGGACGTCCGACCCGCTTGGCGAGAAAATAGCGAAACACCTGCACCGACGACGCTGGCACCGCGAAGCTCGACACGAATGCCCACGACGCTCGGATCGCCATTCTACAGGCCCAACAAAGAAAAATCCGGCGGGAGGGCCGCCGGATAAGAGCAAGGGATCATTCAAGGGAACACTGACTTTGAGGGTTGCCGTGGGCGGTAGTTCCCGACATCGCCGAAAAAAATCCATCGCCCTCCTGAAATCCGCTGAACCGACCCCAAAAACATCGCCAAATCAGAAATCTGCGCATCATGTAAAAAAATGCAAAAAGAGACCGGTGCCGTGGCCATCTCACCCCCGGATCCCCTCCTGCGACACATCGACCCAGACGAAATGATTGGCGTCGAGCCGACTCTCCCCTTCCCAGCGATAAGCGACCAGTCGACCGTACTTCACTGCGCTGTAGTCGAGACAGGCGATATTCGACCGCGGCAGAGCCGGCACGCCCTTGCACCAGTAATGACCGACGAACAGGGGCGGCGCCGATTCCGGATAGTAGGTCAGCCGCGCCCGCTCGTCAGTGCGCAATGGCCGGTCCTCGAGCGCCGGCGGCAGATTGTCGGGCTGAAAGACCACGTCGCCGTAGGTCCGCGGATTCCGACACCAGAAATGGGTGCGAAACGAGCGTCGGGTAAAGCCGTCACCCGAGTGAATCTCCATGCCCGGCGGCAGCGGCAGTTGGGTACCCCGGGTCAGGCGATCCAATATCTGGTGGGCCAGACTGCCATGACGCGTCGATTCGATCAGGAACTCACGGTCGATACGGGCGTTGGGGTAACGCTTCAAAAACGCGGCGACCAAGGAGTCGTCCCAGCACGCATGCACCACCCGCAGGCCATCAAGCTCGAGGCACAGCGGTAATGTCATGAACCAGGAAAGGCAGGTTTCCCACTCCAGCGGAAAGGCGTGGAACTGCTCCAGCGTGCGGCCGATGATACGGTTGTTGCGCGGCGTGTGATCGCGCAGCCATTCGCGTTCGCTGTCGCTTGGCGCGGCATGACAATAGGCCAGCGCATTGGCTTCGTGGTTACCCATCACGATGCGCGCCTCGCCGGCGTCGACCATGCGTTTGGCAACGGACACCGCCAGCCGGATGCTCGGTCCACGATCGATCAGGTCGCCTAAGAAGATCACCCGGCGGCGTGGGTGACGAAACACCCCATCTTCCGCGCGATAGCCGAGTTTCTCGAGCAGCCGGATCAGGCTCTGACCGCAGCCGTGGACATCGCCGATCAGATCGTAGCCGTCGACATCGCTGTCCTGCGCCATGTCAATCTCCCAGCCTGCTGCTCCATCCCAGTTTGGAACGACAGGCTTCGAAGAAACTGTGTCCGCGCGGATGGATCAGCGTCAGACGCTCGGCATGTCGGCGGACATAGAGCACGTCATCGGGCTTGCAGACGACGCGGGTCTGACCGTCGCAGCTGACATGCGGGTAGGCCTGGTTGATATCACCGATATGCACGCGAATCTCGCTGGCGGCATCGATCACGATCGGTCGGCTGGAGAGCGTGTGCGGGAACATCGGCACCAGCGTGATGGCTTCCAGGCCCGGATGCACGATCGGACCGCCACCGGAGAGCGCGTAGGCCGTCGACCCCGTCGGGGTCGCCATGATCAGCCCATCGGAGCGCTGGGAGTAGACGAAGCGGTCGTCGACGAACAGTTCGAACTCGATCATTCGCGCAGCCTTGCCGGGGTGAACGACCACGTCGTTGAGACTGGTGCCGGATCCGATCAGGCGTTCGCCGCGAAAGAGTTCCGCCTCGAGCAGAAATCGACGTTCCGTGTCGTACTGGCCTTCCAGTACCTCGGCAACCTTCTGCTCGACCTCATCCGGGGAAATATCGGTCAGAAAGCCCAGCCGCCCCCGGTTGATGCCAAGCACCGGCGTGGCGCTATGGCAGAGCGCACGGGCCGCGCCCAGCAGACTACCATCGCCACCCACCACGATCACCAGATCGCACAGCGTGCCCAGCTCTCGGCGCTTGGCTTCACTGTGGCCATGGCCGGGCAGCAGCGCGGCGGTGCGATCCTCGATCACCAGATCGAGACCACGACGCTCGAGAAAGATCGTCAGGCGCTTGAGCGTCTCGACGACCTTGTCGCTGCCCAGACGGCCAATTAGACCGATGGTGTTGAACGATTCCATACAGCGTCTCTCTCGCGGCGTGACGGCCGGTCATTATGCTGGCTGCGCTTGCCCTCCAGCAAACGCCGGCCCACGATAGGTCGTACGGCGCACGGTCGCGGTGTGCCGATCGCCCTTGGCAATCGAACAACACAAACTATCATGACTGAGGCTACGTCATGAAAAAGGCTCGGCCAGCTCAAAAAAACGAATTAGTTCACATGCTAACTTCCAAAAATCCTTTATACTTTGGTCGGCCTGGCCAGGGGAATACGAGCAAGCTTAGCCACACCATCGAACTGTTTCGTCGATGTTTTTTGGCCTGATGCAACATCAGAGCAACGCAGACACAATCGCCAGGTGCAACACATCGCTCTCATCAGGAGACAACAACCTCATGTCGCAATCTCGATCATTCAGGGCGGGCATCATCGTGCTGCTGGTGGCCTCGCTTGCCGGGCTCGCCATCTCGCTTTATGCCTACTTCACTCCGCTGACCGGTGTCAACGGCTCACTCGGTGCACTCGCCGTCATTCTTTCGACGATCGCGCTGGTCATCATGACACTGGTCATGGCGCCTCTTTCCTGCCGCAGCGGACGCGTTGCGCTGCGTTTGCTTATTCTGCTGGCGCTCGTCGGCACGGGTTTCGCCGGACTGTTGCTGCATCAGTGGTGGCTGACCGCCGCCATGGTGGTTGGCCTGATCGGCCTGCTCCTGGACATGGCCAGTCCAGCCGCATCCACCACACCAGCCCATTCATGAGGAGCCGATCCATGCCAACATCCCTGTCACCGATGCCGCTGCCCACGCTGAAACTCACCGCACAGCGGTTGGGTATGGCCACGGCATTGGCACTGCTGCTCGCCCCGGTTCCGCTGTTCGCGCAGGACCAGCCGACCGAGTCCGATCAGACATCGGCTCAGAGCGACACTCAGCCGTCGTCCAAGGCGTCGACCTCGTCCGAAGCCGCTGAATCTTCCGAAGCCGCTACGTCGTCCGAAGCCGCCACGTCGTCCGAAACGCCGCAAGCCGGCGATGAGGGGGCGCAGGACGTCAGCGCGGCGGACTCGGGCGATCAGCAGAATGCCAACCGGGCACCGATTCCGCTGGTGCCCGAGACGCCGACCTGGGACAGCTTCCACGGTCAGCTCAATGCCCAGAAGTACAGCCCTCTCGATCAGATCACCGCGGACAATGTCGGTGATCTCGAGAAGGTCTGGGAATTCCATACCGGCGATGTCGCCGATGGGTCCGGCGATACGCCGGCGACCGTGTGGTCGGCCACCCCGGTTTTCGCCAACGACACCATCTACATCGGTACGCCGTTCTATCGCCTGATCGCACTCGATCCGGGTACCGGCAAGGAAAAATGGAGTTTCGACACCAAGTCCTCGCGTGAGGCTCTGACCCAGCCGGTGCTGAAGAACCGCGGTGTCTCCTACTGGGAGGCAGAAAACCCGGTCGCCGGTGAGCCGTGCCAGAAGATCGTCTACATGGGCACCATGGACGCCCAGCTGTTCGCACTGGACGCCGATACCGGCGAACTCTGCAAGGGCTTCGCCGACAACGGCGTGCTCAACGTCAATCAATGGAACGACACCCACGCCGAATGGCCGCTCTCCGTGCTGCAGCCGCCGACCGTGGTCGGCGACCATCTAATGCTCGGCTGGGCCGGCATGGACTGGGCCTACGAACAGGCACCGCCGGGAACGATCTTTTCACTCAACGCCCAGACCGGCGAGCTCGAGTGGACGTTCCAGGCGCTTTCCGACGAGATGCGCGAGAAGAGCGGTACCGCCAACGTGTGGACGCACATGTCCGCGGATCGCGAGAACGGCCTGCTCTATCTGCCGGTCTCTTCGCCGTCACCGAACTACTGGGGTGGCAACCGCACCGAAGAGGCACCGCTGGCGACGTCGACCACCGCGCTCGATATCGAGACCGGTAAAGTGGTGTGGTCGCGTCAGTGGGTTCACCACGATATCTGGGACTACGACATCAACTCCGCGCCGACGCTGATGGACATCACCGTCGATGGCAAGAAGATCCCGGCGCTGGTCCAGGCAACCAAGCAGGGCTTCCTGTTCGTGGTCAATCGTCTGACCGGCGAAGACGTCTGGCCGATCGAGGAGCGTCCGGTACCGCAGGGTGACGGTAGTGTCGACGGCGAGGTCTATGCTCCGACCCAGCCATTCCCGACCAAGCCTGCGCCGCTGCTGGATCAATCCGAGAAACCCAAGATCTGGGGTCTCGCCGACGCCGTGGGCGGCGGACAGTGTTCGCGTCTGTGGGATAACCTCTGGTACGAAGGCATGTACACCCCGCCGACCACCAAAGGCGAAGGGGCATTGACCTACCCTGACAGCTCGGGTGGCGTGCAATGGGGCGGCGTGGCTTTCGACCCCGAAACTCAGACCGCCGTCGTCAACACCTCGCATATCGTGCAGTACGTCAAGCTGTACAACCGTGAAGACTACGAGCAGGCGGACAGCGGCTCCGGCAACGAAAGCGGCTTCGCACCGCAGAAAGGCGCGCCGTACGGCATGCGACTCAAGGTTGCGATGAACTGGCTCGGCATGCCCTGCTGGGAACCGCCTTTCGGCGAGCTGGTGGCGATCGACATGCATACCGGTGACGTGAAGTGGCGTCGTCCGGTCGGCGCGTCGCAGCAGTTCGGCTTCTTCATGCCGGAAAAATGGGGCTCGCCGACCATCGGTGGCCCGGCCGTGACTGCCGGTGGTGTCGTGTTCATCGGTGCGTCGATGGACGCCAAGCTGCGCGCCTACTCTCTCGAGACGGGCGAGGAGCTGTGGTCCGATCAGGCCGAGGCCCCGGCCGTGGCCAATCCGTCGGTCTACGAGTACAAGGGCCGGCAGTATGTCGCCTTCGTCGCCGGTGGCAACACCATCCTCAAGGATCAGGTGGGCGATCAGGTCGTGGTATACGCGCTGCCAGAGGATTGATCACCTAGTCCGACAATCGACGGACAATGGCGATCATGATCGCGTTGACGGGGTGGGCCTTGGCCCACCCCGTTTTTCGTCGCGAATGATCCATGACGCTCCAGTCATCCAAAAATCAGAACACCTCGCACCTTTCATTCGATCACACTCTCTCTGGATACTCGGTGGATGACCTCTCCACCAACAACAAAGAGGTAACGATCGATGCCCCTCTCTCAACTGCTCAATTGGCGCCTGCATCTGCTGGTCGTCGTGCTGTCGCTGCTCAGCGAATGGATCGGTATCGTCAAGATCCCGCTCGGACCAGGCACGCTTCTGCTACTGCCGCTGTTCTACGCCTTCGTTCTCGGGGTACTGCTCAACCCGCATCTGTTCGCCGGCACCAAACGATTTCTGCCCGAAAGCGTCAGCCAGGCAGCCACCCCGCTGATTCTGATCTCGATCATGCCGTTCATCGCGCGCTTCGGTTCGACCATCGGCCCCGCCATCGATCAGCTCATCAGCGCAGGCCCCGCCCTGATCCTGCAGGAACTGGGCAATCTCGGCACCATGCTGGTGGCATTGCCGGTCGCGGTGCTGGTTCTCAAGATGGGGCGGGAAGCGATCGGTGCGACCTATTCGATCGCGCGTGAACCCAACATCGCGATCATCTCCGACAAGTACGGCCTCAAGGGGCCGGAAGGCGTCGGTGTGATGGGGGTCTACGTCGTTGGTACCATGTTCGGCACGCTGTGGTTCGCGTTAATGGCCGGCTATCTCGCTTCGCTGGGCTGGTTCGACCCGCGCGCGCTGGCGATGGCCTGCGGTGTCGGCAGCGGCAGCATGGTGGCGGCGTGTTCCGGCGCGCTGGCCGGCGCCATGCCCGATCTCGCCGATGACCTGCTCGCCTTCGCCGGTGCCAGCAACCTATTGACCTATGCCACCGGGCTTTATGTCTCGCTATTCATCGCCCTGCCCGTCGCCGAGTGGCTTTATCGCCGCCTGGGCGGTCGTCGCCGAGCCGCCAGCACGATGGGCGCCACGGCAGATGAGGATGCGACCGACCTGACCCGAGAAGAGCGCCCCGAAACGGATCTCGGCAAGACCGCCGCCGTGCTGGCCATGGCCTGCGTCGTCGGCTGGATTGCCAATACCATCAACGGCGCCTCGCTGATCGATGCGCTGCCGGGCATGATCATTCTCTACGTCATGACCCTGATCGGTCTGGTCATCACCCGAGCGGCACCGTTCTACCTCCCCGGTGTAGCCTGGGTGTCGCTGGTCAGCATCCTCATGACGCTGCCCTTTTTCCCGGGCAGCGCCTGGATCGTCGATCAGCTCGCCGCAGTCAACTTCCTCGCCATCGTCACCCCGGTTCTGGCTTATGCCGGCCTGGCGCTGAGCCGGCGTGAGTTCAGCATGTTCCGCCAGACCGGCTGGAAGCTGATCATCATCTCGCTGCTGGTATTCACCGGTACCTACGTCGGCTCGGCGGTCGTCGCGCAAATTCTGCTCTAGGCTGAATACCAGAGGTCTTTACCACCGCGCCCGCGTTTGCGGGCGCGCTTTTTGGGAGTTCGACATGAACCAGCTAACCCCCTACCCCGATCCGACGACATTGACCGAATGGCGCCGCGACTTCCACCGCCATCCGGAAATCGCCTTCGAGGAGGTTCGCACCAGCGAGCGCATCGTCGCCATTCTGCGCGAGCACGATCTCGAGCCGGTCACCGGACTTGGCGGTGGCACCGGCGTCGTCGTTACTATCAACGGCAACCGGGGGACGGGGCGAAGCATCGGCCTGCGTGCCGATATCGATGCCCTGCCGATCGAGGAGCTCAACGACATCGACTACCGCTCGACGATACCCGGACGCATGCACGCCTGCGGCCACGACGGGCATACCACGATGCTGCTGGGTGCAGCCTGCGCGCTGGCGAAGAATCCCGACTTCGCGGGTCAGGTGCACTGTATCTTCCAGCCCGCCGAAGAGAGCGAGGGTGGCGCCCGGGTGATGGTCGAAGAAGGCCTGTTCGAGCGCTTCCCGATGGAGGCGGTCTACGGCCTGCACAACTGGCCAGGGCTGGCCGTGGGCGAAGCCGCCGTGCACGACGGGCCGGTGATGGCGGCGTTCGATGTCTTCACGCTCAAGCTGACCGGCCGCGGCTGTCATGCGGCGATGCCCCATCTGGGTACGGACGTGGTGCTCGCCGCCTGCCAGTTGGTGAATCAGTTGCAGGGGCTGATCAGTCGCGAGACACCGCCGCATCAGTCAGCGGTGCTCAGCATCACCCAGTTTCACGCGGGCGATGCCTACAACGTCATTCCCGAATCGGTCGAACTGCGCGGCACCGTGCGCTGCTTCGATGCAACGCTCAAGGCAAGATTGGAAAAGCGGTTTGGCGACGCCATCGATGCCACCGCCCAGTTTCACGGACTCAAGGTAGAACTCGACTACCAGGCGCGCTACCCGGCAACGATCAACACGCCCGAGCACGCCGCGCGCTGCGCCGATATTCTCGCCACGCTCCCCGGCATCGGCAAGATCCACCGCGACATGGCACCGAGCATGGGATCGGAAGATTTCGCCTTCATGCTGGAGCGGTGCCCGGGCGCCTATATCTGGCTCGGTAACGGCGACAGCGCCGCCCTGCATAACCCGGCCTATGACTTCAACGATGCCATCTCCCCTCTCGGCGTTGCCTACTGGCAGGCGCTGGTGAGGCAACTGCTCAGCGACTGATCACGACGGCTTCGACGTCATCCGCCAACGGCTCCTGATGAGGCCGTTGGCGTTGCCCGGGTACCCGGCACCGGCCTGACCGATCAGCGTTTCAATTATACGAACACTCTCCAGCTTTCTTTGCATCACCCGCTCTCTCAATACTGAAAAGCATCCCTGCCGATCCATTCCTCGGCGGATTCGCCGAGCGCTGTATCCGAAAACCCTTCATTCCGACAGTTCTTTCATTCCAACAACAACCCTGGAGAATCTCATGAAAATCACCGTCATCGGTCTGGGTCAGATGGGCGGAAACATGGCGCTGACGCTCCAACGCGCCGGCTTCGACGTCACCGGCAGCGACGTATTCGAGGCGGCGCGCCGGCGGCTTGCCGAGCAGGGCCTCGCCACTGTCAGTCCGGACCAGATCGGCGCCAGTGATGTCTATCTGTTGTCCCTGCCCACCTCCGATCATGTTCGTGAGGTCATCGAGCAGTCACCGGGATTGCTCGGGCTGGCACCCAAGGGCAGCGTGATCGTCGACACCTCCACCAGCGACCCGGTCGTCAGCCGCGAGCTCGCCGCCAAGGTCGCCGATGCCGGGCTCGAGTGGCTGGATGCGCCGGTCAGCGGCGGCCCCAAGGGGGCGGCAACCGGCAGGCTCGGCATGCTTCTCGGCGGGGATATGGCAACGCTCGAACGCGTCATGCCGGTACTCGAGGCGATGTCCGCCAAGCGCACCCACGTGGGCGGCCCGGGCAGCGGTCACGTGGTCAAGCTGGCCAACAACTATCTCTGCGCCGCCAATCTGATCGCCACCGCCGAAGCGGTGACGCTGGCCGCCAAGGCCGGGGTCGATCCGGCGGCGTGTCTCTCCGGGCTCAACAGCGGCTCGGGCAGAAGCGCCATCAGCGAGGTCAACTTTCCCGAGTGGATCCTCTCCGGTCGCTTCGATTCCGGCTTCACCAGCGGCCTGATGCGCAAGGATCTGCGCCTGGCTCGCGACGCCGCCAGCGGTCTCGGTCTCGATCTAAGCCTTCTGCAGCAAGTGGTCGCTGGCTGGCACGCCGACCCTGATCGACCGGCGGATAGCGACGATTTCAATCACATCACCTCACCGATTCTGGCCCAGGCCGACGTTGACTTCTCCCCTTCCGCCGACAGCGACGAGGAAGCCTCCGCATGAACGCATTGAACACTCAGGCACAGCAGGCCTTGCGCCGTCTCCTCGCCCAGTTCGGTTTGTCGCTGGAAGCGGGCGACATGCCCTGCTCCAACTGGATCGATGGGGATCTGGTCACCGGTCAGGGCGATGCCATCACGCTGACCAACCCGGCCACCGGGGAAGAATTGACCACCTATCGCGATGCCGGTACGGATCTGCTGGATCGCGCGGTGGCCGCCGCCACCCGCGCCCAGGTCGAGTGGATGGCGCTGACTGCCAGCGAACGAGGCCGGCGCATGAACGCGGCAGTCCGTCGCCTGGAGGGCCATGAGGAAGACCTCGCCCAGCTCGAGAGCGTGGTCGCCGGCAAGCCGATCCGGGACTGCCGGGGTGAAGTCGGCAAGGTCCGGGAGATGTTCGAATACTACGCAGGCTGGTGCGACAAGCAGCATGGCGAGGTCATTCCGGTGCCCACCTCGCACCTCAACTACGTTCGCCACGTACCCTTCGGCGTCGTCGGCCAGATCACGCCCTGGAACGCGCCGATGTTCACCTGCGCCTGGCAACTGGCACCGGCGATCGCTGCAGGCAACGGGGTCGTCCTCAAACCCTCGGAGCTGACGCCGTTCTCGTCGGTGGTGATCGCCCGGCTGATCGAATCCGGCGGCCTGCCCCAGGGGCTGATCAACATCGTCAACGGCCTCGGCCCGACTACCGGCGCGGCGCTGACCGGCCACGACGGTATCCGCAAGCTGGTGTTCGTCGGCTCCCCCGACAGCGGTCGCCTGATCGCCGAAGCCGGCGCCCGCCGGTTGGTGCCGAGCGTGCTCGAGCTTGGCGGCAAGTCCGCCAATATCGTGTTCGACGATGCCAGGATCGACGACGCCGTGGCCGGGGCGCAGGCGGCGATCTTCGCGGCGGCGGGACAGAGCTGCGTGGCGGGTTCGCGGCTGTTGATCCAACGCGACATCTTCGACGCCGTGGTCGAACGCGTCAGCCGCGCTGCCAGCCAGATTGCCGTCGGTCTGCCGGCCGATGAAGCGACTCGCATGGGGCCGCTGCAGAATGCCCGTCAGTTCGAGCGGGTGACCAACATGATCGAACGCGCCAAGGCAGCCGGCGCTCGCGTCGTCACGGGAGGCACGCGCCCGACGGGTCTGCCGGGAGGCGCCAACGGCTACTACCTCGCACCCACGGTCATCGCCGATGTCGATGCCTCGATGGAGATCGCCTGCGAGGAAGTGTTCGGCCCCGTGGTCGTTGCCTTGCCATTCGAAGACGAAGCCGAGGCCATCCGCCTCGCCAACAGCACGCGCTTCGGTCTGGCCGGCGCGGTATGGACGCAGGATCCGGCCAGGGCACATCGTGTCGCCGCACAACTGCGCGCCGGCACCGTTTGGATCAACAGCTACAAGGCGATCAACGTGATGTCGCCCTTCGGCGGTTTTCGCGACAGCGGTTTCGGCCGTTCCAGCGGCCTCGACGGTTTGCGCGAATACACGATCCCCCAGAGCGTATGGGTCGAAACCGGAGCCGAAGCCAGCGTCGCCATGGGCTACGGCAGCGGCCAGGTCTAGAGGCTCTATGACCAGTGAGAGCGGCTTGGGTCGCTCTCTTCTCACCTCGGTCGCTTTCTCTCAATTCGGGTAACATGGCAGCACGACCCGAATCCAGGAAGAGCCCCGCGTGCAGCCATCCGATCTCTGCTATCTCAACAACGCCTCCGTCGGTCTGCAAAGCCCGACGGTATCGGCACATCTACGGGAGTGGCTGGAGGCGGAGATGGCGGCTTATCCGCGCCAACGCCTCGAAAGTGCAATCTGGGACCTGCCGACAAAGAGAACCCGGCTGGCCACCATGATTGGGGCGCCGGAAGCTCAGGTCGCGTTCGGCGCGAGTACGTCTCAACTCATGGCGCAGGTGGTCGGTAGCCTGAACCTCGCCGGCCGGCGTCTGCTGATCGCACCGGGCGAATGGGCGTCTAATGTCGTCTTGCTGCGGCGCCTGGGCGGAGCGCCGACACGCAACATCGAGCTGCTGGCAACCGACGCCAACGGCCAGTTCGATCCGGCCGCTATCGCGAACCAGATCGGCGAGGACGTCGCGGCGATTCTGACGCCCCTGGTCACCAGCATCGAAGGTCGCCGCTATGACGTGGAAACCCTGGGCAACCTGCCTCGGCCAGCGCATTGCCCGCTAATCGTCGACGCGGCTCAGGGGTTGGGGCAGAGCGACATCGATGTGCGTCGATTCGGCTGCGACGTACTTGTCGCCACTACCCGCAAATGGCTTCGCGGCCCCCGGGGAATGGCTCTGCTCTACGTCAGTCAGCTGGCAACGGCCATGATGCAGCCCAATCCGGCCCCGGAGCTGGCGGGATTACGCCTGAACCTGGAAACTCAACGTTTCGACGATCTTCCCCAGGCGCGCCGCTTCGATGCCTCGGACGTCTCCGTCATGAATCAGGTCGCTCTGACAGCGGCGATCGGCGAGCTTCAGCAGATCACGCTGGAGCAGTTGCAGGGACATCTGACGACATTGACCGAGCGGGTCTACGAGCTCGCCCGCGATCGCGGGTTCCGTCCGCTGTTGCAGCATCCCGAGAGCGGCATCGCCACGATCCACCTGCCGGATGCCACCCCCTTGCGGACTCGCCAGAAACTCGATGCGGCCAGCATCGTTGCCAAGGTGTGCGACACGGCCGCCGAACCGCTGAACATTCGGCTGCCGGCGACCGGCTCGCTGTTGAGGATCTCTCCGCATTGGCACAATACGTTGGACGATATCGACCGTGTCATGGCGGCGCTGGATTGAGAGAACGCGGAATTGAGAGCGGTGTTGAAATGAGAAAAAGCGGGGGCGATCGCGTACGCTGTCTCTCCCGAACTGCGATCTTAGGCGATACTGCAGATAACGACACCATCGGATGGAAGGCTCATGAGCTTCGGCATCGATCACCCCTTGCTGGCGGTCAGTGATCTCGATCATGCCGCCCAGGCAGCCCGAGACCTTGGTTTCACCGTCAATGCCCGCCACCAGCACCCGTGGGGAACGGACAATCACCTGCTGTTCTTCAGCAACAACTTCATCGAACTGATGGGGATCGGCCGTCCGGAATGTCTGGATTATCAGGATGACAACGGGTTCCAGTTCGGTCGTCTGATCGAGGCGCGCCTGATTACGGTCGGTGACGGCATCGCCATGGTGGCGCTCGACAGCGACAGCATTCAGCGCGATCACGCCCTGGTCGCGGCGCGGGGCTTCAACGCGGGATGCCCGATCATCTTTCGCCGCATGGCTCACCTGCCCGGCGGCCGCGACGAAGAAGTGAGCGTGGCGCTGGATATCCTGCACGATCCGGAACGTCCCTTCCTGACCCAGTTTCTCTGCCAGCAGTTGCGCCCCGAACTGTTTCGCGTCGATCCGACGCAGGAAGCGCATGCCAATACCGCGACGTCGATCGCCGATGTCTGGTACCTCAGCGACGATCCGACCTACGACATCGAACACTTCCGGCGCATTCACGGGCCCAATTCGATCCGAGGTGGCGGCGCCGAATGGACCATTCATACCCATAAGGGCGACTGTCACCTGCTCGACCGCCAGGCGCTGGCAGCCACTTTCCCCATGCTCGGCGATATCGAACCGGAGCCACCGCGAGCCGTGGCACTCACCCTGACCTGCCGTGACCTGAAGGCAGCGATTGCCTGCTGGGAGCATCACGGCATCGACCATCACCGCCACAGCGAGACTCAGGCCGATATCGCGCCTGGCGTTCTGGGTACGCTACTGCGATTCGAGCAACGCTAGGCAGCGGCGCGCGCAGCGCGGGCGCTGGCCTGTCAGGGGCGGTGGGAAGCGGAGCGAAATGCCAGCATCCAGGCGCCCAGATGACGCAGCAACTTGAGA
Source organism: Salinicola socius (assembly GCF_001937195.1). GTDB lineage: Bacteria > Pseudomonadota > Gammaproteobacteria > Pseudomonadales > Halomonadaceae > Salinicola > Salinicola socius. The sequence goes on along the minus strand of NZ_MSDO01000004.1, from coordinate 74,673 downwards.
CTGGCCTGAGGCTGACGCCGCCCTACCCGGGTGATCATATGGGCCTGGGAATTCTGAAACGGCGCCGAGGCCACCGGCAAGGCAACGACACTGCCCGCGGCCAGTTCATGGGCGACCGCGAAACGCGGCAGCAGCGTGATGCCCATTCCCGCCACCACCGCGCGACGCAGCACGGCCATAGAATTGGTTTCCACGGCTACCTGCGGATGCAATCCTGCCTGTACGAACGCCTGATCGACCAGTCGACGTACCCCATGCCCGGTTTTCCATAGTGCCATGGGCGTTTCGCTGAGCCGTTGCAACGAGATCGGCTGCGACTCCCGGGCCAGCGGGTGATCGACGGGACAGATCGCCAGCAACGGCTGACCGCTGGAGGCCCAGAAGCGAATCTGCGGATGCACGCGTTCATGGAACATCAGCCCGATATGCGCCCGATCTTCGACCACGGATTCGATGATCTCGTCGGTACCGGCCTGCTCGATGTCCAGACGGATGCCACGATAACGTTCGGCAAAGGCTTTCAACGGCGCATCGATCAGATCGTTGATGAAACCCTCACCCACCACCAGTGCGATCGTCCCCGTCTCCAGACGCTGATAGGCCTCCAGGCGGGTAATGAAATCGTCGTCCAGATCCCCTCGCCTGCGGCAGTAATCGAGCGCCATTTCCCCCACCGGCGTGGGCCTGATCCCTCTCGGCGTGCGTTCGAGCAGCGGTGCGCCGAAGGCGGTTTCCAGCAACGCGATCTGACGGCTGACCGCCGACGGCGCGATATCGAGCCTGGCGGCCGCCTTGCGCAATGAGCCGGATTCGACCGTGACGCGAAAGTAGACCAGACGCTGATGCGGAATATCCATGGATGGCAACCAAAGAACGGGAACTGTTGCCTGGATTAGCCCACTAACTCACCGTGGCGTCAACGCCTCGCCTGTCCGTCGCGAGCTGCTTCCGGCTCGACTTTTGGCACTGGATGCTGGCAATGTTACCTCGGTCGCACTGGAAACCAGCGGCAGCGGTCGTCAATCGGTTCCCTGGCGGGCGCCGACCTTTCCTTCAGGAGTCACCCCATGTTCATCGCCATGAACCGCTTTCGCGTCAACCCCGAACGCACCGAAGAGTTCGAGACCCTATGGCTGGAGCGTGAAACGAAACTCCAAGGCTTGCCCGGCTTCGTCGAATTCCACATGCTGCGCGGCCCCCAGGAGGAAGATCATGTTCTCTACGCCTCCCATACCGTCTGGCGCAGCCGCGAAGACTTCGAATCCTGGACGCACTCGGAAGCTTTTCGTGCTGCCCATGCCAATGCCGGCCAGAGCCGCCGCGAAGGGCTCTATCTCGGGCCGCCCAAGTTCGAGGGTTTCGACGTCATTCAAACGATAGACAACGATGTCCAGGCCGGCTGACCGGTTGAATCGGCGTCTGACGACCGGTGTTCTGCTGGCATGCTGGCTGCTGAGCTGCACGTCGGCGTTGGCCGGGCCACCGCCGACGAAAGCCGAGATAGCGCGACAGAAGGCCGAACAGCTCGAGCAACGGGTCGTCGAGACGGATCGAATCGAGCCGGCCCCGGATGCGGCAAGGCTGACGCCGGAGGGCGTGGAGGCCGTCGACCCGCGCGGGCTGGCGCCGCTCGATGATGCGATATCGTGCCTGGCGCGATCGATCTACTGGGAAGCCAAGGGTACCGACCAGCGGGAAATGCAGGCGGTTGCCAACGTCATCATGAACCGGCTGGGGAACCCGGAGTTTCCCTCGAGTCTGTGCGAGATCGTTCAACAGGGCGCGGAGAGCGGCCACTGCCAGTTCTCCTGGTGGTGCGATGGCCGTCCCGACGAGGCCAACGAGCCGGAGCAATACACGGCGGCCAAGGAAGTCGCGCGCCGCGCGCTCAACGGCACCCTGCCCGATATCACTCACGGTGCGCTTTTCTTCCATCACCGCAGCATCTCGCCGGGATGGATGTCGACACTGGTCAGGACGGCTCGCACTCACGAATTCAATTTTTATCGCCAGCCGGGTTAACCGGAAACCTGTATCCATCGATCCAAGATGGGCTCGAGGGCGACGACACGACGACACGACGACACGACGACACGACGACACGACCCAGAGGACATCATGCCAGCCAATGCCGAACATCATTCCAGGGCATTCTCGAATCAGCTGGACGCTGACACGCTATGGCCGGCGCTGGTCGAGTCCGCGCAGGGGGCCATGGAGCGAGATCCGTTGCTGGAGGCGCTATATCGTCACCACCTCCTGGAGGTTCCGGATTTCGCGAGCGCGCTGGCACGAATCATCGCCGAAACCCTGGCAACACCGCAGTTGCCGGAGGGGATGGTGCGGGATCGCATCGAAGACACCCTGAAACAGCGACCCGAGATTGCGGTCGCGGCCGCGCAGGATCTGCTCGTACTGCTCCGCGAGGATGCCGCCATCCCCGAGCCCTTCACACCATTGCTGTTCTTCCCCGGTTACCGCGCCGTGCAGTGCCAGCGTGTTGCGCATCAGTGGTGGCAGCAAGGTCTGACCGATCTTGCCAGCTGTCTCCAGTACCGTGTCGCGGTCCAGTTCAGTGCCGATATCCACCCCGCCGCGATCCTGGGGTCGGGGTTATTCGTCGACCACGGCGCCGGCATCGTCATCGGTGAAACCGCGGTGATCGAAGACGACGTCACACTGTTCCACGGCGTCACGCTCGGTGGCACCGGCAAACTCAGCGGCGATCGACATCCCAAGATCCGCCGTGGTGCCTTTTTGGGCGCCGGCGCCAGCATTCTGGGCAATATCGAGATCGGAGAAAACGCGCGCATCGGTGCCGGCGCCGTGGTCACTCGCGCCGTTGCCGCTGGTGCAACGGTGATCGGCCCCGCGGCCAAACCACGCTAGGCGATTGCTGATGCGTTCGCACTCGGCATCGGATACCCCGCTCGACGTTTTCCACCCTATGGAGGAACGGCTGCGGCAAGATCTGGCAGCGCTGCGTCAACCCTGGGTCCGCGACATTGCATGGCTATTGCACGCCCCGGACATGGCGACAGTCGACTATCCTGGCCGGCCCACGCTGGCAGAGCTGGGGCTCGATCATGACGATCACAGGCGCGCCTGGCTACGCCGGCAGGAGAGCCGGGAGTCGGACTTTCAGGCGCATCGGCTCAAGCGCCGCTCGCAACGCCTGGGCATCTATCACGAGCTGCTCTGGCACTGGATCCTGGATCATGCGCCTCGTACTCGGCTGTTGGCGCACAATGTGGCGCTACGCGATAGCGGACAGACCCTGGGTGAGCTCGACCTTCTCTATACATCGGATCGGGTCGGCGATGCATCGCCAGGTCCCGGTGGGGTAGAGATTTTTCACGCCGAGCTGGCGATCAAGTTTTTCCTCGGGCTGCCCGAAGGGCCTGGCGACGAGCAAGATCCCTCGCGCTGGATCGGTGTCGGAAGCTTCGATTCACTGGCCATCAAATGCCATCGTCTTCAGTCCCACCAGCTTCCTCAAGGCCGGTCCCCGGTCGCCGATCGACAGCGACGAGCGTTGGGGGCAGACGGCCCAATGCATCAGCGAACCATCATGCCGGGATGCCTCTATCAGCCGTGGGACCAGCGCCTGTCGCTACCGAGACTGGCCAACGACGGGGCTGAACAGGGGCTCTGGTGTCATCGATCCGATTGGCATGCCTTGAGCCGGCAACTACCTGAAGGCGCAGCGGGTCACCTGCTGGCCAAGCCCCATTGGCTCGCACCGCCAGCAACCGAGCCTATGCCATTGGCGATCCTGGACAATGAACTGGCCCGCCATTTCGACGATCTGGGCAAGTCCGCACACCTGCTGCTGGTCCTGCCGGACGGACGACGGTGCCGGGTTTTCGTGGTCAGCCGCGAGTGGCCGCCAGCGATGCCGTTGCCGCCCCGGAACGCTTCGCCCAGCGCGCATTGAGCCATAGCGAACCGGCCAGGATCAGCGCCCCGATCCCCAGTCGAGTCAGGTCGGCATCCCGGTTCCAGATCAACAGGTTGACGATCAACCCGGCGGGAATCAGAGCGTTGTTCATGATCGCCAGGGTACCGGCATCGACGCGGCACGCGCCCTTGTTCCAGAGGAAATACCCCAGCCCCGAGGCGACCAGACCCAGCCACCCCAGAATCCCCCACTGCAACGGCGTCGCCGGCAACTTTGCCGTATCCCCCAGAAGCCAGAAAGCCGGTACCGCGAGGCATAACGCTCCCAGGTAGAACCAGCCGAAAAGATGGCGGTGCGCCACGTCCTTTGGCAAGCTTCGCGCCAGGTGACGATAGCCAACCTGCCCCAGCGCAAAGCTCATGTTGGCGCCCTGAACCACCAGGAAACCCAGCCAGTAGTGGGAGGTCACGCCGTCGTAACGAATGATCGCGGCGCCTATCACAGCCAACATCGCCACGATCAGAAAGCGTGGGGAGAAGCGTCGCGCCAACAGATCGTCGATAAGCGTGATATAAAGCGGCGTGAAAATGGTGAACAGCAGCACCTCCGGCACGGTAAGCAAGAGGAAGGACTGGTAGAAGAACAGATACATCACGCCGAGTTGCACGCTCCCGATGGCCATCAGCCCCAGGCGCGAGGACCAGCTCAGCGCAGCAGGACGCAGAAAAGGCAAAAACATCAAGGTCGCCAGAATGATGCGCGTCATGACGGCAAAGTAGCTGTCGACTTGCCCGGATAGATAGACACCGATCAGGCTGAACGAGAAAGCCCACAGCGCCGTGACACCAACGAGATACGACATGAATGGTCAACCTTGCAAAGACGAAAAGTTGACAGCAATTATACGACTAAGATCGATTTTGCCCAAACTTTCGCGCTTTGCGTTCAGCGCAAGGTCAGGTCAAGCCTCCGAAACGGGTTGGAATGGCCAGGGTGAAGGGACGATCGAAGTGGCTCGAGAAGGCTGCAGCATAAAATTGTTCGAGTCCGGCATCTTCACGCTCGATGGCCAGAATCGCGGCGTGCCCATGCGTAACGTCTATCGCTGGGATATCCATGCAGATCGGATCGCCCTTTCTCACGAGCGTCGCGGTGTTGCCGATGCGGTGTCACTGTTCGACCTGGTGATCGACGGCAGTGACGATGACACGCTGGTCAATGTGGAAGCGCATCAATGCGCAGCTGATGCCTACAGTGCGAGGCTCGCGGTGCAACCGGAGGGGTTCGATCTCGAGTGGCGCATCATCGGGCCACGCAAGGACGAGCGGCTTCTCTACCACTACCGCATCCGCTGACACCACGATGATGAGACCGCTGAAACGGCATCGGCTTCCCTGAGGAAGCCGATGAACTCGACACTGAAACGCGTCTTAACGCGTCGCAATGATCCAGATCGCGTGGATGATACCCGGGATATACCCCAGCAGCGTCAACACGACGTTGATCCAGAACTGCAGCCCCAGACCAACCTGCAGGAATACTCCTACCGGCGGCAAGAGAATAGCGAAGATGATGCGAATGATGTCCATATGGCCTCCTTTGCTCAGAACGACATCGTTGTCAGTATTCGACAATCCGTTGCGGTGCCTCGACAACCGGTTTGTCCGCTAGTCGAGGTGGACGAGATGAAGACATCTCGTTGAAAAGTCTTGATTCACCCAACACCAGCATAGCGTCGTTTGGTATTGAGCGCTTCCGCTCATTGTTCGCGATTCGAGGAGTCGTCACGAGCCCGGCGAGTCTTGCTCGCCTTGGCATGAATCGAACGCGAATCGGCGGCCAGCGTTTCGTGATAACGATCCCAGTCTTCCCAATCGTGGGGCGTGCCACTACGCGGGCCGTGCTCGGCTGCCTCTCGAGCCCGAGCCCAAGCCTTCTCTTCGAGCGACTGCGGCTTGTCTTCCTCCTTGTCGAGAGCGATTCCCTGCCTGGCAAGATAATCTCGAGCGTTCATGATCGGGCCCTCCTGGTCGCCATATACGATCCAGGCAAAACGCACTGGGCCGTAGCGATATCGGATAAATGGCGACGACAACCAGACACTTCAAGGCAGCGGCCTACCTCGCTGACGTAAAGATTCCGCGTGTACAGATTTTCCTGCCAGCTTACGTTTATGGCCTATAGTTAGGGGGCATAACGGCTCAGCCACGATCGTGGCTCCGGCATCGTTGTTATCCCGACATAGCTGTTCTCTCGCAAAAGGACTTTGTCATGAGAAAGAATCTGATCACTGCCTCCCTGACCGCAATGCTGCTGATGGGCGCCGCGGGTCATGCGCTTGCCCAGAGCGACGCCATGGAGAAAGCCTACGACGCCAATGAAGAGCCCCTGACCGAGGGTAGTGGGGTTACCAAATCCAACGGCGAGCAGTCTGATACCGCGACAGGTCACAGTCAGGCCGCGGACGAATCAATGGACGCCGTCAAGTCGGAAACCGATGAAACGACGGACGTTCCCGACTCCGACCAACTCGACGAAATCAATGCCGAGGGCCAAAGTGACGCCGCCGGCGAAGCCATCGAAAGCCAGTGACGTCATTGGGGTCGGCAAAAAAGGGGCTTCCGCCCCTTTTCGGTTCGAACGATCCCGTTTGCTACCGGTTCTGCGCACCAGCAGTGATGGAGTGTCAGGAATCCGGCCAGGACGGCCACATGGGACTACAGAGCAGAAACGGTCATCGGGAGGTATGCTTGAATCAATATGCCGTTCGTCATTCTGACATCAACGAAACGCAAGAGGCGCCGGAGTGGCTGGTGGTGGACACGCGCTATGACGACAGTGGCGATGATCACTGGATACAATCCCGCCATGCGTTTTCGGAAGAGGCCGAAATGGAAGCCGAACGGCTCAATGGGAACGACACGTCTCCCATCGGCAGTGTTGATTGAGCCTGGCATCCGAACCATAAGACCTTAAGCTCTGTCTGAAAAATCGGCGAGCGATGGCCAAACTAGGCAAAAATTGACGAAAAAGCGGAGTTTACGAGGTGTAAATGAGCATTTTGAGTCAATTTTTAACGCCGTATGGGCGAGCGCAGGCATTTTTCAGACAGAGCGTAACCACGACTCGATAGACTATCGAGAAGTCGACCCATCCAGCTCAGGGGTACGTCATGAAAAAGTTGATCGGCGCCGCCATCGCGAACTGGTTCAGAAAGCCGGAAAACCGCGAGAAAGCCAAACAAACGGCCAAGCAGGCCTACAGCAAATATCAGCAGCGCAAAGGCAACTCGCCAACGGACAACGGTCGCAAACCCCGCTAGAACAGCTGACACCTGGGCGGCTCCCATTCGCCAGGAGGGTTCGCCGCCCATCTGAACATCTTATTTTCGCTCAACCCTCGCCCCTTCCATTCTCGGGTCTACTCCCCCACGAGTCGTTACCGCGGACTGGCGAACGAGATTGTCGTCAATTCAAACGGGCGGCAAACCACCCGAACCATCCAGTCCGGGCCGTCGAGACCAAATTGAGCTCAGATATCCATGAAATTTATCGATACCTCGCTGGAGGATGGAAATTGCCATTGCTAGTGTAATCATTTAAACATCCAGTTCAGTACTCCATTAGCCGTATCACGCTTGTCGGCCATTTATTTTTGCTCGAGGCAATCTCTTACGTGCATCTAAGCCGGTACCCACTGCGTAATCCCGAAGACGGCAGTAGATTAATAGCCATATACTGACGGGAGCTCGTCTATGTCGAATCGCTACTTCGTGCGTATCGTCAATTCCAACATGCCTGATGAACACTTCGTCGTTGCCGATTTTCGTCGAAACGGCGCGTGCATGAACGTCTATTTCAACCGCCCCGCCGCCATGGAAGAGGCGAGATGGTTGAACCGACATCATCACCGACAACAACTCAAGTCCGCACAGTTTTGTGGCCAACACGATTTTCATCTGACGACAACGCTTCCGCCCTCGATAGAACCTGCGGCGTCGATTTCCTTGCCCCCCGACCACGTTACCGGAAATCATTCTCCTGACTCTGAAACCATTGCCGCGCATCCTCCCCCCGCGCAGACGCGCGAGAGTGCGGCGCAGGCCGTCAAGAAGCTGATGACGCAACGACTGGTCAGGTCCTAGGTTGGTAGCCGGATATCACCGTTTGAATCGCTGCCCCGGACAGAAAATCCGGTAGCCCATGGAAGACAGGTGTGATTCTGCTCAACTTATCCGCTCCTCTGCCGTTCATGTATCAATGCGTACCATGAGATGGCGTATCGAGATGGCAGCAGATGGGGTGGGCGATGAGAATGACGGCAAAGGACCGCGCAGCACCTCTCATGACAAAAAGAGGTCGAGAACCCAAGCGTGAGAGTCTGGCAGTTCTTGCCGAACGGCACGGGATGCCCCTAAGCACGCTCAAGACACGGCTGAAGAAGCTGATAGACAGGGGAATTGACAGAGAAAAGGCCATTCGCCTGGCCCTCGAACATCCAATAGGCCCGCAAGGACGTCCCAGACTCGAGCCACAATGACTTGGGTGACCGAGGGCGCCATCCCGGTGAGTGGCGCCCTTCCCCATCACTCCGACTTTTGGAACTGGCCTCGACTTCCGGAAGCATCGTCTCAACGGCCGGTGTCTTTGGAAGCATCGCCACCGGGAAGCGCCTTCTCTACCCCGTCGGCGATCTCCTCCTTGACGAATGTCTCCTCCCGCTTTTGCATGTCGACAGTAAAGTCCGACTTTTTGCCGACAATCGCACCGCATGAGACACAATGGACTTGCTCGTCCGGGGCGTCTCCCGAGGGTACATCCAGCGTCTGCTGACCACATTTCGGGCACTGAGCATGGGCTTCTGCCATGGCGCGTCTCCTTTCATGAGCGATCACCATCAGCGTAGTCGATCGGCCAGGCGTTCGCGCCCTGCTTCAAGACCAATGACACCTGGGGGCGATCGCTTCAGGCACGACAAAGGCAGCAGGATTGCCAAATCAATGGCTTGAGAAGGGAACGATCGTCGAGAGAAGAGGACTGGCCTGAGATGACCGATGGAGCGGGTGAAGGGAATCGAACAGGATAGCTATCACTGGCGATATCTCTACTTTTCTGCCGGCACATACAACCGACCATACAAGCTGTCACGCGCTGAGTCTGGCCTACGTTGGGGGACTCAGGCTGGAATAGGTCTCGGCAGCTGAGCGCCGCCGAGACATTCAGATCAGCCGCACGCGCAATTGTGACCGCATCCCTTACTACCATCAGTATGGCCGTCGGCGCAGGCTTGGCAGCAATACAGTTTTCCATTTGCCTCGGGTGATTGATCAGTAACTTTGCAGTCGCATTTCGGGCATGCACACGTTTCTTCAGACATAAGTGATCTCCTCTGTTGATCATCCCAACATAGGCCTACCCTCCATTGTTATGTCATCACAATGACGATCTCTTCTCCGCCAGCATTGCCATTCCCGATGATCTATTGTCGTGGAACCGGGCAACTCAGATCGCCCTCTTCGCACTGCGAGTAGCTCTTCAACGTCTCGGTGCGCTGCTGGGTCAGATTCTCCAGGCATCCGGCTTTGACCATTGAATTGGCACTGCCACCAGAGGTCGGCCCACTCACGAATTCACATTCGGCGTCCCGAAACTTGATCCATGTCCGTTGGGCTGTCTTCAGCCGATTCTTCGAGTCGCTGTCGAGCCGGCCCATGATCTCGCCATAGGTTGTATTCAGCTCCTTGTCCGCAGCTTGGTAGCCCTCGCCCGCGCAGGTGTTCATCTCCTGCTGAGTGGTTGCCTCGTCGCAGGAAGAGGCCGCTTGGACCAGTCCGCTCAGACTCGCCAGTGCCAAGCCCGAAACCAGTAGAAATCCACGCATTCGCCACCTCGCTTTTGATGTTGTGCTCTATCGATATCCATACTCTGCTCACCCTAGCCAACGACCGAGAGACTTGCTCGTAAACCATGGTCTCAGGTACCACATACCAGCCCGCTCGCCGCGATCTCATGCGCCCGTGATGCACCGATCCCGCTGATGCGCGCCAGATCATCGGCGCTCGCCCAGGGCCGCCCGTCGATGATGTCTTGTGCTCGGGCCGGGCCGACATTGGGCAGCCGGTCCAGATCGCTCGTCGTGGCGGTGTCTAGATCAATGCAGCTTGGACCACCCGCCTGGCCACCCTCGCCCGCCAGCTCATCCGCACCAGAGAATCTCGCCTGCGCATTGCCCGTGGTCAGGTAGACGGGGGCATGGTCTGAAACGATGTCGCGAGCGGTGGCATGATCGATGTTGAGAATTTCGGGAAAGCGTACGATGCCGGTACCGGTCACGCTGAGTTCGGCGGGGTCATACCAGAAGTTGTCATAAAGGCTGACGTATTGGCCGTTGGTCTCGCTCAGGGTCGTGGCGCCATGGGTAATGGCTGGCTGGGCGCCGGTATCACGTAGCGGCTGCCAAACGGAATCGCTCGGCGGTAGGTTGAAATCACCGGCGATGACGCGGGCGCTATCCGGATAGACCTCGCGCATCCACTCCCAGATACTGGTCAGCTCGCGGATCTCCGGCGTACGATCGGCACGGTTGTCGCCGTAGACGATGTGCACCGCGGCCATCGCGATCGTGTCGCCGGTACCCTTTTCCCGGAACTCCGCCAGGTACGGCTCGCGCGCGAACAGGTCGCCGGGATCCAGGTACACAACGGCGCCCTTGGTGTACTCAACGGCGCTGTCCCGCCACAGGTAGGCGTAACTCTCGCGGTACGAGCTGCGCCCCACCGTGTGCGAGATCATCGAGCTCCACTCCTCACCGGTCTGCCTCTCCAGTTCGCCCTCAAGCTGGGTGACAGCGTTGTCATCCATCACTTCCTCGAGTGCCCACAGGTCGGCGCCCTTCGCGACATCGGCCACGGCATCCAGGCGCTTCTCGTTATTCCAGCCGAGGTGCTTTAGGTTCCAGCTACCAACGGTAATGTCGGCACTAGCTGCCATTGAGAAGCCGAATGAAGCAAGCACTAGCGAAGCCGTAGAAAAGCCCTTGTTACAGCCGGTCATAAGATTGCCCGATCACGGAAATGGAGGGGCAACCTACCTGACGCTTGCCAAATGATCCACGCAGGCGACTTCAAAGGAAATTGCGCGAAAACTTGCAAGGTACTACCTGGGGTAGTACCTTTAGTCACGAAGGGCAGACAACGCCCACATCCTAAGCGAACTGGCCCATCCCGGGCGCAGAACCAAGGAGCCACATCATGACCCTGAACATTGCTCTCATCGAAGCCACCGACCGCACTCTTCGGACCTACTCCACTACGGCAAGTGCTGCTGACACTGCCATCAAGATTCAGCTTCTCTCGATCGTGAGGCTCGATGAAATCGACAAAGCCACTCAGCCGTTTTCCGAACCCCTGCAGCTCGCGCTACTCGATGTCACCAACACCACCCCGGAGCGACTGCTGGAACTTCTGAGCGCCCACTACGATGCGGGTTTCGATGTCGGTGAACGTCTGGCAGATCACGTGAGCCTCAGCCGAATGAAGGCCGCATGCTGGATGATCACAAGCGCCTCACAAACAATCTGGCAATCCCCCGCACTGGAAAATCGGTATCAGGAACTCTCCGCCGCCGCTTCAACCGCACGTGACAACGGCGACACGCCGATAATCATCAAGCTGGCTGATCAGATTACGGCTCTCCATGCCGCCAACGCAGCTACCGCTAAAGCCTGGATGGCATGAAATCAACCTCCGTCCGCCTTTGTCGGCGGGCGGTACCACTGACCACGCTACCTCCGGCCATGGCCGGGGCATTTCATTGGAGCTATCCATGACTGAGAACCGCAAGGCCAAGCGCCCCAGCATCTACCTGAGCCCACCGCTCCAGCAGGTCGCAGACAATCTCCGTAACGGTCAAAGCCTGAGCCAGCGTCTGGCCACGGTGGCCGAACGCTATCGGCTAGTGTGCAGCAATGTTCCCACGCTCACCGAGAATGAACGCGTGATCGTCGGCAGCACACTGTCTGGCTCTCACGTCGAACCATTACTGATCAAACACCTCGACGACGAGATAGAGGACAGCGACGCCGGCGATCTAACAGAACGACGCGACCTCGCTGCTCGGGTGCGCGATATGACACTCGCCGAGCGCGTAGCACTAATCGAATCGCTCGGTTACTAGGAATGGCGCATTCGATCTTTCACCGCTGGAAGCAGCGGCGCGTCACCGTCGAGTCGTTTGCCGAGCAATACATCGAGCAGATTCGCAGCCAAAACCTGAAACCCAAGACGCTCTCGAACCGACGTACTCACGTCCGCCACCTCACTCATCACATCGGAACGATGGCCGTTCGCGATGTCCGACCATTTGATGTGTTACGAGCGGTCAACAGCATCATGGATTCCGGCCGAGGATCCACGGCGCGGAGTGTTCGCTGGGAGGCTGAGTCGATGTTCCTCGCAGCGGTTTACGAGGGGATTATCGATTCGAATCCCGCGGTCCCGGTCAAACCACCTCGGGTGCCGGTCAACCGGGCTCGGCTTATGTTCGAGGAGTGGCAGGCGATCTACGCCTGGTCATGCCGCAACGCGTTACCCTGGGAGTCGTATCTACTCATCCTCGCGCTCGTAACAGGGCAGCGGCGCTCCGACCTGATCACCATGCGGAAATCCCACATCGTGGATGGGCACCTGAGAGTGGAGCAACAGAAAACCGGCGCACGAATCGAGCTGCCGCTATCTCTTCGGCTCGAGGCGCTTGATATCACGCTCGAGGAGACCGTTCGACTCGCTGATGACTACCGGCGCCCGGGAGATCTCCTGCTGCGACGCCGCAACGACATCCAGTTTTGCCCCAAGGGGTTGTCCCCATCGTTTCAAAAAGCGCGTATGGCGGTTTACGACGACTCGCGCTGGACACCGAAAACACCGCCAACGCTCCACGAGATTCGTTCGCTATCAGAGCGGCTATATCGCGCTCAGGGCATCGATACGCAGAATTTACTCGGGCATCAGCACCAGTCGATGACAGACCAATACAATCACGATCGGGGGCGCACCGCCGGCGAATGGAAGCGGCTACAGCTATGAATTGCCGTCTACCATCAGGCGCTCCACCGCGGGCCTCTCACGCTGTCTCAACTGCCACAGGTCATGGTTCTGCTGCATCGCCAACCAGTGCTCTGCGGTTGTCAGGCCAGCTAGCTCCAGCCGCCACGCAATATCGGCGGATATGCTCGTCTGACAGTTGGTGATGTCGGAGAGCAGCTGAGAATCCACGCCGAGCCGGCGCGCACTCTCGTCGACAGTCAATCCCAACGACTCAATCACCTCCTCGCGTAGTATCTCCCCAGGGTGAACCGGGTTAAACATCACCATTCTAGATTACCTCGCCTGTGATCTAGTGCAGATTTATCAGCTGCCGAGCATCCGAACAACTAGCACCTATAGCTCTAATGATGCATACGACCCCCGTATAGCTAAATTTCGCTATTTGCCTACTCATGATTCCTATCTGATACTGTACGCACATACAGTATTCTTAGGGAGCACGCTGTCATGTCCGCACAATTCAAAGCCGCCGCGTCGTATCAGCAGCTGAGCCGCCGCATACAGCAGCAGATCGCCCGGGCTCGTGATCGCGAGCAGTTCGCTGTCACCGTCTATCGCTTTGACGAGGACGACCCCGCCGCGTGGGAGCGGATGCTGGGTGAGTTCGAGGAGCTGGATTACGTGTCCGTCAGTCGCGTGGGCGTTGCCGAGGCGCTCATTACGTGGAACGCAGCGGAAGCGGAGGCGGCGTCATGAATACCGTTGTCGACGTCCTTGGCCAGGCCAACCTGAACGCGCCGGCGCTACCCATTCCGCTGGTCGGCGGCGAGGTCCGTGCGGGTTTCCCCTCCCCCGCGGATGACTACATCGAGAGCGAGCTCAACCTCACTGAGCTACTGATCCCACATCCGAGCTCGACATTCATGGTTCGCGCCAAGGGCCACTCGATGGAGCGTCACGGGATCTATGACAGCGACCTGCTGATCGTCGATCGGTCGCTCGAGCCGCAGGTGGGCGATATCGTGGTGATGGCAGTCGACGGGGAGCTGACGTGCAAGCAGCTGCGCATGATCGGCAAGCGCCACTACCTGTGCTCTGGCAACGAGCATTTCCCCCCTATCCCGCTCACCGGCTGCGATTGCCATTGCTGGGGCGTGGTGACCGACAACATTCACTCTCTGCGTCGGAGACGGTAACGATGATCGGGCTCGTCGACTGCAACAACTTTTACGCCTCGTGCGAACGGGTGTTCCGGCCCGATTGGGAAGGCCGGCCGCTGGCCGTGCTGTCCAACAACGATGGCTGCGTGATCGCTAGGTCGAACGAGGCGAAAGAGCTGGTCGAGATGGGCGCGCCGACGTTCAAGATCCCGCCGGCGGCTCGACAGCAGCTGATCCTGGTCTCGAGCAACTACACGCTCTACGGCGACATGAGCCGGCGCGTGACGGCCACGCTACGCGAGTTCACGCCGGACGTGGAGATCTACTCAATCGATGAGAGCTTTCTCGGGTTCGATGGGTTCCCTCTCGATGGGCTGATCGAGCACTGCTGCGAGATGCGGCGCGTCGTCCGGAGAAACACCGGCATACCCGTCAGCGTCGGGCTATCGACCTCGCGAACGCTGGCAAAGCTGGCCAACCGCCGAGCGAAGAAAGATGCGACATTCGGCGGCGTGTGCCTCATGGATTCGGATGGCGATGAGACGCGGGCCGTCCTCAAGGACTTGCCCGTAACGGATCTCTGGGGTGTGTCCGGCCGTCTGGGCCAGCGCCTCGCACAGCTCGGCATCGTCAATGCCTGGCAACTGCGCGAAGCCGATCCCAAACGCATCCGTGCCAGATTCTCGGTCGTGCAGGAGCGGCTCGTCTATGAGCTTCGCGGCATCGACTGCATCGATACCGACGATTACGGCGAACCAAAGAAAAACATCATGACGTCCCGATCATTCGGACGGCTTTCGAGCGATCCGCACGAGGTGCGCCAAGCGATACGCGCACACGCTGCCCGCGGCGCCGAGAAGCTCCGCAAGCAAGGCAGCGTTGCCCGAGCGATCCAGGTGCACCTGAAAACGAACAAGCACAGGGAAGACTTGGCACAGTATCACCCCGTCCTAGTCGTGCAACTCCCCCATCCAAGCAACGATACTCGCGTGATTGTCGGTGCCGCCCAGGCCGCACTCAAGCGGGTCTACCTCGGTGGGTACCGATACATGAAGGCCGGCGTGATGATGCTCGACCTCGCCCAGGCCGACACGCTGCAGCACGACATCTTCGACTCCCCGGAGAGTGACGCCGAGCGGGAGCGATCGGCGAAGGCATCGGCGGTTATGGACGAGCTGAACCGGCGCATGGGGAGCGGGACCGTACGACTGGGCGGCACGAAAGGGAAAGCGGACTGGAAGCTCAAGGCGGAGCTGCTGACGCAGCGCTACACGACGCGATGGGATGAACTGCCGGTGGCACATCTGAAATGACAAACCCCGGCATGGAAGCCGGGGTCGGAAGGCAGACGCGAGTGATACGGCGAACGTGCACGAACGCATAGGCATGGCGTCGGGATCATCCTATCACCAGATAGAACTACATGAATATGCTCTAGGATACATCCGGCGCCACCGACATGAAAAAAAGCCCGGCCGAGTAGCCGGGCAAACTTCTTTACCGCGGGAACCTCTCGAGCGGCTTCTCTTCGCTCCAGACATAGACTATATCGGCGGAGTGGTACGCCGCTTTAGTACGAGTAATCAGACGCGTTGCGTCAGAGATCGCTTACAGCGGATTGATCAACTACGCGTTACGATTATCTCCGTGCTTATTGACGGCGGCACTCTCGGGCCGCCGGCATCCAATTAGGAATGAAAGGTAACGCTTTCCGAAACAGGCACGCGGTCCATCCGCATGCGGTTTCCCGGCGCGTCCTCATCGGGATAACCGAACGAGATGCCAAAGAGCATTTTGTGGTTCTCAGGTATGTCGAGCACCTTTCGGACCGTCCCGGCGAAAAAGCCCAGCATAGTCTGGGGAATGCCGCCGAGGCCTCGCGCCGCGAGCGACAACAGAAACGTCTGGCCGTACATGCCAATATCCCCACCCACCCGGACGTTGTCGCCGAAGAAAGGCATGAATAGCAGCGCGATCTGCGGTGCGCCGAAGAATGATAGATTCTTGGCAGCGGCTCGATGCCGACCGTCCGCGTCGGCTCGCATGACGTTCATGGCCTCATAATAAGCCTTGCCTTGAGCCTTCTGACGCCCAAGATAGGGCTCGACGAACTCTTCCATGTCAAAAGTAAAATCTGGCGTGTGTCGGCCAGCATCGTTGTCGGCGTGCATCGCCATGGACAGCTCCGCTAGCTTCGCCCCCCGAACGATATGGGTGTGCCAGGGCTGGGTGTTGCAGTTCGATGGCGCGTTCTGAGCGTCTTGCAGTATCTCGTTTAGCACCGCGTCGGGAACGCAGGTGGGTAGGAAGCCGCGATAGGATCGCCGGGTGCGGACCGTTTCCTTGAAGGAGAGAGTGCCGTCGGCATCCGGCGCGGACGAGATGGTCTCTTGCGGTTGAGTCATAGCCGTAAGTCCGTTTGCTGAGAGACCGCCCTGCATGATGGGCGGGTCCGTAAAAAGCAGGCAAGGTAACCGGGGTCAGGCGACACCGTTATATTCGCGGTTCAACGCCGGCAGATCTGAAGGCATCACCTCGCGATCAAAGGTCATCAGCCGCTCGAATATGAGGCCGCGAGCCCTGATCCTCTCCGCTTCGTTCGCCTGGGCCACGCCCTTTAGCACCATTTCAGCACTATAGTCGCAGCAATAGCCGGGGGCGGCGGGCTGATGGCGCCAGCTGTTGGCCAGCGATCCGGTATCGACTGGGTCGAATCCCATAATGTCCACGATCTCCATGGCAACACGCTTGGTGTCGCCGTCATCGCCCGCCACGGCGATGGCCAAGCGTTCGCGCGAGCCCTTCGGTGCAGCCTTGTTGGCCAGTGACTCTGCAAGGATGTTGTTGAATGCCTTAATGATCGGTCGACCGATCTGCTCGGAGACCCAAACACTTTCGACTTTCCCCGCCTCTAGATCATCGATCTTCGGGTCGCGTATGCCAGGGTAATAATTGCTGGTATCGATGATCGGAACGCTGGCCGGGACGCCGTCAAAGAAGTCCTCCGGCAGCTCTGCCAAGGCGGGCAGTGGGATCGATAATACGATCGCCTCCGCCCCCTCAACTGCGCCGCGGGTGTCGGTGGGAGTAGCGCCAATTTCGCGGGCGAAATCGCGCACGGCGTCAGCCCCTCGTGAATTGGCAACACTAACTTCATGGCCAGTCGCCGCCAGCTTACGCGCGACTGTGCTACCGATACTTCCTATGCCTATGACGCCGATTTTCATAATCTGCCCTTCTTCAAAGTAGGTTCGGCATCTAATATGGGACGGAGCAGCAATAAGGGCAAGAACACACAAGATAGTAAGGTACACACCAAAAGGTAAGTCTGATGAAACGTGACTGGCGATGTGAAGACCCCAAACAGCAACTCGTCTGGGCTGCCGCGACAGGCGAGACGCTGCGCGTGCTCGAAGGCAAGTGGAAAATCGTCATCATTATCCAGCTCTTCGCGGCAAGGGGGCCGCTGCGATTCTCGGAACTGGAACGGCGGGTGGAGGGCGTTAACCAGAAAATGTTGATCCAGCAGCTGCGACAGCTGGAAGCGGATGGGATCGTCATTCGGAAGATCTATCCAGAAGTCCCACCCAAGGTCGAATACACCCTCAGCGAGATGGGCACCGCCCTGGGCCCTTCGATTGAGGCTCTCATCGACTGGGCCTTTCTGCGATGCGAAGCATCAGGAGAGACGGACGGCGACGAACCCGCAAGGGAGGCAGAACACTGAAACAGGGGGCTCGACGCCCTTGAAAGCGTACTGCCCGGCGCTATAGCTGAATCAATCGCAAGCAAAAAGCCGGCCTTTGGACGGGCTGAGATTCACATTCCAAGGACGTAACTCGCGCGACTAAAGTATCTGTCGGTCGCGCGCCAAGAGACATGAGTGCGAATATTCCCACACGTGATGTCAGGCATCGCCTACAGCGGATTGATCAGCGCCGCGTTACGATCATCGCCAGGCTTATTGACTGCGGTACTTACTGGCCAATGCCGGATCAGGCCGGCGTCGATATGCCGAGTGACGCCACGGATGGCGTCGCGCTCCGTGAAATGGGGATCCAGCCATGGTTCCAGCGAATCGTTATCCAGCGCCAGCGGCATCCGGTCGTGAACCTCTTGCGCACTCCCCCGCGCCGGCTCAGTGATGATCGCCACCCCAGGCGCCAGGTCATCGCCGCGGTCGGTCCAGATGCCGGCGAGATAAAGCGTCTGGCTATCGCTGCGGGTGATGAAATGCGGCTGCTTGCGACCATCGAGGGACAGCCATTCGTACCACCCATTTGCTGGTATCAAGCAACGGTGGCGCTTAAACGCTGGCGCGAAGTATCGGCTGGTAGCCACGGTCTCGGCTTTGGCGTTGATGGGCTGTGGAGCTTTAGCGCCGGCCCATGCCGGCCGATATCCCCACCAGAGCTGCTCGATCGTGACGGGTGCCTCGTCGTCAGCGCGACGCGCGACACTGATCAACGTGCCCGGTGGCACGTTGTATCGGGGCTCGGCATCAGCGAAGAGATCGGGCTGGGCCACGGCCTCGGCGAGCGCTGAAAAGTCCATGCTGTAGAAAGCGTATCGTCCGCACATAGTAGGATCCAATCAACAACAATCAATGAGGCTGAGTATGGATAAATTACCAAGTTGGGCAACTATTCTGATAGCTATCACTGGTGCTCTAGGCACGATTGTCACTGCGCTAGCGACAGTATTTTTGTGGAGAGTAACTACGATACTAGCTCGCGAAACCACTAGAATGGCTGATGCTTCTTCGCAGCCTCATGTTGTAGCCACACTATCGCCAAACAGATGGTCTATGATTCATTTCGACTTACATGTTGACAACCCAGGGAATGCTCCTGCCTATGACGTGACCGTCACTTTTGATCCTCCAGTCGAAAATGAAGACGTCCGAGAAGGGTATGCTCCACCTTTGCAAAACATCAGCGTTCTCAAGCCCGGCCATGGGCTTTCCAGCTACTTGACAGAGTACAAATCGATCAAGGGAGTAGACTTCAAAGTAGAAATCAGTTGGAAACGTAAGGCCTCAGATGAGGCGAGGGAATACAACTCATACACTTTAAGCATGAGTGACCAAGAAGGGATTAGCAAACTAGGCAGTGATCCGTTGGCACAGATTGCTAACGATATTAAAAAGATAAATGAGGCCTTATCGCCAGTGCTCCGGGGAAACCGGAAGCTAAAAGCTGACGTGTATGACACTTCCGATCGGGAGGCAGATCGCGCGGCCATGATGGAATGGCGAGAAGAGATGAGAAAGAAATCTGATAGTTGATCTCATCTATTCTTTTTTGGCGCGTGATTGGCTCACACGCCGGCCGCTCCTCTCTACTCCTCCGCCACCCTCACCTGCCCATACCCCACGCGCCGCTCGACGCCGGTGTCTACGTTGCGCAGCGCGACTTGGCCGAAGCTGAACCGTTGGTAATTCTGCAACTCGTACAGCCCGACCCAATCCGGCCCTGACTGGATGTTGAGCCTTGTGCTAGGCGGCAGGGTCTCGCGCAGCTTCGCTTCGCACTTGTCGCACTTGTCGCGCGCGGCGCGGGCGGCGCGGGCGGCGCGGGCGGCGCGGGCGGCGCCGTTGAGTTTGTCGATCTCGGGGAACTGGCTCATTCGGTGGGCTCCTCATCTGTCAGAGATTCCCACGTCACCGCCTGGGCTTCCTCGTCCGTCTCCGCGCCTTGAATCATCCACTCGCCACGTTGGCGCAGGCCGGTATACTCCTGCCACTGGATGAACGACTCGGCATTGCGCAGCACGGCGGCAACGAGTTCCGTCAGCGTCTCGGCACCGTCACTACCGTTACGGCCCTTGAGGATCGCTGATAGCGCGGGTGTCGCTGGAGCATCGCCTTCGCTACCGGCATCGAGCCACGCCTGGTACGCAGTCGCTTCGTTCTGCTGCTGAGTCCAGCTCAGGCGCTCGATTGCAGGATACTCGCGCAATAGCGGCTTGGCCCCTGCCTCGTAGTCGGCGTTCAAACTTTCGAGCGCCTTGGTCTTGGCCTGTTCGAGTCGGTCGATGGAAGTCGGCATGTGGGTCTGGCTAGCGATGCGCCCCATTAGATAATCTCCTCATATTCGGTCTGTTGCCGCTGCCAATGCGCACGACGCGCGTCGTAGCTTTCATTCGTTTCGTGGTCGTCACGCAGCACCCGTTCTGGGTAAGGATTGAGCAGCCAGACGGTCAGGTTACCGTCCTCGTCACGCGCCGCGCCTCGGAACACGTCATGCGGCAGGGTCGTCTCGATCTCGTCGGCGCGGCAATGCCCGATGGCGAGTGCCGAAAATTCGACGCTGTCGGTCTGTCCCGCGATCGTGGCAGTGACGGTTTCGCCACTGAATGAGTAGACCACCAAGAAGTCAGCAATTTGTGGTGTGTAAACGACCTTCATCAGTAGACTCCAATGGCAATGCCACGACACTCGGGATAGGTGTCGTCGCTGTTGAATGATTCGCCATAGCCAGACCACGCCGCGATACGACATCCTGTGTTGCCTGGTGAAGTGTCACCTCTTAGCGTGGCACGCAACATCCTTGCGGAAGCGATAGAACCCCAGTCAGCAGCCGGTAACACGACGAAGCAGTTCGAAAAGCCCGCAGGAAAAGACCAGTCTGTGCCCAGCCGATTACCATTATCGTATCTCAATGTTAGAAGAGGGCTGACGCAAACTTGGATTCGGTTGGGTAGCCTGAGAACCCAGCCATTAGAGTTGCTGTAGACCTTGGGTGCGGCAATTTCCTTCCACGCTGACCAAGTGGCGTTGACGTAACTACGCGTCCAGGCTCTGGGGTCGTCGTCGTCATTCTCAAGATAGAGAATGTTGGTTACACCGCTGTTATAACCGCTGCAATAGATGGTGCCAGATCCACCGGGGCGGTTTGCTAAAGTTGAGGTCGCCCTATAGCAACCGGCGGGAATATTAGTTGGGTCGGAGTCCATATCAAACTGATCTAGATTTGGACCACCGTACCATGTCGGTTGTGCACCAACATTGCCTACCCCGTACTTTTTCAACTCGACCAACGCTGCCGCCACAAATCCCATCTTGTTACGCAGCAGTGCCGCATCGCCTACGCCGGCGTCCGAGAGATAATTAGCAGAAGCGAGCAATCCAACGTTCCCATCGTTCGCGCGCTCGGTCAGGTTGAACGCCGAAGCGAGGGCGTTTTCGACGGTAGTGATAAGACCGTTCACAACCTCATTCAGCTGGTCCTGATTCGATGCCGTCGCCATAGGATCTCCTACATAAAAAAAGCGCCCGAAGGCGGGGTTATCGTTTAGTCACAGAGAGTTTGATGCCGCGTTTTTCTGCGCTACATCCAATGAGGGTGCCGTTGACTATGGCCCTGGCTCTAATCCTCACCGTCCTATTCCCGCTCCAACCTGGAAGCCGAGTGAACAGCGTTTTGATATCCGCGCTATCGACCCTGGAGGTAACATTGCTACCTGAGTTGGGATTTGAAACCGTATTTCGGGTGTCCATAATTGAACCGAAATCGTATTCAACAGCCCCGCTAATCGTGACCTGTAGCTGAATGCGAGCGCGGCAATAGACACTACTACCCGTCCCGGAATCAGCGGCGGTGAGATCGAACGAGGCACTGAAGAAGATATCGAGATCATTACCCTGAGGATCGTAGGCGAGATCGATAATGTTCGACCATGATTCCGAAATTCCGATTGCGCCGGAATAAATCTGAGAAGCGTTGATCGTGACGGCATTGCCGGCTAGCTGGAGAGTGTCTATCGAAGCATTTTTTATTGTGGCTCCATCTATTTCCACATCCTGAATATCGGCCCATTTGATGACGATATCTTTGACGTTTGCCCATTTGCCCGTGAGGTTATTAACGTCGATATAGTCGGCTTTCAGCTTGTCGCCATCGAACACTAAATTGCCGTTCGTCGACCGCAGCTTGGTCACGACCAGGGAGTCGATCAGCGCTTCGGGGATGATTACACGGCCGTCCTTGACGACAAACGCGGTGACGAGCTCGCCGGATATCTCATTCAGAATGGCAAATTGATCTGCGATGCCGATGATCTCGGCAAGCTGTCCGTCGACTTGAATGCCCAGCATGCCTCGGCGGCCGTTGACGTTGACCGTAGTAACGGCTCTAGCAACGGCACCGGTGGTCGGGTTATAGACAGCGCTGATGTTCTGATTGACGGATGCAAACTGGTCGCTCACCTCGACCTGGTAGTTATCGACTCTCTGCGCAAGCGCGCTATCGGCTTGGCTCAATGCCGTGAGCCGGTTGTCTACTGTCGCTTTGTTGCCGCTGAAGTCAGTCGACAGCGTGTTGACGCGCTGCGAGATTGCATAGCGATTGTTGGCTTCGACGATCCGGTCGGTGTCCTGCTGAGCGGCCCCGTTCATTGACTGAGCACGCAGACCGAGATAGCGAATAGCCTGCATCTTCTCTTCAGTTTCGATGATCTGCTGAAGCTCGTCGATGCGAGCGCCTTGGCCTTCCGGATCGAGCGCATCGACTTGCGCCTTCAGATCGTCGATGGACTGCTGCGCTTCGGCGATTGCCTCGTAGCTCTCGTCCAAGCCGTTCTGGAACTGGTCGGCCAGGCCGCCGTCCCGATAAATGATCTCGTTGATCCGCGCTTCTTCCTCGGTGAAATCACTGGTCGTCGCAACCTCCTGGAAGAACAGATCGCTGTGGCCGTAGGCGTTGACGCTCTCGATCCAGTAGTAATAGGTCGTGCCGAAGCTGCGCCCGGTGTGGACAAGACTGGCGCCAGTACTGAGTAGCTGGGCCGAGCCGCGCACCTGGTTGGCGTCGAGCAGTGTCGGCGAGTAGTAGAACCGGAAAGAGACAGGGGTGCCGTTCCACGCCAGTTGCGGGATCAGCGTCACTTCGTTGTTCGTGACCTGGACGATGACGCTGTCCGGCATCGGTGGTGCGTTGACGCTGAACGTGACCGTCGCGGCACCGGACTGCCCGAAGCTCCCGCGCGTGCGCACCTCGGCGACGTACTGCCCCGCCGGCAGTCCGCCGATAGTGCAGGTGGTCGAGTTGGGCGGCACCTCGATCGCTTGAACGGCCTGGCCGTTCGAACGCAGCACGACGCTGTAGCTTTGCGCCCCGCTGACGGCAGACCAGTCGAGGCGCCCCTGGATGGTCTCGCCGACCGTTTCGAGCGTGTAGGTCAGCCCGGACGGCGCGGCGATGCCACCGGTAGGCAGCGAGATGAAGCCGAGCGGGTCGTAGGGCTCGCCGACGGCGTCGTCATAGATCTCGGGATCTTCGGATGAGAGGGTGACTTTGCAGCCGCTGTCACCATGGAAGTCCCAGTCGGTGATTCGGAACTCGCCGTCGATGTTGATCGACGGCAGATAGACGCGCACGACGCGGCCAGGCCGGCAGGCGTAGCCGCGGAAGTTGAGCGTCAGCGATAGCGAGCCGCCCGCGCGCTTGCGGCGAAGCGCGATGTTGGCGAGGCGCTGGGCCTGATACGGCGAGAACACGTACTGCAGATCGAGCGAATCCTCGATCGGGCCGCCGTCGGCTTCAATCCACTCCGCCACGCTTACCGCCGGATAATCGGTTTCGCTCCAGCGCTGGTCCGGATCGATGAATTTGCCGGTCATGGTGTTGACCGCGTCGGCCTGGGCGACCTCGGTCTGGCCACTGACGGCGCCGATGACCATGTCTTCGTCGATGGTCAGCTCGTAGGGCCCGTAGTAGGCGCCGGCCATCAGCCCGAACTTGCCGCCGATACGCACCACCTGTCCGCCGCCGGCGGCCTCCATGTCGGCCAGCACACGATCCTTGCGCGCGTCGGCCTTGAACCCGCCGCCGATGGTGTAGCGGCGCTCAGTCCCACCATCCGGCGTGGTGACGGTCTCGTCGCTGACGTTGGCTGCCGAGATGAACATCTCCCAGATGATCTCGTCATCGGGCACTCCGAGCCGCGTGCGCAGATACCAGAGGATCACCAGCGCCCAGTTATCGCTGTAGCCGGTGGTCTCGGTGCGAGGGTCGTAGATTTCCCGATTGCCACGCATCACGAACAGCGGTGTGGGGATGCCCGACGCCCAGTAGTCGCGGTCGTACTTGAGCGACAGGCGCACGTAGCTCAGGCCCTTGCCGATCTGGCTGTCGCGCCAGTCCGGGGAGTTGTCGAGCAGGTACTGGTTGGCCGCGCTGGGGCTACGGATCAGCGCGTAGTCGACGAGATCCTCGGCGTCGGCGGCCGGTTCCTGGTTGAGATAGAGCTCGTCGAGGGATTCGATATCGCCCTCGCTCAGCACGTAGACCAGGTGCAGCCACTCTTTGGTCTGGTCGCCCTCTTCTTCCTGCGCCCATGCCAGCAGGCCGCCGACCGCGCAGCGGCCGAACTGGTAGTGGGCCGGCTCCTTACTCGAGCGGATGACCTGTTTGAGTTCGGTCTGAGTCGATGCGCCGATGTTCGCTTCCGGCGTCAGCGACGACGAGGCGAACATCGCCCCGCCGGCGAGCACGCCGAGATAAGGATTCCCGGTGGCGAACCCGACGGCCACACCAACCGCGACCGCTGCGACTGCCTTGACCGCCTTACCCATCCGTTACTCCTCGCTCGATTCGTCTCGGGCCTCGACCCGCCAGGCGATCAGCGGCTCGGCTTTCGCCCGGGCCGCGCCTTCTTCCGTCACACACCAAATCCCGCCAGACCAGACGACGCCGATGCATCGCCCCAGCGGCGCATCGAACAGCACCACGTCACCCCGCATTGCCTGGGCGACTGGCACGCGCTCGAAGCACGCATCCCACGCCGCCTCGAGGCTGCCGTGGGTATTGGCCAGTACCCGCTTGGCACCGACCGCAGTGTGATAGCGGCCGCGATAATCCGCCGCGGGATCGACGCCGCAGATGGCTTTGCAGCAATCGGCGGCGAACAGGCAGCAGTCGTTTTCGCCCCACAAAAAAGCCGCCTCGCGGGCGGCTTGTAGGGTTTGCTGTAGCTGGCGTGGCCAGTTGGGGTATCGGTTCATATGCGCTACTTGGGATAGGTGAACGACGGTGCATCCTTACGGGCGCCCCAGTAGATTGGCCAATCGGCGAGCTGGGCCACTGCGAAGAAGAACCGGTCGCCAGGGTGACGCTGCCGGTGGTTCTCATCGGTCCAGCGCTCAGTGCCCTTGCGTTGCCAGTCGGCCATCCGGTCGGTGATCGTGACGCTGATGGCGTTGTCGTCTTCACTGCCGGCGTAGCTGAACTGGGGTGCATCCATCTTGCCGCTGAACAGAATATCGGCGGCATAGCTGCCGTCGTCATCGATCGCCACCAAGAGCAGGCGGCCGAATCGGCCACGGCAGCGCTCGACCTGAGTGCCGGCGATCAGCTCGGCATCCAGTCCGGAGAGCGTCAACGTCACGCTGGCCGGCGATCCGCTGTCCAACTTCTCTTTCGTCGACGAGATATCCCCGAACGTGCCGACACCGTCGAACGTCTCGCCCTTGATGATCAGCGGGCCGGTACCGGTATGCGCCCGCACCATGCCGCTCAGGAAATCCAGCTCGCAGGCGTAGGCTAGCTTCACGTTGGGCCGGCTCAGCAGCTCGACCACGGGGTCCGAAAACGGGAATGCCGACATCAGAACGCCTCCCGGCAGTCGAGCGTGCCGCCGGCGATCAGTGGCTCGATGGACATGCCCTGTTCATCGCTGGTCAGCCGCATGACGGCATAGGGTTTGGTGTAGTTGATCTCGGTACCGTCGGACGGCGGCAACCGCAGCCAGGGCGAGACGTTGATCGTCGCGTTGCCCTGGGTGTTGCTGATCACATCCTTCAACACCTCGAGGAGCTGGTCGTTGATCGTGATGTAATCGCCGGCGGCAAGCACCTTGGTGCTGGGCTTCCAACCCCGGCTGGGGACGGTACCAGCGGCGTTGCCGTTGCCATTGACGCGGGCGGTACCGGCGGCTGCTGCACGGGATCGGCGCCAGGGGTAGAGCTTGAACGTGCCGGCCATGCCCTGCAGCTCACCGATGAACGTGGTCAGTCGACGCTCGTCGGCTTCGAACAGGTTGCGAAACTGCAGCGAGCACTGGAAGTAAGCGCCCGGGTAGGTACGAATCTGCTGCGACTTCGTGAACGTGGAGGTGAAGCCGCGGTTATTGAACACCCGGCCCCAGTCCATCTTGTACGGCGTGAGGCCTTCGGGCCATTCGATCATGCGGATCTCCTCATACCCCTAGCTTTCGCCGGATAGGCCCATTTTCTTTGGCATCTTCAAAGACACGCCGATAACCCATCTCGGCTCCTTGCTCGGCGGCGCGACGGATGGCGGCTGGGTCGGTGGCACCACGGGCGTCGACGTTGACGATAGGGGGGGATAAAGAAGAGGATCTGGCGCTGTCCGATGCAGCGGTTACTTTTGGCCCGCTCGCCGGCGTGACGAGACCACCTGAGGCATACCCCCGAGCGTTGAGCTGGTCGAGGTAGTCACGCATGCCTGGCTGATTCACGACCTCCTGCCGCAGCACGTACTCGCCAGCGTGGACAACACCCGCAGGGTCATACTTTCCACCGTCCCCGGTGTAACCACCCTTGGAAAACCCGGCTATAGCCGTTCCAGCTATGACGCCCGCTGAAGCGTAACCGAGGCCGCGAATCACAGCGGATGCCGGTATGCCGAGGATCGGGCCGAGCTCAAGCGCCTTATTCGCGGCCACCTCGGTGCTGATGATCGCTTGCGCGACTGCAGCTGCCTTGCTGGCGAGGAACATCGTCTTGTAGGCCGCCGATGATTCTTCGCCCAACCCTTTCAGGAGATCGGCGGCGGAGCTGGTCATCTCACTGAATACGCCGATCTGAGCGTAGGCTGTGGCTTTGGAAATCTGATCAGACTGCGCGGCGTATTCCGCCTCGATTTTCTGCTTCTTGGTCAGGTAGTCCTCCACCCCACCCAGCTTTGCTTCGTTCAGCGACTCCAGCATTTCGAGTTGTTCGTCATGCCACTCTTGAAGCTGTTTGCGCTGGTCCTCGACTCGATAGAGATCACTGCTGGCCCCGCCGACTTCCGGGCTAAGGCCGGAGAATTTCGGCGCTTCCGTGAATGCCGCGTTGAACGCTCGAGTTGAGGTGCCCCCGAACTCCTGATCACTGATCGCGCCGGAATCACGCCATTTCTGCAGTTGCTCGAATCGCTTCTGGGTCTGGTCGAACTGCTTTTCCTGATCGGTATAAAGCGAGACGACCATGTCCCGATAGCCTTTCTCGGCCTCTCGCTTCTGCTCGATCATGTCGAGCTCGCCAGCCAGATCCACCAAGCGACGTTTTTGTGCATCGCTCAGTTCTTGAAGGCTGCCCTGCTGCGTTTCGTAGAGCATCGCCGCTGCACGGCTGGTATCGCCGTAGAGAGCGATTTCTCGCTCGAGACCTGCCTGCTGCTGGGCATAAGCCTGTGACACGCGCTGTGCGTTGCGGATCGCCTCATCGGCTACGCGCTTGGCCTCGGCAGCCGCTTCCTTGCGAGCATCCTGCTGTTGCCGGAGCGCATCGAGCTGAGAAGCTTGAAAGAGCGTGTATCCACGCAGTACCGAGTCATCGATACCGAGACTGTCGAGTTCTCGCGATGCCCCGCCGATCTCGGACGAGTCACGAAGCGCGGCCATCTGGTCGCGCAGTCGCTCGTTGAACGTGCGCCACTTTCCAAGAACCTTATCGCTCGGGCCTTCGTTGGCGGTATCGTTGAGGCCTGCCAGCGCGCGCGATGCACGAATAGCGGTTTCACTGACCTGCACCAGGGCGCCACTCAGGGCGTCTTGGCGCCGCGCGGCTTTCTTGGCTGCCTCATCGGCATCAGCAATGTTGCCCGCCAGGATCAGCCAGGACTCGGTCTGCTCGTCACTGAGGCCGTAACGCTCCTGAATACGCGATACGACATCCGATAACGACTCTCCGCTAGCTCTCGCCGCGTCAAACTCGCTTGCCACCCGCTGACCAAATTGGCCGCTGAACGTTTCCGCGATCGACTCACGAAGTTCGTCGTAGGCCTGTTGTGCTTTTTCGCTTTCCTCGCGCTGCCTCTGCCCCCACGCGACCAACTCGGCACGCTGCTGGTCATCGTTGAGTGCGCGGAATTTAGTGCGGAGATCATCCAGCGTCGCCGACATATCGACGTTGGCGCCGGCCGCTTCCTGCGTGTTGTCTCGGTACAGCAGCCATCCGGCGGCCACCGAGGCGACGATACCAACGAGGCCGGCGGGGCCACCGAGAATGCCAAGCAGTCCCGATCCAACGCGTCGAGCTACTGAGGTGACAGTGTTAAGCCGGCTTGTCGCAGTTGCCAAAGCAGTCGTATTCGCGGCTTCAAGCCTCAACGCTTCAGACAATACCGAGCTGTTCACAGAGAGTTGTTGGCGAATCCGTACTCGTTGCTGCTCGGTTTGGGCTAATTTCAGCTGAGACAGCAGCGACTGCTGGGCCGCCAGCGCGTTAGCTTTCTCTGCCTGCACATTTTGCAACGTACTGGCTGCGGCCTCGCGCTGCGCGGATGCCATAGCTACTTGCGCTCTGGCCCCCTTGAGGACGTCAACAGTCGCACCGCCAACGGAACGACTGACCTTGGTGAAGTAAGCAGCCAGCCCACCAGCGCCAACGGCTACCGCCGCATTGGCGATCGTATCGAGGTTGTCTGAAAGGCCGAGAATCGCGGTCGACATGACCTGAGTGGCACCGGTGGCCGCATCCTGACGACCGACGTAGGCGGTCCACTGGTTGTTCAGCACCTGAATACTGGATCCGACGGTATCGGGAAGCGTGGACGCTTCTTTGCGCAGCGTGCCCAGCTGACTGGTCATGGCCTGCAGAACGCGGCCCGTCGTCAGCTGTCCGGCTTCCGCCATCGCGCGGAGCTCACCACGGGCTACGCCGAGACCATCCGCGAGTGCTTGCGCAGCGCGTCCGCCAGACTCGTTGATGGCGTTGAACTCTTCACCCCGCAGCACACCGGAGGCTAGCGCCTGCGAGAGCTGAGTGATGACCGAGCTGGATTCCTCTGCTGTCGCACCCGAGAGGCGCAGGCCCAGCGCGATTGATTCGGTCAGGCCGAGCGCGTCTTCCACCGAGCCGCCGTAATCCCGCACCGACTGGGCTGAACGGGCGAACAGGTTGGCGTTGGCCTCAAAAGACGTGCGGGTCTGATTCGATAGCTCGAGCAAACCCGTCTGGGCCTGGGTGAACTCTCGTTGATCCTGCGTCGCCAACTTGATACGGGCGCTGGTGTTCTTCCACGCGTCGGCCTGGCGCACGATGCCGCGAGCACTCTCGATACCGGCATAGGCCGCGAAGAACGCGACCGCCTGTTGCCGCGCAGCGCCCATGGACGCACGCACCGCCTCGAGCTGCTGTTGATTACGACGCATCGCGGCATCGGCACGGCGAGCGCCACCTTCGATGCTCTTGTAATAGTCACTGCCCATGCGAGAGGCACGGCTCATCTCACGCTGGTACTGGCTCGAGTCCGCACTGATGCGGACGATCAGCTCACGAAGTGAAGATGCCATGCAGTTTCTCCGGGCATAAAAAAACCCGCCGAAGCGGGTCGTGAATTATTTTCTACCAACTATTCAAAAGCACCTAAGCGCTCGGCCTTTATGGTTTTGCTATAAGCGAGCATTATCGTTGCCATATCTCCACATATATCACCAAGCTCATCGTCTTGGGCGCAAAACTGCGGAATACCGCCCTCATAGCTTTCATTCGAGAAATCTACTGCAGGCTTCACCGTTGCATAGAATTCGAAGAAAGACTTCATGAATGGCAGACAACGACGCTCGGCCAAATTGAACAGACCGTCATCCAAAGTATCACTGCAGTTCCGGGCCATGTTCGCCAAGATCCCAATATCTTCCTTGTTACTCTTGAAAAGAGCTATTGCTTGGTCGTTGTCAAGATCATCTGCGAGTGCGAAACATGGAAATAAGGCGGCCAATAATAGTGTTTTTAACTTCATCATGAGTTCCCTGATCACGCTTTTTATGGTCAATACGCCTACCAGCGTGATCCAACTCAACCACATCACCGCAGCCTTCGCAAAGCTCCCAAACGGTTTCGCCCGGCTTGCATAAGCGAGCCAGGTCTTGGTGATCGCGCCCGTGAACCTTGATCGAGCACGTTTGGCAGTAGTCGGCCATGTTTTCCCCAGCCAGTGTTTCCTATTCAGGCTATCGGCTGGCTGGGAGTACGCCTTGAGCGAACATTAGGCAGACAAGGAACTGCCTTGCCGTAAGTAGCGCGCCAGCACGCCAATGTGTTCTCGCATGTCGCCGTAGAGTTTTGAGTCCAGCAGCTTGAGCGCTGGCCCAACACGCTGAACGAAGGCGCACTCCAGCGCGTTGGCTTTGCCTGCTAGCAATTGCCGGTTTCTGGGTGACAAGCCCCCTTCGGCGATTTCCAGGAAGTGGCGAAGCGCCAGCATCTCCTCGAGCGGCCCTTCAACATTCTCGACGCGAAGTGTATTGCCGTTCCTGGCGGCGTGGCGAAGTTCGGCCATCAACAGACTCAGATCATTCTTCCAGGCTTCGTTGCCATAGAGCCCGGTAGGTGTGAAATCCAACGCCTGCTGGCGCTTGGGGAAGTTGATCACCATTGTCTCTCCCGGCGGCCGGGCTCGCTCCAGGTATTCGCCTTCGATGGCCCACTGGCCGACGAAGTTGGCAGCAGCGTCGAAGTCATTGGCTGCGATCATCTCGGCCTTGGGCACGTTGAAGCGGGTGTGTAGCAAATTCCAGAGCCGGTGTTGGGCGCTGTTGCGGGCGCTGTGCGGCAACACGCGCACCTTCTTGCCGATCAGTTCCCGCAGGATCTTGAGGCCATCGGTGCCAATGGTCTCGCCGCCGATCGTCTCGGCCTGGTAGCCGCCAGTCTTGCGAATGGTCGGAAGCACCTCGGCGGTCACCCACTTCTTGAAGCGCTTAGCCTCAGCTTTTCGGCTCCGAAGGATCGCGGAGTAAAGGCCTGACTCGTTGATCAGCGTTGCGCCCCGATTCCCGAAACCGACGATTTGTCGGTTTTGAATTTCATCCTCTTCGAGTTTTCGCGTCATCGCCTGTGAATCTGAATACAGCAACACGGCAGCGACATCCATGGCAACAAACCATGGCTGATCGTCAATCAACAGAGTGCGAACTTCGAGGGCTTCGAACTGGAACGGAATTACTGCAGCGGCCTGCGTAGCCATGGTGATTCTCCTTTGTGCTTGGAGTCCACCACCAACTGCTAAATTGGGAGGCGGACCGTACGCGGGTTAGCAGACCGGACACAAAGGAACCCGGCAGGCCGAAGCCTCCCACGCACGACCCGCCATAACTGACGGGCACAAAAAAAGCGCTGACAGCGCTTTGGTGCGCCTTCGTGTGATCGGGCTGCTAATCCCGGCCGCTGATTTTGCAGCGACAAGGAGATAGTGGCTCAGGCAGACGTAGTCGTCAATAGATCAGAACAGGGTCAGGATACCAAAACGGCTGCGCGAGGCAGCCGTCTGGGTGGGGGTGTATGAATGCTCAGTCTTCGGCGAGCTCCTCGTAGGGTTCGCTGTCGATTCGGTCACTCAGCTTCAAACGCTCCATGACGATATCGTGCATGGCATCCGTCAAGATCGTTCGACCCTCATCATCCCATGCAAAGGCAAAGCTCTTCACGGGGCGGTTTTTGTCGAAATTCAGACCACCTTTCCCAGCCTTCCCGTCGTAGATCGACACGAAATGGGTGTCCTGCGACTTCTCAAGCGAGAAAGTCATATCCAGAGACCCGCGATAACTTGGATTGTTGGGCGCTTCAAGCCAAAGACGAATGACAAACGTCAGCGCCTCATCTTCACCTGGGAAGCCAGCGCCGATAGGCACTCTCTCGAATTCGGGATCATAGGCATCACTCCACCGACCGATATCCACATACGGAGTGTGCTCGCCTTCGCTGCGATTGACCCACGCAGCTCGCTTGTCTAGGCCAAGAAACGCTTCGAACTCTGAACGGATCGAAAACGCCATCTTATCGAGATCTCCCCAGTAGGATTCTCGCTTTGATTCTCGAATCTGAAAGCGGCGCTGCAGATCCTGGTAACGTGTTTTGTTCACTTCGGCCATCGTTGCCCCCTACGCAGTTGTGTCGCCTTCATCATGCAACCTATGAATCCGAGATTCCAGAAAGGGGGCGACAATCACCCCGCCAGCCCCGCGAAAAGTGATTCAAAGGCATCGTCATCGTTGCCGGCGTCTTCCTCGCCAGCAGCACCCCACTGCAGCACCAGGTCGCTCAGCTTCACCTCGGCGCCCAGCGCCTGACAGATGGAGGCTGCAGTGTTGGCCTGCTGAATGTCGCCGCGACGATCACCGATGGGCGACTGTTTATCGAAAGCGGTCCAGAGCATGAGCTCCCGGGCCGTCATTTGCTGGCCCAGCTCCTCGAGAGTTCGTCCGAGTCGAAGTGCCAGCGTCATGAGGAAGAATAGCCCGGGGCTCTCGGTCAGTTTTTTTCCTCTTGCTCCAGGGGCGCATCGGTCAGACCGCCAATCTCCATGGAGCGGCGCAACAGCCGGTCATGTACCGGACCATAGATGGCGGCAAGCTGGGCCACGTCCTTGTCTTCGAACACGCGCTGGCCTTTGTCGTCGTAGAGGACGCGGACCAGCAACGTGGCATCGAGCGTGCGATCGGTGCCGTCGACGCTATCGGCGAGCGACTGGACGTTATCCGGCGTGACATCCTCGCCGGTCAGCTCTGCCAACTTGGCCTGCCAGGCCGTCCAGTCGCCGGCAGAGGGTTCGCGAAGAGTGACTGTGGCGCCCTTCCACTCCTCGACCGGCGCCGTGTCATGCCGATAGCCGGCCAATGGAGAAAGCGCCAGCGCTCGCAGGTCGAGTTGGGGGGATTGGGATTTCGCCATTGGTTACTCTCCCGTCCCGGTGCCCGAATCCTGAGCCGGAGCGGGGTCATACTTCGGTTTTCCCTTCACCCGCAGCGTGAAGCCGCCGGTGGCGACACCATTGGCCGACACGCCCCACGTTTCCTGGCGCACCTGCACGAGCATGGTCGCCTTGGCCCCGCTCTTGAAGGTCAACACCAGGCCTCGGATGGAGTTGTCGGCATCGGCAGCTCGCAGTGACGTTTGGCCGGTGTCACTCGGCAGCCAGTTGCCGGAAAGAGAAAGCTCGCCTGGGGCCTCCAGTCCGTTGTCCATCTCCTGCTCTTCGCTCAGCAAGACCGTGACGTCGATGTCCTGCTTTTGGCCGCCGGTGTAGCTGACCTCTTTCTGAGTCGTACCAATCTCGAGCATGGTGGCGCTGGCCACCTCTTCGATGGTCGCAACGGCCGATTCGGTGATCCCGATGCTGGTACCGGCGGTGAGTTGAAACTTCGCTTTTCCTGCCATGTCGTGCCTCCTGGGCATGAAAAACCCGCCGGCGGCGGGATAGGGGTTACAGCCAGATTTGAGTTTCTATCGTCTGCCGATAGAGCCCGGTGTCCTCTTCGTATCCGGGCGTGCGCTCGATGTCGCCCGGCTCGAGTGGCAGTAATGCTTCGACGATCTCGTCACCGGCCTGACTCGCCGATATCAGGGTGTCGGCGTAGGCATCCACCTGAACGGTGACCTGCTGCGCGCCGAAGCCCTGGAGCATCTTCTCGGTGATGTCACTGGGGAGCATGTAGACCAGATAGGGCCGCGCCGTGCCTTGCGGGGCGATCAGCGGGAACACGCGGCCGCCCTGCAGTTCCTTGAGCACGGCATAGATCTTCGACTCGATCATCGCGTCAGCACCTTGTCGATGGCCTGGTTGCACTTCACGAACACGGCGCGCGCTGCCTCTTCCTGCTTGGTCTCGAATGCGGGGCGAATGAACGGCGCCGCGGGGATCGTCGAGGTGCCGTATTCGATGAACTTCCAGTAGAAGGCGTTGCGCGGGTTGCTGGCTTTGCCTTCCTCGCGAACCCTAACGCCGGCCGTCGCTCGCGTGCGGCTGTCGACCTTGGCGGTGTCGCTGATGATGTTCTTAGCCAGCTTGCCGGTGCGCTTCTTCACCCGCCGGCGAGCCTCATCTCGGAACACACCGGCACCGGCCCGGGCGCCCTGTCGGAGCACGCGCTCGCTTTCGGCCTTCTCGAGCAGGCGCAACTCGGCCTCGAGGTCCGGCAACGTCGACCAGTCCAGGTGGGTGGTATTCATGAGCGCCTCACGGACTTGCACATCAGGGTCAACTGCCGACGCCGTGCGTCCGGCAGCGCGGAGATGATCTCGTAGGTCTCGCCGCCACCGGTCGGCGGCGGATGAATAACCTGCATGGTCTCGTCGATGCCAGCCCGGTACCGCATCAGGATCTGCATGGAGACCTCGCTCTGCTCTCCACCGGACGCGATGTACTCACGGCC
Source organism: Salinicola socius (assembly GCF_001937195.1). Lineage (GTDB taxonomy): Bacteria > Pseudomonadota > Gammaproteobacteria > Pseudomonadales > Halomonadaceae > Salinicola > Salinicola socius. The sequence continues at coordinate 40,187 of NZ_MSDO01000004.1, read as the reverse complement.
GGTTAGGCCAGTGACCTCCGCCCAGACAGTGGCCACGTCTTCCCAGCCTTCGACCGGCTGGCCCACCTCGTCCTTACCCTCGCCCTGGCGCTGGCGCTGGATCGTCACGCGGTGTCGTAGGCGTCCGGCTCTCATCTCTCACCCCACAGCATGTCGGCAGTAATCGAACAGCAACATCTCGACGCCCATCGGCACTTCGGCGGTGATGGTGCCGATGACCACGCTCTCCCGGTTCTCGTACCAATGGCCGATGAGGAGCAGGAGCGCGAGTTCGATGTCCTCGGGCGTCTTCTCGTAGCCGACGGTGGCGGTGATGGTGACGCTCTCGGGTTCGGCGATGGTGGCGGGCCACCGATCACCCCAGCGCGGATAGAGCCGATGCGGGTCATCGCGGGTGTCGAGACGCAGTGCGGTTTCGTCCAGCGGATGGCTGTCACCGCTGGGCGTGATGAATTCAAGGGCGTCGATGCTTTGCACCGGGTACCACGGCAGATCGATCGCGCGATCCACCGGTGGGAAGCCATCGATAACCACCGTTTTGGATCGGGGCCGGATGGCGGTTTGCGTGTGCGCCTCGGCGTGCCGATAGGCCGCATCGATAAACCGCTGCAGCAGCGCGTCCTCAGTGGTGTCATCTTCGTCGATCCGGCGCTGCAGTTTGACGTCGGCCAGGGTCAGCATCGGGCAATCTCGAATTCAGGAATGGGGCCGGCGGCGCGAACCGCCGGCGGTCGGTCAGAGGCTCTCGGCAATGCCGCGCTTGACCAGCTCGGCCGCTGTCTTCGGGTCGAAGCCAGCGCGGTCGCCGGGCGCGTAGCGCTGCCATGGGTGCAGGAACTTCACGCGGGTCAACTGATTGCTCTTGAGGTTGTGCAACGCCGACTCGGGGCGCACCGCCTCGTTGGCCTTCTGCGCCTGGGACTGCGCGCCAGGAGACGCCGGCGGCGGTGTCGAGTCGGGCTGAGGATGCGTCTTGGCCTGCCCGGCCTTCTGCATCTCGTTGAGATCCTGCTTTTCGTCGGTGATCTTGTCTGCGGTTGAGCCGGAGACGGCCGTGCTAGTGCTCTCGCCACTCTGGGGCTGGACGTTGTCCTGCGGGCTGGCAGTAGCCGCCGGCGTGGGGGTGCTGGACTGCGTGGAGTTGGAACGGGCCATGGTGGCCTCCCTGATTGACGGGGTTGTCAGTTACCCGGGCCGACTGGCCCGGGTCTCTCGGGTGGACGCGATTACCAGGTGACACCGGTACCGAGCACCAGGCCTTCCGGATGACGGAACCCGATGTCGTGCTCGGTAACGACACGAATCAGCGACTGGTTGCGCGCGAATGCGGAGACCAGTTGGCCGTTGCCGTCCTTGTAGGTGGCCTCGCGGCTGAAATCGACGATCATGCCGCCGGGCTCGCCGATCACGACGTCGTTCCAGTCGGCGAAGTAGATCTCGGACTCGTTGTTGTTCCCGGCGCCGCTGGTGTCGAGGTTGGCCGGGATGTTGGTGGTGTGGCGGATCGGGTAGCCCTTGAGCTGGCCGTTGGCCAGTTCCGGATACACCTTGTTGCCGTTGCCATCGCGCAGGCCGAACAGCTTCATGTAGGTGCGCGGCGAGAGGCCCCAGCCCGGCTCGGCGAGCAGGCTGTTGCTGTTCATCAGCGCCAGCATGAGCGAGTCGAGGTAGGCGTCGATTTCCTGCAGCGTGGCAGTGCCGGTCCAGGCGAGCGTGCGGCTGGCCTGGCGTGCCGTCTCGGCAAAGCCTTTCGGTGTGTCGCCGGCGCCGGTGTCACGCAGGAACGCCTTGTCCTCGCGGCTCGCCATGGAGTTGAGCATGTCGTTCAGGAACAGCTGCTCGGTGGCGAAGCCAGCGCGGCCGATCATCTGGTTGGAGATCGGGACCAGGGTGATCATGGTCTTGGCGTTGAGCTTCACGTCATCCAGCGTGGCATCGGAGGCCAGCACGTCCGTGCCTTCACCCACGTAGCTGGACGAGGCACCGGAGCTCATGCGCGGGATCGACACATTGCCGTTGGGCAGCGGAATCACTCGGGCGCCCAGCGCACGAACGATGGTCTTCGGCCGCAGCAGTTCGATCACCTCGTCGTAAAGGTTCTGCGGGATCAGCGCGCCGCCGGAACCGCTACTGGTCTCGATCGCCATGGCGACGTCGTTATCACCGATTTCGTCGCGGGCGAACTTGGTGGCCATGTTGATATCGCCCTTCGACGCGGCGATCGACATGGCCATGCGTGCAGCCTTAGCGCCGGGGTACTGCTTCAGCTCGGCCTTGGTGTGGACGGCGGCGGATTTCACGCCCTGGCTGATGGGTGAAGGCACGGGCTCGGCCGAGGCGGCGTTCATGCGCTCGGTCGCCTCTAGGCGATTGATCTGGGTGGTGAGCTTGTCGAAGTCGGTGGAGAGCTGGTCAAACTCCTCCAGCTGCTCGGCCGACAGTTCGCCGGCGTCGTTTTCCGCATTCGCGAGCGCCTGCACTTTGGCATTGACGTCGGCGCGTTGGCGGCGGAGTTCTTCGATCTTAGACATGACGTTCCTCTGGGTTTCGTCGGGGCAAAGAAAAGGCGGCCTCTTGGCCGCCTGGGGTACCGCTCCGCCGCGTGGCTAGAGCGTGTTCTGGAGTTCCATGGCGCCGGCTCGCGCGGAGACGCGGGCACGGCGCGGTGCGTTCTGGCCGCTGTAGCGCGAGGCAATACTGTCGAGCGCCTCCTGGGCCGGGGCGATCTCATCGATCAGACCCACGGCCAGCGCATCCTCGCCGTTGTAGATCCGCGCCTCGGTACCGGTGACGACGGAGAGATCGAGGCCGCGATAGCTGGCCACCGATTCGGTGAACGTCGAGTAGGCGCTATCCAGCCGCCGGTCGATCTCCGCGACCGCTTGGTCGGTGATCGCCTCGTGGGGTGAGCAGTCGTTTTTGTGGGCGCCGCGGTAGTAGGTGTTGAATTTGATGCCGAAGGCTTCTTCGGCCTTGCTGACTTCGTAGGTCTCGATGATCACGCCGATCGAGCCGACCATGGCCGTCGGGCTGCAGACGATCCGCGAACACGCGGCCGCAAGGAAGTAGCAAGCCGAGAACGAGGCAAAGTTGACCAGCGCCGTGATGGGCTTGATAGCGGTACTCGCCTGGATGAAGTCCGCCAGCTCCTTGCAGCCCATGGCCGAGCCGCCGCCGGACTGCATGTCGAGGACGATCTCCTCGACCAGCTCGTGACGTAGCGCCGCGTTGATCTGCGTGCGCAGCTTTTCGTAGCTCAGCACTTCCTGGCACAGCGCGTCGATCTGCCCGGCGCGCGCCGTCAGAATGCCGTGAACCGGAATGATCGCCAGCCGGCCAACGACGCGTAGACCCTGCATCTCGCGCGACTCCGGATCACCGCTAGCCTCGAGTCGCTCGGGAAGATCATTGAGGCGGCCGAGCAGGCGCGGCTCGAGTACCGAGCGAACGGATTGCACCAGATCCGGGGTGGCATAGAGCGGCGTGTTGAACGCCAGCGATGCCAGGTGCGGGTAGTTAATCAGGTGCGACATAGGATTCCCTCGATGTCTCGCATTTGGTCGGGCGTGGCGTTCAGCGAACGTTGCGTCTGCTGCGAGTCGTTCATGTTGAGCGGCGTGAGGTAGCGGTTGCCCCCGTCGATGGGCGGCATGTTTTCGAGCCGGCGAATGTCGTTGACCGAGAGCCAGCCCCACTGGCGCCCGATCGCGTAGGCCTCGTAGCGGGACTTTTGGTCGCCACGCAGCAGGCCCGACACGTTGAACTCGATGTAGAGGTCGCGCCGTTCCGATGGCAGCAGCAGGTCGCGGCGCATCGCCGCTTCCCAGCGTTTGAGCCAGGGCAGCAGCGTGTAGATCACGTAGCCGAGCGACATCGATTCGATGCCCGATCCCCACGACGTCGATTTGTCGTTGAGCTGCACCATGTGGAGCGGGATCTTGTAGAGCCGGCAGATCTCCTCGACCGAGAATCGCCGACTCTCCAGGAGCTGGGCTTTCTCGTTGTCCATCGAGAGCTGCTTGTAGCTCATGCCCTCTTGCAGCAGCGCAACGGAGAAGGCATTGCGGAGACCGCCGTGGCGCTCGGCAAACTTGTCGAGCAGCCGATCAACGGCGGCCTGATCCTTGATAGCCGGCGTATCGCTAGGCCGTTCGATCACGCCCGACATCGTGGCCCCACGCTCGAATACCGCAGCGGCGTGCTCCTCAGTGGACATCGCCAGGCCGATGGAGTCGGCGTTGCTGGCGATCGGCGAGACGCCCACAAACCCATCGAGCGAAAACGACTTCACGTGATGCATCTGGCGCATCGAGACGACTTCGTTGATCTCGGTCAGGTGGTAATACGGCAACCCGTCCTGACCTTTCAGCACCTGCACTTTCTTCGGGTTGATTGGAATCAGTTCGATCGGGTAGCCACCGCCGTCGCGCTCGATCAGCGAGTAGTGATTGCCCTCAAGCCCCAGTGCGCCCTGGCCCTGCTCGAAGTACTCGAACGATGAGTCCTTCTGGTTGGGCTGGGAGTGCAGCAGGTCGTAGACCGGGTGGCCGCTGGCCCGCTCACGCCCGCCATCATCCGTGCGACGGTAGAGCTCGCAGGGAAGTTGCGCGACCGATTCGGCCAGCAGCGTGACGCAGGCGCGAAGTGCGCCAACGCGTAACGCGGTGTCACTGGTCACCCCGGCACCGGCTGAAGTGCGGGTATTTCTCATGCCTCCTGCCCAGTTCGTCCAATTGCCGGGTTCTTTCTGGGGCCGCTTGGGCGTGCTCTGAAACATGCCGGGTAGAAACATCAGCCACCCTCCCCGACCGGCTCAGACTGCCGTCGGGCGCTGGTCCGCGCGGCCAGCCACGACCAGGCAAGACAGAGCACGCCGGCAACGATGTACCCGGCCGGCGCCGCGATCAGCCAAGCGCCGAACGACACCAGCCCGGCACCGATGAGGCCGATCAGAAAAATCAGAATGGATGTCAGCATGTCACGTCCGAGGTGTCGTAGATGGATTCGTCGGGCTCGTCGTTTTCGGTGAGCACCGCGCGTCCCAGCGCCATCAGGATGGCGATCGGGCCGTCGATCTTGTTCTCCGGCTTTTCCTTGCGCGGGTAGATGTTGTCCTTGGCGTCCGCCTTGGCGACCACGTTGGAGGCCATCCACGTGAGCACAGGATCGCAGCTATGGCGCCAGCGCCCGCCGGTGATCGCCGCTTCCATTTCGCGCATCGCCGGGCTCATGTTCTGTACGGTGTTGCGGTACTCCACGATGTCGGCTCCGTCGCTCATGAGCTGGTGCGCGAGCTGCGTTGCCCGCCACGGGTCGTAGGCGATCTCGTTGATCTGGAAGCGCCCGGCAAGATCCTTGATGTCTTCGCGGATGACATCGAAGTCCAGCTCCTCGCCATCGGTGATGATGAGGTCGCCGGAGTTCACCCAGCTTTCATAGGCGGCGCGGTTGTTGCTGGCGCGCTCGATGGCACCCTCGGGCAGATAGCTGCGCACGAACACCGTCCAGCGCGTCTTCATGCGGCCGTTCTTGTCCTCGACCTCGTCGCGGAACAGCAGCGCGATCGCGGCGATATCCGTCTTGCTCGCCAGGTCCACGCCCAGCCAGCACTCGCACCCCTCGAAGTCGTCGAGCGTCAGGCTGTCGTCGCCGGCGGCATGCCAATCGGCCATGTTGAGCCAGGCACTCCGTGCGCTGACCCAGATGTCCAGATGCTTCGTCAGGAATGAGTTCTGGCGGCTTGGATAGCGGACGGCATCACGCTGCGCCTTGAGTAGGAATTCCTCGGATACGGAGATGCCGAAGTTGGGATTGGCCTTGCGCAGCACCGTCGGATCCTGCCAGTCATCGCCTTGGTCGACCGTGTAGATGATCCCGAAGAGCTCGTCGTTGGGCAGCGCACCGTCGAGCATCTGCTGCACCTGGCGGCGCTTGTCGTAGCACGGCCCGGCGGTGTTGAACCCCGCGGTGGTGATGATGAACATCAGCGGCTGATCGCGGGCACCCATGCCGGTCGACATGGTGTCGTAGAGGTTCGGCGTCTGGTGCTCGTGGAATTCGTCGACCAGGGCGCAGCTCGGCGACGAGCCGTCACCGGGATCACCGATCAGCGGCTCGAGCCGGCTACCGTCTTCCGGGAGCGAGATATTCTTGGCCATGATCTCGATGCCCGCGGCGCTGATCAGTGCCGGGGACTTCTGCAGCATCAAGCGCGCCGGGCGGAAGACCTCCCAAGCCTGCTTCTCGGTGGTGGCGCCACAGTAGACCTCGGCGCCATATTCACCGTCCGCGCAGAGCATGTAGTTCGCGACACCGGCGGCGATTACCGACTTGCCGTTCTTCCTGCCGACCTCGACATAGGCCTCAGTGAAGCGGCGAAGCCCAGACTTCTTCCGAAGCCAGCCGTAGATCACGCAGAACAGGAACTTCTGCCACGGCTCCAGCTCGACCAGCTTTCGCTCCCGTGCCCAGCGCCCTTTCGTGTGAGGCAGTAGTTGGATGAAAACGCACACCGACTCGGCGGCGTCTTTATCAAACTTGTATCGGAATGCTCGGCCCTTGGAGGCGTTCAGGTCATCGAGATGACGTTGGCACGCCTGACGTACCTCCTTGCACGCCGGGATGCGGCCAGCCACAACGTCCCGAGCGTACTTGTTCGCGGCATTGACGTTGGGATAGCTGGCCATGTGTCGTCATCGCTTCTTGCCCACCAAGGCGGCGAATGGATTGGCGGCGTCCTTGGCACCCGGCACTGCCAGCCGCGCACGGCTTGCAGGGTCCAGACCAAGGGCGCTACCGAATGTGTTCATCTGTTTGAGCGCTTCGTTGGCGACGGTGCATGCGGGGTTTTTCACCACGCCGCCCATCGGGCTATCGACGACGAGACCATGCTGGCCGATGTTCTCCTCAGCCTGGCGCCAGCGGTTGTACGCCGCGCAGTAGGCCTCGAGGTTGGCGAGATCCGAGTCGGTCAGAATTTTGGAGCTCACCAACCAAGGGCCGACGCGCTCCCACATCTCGACGCCAATCTCGGAGAGCCACTCGGGTGGCGGCGGTACCTGGGTTAGCGAGTCGGCGACGGGCTCGTCATGGTTGATCGCCCGCTTGCCAGCGTTGCCTTGAACCGCCTTTAGGTGGCTCGGCTTGGGCTTGCGACCTCTTGTCATTTGGCAACTCCTCTCGCCGAAACTGATTTTTCAATTTCGCGGGTATAAAAATTGAATGGAGGCGGCGGTGTCCGGGAGCGAAAGGCTCTGAAGTTTCGACATCCCCCTCCCCGGGGCACCGTTTTGGTGCATCGCCGAGAATCGATCTCATCCGCGCCCGGCCTGCGCCTCGCGGGCCGTCTTGGCCTTGTGGCAAGGCGAACAGATCGCCTCGAGGTTGCTGTCGTCGTCTGTGCCGCCGGATTCGACGTTCACGATGTGGTCGACCTCGGTCGCCGGCATCACTCGATTCGCTCGCAAGCACGGCTGGCATAGGCCACGGTCACGCTGGAGAATGCGATCACGCTTGCGACGCCATGGTCGGCCGCCACGGCCGCTCTTGCCGCTCCGACGTTGCGTCCAACCGGTTGATTTGTCGGCATGCTCATCGCAGTAGCCGTGCCGCGAGATTGTCTTGTTGCCACAGGCAGGTGATCGACATGGACGAGGGGGCGACGAAGGCATAGTTCCAGCTCGCTGTAATATTGTGTAATCATTCCTGAGAATCATTCACTTATCTTATCGGAGTATATCGATGGCCAGTTACTTGATAAGTTTCACTATCTCGGCAGGTTCTAGAAACTACAACGATGTATATCAGTCACTGGAAGAAGCGGTGAATAAGGTCGCTTCGGATACTGCCTGGGATGAAACAACGTCATTTTTTGCGCTGGACTCAGACCGGTCAACGTCAGACGTAGCAGACAGCATTTACTTTGGCTCCGAACTCTTGGAGGGTCACGACGTTCTACTAGTCATTAACACTTCTAAAGGAGAGTATCGCCAGAGGGGAGCCAAATATCCAAACACACTTAAAGCCAGGCTAGGCCTTACAGAAGTTTAATAACAGGATTCAGATTAAAGCTATGCTCCGCCAGTTAGTGGCGCTTCTTAGCTCATCTCACTGTCGGGCATCGATCTCACTAGCGAGCCGACCAGGTGGCGATGCCACGCGCCCGCTCTTGACCTTGCGCCGCTGCACTCGGTGGTAGTGGGGCGGCAGCCAGGGGCGCGGCATGGCCGCTTAGCTCTGCCGGGCATGGGCTTTACCTTTCCGCGACGAGGACTCATCGTTGTCGTTCGACAACCGAGGGGACATGCAATGCAACGATTCGACAACCTTTCTTCAGCTCGACCTTTGCCGGTGTACCGCAGCGACAACGGCAATCTCTACCGATACGCCATCGCCGCTATCAATCACGGCGGCGAGATCGTTATCGACTTCGACATTAAGCATCTTTACGACGCAGAAGCCGTGGCCGCACTCATCACAAGTCAGGGATACGCCGACGGCTCCGAGCTGGAGAGGGTCTCGCGGAAGTAGTCAGGGCTGCGATGAAGAGCACAACTCCCCGAGCATCCCGCGCATCTCGAACGCCCAGTCGGTCAGCCGCCGCTCGCGGTCCTGCAGCATCCAGTAGTCATCGTCCGCCAGGCACTGCAGGTGGTTCGAATTGATCTCCGGCAGCGCCGGCATTGACGGCACCGTGCATTCAGGTCTGATCGGTATTGGGGCTGTCGTCGTGCAGCCGGGGATCGCCGAACAGCTCAGGGCGAACACCAGCGCGGCGCTGTGCCATCTGTTCACGCTCGACCTCCCGTGCCTGCACTTGATCCGCGCGCTGGCGCTCATCGATTCGTCGTTCGACGTCACGTGCCTGCTCGACGCCCTCCGCTCTAGCCTTGGTCCATTCGAGCTGGTCGCGGGCTGCGTCACGCTGCCCACGGATTCGAAGCCCCCAAGCGGTGAGTAGACCGACGACCAGGGCCACACCGGCGGCTAGCCAACCGTAGAGCCGACTCATTGCAGGCGGCTCCGGATGAATTCGTCGATGGCCTTCTGAGGGACCAAACGTGCTATGGCGCCAGCGATACCCACCACGGACGCCAGCGCCGTGTAAGCCCAGTCGGGTAGCAGCCCTTCCCAATGCGGCAGCACGTCATGCAGCGCAAAGATCAGCGTAGATAGGATCGCCAGCCGCACCGACCACAGCTTGTGGGCCTTAGGGGCTTCTGGCACGAGCTTCATGGGTTATCTCCACATTTAGATGTTTATTTAAATATCTACACTGAAACTTTTTGATAGCTAATTTATCGAATTGAAATAGTGTTACATCATGTGAGGCGTATAACCTGACCCAGCGGATTTTCCGCACTTACTTAAAAAGGATTAGACCAATGGGTAAAGTTGCAGCTTTTCATGCTAAAGACAGTAGTGTTCACCACGACAACAGCTCATGCACTGAAGGTAATAACATCGAGAGCCGTAATCGTCAGTCAGGCACAGGAGGCAAGCCGAAGTGCAGCCACTGCCAGCGCCTAGGCTGAGCAATTCGCGGGCTGTCCTAAACACAGCCCGCGTTCTCATCTTGATAGAAGCGGTCGATAGCAATGCCTGTTGGCACCTGGTTCTTCCACCACCACTCCCCTCTTTCGACATGACTGTCAATTGGCTCAGTCACGAGCACTCGCAACTCAACCGAAAGTCTGTAGTGATCAGAATCATTCAGGTAAAGATCACCTTCATATTCTGGGTGAAGAGCCGCGCATAGAATGCGACCGTCTTTCCGAATGCGCAGGGCCATCGTCTATTCCGTTCTCAACAGCAGCTCGCCGGTGAACCCGCCATCGGTGGCCATATCGGTAGTGGCCTGGCATGCAGCCAGCCGCGTGTCGGCCACGCCCAATTGGTAGCGAAGGTCGGCCAGCTTCTCCCGGGCGATGTTGCGCTCGGCCTCGTACCGCCCAGCCTTTCCTTGCTCTTCGACCAGCGCATACCAGAGGCCATAGCTAACGGCTTGCTGGCTGGCCTGTGCGGCGTCCAAGCGCTTGCCGGCATCGCTCGCCTGCATCTGCGACATCACCGCCCATGCAACCGCCACCGCAGCAACGAGCAGATGCGAGCGGCTATCCCGGCTCAGCTTCCCGATCCAACGAGTCATTTGCGCCTCAATGCCGACGTGACGTCAGCGATGTTGTCCAGCAGACGATCGACACGCTTCTCGAAGCCATGCACGCCGATATAGCCGAGGAACGCGGCAAAGAAGCGGCCGGTGTCGGCCTCATATCCCCAATGCTGAATGAATGGGAGCGAGGTCCAGGCAAAGAAGCCGACCATCAGTGTCTCGATCCAGCGCTTCGGCTTACGCAGCCCGCCAGATGTCAGCACTCGCAGGGAGGACATGAAGACAGCGCAGAGGGCCGCAGACTGGGAAGGCTCCTGGGCGAACGTGGAAACGGTCAGCCAGAGCTCAGTGATTTGGTCCGGCATCTCGATCCCCGGTTAGGTCGCTCGGCTACCCTCGTTTGTGCGAAGCCCGGTGAATCAGTATCCAGGCGGGGATCATCGACAGGTTGAGCAGTAACCGGCCGATGGCCGTTCGGTCGCTCAGCGCGATGTCCACCGCCATATCGGCACCACGAAACGCCAACAGCCCGCCGGCGGTCGCGATCACCAAGTGGATGGCGAAACGTGTCCAGCCGTCGTCGACGCGGTTGAGCGCAATCAGGCACTGGATGATGAGACCGGCAGCGATCAGGAAATTGGCCGCTGCCATCAGGGAACCGATCATGCCGCCTCCTCTGCTTGCCAGACGTCGCGTGAATTCGCCGCCAGCTGCCCCTCGATCAGCATCGCCTGCACCCGTTGAGAGGCCTCGTCCTTCGTGATGCGGCCATCGGTGTTGGCGTCGAGCCCGGCATTCTGCCGATACGCCGTCGTGCCGTCGGTGAACATCACCGCGCCGCCGGGGCCCGAGACATAGGCTGGCATCAGGATGGCCAAGTACATATCGGGCAGTGTCGAGATTCGCGCGTGATAGGGGCGGAAATACGCTTCCACATAATCGAGCTGCTCAACGGGCGTCATCGCCGCCAACGCCTCGGTGGTCGTGCCCAGTCCGCGGGCCGTTAGGGGCATGAACTGGATCAGTCCGGTGGCGCCGGATCCCGCCAGGTTCTTCTGAGCTGGATCGAACGTCCGGCCGGTCTCGAACGCCATGCAGGCCATCAGCCAGTTGACGTGATCCAGCGACCAGCCGAAGCCGGCCGCCAGCGCGAACAGCGCATCGACGAAGGCGTCGGACACATGGGCGCCCCAAGCGAGGCGCACGCGCAGCGGATAGCGTCCGCTGCCGATCATCTCGACATCGCGCATGAATCGCATGGGGAACTCCAGGCAAAGAAAAGCCGCCAGCGAGGGCGGCAAGATCGAACAAGGTGGACGCTCGAATAAGTTGCCACCCATGCCCGGGGAAACGTGGGGGAACACGCGGGAGCGAGGCAAGGGCGGCGAACAGGGTCAGAAACGACAGCGCCCCGAACGGTCGTAACCGATCAGGGCGCAGGAAATACAAGCTTAGCTGAATAGTACTTACAAGCGGTCATGGATACAACATGTAGTGTCCATGTTATTTTACCTATTCATTGACCCCTTAAAATTCAGAGTCGCCGGACAGCGGAGAAGACATGGTACTTGGAGCAATAACAATCATGATTGCCGTCGTGGCCGGGATTATCATGTCTAACAAGTACAGTGATAAGCCTCGTAGCCGTAGTGCTAACAACGCACTGGCAACAGTTCTTTTCGTGATAGGCGTTATCGTGGTTATCGTACTGGTGTTGGGGCATGCAATATTACGACCCATTGGCCAAGTTTAGCGGTCATGCCGCCAGCCTAGCCTGTTCACCCACGACCAATAACAACGACTTCCGAGCATTCTTTGCAGAGTTGCGCAGCGCCTCAGCCGTCTGAAACACCGTTTGCCCTGCCCCCATCGGATAACCCAGCCGCGTCATGATGATCCGCTGGGCCCCGCACACCTCCGCCTGGGTCAGCCCGCGGCTGCCCTGCTTGATCGCCTCGAGCAGTGCCCGATCGCCGCCAGCATTCAGCGCGCAGCGTTGCTCGGGGATTGCATAGCCGGTCAGCAGCAGCGCCATCCGCTGACGCTCGTTGACGTGCCCCAATAACGCTTTAGCCATGTTCCGCCAGCGGCAGGCGTAGCGGAAACGCTCTGCCGCCTCCATCACGTGGTCTACCCTGCCAGTCACTCCACCACCACCCACACCCGGCGCGATCGTGCTCACGTTGTGGTGGCCGAGGTTGAGATGCCTGTAATCGATCCGCCATTCGATCTCCACCTCGATCAGCTCATCGAGGCACCGGCGCAAAGCCCGGGCCCGCAATTCGCTCTCTGCCGGCTCGCGACGAATCACCGCCAGCAGTTGATTGATCCCCATCAGCTCAAGTTGCCGCATCATCCCCTCCAGTTGCTCCCCAGCGTCATCTCGTTGCGTGCGGGCGTTACCGTAAAATCCCACGACGCGTATTCCCTCAGTACCGCTTTCGCTTCCTCCAATCCCCGGCCCAGCACCGCGCAGTATCCCCGGTGGTCGGCTTTCTCCAGCCATTCCCGTTGGCTGGCGGCCGTGGCCGCATGCTTGGGCGGCGTCGCCTTGAACTCCAGATACAGGCCCAGCCAGCCCCCGCGCCCCTCCATCACCACCAGGTCGGAGACGCCAGACTTCACGCCCTGGCGCTTGAGATCTGCCGCAGTCTTCTTGTTGCGCTGCCCACCATTGGGCACGTGATAGATGACCTCATAGAACGCGCCGACCGCCTCACCACGCTGCTCCTCGCCGTAGAGCCAACGGATCAGCGCCATCTGCTCGACGCCCTCGTGATCGATGCGCGGGGCCCGGGGCGTGCGGCTTCGAAGTGCTACCGGTTGCATCACTGCCCCCTCGCTTGTCGTCGTTCCCAAGCCGAGTAGTCCGCCACGATCCGGCGGAGGATGGACTCGGCATGAATGTCTCGATCGATGTCGGCTCGGCTTTCCACGCCACAGGCCTGGCGGATGAAATCGGCCGCGTCTTCTGCGTTGTGCGTGCCGTCCGGCAATTGCTCGAGCGTGAGGCCGTGGCGATGCCGCTTGCGGGCGTCGAGATAGAGCTGGAAGCGGGGATTGGCGCCCAGCATGGCCGCCCGCTGCGCTTGGCTGCTGCCGTGTCGTTTCATCGGCCTGTCTCCCGGCGGCTGACACATAGGCTGCAGACGCTCGAGCCCGGCGCGAAACCGAGGGCATCGCGTGATTGGCCGCACAGCCCGCAATGGCGGCGAGCAGGCCGGCGACGGCGCGGGCGATTGGGTAGTGTCGATCGCGTCATGCGAAGTACCTCCGGCCTCGGTAGTGCCGGCGGTTGCGGCTCAACTGGCAATCGACGCAGGAATGCAAAACCTCGCCCTGGCGCTTCATCTTCCCGGCGGTCTTGAACTCCCGGCACGTCGGGCACTGGATCTTGTGGCGAAGTGGGTTCATGCCGGCACCTCGCTTGGATGTTTTACGACCTTTGGCGTCCAGCCGGTCAGCTCGGTGACGTTCTCCCAGCTGGTTTCCAATTCCGGATCGTCGATACGAAGAAGACAGCCCGACGTTCTGGCATAAACGGTGCTGCCATCAGCATCAATAAGATGAACAGCCCGCTTCCAAATAGTCCTACGTGATCGGTGATGTTCCTTGACGCCCAAGATCACCATCACGCCAGCAATAGAGTTTGGTGATCTCGAATTAGGGCCAGGCACCACGCGGTCACCCACCCGCAGCGGCTTGCCGTTGCAATCCCGACCCAGCACACCCGTCAGACGATCTCCAATTCGCTTCAGAAGGCTCACGCCGCTTCCTCCCCGAGCACCTGCCCGACGCTCTCCGGCCATTTCAGCTGCTGCACCGCCACGCCGTCGCCATGCTTCTTGCCGGTATCCATCATCCGGCCACCAGCAGCGCGCCCGCGCTCGGTCATCACCCAGTAGCCCTTGCCCTTGGCGTCACGCCCCTGGCGCTGGTAGCCCAGGTCACGCAGCGCACGATTGACCGCCACCGCACTCATATCGAACGGCAGGCCCAGCTCGGTGGGCGTCAGGTAGCGCTCGTTGATCGGGCTGAGGAGATGCGTTGCCCCCAGCTCGCCCAGCAGGTTGACGCCGGTTCGCTTCTGGACGGCCTGATTGACCGACAGCAGCCGCATGTTGTCGTCGAGGCCGAGCGCTCGGGCAGCTCCGTCGAGTACGCTGGCAATAGCGGATGCTCGGGACAGCACCGTCGTGTCATCCACCGCCACCGGCGCCGGCTTGGCGTGAATCTGGTCGCGCATCTCGTAGAACGTGCGCACCAACCGTTTCTTGAACGCCCGGACGATGTCGCTATTGCGCATGAACGTCAGCAGCAGCGTCGATTGGGGTTCGTTGAGGCTGGCCACCTCTCGGCGCTGGGTGCCACCGCTGGTCGTGAAGGGTTGGATTTCAAATCGGACCCTTCCGAAGTCCTCGAGATCGGCCTGGTGTTCGCGCACCAGGCGGATCACCGAGGCGTGGTCACGATCGACACCCTCAGCAATCGCGGCGGTGGTGGTCAGCAGCTCGCCGGCATCACCGGCAATCACGATATCCGTCATCCTCACGCCCTCCCCGTGGCGGCTTTCAACATCGCCAGCCCCTGACTGGCATTCATGCGATGCGGCAGGCCGGCGGCCTCCGCTTGCTGCTGCGCGGCTTCACAGCTGGCACGCTCCGCCAGCTCGGCCCGGTTCCGGGTCGCGTCTGATTCGATCAGCCCTTGGGCCTGCAGCGGCTGGCCAGACATCACCCGATTGACCAACGCGCCGTATTCCCGCTCGAACCGCTTTTCCAGCCGAGCGCGGACTGACTGCGCCGTCGTGCCGTGGATCTCCCGCCAGCCCACCGTCTGCCCTGCCATCTGCACGGCTTCATGGCTCCAGCGCCACTCGTCTGGGGCGTGACAGTGGGCGCAGGCCTCACGCCATGCCGCGTCGACCGTAGGCAGCCCGATGTCTTCCGGCCGGGGCTCGCACATGGCGGCGAATGCTGCAGGCTGCGGTGGCCAAGCCGTGTCACCGGAACGTGCGGCGTCTCGGATCTCGCCGCGCAAACGATGGAAACCGCGCTCGAGGTTGCCGATCGCCAGGTGTGCCAGCTCGGCGCCCCATACCCCGTGCTCGTCGAACTCGCCCCACTGCTTTTCGAACTTGGCGCCGTACAGGTTGCGCATGCCATCGAACAGCGCGTCGACAACCTCGGGGCTAGCGGTGCCGTTGCCCATCGAATGAACCTTCTCGTTCTCGGCGTTCCGCTTCGGCGGCTGCCCGTGCTTCGGCAGCTGTGCGACGGCGTTGGGGAGTACGTGGGCGGCCGTTTGCATTTGCGGCACCTCCGGTCGGTTTCGGGTGGGATTGACTCAGGTCGCGGCGGAGCCAGTCGACGAGCTTCTGGGTCCAGGACATCGAGCCATGGCGACGATTCGGAAAATCGGCATGGTGAGCAGTGAAGTTGGCGAGCTGGGCAGCCGGCGGCTGGGTGTCGGATCGCAGCCCGGCACGCAGACAAGCCGCGGCGAACTGCTCGGGATCAGGTTGCCAGTCGAGCGTCATCGGGAACTGGCGAGCACCACCGGTCAGCGGTTGGCCGTCGTCTGCCAGTTGCGAATAATCGAATAGCTCGTCCGGCCCAGCGGCGTGTGTGTTGGGGTTGGTGGTAGATTCAATGGAAGATTCAAGGGGTGACAGCCGTGACACCCCGGGGGTGACACCGCTGACACCCCGGGGTGTCAGATTGTCACCCTCCCCCGAATTGGTGGAGATAGTGGGGGTGTCAGATTGACACCCTACCCCGACCGCCAGCCGGTACCGGTTTGATTGCTGCCGACCGGTCTTGTCCTGGCGGCTCTCGACCACCACCAAACCGCGCTCCTCGAGCAGATCGATGGCACGCTGGACGCTCCGCTTGGAACAGCCCATCTCCTCCGCCATCGTGCTCAGACCCGGCCAGCAGACGTGCTGCTCGTTGGCGTAATCCGCCAGCAGCATCAGCGCCAGACGAGACGGCGTCTTGACGTCAGTGGGCAGCGTCTTGAGCGACTGACGCGCCCAGCTCATGGCGAGAAGGCTCATGCCCTCACCTGCCCCATGGATTCCGCGTCATGTCGTTGCAGGTGCTCCGTACCAAGCGCGATGGCGTAGTAGCGACCTCGCTCACTGCGATGCCAGGCTTTGGCCTTCTCGACCCGGGCGGCGGCATCCTGATCGAATGGCTCGGTCAGCTCGAGTAGCGCCAGCATCGCGGCGTGATGGCGAGCGCCTGCGGTGGTGATCTTCATGCGACGGGCGTGGATGTCATTGCCCTCCTCGCCCGATAACCGCGCCTGGATCGATGCTTGCTTGTGGGTCTCGTCGAGCAGTTCGTCCCGCGTCCAGCTCGAGTAATCCGGAATGTGTACTGTCATGGTGTGCTCCCCCGAGACATGGTTGTGGTCGGCTGCCGGCCGATCCGCGAGCGATAGAGGGCCATGCCGCCAGCGGTTACAGTGGGAGTTCTCACACAACCGACTGAGGGACTGACGAAATGGCCACAACTGATGAATTGCTGAAATCTGTGCTTGTGATGCAGGTCGAAATTCTTGGAAGGCTCGAAGCCATCGAGCGAGAGATCGGCGTTGATCAAGCCAAAGCGAACGACAACCGTGGAGAGGCCATCGCCGCTATCGACTACCTGGCCGATTCCGGTTTTGGGCCCGAGACGTGGAAGAGCCTCCAGCTTTCGCTGCGCAAGATCGCTGCCTTCGAGGACCATTAACGTTCCTCCAGAATTTCGGTCAGGTCGTGAGTGCGCGTCGCCTTGATGTGCTTCTCCACGCGTCGCGCCCATGCCTGGCCGAGCATCTCTTCAGTGAGGAAGCGGTGGTGGTTCATCCGCATGTTCATCTCGATCCACCGGCGACTATCCGCCAGCGCCAGCACAAGGTGGGCCTTGGCGCCAGTGAACGTGGCACCCCGCTCCATGCCTGCGAACACTTTGTCGAGTTCCTCCCCACGACCGGCGCGGCTAGCGCGGATAACGAATCGGATGCGTTTGATCAGGCTCATGTCGCGCTCCCTGAGTTGTGGCCGCCGCCCGCTGGTGGTCGACTTGTGTGCAATAGAGGGCCATGCCGTCAGTGGCTACAGTCAGAGTTTCAACACTCCGCACCGAAGGGCTGACGACATGGCCACAACTGACGAAAAGCTGGATGCGATCTTGCTTATGCAGGCCGAGATTCTCGGGCGCCTTGAGGCAATGGGTGTTTACCGAGCAGTGGTGACGGACAAGGATCCGCGAGTGGCCGCTTTGCAGGCGGTTGGCGGTACCGCAATGGATCGACCGTCGGCCCGCGTCCGCGCCGAGATCGACGGCATCGTTGAGAAGGCGGCTCATTGGGGTCGACCTTCTAGCTGAGTGGGCTTGATCGAATTCATGTCGTGCTCCCCTACACCTGTATGAAAAACCACCCCTGTCATGCGGAAGTGGCGGTCTCATCGTCTGCGGTACGCTTCTGGGTAGATCGAGGAGCGAAGACGCTCGGCAACAACTCGGCAGCGGTTACCTGCCCACAGGTGGCCTCCTCGATCAGGACGGCATAACGGGGCGGCAACGGCCGCTTACCGGTGCTGACCTGGGAAAGGAACTGGGGGGACATGCCGACCGCTTTGCATAACGCAGAACGAGAGTCGCCAAAATAAGCAATGGCCTTGCTGATCATCTCGATTACCTAAAGCATGGCTTTATATCTGTAAAGCATAGCTTGCTTTACCTAGCATGCCTACCCCCTCGAAAATTAAAGCAACGCTTAACGAGGGAAACCGAGTGCAGAACGTAGAGGCCTTCAAGGCGAGAATCAGGGAAGCGCTCAAGGCGGCGAAGGCGAAGGGTGTCACTCAGGCATCTATCGCTGAGAAAGCCGGGGTTTCCGCGCAAGCGGTCGGTCAATGGCCGCGCTCTGGGAAGATATCCAACCAGAATCTAGCGATGCTGGCCCAGCTGAGCGGGAAAACCATCGATTGGTTTTATGAGGAGCAGGAGGATTCAGTGCCTGCAGATCTTATATCCGAGACGTCACCAGCTGATTACGGAAAATCCGCCAGCGATAACGAGCTGACCTTCACCGAGAACATGGATCCGTGGGATCGCTCCCAACCCCTCGCCGATGACGAGGTAGAGCTTCCGCTGTATCGCGAGGTCGCGTTGTCTGGCGGTGGTGGGCGAACCCAGGTAGTCGAGAACAACGGGGCGGCCTTGCGCTTCAAGCGCAGCACGCTTAGGAGTGCGGGTGTGTCGAAAGAGGCAGCAGCGTGTGCCTATGTCGAAGGGGAAAGCATGGAGCCTATCTTGCCGGATGGCGCTTCAGTTGGGGTAGACACAGCCGATAAGCAGATCAAGAACGGCAAGATGTACGCGATCGATCATGACGGGTTGCTGAGGGTGAAGTTCCTCTACCGTTTGCCAGGTGGTGGGCTGCGCATTCGCAGCGCCAACCCCGACAAGTTTGAGCATCCTGACGAAGACCTCGACGAAAACTGGCCAGAGAAGGTGAGCATCATCGGCAAGGTGTTCTGGTACAGCGTGCTTTTGCACTAGCCCAACGCAGTTACTGCATTTAGAATCACCTACTGTTACTGAGCGATACAAAACCCAGCCCCAGAGGGAACTATGACTGACGATTTGCACTCTCTTGGTAGTAAGGGGGACATGGATTCAGACAACTCTAAATTGACAGTATCTGATATCGAGTCGTTCCTAGATGAGCTATGGGTCCCGAGAGCTTGTGACCTCTGTCATGGGAAATTGGAGGTGATGAAAGCTTTCATGCCTCCAAGCGATGGCCAAGGCGTTACCGTAGATGAGAGTCGGCCCGCCCTAGCCCAGCTTATGGGTCATGAGTTTCAGCTTAACGAGAATGAAAATGCTGAATTTCGCTCATTTGCCTATACTTTAGGCTGTAATCGGTGTGGGAATGCTCGTAGGATGATGGTGGGCCCAATACATGCCTGGCTCAAAAAGAATCAGCCGGAGCGATATTCGCATGGCTGAGAGCGGCGGGGCCCGAACAACAAAAGTTGATCACACGACAAGCGTCGAGACCTCGATCAACGGCTCACAGTTTCTGATGAAGCATACTCCTGTGCATTCCGATGGTGACGGATGCACCTATACTATCAGTCAAGCAATACCCTTCCCGCTTGATAACAGTCCTGAATGGAACCGAGACTCTAGCTGGCAGTCTGAAGGAAGAGATTCAGGAGCAAACAAGGTTAACGGTGGTAAAGGAGGGTCTTCGATGGATGACTTGCACGCGCGCGTGACTCAGCTAGAGCGCGACGTTGGCGATATTCGCGTCAAAGCTACAAGCATCGAGGGCAAGATCGATCGTATTTCAGACAAGCTGGACAATGTTGTCACGAAGAACCAGCTTTATGGCTCCGTTATCCTTGCTCTTGTCGCTACCCTCACGTCCATCCTTGGTGGAGGATGGTGGCTTGCCAGGGAGTTTCTCTCTCCTATCATCGCCCAGTTGGGCAGTTGAGACACTTCGTCGAAAATGAACCCGCCCACCGAGGCGGGTTTTTCTTGGCATAAAGAAAAATATAAAGCTGCGCTTGACTCATAAAGAAAGCGTTGCTTTACTTTATCCACGACAACAGAACATCGTGGGTAACGAGATGAACCAGGTCACGCAGGACCACCAAACAATCGAGGCATTCGGCTACCGCTGCCGAGTCGGCCGCCAGGCTGAAGGCTTCCCCACCATCAAGCAGGCGCACGTCATCGCCGGCATAGCTGCCGGGATGACCCAGAAGGAGATCGCCAAGCTGCGCGGCGTGTCACCCGCCACCGTGAAGAGCACCGCCGAGACCCTCTACTTCTGGCTGCATGCCCAGCGCGCCACCGATGCCGTCGCCAAAGCGATGCGACGCGGCTGGATCGCCCCGCTGCTGCTGGCCCTCACCGTCAGCGCCATTTCACCCGACGTCCACATGCAGCGCCTCCGCTCCAGCGGCAGCCGCCAGACGATCAGCATCACCAAGCTGTCGCGCCGCCAGGAGTCGTACGACATCGCGGGGATCGCGGCATGAATCTGGACGCCACCACCTTCTGCTACCCGGCCCATCAGGTCGGTGCCGCCTACGACGAGCACATCTGTGCCGATGGCGTGCCGGACGTCGATACCCAGTACCACGCCCGACCGCGTGAGAACGACATGCCGAGCAGCGGTTACCGACCGGCCTTCTACGTGCCGAGCAAGAACCGCCTGGTCGTGATTATGGACCGCTGCTTTGGCCGCGAGGGAAACGCCTGCGCCTGGATGGCGGACCAGATCCGGATGATCGCCATTACCCGCAAGCGCCAGAAGGAGAACACCCCATGCGCCAACTGATCACCAGCCCTCTGGCAGGCGTTGCCAGCGCGATCGCCACCCTGGCCGTTCTTACGGTTGCCTCCGTTGGCCTGCCTGGCCCGAGCGACTACGAGGTGCAGCTGATGCAGCAAGCGCAGTACTGCGAAAGCGTGGCGACATGGAACGCCGAAGCCGCCCGCGGCGTGGCACCAGCCCGCCGATACGGCCACCCGGACTACGACGGTATCGCGGACACCGCCTGCGCCCCGGTGCTCTCACCGGTCGACGGCAGC
The DNA here is from genome assembly GCF_001937195.1 of Salinicola socius. Lineage (GTDB taxonomy): Bacteria > Pseudomonadota > Gammaproteobacteria > Pseudomonadales > Halomonadaceae > Salinicola > Salinicola socius. The sequence goes on along the minus strand of NZ_MSDO01000004.1, from coordinate 19,466 downwards.
GCCTACGCCAGCAACTGAACGACGCAGCCGCCAGCGGATGGCGGCCTGTATCCGAAAGCGTCTGCGGACGCGGGCGCTTCGGGATGCAGTAGCTCTTTAACAACTCGGACCCCACGCAGTGCCAGCGGTGCGTAATCCGCTGGCCATCGATAAGCCGTCTCCGTGCTCGAGCGAGCTGCACCGCACGCGAGAGGAGGGCCCGGAAATCGGCTGGGCCGGTAGATCCGGCCACGGCCAATACCAGAACGGAGCGGCCGGGAAGCAAGCGGACGTAGCGCCCCGGTGGAGACGGCTTATCGATGCGGGACAGAGATCAGGCTTGCCGATCGGTCTTTAACGCTTTTGGACTGGAGCAAGGGTTGGCGCCAATGAACACAGCTAGAAATTTCTCGAGGAGATTCAGATCGGCGCAATGGTCAGCCTGCCCACGCATGTGGCACGCCTTATTGAAGGCGAGGCTTTCGATCGCACTCAGTGGCCTTACATCGCGCTCTTGAGTCCGGATAAAAGCATCAGCGAGCTCCTCATCCTCCATGTGTTGCATGCGGTTCATGAGAGATGAATATCGATGCTTCTGAGAACCAGCTTGGCCAGCTACTTCGCCAAAGCGGTAGACGAGCTGGAGAGCCGGCACGATGACGATAACGACGCCCATCCAATACTGACTGCTGAGACCGCTAAAAACGGCGGATCCCATGAGAATCATGAGGAGAGTGAAGAGCCGATCCAGGCGCGAGTAATAAGTCTCGGTGAGCTTCTCCACGTTGTAGGACACGTAGATGTTGAACTCAGTCCTGTTTCGGCTCATGTGACTACTTCTCTTCTTTAGGAGGTGGAGGTGGCTCACGCCTACTCGTCTCGTGGTTGCGTTGCCAATCTGGCGGCGGTGAAGTAGGCCGCGGTGTGTCCCGCCCGTCTCTGTTATCTGGCATATGTATCCCATTGCTGTTGTGGTGAAACCCCAAGTTACCACAGCAAATGAGCAAACGAATCCCGCTGTTGTGGTGATAGTGGGCTCGCGTCACCTGCGTAGTGGTGAGCAGCCGGGGCTGACCGGCACCTACATACCCTGCGTACCTTTGGCCCGGCCCGGTGCCGGGCTCTTTTTCACCAACGGGATGTCAAAATGGGTATGGCTGCAACTACCAGCATTGTATTAGGACATTTGGCAATTCTGGCTTAAATTGCAAGGGCTCAGGTAAGTAACCACCAACCGGAGCTCTTTGGTTTCAAACCATAGCAAACTCGAGGCAACACGCCTCAAGGACCCCCCGAGTGAAGATCTGCTCACGCGATCAAAGGCTGCTCATAAAGAAGAAAGGCGGGGCTGCAAGAGAAGGAGGCATGGCTGTCAGAGCAGCCAAGCAGGATATGCCGCTCGCCACCTTGAAAACCCGGGTCAAAAAGCTTGTCGACAAGGGTATGGATCGTGAACGGGCGGTGGAAGTCGCGCTTCTCCGTCCTATCGGCCCTCAAGGTCGGCCCCGTCGCACATAGTTTCTCAGTATCTCATCACCCTGCGCCCGCAGGGTGATGTCTCATTCCGCTCTCTTGAGCGATCAAGATAGGCGCGAGTCCTTCTTCTCTTTCTCCTCACGATTGATTGCCGGCGTGGTGGTTACTACCTGGCGCGCTTCCTTCGGAGAGGAATTGAGCCTGTTGTCGACGTAGTTCAAGCCAATGAGCTGAACGACCAGGAAAATAACGCAGAAGATCACGCCTTTAATCATTTGATTCTTATCCAGTAATAGGTTGACGACCGGCGAACTTATCACAAGGGCGCCTCGGGCAACCATTGCCAATTCGTATCCACCAGCACAACAGCGAGCGCCTGACCGACCGGGTGCTGGCTTTTGTGCTGCCCGCTATCCGGAGGCAGCCATGCAGGTCTATCTACCCGTTCGACGGCATTGCCGCTGCCGTATCTGCGGCGCCCGCCAGACGAAGCCCAGGCATCCAGACGAGTACGTGATCGGCCCGCTCTGCACCCGGTGCGGCCGCCGGAACACGCTACGGATCGACAAATGGGCTGACTCGAAGCCCTGGCGGCGCGATACCTGCCGCTGCGACGGCTATCACTTCCCGCATCGGCGCGGCTCGCTCTGGTGCTACCACAACCCAGCTTACCCGGTAGACGAAGACCGGCGGCTGTTTGCCTGAGGAGGCCGCAATGACCAACGACAAGCTCGACACATCGTTCCTTTCCGATGAGAGCGAGGCCGTCTACGGAGATGAAGCCCTCGCCCGGCTGATCCTCAAGGCTCAGGAGCACCACCAGCACGCCGTCGACCAGCTGCAGCTGGTAGTGAGCCAGACAGACAAGGGCATCCGATTGGGCGACGCCGATGACGCCATCGTCTTCGAGAAAGGCAGCGACAAATGCAAAGGCTTTCGTGCCGGCGTGCAGATAGCGCTCCAGATCATCGGAACCTTCCCTATCAAGATCACCGGTCCCGGCGAGGACGCATAACCATCTGAGGAGGTCCGTATGGACGCGAAGACGAAAGAGCGTCTCCGTCGCCTGAAGGCAATGGCGGACGACGCCACCAGCGAGAACGAGGCGATGATCGCCGCTCGCCGACTTCACGCCCTGCTTGCCAAGCACGGTATGGAAGAATCCGACCTCGACGACGGTGATGGAATCTCCACGAGCGAGAAGGGAACGCTGCTGGTTCGCGGGGAATGGTGCCAAGAGGTCATGTTCGCCATCGCTCGGCTCTACTTCTGCAAGGGCCTTACCCACGGCCAGCCGGTCTTTCGGCGTCCGAATGAGGGAGCAGGCAAGCGCTTCTCCCTGATCGGACGAGAGCTACACCGGGAGACAGCGATGCGCGTTGTTCAGTCTGTCGTCCGGTCGGTCTACGCAGAGGCCAAGCGCAGCAGCCGAGAGCTTCGTCCGAGACATGTTCACCCGATGTCGTGGATCACCAGCTTTTGCGAAGGCGCGTCGTACCGCATCCGCGTGCGCGTCAACGAGCTTATCGAGGCGGGCCGCAAGGGCGCTTTGGAAGACGAGGACGGCGACAAGCTGCCGGTGCTGGCCCCCATGTACGACGCCGCGCAGGCGGATATCGATGCCTTCCTCGCCGACTGGAAGATCAACGGTTGGAAACCCAAGGGAGAGATCCGATCAGCCGAGGCTTTCGGCAATGGTAAGGCCTTCGGTGACGGCGTCGCGCTGGGCCATGAGATCGCGCAGCACGCTCCCAACACCCTGACGCACGCCAAGGAGGCCTAGCCATGTGGTTCAAACATGCCCATTTCTACCGAGTCCACGACGCCGAGGCGATCCCACTCGACGTTCTCGAAGCCGCTCTGGCTGAATTCGCCTTCCGCCCCGTGTCGCCGCGTGAGGCTCGCCGCGTTGGCTGGACGACACCGGCAGGCAAGCGCAGCGAAGTCCGCGTCCACGAGATCCAGGGCCACCGCCTGATCGCCATGTTGCGTCAGGAGCGCCTGCTCCCCGCCGCCGTTGTCAATGAGGAAGTCAGCGAGCGCGCCGAGGCCCGCGAGCTTGCCGAAGGCCAGCTGCTTTCCCGCCGAGAACGTCAGCTGCTCAAGGAGCAGGTGCTCGAGGAGCTGCTTCCCCAAGCCTTCACCCGGTCACAGCGTGTCGAACTCTGGTGGGACACCACCCACAACCTGATCGGCATCAACGCCTCCAGCCGCAAGCGTGCCGAGGAGGTGCTCGACCTGCTCCGCCAGACGCTGGGCTCGCTGAAGGTCACACCGCTGGCCACGAAGACGCCGCCGGGGCGCGGCATGACGGCCTGGCTATCCGATCCCGGCCAACGCCCCGCCAGCCTGCTGCTGGGCGACCGGGTCGAGCTGCGCGCCGCGGAGGATGACGGCGTCATCGGCGCCCGCTCGGTCGATTTGGACAGCGAGGAGATGCAGAGCCTGCTGGAAGGTGGCCGCCAGGCCAGCAAGCTGAGCATTGGCAGCGAAGGCCAGCTTCGCGCCGTGCTGCATGACGACCTCGCGCTCAAGTCCCTGCAGTTCGACGACGCCCTACTCGATGAAGCCAGCCAGACCGATAACGGCGATGACCCGGTGGTCAGCCTCGAAACCGACTTCGCACTGATGACCGGCGCCCTCGGCACCTTCGTCGATCAACTGATCGAGTGGCTGGGTGGCGAGGCCGATCCTAGAACTGGGCTTTCGTGAATTCGTCGACGCTCGCTGAGCCATCGCCCCAGTCTTGAGTGATGGTGAGCCTGTCTCCCGAGACCTCGTAGGTAATTACTTCGTCAAGCTTGTGGGTTCTCCAGCGGCCTGTATCGGTCGCCCAGATAATCCGATTGCCATCGAGCCTGCACCGCATAGCCCAATGACTGTTGTCGCTTGGGCGGTTGTACGACAGATGAGTGATGCCACCGGACTGTCGATCCACATGGATGATCGATACATCTCGACCCATCGTGGCTGAAACCATCGCTCTGCATAGATCGGCCTGAGTGAACTCGGCGCTGAAGGAGACTGCCGGAAACGCTAGCAGACCCACCATTAGAGCCATCTTTTTGAATCCCATTCCCTGCTCCTTGTTATCGCCATGAACGCGGCGATTTCAGACTACGGGGAGCCTTCGCTTAAAGCTACTCATCGGTCCACGCGAATTCTTGTAGGAGGTCGCATGAACATCACCGTCTACACCGGCGAGGCCTGCCACGCCTGCGACGCCACCGAGCGCGCCCTTCTGAAAGCCGGACACAACTCCATCGCCACCCCCGCCGCCGATGAACACCGCGAGCGTTTTCGCGCCGCTGGCCACCGCACGCTGCCGGTGTTTGTCGTCACTAACGACGCCGGCGAGACACTCGACGAGTGGTCGGGATTCCGCCCGGACAAGATCAACGCTCTGGAGGTGCCGTCATGAGTGCCTCAACCATCATCGACCACCCGCTCACCGGCGAGCCGACCACATTCCCCGATCTGGCGAGGTTCTCCGGCATCGCCAAAGACACGCTCAAGTATCGCTACCACCAGCTCAACCAGCGCGGCGCCGAGCTGATCGAGCCGCCCACCGGCAATCACAACAAACGCACGAAGACCGCCTCCCGCGCCGACCGCGTCCGCAAGTTTCAGCGAGACCTGAATGCCTGGCTGGCCTCCCCGGCTGGCCGCCTCTCCACCCATCTGTTCCGTGACTTCCGCCGAGGTGCTGCATGACCCCGGTGCCAGCCAATATCGCCGCTTCCCTACTCTGCTCGTTCCTCGCGGGCCAGCGCATCGACGCCATCGTCGAGAAGCGAGCTCAGGCCGATCTAGAGTCGGCCCTCACCGCCACCGGCTGGAGGTTCTCGCGAGAGCACCGCCTTTCCGATCGGGACATTCCCGACTTCCTGGTGAAGGTCGAGGGTGTGTCGGTGGTGGTCGAGCTCAAGATCAGGGCGCAGCGCAAGCGGATCTTCCGGCAGCTCGAGCGCTACGCCCTCCACGAATCAGTCGACGCGGTGGTGCTGCTGACCGGAACCGCGATGCAGCTACCGCCAGAGATCAACGGCAAGCCCGCACGGGTCGCCTCACTCGGAGCCGGATGGTTATGACGAAGATCTACGGAACCCTTCGCCGTACCGGCGACGGGTGGCAAATGTCCGACGTGCCACCGCACGTCGCCATACGCCTCAAGCAGCTTTTCCCACGGGTGCCAAAGCACCAGACCGGTACCTTCAACTTCCCCGCCGACACGCAGCAATGCGCCGACCTGTCTTGGTTCCTGCAGCGCTACCCAATGGCGATGAGCCTGGATGATCAGGTTTCTCTGGATGGTGGCCGCGCTCAGTACGAGCAAAGCCAGGCCGAGATGGAAACGATTCTGCGGCCGGACTATCGACCCAGCGAGCGCCAAGGTTTGCGACCGGGGCAGATCGTCCGCCCGTATCAGGGGCAGGCGGTCGATCTCTGTCTGGCGCGCCGGGCTCTACTGCTGGGCGACGATGTCGGTCTCGGCAAGACCTACACCACGGCGGCGATGCTGCTCGAGCCCGGTGCGCTGCCGGCGGCCGTGGTCATGCAGACCCACCTACAGGACCAATGGCGAGAGAAGATCGAGGCCTTCACCACGCTGCGGGTGCACAAGATCAAGGGCACAAGGCCCTACGATCTGCCGCCAGCGGACGTCTACCTCTACCGCTACAGCCAGTTGCTGGGGTGGATCGACACCTTCGGTGACGGATTCTTCAAGGCGGTGGCGTTCGATGAGATTCAGGAGCTGCGCCGCGGTACCGAAAGCGGCAAAGGTGAAGCGGCCAAGGCGCTGGCCAGCGCCGCGATCTATCGCCTGGGACTCTCCGCCACCCCGATCTACAACTACGGCGCCGAGATCTGGAACGTGATGCAGTTCCTCGACGACATGGTGCTCGGCACCTGGGGCGACTTCTCGCGGGAGTGGCTCAAGGATGACCGCCAGGTGAAGGATCCCGAGGCCCTCGGCTCCTATCTGCGAGAACAGAACATCATGCTCCGCCGCACGAAGCGGGACGTCGGCCAGCAGATGCCGGCGATCAACACGATTGTCGAGCACATCGACAGCGATGACGACGCGCTGGCATCGATCGACGACCTTGCCCGCCAGCTCGCGCTGAAGACGACTACCGGCACGTTCATGGAGCGTGGCCGCGCCGGGCGGGAACTAGACCTGCTGGTGCGACACGCCACCGGCGTAGCCAAGGCCAAGAACGTCGCCCGCTACGCGCGAATCCTGCTCGATGCTGACATGCCAGTCATGCTGATGGGCTGGCACCGGGACGTCTACGACATCTGGCTCGATGAACTCGGCGAGTACGCGCCGGCGATGTACACCGGCAGCGAGAGCGACAAGCAGAAACGGGAGTCGGTGCGCCGGCTGGTCGAAGGAGAGACCAACCTCTTCATCATGTCGCTGCGCAGCGGCGCCGGGCTGGACGGCCTACAGCATCGCTGCTCGACGGTGATCTTCGGCGAGCTGGATTGGTCGCCCAAGGTGCACGAACAGATCATCGGTCGCCTGGATCGAGAAGGCCAAGAGGAACAGGTAACCGCGATCTACCTGAACACCGACGAGGGTTCAGACCCGCCGATGGTCGAGGTACTGGGCGTCAAAGCCAGCCAGTCCACCGGTATCGTCGACCCGGGACGCCAGTTCGCCGCCAGGCACTCCGACAAGACACGCATCCAGGCGCTGGCCGAGCGGTTCCTCGCCAGCCGGAAAGCCGCGTAGGGAGATCGGATGGCGAAGAGCAAACCACTGCACTGGCAAGAGCCGACCACCGAGAACTGCCCGCAGTGCAACGGATCCGGCGAGTTTCGCGGCATGTTCTCGTCCGGGCCGTGCGCTGTATGTGATGGCACCGGTCTGGTCGGCGAGAACGGAGAGCCGCTGCCGGTTGAGGATCTGCTGCCAATGCTACGCCGCCAGCGCGACCGGATCGCTGGCCAGATCGAGGCAGCACGACAGCATTACCGCCAGCTACTGCATACCCCAGGGGTCCGAGAAGCGCTCGCCGCCGAGCACGAACGACAGCAAGAGCGGCAGCGTGAAAAAGACATGGCTTTCAGGAAGAAATTGAGAGGAGTTTGATATGCAGGCAAACATCACAGAACCGGCCCCGCTGCGCTTCCTACGAGCGCGCGACGTATGCAACAAGATCGCGGTTTCACGCTCTCGACTCTACGAGTTGATGAACGACGATCATGCAGGTTTTCCGAAGCCTCTCAAGGACGGCGACAGTCGTCAGGCCCCCAATTACTGGATCGAGCACGAAATCGAGGACTGGATGCGCCAGCGGATGGCGAGGGCCAGAAGGGGTTGATACGTCAGCCTCCAACCTGCCGCTTGACCCTGTCACGAAAGGCCAGCCGATCCTCCTCCGTGATGCCCTGCTCCAGGGCATCCAGGTAGTCGCAGTACCACTGCATCATCTGCTGCCGGTGGCGCAAGTATTCGGCCTGGTTATAGATCCCCTCCAGCCCCTTCTTCGTATGGGCTAACATGGCCTCGGTCCAGTCAGTCGGCCAACCGTGCTCGGATAGCAGCGTCTTCGCCGTGTGTCTTGAGCCGTGGCCGGTCATCCTTCCCTTGTAACCTATCCGCGAAAAGCAGGTGTTGATAGCCATGTCCGAGATGACCGGCGTCTTCTCGCCTTCACCAGGGAACAGGTAGCGCGATCGGCCGGTCAGCGGCCGCAGTGCCTCGATACTTTCAAGCACCTGGCGTGTCAGCGGTACGACGTGATCGCGGCGCATCTTCATCTTCTCGGCCGGCACCCGCCACACATCACCATCCAACTCTGACCACTCAACCCAACGAACCATGCCGGGGCGCGAGGCGGTGCGCACGACCATCCAAGCGGCAGTTTTCACGATCATTTTGCTGGGTGACTCGCTCAGACCCCGAAGGAACTCCGGCAACTCTGGCTCAAGTAGGTGTGGATAACGCTCTTCCTTGGGGGCCTGAGCAGCTACGTCGGCCAAGTTTGAGGCGGGGTTGTTCTCGGTATGCCCAAGGGCGATACCGCGGCCGAAAATTTGGTTCAACCAGGTGCGTGATTTCTCTGCCGTGTTGAACGCGCCCCGCTTCTCAATAGACTCCTGCAGCGCGGCACAATCTCGGCGCGTCACCCGATGAATCGCGATATCGCCAAAGGCGGGCAGCGAGTCATTGTCCAACCAATACCGCATGCCTTTGATCGTTTTCTCCGCCCGACCGCGATCGACCTTATCCTGGTACCAAGCTTCGGCAGCTTCGCGGAACGGGTGCTCGTGTCCGCCCTTCCGGTGCTCTACCGGATCGATGCCATCGGCCAGCAGTTCGGCGGCATGCTGGGCCTGTGCCCGGGCTCGCTTGGCGGAGGTGTCAGGATAACCGCCCAGGCCCATCCACGCCCACCGACCGGTGGATGGCTTCTTATAGCGTGCTTCCCAACGCTTGCGCCCCGATGGCGCCACGACGAAATAGAGCCGGTCGACACCGTAGCTCTCGCGGTATTCTCGGGACTCTGGTTCAAGCTTGGCGAGTACGGTATCCGCGAGTGGACGCCGTTTGATCTGATTGCGCTTCATCTAACCTTTCTTGTATGGCTGAAATCTAGCCATACATTAGGCCATACAGGGCAGTTGTGACTAACGCTAATCATGAATGGACGTATTTAAACAGGAAAACGTAGACGTGGCGTGGACTTGAGGTGATTCAGGAGATGTATTTGAACGTATCTGGGAGGGTAATTGGAGCGGGTGAAGGGAATCGAACCCTCGTCTTAAGCTTGGGAAGCTTCTGCTCTACCATTGAGCTACACCCGCAATGGTTTTGATCGTAAATCCAAAGACTTAGACATGCAAGCGCCATGATCGCCCCCGCATTGGAAATACTTGTGCCATCGCCGGATAAGAGAAAGCCCGGCCGGTCGTCACTGACCGGCCGGGCTTTCAATCAGCACGTGCCTACCCTGCTGAAAGGTGCGGCATTGCTCACCGCTTCCATGGCCCGTATTCCGTCACGGGTACTCCTTTCTGTCGCCATCCTTGACGTACAAGCAATGTGACCGGGCTTTCCATATTAGGATTTTTCGTGTCTGGACTTTCCAGTGTCCGGAATTTCGATAATTGCCGGTTCGATAACGGGGGTTCCGATCTCCGACACCTCTTGTCGAGGGATCATGTTCCCGCCAACCGCCATCGCTGCTATTCATGCCCCGCCTTGAATGTCGATCGGCAGAGGTGATGATTTTAATGTCATGGGGGTTGGGAAACTGACATTAAAGCGTCCGCGTTCTGACCATTCTGCGACAGCAGAATAAATAGATCTACTAACGTGGATTAACTAGGAACCTCTATTTGGTGTGTTTTTGTAACCTCCATGATAACGCTAGCGCCACTTCTTTTCATACATGACCCGGCGACATCCTTATATTGATTATCCGCACTGACTGAATAGCGAAATGACTTTCCCATCAACAATTCATCTAGCCAATCATATTAATAGACACCGTGAGCGTCGATTTTGACGCAAAAAAATCCCCGACCGAAGTCGGGGAACCAAGGATCTACAACGAAAGGAAATCATAACTCTCCATATTAAACGGCAATAGAGTAGATACTCTGATTTTTGTGTAAGAGATTGCCTACAACGCAAGGGCTAGTCATATAGACAATTAACCATTTAGACTCAGGAGACGACGTCCCTGACTCGCTCCCAGGCGTGAGCAAGATGTTCACTCAGTGCGCTCACCAGCGCATGCGCTTCCCGCCGCTCGAGCGCGTCGATCATCGATTCATGTTCGGCGACTGCCGCCGCCCATTTCTCCTGCCCTTCATGCCCGATGAATCGCACGCGCTTGAGTTTCGACTGCAGCGATGCATGCACCTGGATCAGTGATTCGTTGTGGCTTAGCGCGACGATGGCGGAGTGAATGCGCTGATTGGTCTTGTAGTAATCGAGTCGATTTCCCTGCCGATAGTAGTCGAGCATCTGATCGTGCAGCTCTCGAACCCCGGCGATCTCCTCGTCACTCGCTTCGGCGCATGCCAGACGCCCCGCCAGCTCTTCGAGGGTACGAATCAGCACCAGCATGTCCCGAATGTCCTTGGCCGAAAACTGGCGGACCGACGCACCGCGCTGCGGCGTCAGGTCAACGAGTCCTTCACTCGCCAGATAGCGGAGCGCTTCCCGCAACGGCGTACGCGATACGCCCAGGCGTTCGCAGAGCGGACCCTCGTAGATGCGTTTACCCGGTTCGAGGTCGCCTTCGATGATCATGTCCCGAAGGTGGCTGGTAATCGCATCATGAAGCGAATGCCGGGTGATCGCGGAACGAGGCGATGACGTGGCGGACGTGGCTGTCTTCTTCATGAATGTGGGACCGGTGATGGAAAGTGGCGCATCGAATGTATCGATTCAGCTTTGGCACGATCAATGATACGCGCTTCGGAATCAGTCTGAAGCCATCATACTGCGCCTGGAACGACCGCTGCTCAATACCAACGTATAATGTATACATTTTGGATTTGAGCGCAATCTCCTTCTCAAAGCGGGCACTTCACCACGAAGTGCCAACCCAAACGACGAGGAGATACCATGGCTCATTCCCCATCGCGTCACGACGCATCCGAGCTGCCGATCATCGCCCTGGCGATGGGCGACCCCGCGGGCATCAGCGCCGAGCTGGCAGCCAAACTGGCCGCCGATGATGCCGTCAACCGTGCCGCCCGGCTGGTCGTCATCGGCGACCGCCGTATTTTCGACGAAGGCGCCCGCGTCGCCGGTGTCTCACCATCACTTCAATCCATCGACGAGAACCGCTCGCTCACGGATCTCGAATCGACCCCGGTTTTTCTCGACCTTGCCCATCTGGCACTGGAAGACGTCGATCAAGGCAAGGCGACACCGGCCGGCGGCGAGTTCGCCTCGGCCAACTTCCGCAAAGCGCTGGCACTGGCCCATGGCGGCCAGGCGGATGCGGTCTGCTTCACCCCGTTCAACAAGAAAGCCATGCGCTACGCCAACCCGGGCTACGACGATGAAATCCGCTTCGTGGCCGACGCCATCGGCTTCGAGGGCAAGGCGCGGGAGTTCAACATCCTGGACTCGGTGTGGAATGCCCGTGTGACCTCCCATATTCCGCTGAAAGACGTTGCCGCGGCGCTGACGCCGGAATCGATCGTCGACGAGCTGACATTGACGCATCGTTGCCTGCAGCAGGCCGGACACGATCATCCGCGCATCGCCGTTGCCGGTCTCAACCCTCACGCCGGCGACGGCGGCAGTTTCGGCATGGAAGAGATCGATATCATCGAACCCGCGATCCAGCGCGCGCGCGAACAGGGCATGGATGTCGAAGGCCCCTTCCCGGCCGATACCGTTTTTCTTCGCGCCGTGAAAGAAGGCTTTCACGCGGTGCTGACCATGTATCACGACCAGGGTCAGATCGCGATGAAGATGATGGGATTCGATAGCGGCGTGACGATGCTCGGCGGCCTGCCTTTCCCCGTCTGCACTCCCGCTCATGGGACGGCCTACGACATCGCCGGCCGCGGCATTGCCGATCTCGGCGCCTCGCGCCAAGCGTTGCTGCTGGCGGCACGCATGGCCGGCCGAGCCCGCCAGGCGGCAGCGGACTGAGTTTCAGCCTGTCGGCATCGGCCGGCACGCTGGAGAGCTAGTGACTCATACGAGTCGACCATGGATCACGAGCGATTCGCACAACAGCAATAACGCCATAGATGACAGGAGAAACGCCATGTATACGCTCAAACCGCTTTGCACTCATCAACTCAGGCCGCTGGCCCTGTTCTTCGCCGCACTTACCGTCTCCGGTAGCGCGCTGGCCTGGCAACCGGACCGCCCCGTCGAATTCGTGGTGACATCCGGCGCCGGCGGCGGCACGGACACCTTCGCCCGCACGGTACAGTCGATCATCGGCAAGCATCAGCTGATGGACGAGTCGATCATCGTCTCCAACAAAGGCGGCGGTAGCGGTGCCGAAGGCTATGTCTACTCGGCGTCGTCCAAGGATGACCCCTACAAGCTGACGTTCGGCACCAACAACGAATATCTGCTGCCCGAAGTCGGTGACATGCCCTACGCCGCCGACGACCTCCAGCCGGTCGCGGCCATGGCCATGGACGAGTTCCTGATCTGGGTCAACGGAGACGCCGACTACGCCAGCGCCAAGGAGTTCATCGACGCCGCCAAGCAGAACCCGGGCAAGATGCAGTTCGCCGGTAGCCAGTCCAAGGATACCGATCAGACGCTGGTCAGCATGATCGAGGAAGCCACCGGTACCGAATTCCGCTACGTGCCCTTCAACGGCGGCAGCCAGGCGCTGGTGCAGTTGGCCGGCGGCCATGTCGACGCCAACGTCAACAATCCCAACGAGAACCTGGGCCAGTGGCAGGCCGGCATGATCAAACCGTTGTGCGTGTTCAGCCCGGAACAGCTGCCCAAGGGCGAACCCGTCCATGAGGGCAAGGGCTGGGGGGATATTCCCACCTGTCAGTCGCAGGGGATCGATATCGCCGAATACCGCATGCCGAGAACCGTCTGGTTGCCGGCCGGCGCCTCCGAGGAAGCGGTGACCTACTACCAGGATCTGTTGAAGAAGGTCAGCGAAACCCCGGAGTGGAAGGACTACGTCACTCGCACGGTGCAGACCAGCCAGTTCCTGAGCGGCGATGAACTCAAGCAGTACATCGATGACAACGCCAGCACCGTCAAGAAAGTCTTCGAGCAGGAAGGCTGGAGCGCTTCCTGAACCGACGACGAGCTTCCTGAACCGACGACGTTGTCGAGTGGTTGACCTTGCAGGGCAGCTTCGCGCTGCCCTTCTTTTCCAGAGGGAGGGAACAGCATGACCCACAATGGCATTTCCCGTTACACCATGGAGATCGCCACGGCACTTCTGACCGGCGCCATCGGCATGGCGATCTGCTACGGCGCCTGGCAGGTCGGCACCGGTTGGACGCCGAGCGGGCCGGACTCTGGCTACTTCCCGTTCTGGATCGGGATACTGATCGTCGCCGGGAGCCTCGTCAACCTGCTGCGTACGGTGATCGGCCATCGCCACAAGGATGAAACCTTCCTGGATGCCGCCAGACTCCGATCGCTTGCTCGTTTCACGCTGCCGATCATCGGCTTTGCCATCGTCTCCCTGCTGCTGGGGCTCTATGTCGGCACCACGCTTTACGTGTTGTTCGCGATGCGTCTGCAAGGCCATTACGCCTGGTGGAAATCGCTGGCCAGCGGTATCGCCATCAGCATCTGCTTCTATCTGCTGTTCGAACTCGTTTTCCAGGTGCCGCTTTTGAAAGGCCCGCTGGAACACGCGTTCGGCATCTATTAAGCGCCCGTCTTCCGGAGATCGCACCATGAACAATCTCTCGCTGCTGATGGACGGTTTCGCCACCATCCTCACCTGGAATCACCTCATGATCATGGTGATCGGGGTGATGCTGGGCATGCTGGTCGGCGTGCTGCCGGGACTGGGCGCGCCCAACGGCGTCTCTTTGCTGCTGCCGTTGACCTTCACCATGGATCCGGTCTCGGCCATCATCCTGTTGAGCTGCATGTACTGGGGCGCCCTTTTCGGCGGCTCCACCACCTCGATTCTGTTCAACATTCCCGGCGAGCCCTCGTCTGTCGCCACGACGTTCGATGGCTACCCGATGGCCCGCAATGGCGAAGCGACCCGCGCGCTGACGCTGGCATTCATGTCCGCCGGCCTGGGCGCCCTCGCAGGCGTGGTGATGATCACTCTGCTGGCCAACTGGGTGGCCCAGTTCGGGCTCAAGTTTTCGTCGCCGGAGTACTTCGCCGTCTACTTTCTGGCGTTCTGCAGTTTCATCGGCATGAGTTCCAGCGCACCTTCTAAGACGCTCGTCTCGATGATGCTGGGGCTGGCTTTTGCCACCGTGGGCATGGATAGCGTTTCCGGCGGCCTGCGACTGACCTTCGGGATTCCCGACCTGGTCAAGGGCATCAGCTTCCTGGTCGCGGTCATGGGCCTTTTCGGTATCGCCGAGCTGATGGTGACGACCGAGGAGGGCTTGAGCTTCAATGGGATCAAGAGCCGGATCCGGATCAAGGATATCCTGCGCACCATGGCTGAACTGCCGCGCTACTGGGTCTCGCTGGTGCGCAGCATTCTGATCGGGATCTGGATGGGTATTACCCCCGCCGGGCCGACCGCCGCCTCGTTCATGAGCCATGGCCTTGCCAAGCGCTTTTCCCGACATCCCGAGCGGTTCGGCAAGGGCGAGCCCAACGGTATCGTCTCGCCGGAAGCCGCGGATCATTCTGCCGGCACCTCTGCGCTGCTGCCGATGTTGGCGCTGGGCGTACCCGGCTCCGCCACCGCCGCGGTCATGATGGGTGGACTGATGATCTGGGGCCTCACCCCGGGGCCGATGCTGTTCGTCACCCGCCCTGATTTCGTCTGGGGCCTGATCGCCAGCATGTATCTCGGCAACGTGGTCGCGGTCATTCTGGTGCTCGCGACGGTGCCGCTCTACGCCTCGATCCTGCGGGTGCCCTTCGCCATCATCGGACCGGTCATCGTCGCGGTGATCTTTACCGGGGTCTACCAGGTCGCCAACTCGACCTTCGATTTCTGGCTGCTGCTGTTCTTCGCCCTGCTCGGTTATCTGTTCAAGAAACTCGACTACCCGGTCGCGCCGCTGGTACTGACCATGGTGCTCGGCCACCGCGCCGAGGAAGCCTTCCGGCAGTCGATGGTCATGTCCGACGGCTCGCTGACCGTGTTCTGGTCCAATTCGCTGGTGACCACGATCATGGGGCTCGGCGTACTGATGCTGGTATGGCCGCTGATCTCCAAACTGGTCGGGCTCCGCGGCTGGCGGCAGCGGCTGCACCGCCAGAAGCCGCAGACACACGAGCCCTCCACGCCCGATTCTCGGCACTAAACCCAGGCCCGCGTTCCATTCGAGGACATCGCCCATGCATCTTTCCCACTACCTCGATGGCGGCGACCCCATCCGTTGCTGCGTGATCGGCGCCGGCGGGTTCGGTCGCAGCTTCGTGGTTCACGCCCGCCATCTGACGACCGTCGACACTCGCATCGTGCTCGACCTCGACCCCGATCTGGCGGCCAAGGCGCTGGCCGATGCCGGCATCGAACCCCGTCGGATCCGCCATTGCCGAACGCCGGCAGAGGCCAAGCGCGCCTGGGACGACGGCCACTGGATCGTCGGCGACCGACTGGAAGCCGTTATCGAACTGCCGTTGGACGTCGTGATCGAAGCCACCGGTCACCCCGAGGCCGGCGCTCGCCACGCAGCGCTCGCCATTGAAGCCGGACACCATGTCGCCCTGGTGACCAAGGAAGCCGACAACGTGATCGGCCCCGGCCTGGCGGCCATGGCGCATAAGCAGGGTTGCGTGATCAGCCCGGTGGATGGCGATCAGCCGGCATTGGCAATCGGTCTCATCAGTTGGGCCGAGACGGTGGGGCTGGAAATCCTGGCTGCCGGCAAATCGAGCGAGTACGACTTCGTGTTCGACGCCACCAGGGAGACCATGACCAGCAACGGTCGATCTGTCGCCGTCCCCGGCTTCGGGGAGCGCTGGGAGCTCCCCGCGGGATTGGACAACCAAGGCCATCATCAGTGGCTAGCGGATCGCAGCAGAATTGCCAGGGCGCTACCCCAGCATGCGGTGCCGGATCTGTGCGAGATGGCAATCGTCGCCAACGCCACTGGCCTGCTACCGGACCGCCCGGCGCTGCATTATCCCATCGCGCGTATCAGCGAGATTGCCGAGCTGTTCGTGCCGGCTGCCCAGGGCGGGCTGTTGACGCGAACGCCGGCGCTGGAAGTCTTCCACTGCCTGCGCCGCCCGGACGAATTCAGCCTCGCGGGCGGCGTATTCGTGGTCGTACGCGGTCACGACCGCGCCAGTTGGCAGATGCTGGCCGAGAAAGGTCACCTGGTCAGTCGCCGCGGCGACAGCGCAATGCTGCCGCTGCCCCGCCACCTGCTCGGGCTCGAAGCCGCAACCACCCTGCTGGAAATGGTGCGTCGCGGTGTTCCCAGCGGCGTCAGCCAGCCAAGACCGCACCTCGATCTGATCGCGATGGCCCAATCGGACCTGGCCGAAGGCACGACGCTCACCGCTCATGGCCACCACCACAGCATCGATCAGGTATCATCGGCGCTGGTGCCGGCCAGCGCACTCGGCGACGATGCCCCGCTGCCCTACTATCTCGCCGCCAACCGAGTGCTGATGAGACCGGTCCGCGCGGGCGAGCCCATTCGCGTACGTGATGTCGCGATCGACGAAAGCTCATACCTGTGGAAGCTGCGGCAGGCTCAGGACGCCCTGTTCTTCGCCTCGGCCATGTCCGCCAGCGGCATCCCCTCTAACACCGAGTCCTCTACCCTTAAGCCTTCCACCCCTGACACTAACGAGAATCCGAGATGACTTCCGATCTTTCCGACTGGCCGATTGCGGCTGCCATGCTGCCATTTCCCAATCGTCTGCCGGATGGCACTCCACTGCATGAGGCCAGCGCCGAGCAGTGGCAGCCGCTGTTCCAGGAGATTGCCGAGGCGGGCTTCGATCGCGTCGATCTCTCCGACAACTGTTTTCGCCCCGGCGACATGTCGAATGCCCAGCTCGACGCTCTCGCCAGCGTGATCAAATCGGCGCGGCTCAAGTCCAGCTCCATCTCGGTAGTGCGCGCAAGCGTGATCGACGAACGTCATGGCGACGACCACCTTGCCTACAGCCATCGCTCGCTGGACGCCGCGGCCAGGCTCGGCATCGGCACCGTTTCGATCGGTCTGCACCGCCCCCTGACCGAAGCCCAGCGGCGACAGCTCTGGTTCTGGACGGTCGAAGGCCACCGCGATGATCCCGACGATCGAGCGCAGTGGCACAAGGCAGTGACACGTATCCGCGAACTCGGCCAGCACGCCGCCGAGCTGGGCATCGTGCTGTCGCTGGAGATGTACGAGGACACCTATCTCGGCAGCGCCGACTCGGCCGTCGCCATGGTCGAAGAGATCGCCCTCGATTCGGTCGGCCTGAACCCGGACATCGGCAACCTGATCCGCCTGCACCGGCCGGTGGAACCGTGGCTCGAGGCTTTCCGCAAGGTATTGCCGTGGTCGAACTTCTGGCACGCCAAGAACTACATGCGAGACGAGGACAGCCAGCGTGGCCACTATGTCGCCTTCCCCGCACCGATGGAGAGTGGCCTGATCAATTACCGTCAGGCGATGAAGCTCGCCGTCGAAGCCGGCTTTCGCGGCGTGATCTGTCTCGAGCATTACGGCGGTGACGGCCTCAGCGTCTGCGCCGCCAATCGGCATTATCTGCGCGACAGGGTCCTGCCCGCCTGCCGCCACGTCACGCCGGGTGCCAGCCGGGTCAGGCAGCCGCGCCAGGAATGATCCAACGTCGCTCACCTCGCGAGCAGCTATGCTGACGCCAACCGATTGCCGCGAGGTTTGCATGAATACCAGCCATTTCGAGCACGCCATTATCGCCCTGAGTTTCCAGTGTCTGCTTTGGCCCCTCGTCGGTCGCTGGGTAGGCGGCTCGCTGATCGTCGCGGTATTCCTGGGGCGCGAGATCGCCCAGCACGAGTACGCCGGGGGCGGCCCCAATCACGTCGGATATTTTTACGGGCTGTTCCATCACTGGTCGCTGGACTCCAGCTTCGATGTTCTCTCTCCCGCTGCCGCCTGCGCCGTGCTGGCCCTGATCGTTCCTGGTAGCCCGGTATGGCAAACGCTGAAAGACCGCCGAACGAATGCCGTCAGTCGCAGTCAATCGTAAAGAAACTTCCAGGAGATATCCCATGGGACTTCGCTTTCGCCGCATGCTGCGGCTGGCTCCAGGGCTGCGGATTCGGCTCGACAATCATGGTCCGACGCTCTCGATCGGCCCTCGCGGCGCCCACCTGAACTTCAGCCGACACGGCATTCACAGCCATGCCGGAGTACCCGGTTCAGGGGTCTACCACCGGCAAGCGTTGTGGGAAAGAACATCACGGGCGGGTAAAACCGGCAAGAAGAAGCGCTAACCGGCCGCGCATCAAAAAGCCCCGGCCCGAAGGCCGGGCAAGTACGCAGGGGATTGTCCCCAGCGCCATTATCGATCGGCAGGGTCGGAGCAGGAGACTGAATTATCTGATCAATCCGAGGGAGATTGCAGGATCGTCGCCGCGTCATCCAGAGCGAATTCGAGCCCCATGTCGACATGCAGCGCGGTCGTATCATAGAGCGGCAGATCGCAATCCTGCGGTCGGAGCAGCAAGGCGATCTCGGTACACCCCAGAATCACACCCTTTGCGCCCTGCGCCTGAAGCCTGGTGACGATCTCCTGATAAACCCGTCGCGACGATTCGGTGATCACGCCATGCACCAGTTCTTCGAAGATGATTCGGTGAATGCTATCCCGATCTTCCCGAGACGGCACCAGGCAGGAAATGCCATGCCCGTCGAGTAGCCGGCCTCGATAGAAATCCTGTTCCATCGTGAACCGCGTACCCAGCAGGCCGACCTGATCGATGCCAGCGGCACGCAATCGTGAACCGGTGCCATCGGCAATATGGAGAAACGGAATGCTCAGTGCCGACTCGATCGCACCGGACACCCTGTGCATGGTATTGGTCGCCAGCAACAGACACTCTGCGCCAGCGGCCTCGATCTGACGGGCCGCTGTCGCCAGCGTCTTTCCCGCTTGATCCCAATCACCGCTCTGTTGCAGCGCCTCGATCTCGGCAAAGTCGACGCTGACCATGGCGATCTTCGCCGAGTGATACCCGCCAAGACGGTCACGCACGCCCTCGTTGAGCAACCGATAATAGCTCTGCGTGGATTCCCAGCTCATGCCGCCCAGTATGCCGATGGTCTTCATTGCGATTCCTGCTGACCATTACTCGAATTTTTATAGTACAGGCGTTGGCGTCGTTGCTGGAACCCGTTTGCAACGGCGGATTTTCCTTCCTCCCTTTGAACATCATTCCAGG